>NZ_LMRH01000002.1:0-1343706 GCF_001425965.1 Sanguibacter sp. Leaf3 | reverse complement strand
TACGGCGGTCATAGCGAGGGGGAAACGCCCGGTCCCATTCCGAACCCGGAAGCTAAGCCCCTCTGCGCCGATGGTACTGCACGGGAGACTGTGTGGGAGAGTAGGTCGCCGCCGGACAACCATTCAACGAAGGCCCACCCCACTTTTGGGGTGGGCCTTCGTCGTTGTGATGGACATCAGCGCGCTCGGCGCCGCTGGTGGTCACCACTCAGCGTCAAGACCGTTCCCTGTGACGCGCAGCTCGAGACCTTCTCGCTGCGACGTCCGGGTGCGATGATAGTCATGCATGGTCAACTTGAAGAGGGAGTACACGTGAGCGACGACCAGGACCGTTCGGGCGCCAGCAGAGGCCGCGAGGACGGCAGGGCTGGAGGCTACGGCCGGAACAACGGCGGAGCAGGACGTGGAGGCTCTTCAGGTTCACGTCCCGCCCGCGGAGACGACCGCGGCCCGCGTCGCGACGACCGCGCACAGGGTGGACGTCCCTCCTACGGCGACCGACCCCAGGGCGACCGACCCTCGTACGGTGACCGCGGCCCGCGCCGCGACGACCGCGCGCAGGGCGAGCGCCCCGCATACGGTGACCGCCCCCAGGGTGGCCGTCCCTCCTACGGAGACCGTCCCCAGGGCGGAGCTCGCCGCGACGACCGACCCCAGGGCGACCGCCCGTCCTACGGTGACCGCGGCCCGCGCCGCGACGACCGCGCGCAGGGTGAGCGCCCCGCATACGGTGACCGTCCCCAGGGTGGCCGTTCTTCCTACGGAGACCGTCCTCAGGGCGGAGCTCGACGCGACGAGCGACCCCAGGGTGGGCGTCCGGCATACGGAGACCGCGCGCAGGGTGGACGTCCGTCCTACGGCGACCGTCCCCAGGGCGACCGTCCCCAGGGTGACCGCCCGTCCTACGGTGACCGCGGCCAGCGCCGCGACGACCGCGCGCAAGGCGAGCGCCCCGCATACGGTGACCGCCCCCAGGGTGGCCGTCCCTCCTACGGAGACCGTCCCCAGGCCGGCGCGCGTCGTGACGACCGCCCCCAGGGCGACCGCCCCTCGTACGGTGACCGTGGTCCCCGTCGTGACGACCGTGCGCAGGGTGGACGTCCCTCCTACGGCGACCGCCCCCAGGGTGACCGCCCGTCCTTCGGTGACCGTGGCCCGCGCCGTGACGACCGTCCTCAGGGTGGCCGTCCTTCCTACGGCGACCGTCCCCAGGGTGACCGCCCGTCCTTCGGTGACCGCGGCCCGCGCCGCGACGACCGCGCGCAGGGTGGCCGTCCTTCCTACGGCGACCGTCCCCAGGGCGACCGCCCGTCCTTCGGTGACCGTGGTCCCCGTCGTGACGACCGCGCCCAGGGTGAGCGTCCCGCCTACGGTGACCGTCCCCAGGGCGGCGCGCGTCGTGACGACCGACCCCAGGGTGACCGTCCGTCGTACGGTGACCGTGGCCCTCGCCGCGACGACCGTGCGCAGGGTGGACGTCCCTCCTACGGCGACCGCCCCCAGGGCGACCGGCCGTCCTTCGGTGACCGTGGCCCGCGCCGTGACGACCGTCCCCAGGGTGATCGTCCGTCGTACGGTGACCGTGGTCCTCGTCGTGACGACCGTCCCCAGGGCGACCGCCCCTCCTTCGGTGACCGTGGTCCCCGTCGTGACGACCGCCCCCAGGGCGACCGTCCCTCCTTCGGTGACCGTGGCCCGCGTCGTGACGACCGCCCCCAGGGTGGACGTCCCGTCCAGGGCGACCGTCCGCGTCAGGACCGTGCCCCTGCACGCTCCGAGGCACCCCGTGAGCGGGCGCCCCGAGACGACGCAGCCCCCGCGGCACGCACGTTCCGCGACGACACGTCCGTGCGTCACGCAGCTCCCCAGCTGCCCGAGGGCATCCAGTTCTCCGACCTCGACCGCGACGCTCGGGGCCGCCTCCGGACGCTGACCAAGGACAACGCCGAGACCGTCGGCCTTCACCTGGTGGCGGCTGGTCTGCTCATCGACTCCGAGCCTGAGGCTGCGTACGAGCACGCCCAGGAGGCTGTGCGTCGTGCCGGTCGTGTGGACATCGTGCGTGAGGCCGCTGGTCTCACGGCCTACAGGACCGAGCGCTTCGCCGAGGCTCTCCGTGAGCTCCGGACGGTCCGTCGCCTGAACGGTTCCTCCGAGCACCTCGCCATCATGGCCGACTGCGAGCGGGGCCTCGGTCGTCCCGAGCGGGCCATCGCCCTGGCGGCGACCCCCGAGGCTGAGACGCTCGACGAGGACCAGAAGGTGGAGCTCGCCATCGTGGTGAGCGGAGCCCGTCTGGACCTCGGCGAGATCGAGGCCGCAGAGTCCGTGCTCGCAGGCATCACCGTCCCCAAGGGCGAGCGTGCGCTGCAGGTCCGCGTCATCGAGGCCCGCGCCGGTGTGCTCGAGGCTGCTGGCCGTGCGGACGAGGCGAAGGCACTGCTCTCGACCCTCACCGCCAAGGAGCGTGCGGAGATCGGCGACCTCGCCCCTGAGGACGACGTCGTGGTCTTCGACCTCGGCGACGAGGAGATCGAGGACGAGGCGGACGTCACGGAGAGCGGCTCTGACGAGGACGCCTCTGACGAGCACGGCTCTGACGAGGACGCCTCTGACGAGCACGCCTCGGACGAGGACGTCTCCGACGGGGACGCCTCGGACGAGGTCCCCTCGCCGTCGAGCACAGTCGACGACGCACCGTCTGCACCGACCGCAGAGGAGCGCCAGGACGACGAGCAGGACGACGCGTGAGCGCCGTCCTGCTGGGGAGCGACCTGCCGCTGGCCGAGGCCTTCGACCTCGCGCTCGTCGACCTCGACGGTGTCGCGTACAAGGGTCACGAGCCGATCGTGCACGCCGCTCACGGGCTGACCTCAGCCCGTGAGCGGGGGCTCCGTCTCGTGTTCGTCACGAACAACGCCTCGCGGGAGCCCGTCTCGGTCTCCGACCAGCTGACCTCGCTCGACATCCCCGCCGAGCCCTCGGACGTCATGACGGCTGCGCAGGCCTGCGCTCGCCTCCTGGGCGACCACGTCGCCCCGGGGTCGAAGGTCCTCGTGGTCGGGGGCGCTGGCCTCCTCACGGCGGTGACCGAGGCCGGCTACGTCGTCGTGACGAGCGCCGACGACCAGCCCGACGCCGTGGCGCAGGGCTTCTACCCGTCGCTCGGCTGGAAGGACCTCGCCGAGGCTGCGTACGCGGTGTCTGCCGGCGCCGTCCACGTCGTGAGCAACAGGGACCTGTCTCTGCCGACGGCCCGGGGCTTCGCCCCGGGCAACGGAGCGCTCGTCGGCGCTGTCGTCGCTGCGACAGGCGTCGAGCCCTTCAGTGCCGGCAAGCCCTCACCCGCCATGTACGCCATGGCGATCGAGCGTGCAGGCGCTCAGCGGCCGCTCGTCGTGGGCGACCGCCTCGACACCGACCTCGCAGGCGCACGGTCCGGGGGATACCCCGGGCTGCACGTCCTCACCGGGGTCAACAGCGCGCGCGACGACATCCTCGCCCATGCGGGGGAGCGCCCGGACTTCATCGGGGCGGACCTGCGCAGCCTGCTCGAGCCGCACCCGCTGCCCGTCCAGGGCGACGAGGGCTGGTGGACCTGCCGCGAGGCCTCCGCACGCGTGGCCGGCGACCAGCTCGAGCTGCGTGCCGGCTCTGCGGGTTCCGACCCCGTCGACCTCGTCCGCGCCGCGTGCTCCGCAGCGTGGGCGCACGTCGACGCAGGTGGCAGTCTCGACCCCGCGTCGGTCCCGGAGCTCGTGGTCCCCGGAGCACCCGAGGCCTGAGAGTCTGTGCACAGCACCTGACGACGAGCGACAGCCGGTAGCGTGGACACGAGAGACGTCCACGCCCGGCTGTCGCCGCTCGCACGTGCGGGCGGTGGACGGGCACACGACAGGACCCGCACGACGACAGGGAGACGACCAGTGACCGAGGTGCCTTCTCGACCTCTGCCCGGCCCGCGCCCTGAGCGGTCGACCGTTGCCGAGACCTCGTCCAGCCCCACCCCGTCCATCCCCACCTCGAGCGCGTACCCCGAAGGTGAGCCTGCGCGGCCAGCTCGTGCGCCGCGCCCCGTACCCGGCCCTGCCCTCGACGGGACCGACCGGTCCCTCGCGGGCCTCGAAGCCGACCTGCGACCTCTCGACACGCTCTCCGCCCGCCCGGTCGACGAGCACCCCGCCGTCTTCGAGGCGGTCCACGAAGCCCTCCAACGCACACTTGCGGAGTCTGACAGCTGATGACCACCCCGTTCCCCGCCCAGCCCCCTGCCGACTCCGGAGCACCCGTGACAGCGTCCCAGCCACCCGCCACGACCCCGACCGACGAGCCGTCGGGCGGCGAGCAGCGGCTCGACGCCGAGCTGGTCCGCCGCGGTCTCGCCAGGTCCCGCGGGCAGGCCGTCGCCCTCGTGAAGAGCGGCGCGGTCTCCGTGTCCGGTGCGGTCGTGCGCCGCGCGTCCGTCGTGGTGTCGGCCGAGAGCCCCATCACCGTCGAGGCCGACGCAGAAGACCCCGGCTTCGTGTCCCGCGCCGGCTTCAAGCTCGACGGCGTGCTCGTCGCCCTCGGCGAGGACGGACCGTCTGTCGCCGGGGTCGACTGCCTCGATGTCGGTGCGTCGACAGGCGGGTTCACCGACGTCCTGCTGCGCCGCGGGGCGAAGAGCGTCGTCGCGCTCGACGTCGGCCACGGTCAGCTGGTCGAGCCGCTGCGCAGCGACCCGCGCGTCCACGTGGTCGAGCGCTTCAACGCTCGCGAGCTCACCACAGAGGTGCTGCCCGTCGCGCCGGGCCTCGTCGTCGCCGACATCTCCTTCATCTCGCTCACGATGGTGCTGCCCGCCGTGGTCGCCTCGGTGCCCACCGGCGCCGAGCTCCTGCTCATGGTGAAGCCGCAGTTCGAGGTCGGCCGCGAGCACCTCGGCTCCGGGGGAGTGGTCCGCGACACCGCGCTCCACGCCCGTGCCGTCCGCGGGGTCGTCGACGCGGCTGTAGCCCTGGGCTTCGGGCCTCGCGCGATCATCCCCAGCCCGCTGCCCGGCCCGAACGGGAACCGTGAGTTCTTCGTGTGGTTCTCGCGTGCCGCTGAGCAGATGTCGGTGTCGGATGACACGATCGGACGAGCCGTCGGCCAGCCGGTCGAGGCCGGTGCGGCTGTCACATGGGTGACAGCCGCGGACGTGGCCGTCACCTGGCAGACGGCGCCAGACGCCGACCCTGCTGGAGGCAGATCGTGACACGCAAGATCCTCGTCGTGACCCACGGCGGCCGGCAAGAAGCCGTCGCCGGTCTGCGCGAGGCTGTCCCTGCGCTCTGCGCCGCAGGCTTCGAGGTCGTGCTGCACGACCACGACCTCGCCGCCGAGATGGGTACGGCGTCCTTCGTGCTCGACGAGGCGCGCAGCATGCTCGACGGCACCGAGCTCGTCATGGTCCTCGGTGGGGACGGGACGATCCTGCGTGCCGCCGAGATCACCCACGGCACGCAGGTCCCGCTGCTCGGGGTGAACCTCGGGCACGTCGGCTTCCTCGCCGAGAGCGAGCGCGAGAAGCTCACCGAGACAGTCCAGCGCCTCGCCGACAACGACTACGTCGTCGAAGAGCGCGGCGTCCTCGACGTCCGGACGTACCTGCCGGGTCAGAGCGAGCCGGTCCACGACTGGGCTCTCAACGAGGCGACCATCGAGAAGGCCGAGCGCACCCTCATGATCGAGGTCGCGATCGAGGTCGACGGCCGACCGTTGTCCTCCTTCGGCTGCGACGGCGTCGTCATGTCGACGGCCACGGGCTCGACGGCCCACGCCTTCTCGGCCGGGGGCCCGGTGATCTGGCCCGACGTCGACGCCAAGCTCCTGGTGCCGCTCTCCGCGCACGCGCTCTTCGCCCGTCCGCTCGTGGTCGGTCCCGGGTCGATGTTCGCCGTCGAGGTCGCGACGCGCTCGGGTGCCGTGGGTGTCCTGATCGCCGACGGGCGCCGCCGCACCCCGCTCCCGGTCGGGTCACGTGTCGAGGTCCGCACCGGGGCGACCCCGCTGCGTTTCGCCCGGCTCAACCAGGCTCCCTTCACCGATCGCCTGGTGAGCAAGTTCAACCTGCCCGTGGTCGGGTGGCGCGGCCTGGCCGACGAGGCCGCAGACGAGGTCGCCGCAGCCACGCGCCCGAACGACTCAGCAGCGGTCGCAGACCCGAGCGAGACGACATCGACCACCGAGACGACGACGACCACCGGAACGACCCCGCAGACATCACAGACGAGGTGACACAGTGCTCCACGAGATGAGCATCGAGAACCTGGGCGTCATCAGCCGGACCCGGGTCGAGTTCTCGCCCGGGCTGACAGTCATCACCGGTGAGACCGGTGCCGGCAAGACCATGATCCTCAGCGGCCTCGGCCTGCTCATGGGCGGCAAGGCCGACGCGCAGGTCGTGCGCACGGGCACCGACGCCGCCGTCGTCGAGGGCCGGGTCGTCGCCGACAGCGCGACCCTCGCCGCCCGGGTCGACGAGACAGGGGCTGTGCTCGACGACGACGGCAGCCTGCTCATCGTGCGCACCGTCGCGGCCCAGGGCCGCTCTCGCACGCACCTCGGCGGCCGCTCCGTGCCGCAGGCCGTCCTCGCGGACCTCGCCGAAGACCTCGTCACCATCCACGGGCAGTCAGACCAGATGCGGCTCCGCTCTCCGCAGCGCCAGCGCGAGGCCCTCGACTCCTTCGCCGGTGAGGTCGTCACCGAGGCGCTCTCCGAGTACCGCTCGCTCTGGAACGAGAGGGCGGCCGCCGCCGCGGAGCTCGACGAGCTCGTGAACCGTGCGCAGGAGCGGGCCCGTGAGGCCGAGCTGCTGCGTCTCGGGCTCGCGGAGGTCGAGCGCGTCGCGCCACGTGCCGGGGAGGACGTCGAGCTGGCCCAGGAGGCCGAACGGCTCAGCAACTCCGAAGAGCTCCGCACCTCGGCCCAGGACGCCCTGGTCGCCGTGGCCGGGGACGACCTCGCCGACATCTCCGCCGGGACGTCGGCCAACGCCGTCGAGCTCGTCGACCGCGCCCGCAGGCTCGCCGAGCACGGCGGACAGTTCGACCGTGAGCTCGAGGTCATCGGCAAGAGCCTCGCGTCGGTCGCCTACGCGCTGGCCGACGTCGGCACCGAGCTGTCCGGCTACCTCGCGGCGCTCGACGCGGACCCCGCGCGCCTGGAGGCCGTCGAGTCGAGGCGTGCCGAGCTCGGGCACCTCACGCGCTCCTACGGCGAGAGCATAGACGCCGTGCTCGCGTGGGCCTCGGCAGCAGGGCTGCGGCTGGCTGAGCTCGACGACTCCGACGGTCGTATCGAGGTGCTCACCGAGTCGCTCGCCGCCCTCGACACCCGGCTGGTCGAGCGTGCATCCGCGCTGACCGCGGCGCGGACCGCCGCAGCAGCGTCGTTGTCCGACGCCGTGACCGAAGAGCTCACGGGGCTCGCCATGTCGGGTGCGACCCTGACCATCGAGATCGGGACGCTCGACGAGCTCGGACCCTGGGGCGTCGACAGCATCCAGATGCTGCTGAGCGCCCACAGGGGCGGACCCCCGCGTCCGCTCGGCAAGGGGGCCTCGGGCGGTGAGCTGTCGCGCGTGATGCTCGCGATCGAGGTCGCCCTCGCGACGGCTGACGCCTCGGGTGCCCGACGCACGCCGACGATGGTCTTCGACGAGGTCGACGCCGGTGTGGGTGGCAAGGCGGCGCTCGAGGTCGGTCAGCGGCTCGCCCGGCTCGCACGCACCACCCAGGTGATCGTCGTCACCCACCTGGCGCAGGTCGCGGCCTTCGCCGACGTCCAGCTCGTCGTGTCGAAGGGCACATCCCAGGGGACCGGTGCGGACGGTGAGCCAGACCAGGATGCCGACGTCATCACGCAGTCCGGTATCCGCATCGTCGCAGGTGACGACAGGCTCCAGGAGCTCGCGCGCATGCTCTCAGGTCAGGACGACTCCGAGGTGGCACTCAGTCACGCGGCTGAGCTTCTGGCCCGTGCTGCTGTGAGAACATGAGCGTGATGAAGCTCAGACGACGATCGACTGCGAAGGATGCGGCGCACCCTCAGCAGGGAGTCTCGGGGACCGCGAAGGTCGACCGACGGACCAAAGATCTCACCAAGCGCCTACGCCCCGGCGACATCGCCGTGATCGACCACCTCGACATCGACCGTGTGGCTGCCGAGGCGCTCGTCGCCGCCCAGCCCGCCGCTGTGCTCAACGCCGCGAAGTCGATCTCGGGACGCTACCCGAACCTCGGCCCGAGCATCCTGGTCGACGCGGGGGTCGTGCTCGTCGACGACCTCGGTGCCGACATCATGTCGGTCCGCGAGGGCAAGACGCTGCGGATCGAGGACGGCGCCGTGTACCTCGGCGACACCCTCGTGACCGAGGGTGTGCTGCAGGACGCTGAGAAGGTCGGTGCAGACCTCGAAGAAGCCCGCGAGGGACTCTCCGCCCAGCTCGAGTCCTTCGCGGCGAACACCATGGACTACCTCCGGCGCGAGCGCGACCTGCTGCTCGACGGCGTCGGGATCCCCGCGATCACGACCAAGATCGCCGGACGCCAGGTGCTCATCGTCGTCCGCGGCTACCACTACCGCGAAGACCTCCAGACGCTGCGCTCCTACATCAAGGAGTTCCGCCCGATCCTCATCGGGGTCGACGGCGGCGCCGACGCGATCATCGAGGCCGGCTGGCAGCCCGACCTCATCGTCGGCGACATGGACTCCGTCTCGGACAAGACGCTGCGCTGCGGCGCCGAGGTCGTGATCCACGCCTACCGCGACGGCCGGGCTCCCGGGCTCGAGAGGGTCGAGGCGCTCGGCGTGCCCTTCGTCGTGTTCCCCGCGGCAGGGACCAGCGAAGACATCGCGATGCTCCTCGCCGACGACATGGGGGCCGAGGTCATCGTCGCCGTCGGCACCCACGCCACCCTCGTCGAGTTCCTCGACAAGGGGCGCGCGGGCATGGCCAGCACCTTCCTCACCCGTCTGCGGGTCGGCGGCAAGCTCGTCGACGCCAAGGGCGTCTCACGCCTCTACAGGCACCGGATCTCGACGGCCCAGCTCGTGCTGCTCGCCGTGGCCGGCCTCGCGGCCGTCGTCGCGGCCATGGTCTCGACCTCCGTAGGCCAGACCTTCCTCGGCCTGACAGGCGCCAGGATGGACGACCTCTGGTCGTGGGTGGTCAACCTGGCCTGGTGGACCTGATGGGCATGACGCCCCCAGCCCCGGCCCTCTCAGCTGACAGAAAGTTCCAGTGACGTGATCGACTTCAGGTACCACATCGTCTCGCTCATCTCGGTCTTCCTGGCCCTGGCCGTCGGCATCATCCTCGGCGCCGGGCCGCTCAAGGAGTCCATCGGAGACACCCTGACCGGGCAGGTCGACGTGCTGCGCTCCGAGAAGGATGCGCTGCGCACCGAGCTCGACCAGACGCAGGCGACACTCACGAGCACCGACGCCTTCGTCGCCGGGGCTGCCCCGGCGCTGCTCGACGGGGTGCTGCCCGGATGGCGCATCGGCGTGATCCAGCTCGGCCCCGTCGACGACGAGGTCCAGGCTGCGCTCGACCAGCAGGTCCAGGCCGCCGGAGCGACAGTCACCGCGACCACCCGGCTCAAGGAGACATGGACCGCAGCCGACCAGGCCGACTTCCGCCAGTCCTACGCCACGAGCCTGACCGAGTACCTCCCGGACTCCGCCGCAGACGAAGGGTTCGACCTCGTGCTCGCACGGGCCCTCGTCCTGTCGATGTCTTCGGCCGACCCGTCGAACCCGGACGCCTTCTCCTCCGACGCCGGGCTGGTCAGGGAGATCCTCGTCCAGGGTGACCTGGTCGAGCTCCCGTCAGACGCGACGGCCCCTGTCGACGCGATCGTCATCGTCGGCACCGCCGACCCGGCCGCGGACTCTGCGGAGGCCGACGCCGTCGCCGACCGCGACGCCGTCAGCACCATCCAGCTCAAGCTCGTCACCGCAGCCCAGTCCGGGTCGCAGGGGACCGTCGTCGTCGGCGGCACACAGCTCGAGGGCGACCTCGTCTCGACGATCCGCGCCGACGGTGACCTCGCCGCCTCGACCAGCACGGTGACCGACGTCGAGTCGGTGACCGGACAGGTCAACGTGCCTCTCGCCCTGGCTGCGCGTCTTGCCGGGCAGGTCGGCCAGTTCGGTGCTGGCACCGGGGCGACGGCCGCGATCCCGCCGGCGGTGACGCTCGAGCCCGTCACCCGTGAGGCAGCCGTCGAGCCGCCCGCGCCTGAGGGAGACCCGGCTGCTGGTGAGGGCGACGCAGGGTGAGCGCAGCGCGATGGGTCCGCGGGGCGCTCGTCGCGGCGGCCACGACCACGGTCGTCCGCTCTCTGTCCGCTCGCACCCCTCCCGGCGGCGCTGAGCGCTGGACCAGGACCAACCACCAGGGTGCCCCGGTGAGCCTGCTCGAGGGGCCGGCGGTCGCCGCCGGTCTCGCTGTCGGTGCTCTCCTCTCGGCGGGCTCGGCACGCTCGGCCCTGAGCCACACGACCGCGACGGTCGGGGCGCTGGCCTTCGGCCTCGTCGACGACCTCGCCGAAGACACCAGCACCCGCTCCAAAGGTCTGCGCGGTCACCTCGCCGCCGCCCGGCACGGGACGCTGACGACCGGCGGGCTCAAGGTGCTCGGCATCGGTGCGACAGGTCTGGTCGCGGCGGCGCTCGCCCCGTCACCGGCAGGTCGCGGCCTCGGGCGTGCGGGTGCCGACGTCGTCGTCGACGGGGCCCTCGTCGCGGCGGCCGCGAACTTCGCGAACCTGCTCGACCTGCGCCCAGGGCGGGCTCTCAAGGCCGGGTCCGCCGCAGCCCTGCTGCTCTCCGGCGGCTCGGCCTCCGGTGCTGCCGGTGCTGTGCTCGGCTCGGCCGCTGCTGGCGCTCGGGCAGACCTCGCCGGCACCGACATGCTCGGCGACTCTGGTGCGAACGCCCTCGGTGCGCTGCTCGGCTCCACGGTCGTCCAGTCGACGAGCCGCCCTGTGCGGCTCGGTGTCCTCGGCGCCCTCGTCGCCCTGACCGTCGCGAGCGAGCGCGTGAGCTTCTCGCAGGTCATCGCCCGCACGCCATGGCTCGACGCCGTCGACCGGTGGGGTCGGCCTGCTCCAGGACAGGCAGCGTCCGGTCCGGCCGACGGCCCTACCCGTGATGAGGGCGCTGCAGCAGACGACGCTCAGAGCAGCCGCCCGGTCGGCAGCGGCACGCGAGACGCCCAGGACACCCGGGACATGCCGGGTTCCGTCAGCACGGACGACAGCGCAGACCGGTGAGGTCTCGGCTGGCGGCTGCGAGCCAGACGCTCGCCGGTGCCGCCGTGATGATCACGGCCATCACCATCCTCAGCCGGATGCTCGGCTTCGGACGCTGGATCGTCCAGGCGAGCGAGCTCGGGACCGGGGGAGTGGCGAGCTCCTACGCGACCGCGAACGTGCTCCCCAACGTGCTCTTCGAGGTCGCTGCCGGTGGTGCGCTCGCCGGAGCCGTGGTCCCGCTCCTCGCAGGCCCGCTGCTGCGCAAGGCCCGCGTCGAGGTCGACACGATCGCCTCCGCCCTCCTCACCTGGGCCGTCGTGACCCTCGTCCCGCTGGGAGTGCTGCTCGCCGTCTTCGCCCGGCCCGTGATCGGGCTGCTGCCCGACGTCGGGACCGGTGACCAGGCAGACGTGGCAACCTACTTCCTCAGGGTCTTCGCGGTCCAGGTCCCGCTCTACGGCATCGGGGTCGTCCTCGCCGGTGTGCTCCAGGCGAACCGCAGGTTCTTCTGGCCCGCCGCCGCACCGATGTTCTCCAGCATCGTCGTGATCGTCGCCTATCTCGTCTTCGGGCGGCTCGCCGACGGGCAGCAGGGCGACCCCGGGGCGCTCTCGGCCGCTGCGCTGGGCTGGCTGGCCTGGGGTACCACGCTGGGTGTCGCGGCGATGAGCCTGCCGCTCCTCGTCCCGACCCTGCGCAGCGGAGTCAGGCTCCGGCCGACGCTGCGCTTCCCGGCCGGTGCCGGTTCCCGTGCCAGGCGCCTCGCGACGGCCGGCATCGGTGCGCTCGTCGCCCAGCAGGTCTCCGTCCTCGTGGTCATGTACGCGGCGCTGAGCTCAGGCGGGCAGCACGCCTTCAACGTCTACCAGTACTCCCAGGCCGTCTACGTGCTCCCGTACGCCGTGCTCGCTGTCCCGCTGGCCACGAGCGCCTTCCCGCGGCTCGCCGCGCGCGCAGACGCCGGGGACCGCGCGGGCTTCGCCCGGCTCAGTGCTGTCGCGACCCGCGGGGTGGTCGCCGTGAGCGCCGTCGGTGCCGCGGTGCTCGTGAGCGTCTCGGCGGCCGTCGAGGCCTTCTTCGAGGCCTTCACCCCCGGGGGCGCCGACGGCATGGCCGTCGCGATCGCCTGGTCGGCGCCGGGGCTGGTCGGCTTCGCGCTGCTGTTCCACCTCTCACGCACCCTGTACTCGATCGACGGTGGTCGATCGGCTGTCTTCGGAGCCGCTGCTGGCTGGGGTGTCGTGGCTGTCGTCGCGGCGGTCCTGCCCGCGGTGCTGACCCGCGGTGGCCAGGACCAGACGCTCACCCTTGCCGCCCTCGGTGCTGCCGGCTCCGCAGGGATGCTGGTGGCCGGGACGGTCTTGCTCGTCGCGGTCCGGCGCCGTGCCGGTGCTGCGTCCGTCTCCGGGCTCGGACGGACGGTGCTCGCCGCCGTCCTCGCCGGGGCTGTGGCCGCATGGGCGGGGCACGCAGTCGCCGGGCTGCTGCTCCCGACCGACGCGTCGGTGGTGGTCGCCCTCGGTGCAGGGGTCGTCGCCGGCGTGGTGGCCCTGATCATCACGGCCGGGGCGCTCGTCGTCGCAGACCGCTCCGTCCTCGGGCTGCTCCGGGCACGCCGCGCGGCGGCGGGCTCAGTGGCTCCGGAGACCGTGGTCACTCCAGGTGCCACACTCGGCCCGGTCACCGTCACCTCTCCGGTGACACCCCTCGCCGTCGCTGCCTCGAGCGCAGGCGCGGGTGTGCTGCACGTCCGCGGTGACGTGCCCGAGGACGAGCAGGCAGACCTGCCCGCACAGACCCTCGGTGGACGCCCCGGCGACACCCCGACGTCGACGGTGCGGGTCTTGCAGGTGCTCGGGTCGAGCGCCGGGGGAGTCGCCCGGCATGTCGGGCAGCTGGCCGGGGCGCTCGCCGCCCCCACGAGCCCGTACCCGTCAGCCGTCGTCGTGGCTGGACCCGCGTCGGTCCAGGATCTCGCGGCTGCGGACCCGCAGGTGAGGTTCGTGCCGGTCGAGATCACCGACCGTCCCCGGCCGCTCGCCGACCTCGCGGCGGTCCGCTCGTTGCGCGGTCTCGCGGTCCACGCCGACGTGGTGCACGCGCACGGCCTGCGGGCCGGAGCGCTGGCAGTCCTCGCCGCCCGGTCGGTCCTGCGCCGGGACAGGCCGACGGTCGTCGTGACGCTCCACAACCTGCCCGTCGGCGGTCGTGCGATCCGCACGGTGTCCGCGGTGCTCGAGCTGGTGGTCGCCCGGGGTGCTGACAGCGTCCTCGGTGTCAGCTCAGACCTCGTGGACCGTGCACGGACGCGTGGGGCGCGCTCGACAGCCCGCGCACTCGTGCCCTCGCCGGGAGGAGCCGACGGCCCTACCGGCGTCGCTGTCGACCGGGAGGCTGTCCGCGCGGGTCTCGGCGTCGGGCCCGACGAGCTGCTCGTCCTGACCGTCGGGCGCCTCGCCGTCCAGAAGGGTCTTCCCACCCTCCTGGACGCGGCGTCGGCGCTGCGTGCCTCCACCCCCGACCTCCAGGTCCGGTGGGCCGTCGCCGGCGGCGGACCGCTGCACGACGAGCTCGCGCAGCGGATCACGTCCGACGACCTCCCGGTCGACCTCCTCGGACCTCGCGGTGACGTCGCTGAGCTCCTGGTGGGAGCTGACGTCGTCCTCAGCGCCGCAGTCTGGGAGGGGCAGCCGCTCAACCTCCAGGAGGCGCTCCGCGCAGGGGCGGCGATCGTCGCGACCGACGCCGGCGGGACCCGTGAGGTCACGGGCGACGCCGCGGTGCTCGTCCCGGTGGGGGACGCGACGGCGATCGCTGTCGCCGTCTCCGGCCTCCTGCTCGACCCTGCGGCCCTCGAGGAGCGTCGTCGCCGGTCACGCGCGCAGGCGCTGACGCTGCCGAGCATCGGTGATGCTGTGACGCACCTCGCCACCTTCTACCCCCGTCTGTGACCTCCCCGCCCGTCCCGTCGACTGATAGAGTGGAACCCCGTGGCAGACCATGTGAACAGGCTCCAGTCCAGCAACCGAGTCCGGTCGGAATCGACGACACGGCACATCTTCGTGACCGGGGGTGTCGCCTCCTCCCTGGGTAAGGGATTGACCGCGTCGAGCCTCGGTCGACTGCTCCGGGCCCGCGGGCTCCGAGTCACCATGCAGAAGCTCGATCCCTATCTCAACGTGGATCCGGGCACCATGAACCCGTTCCAGCACGGCGAGGTCTTCGTCACCGAGGACGGCGCCGAGACGGACCTCGACATCGGTCACTACGAGCGGTTCCTCGACGTCGACCTCGAGGCCGCCGCGAACGTCACGACGGGTCAGGTCTACTCGCAGGTGATCGCCAAGGAGCGACGCGGCGAGTACCTCGGCGACACCGTCCAGGTGATCCCGCACATCACCGACGAGATCAAGAGCCGCATGCGGGCGCAGGCCAGCAACGACGTCGACGTGATCATCACCGAGATCGGCGGCACCGTCGGCGACATCGAGTCCCAGCCCTTCCTCGAGGCAGCCCGCCAGGTGCGCCACGAGCTCGGCCGTGACGACGTGTTCTTCCTCCACGTCTCCCTCGTGCCGTACATCGGCCCGAGCGGAGAGCTCAAGACGAAGCCGACCCAGCACTCGGTCGCGGCCCTGCGCAGCATCGGCATCCAGCCTGACGCGATCGTGCTCCGCTCGGACCGCGAGGTCCCCGAGGGCACCAAGCGCAAGATCGCGCTGTTCTGCGACGTCGACAACGAGGCCGTCATCAACTGCATGGACGCGCCGAGCATCTACGACATCCCGCGCGTCATCCACTCCGAGGGCCTCGACGCCTACGTCGTGCGCCGTCTCGGCCTGCCCTTCCACGACGTGGACTGGGACGGCTGGTCGCAGCTCCTCGAGCGTGTGCACGAGCCTGCGCACCGCGTCGAGATCGCGCTCGTCGGCAAGTACATCGACCTGCCCGACGCGTACCTCTCGGTGACCGAGGCGCTGCGTGCCGGTGGTTTTGCCAACGACACCAAGGTGGTCATCCGCTGGGTGCCCTCCGACGAGTGCCAGACCCCCGAGGGGGCGCAGACCTCCCTCGAGGGCGTCGACGCCGTCCTCGTCCCGGGTGGTTTTGGGGTGCGCGGCATCGAGGGCAAGCTCGGCGCGCTGCGCTGGGCCCGCGAGGGCGGGGTGCCGACCCTCGGCATCTGCCTCGGCCTGCAGTCGATGGTCATGGAGTACGCCCGCAACGTGGTCGGTCTCGAGGGCGCCTCGTCCTCGGAGTTCGACCCGCAGACCCCGCACCCGGTGATCGCGACGATGGCTGAGCAGCAGAGCTTCGTCGACGGCGCCGGCGACCTCGGCGGCACCATGCGCCTGGGTGCCTACGACGCGGCCCTCGCCCCGGGCTCTGTCGCGGCCGGCGTCTACGGCACGGAGCTCGTCTCCGAGCGTCACCGTCACCGTTACGAGGTCAACAACGCCTACCGCGCACAGCTCGAAGAGGCCGGTCTCGTGTTCTCGGGCACGTCGCCCGACGGCACGCTCGTCGAGTTCGTCGAGCTGGCCAAGGACGTGCACCCGTTCTACATCTCGACCCAGGCGCACCCCGAGTTCAAGTCCCGCCCGACCCGTGCGCACCCGCTGTTCGCCGGTCTGGTCCGGGCTGCCCTCGACCGTCAGGGCGTCTGACATGAGCGACGGCACCCAGGTGTCCGGCAGCCAGGAGGCTGTCGTCGACGTGCTCGCACCCCGGCAGGTCCTCGGTCACGAGGTCCTCGTCGAGGGACGCATCTTCGACCTCGTCCGTGACGAGGTCGACCTCGACCACACGGTCGTGCACCGCGAGTACGTCGACCACCCGGGTGCTGTCGCCGTGATCGTCCTCGACGAGGACGACCGCGTGCTGCTGCTCAAGCAGTACCGCCACCCCGTGCGCCGTGAGCTGTGGGAGCCCCCCGCGGGTCTGCTCGACGTCGCCGGCGAGCCCGCCCAGGTCGGCGCCGCCCGCGAGCTCGCCGAAGAGGCTGACCTCGTGGCCAGCACCTGGCACACGCTCGTGGACTACTACACGACTCCCGGCGGCAACAACGAGGCGCTGCGCGTGTTCCTCGCCCGCGACCTCTCACCGGTCCCCGACGACCAGCGGCACGTCCGCGAGGACGAAGAGCGCGACATCGAGCTCCGCTGGGTCTCCCTCGACGACGCCGTAGCGGCTGTGCTGCGCGGCGACGTGCACAACCCGTCGGCGGTCGTCGGTGTGCTCGCGGCGGTCACGTCGCGCGCGGGTGGCTGGACCAACCTGCGTCCGGCGGACGCTCCCTGGCCCGAGCGTCGTCAGCAGGCCTGACTCGTGCCCTCGGCGCCTCTCGTGGCAGTCGAGCACTCGTGAGGGGTGCTGGGCGCCGTCTGTCGGCCGTCGTCGCGGTCCCGCTCGTCGTGGCGGCCGGTCTCGGAGTGCGCACTGTGGGTCTTGGCGCCGCCGCGTCGTCTGCGGGTGACCTCCTCTACGCGGTGCTGGTCTACGCGCTCGTCGTCGCCGTGGCCCCGCGGTGGCGTCCTGCTGTCGTAGCCGGGACGGCGGTCGCCGTGTGCTGGTTGGTCGAGGCCGCGCAGCTCACCAGCATCCCCGCTGCCCTCGCCGACGTGTGGTGGCCCGTGCGGTACGTGCTCGGCACGTCTTTCGTCTGGACCGACCTGCTGCTCTACGCCGTGGGTGTCCTGCTCGCCTCAGGTGTCGACCTGGCCGTCTCGAGGTACAGGCGCGCACGGTCGGCCGCGGAGGTCGACGGGCTTCGTCGCGGTGGTCGGGCGTAGGGACGGATCCTGCAACCGGTCCTCCGCGGGGTGCGCCCCTGACCGTCCAGTGCCCCCGCCCTCGCGAGCGACCACTGGGCACGTCGACGTGCTCGCGTCCGTTGGTCCTGTCCGGTCTGTCACCTGCGGCGATAGGGTGAAGGACGCCCCGAGGTGCGCCTCGGCCCCGACAGCCTCAGGAGACAGACATGACCGTAGACGGCCCAGCACCCGCGCCGCCCCTGACTCTTCCCTCGACCGTGACGGCGAGCAGGACGGACAGCGGTCTCGACGTCCTGTCGGTCACCAACGCCCACGGCTCGGCCGAGGTCTACCTGCAGGGTGCCCACGTGACGGGGTGGACGCCGACGGGCGAAGACCCCGTCCTGTGGCTGAGCTCGGCGAGCAGCTTTGCGCCCGGCGTGCCGATCCGCGGCGGGATCCCGCTGTGCTTCCCGTGGTTCGGCCCGCGGGCCGGCGACCCCGAGGCACCGTCGCACGGCTACGCCAGACTCGTCCCGTGGACTCTCACAGCTGCGTCGGACGACGACGAGGGCACCGTCCTGACCTTCCGTCTCTCCGTGCCAGCCGACCACGCGGTCGCTGACTTCGAGGGCCTGCAGGCGGACTACGAGGTCCGCGTCGGCAGGTCGTTGACCGTCGTCCTCACGGTCACCTGCACGGGGGAGACCCCGGTGACCTTCGAAGAGGCCCAGCACACCTATCTGCAGCTCCGCGACGTCGAGTCGACGACGGTCTCCGGCCTCGAGGACGCCGGCTACCACGACAAGGCTGCGGCGTCCCCTGCCGACGCGCGACGTCCAGCGGCTGGTGTCCCGCTCGTCCCGAGCGGGCAGGTCGACAGGGTCTACCTCGGGACCACGACGCCCGTGAGCGTCGACGACGGCGAGCGGACCCTCGTCGTGACCAAGACCGGTTCGGCGTCGACGGTCGTCTGGTCCCCTGGAGCCGAGGTCGCCGGACGGGTGGCCGACATCGCAGCAGGGGAGTGGCGTCAGATGGTTTGCGTCGAGACCTGCAACGTCGGCGACGCTGCGCTGACCCTCGCGCCCGGTGAGTCGCACTCCCTGTGGTCGACGTACACGGTCAGCCGCGACGCCTGAGCTCGGCGGCGCCCACCCGGGCGCTCTCGGGCGGCCGCATCCGCAGCACCGCCGCATGCGGCCCCCGCGGGCTCAGGTCTTCGCGGGACCGCGACGTAGGTGTCAGGCCCGGCAGCGCAGTGCGAGCGGCACGCGGGCGGCACCTGCGGTGAGCATCGCTGCGCCGATCATGTGCGCGGCGACGAGGACCTCGGGAAGTCCCGTGAAGTACTGGACGTACCCGATGAGCCCCTGTGCGAGCGTGACGACGAGCAGCAGCACGACAGCCTGACGCGCACGGTCGACGCGCGGGCTGGTGCGGTAGACCATCACGAGCAGCGTGACGAGCAGCGCCGTGAACACCCAGACCGACGCCGAGTGGAACTGGGTGATGTGCGCAGGGTCGACGGCGAAGCGGTAGCCGACCTCGGAGTCGCCCGAGTGCGGTCCGGCGCCGGTGACCACCACACCGAGCACCAGCACCGGGACGAGCGCGACCATGAGGGCCCACGAGACGATGCGGGTCTTGGCCGAGACCCGCGGCACGGGCACTCCGTCGCCCTCTCGGCTGCGGTCGAGCAGCACGGCCGAGGCCGCGATGAGGACCATCGAGATGAGCAGGTGGCTGCCGACCACGGCAGGGTGGAGGTCCACCAGCACAGTGATGCCACCGAGGACCGCCTGGAAGACGACCCCGAAGAGCGGGACGAGACCCAGGACCCTGTACGAGGTCGACCTGTCGCGGGCGCTCCAGACGAGCACGGCCACGACGATCGCGATGACCCCGAGCACGCCGGTGAGCGTCCTGTTGCCGAACTCGATGAAGGGGTGCAGCGACGTGGCCTCGTGGAAGGACGGCGTGAACTCCCCGGGCTCGCACAGCGGCCAGGTGGAGCAGCCCAGCCCGGACCCTGTGAGCCGCACGGCTCCACCGGTCCCGACGATGACGATCTGGGCGACGAGGTTGGCGACGAGGGCCGGGGTCGTGAACCGCCGGGCCGAGTCGAGCCAGCGCCCGACGGTCCCGGGGGTGGTGGGGGCGTCCTGCGGGGTCTGGGTGGTCACCAGTCAAAGGTAGCGGTGGCGGGCCCCTGCACCAGAATCTCGGGCGTCCTCACGGGTGTGAGATCGGCCCGGGCCCGGGCCCGGGCCCGGGCCCGGGCCCCGGCCCGGGGTCGCTCAGCTCCAGCGGAAGAGCTTCCCAGCACCCCAGCCGAGGGCCGCGGTCCAGCCGAAGAGCACGACGATCGAGAAGGCAGGGATCGAGCCGTCCAGGAAGGCCCCGCGCACGGCCTCGCCCAGGGCCCCTGACGGGAGGATCAGCGCCACGTGGCGAAGCGCCCCGGGGAGCTGGTCGGCCGAGGTGAGGACAGCCCCGAGGACGACGAGCAGCACGAGGACGATGTTCGCGACGGCGAGCACCCCTTCAGCACGCAGCGTCCCGGCGAGCAGCAGCGCGAGCGAGGTGAAGGCCGCCGTCCCGAGCAGCACGGCGACCAGCGCGAGCGGGATGCCAGCAGGGTCGGGTCGCCAGCCCAGCACCACCGCGACCACGCTGATCACGGCGATCTGGACGGCCTCGACAGCGAGGACGCCGACGATCTTCGAGGTGAGGAGGCCGCCGCGCCCGAGCGGTGTGGTGGCCATGAGGCGCAGCACGCCGTTGCGGCGGTCGAAGGCGGTCGCGATGGACTGCGAGGTGAAGGCGGCGCTCATCACGGCGAGCGCGATGACACCTGGCGTCATGAAGTCGATGCGCGACGCGTCGCCGGTGTCGATCTCGACGATCGAGGTCTGGGTGAGGCCGATCAGCGCCATGACAGGCAGCAGGATCGTCACCATGAGCTGTTCGCCGTTGCGCAGGATCGCGCGGGCCTCGAAGGTCGACTGCGCGACGAGACGGCGGCCGACCGACGCCGCTCCGGCTGTGCTCGGCGCGGGGACGGGGCGCGCGGCAGCGTCCTGGGGTGTCGTGCTCATCGCAGGCTCCGTCCGGTGAGGTCGAGGAACACGTCTTCGAGCGTGCGGCGCCCTGTCGAGACGCGGGTGAGCAGGTGAGACCTGTCGGCGCACCAACGGGTCAGGGAGACGAGGGTCGCGGGGGTGACCGCGCCGGAGACCGCGTAGCTGCCGGGTGCTGTCTCGCGCACGCCGGCCCCGAGGGCGCTCGCGAGCGAGAGCGTCTCGAGCCCGGCCGTCGTGGCGAAGGTGAGACCGCCGCCGGAACCGGTGACGAGCTCGGCGGGGGCACCCTCGGCGATCACCTGCCCGTGGTCCACGATCACGACACGGTCGGCGAGCTCTTCGGCCTCGTCCATGAGGTGTGTGGTGAGGACGATGCTCACGCCCTGGTCGCGCAGCGCGCGGACGAGCGCCCAGACGGCGTGCCGGCTCTGCGGGTCCATGCCGGCGCTCGGCTCGTCGAGGAACACGAGCTCGGGTCGGCCGACGAGCGCAGCCGCGAGGGCCAACCGCTGGCGCTGACCGCCCGAGAGGCGTCGCACGGTGGTCGTGGCGAAGCTGGCCAGCCCGAGGCGTTCGACGAGGTCGTCGACGTCCCAGGGCTCGGCGTACATCGCGGAGACGTGCCGGAGCATCTCGAGGGCACGGACCGAGGTCGGCAGACCGCCGTCCTGGAGCATGACCCCCACCCGGGGCCGCAGCTCGTGGCTGTCGGCGACAGGGTCGAGGCCGAGGACGCGCACGGTACCGGCGTCGGGCAGGCGCAGTCCCTCGCAGCACTCGATCGTCGTCGTCTTGCCGGCGCCGTTGGGACCGAGCACGGCGGTCACCTGGCCGTGGTGGGCGGTGAGGTCGAGGCTGCGGACGATCTCTCGGCCGTCGTACCTCTTGACGAGGCCGGTGATCTCGACTGCGGGGTTGGAGGGCACGATCGATGAGTCTAGTGGGCGCCGGTGGCAGCGACCGGCGTCTGCGTGCGGTGCAGGTGTGCTCGCCGTCACGGCTGCATCGGCCCAGGTGAGGCTCTCCTTGCTTGCGGGAATGCATTTAGCCCATAAGTATGTTGTCTAAAGTGCGCGAGCTGACGCGCCCCTGCTCGACACCCGTCGCAGGAACCACGACCAGTCGTCACGACAGGCCGACCCAGCACCGACGAGAGCACGAGGAGGACGAGCATGACCATCACGCCCCGCGCGCCGCACGCCACGTCCGCCCGTCTCGCCGCGCCCCGTCCCGCCGAGGGTGTCGACCACGAGTCGACCACCCGGGCCCGGGTCCTCCAGCACGTCCTCTCCGACGGGCCGGTGACCGCCGCGGCCCTCGCCCGGATGCTCGACCTCAGCGCGGCCGGCATCCGCCGCCACCTGGGCTGCCTCGAGGACGACGGCCTGGTCGCGGTCCACGTCGGTCGTCCGACGGGTGGGCGCGGACGTCCCGCGCGGTCCTACGTCGCGACCGACCGCGCCCACGCCGAGATCTCGGGGGAGTACCCCGACATCGCGAGCCAGGCCCTGCGGTTCCTCGCAGAGATCGCCGGGGACGGCGCTGTCGAGGAGTTCGCCCAGGCCCGGATGCTCGAGCTCGAGAAACGCTACTCCGCTGTCGTGACGGCCGACGACGTCGACGGCCGGGTCCGCCAGCTCGCGGACGCGCTCTCGGCCGACGGCTTCGCAGCGTCGGTCCGCCCCGTCGAGGGCACCTCGACGGTCCAGCTCTGCCAGGGGCACTGCCCTGTCGCGCACGTCGCGGCCCAGTTCCCCCAGCTGTGCGACGCCGAGGCGCAGGTCTTCTCGCGCCTCCTGGGCTCGCACACCCAGCGCCTCGTGACCCTCGCCAACGGCGGTCACGTCTGCACGACCAACGTGCCCGTGCACGTGCCGATGCCGCGGACGAGATCCGCCCGGCCCGGGGTCCCCGAACCACCGGGCCCCACGGGCACCGACGCTGCTGGCCCAGCCAGCCCCGAAGACTTCTCCGACACCCCCGAACCCACCGTGATCCGACGGCCCATGGAAGGAACAAGATGAGCGCCCCCACGCAAGACACCGCGAACGCTCCGCAGACGCAGAGCGACGAGGAGATCATCGCCTCGATCGGGTCGTACGGCTACGGCTGGCACGACTCCGACGCCGCCGGCGCACTCGCCCGCCGCGGCGTGGACGAAGACGTCGTCCGCAACATCTCCGCGCTGAAGAACGAGCCCGAGTGGATGCTCAAGCTCCGTCTCAAGTCGCTCAAGCTCTTCGAGAAGAAGCCCATGCCGAACTGGGGCTCCGACCTCTCGGGCATCGACTTCGACAACATCAAGTACTTCGTCCGCTCGACCGAGAAGCAGGCCACCAGCTGGGAAGACCTGCCGGCCGACATCAAGGCGACGTACGACAAGCTCGGCATCCCCGAGGCTGAGAAGCAGCGCCTCGTCTCCGGTGTCGCGGCCCAGTACGAGTCCGAGGTCGTCTACCACCAGATCCGCGAGGACCTGGAGGAGCAGGGCGTCATCTTCCTCGACACCGACACCGGTCTGCGCGAGCACCCGGAGATCTTCGAGCAGTACTTCGGCTCGGTCATCCCCGCGGGCGACAACAAGTTCGCCGCGCTCAACACCGCGGTCTGGTCCGGCGGCTCCTTCGTCTACGTCCCCCCGGGCGTCCACGTCGAGATCCCGCTCCAGGCGTACTTCCGCATCAACACCGAGAACATGGGTCAGTTCGAGCGGACGCTGATCATCGCCGACGAGGGCTCCTACGTGCACTACGTCGAGGGCTGCACGGCGCCGATCTACAAGTCGGACTCGCTGCACTCGGCCGTGGTCGAGATCATCGTCAAGAAGAACGCCCGCGTGCGCTACACGACCATCCAGAACTGGTCGAACAACGTGTACAACCTCGTGACCAAGCGCGCCACGGCCGCCGAGGGCGCGACCATGGAGTGGGTCGACGGCAACATCGGCTCCAAGGTGACCATGAAGTACCCGGCCATCTACCTCATGGGCGAGCACGCCCGTGGCGAGACGCTGTCCATCGCCTTCGCGGGTGAGGGCCAGCACCAGGACGCCGGCGCCAAGATGGTGCACGCCGCCCCCCACACCTCCTCCTCGATCGTCTCGAAGTCTGTCGCCCGCGGTGGCGGCCGGACCTCGTACCGCGGTCTGGTCCAGGTCCTCGAGGGTGCCGAGCACTCGGCCTCGACGGTCCTGTGCGACGCGCTGCTCGTCGACCAGATCTCCCGCTCCGACACCTACCCCTACGTCGACGTCCGCGAGGACGACGTGTCGATGGGTCACGAGGCCACGGTCTCGCGGGTGAGCGAGGACCAGCTGTTCTACCTCATGTCCCGAGGCATGGCCGAGACCGAGGCCATGGCGATGATCGTGCGCGGGTTCGTCGAGCCCATCGCGCGCGAGCTCCCCATGGAGTACGCCCTCGAGCTCAACCGCCTCATCGAGCTGCAGATGGAAGGGTCCGTCGGCTGATGACCACCCAGACAGAGTCCACCACCCCCGACGCCACGGTCGACGGCCTGAGCACGGACCACAGCCGTGCCGCCGTCGAGGGCGCGCACACGCACGGGGTCGGCGGCACACCGCAGGGCTCGCGCGCCGAGCGCGTGACGTCCTTCGACCCCGAGGTCATCACGGTCCCGACGGGCCGCGAGGAGGAGTGGCGCTTCTCGCCGGTCTCCCGTCTCGCGCCCCTGTTCGAGACCGGCCTCAGCTCGCGCGGCGTCCGCACGACCGTCGTCGAGGCCCCCGAGGTCGAGGTGCAGATCGTCCCGCGTGACGACGAGCGTCTCGGCCGTGCCGGTGTCCCGGGCGACCGCACCGCGGTCACCGCCTGGGCCTCGGTCGAGGAGGCCACGGTCGTGTCGATCCCGGCACAGGCCGTCGTCTCCGAGGTCACCTCGATCCGCGTCGAGGGCATCGACGACACCCCGAGCGCGAGCCACCTGCTCGTGCACGCCGGAGCGTTGAGCGAGTCCGTGGTCGTCCTCGACCACATCGGCCGCGCGACCCTGACCGAGACCGTCGAGGTCGTCGTCGACGACGGCGCGCACCTCACGCTCGTGAGCGTCCAGGACTGGTCCGAGGGCGCTGTGCACGCGTCGTCGCACCGCATCCGTCTGGGCCGCGACGCCAAGGTCAAGCACATCGTCGTCACCTTCGGCGGCGACGTCGTCAGGGTCACCCCCGACGCCGAGTTCACGGCCGAGGGCGGCGAGGTCGAGATGGTCGGCCTGTACTTCGCCGACGCCGACCAGCACCAGGAGCACCGCCTGTTCGTGGACCACGCGGTCCCGAGCTGCAAGTCGCGGGTCACCTACAAGGGCGCGCTCCAGGGCGCCGGTGCCCACACGGTGTGGGTCGGCGACGTGCTCATCCGTGCCGAGGCCGAGGGCACCGACACCTACGAGCTCAACCGCAACCTCGTGCTCTCCGACGGCGCGCGCGCCGACTCGGTCCCCAACCTCGAGATCGAGACAGGTCTCATCGAGGGTGCCGGCCACGCGAGCGCCACGGGCCGCTTCGACGACGAGCAGCTGTTCTACCTGCAGGCTCGTGGTATCCCCGAGGCCGACGCGCGTCGTCTCGTGGTGCGCGGCTTCTTCGCCGAGCTCATCCAGGCGATCGGTGTCGAGTCGGTCGAGCAGCGTCTGCTCGACTCGATCGAGGCCGAGCTGTCGAAGTCGATGAGCGTGATCGAGGGCGGACAGCCGACGGTGGGCGCATGAGCGCCCAGCTCGCCTGCCTGAGCCAGGACGTGCCCCCCGAGTCGGCCCTCAAGGTCGAGCTCGAGGGGGCGTCCGGCACCGTCGACGTCGCGATCGTCCGCGACTCTGACGGAGAGCTCCACGCCATCTCGGACATCTGCTCCCACGGAGCTGTGTCGCTGTCCGACGGCGAGGTCGAGGGCTGCCTCATCGAGTGCTGGCTCCACGGGTCGACCTTCGACCTGCGGACCGGTGCTCCGACCGCGCTGCCCGCCACCCGCCCCGTGCCCGTGTACCCCGTGACGATCGACGGCGAGCGTGTGCTCGTCGACGTCGACGCACCCCTGACCTTTTCCTAGGAGAACCCGAACATGTCAACGCTCGAGATCAAGGACCTGCACGTCAGCGTCGAGACCAAGGAAGGCCCCAAGCCGATCCTGCGCGGTGTCGACCTCACGATCGACTCCGGCAAGACGCACGCCATCATGGGCCCCAACGGCTCCGGCAAGTCGACCCTCGCCTACTCCCTCGCGGGCCACCCCAAGTACCAGGTGACCTCCGGTTCCGTCTCGCTCGACGGCCACGACGTCCTCGCGATGAGCGTCGACGAGCGCGCCCGTGCCGGCCTCTTCCTGGCCATGCAGTACCCCGTCGAGGTCCCCGGTGTCTCGGTGTCGAACTTCCTGCGGACCGCGAAGACCGCGATCGACGGCGAGGCGCCCGCGCTCCGCACGTGGATCAAGGACGTCAAGGGTGCGATGGAGGCCCTGCGCATGGACCCCGCCTTCGCCGAGCGCAACGTCAACGAGGGCTTCTCCGGCGGTGAGAAGAAGCGCCACGAGATCCTGCAGATGGAGCTCCTCAAGCCGAAGTTCGCGATCCTCGACGAGACCGACTCCGGCCTCGACGTCGACGCGCTGCGCATCGTCTCCGAGGGTGTCAACCGCGTGAAGGGGAACACCGACACCGGGTTCCTGCTCATCACGCACTACACCCGCATCCTGCGCTACATCACGCCGGACTTCGTCCACGTGTTCGTCGACGGACGCATCGCCGAAGAGGGCGGCCCCGAGCTCGCCGACCGCCTCGAGAACGAGGGCTACGACCGCTTCCTCACGAGCGCGACGGCCTGACCCTCCTCTGACCCGATGTCGTCGGGCGACCCTGCGGGGTCGCCCGACGAGCCCCGTGGCGGGCTGCACGGCGCAGCCCACCACCACGACCGAATCGAGGGACCATGACCGCGACAGACCTGTCGGGTGCCACCACCCACGCGTCGCTGAGCGCTGCCGAGCTGGCCGCTGTCCGTGCTGACTTCCCGCTGCTGAGCCGCACGCTCCGCGGTGGTCGTCCGCTCGTCTACCTCGACTCGGGGGCGACGTCCCAGAAGCCCGACCCGGTGCTCGACGCCGAGCAGGACTTCTACCTCCAGCGCAACGCCGCCGTGCACCGCGGAGCCCACCAGCTCGCCGAAGAGGCGACGCTGGCCTTCGAGGAAGCCCGCGCTCAGGTCGCCGGCTTCGTCGGGGTCGACGAGGACGAGATCGTGTGGACGTCCAACGCGACGGCCGCGATCAACCTCGTCGCCTACGCGATCTCCAACGCGACCGCTGGGCGCGGGGGAGCGGCCGCACGCCGCTTCGCGCTCGCCCCGGGCGACGAGATCGTCGTGACGGAGTCCGAGCACCACGCGAACCTCGTGCCGTGGCAGGAGCTCGCCGCCCGTACGGGCGCCGTGGTCCGCTGGATCGAGGTCGACGACGACGGCCGTCTGCGTCTGGACCAGCTCGCGACGGTGGTCACCGACCGCACCCGGGTGCTGGCCTTCACGCACGCCTCGAACGTCACCGGTGCGATCACGGACGTCTCCGCCTTCGTGGCGCGGGCCCGTGAGGTCGGGGCCCTGACGGTCCTCGACGCCTGCCAGAGCGTCCCGAACCTGCCCGTGGACCTCCACGCCCTCGGCGTGGACTTCGCGGCCTTCTCCGGGCACAAGATGCTCGGGCCGACAGGGGTCGGTGCGCTCTACGGCCGCCGCGAGCTGCTGGCCGACATGCCGCCCGTCACCACGGGTGGATCGATGGTCGAGGTCGTCACGATGACCGAGACCACCTACGCGCCGCCGCCGCAGCGCTTCGAGGCCGGCACCATGATGGTCGCGCAGGCCGTCGCCATGGGTGCCGCCGCGCAGTACCTCGGTGACCTCGGCATGGGGGCCGTCGCGGCCCACGAGTCTGAGCTCGCCGCCGAGATGCTGAAGATCTCCGAGATCCCCGGTGTCCGCGTGCTCGGTCCGCTCGACACCGTCGACAGGCTCGCCGCGGTGTCCTTCGTCGTCGACGGCGTCCACGCCCACGACGTCGGCCAGGTGCTCGACGACGCAGGCATCGCCGTGCGGGTCGGCCACCACTGCGCGCAGCCTCTGCACAGGCGCTTCGGCGTCGCGGCCTCGGCCCGTGCGTCGGCGTCGGTCTACACGACCGTCGACGAGGTCGTGGCCTTCCGGGAATCGTTGGGTACCGTCCGAGCGTTCTTCGGACTATGAGAGGACGTGTGTCATGAGCAGCCCCATGGAGCAGCTGTACCAGCAGGTGATCCTCGACCACTCGAAGAAGCCGCACGGCCGGGGTCTGGTCGACCTCACCGCTGCCTTCGCGAGCGAGTCGCACCAGGTGAACCCGACCTGCGGTGACGAGGTCACCCTGCGTGCCCAGTTCACCGAGACCGAGGACGGCCGCCGGGTCGTCGAGTCGATCAGCTGGGAGGGCCAGGGCTGCAGCATCTCGCAGGCCTCGCTGTCGGTGCTGACCGACCTCGTCACCGGCCAGGACGTCGCGACCACCGAGCACCTCGGGTCGGTGTTCCGCGACCTCATGGGCTCGCGCGGCAAGGGCCTCGACGAGGCCCGCGAGGACGAGCTCGGCGACGCAGCAGCCTTCACGGGCGTCTCGCAGTTCCCGGCCCGCATCAAGTGCGCCCTGCTCGGCTGGTCCGCGCTGCGCGACACCCTGGCGACCTCGGGCGTGCTCGAGGATGCGCCGACCGCCACAGCGTCGACCACCCACGAGCACGAGCACGTGTGACCACGAACGTCTGCACGACCCACCCGTACCCACCTTCCGAGGAGAGCAGCTGACATGAGCAGCGACACCGCGAACGACACCCCGCAGGGTGCACCGGCCACGGCCGGGGCCCCGGTCAACGTCGCCGACGTCGAAGAGGGGCTCCGGGACGTCATCGACCCCGAGCTCGGCATCAACGTCGTCGACCTCGGCCTGATCTACGGCATCGCCCTGGACCAGAACCACCACGCCGTCATCGACATGACGCTCACGTCAGCGGCTTGCCCCCTGACCGACGTCATCGAGGACCAGGCCGGCCAGGCCCTCGAGGGCCTCGTCGACGGCTTCCGGATCAACTGGGTCTGGATGCCGCCGTGGGGCCCCGAGAAGATCACCCAGGACGGCAAGGACCAGCTCCGCGCCCTCGGCTTCAACGTCTGACCCGAGCGACGCGGCTGCGGCCTGCAGCCTGACTCTGAAGGCCCGGTACCCATCAGGGTGCCGGGCCTTCGTTCGCGCGGGCGCGGGTCTCGGCGGGCTGGGCGAGCGGCGGTCCGGCGGCCTGGCAGAGCGCCGGTCTGGCGGACCGGCGGGCTGAGGGCGGCCTGTGGTCAGGCGGTCGCCGTGCGCCCGAGGAGGGTCAACCACCGGGTCGGGGTCGCGTCGTCGAAGGGAGCGCAGTGCTCTTCCACCTCGTCTCGCAGCGTGCTCGCGACGGCCTCGAGATGCGTGACGACCTCGGGCGGGTAGCCCCACAGCGCCGCGTGCTCCTCGAGCTCGTCCTCGTCGTCGACCCAGGTCCCCCGGACCGGGTCGCGGACGACGTCCAGGTCCATGTCGATCCCGACGACCGTCGCCGGAGCGTCCGGCGACCAGCCGACGGAGTGCCCCAGGTCGATGTAGACCTCCAGGCCGGCGGCGTGGCCCGGAGCGTAGAACGTCGCAGCCCAGTCTCCGCCGGGCGGGACGAGCACGACGGTGGCGGTCTCGGCCTCGAAGCTGCGGCCAGGACGCCACGATCTCGTGCCCGGACGCTGCCCGAGCCAGTCGCCGTGCTCGTCCGAGCCGAGCCAGACGCACTCGTGCTCCCAGTGCTCGGTCCCGGGCCACTTGGTCCAGCGGACCGGGACGGGGTCCCCCGGGACTAGGTCAGCCCGGACGTCGGTGCCAGCACGGTCTGGGTGTCGCGGGGCCGGGGACGGCTCGCGGGTGTGAGGCGTCGCGTCGTCTGTCGGGAGCATCAGCGCAGGATATGCGCCGGGGGAGGTGTGACGTGCTGCGTGCCACTGACGGGGGTTGATGGTGGGCCCCGCGCTGCCCGTGCCCCCGACGCCTGTGCGCCCCGTTCCCCGCCACCCGGCGACCTGCGCCGGAAGGCTCAGGTCGAGCGTGCCGCCTGCCGATGCTCTCGTCATGGGGGAACATCACGACACCAACCTGCCCGGAGCAGGGGCCGAAGAGCTGGCCTCGCGTGCCTCGAGACGGGCCGCTCGACTGCGCCACGACCAGGCGATGGGCCACGGCGCCGACGCAGCGGTCGACGAGCAGCTCCGGCAGGCAGAGAGGCGGCTGCGGACGTACTCCCAGGGCGCCGAGGGGGAACGGCTCGTCGCGCAGGCCCTCGGGTTCCTCGAGCGGTACGGCTGGGTCGCACTCCACGACGTCCACTGGCCGGGCCGCCCGAAGGCGAACATCGACCACATCGCCGTAGGCCCCGGTGGCATCGTCGTGATCGACGCGAAGAACTGGACGGGCGACGTCGTCGTCCGGGACGGCGTGCTGCGGCAGAACGGCTACTCGCGCGAGCGGGAGACCACCTCGGCTGCCACGGCGACCTCGGCCGTGGCGTCGCGCGTCGCGGCGATGCACCGTAGCGCCGTCGTCCCTGTGCTGTGCCTCGTCGCGCAAGACGTCGAGCCGGTGGTCCTCGGGCAGACGACGGTGGTCGGACGATCGGGCCTCGCCGCGCACCTGGTCTCCTTGCCCGTGCGACTGACCGCCTACGAGGTCGCCGACGTGGCGCGGTTCCTCGCGTCCGACCTGGGCGGGCCGAGGTCACCCGAGGTCCTGACGTCGGCGGACCTCGCCACGCAGACCCTCGCGAGGGCGGGCTTCACGGTGACCACTCCCGTGGCTCCGCGCCGGGTTCCTGGCCGCTCACGGGCGACCAGCACTGTGCGTCAGCAGGGGCCGCGCACGAGGACGTCCGCGCCGACGAGCACCCGACGGGGGAAGCGTCAGCGGGTCGGGCCGTTGCTCCTGCGGCTCACGCTCGGGATCGCCCTGGTCCTCTCGCTCCCGTACAGCCTGCCGTGGTTGGCGGAGACCGTCGGACCTGTCCTCGGCTCGCTGGTCGTGCCGGAGGTCCCGACCCAGCAGCCCACCGAGCAGCCTTGACCACCGGCCAGCCTTGACCACCGGCCAGCCTGACCACCGGCCAGCCTGACCGCCGACCAGCGTGACCACCGACCAGCGCTGACCACCGAGCAACCCTGACCGACGGTCAGCGAGGTTCTTCGTCGGGGTCCTCACCGTCGAGGATCCCGCGGGCGGCGAGGGCGTCGCCCGTGCGGTGCGCACGCGCGACGGTCCGGAGCACGAAGGGCACGAGATAGGCCCTGGGTGAGCGTTCGAGCCCACGAGCGCGGGCGGCGTCACGCACCTCCCATGCGAGCTCGACGAGCAGCGGGACCGAACGGAGCATCAGGGTGACGGTGAGCCCCACGACCTCGGGGGAGACGCCGACCCGTCGCAGCGGCCCCGCTGCCCTGACGACTGTGTCGAGGACCCTGTCAGCGGGGGAGGTCACCGTCACCACTGTGGCCAGCACGACCAGCGCGAGCAGCGTCCCGGTGACCGCGAGGGCTGCCGAGAGGTCGCGAGACCACCACTGGAACACCCCGAGCACCACACCCACGACCACGACGGGGAGCAGCGCGCGGGAGGTCTGGCGCAGGGGAGCGCCCGTGGCGAGCAGCAGGACCACCGCGACGCCCAGGGCGCTGAGCCCGACGGCGGGGGTCCGCCACACGGTCAGGACGACCGAGAGAGCGGCGAGAGCGGCGATCTTGTACCCGGGGCTCAGCCTGTGCAGCCAGGTGCTGCCCGGCGTGTAGAGGCCGAGCGGACCTGTCCAGCGCGCGCGAGCGGGCCGGCGCCGGGGCGGCTGTGTCGACGGGGACGGCGTCGAGGGGGACTGCGCTGAGAGGGGCTGCGCCGAGCCCGACTGCTCCGAGGGGGACTGCTCCGAGGTAGACCTCGCCGACCCGAACTCCGCCGTCACGGCTCGTCCGTCGTGCCGACCCGGGTCGCCATGAGCCCGCGGTACGTCGCGACGGCCTCCTCCGGTGCACCGTCGGCCACGACCCGCCCGTGGTCGACGACCAGCACCCTGTCGGCGAGCAGCGCGGCGTCGAGGTCGTGGGTCACGTGGACCACCTGCTGCTCGAGGCGTCCCAGCAGAGCCGTCACGTGGGTACGCCACCGCAGGTCGAGCAGCGTGGTCGGCTCGTCGCAGACGAGGACGCGCGGCTCGGTCGCGAGCACCCCGGCCAGGGCGAGCAGCTGCTTCTGACCGCCGGAGAGCGCGTGCACGCTGACGTCGGCGAGGTGCGCCAGACCGACAGCACCGAGCACCTCCTCGACCCTCTGTGCCCGGAGAGAACGTTCCAGTCCCGTCCGGCGGACCGACAGCGCGACGTCTTCACGGGGGGTCGGCATCACCAGCTGGGCCTCGGCGTCGGAGAACACGAAGCCGACCATCCTGCGCACGGCGCGCCCGTCGTCGTACGTGTCGAGCCCGTGCACCCGCACGTACCCGCGGGTCGGCAGGATCAGCCCGTTGAGGAGGCGCGCGAGCGTCGACTTCCCCGAGCCGTTCGCCCCGATCACTGCGACCGACCGCTCGGTGAGGGTCAGGGTCGTCGGGTGCAGGATCGTGATCTCGCCAGGGGTGCCATGGTCGGCACGGCCCCAGCGTCGCCGCGCGCTCGTGGGCTCCGCACCTGGCGAGGCGGCAGGGGTGCTCGCGCTCGCGGGGACGGCGACCGAGACCGCGTCGAGCTCGATCACCCGCGTCGCCGGCTCACGGGGGCGAGCGTCGGGAAGGCACGCAGGACGGCCGTCGCGACGACACCGACGGCGACGCACTTGACGAGGTCCGCGGGGACGAAGGCTGCGTTCGCCGTGAAGGCGGCACCGAAGGAGAGGTCGGCGCGCCACATCATCCCGGCGATGCCGAGCGGGTAGACCACGGCAGCCGTCGCGACAGCGCAGGCGAGCATCACGAGAACGCTGCGCAGCGTCTGACCGGCCCGCGCGGGCACCAGCCTCACCAGCAGCCCGACGACCACCGCGGCGAGCGGGAAGGAGACGGCGTACCCGGCCGAGACCCCTGTGAAGATGACGAGGCCCGAGACCCCCATCGAGAACACGGGCACCCCGGCGACCCCGACCGCGAAGTACAGCAGGACCGCGAGCAGCCCGCGCCACGGTCCCAGGACCGCGCCGCACAGCAGCACCGCGAAGGTCTGCAGGGTGATCGGCACCGGCACGACACCGACGGTGATCGCCGGGAGGATCGAGCAGACCGCGAGCAGGGCGGCGAAGGTCGCGACCAGGGCGACGTCGGTCGCTGTCGTCGACCTCGTGAGGTCTCGGCGCTCGCCGAGCCTGGCGGGCTGCGCGCCCGTCGGGTCTGAGGCGTCTGTCGAGCCAGTCGAACCTGTCGTCGTGCCGGTCATCGGAACCTCGTGGTCGCAGGTGTGATGCAGCGAACTCCTCGCCCGCCGGCTGGCCCAGCATCCGCCCACAGCCTCGCGGAGAGCGGGCGTGGTGGCCGTCGGCTGCCCCAGAGGGGCTCCGCGGGTAGGCCCGCAGCGATATCGGGTGCCCTCGGAAGCCTATCCACCGATAGAATCGGTGGCGTTTGTGCCCGCCCCCAAGTCTGGCCCCAGGTCTTGTGGGCATCCTACGGAGGACTACCTGTGATCTCTGCCCATGCCGTCGAGCTTCGAGTCGGAGCCCGTGTGCTCCTCGAAGAGGCGACCTTCCGCATCGCACCTGGCGACAGGATCGGGCTGGTCGGCCGCAACGGTGCCGGCAAGACGACCCTCACCAAGACCCTCGCTGGAGAGACGCTGCCCTCGGGCGGCCAGATCACCCGCACCGGTGACATCGGCTACCTGCCGCAGGACTCCAAGTCCGGCGACATGGAGATGATCGCGATGGACCGCGTGCTCTCCGCGCGCAGCCTCGACAAGCTCGTCCGCCAGATGCGCGACACCGAGGGCGAGATGGCCTCGGCCGACGAGGAGACCCAGACGGCGGCCATGGACCGCTACCCCGGCCTCGAAGAGCGCTTCACAGCGGCCGGCGGGTACGCCGCCGAGAGCGAGGCCGAGCGGATCGCCTCGAACCTCGGGCTCTCAGAGCGTGTCCTGGAGCAGAAGCTCGGCACGCTCTCGGGTGGTCAGCGCCGCCGCGTGGAGCTCGCCCGCATCCTTTTCTCGGGTGTCGGGACACTCCTGCTCGACGAGCCCACCAACCACCTCGACGCCGACTCGATCATGTGGCTGCGCGAGTACCTCAAGTCCTACGCCGGCGGATTCATCGTCATCAGCCACGACACCGAGCTCATGCGGGCCACCGTCAACAAGGTGTTCCACCTGGACGCCAACCGCGGCGAGATGGACCAGTACAGCCTCGGCTGGGACGCCTACCTCGAGCAGCGCGAGACCGACGAGCGTCGCCGCCGTCGCGAGCGCGCCAACGCCGAGAAGAAGGCCGGCGTGCTGCTCGTCCAGGCCGAGAAGATGCGCGCGAAGGCCACCAAGGCCGTCGCCGCGCAGAACATGATCCGCCGCGCCGAGCGCATGCTGTCCTCCCTCGAGGGCGAGCGCGTGAGCGACCGCGTGGCCAAGCTCCGCTTCCCGACCCCGGCCCCCTGCGGCAGGACGCCGCTCACGGCCTCGGGCCTGAGCAAGGCCTACGGCTCGCAGGAGGTGTTCACAGGGGTCGACCTCGCGATCGACCGTGGTTCACGCGTCGTGATCCTCGGCCTCAACGGTGCCGGGAAGACGACGCTGCTGCGCATCCTCGCGGGAGTCGAGGAGTCCGACAGCGGCGCGGTCAACCCGGGCCACGGCCTCAAGCTCGGGTACTACGCGCAGGAGCACGACACCCTCGACCTCGACGCGACGGTCCTGGAGAACCTGCGCCACAGCGCCCCGAACCTCAGCGACACCGAGGTCCGCTCCGTGCTCGGCTCCTTCCTGTTCTCCGGGGACGACGCCGAGAAGCGCACCAACGTGCTCTCCGGTGGTGAGAAGACGCGTCTCGCGCTCGCGACGATCGTCGTCTCGGGTGCTAACGTGCTTCTGCTCGACGAGCCCACCAACAACCTCGACCCTGCGTCCCGCGCCGAGATCCTCGGAGCCCTCAAGACGTACGAGGGAGCGGTCGTCATGGTCACCCACGACCACGGCGCCGTCGAGGCGCTCTCGCCCGAGCGGGTCTTGCTGCTGCCCGACGGCGACGAAGACCACTGGAACGACTCCTACGCGGAGCTCATCGAGCTCGCGTAGCGGTCCGCACGTCCGTGCTCACGCCGCGCCGCAGCTGGTGTGCGGCGACCGAGAAGGAGTAGAAGTGGCAGGACAAGGCCAGAGACGATCTGGGCGTGCGCAGGACGCGAAGGGCACCTCAGGCGCGAAGGGCGGCCAGGGAGCCTCCGGCGGCCAGGGCGCGAAGAGCGCCCGAGGGGCGAAGAGCCCCCGGGGCGCGAAGGCGGCTCAGGGGGCGTCCGGCGCTCAGCGCCGCCGTGCCCCGCGCCGGACCCCGCAGGGGATCGTCGAGGTGCTCGTCGAGGTCGCCCGCGACGTCGACGCTGCCGTGAAGCGACCGCCGTCGAGCCCGGCGGTGCGCACCAAGTTCCAGGTCGTCGCCCTCCTCGTGCGTGAAGAGCGCGCCAGGGTCAAGGCGGACGACAGCCTGACGACGTCCAAGCGCGCCGAGGAGCTCAAGCGCCTCGACGGTGTCGCGACGATGCTCGCGAAGACCGCTGCTCGGGACACCTCGTTGCTCGCCCTGCTCGCCGACGACGCGAGGGTCTCCGACGCGGCCCGGGCGCTCAAGGCGAAGGTGATGCGTGCGGGTGGTCTCGAGCCCCCGGAGCCGTCCGAGGACCCGACGCCCGTGGCCCCTACGACGCCGACCTTCAGCTCGTCGCCCCAGGTGGTGCCCCGGTCTGTCGTCTCCCGCCAGATGGCGAACCCCTTCTTGGCCCCGGACTTCGAGGCGGCTGCCCAGCGCTCCGCGCCGCGTGCCCGCAGGCTCGCCGGCTGGGAGCTGCTCGAGCCGCTCTTCAGGTCCTTCGAGAAGGCAGCCACCGGCGCCCCGGCCTGCATGGCGCTGCCCGACCCGCGCCCGGTGCCGGTCCCGAGCGGCCGCGACCTCATGCCGCACCAGGCGCAGGTCGTCACCGCTGCGGCTCGCGGGCACCGGACCTTCTTGCTCGCCGACGAGCCCGGGCTCGGCAAGACGGCCCAGGCCCTGCTCGCCGCCCAGGCCGCTGACGCCTACCCGCTCCTGGTCGTGGTGCCCAACGTCGTCAAGGCGAACTGGGCGCGCGAGGTGGCCCTGTGGACGCCTTCGCGCCGCTCGACGGTGGTCCACGGAGACGGCGACCAGATGGACGGCTTCGCCGACGTGGTGATCGTCAACTACGAGATCTTGGACAGGCACGTCGGGTGGCTCGGCGACCTGGGGTTCCGCGGGATGGTCGTCGACGAGGCCCACCTCATCAAGAACAAGACCTCCCAGCGGTCCCAGCACGTGCTCGCGCTCTCCGACCGGATCCGGACCCGCGTCGCCCGGCCGCTGCTCATGGCGCTGACCGGGACACCGCTGATCAACGACATCGAAGACTTCCGGGCGATCTGGCAGCTGCTCGGCTGGATCGACGCCAAGGGACCGCTCGGCGCGCTCGCAGACGCTCTCGAGGACACCGGGCTCACCCCGGCCGACCCCGGGTTCTCGGCTGCCGCGCGTGCCAGCGTCATCGACATGGGGATCGTGCGCCGCCGCAAGATCGACGTGGTGGCCGACATCCCGGCCCGCCGGGTCGCTGACCTGCCCGTCGAGCTCGACGGAGCAGCAGGACGGTCGATCCGCGCGGCCGAGGCGGCCCTGACCGCTCGGCTCGTCCAGCGCTACACCACTGCCCTGGAGCTGCGGACCGGGGGCTCGGTCGTCGACGAGATCGACGGGATCGACCACGAGCTCGTCCGCCGGGTCGCGGCGGCCGAGCTCAAGGACTCGACCTCGAAGGCCGGCGGCGAGAACGTCTTCACGATGGTCCGTCGGATCGGCCAGGCCAAGGCGGGCCCGGCGGCCGACTACGCCGCGCAGCTCGCCCGCAACGTCGGCAAGGTGGTGTTCTTCGCCAAGCACGTGGACGTCATGGACCAGGCCGAGCAGCTCTTCGCCGAGCGCGGCATCCGCTACGCCTCGATCCGTGGAGACCAGACGACGAAGGTGCGGGAGAAGAACATCACCGCCTTCGTCGAGGACCCCGACGTGCAGATCGTCGTCTGCTCCCTGACAGCCGCAGGCGTGGGCCTCAACCTCCAGGTGGCCTCGAACCTCGTGCTGGCCGAGCTCTCGTGGACCTACGCCGAGCAGACGCAGGCGATCGACCGCATCCACCGCATCGGGCAGGCCGAGCCTGTCACGGCGTGGCGGATCATCGCGGCGCAGACGATCGACTCGAGGATCGCCGAGCTCATCGACAGCAAGTCCGGGCTGGCTGCCCGGGCCCTCGACGGGGCGAGCGATGAGGACGTCACCTCGGCGACGTCCGTCCAGCTCGAGACGCTCGTCGGCCAGCTGACCGACGCGCTCCGGCCGCCTGAGCTGGTCTGACCTCGCAGCAGGTCAGCAGGACAGCTGGGTCAGCGGGTCGAGCTCGAGTCGATGAGGGCGTCTTCGATCTCTTCGGCGCTCTGACGTCCGCCGCGACGCCCTGGCCGGCTCGAGCGGCCGGTGTGCGGCCCGACGGTCGAGGAGGGCCCGTCGAGCGGGCCGTCGCCGTCGCGAGCCCCATCAGCGTCGCCGAGCGCGGCGAAGGGGTGCGGGAGGTCGCCGAGGGCCTCGATGGTCGCGTCTCGGCGCTCGCGACGGATCAGCACGACGAAGCCTGCGACACCGCCCACGGCGAAGACCCACCACTGGAAGGCGTACGACAGGTGGGACCGCGGGTCTGTGTCCGGGACGGGCAGGGTCGCGAGCCCTTCGGCGGGCCGGCCGTCCTCGGCCGCGAGGGCCCCGTAGCCCCCATACGTGCGTCCGTCGGCCCAGGCTGCTCCGTCAGGCCCGGCAGCGAGCACCTGGGACGTGTTGATCGCCTGCACCTGACCTGGAGGCGCACCGTTGTCCGCTGCCGGCTCGTCGGCGCGCAGGCGGAGCGTCAGCTCGACCTCGCCTCCCGGGGGAGCAGGCAGCGCGTCAGGGGTCGAGCTGTTCGAGCCGTAGGGGATCCACCCGCGGTTCACCACGATGACAGTGCCCTCGTCCGTGACGAAGGGCACCAGCACGTGGAAGGCCGCCTGGCTCTCAACAGGGCGGTTGCGGAGCAGGACGGTCTTGTCGGCCTCGTAGGTCCCCGAGACCGTGACACGTCGCCAGACGTCGGAGGCCGGCACCACGTCGCCGGGGCCGTCGAGCAGCTCGTCGATCGGGACGGGGTCGGAGGCGTAGTTGGCCTCGATGACCGCGATCTGCGCGTCGCGGTCGACGTGCCGGTTCCACTGCCACCGCCCGGCGAGCACACACCCTGTGAACAGCACGGCGACGCCGAGGGCGAGGGCGACCCACTGCCGAGGGGTCCGCAGCTGGACGTGCGGCGCTGCGGCCTCGGGTGCTGGTGCCTCCGCGGTGCGCTGCGCGGTGGTCGCCTCGGCGCGCTGGGCGGCGGTCGCCTCGTCGGGCGTCTGCGTCTCGCGGGGCGCCCCGGGGGCAGGGGACGGTGCGTCGGTCACTGTGCCGGCTGCTGCTCGAGGTCGGTGACCGGGACCGTGCCGTGGCGGAACCCGCGTGCGTCGAGGAAGGTCTCGAGGTGCTCGCGGTGGTCGTCGCACGCGAGCCACACCTTGCGGCGCTCAGGGGCGTGGATCTTCGGGTTGTTCCACAGCAGACCCCACCGGGCCTCGGCGCGGCAGCCCTTGCCGCTGCACACGAGGTCGTCGGAGATGGGGTCGGCGAGGCCGAGCAGGTCGATCATGGGTGCCTCTCGTCGTGCTGGGCTGCCGGGGGAGCGTCGTCGGCCGGCGGGGTGGTCGACCCTCCATCTTCGCCCGAACCTGACGTCGGGCGTGACTGCGGGCCGTCGCCCGGCCCCTCGGGGTCCATCACGTGGACGTAGACGGGCGGGTCCTCGGTCGTCGGCCGCGAGGACGCCGGACCGTAGGGCCCCGTCGCGCCCTCCGCGGACGGCAGCTGGTAGTACTCCATGAGCGGACCCTGGGTCTCCTGCCCCTTGACCCTCGTCTCGTTGGCGCTGACGACAGCCACGTAGGGGAGCAGGACTGCGCCGGCCAGCAGAGCCCACATCAGCCACCCGTCGGCGAAGAACGCACCGGCGAAGCACGCCAGGCGGATGCCCATCTGGAGCAGGTACCGCTTGGCGCGTCGGGACTGGTCTTGCCTGAGGGAGTCGGCGGCGTTCGTGATCCGGTGCACCTCGTCGCGGTGCTCGGAGCGCCCGCGGGTGCCAGGAGTCTTCACGCCCTCGAGTTTACGCGCGGAGGGCTCGTGACGCCCCTCACGATCTTTGTCGGTGACGCACAGTGGAAGCCGTGTCCGACCAGCACAGGACCCCCACACTCTGTAGGGTTCCCACTAGTGCTGACCCGCCGACCTGAGGATTCCTGCGCGCCTGGGCGACCTCGTGTCGGCTACCGTTCTGACGCAGGGTCCGCATCGTGCGGGCCCAGAGACCGGCTCACCGCACCCGCGGACCGGTCAGCACGACCCACCAGACGAACGATCTCCAGGAGGACCTGTGGCAGCGGCTGAGACAGCGACGGCTGAGACGGCGGGACACACGCCACGGGTGGTCCTGGTGACCGGTGCGAACCGCGGCATCGGCCGCGCGATCGCAGAGCGCTTCGTCGCCGAGGGCGACCGCGTGGCGACCATCTACCGCAGCGGAGACCTGCCCGAGGGCGTCTTCGGCGCTGTCGCCGACATCAGCGACACCGCCGCGGTCGACGCCGCCTTCACGGCCATCGAGGCCGAGCTCGGCCCCGTCGAGGTGCTCGTGGCCAACGCAGGCATCACCCGCGACCAGCTGCTCATGCGCATGACCGACGACGAGTTCGAGAGCGTCGTCGACGTCAACCTCACGGGGACGTTCCGCTGCGTGCGCCGGGCGTCCAAGGGCATGATCAAGATGCGCCGAGGGCGCATCGTCCTGGTCTCCTCGGTCATCGGCCTCTTCGGCGGCGCCGGTCAGGTCAACTACGCCGCGTCCAAGGCGGCGCTGGTCGGCATGGCCCGCTCGATCACCCGTGAGATCGGCTCGCGCAACATCACCGCGAACGTCGTCGCCCCGGGCTTCATCAACACCGCGATGACCGCCGAGCTCCCCGAAGAGCGCCAGAAGACCTACAAGGCGTCCATCCCGGCCGGCCGCTTCGCCGAGCCGTCCGAGGTCGCCGGTGCCGTCTTCTTCCTCGCCTCACCCGACGCCGGCTACATCAGCGGCGCCGTCATCCCCGTCGACGGTGGCCTCGGCATGGGTCACTGATCCGAGGCTGGCTGTCCGTCTCCTCGCACCCCCCTCCTCGCACCACCCCCTCCGTCGGAAGGATCAGGCATGGGCCTGCTCGAAGGTAAGAAGCTGCTCGTCACAGGCGTCCTCACGGACCACTCGATCGCGTTCCACGTCGCGCGCCTGGCGCAGCAGGAAGGCGCGCAGGTCGTCCTGACGTCCTTCGGCCGCCAGTTCCGCCTCACCCAGGCGATCGCCAAGCGCCTCCCCGAGGCTGCGCCTGTCGTCGAGCTCGACGTCACCGACGACGAGCACCTCGCCGCGCTCGAGGGCAACGTGCGCGAGCACGTCGACCACATCGACGGTGTCGTCCACTCGATCGGCTTCGCACCGCAGTCCGTCATGGGCGGCAACTTCCTCAGCGGTGAGTGGAAGGACGTCGCGACGGCCCTCGAGGTCTCGGCCTTCTCGCTCAAGTCCCTCGCCGTCGCCGCGAAGCCCCTCATGACCAACGGTGGCGGGTCCATCGTCGGTCTGACCTTCGACGGCAGCTTCGCGTGGCCCGTCTACGACTGGATGGGTGTCGCCAAGGCGGCCTTCGAGTCGACCTCGCGCTACCTCGCCCGCGACCTCGGCGCAGACAACATCCGCGTCAACCTCGTCTCGGCCGGACCGATCCGCACCACCGCGGCCAAGTCCATCCCCGGATTCGAGAAGATGGAGGGCGGCTGGCCCGAGCGCGCCCCCCTCGGCTGGGACCAGACGAACCCGGAGCCGACGGCCCGCGCCGTCGCCGCCCTGCTCTCGGACTGGTTCCCCGCGACCACCGGTGAGATCGTCCACGTCGACGGTGGCGTGCACGCGATGGGTCTGTGACCTTGTCCACCCCCACGGTCCGCCGCCTGGTCCTGCTGCGCCACGCGAAGGCAGAGCCTGGCGGCACCGTGCCGGACGTCCTGCGCTCCCTCGCCCTCTCGGGCCGGTCGCAGGCGTCCGCAGTCGGGCGCTCCCTCGCGGAGGCCGAGATCGCCCCCGAGGTCGTGCTGTGCTCGGACGCCGTCCGGACGCGTCAGACCTGGGACCTCGTCCGTCCCGGACTCGGGGACGTCGAGCCTGACGTGACAGTGACGCCGGACCTCTACACGGCGGACGTCGCGCAGGTGCTGGCCCTCGTCGGAGCCGTCGACGAGCGCGTCCGCACGGTCCTCGTGGTCGGCCACGAGCCGATCATGTCCTCGGTCGCTGAGCACCTCGCCGGCCCCGGCTCGGAGTCGGCAGCACTGCGGCAGGTGCAGGTCGGGGTCCCGACAGCCTCGTACTCCGTGCTGGAGTCCGAGGAGCCGTGGGACGCGTGGGGACGCAAGACCAGCACGCTGCTGCGGCTGGTCCGTCCGAAGGACTGAACGTCTCTCGTGCCGGCCGTCTGACGGTCTGAGACAGCCCCGGCCGGGCGTCGCTCCCGCGGCGCCTCGCCGGGGCCGTCTGGTACGCGGGCAGCCCGCGTGTGCTCGGGGAGCCAGCGACGGACGGCCCGCACAGGAGAAGGCCCTGCGGTCGGCTCGTCCGGTCGCCCACCGGTGTCGGCCTTCAGACCGCGTCGATGATCTCCAGCACGGCGTCCAGGCGGGGACCGTCGACGGAGTACGGAGCCTGCTCCCGCACCACAGGCTTAGCGGCGAAGGCGATGCCGATCCCGGCCGCCCCGATCATGTCGAGGTCGTTGGCACCGTCGCCGATCGCCACCGTGTGCTCGATCGCGATGCCCTCCTCCGCGGCGATCTCGCGGAGGGTCTGCGCCTTGTAGGCGCGATCGACCACCTGGCCGGCGGTCCGGCCGGTGAGCACACCGTCCGTCACCTCGAGGTGGTTCGCCCGGAAGAGCGTGATGCCCAGCTCTGCGGCGAGCGGCGCGACGACCTCGGTGAAGCCGCCCGAGACGAGGGCGACCACCCATCCGCGCCGGTGGCACTCCGCAACGAGCTCGCGGGCACCGGGTGTGAAGGTGGTCCGTCGACGGACCTCGTCCAGCGCTGACACCGGCACCCCTGCCAAGGTCGCGACACGCTCGCGCAGCGACTCCGCGAAGTCCAGCTCGCCCCGCATCGCGCGCTCGGTCACCGCGGCAACCTGAGCCTCGGTACCCGCGTGCGCGGCGATGAGCTCGATGACCTCTTGGGAGATGAGCGTCGAGTCGACGTCCATCACGACGAGCCGGCGCGGGCCAGTGCCTGCCCCCTTGGGCTGGGTGGCTGCCGTGGCGGCGGGGACAGCGGGCTGGGCGTCAGGTGCTGGCGTCTCGGTCACCGGGCCAGCCTAGGCGCAGCCTCACGACGCACGAGAGCCGCGCCCGCACAGCGGACGCGGCTCTCAGGTGCCGGGCTCGGGGCGAGCCGCGGCGAGGTGCTCTCGGGGAGGCAGTCGCCTACTCGACGATCGACCCCTTCGGGACCACGGTGATGCCGGAGTCGGTGACGGTGAAGCCGCGGGCGCGGTCCTCCTCGGCGTTGAGGCCGACGCGGGCGCGCTCCTTGATGATGACGTTCTTGTCGACGATCGCGCGGTGGACCTGCGCGTGCCTGTGCACCTGGACGTCGTCGAGCAGGACGCTGTCCGACACGGCGGCCCAGGAGTGCAGGTGGACGCCGGGGGACAGCACAGAGCCGACGACGGTCGCCCCGGAGATGAGCACACCTGGGGAGACGATCGAGTCGGCTGCGTGCCCGAGACGACCAGCACCGGCGTGCACGAACTTGGCGGGCGGCAGCCCGACGTAGCCCGTGTGCAGCGGCCACTCGTGGTTGTACAGGTTGAACACCGGGGTGACGGCGATGAGGTCTTTGTTGGCCTCGTAGTAGGACTCGATGGTCCCGACGTCGCGCCAGTAGTCGCGGTCGCGGTCGGTCGAGCCGGGCACGTCGTTGCGGATGAAGTCGTAGACGCCGGCCGTGCCGCGGTCGACGAAGTACGGGACGATGTCGCCGCCCATGTCGTGGCGAGACTCGAGGTTGTCGGCGTCCTTGGTGACGGCCTCGACGAGGGCGTCGGCGTTGACGACGTAGTTGCCCATCGAGGCGAGGATCTCACCGGGGGAGTCGGCGAGACCGACCGGGTCGGTCGGCTTCTCGAGGAAGGCGCGGATCTTGTCGGGGGAGGCGGGGTCGGTGTCGATCACGCCGAACTCGGTCGCGAGGGCGATCGGCTGGCGGATGCCGGCGACCGTGAGCTCGGCGCCCGAGGCGATGTGCGCGTCCACCATCTGGGAGAAGTCCATGCGGTACACGTGGTCTGCTCCGACCACGACGACGATGTCAGGACGCTCGTCCTCGATGATGTTGAGGCACTGGTAGATCGCGTCGGCGGAGCCGAGGTACCAGTGCTTGCCCACACGCTGCTGCGCGGGGACGGGTGCGACGTAGTTGCCCAGCAGCGCTGACATCCGCCACGTCTTGGAGATGTGACGGTCCAGGCTGTGGGACTTGTACTGCGTGAGCACGACGATGTGCAGGTAGTGCGAGTTGACGAGGTTCGAGAGCGCGAAGTCGACCAGCCTGTAGATCCCGCCGAAGGGGACAGCTGGCTTGGCGCGGTGCGCCGTCAGCGGCTTGAGTCGGTTGCCTTCGCCGCCGGCCAGGACGATCGCGAGAACTTTAGGGGCTGCCATGCCATGACCTTAGAGCCGCGCGCCCCCAGATGCACCCAGAAGCGCTACCGTGTCGACCGTGAGAATCGACCTGTTGACCCGTGAGTACCCTCCGTTCGTCTATGGCGGGGCTGGTGTTCACGTCGCCGAGCTGTCGGCCGTGCTGCGCAGCCGCGTCGACGTGCGCGTCCGCTGCTTCGACGGTCCCCGGACCGCCCCTGACACCCCGGAAGGAGTGACCGGCTACGGCGTCCCCGGCGGTCTGGACGACGTCAACCCCGCGCTGGCGACCTTCGGCGTGGACCTCGCGATGGCTGGCGACGTCGCCGGAGCCGATCTCGTGCACTCCCACACCTGGTACGCGAACCTCGCCGGGCACCTCGCGGGTCTCCTGCACGGGGTGCCGCACGTGCTCTCCGCGCACTCCCTCGAGCCGTTGCGCCCGTGGAAGGCCGAGCAGCTCGGCGGGGGCTACGCGCTCTCCGGCTGGGCCGAGAAGACCGCGTACGAGGGCGCCGCGGGCATCATCGCGGTGAGCGCCGGGATGCGCGAGGACATCTTGCGCTCCTACCCGGACGTCGACCCCGCCAAGGTGCATGTGGTCCACAACGGCATCGACCTCGACGGATGGGTCCGTCCCACGGGTGACGAGGCGGTCCGTGCCGACTCTGTCGTCCGTGCGCTCGGCATCGACCCCGACAGGCCGGCCGTGGTGTTCGTCGGCCGGATCACCCGCCAGAAGGGCCTGCCGTACCTGCTGCAGGCTGCCGCGCGTCTCCCGGAGGACGTCCAGCTGATCCTCTGCGCGGGTGCGCCCGACACGCCCGAGATCGCCGAAGAGGTGTCCTCGGCCGTGGCCGAGCTCTCGACGCGGCGCAGCGGGGTGGTCTGGATCGAGGAGATGCTCTCGCGCCCCGACCTCGTCGCGGTGCTCGCTGCGTCGACGGTCTTCGTCTGCCCGTCGGTCTACGAGCCGCTGGGCATCGTGAACCTCGAGGCGATGGCCGTCGGGCTCCCTGTCGTCGGCAGCGCGACAGGCGGCATCCCCGAGGTCGTCGACGACGGCGTCACCGGGCTGCTCGTGCCGATCGACCAGGTGCAGGACGGCACCGGGACGCCGACAGACCCGGAGACCTTCGTCAGCGACCTCGCCCGGGCGCTCACCGACGTGGTGACCGACCCGGAGCGTGCCGCGGCGATGGGCGTCGCCGCCCGCCGCCGGGTCGAAGACCACTTCGCGTGGGACGCGATCGCCGACCGCACCCTCGCGGTCTACGAGACCGTCCTCGAGCAGTGGGCGGCGCGGTAGGTCAGAGCAGGATCAGTCGTCGGCGGGGACGTGGAGCGTCGCCGCCGACATGGCGCGGCGGGCTGCGCGGTCGACCTCGCGCAGGGCTGTCGACCGCTGGTCGGCCTGCCACAGGTTGACGGCCCCGCCGTCGTCCATCGTCGCGAGGTCGACGATGGCCCGCAGCCGGGCCGCCGACTGGAACACCTCGGCGCGGCGCGCGTCGACCCCGCGCGGCAGGACCGACCGCAGGTCGACGGGCTCACGCAGCGACGCGATGATCCCGGCAGCGTCTTCGCGCCACCTCGACACGTCGAGGTCCATGAGTGCCTCGGTCGCCTCCCGCAGGCCCAGCCGGAGCTGACGCTGCGCGTCGTCGAGCGTCCCCACGGCGCCGACGGTCCGCAGCTCCCAGGGGTCGACCCGCACACCGTGCCACGTCACGAGGTGACCGGGTTCGAGGTCCGACCCGAACCTCTCGACCTCGGGGGCGAAGGCCCAGTGCTCGAGGACCTCGGGGGCGTCCGGCCCCGCAGGCACCAGCGGCGCAGGCGGGGCGTCCGCGACGACAGTCACGAGGACGCACTCCTCGGCGTCGACGGCCCGCGCGCTCACCGGGGCGGGTACGCCCATCGCGTCGCCGGGCCCGGGGAACACCGCGGCCACCGAGCGCACCCGACCGGCCCACGCCGAGAACAGGCTCCCCACGGTCGGGGTGTCGAGGCCTGCCGGCACGTCGCCGGCGAGCTGGTGCGGCTCGTCGTCGTCGACGACGGTGCCGGCCGCTGCGGCAGCCTCCTCGGTCGACGAGACGGCCCACAACCACAGGGCGAGCGAAGCGGATCGGGGCACGATCGCCCCCGGGTCTGGACGCGCCGACGAGCGCGGAGAGAGCGAAGTCACGACGACCAAACTACGCCGCTCACAGCCAGACATGGCGTGCCACGGTCGGCGACTGTCACCGGATGCGGATAGGGTCGGTGACCATGACCTGGGTGCTTGACCTCGAGAACGTCTCTGTCCGCCGCGGTGAGAAGAACATCCTCGACGACGTGTCGTGGCAGATCGCCGAAGGCGAACGGTGGGTGATCCTCGGCCGCAACGGAGCCGGGAAGACGACCCTCCTGCAGATCGCCTCCGCGCGCATGCACCCGACGAAGGGTGTCGCCAAGATCCTCGACACCCAGCTCGGCAAGGTCGACGTCTTCGAGCTCCGCCCGCGCATCGGCCTGGCCAGCGCAGCGCTCGCCGACCGCATCCCCGCCTCCGAGACCGTCTCCGACGTCGTCCTCACCGCCGCCTACGCCGTGACCGGCCGCTGGCGCGAGTCCTACGAAGACCTCGACGTGGCGCGGGCGGGCGACCTGCTCGCCGTGTTCGGCGTCGACCACCTCGCCGACCGCCGCTTCGGCACGCTGAGCGAGGGCGAGCGCAAGCGTGTGCAGATCGCCCGCGCGCTCATGACCGACCCCGAGCTGCTGCTCCTCGACGAGCCGGCCGCCGGACTCGACCTCGGTGGCCGCGAAGAGCTCGTCGGCGCGCTGTCCGAGCTCGCCGCGTACCCGCAGTCACCCGTCCTCGTGCTCGTCACGCACCACGTAGAGGAGATCCCGCCGGGCTTCACCCACGTCATGCTCATGCGTGACGGCGGCGTGCACATCGCCGGACCGATCGACGAGGTCCTCACCGACGAGCACCTGAGCGAGGCCTTCGGGCTGCCGCTCGAGGTGACGCGCTCGGGTGACCGTTGGGCCGCCCGCGCAGCCCAGGTCGAGGCCGTGCGCACCGGGGGCCACGCCGACTGAGCAGGGGACTTCTCCCCGCTGCTAGGCCTACCCAGCACATGCCAGACCGACCCGGATAGGGTAAAGTTTAGGCAAAGCCGGGTTTGGCTTTCTCAGAGCGGAGGCACCCATGGACTGGTACTGGTGGATCGGAGCAGCGCTGCTCCTCGTGGTCGTCGAGATGGTCTCTCTCGATCTCGTCCTCATCATGTTCGCCGGGGGTGCGATCGCCGCAGGTATCGCAAGCGCCCTGGGCCTCGGCCTGGTCGGCCAGATCGTCGTCTTCGGCGTCGTGTCGACCCTGCTGCTCCTCGCCCTGCGGCCGTGGCTGCTCAAGTACCTGCGGCAGCGCACACCCCTCGTCGAGACAGGCGTCGCGGCGCTCGCGGGCCGCACCGGGACCGTCGTCTCTGAGGTCAGCGACGAGTCTGGCCGCATCAAGCTCCTCGGCGAGGTGTGGACCGCCCGGTCCCTCGGTGACGTCACCTTCCCTGTCGGCGCGGACGTCCGCGTCGTGAAGATCGACGGGGCGACGGCGGTCGTCGACGCCGTCGAGGCCCCCTACAGCTCACCCGGCGCGCCGCCCGTCCTCTGAGGTCCGGGCCCAGAGCCCAGCACCTGCGACGGCAGCGCCGGTCGACCGACCACACACCGCACCTCGAGAGGACCCTCATGAACGATGGCAACAGCGGCCAGGTCATCGGCCTGGTCATCGCAGCGCTCATCGCGCTGTTCTTCATCATCGCCCTGGCGCGTGCCGTCCGGGTCGTCCCCCAGACCGCCTCGCTCATCGTCGAGCGGCTCGGTCGCTACTCCCGGACGATGGACGCCGGTCTGCACTTCCTCATCCCCTTCGTCGACAGGGTCCGCGCCGGCGTCGACCTGCGCGAGCAGGTCGTGTCCTTCCCGCCGCAGCCGGTGATCACCTCCGACAACCTCGTGGTGAGCATCGACACCGTCCTGTACTTCCAGGTGACCGACCCCAAGTCGGCCGTCTACGAGATCGCCAACTACATCACCGCGATCGAGCAGCTCACCGTCACCACGCTCCGCAACGTCATCGGGTCCATGGACCTCGAGCAGACCCTCACCAGCCGCGACCAGATCAACGGTCAGCTGCGCGGGGTGCTCGACGAGGCGACAGGTCGCTGGGGCATCCGCGTCAACCGCGTCGAGCTCAAGTCGATCGACCCGCCGCAGTCCATCCAGGGCTCGATGGAGCAGCAGATGCGCGCCGAGCGTGACCGTCGTGCCGCGATCCTCACGGCCGAGGGCTTCAAGCAGTCGCAGATCCTCACGGCCGAGGGTGAGAAGCAGGCCGCGATCCTGCGCGCCGAGGGTGGCGCCCAGGCGGCGATCCTCACGGCCGAGGGTGAGGCTCGCGCCATCCTCCAGGTCTTCGACGCCATCCACGAGGGTGACGCGTCGCCCGAGCTGCTGGCCTACCAGTACCTGCAGATGCTCCCGCAGATCGCCAACGGCACCTCGTCGAAGATGTGGATCGTCCCGACAGAGTTCACGGCAGCTCTCGGCTCGATCAGCAAGGGCTTCGGCGGTGACGGCGGGGACTCCGGCAACGGAGGCGGTCGGGGTGGGGACGACGGCGACAGCCCGCGTCCCCGCCGCGACAGGACGGCCAGCCCCCTGCAGTCTGCCCTCGAAGACCCGACCCAGGCCCTCGCCGAGGCACGCCGCCTCGCCGAGGCCGCGACGGCCGACGCGACGAGCGCCGGCACGCACTCGGGTGCCCCGACGGACCCGTCGCGGACCGCCGGCCAGCAGCCCGCCGGGTCGCACGGCGCACCGCAGCAGGCACCCCGGACGCTCGGGACCGAGGGTGGGGGAGCGCGCTTCGCGCCGCCCGTCCCGGACTCGCTCGAGAAGCCGGCGACCCCGCCTGCTCCGCCGACACCTCCGACGGCGCCCGGACAAGCACCGCAGCAGTAACCCGTCCAGCCCGCGCGCACCTCAGGGACCACGCGCGGGCAGCGCACGACGCCTCGCAGGCTCCTCCGCCCTGAGCGGACCGGGACCTTCTGCGAGGCACACCGAGGGCCACGCACCGTAGGCTGACAGACGGTCAGCACACTGACCGTCTGTCAGTCCGGGGCGTGGCCCTCGGGCGTTCCGCGGGAAAGTCGAGGATGTCTGTGCTCCTCCAGCTGCTCAAGGCCCACCTGAGGCCCTACAGGTCTGCGCTCGTGCTCGTGATGGTGCTCCAGCTGGTGCAGACCATCGCCTCGCTCTACCTGCCGAGCCTCAACGCCGACATCATCGACAAGGGCGTGACGACCGGCGACACCAGCTACATCATCCGCATCGGCGCGCTCATGCTCGTGGTGAGCCTCGGGCAGATCGTCTGCGCGGTGACGGCCGTGTACTTCGGTGCCCGCGCGGCGATGGGCTTCGGGCGCGACGTGCGCGCCTCGCTCTTCTCGACGGTCCAGAGCTTCTCCGGGCAGGACGTCGGCCGCTTCGGGGCGCCGTCGCTCATCACCCGGACCACCAACGACGTCCAGCAGGTCCAGATGGTCGTCATGCTCGGCCTGACCATCATGGTCATGGCACCGATCATGCTCGTCGGCGGCATCATCATGGCGCTGCGCGAAGACGTCGGGCTGTCGGCCCTGCTCGTGGTGATCGTCCCGGTGCTCGGCGTGACCGTGGGCATCATCATCTCGCGGATGGTCCCGTACTTCCGGCAGATGCAGAAGCGCATCGACCGGATCAACTCGGTCCTGCGCGAGCAGATCACCGGCATCCGGGTGATCCGCGCCTTCGTGCGCGAGCGCCACGAAGAGGATCGCTTCGAGGTCGCCAACACCGAGCTCTACGACACGTCGCTGCGCGTCGGCAAGCTCATGGCGCTCATGTTCCCCGTCGTCATGCTCGTGATGAACCTGTCGAGCGTCTCGGTCATGTGGTTCGGTGCGCAGCGCATCGACTCCGGTGAGATGCAGATCGGTGCCCTCACGGCGTACCTCAGCTACATCATGTACATCCTCATGGCCGTGATGATGTCGACGATGATCTTCATGATGGTCCCGCGTGCCGCAGTCTCGGCCGAGCGCATCAAGGAGGTGCTCGACACCGACTCGAGCGTCGTCGAGCCGGCCCACCCTGTCGCGATCGGCCAGGTGTCGGGGCGCGTCGAGCTCGACCACGTCGAGTTCCGCTACCCGGGCGCACAGGACCCTGTGCTGAGCGACATCACCTTCACCGCCGAGCCTGGGCAGACCACGGCCATCATCGGCTCGACGGGCTCGGGCAAGACGACGTTGATCAACCTCGTGCCGAGGCTCTTCGACGCGACCGGGGGGACTGTCCGCATCGACGGCGTCGACGTCCGCGAGGCCGCCGGGCAGGACGTCTGGGCGCACATCGGCATGGTGCCGCAGAAGCCGTACCTGTTCTCGGGGACCATCGCCTCGAACCTCGCCTACGGCCTGCCCGGCGCGACCGAGGAGCAGATGTGGGACGCCCTCGAGGTCGCCCAGGCGGCGACCTTCGTCCGAGACCTCGCGCAGGGCCTCGAGACGCCCGTCGCCCAGGGCGGCACGAACTTCTCGGGAGGCCAGCGCCAGCGCCTCGCGATCGCCCGGGCCGTGATCCGCGACCCGAAGATCTACCTCTTCGACGACTCCTTCTCGGCCCTCGACTACGCGACGGACGCCGCCCTGAGACGCGCTCTGGTCCCACGGACACGAGGGGCGACGACCTTGCTCGTCGCCCAGCGCGTCGCGACCATCCGCACCGCCGAGAAGATCATCGTGCTCGACAACGGGCGCATCGTCGGCCAGGGCACCCACGACGAGCTCCTCGAGAGCTGCCAGACCTACCAGGAGATCGTCTTCTCCCAGCTCTCCGCGGAGGAAGCAGCATGAGCGCGAACACCGAGGGGGCCCCGGCCCGCAAGAGCATGGAAGAGCCCGTGGCAGACGCCGCCGCGACGGCGCCCAAGACCCCCCGCGCGGGTCGTGGCCGTCCCGGCGGTCCGATGGGCGGCATGGGGATGCCGACCGAGAAGGCCATGAACTTCACGGGATCGCTCAAGCGCTTCGCGGGGTACCTGCGCGTCGAGCGCATGCGCGTCGTGATCGTGACCGTGCTCGCGGTGGTGTCGGTGACGCTGTCCGTGCTCGGGCCCAAGCTGCTCGGCAACGCGACCAACATCATCTTCGAAGGTGTCATCGGGCGTCAGCTGCCTGCTGGTGCCACCCAGGCCGAGGTCGTGGCTGGGCTGAGGGCCGAGGGGAACGACACCTTCGCGGACCTCGTCTCGGGCATGACCGTGACGCCTGGGCAGGGGCTCGACACCACGGCGCTGCGGAACGTGCTGATCGGCGTGATCGCCGTGTATGTCGGGGCGTTCCTCTTCGGGTGGCTGCAGGGCCGAACCACCGCTGTCGTCGTCCAGAACACCGTGCTGCGCCTGCGCGCCGAGGTCGAGGCCAAGATCAACCGGCTGCCGCTCGGGTACTTCGACAAGCAGCAGCGCGGCGAGGTGCTCTCCCGCGTCACCAACGACATCGACAACGTGGCCCAGACGCTCCAGCAGACGCTGTCCCAGCTCGTCACGTCGGTGCTGACCATCATCGGTGTGCTCGCCATGATGTTCTGGATCTCGCCGCTGCTGGCCGTCGTCGCGCTCGTCACCGTCCCGCTGTCGGTGCTCGTCACCGCGATGATCGCGAAGCGGTCCCAGCCGCAGTTCATCAAGCAGTGGGCGGCGACAGGGACGATCAACGCGCACATCGAGGAGATGTACTCCGGGCACGCGCTCGTCAAGGTCTTCGGCCACCAGCAGGCCGCGATCGAGACCTTCGAGGAGGAGAACGCGGGGCTCTACGAGTCGAGCTTCAAGGCGCAGTTCATCTCCGGGATCATCCAGCCCGCGATGGGGTTCATCGCCAACCTCAACTACGTGATCGTCGCCGTCGTCGGTGGTCTGCGGGTCGCCTCGGGGACCATGACCCTCGGTGACGTGCAGGCCTTCATCCAGTACTCGCGCCAGTTCACGCAGCCGATCACGCAGGTCGCGTCGATGATGAACCTGCTGCAGTCCGGTGTCGCGTCCGTCGAGAGAGTCTTCGACCTGCTGGATGCCGAGGAGCAGACCCCGGACCCTGCGCAGCCCGCGCACGTCGACAAGGTCGAGGGGCGTGTCGCCTTCGAGCACGTGAAGTTCAGCTATTCGCCCGACGTGCCGCTCATCACCGACCTGTCGATCGTCGCCGAGCCCGGCCAGACCGTCGCGATCGTGGGGCCGACGGGGGCCGGCAAGACGACCCTGGTCAACCTCATCATGCGGTTCTACGAGGTCGACGGAGGGCGGATCACCCTCGACGGCGTCGACACGTCGACCATGACCCGCGACGAGCTGCGGTCCAGCATCGGCATGGTGCTCCAGGACACCTGGCTGTTCAAGGGCACGATCGCCGACAACATCCGCTACGGCGCGACAGGCGAGGTCTCCCAGGAGCGCCTGCTCGAGGCGTCGGTGGCGACGCACGTCGACTCCTTCGTCAGGTCGCTGCCCGACGGCTACGAGACCGTGCTCGACGACGAAGGCGGCAGCGTCAGCGCGGGGGAGAAGCAGCTGCTCACCATCGCACGAGCGTTCTTGGCCGACCCGCCGATCCTCATCCTCGACGAGGCCACGAGCTCGGTCGACACCCGCACCGAGGTGCTCGTGCAGAAGGCCATGAACGCCCTGCGCCAGGGGAGGACGAGCTTTGTCATCGCACACAGGCTGTCGACCATCCGCGATGCCGACGTGATCCTCGTGATGGAAGACGGGGACATCGTCGAGCAGGGGACGCACGACGGGCTGCTCGAGGCTGGCGGGGCGTACGCGCGGCTGTACCAGAGCCAGTTCGCTGTGGCTGAGGACTGATCCGGCTTCGGTGCCACGTCTGACGACGGGTTGAGCGACATCGGGCGGTGCTCCTGACTTCGGTCGGGGGTGCCGCCCGTAGCCGTCGCGGGGTGGTCGACCGCTCTCGCTCGTCGGGGAGAATGGTCTCGTGCCTCTCATCCCGATTATCGACTCGACCGACCCGCGCCTCGACGACTACACGAACCTCACGGACATCGTGCTGCGCTCCAAGCACGAGCCTGAGAAGGGCCTCTTCATCGCGGAGAGCTCCAACGTCATCCGCCGCGCACTGGCTGCCGGGCTGCGACCGCGGTCGTTCTTCATGGCGGAGAAATGGGTCGAGTCGATGGCCGACGTCGTCGCCGAGTGGCCGGACGTACCGGTCTTCGTCGGAGAGCCGAAGCTGCTGGAAGACATCACCGGGTTCCACCTGCACCGCGGGGCGCTCGCGGCGATGCACAGGCCGGTCGAGCCGACTGTTGCGGAGTTGCTCGCTGGTGCGCGGGGCGGTGCTGGGGCTCGACGCGTGGCGATCTTCGAAGACGTCGTGGACCACACGAACCTTGGTGCTGCGTTCCGGTCTGCTGCTGCGCTCGGTGTCGATGCGGTGCTGGTGACCCCGCGCTGCTCGGACCCGCTGTACCGGCGGAGCGTGCGCGTGAGCATGGGCACGGTGTTCCAGGTGCCGTGGACGCGGATCCCGTGGCCGTCGGGGATCGGTGAGCTGCAGGCCGCCGGTTTCACGGTCGCCGCGCTCGCGCTGTCGGACGACTCGATCACCCTCGACGAGTTCGTGGAGCAGAAGAACGAGAAGACGGCGTTCATCTTCGGCACCGAGGGCCACGGCCTGGCGCAGGAGACGTTGGAGGCTGTGGACTCGGTGGTGAAGATCCCGATGGCCGGGGGAGTGGACTCGCTCAACGTCGCGGCCAGCGCGGCTGTGGTGTTCTACGCGACGCGGTAGTCCATAGCGGCAATCGGGCGACCGATACCACTGTTCTCGGACCTGGGCAGGAGCGGATTGAGGATAGACGTACCGCATCCTGTGACGCTAGTGTGGACCCGCAACAGATGGGTCTCCGTTTGGAGGGCCTCAGGCATTCTCGGCCGAATTAACGTGCCGAATCAATATTGGGGGCAACTTTGACGGCAATCAAGCGCATCCATGTCAGCCACATTGCTAACGCTGTCAAGGAGAGATATTCTGTCCACCTCGATCTGACTGACGTGGCGGCCGCTTCCGCGAACTCGAAGGAAGCGATCATCAAGACACGCGGGCTGGCTGCATTCGCGTTGCAGAGTGTGGTCGCCGATCTGGAGGTAGATTCGGCGGCTCGACATGTGACGGATGGTACCGACGACAACGGTATCGACGCTCTGTACGTCGACTTGAGAGAAAAGACTATCTACGTTGTGCAGACAAAATGGCATGACGATGGCATGGGCAGTATTGGTGTCGGAGATATGCACAAGACGGTTAGCGGCCTGAGGGATTTGACTGAAGAGCGTTTTGATCGTTTCAATAGCAAATTCGGGCCGGTGCTGCCCGATGTCGAGGACGCTCTAAGCGATCCCGATGTCAAGTTCTCGCTCGTAATCGCGATGACCGGACCGTCCGAACTCGCTGAAGCAGTTCAGAATGTTGTTGATGACGCTTTAGCGGAGATGAACGAAATCTCCGAGATGCTAAAGATCAGAATTTTGGGACTCGCGGAACTGCATCAAATTCTGCGAGAAGGTGGAGCTGCCGCGAAAATCGACCTTGACCTAACACTCGAAGGATGGGGTGCTCTGACCGAGCCCTATAGCGCCTTCTATGGCGTTGTTGACGGCGTCACAGTGGCTCGCTGGTACTTAGAGCATGGGGGAAGGCTATTCGACGACAACCTTCGGAAGGCTCTAGGGTTCACTTCGGTCAACGCCGCATTGCTAGAGACAGTCGACGCAGAGCCAGAGAATTTCTGGTACTTCAATAATGGCGTGACGGCTCTTTGTGATTCGGTAAGTAAGACTGTGAAGGGAGGTGCTTCACGTGTAACTGGCGAGTTCGTCGTAAAAGGTATGAGCGTCGTAAACGGAGCACAAACCGTTTCTAGCCTAGCGGAGCGTTATAGGACTGACCCAGATGCCCTCGAAGCTGTCCGCGTCTGGATTCGTCTGATTTCGCTTGAGGGTTGCCCAGATCAGTTCGCCACGGACGTCACTCGCGCGACAAACACTCAGAATGTCGTTGAAGGCAGAGATTTTCTTTCGCTCGATCCGACTCAGCAGCGCCTTCAGGACGACCTCCAGCTCTCGCTGAAGAAGCGTTATGTATTTAAGAGAGGAGAAGTTACGCCAGCGGCGCAAGATGGATGTACTGTTGCTGACGCTATTGTTGCTCTTGCATGCGCGAAAAGCGACAGCACTTTTGCGGTCCTCGCGAAAAGTGCAGTCGGTCGGCTCGAAGATCGGCGCGGTCGGTACTATCCCCAGCTATTTCGGTCATCGACAACTGCTTTCGAAGTGTGGCAGTCGGTGCAGATCCACCGCGTCATCGAGAAAAAGTTGGGCACTCTAAGATCTGTGTCGCAGGGGAAAAAGAAAGCGGTTGCAATGCAAGGTAATAGAATGGTCGCGCATGCCGTCTTCCAAAAAGTTCGATCCCAGCACGACTTGTCGGCCGAGATTCAGAGTGATGTCTGGCAAGACCTAATCGGCGAGGTGTCAAACTTGACGGCTTCGGCGCTGGATGTTCTCAGCAAGCACGTCGAAAGAAGTTACGCGAGTAATTACGTGACAAGCTTGTTTAAGAATGCAACAAAGTGCCAGAGCATCTCCGTCCATGTAAACCGCCATATGGGCTCCTAGAAATTCTGACCTTTCGCTGGAACTAGTTTGTTCATAGTGGTGGTTGAGTCCTGTCTTTTTGTTTTCAGGAGCAACGAAGAGACCGATCGTGCACTTCAGCATCTCGTGGAGATGGGCGGAAAGTCCAGGTCTGTCGCAGTGCGTGGGCCATCGAGTCTGCCGAACGTGGGATGCTCCTCGCTCTTGCCTCGCTTCAGGGAGACGAGCTGCGGGAGACCCCGGAAGATCTTGTGGAGATGGCCGAGGTTGCGCTTTACATGGACTCCCTACGTACGAGGTGACGTCTACAAGGTCGAAGGCGCCCCGGGATGCGACGGGGCCGGAGCAGCGCGGTGCTCGTAACGCTGTGGTGTGCAGTCGGACAGGCTCAACCTGTCGACGATCCTCGTCGCGCCGATATCGACGTCCGCTGCTCCGGCCCTCTTTCTACCGACGATCGTGGTCGGCGACGTCACGACACGGGTGCTCGTCGAGCAGACCTGCGCCGCGAATGCGGAGGTCCGGTTTGGTGAGTTCGCTGGGCGACTGGATGCGGCCGAGCTCGACGATGTCGAAGAGTCTCTCCGCCTGGTCCTTGGTCTCCTCTGATCGCACGACAGGTGGCTCGCAGAGAGCGCGGCTTCACCGCGAGGTACCGTGACTTCACGCACCGCGGACCACTCCCGGCGCTGACCCATGAGGAGAGCACACGACCATGAAGCGCCAGACCGCAGCAGCGTGCCTGCTCGCCCTCACCCTGGTCGTCTCTGGCTGCTCCTCGTCGGCGCGTAAGGACTCGGCCCCGGTCGCCGTCGACACTGCAACACCGAGCGCTACCGCGTCCCCGTCGGCCTCGCCCGAGCCGAGCCCTTCCGAGTCCGTAGCCGACCCGTCTGACGCCCCCGACGTCATCGAGCCGCCCGCCGAGGCCCTCCCCGACGACAGCGCATCCGACGTCCCGGACGACCTCGAAGACATGCTCGTCCCCGACGACCTCAAGGACGTCACGGCTGACGACATGTACGGCAGCGGCATCGACGACCTCATGGCGGCCTTCGAGGCTGGGGACAAGAACCGCAAGGTCGGCGTGTGCCGCACCGGGGCGGTCATCGTCTCCGAGCTGACCCGCACGGAGATCGACGAACGCCGGGCGTCGATGACCTCGGACCAGGTCGAGACCTTGGAAGACTTCATCGAGCAGTGCGGTCGTGTCCTCGCCAGCTAGCGCCCCACCATCCCCAGCGGACAGCGTGACCGGCCTAGACTCCGTCGTGTGACCGACCGACCTCGTAGCCCGCGGACCGTCGACGCGTGGGTCGCGGGCTGTGGCTGGCTCTTCGCAGCCCTCGCCCTCGTGGCCCTCCCGCTGCTCGACACCGGTGACGACGGGGTGGTCCTCGTGCTGCAGGGCAGCATCGGGTGGTGGCTCGTCCTCGTCACGGTGACTGCCCAAGCACTCGTGCTCTGCCGCGCCCGGTCGGCGCCCCGCCCAGCGCTCCTGACCGTGGCGGCGATCCCGGCGCTGCTCGCCGTCGCCGGGCCCGGGGCGGTCTACGGCCTCACCGGGATCGCGACGATCCTCGCGGTCTTCCTCGTGACCCTCGCCCTCCCGCTGCCCGACCTGCGCACGCTCCTCCCGGTCGTCGCGGGATCCGTCGTGCTGGGGGAGACGATCAACGCCGTCCGCAGCACCCCGACCGAGATCCCTGCGGCGCTTGGCGCGGCGGTCCTGCAGGCTGTCGGTGTCGTCGGGCTGCCCTTCGTCATCGCCCTGGCCGTCGCGGCCCGGCGCGAGGCTCGCACGGCCCACCGCGGGGAAGAGCAGGCTCTCGTCCGTGAGCGCGACGCCCTCGTCCAGGCTGCGGTCGCCGACGAGCGCACCGCGATGGCGCGCGAGCTGCACGACATCGCTGCGCACCACATGTCCGGTATCGCGATCATGTCGGCGGCCATCGCCCGGCAGATCGACACCGACCCTGAGGCTGCGAAGCGCTCGGTGCAGCAGGTGCGCGAGCAGAGCACCGCGGTGCTCGACGACCTGCGTCGCCTGGTCGGTCTGCTGCGGTCCGACGACGGGGAGGCCACACGCTCGGTCGAGACGCTCTCCGCGCTCCGCGAGCTCGTCGCGAGCCGCCGCGAGGCGGGTCTGACAGTCGAGCTGCGCCTGCCCGAGCAGGCGGGACCCCACGGGCCACGGCTGACCGACGACGTCGGACCGCTCGCCCAGCTCGTGGCGTACCGCATGGTCCAAGAAGCCCTCGCGAACGCCGTGATGCACGCCCCCGGTGCGGCCTGCATCGTCGAGATCGCGAACTCAGGTGACCGCGCGATCCTGGTCCGTGTGGTCAACGGTCCGCCCGAACAGCCTGTCGACCGCGAACGCTCGACCTCAGGCTTCGGGCTCCTCGGCATGCGTGAGCGCGCCGCCCTCGTCGGTGCCGACCTCGCCTACGGCAGCACGGTCGACGGTGGCTGGGAGGTGCGGCTGACCTTGCCCACGGAGACGGGCCGCCCGCCACGCACGACGACCGACCACCAGCCTGGAGACCCTGCATGATCCGCGTCCTCGTCGCCGACGACCAGCCCCTCGTCCGCGCCGGCCTCTCGGCGCTCCTGTCGGCCGAGCCTGACATCGAGCTTGTCGGGGTGGCCTCCGACGGCGTCGAGGCCCTCGAGATGGCGCTCGCGCTGCGCCCGGACGTCGCGTGCCTGGACATCCGCATGCCCGGCCTCGACGGCATTGAGGTGACCCGCCGCCTCAACGGCATCGACTCCGGATACCCCGTCCCGGTGCTCGTGCTCACCACCTTCGACATCGACGACTACGTCTTCGGTGCCCTCGAGGCCGGGGCCTCAGGGTTCCTCCTCAAGGACGCCGACCCTGACGTGATCATCCACGCCGTCCGCCAGGTCGCAGCCGGTCACGGGACCATCGACCAGACGCTGACCCGGCGGATCCTTCGCGAGTTCGTCGACAGGCGCAGCCTGCGACCCGTCTCCGTGGACCGCGCTGACGGTGTGCTCACCGACCGCGAGCGGGAGATCTTGCTGCTGCTCGCCCAGGGCATGTCGAACGAGGAGATCGCCCGGGAGCTGGTCGTCGAGGTGTCGACGGTCAAGTCTCACCTCGCGCGCATGCTGCCCAAGCTGGGTGTGCGGTCCAGGCTGCAGGCCGTCGTGTGGGCGTACCAGAACAGGGTCGTCGCGCTGCCCGACGTCTGAGGCCGGCCGGGCCTGCATCGAAAGATGCAAGCCTCCAGGTCCCGCCGGAAGCATCTAGGTCCGCCACCACCCGCTCCGTAGCGTCGAGAGCATCACCTCAGAGCCCTCGACACCAGGAGCATCGTCATGCCTCTCCGCCCTCAGAATGCGCGCCCTCAGACCGCCCACCCGCACACCGCCCACCCGCAGACGTCGCTGCCGACCCTCTCGACCGACACGGCCGTCCGCCTCGTCCAGGTCACCAAGACCTACCCCGACGGCCCCGACGTCGTGACCGCCCTGCGGTCCGTCTCCCTCGCCATCCCGCGCGGGTCCTTCACAGCGATCATGGGTCCTTCAGGCTCAGGCAAGTCGACCTTCCTCAGCTGCGCGGCCGGGCTGGACTCGCCGACCAGCGGCCAGGTGATCGTCGGTGACGTGGACATCACCGCGCTCTCGCCCGACGCCGTCACCCGGTTCCGCCGCGACCACATCGGCTTCGTCTTCCAGGCCTACAACCTCGTCGGTCACCTGACGGTCGCGGAGAACATCCAGCTGCCCATGCTCCTGGGTGGCACCCGGCCCGACCCGGGGTGGCAGGCCTCGCTCGTCGACGCCGTCGGGCTCACCGGGATGGAGGACCGCCTGCCCGGCGAGCTCTCCGGTGGCCAGGCGCAGCGCGTCGCGATCGCCCGTGCCCTCGTGACCCGTCCTGCGGTGGTCTTCGCCGACGAGCCCACGGGTGCCCTCGACACACGCACCGGTCAGCAGGTGCTCGGGCTCCTGCGGCGGATGTCCGACGAGCTCGACCAGACCCTCGTGGTCGTCACCCACGACCCCGGCGTCGCCGCCACAGCCGACCAGGTGCTGTTCCTCGCCGACGGCAGCGTCGTCGGTGACCTCTTCTCGCCGACGGCCGCCGACGTCTCGGCCCGCCTCGCAGAGCTGGGGCGGTGAACCCCATGTGGTCCTTCGCCCGCTCAGCCCTGCATGCCCACGCCTCGAGCGTCGCCGGCAGCTTTGTCATGGTCGCTCTCGCCTCAGCCCTGCTCACAGCGACAGGCGCCTGGATGGAGGCCGGGATCCGCGGCACGTCCTCGGGGGAGGACCTGTCGATGCTCTCCGCCGCGACAGGCTCCTTCGCGGGGACGACGATCCTCGTGGTCGTGCTCGTCGTCGCCTCCGCCTACGCCGCCGCCCTGCGGGAGCGGCGTTCGCAGTTCGCGCTGCTGCGCGCAGTCGGTGCGACACCGACCCAGGTGCGCAGGATGGTCGCGACCGAGGTCGCCTTCGTCTTCGCCGCCGCGACGCTCGTCGGCGCTGTCCCCGGTCTGCTGCTCGCCCGCTCGGCGACGTCCGTGCTCGTGTCGGGGGAGATCGTGCCCGCGGGCTTCGTCCTCCAGCTCTCGCCCTGGCCGGTCCTCGCGACAGCCGTGCTGCTCGGCGGGACCGGCGCGCTGACCGCCCGCCTCGCGGCACGGGAGACAGCGAGGCTCAGCCCGACCGCCGCTGTCAGGCTCAGCGCGACCGAGCCGTCGACGCTCTCACCCGTGCGGCGTACGGCCGCCTGGTGCTGCGCCGTGCTGGGGCTCGGGGTCGCGGTGGTCCCCTTTGTCGTCCCCGGTCTCATCGGGAGCGCGTCGGGTGCGTCGTCGGCCTTCCTGCTCATCACGTCGGCGGCGCTCGCTGGTCCGGCGATCGTCGCAGCACTGGCTCGCCGTGGTCTCGCGGCGGCACAGGGCTCGGGGAGCGCGAGCCTCACGCTTGCCCTCACCAACGCCCGCGGCTTCTCTCGCCGGCTCACCGCGGCGATCGTGCCGCTCGCCCTGCTCCTGTCCCTCGGCACGGTCCAGCTCGGCGTCAACCGGGCGGTCTCGACAGCAGCCGGTGTCCAGCTGGGCGACGGCATCACGGCTGACCTCGTGGTCCAGAAGACCGGGGGACTGGGCACGACCGACCTCGAGGCCGTCCGCTCGACGCCCGGTGTCGAGGCCCTCACGACCCTCCGATCGCAAGAGGCGCAGGTGCGCACCGACGACGAGATGGACGACGTGGCCTTCCTCTCCGGCCTCGCCTGGGAACCGACCGCCCTCCAGGTCCTGTCCGGCGGTGACATGCTCGTCGACCCCGACGTGAGGTCTGGGACGCTCGACGACCTCGCAGACCCCGGCACCGTGGCTGTCGGCCGGGACTCGCTGCTCGGCACGGGCACGGGGCTCGGTGACAGCCTCACCGTCCGGCTCGACGACCAGGAGCGAGAGCTGACCATCGTCGCGGTCTACGACAGGACGCTCGGCTTTGGCGACTACCTCGTCGGCGAGGCGACGCTCGCCTCGGACGACACGCAGACGGGCACCGGGACCGCTGCCGACGCGGTCTTGCTCCGCACCGCACCTGGGCAGGCCGACGCTGTGGAGACCGCGATCGTCGCAGCAGGACTCGACGTGCTGACGACCGCCGAGTACGCCGACGCTGCGACCGACGCCGCCGCAGGTCAGCAACAGCTCTCCGCCATCCTGGTGCTCGCGCTCCTGGTCTTCGTCGCCGCCGCAGCTGCCAACACGCTCGCGATGCTCGCCTCATCCCGCCGCCCCGAGCACGCACTCCTGCGCCGGACGGGGGCGACCCGTCGCCAGCTCGTGACGACAGCAGCCGTCGAGGCGGCAGTCGTGGCCCTGGCAGCGCTGGTCATCGGGACAGCCTCGGTGCTGCCGGCGCTGATCGGTGTCGGCTACGGGCTCGTCGGGTCGGTCTTTGCCGGGATCGACGTCATGGCCTTCGGGGTGCTCGCGCTCGCGGTCGTGCTGGTGGCCGGCACGACGACGGTGATCGGAGCAGTCCGGGCGACGGCGAGACCTCAGGTCGTCCCCGCCGCCTGAGTGCTACCTGGTCGCGCCGGTCGGTGTGGCGTCCTCGGTGCCGGTGCCGGTGCCGGTGCCGGGAGGCCACCGGGTGTGTGCTCCGCACCCGCTCGGCTCGCGTCCTCTGAGAGCAGCAGCCCGAGCAGCCCGGGGAGGTCCCGGTCGATCTCCGCGCGTCGCAGCGTCAGGGTGCTCCCGTTGCCGTGGTCTCGCTGGGTGACGAGACCGGCTTCGCGGAGCACCTTGAAGTGGTGCGTCTTCGTCGCCTTCGAGACCGGGAGGTCGAAGGAGCCGCAGGCACGAGCCTGGTCGTCGGTGTCGTGCACGAGGTCGACGACTACCTGGCGGCGTGACGGGTGGGCGAGGGCGGTGAGCACAGCGCCCAGGTCGAGCTCGCGTGGCATGAGGTCCTTCTGGCAGGTCGGATGGGAGGTATGGCTTGCATCTTACCTCCGCGCGTCTCTACAGTCGAGGTATGTCTATCGCCATACCTTCATCTGCCGGTCCCGTGGCTCTCGTCGGGGTCGCCCGCCCGCGGCCCGAACGCGCAGCCGAGCTCGCTGCCCTCCTCCACTCCTTCGTGGCGCCGACGCGCGCCGAGGAGGGGTCGGTCGACTACGTCCTGCACACCGCAGAGAACGGAGACCTCGTGTTCTACGAGCGCTGGCGGTCTGCCGACGACCTCGCAGCGCACCTCGCCCTCCCGCACATGCGCGACTTTCAGGACCACCGCATGGAGTACCTTGCCGAAGACCTCCAGATCCGGTGGCTCACGCCTGTCGGCAACTGAGGCCCGACGGGGCTGGAGGCCCGGTCGACCGTCTGCGGGTCGCCGAGGCGGTGTGCGGTCTGCTGCACCGGATGAGAGGGTCGAGCTGTCGACGTAGCATCTCTGCACCGTGCGGAGACTGTCGACGTAGGGGGAGCATGCTGATGATGACGACACGCCTGACGACTGCCCGAGGGGCCGCGCTGGCTGCGCTCGTAGCCACCGTCCTGGTCGGGTGCAGCAGCCCAGACCAGGAGTCGGCTCCGCAGGAGATCACTGACATGATCCCGATCCTCGCGACCGACGCGGAGCCTCGCGACACCTTGCCCGAAGGCATGGTCACGAGCGTCGTCCAGACGGAAGACCTCGTACCGGACTCGGCGCGGCTCTTGCGGGAGAGTGACATCGACCGGCAGTGGGTAGCGCTCGACTCAGCGGGCAACGTCTGCCTCATGAACGAGTACGCCACGGAGGGCGACCTGGCGCCAGGGCAGAACGCCGTGGGCTCGTCGTGCATCGCGCCGGCGGTGTTTCAGCGACAGGGAGCGTGGATGGCTTCCGGTGGGCTCGACTATCCGACGAAGGTCGTCTACCTCGTGCCCGCCGACGTCGACGCCGACGCTGTCACCGAAGCCGGGGTGCAGCAGGTCGAGGAGGGGACGAGCTACGTCCCCGAGCTCTTCGTCGTGAGTCCTGGAGACGCAGACGATGCCGAGGGCGTTGCTGTCGAGCGTGAGTCGGGCGGGACCTTCGTCATCGCGCGGATGCGCTGATCTCGGTCAGGGTCAGGGCCCGGCCCAGGCGCCACCAGGCCAACCTCGGTCTAGGGCACGCTAGGTCGGCCAGGCAGGCCCGAACCACGGTCGCAGACGTAGACACAGACGCAGGCGCAGGCGTGGTCCGGACCTGACCGGACCACGCCTGCTCGAGCCGACAGGGCTGCGCTGGACCCGTCGACCCGGTCTCATTCCTCCGCGACGTACCGCACGAGGGCGCTCATGTTCTCGATGTACCGGCCTGTCGAGATGCCGACGACGGGGTCGTCGGTCGTGAACGGCGAGGTGTCCGTCGAGTCGCCGACCTCGGTCTGGGAGTAGTCGCCCTCGGCAGGTGTCGCCGAGCCTTCTCCTGCATAGGGGTTGCTCGTCGAGACGAGCTCCGTCGGCCAGTAGCCCTCGTCGTTGAGCCCGTCGACGAGCTCGCCGACCTCCGTGTCGCTCGGACGCTCGTCGGCCGGGCTCAGCGTGCCGACGTTGAGGTCCGACACGGAGATCTCGCCGGTCGTGAAGTACTCCGGGATGGTCGCGCCCTGGTGGAGCAACGGTGACCCGGCTGTGACCTCGTCGACAGGTGCGGCCCGCAGCTCCTCGTACCGGGCACGCAGGCCCGGGACGTCGATCTCGCGGAACGAGCTGTAGTGCACGATCGTGCCAGCAGGGTCCTTGTCGACCACGTACTCACCGTTGACGACGTTCGACCCCGTGCGGTGAACGTACAGCGGGTCGTTCGTCCCGAGCTCGACGAAGGTCGGGTACTGCCGACCGTCGTCGGTCCACAGGTCCTCCGGGAGCCGGACCGAGTCCAGCCAGTCGAGCGCCGCGGGGACACCGTCGAGGTAGGACGTGTCACCTGTGAGCTCGTAGAAGCCCAGCAGCTTCTCGACGTTGCTCGCCGTCGTGTGGGTCGCGAGCGACACCGGCTCGTAGCTCCGTGCACCGGCCGGCGCGAGGTCGTCGACGGTGTGCTGGAGCGACCAGCCTGCCTGCGGTGCCGGCTGCTGGGTCACCGTGAAGGCATCCATCGCCGCCCGCACCGCAGGTAGCACCGACTCGTCACCCAGGGCCTGGTAGGCCATGAGCAAGATCTCGATGTTCTCCGCCGCGACGTCGTCGTTGAAGGTGACGTGCCCTGTGTAGTCAGGTGCCCCGTCCTCCTCGAAGCCCTCGGCAGGTGCTGGGTAGCGCTGTGGCCAGCCGCCCATCGGGTACTGGCTCTCGAGCACGAAGGCGACGGCCTGGTCGAGCGCAGGCTTGAAGGTCTCGTCGTCCTTCTCGGTGTAGAGCCGCAGCAGCAGCTGTGTGCTCTCCGCGGTGCCGGCGTCGTCGAAGGTCGCGTTGCCGTAGTAGTGCTGGAACTCTTCGAGCCGCCACCCGTTCGCACCGATCGTGTCGTACCACTCCTGCGTCGACTCTTCCCCGGCGAAGTCGTACATGTAGTTCCAACCACCTGTCGGCAGCTGAGCCTCGGCGAGTGCCTGACCGACCTTCGTCGCGGCCTCGTAGTAGAGCTCGTCGCCTGTCGCGTGGTACGCGTCCAGGTACAGGTGGCCCATGGTCGCCGTGCCGGGCGGCTGGATCCAGATCTGTGTCGGGTACGCCTCCATCTCACCGAACTGGCGTGACCTGTCCGGCAGGTACGACCACACGTAGCCGCCCTCGTAGGCGAGGTCTTCGGTCATGAACAGGGTCGCGCGCCGCATGGTGTCGAGGGCGGCCTCACGTGTCGCGGTCCCCGTCCCGCCGCCCGGGTCGGAGGGCTGTGCGCCCTCCGGCCCGCACGCGACGACGCCCAGCGCTAGAGCCACGACGAGCGGACCTGCGAACCTGCGGTGCCCAGCCCTGCGCCAGGGCGTCATCACGTTCTTCATGGCGGCCCGATCAGCGGATCTGGTCGACGGGGACGGCGTCCATGTCGTCGAAGGCCTGGTTCTCACCGGCCATCGCCCACACGAAGGAGTACGCCGCGGTGCCGACCCCCGAGTGCAAGGACCACGACGGCGAGATGACGGCCTGACGGTCGGCGACCACGAGGTGCCGCGTCTGCGTCGGCTGCCCGCAGAGATGGATCACCCGGGCGTCCTCGGGCAGGTCGAAGTACAGGTAGCACTCGGTCCGACGCTCGTGGGTGTGCGCCGGCATGGTGTTCCACATCGAGCCCGGGTGCAGCGACGTCACTCCCATGACGACCTGGCAGGACTGGATGCCGCCGGGGTGGATGAGCTGCTCGAGGGAGCGACGGTTGCTCGTGAGCTGGTCACCGAGCTCTCGCGTGGTCCCCTCGCCCGGCAGCACCAGCCGGGTCGGGTAGGTGGTGTTCGCGGGGGCGGAGAACAGGTAGAGCTGCGCGCCACCCGCCGGGTGCTCTGCGGCGCCAGGACCGTCGGCGAAGACCACGTCCCGCACCCCGCGCCCGAGGTAGAGGCAGGCTCCCGTCGGCAGCGTGAAGGTCTCGCCGTCGGCGGTCACCGTGCCGGTCCCGCCGACGTTGACGATCCCGATCTCACGGTTCTCCAGGAAGTACTCGGCGCGGATCTCGTCCGAGGGCAGCAGCGCGAGCTCCTGGCCGGCAGGCTGCGCGCCGCCGACGACCACCCTGTCGTGGTGGGTGTAGACGAGCGTGATCTCGCCCGGGACGAACACGGCCTCGACGAGGAACCGCTCGCGCAGCTCGTCGGTACCCATGCCGGGGATCTGGTCGGGGTTCGTGGCGTATCGCTGTTCCATGTGGTTCTCCTTGTGGTGCGGTCAGTCAGAGGGGGAGCGCTGATCGGCACGGATCGGTGCCGATCAGCGCTCGTCGCGTCGGTCAGGGCTGGTGAGAGCGGCTCAGCGCACGAGCCAGCCGCCGTCGACCGGGATGATCGCCCCGTTGAGGTAGTCCGAGGCTGACGAGGCGAGGAACACGAAGGGTCCTGCGAGGTCGTCGGGGGTGCCCCACCGCCCTGCGGGGATGCGGTCCAGGATGCTGCGCTCGCGGGCCGCGTCGGCGCGGATGGGTGCGGTGTTCTCCGTCGCCATGTAGCCCGGCGCGATGGCGTTCACGCAGACGCCGTGGACGGCGAGCTCGTTGGCGAAGGACTTGGTGATCCCCGCGACGGCGTGCTTGGACGCCGCGTACCCGGGGACGAAGACGCCGCCCTGGAACGAGAGCATCGACGCGATGTTGATGATCTTGCCCGAGCCCTGCGCGACGAACCTGTGGCCGACCCGCTGCGAGAGGTGGAAGACGGCGTCGAGGTTGATCGCCAGGACGTCGTCCCAGTCTTTCGCGGAGTGCTCGAGCACCGGTGCGCGCCGGATGATCCCGGCGTTGTTGACGAGGACGTCGATCCGTCCGAGCGTCATGACCACCTCGGACACTGCAGCCTCGAGGTCGTCTGCTGTGGCCTGGACGAGGTCGAGCCGGATGCTGTGCGCGCGGCGGCCCAGTGCCTCGACCTGGGTGACGGTGTCGGTCGCCTCGGCGTAGTCGATCACGGCGATGTCTGCGCCGGCCTCGGCGAGGGCGAGCGCAGCGCTCTGCCCGAGCCCTTGGCTGGCGCCGGTGACGAGGGCGACGCGTCCGTCGAGCCTGAAGGATGGGATTGTCATGGGTGTCCTTGTGTGTCGTGGTGCCGGGTCCGGCACTCGGGTGAGTCTGGTGAGCCGGTGGTCGTCGTCGCGGTGGTGCGACGCCGCCCCGGCTCACACCGTGGTGGTCGAGGGCTCGAGGATGACTCTGTCCATGCGGGGCATGAGGAGGTGGATGACCGTGAGCGCGATGAGGTAGGCGAAGGCGCACACCATGAAGATCGGGGTGTAGTTGCCGACCCTGTCGAGGATGTAGCCGGCGTACTGGGCCATGAACATGCCGCCGATGCCGCCGAGCATGCCGCCGAGTCCGACGACCGTGCCCACGGCACCGCGTGGGAACACGTCGCTGGGGAGCGTGTAGAGGTTGGCGGAGAAGCCCTGGTGCGCGGCTGTCGCGATGCCGATGATCGCCACGGCGACCCACAGGTTGCTCAGCTGTCCGGCGAAGACCATCGGGAGGGCGAGGAGCCCGCAGAGGAACATGGTCGTCTTGCGGGAGCGGTTGATGCTCCAGCCACGGTTCATGAACTTGCCCGAGAGCCAGCCGCCGGAGACGCTGCCGACGTCGGAGATGAGGTAGATCGCGATGAGCGGGGGACCGAAGGACTTGAGGTCGAGCCCGTGCTGCTTGCCGAGGAAGTCGGGGAGCCAGAAGAGGAACATCCACCAGATCGGGTCGGTGAGGAACTTGCCGATCGCGAAGGCCCAGGTCTCGCGACGGCGCAGGATGAGCCTCCAGTCGACCTTCTCCTCGGGCTCTTCAGGGTCCTGGGTGATGTGGGCCAGCTCGGCCTCGGAGACGTGCTTGTTCTCCTGCGGACGTCGGTAGAGCAAGAACCAGACCGGCAGCCAGATGAGACCGCCGAGACCCGTCACGATGAACGCGGCCTGCCACCCCCAGGCGAGGACGATCGCGGGGACGACCAGGGGTGTGACGATCGCGCCGATGTTGGTGCCGGCGTTGAACAGACCTGTCGCGAAGGCGCGCTCCTTCTTCGGGAACCACTCGGCGACCGCCTTGATGCTCCCCGGGAACCCGCCTCCCTCACCGATGCCGAGTGCTGCGCGGGCGATGATGAAGCCCGTCAGGCTGCGCATCCCCGCGTGGGCGATGTGCGCGATCTGCCAGATGGCGAAGGCCATGCCCAGGCCCCACCGGACGCCGATCCGGTCCATGACGCGACCCCACACGAGGTAGGACGCGGCGTAGGCCGCCTGGAACCAGAAGATCGCGTTGGCGTAGTCCTGCTCGGACCAGCTGAACTCCTCGGAGAGGTCCGCCTTCATCAGCCCGAGCGTCTGCCGGTCGATGTAGTTGATGACCATCGCGGTGAACAGCAGGGCGACGATCACCCACCGGTACTTCGTGATGCGATCCGTGGCCGAGGCCACGTACCTCTTCTTGTCTGCGCTGCTGAGCTCGGGGAACAGCTCCTTGCCGTCCCCGCTCGTCTTCTGCTCGCTCATGTGTCTCCAACTCACGTCTTCGGGATGGACTTGCGACTGGTGTCAGGCCTCGACCACGTCGAGGTCGACCTGGAAGATCTCTCCGAACCTGATCCGGGCGTGCTGCCCGGGAACCACGTCGTGGATCCCTGTGACAGCGCCTGTGGCGATGTGGGTCCCTGCGGGGATGTCGAGGCCGCGGCCGCTGACCGTGGCCAGCGCGAACCTGAAGGCTTCGAGGGCGCCACCGGCGATCGAGGTCGCGTCGGCTCTGCCCACGAGCTCTCCGGCGATCCAGGTGCTGGCCTCGAGCTGCTCCCACGCGCCCGAGCGCCACTCCGGGACCTGTGGGCCGAGCACGAGCCCGGCGTTGTTGCCGAGGTCCGCGGCGACGGCCATGGGGCCGAGGCCGTTGATCTGCGGGACCGGGCTGCCGGCGAGCTCGACGGCGACGTGGACGCCGCCGAGGAGCTGTCGGGCGTCGTCGAGGGTCTGGACGGCTGTGCCGGCCGGGACGTCGACGCCGACGGTCATGACGATCTCGGCCTCGACGCACGAGGTGCCGCCGACGATCGCGGGGAGCGGCATGACGACGCCTGGCTGAGCAGGCCACAGGTTCGTGGCGAAGACCGGCCCGACGAGGCGCTCAGCACCCGCCCGCTCACGCAGTGCGGGAGCGATGAGCCCGACCTTCCAGCCCACGACGGTGTCGTCGGTGAGGGCGATCACCTCGTCCTGGATCGTGTAGGCCTCGTCGACGGTCGGTGGGATCTCGCCGGGAAACCCCGTGAGGGCCCTCCTGCTGGCTCGGGCTCGTACGAGGAGCTCGGCCGTTTTTGCTGTGTCGTGCTGGGTCACGGTCTTCTCCATCTGCTCGGTAAGCGGTTACGCTAGACCCGGAGTAACCGCTTACGCAAGCCTGGTGGGAGGAGAGAGTAGAGGCGGGCAACCCGACGGCACGAGGGGAAGAGCGTCGCGAGAGGCCGTCTACCTCGCCGGTTCCTCCGGCCCTCCGGCATGCCCTCGCGACCTGTGCAGACACTCCGGTCGCGTACTGTGGTCGCGTACTTCTGCGCGCTCTGGACGCGTCGTCTCGAGGAGGGCAGCACCCCATGGCACACGACCGCGAGGCACCGGCGTCGGTCGACCGGCGCCAGGGGAGCCTGACCATGCGGGACATCGCCAGGCTCGCGAACGTCTCGAGCAAGTCGGTCTCGCTGGTCGTCAACGGGCTGCCCGGTGTCGGCGACGAGACGCGTGCCAGGATCGAGGCGCTGATCGCCGAGCACGGCTACGTCCCGCAGGCGCGTGCCCAGGGGCTCGCGACAGGTCGCGCCTTCCTGGTGGGGCACGTGTACAACAACCCCAACCCCGAGTACCTGATCACCATGCAGCAGGGGTTGCTCGACGGGCTCGAGGGCACGGGGTACGCCCTCGTCACCTTCCCGCTGGACCGCGCCCACCCGCAGTTCAGCGAGCGTCTGCGGGAGTTCGTCAGCCGGCACCGCCTCGACGGCGTCGTCTTCTCGTCCTCGGTCGCCGAGGACGAACGGCTGGACCCTCTCCTGGCAGACCTGCGGGTCCCGTACGTCAGGGTGGCATCGACAGCCGTCGACGTCCCCGAGCGCAGCGTCGTGGGAGTCGACAGGGACGGGGCCGTCCTCGCGGGGGAGCACCTCGTCGAGCTCGGTCACGTGCGCATCGGGATGGTCTCCGGGCCGATGTCCTTCTTGTCGGCGAGAGAGCGCCGGAACGGGTTCGAGCAGGCTCTCACCGCCGCTGGCTCGCCGCTGGACGACACTCTGGTCGTCGAGGGTGACTACACCTTCGAGGCTGGTCTGCAGGCAGGTCAGGCGTTGCTCGACCTCGACGACCGTCCGACGGCTGTGTTCGCTGCGAACGACGAGATGGCAGCCGGTGTGCTCCAGGCGGCCCAGCGCGCAGGCCTCGAGGTGCCGCGCGAGCTGACTGTCGTGGGCTTCGACGACTTCAGCATCGCCAGCCACGTGCAGCCACGTCTGACGACGGTGCGGATACCGACCCGTGCCATGGGACACCTGGCGATCCTCACCCTCCTCGAGACGCAGACCGGCGCGACGGACCGCGGCCAGGCGCGGGACACCCCGAGCCCTGAGCTCGTGGTCCGTGAGACGTCAGCACCCGCCGTGAGCCCCGAGGGCCCGCGATGAGGGCCACGGGAGCACGCGCCGGCCTGGTCGCTCTCCTGATCGCGGCTGCAGCGACAGGGTGCTCGCCGACGGCGCCGAAGGACGCGTCTCCTGTGCTGACGGCACCGAGCCAGCCGAGCTCCTCTGCGCCGGCCGAGACCTCACCACCGGAGAGCAGTCCACCCGACGACCCCACGACCCCGGTCCCGTCCGAGGAGCCCACGTTCACCGAGCCCTCTGCCGAGCCCACGGTCACCGCTGACCCCGACGGGTCGACAGGGCAGGACGACTTCCTCATCCCTGACGAGGAGGTGCTCTTCACCGCGGACGAGCTGTACAGCAGCGAGGTGCAGACGCTGTACGCCGACGTCGAGGCTGCCGACAGGCCCAACCGGATCGGCATCTGCCGCTCGGCCGCGATCGTCGTCGGCAAGCTGACCTCCGCCGAGATCGAAGAGCGTCGCGAGGCCATGGCACCCGAGGACGTCGAGGTCCTCGAAGACTTCGTCTCCCTGTGCCAGCGGGTCCTCGCGAGCTGACGTGCGCCTCGCGCGCCAGTCGGTTCACCCCGCCTGGGCGGCCTCGGCCTCGGCCAGGTCGGCGTACCCGACGAGCAGCACTGTCCACCGCAGCGTCTGCTCGGTGAGGTTGCCGCCCGAGGCCGCGGTCTCCTCGACGAGGCGGGCGTAGCCCTCGAAGGTCCGGTCGGAGTAGGAGCCCAGCTCGCCGCGCAGGTAGGTCTCGAAGGACGTGTCGACGAAGGTGTCCTGCGTCGTGCGCAGCGTCCGCATAGCCCGGCCGAGCCGCGGGTACCGGGCGCAGAAGTCGACTGCCCACGCGACCTGCCTCGCGACGACGTGCTCTTGCTCGGAGACCCGGCTCGGGTCCAGGGCGGGCAGCTGTGGGGCGATCTCGCGCGCGTAGCGACCGGGTTCTGTCGATGCCATCATGCGGGCGTACTTCTCGGTGAGCAGGTTCCTCCCGGTCGACCCCGCCTCGTCGAGATCGGCCGCATAGCTGCGGAGCAGGTCGGTCGGCCAGGTGAGGAACTGGCTCAGGCGCATCTGGTGGAAGGTCGACAGGTCGTCCTGGCACGCTGCAGGTCCGCCCTCGTTGGTGACCTGCGTGAACTGCGCCCACTCTCGCTCGACGACGCTCTCGGCCACCTCCAGCCGTTCCTGCATAGTGCGGGTGTCCTCCGTCGGGGTGGTGCTCATCGCTGGTCCTCCGTCGTCTCTCACAGTGCCTTCAACCAGGGGTCGGTGATGTGCGCGGCGACGTGCTCGCGCTGTCGCTCGAGGAAGGTCTCGCCGCTGCTGCTCAGACCTCGGGCCTGGAGCTCGGCGGCGATCGTGGCGCAGAGCCTCTCGATCCGCTCTTCCAGCCGTGCTCGCGCGTCCGGAGAACCTGGTCCGAAGCACGCTGCCGACGCGAGCCTGAGGATCTCGGAGAGGTCGTCGACAGCGCCGGGCAGGCTCGAGCCCATGCGACGGCTCAGACGGCGCAGCGCCGCGAAGTGCCACTTGTAGTACGGCAGGTACCCGGCCGACGAGGGACCGGTGAGCAGGAAGACGAGGGAGGCGACGGCCCGGGTGAGCTCGCCGACCGACAACCACGCTGCCTCCCCGTCGCCGCGGTCGAGCATCCTGGGGACGTTGTACTGACCTGCCTGCGAGATCATCCCGAGCCTTCGCGAGACGAGAGCCCACCTGACGTCACGGGGCATCCTCGTGAAGGACCCCCGGACCGCGCTGAAGGCGCCGTGCGGGTCGGCGAAGACCGCGCCGTCGGTCGCTGCGGCGAGCGTCGCCTCGTCGAGCATCAGCCATTCGTGAGCGGTGGTGGGCGCCTGCCTGTAGCCGGTGATCTGCTCGTAGAAGGCGCCGATCTCGAAGACGCCGACGCGGCGACCTGCACCGTGCGCACGAGGGGTCGTGGGAGTGCGGTCCACGCCGCGGAAGGTGCGGGGGAGCGCGTCGTAGTCGGCCTGGAGCGCGGCGCCGATCTCGGCATGGTCCTCGGCGGTGAGCCACAGGCAGAATCCTGGGCCCGTGTCGTGGTCGCGGGAGATCGCGTCGTCGAAGCCGTAGCACTCGGAGCCGTGGCCGACGAGACCCGCGGCGATCCGACCGCTGTACGCCGGGTACCGGGACGCGAGCATCGGGCGTCCGTGCTCTTCCCAGAAGGCGCGGGCGAGATCGAGGCCAGAGTCGAGCGTGCGCGTCGTCGGGACCGCGGCGGCCGGTCCGGACGGGGCCGCGGCGGTGACAGGGGTGGCGGTGCTCGGACGGTCTGACGAGCCAGTCCCGGGCGCGGCCCCCGCGGCGGCTGCAGCCTCAGCCTCGGCGAGGTTCTCCGCAGTCACCGCGTAGTAGTCGTTGTCCGTGCCGTAGCACTCGGTGATGATCGCGAGCGCCTGGCGGTACATGGTCACGGCGTCGGCGTAGCGCCCGACCCTGAAGCAGGCCTCGGCGTGCCCTGCGACGGCCGACGCGTAGTGGGGGTCGTCTTCGTGCCCGCCGTCCAGGTAGATCGCGAGAGACCTGTCGACGTACCGGGCGGCGTCCTCGTGCTGCCCGAGCGTGAAGCTCACCAGGGCCAGGTTGGTGCAGGTGGTCGCGATGTCGAGGTCGCGCTCGGGGTCGACCGACGAGGCCTCGAGGATCGACATCGCCGCTCGCAGCTCTGCCAGCGCCTGGGCGTGGTCCTGCCGCTCGCTGCAGAGGATCGAGAGGTTGTTGTGCAGCCCTGCGAGACGCCGGTCTGCCGGTCCGAAGGCGGTGTCGGCTACGGACAGCGCCTGGCTGTAGAGCGCGCGGGCGTCGTCGGGGCGGCCCGCCGCGCGCATCGCCGTGGCCCCGTTGATGAGCGTGGTCGCGTGGGCGTCGGTGCCCGTGAGGCTCATGCTCTCGACGAGGGCGAGGGCAGACCGGCTCGCCGCGACGGCGTCGTCGTGCAGGCTCTGCGAGCGGTACAGCCCGACGAGCTCGTTGAGGAGGGTCAGCCGGGCTCCGTCGTCGCCCTGACGCTCAGCGTCGGCGAGCGCCGACCGCAGGTAGGGCGCGGCCCGGGTGGGACCGTCGTGGGCCGCGAAGATCGCGTCGAGACCGCGGAGCACGGCCGCGACGTCGACGGGCTGCGGAGGAGCTGCTGGGCGGGCGTCCGGTGTGCGTGACGTCATGGTGACGGTCGAGTCGCGCGGGCGGTGTGCATCTGTCCACCGTGCCATGCTGCGCGGCCTGAGATGTGGGGCTTTGGTCGGTCGCGCCCACGGTGAGCTTGCTGAGGGCTGGGCGAGGACGAGCGGGCTGGCGCAGGTCTGACCTGCCCGACCTGAGGGTCCGGTCAGCGGACCCGCCGGCGGTAGGCGGCGACAGCGGCGAGGTAGGCGCCAGCCAGCAGTGCGACCAGCCAGGCGAGGGCGACCCAGATGTCGCCTCCGACGGGGGTCTGCGCGAAGAGCGCGCGGACCGTGTCGACGACGGCGGTGACGGGCTGGTGCTCGGCGAACCAGGCGACAGGCCCGGGCATCGAGGCTGTCGGCACGAAGGCCGAGCTGATGAACGGCAGCAAGATCAACGGATAGCTGAAGGCGCTCGCCCCGTCGACTGTCGAGGCCGAGAGCCCGGCGACCACCGCGACCCAGGTGAGGGTGAGCGTGAAGAGCACGATCAGCCCGACGACGGCCAGCCACGCGCCGACGGTCGCCCCGGTGCGGAAGCCCAGGAGCAGCGCGACCACCACGACGACCGCGACCGAGACGAGGTTCGCGACGAGCGAGGTGAGCACGTGCGCCCACAGGACGCTCGGACGGGCGATCGGCAAGGACTGGAACCGTTCGAAGATCCCGCTCTGGAGGTCGAGGAACAACCTGTACGCGGTGTACGCGACGCCTGAGGCGACGGTGATGAGCAGGATGCCGGGGAGCATGTAGTCGACGTAGGACTCGTCCGAGCCCGTGTCGATCGCGCCGCCCAGCACGTAGACGAACAGCAGCATGAGGGCGACCGGGGTGACGACCGTCGTGATGATCGTGTCGGGGCTGCGCAGGATGTGGCGCAGCGAGCGGCCGGTCAAGGCAGCGGTGTCGGCGAGCGCGTGGGAGGTCATCAGGAGTCCTCTCGGGGTGGGTGTGCGTCACCTGTGGGATCGACGTCGGGCACGTCGTCGGGAGCTCCGGAGCCGGTCGTGGTGCTCGCCCCGGGGCGGCTGCCGGCACCGACGAGGGCGAGGAAGACGTCTTCGAGGGAGGGCTTCTGCTCGACGTAGCGGACCTCGGCCGGAGGCAAGAGCTGCCGGAGCTCGTCGAGGGTGCCGTCCTGGATGATCGTGCCCTGGTGCAATATCGCGATGCGGTCTGCGAGGTGCTCGGCCTCGTCCAGGTACTGGGTGGTGAGCAGGACCGTCGTGCCCGCGCTCGCGAGGCCGCGGACGGTCCGCCACACGTCGAGCCGGGCCTGCGGGTCGAGGCCCGTGGTCGGTTCGTCGAGGACGATGACCGACGGGTCTCCGACGAGGCTCATCGCGATGTCGAGCCGGCGTCGCATCCCGCCCGAGAGCTCGGCGGCCCTGCGGTCGCGGACGTCGGTGAGGGCGAGGTCGGAGAGCAGCGTCCCGGCGACAGCGCCGGGGTCGGGCAGGTGTCGGAGCCTGGCGACGAGGACGAGGTTCTCGCGTGCTGTGAGGATGCCGTCGACCGCCGCGAACTGGCCGGTGAGGCTGATCGCCTCGCGCACCTGGTCCGGTCGGTCCGCGACGTCGTTGCCAGCCACCGTGACCGTGCCCGAGTCGGCCGTCAGCAGCGTCGACACGATGCGCACGAGCGTGGTCTTGCCGGCCCCGTTGGAGCCGAGCAGGGCGACGATGCTCCCGGGGGCGACGTCGAGGTCGACGCCGCGCAGCACCTGGAGCTCGCCGAAGGACTTCGTGACACCGCGGACCCGGATCGCGGGTGCGGGGGACCCGGCGGTCGTCATGGCCGCCGCGCGTCCCCTGCGTCGTCGGGCCCGGCGTCCTCGCCGTCCGACGAGCCGCTCGAGACTCGCTCTGCGGAGTCGACGGTCGCGACGAACCTCGCGCGCTCCTTGTCGATCCATTGCTTCCCGGCATAGGCCTGCGCGAAGGTCTCGGCGAAGCCGACGGGGTCGTCGCCGACGATGTCGCGCACCGGGGTGGCGTCGAGGGAGGCGCGCTCCCAGAGGTCGGCCAGCTCGCCGAACATGGTGACGAGGGTGTCGCCGTCGGTGACGCCGGCGAAGTAGGTGATGTACCTGTGCATCCCCTTCGCGACGGATCCGTAGGGCTCGGGCAGCGCGTCGATGCGTGCCTTGTCCTGGCGGTACTGCTTCTTCTGCGAGAGCGGGCCGGTGAGGGTCTCGAACCAGTGGGCAGCCATGATCAGGTCTCTCTTCTGTCGTCTGCGGGTCTGTCGCCTGCGGGGTCCTGCGTGCGGAGGTGGTCGATGCGTCCTGCGAGGAAGCTCCAGGACGTCCAGAAGTCGTCGAGGTACTCGGCGCCTGCGGCGTTGAGGGTGTAGACCTTGCGCGGTGGTCCCTTCTCGGAGGGGACCTTCTCGACGTCGACGAGGCCACGCCGCTCGATCCGCACCAGCAGCGCGTAGACGGTGCCCTCGACGATGTCGGAGAAGCCCTGCTCGCGCAGCCGTGCGGTGATCTCGTACCCGTAGGCCGGCTCGGTCGCGAGGATCGCGAGGACGATCCCTTCGAGGGTGCCCTTGAGCATCTCGGTCATCTGCTTGCCCATGAGGCCCCGTCCCGGTACTTGGTGATGCTGACTACCACTAGATAGTAGCACCGAGTACCGGGCGCACAAGAGGGCCGCCCGCAGCCCCGCAGCCCCGCGGTCTTTGAGGTCCCGGGGGCCTCAGGGCGCAGAGGTGAGGCGTGGGGACAGGGCGGGTGCGGGCACCGCGCGCGGCTGCCACACCACCGCCCGGCCCGCCCGCAACGACGCGGGCACGTCGAGCACCCGCTGGTTGCAGCTGCCGCGGAAGGGCAGCGTCAGGTCACGCTCGGAGAGCGTGAACGGCCCGTCGACGAGCACGTCGAGCATCCCGAGCAGCTCGACCTTGTCGGAGCTCCCGGCCAGGAGCTCCTCGAAGGTGTAGCCGGACCAGGCCCAGACATCCTTGCTGTGACCGAGCTCGGCGCGCAGCCGGCGGGTGACCCGCAGGCACACGCCCGTGTTGAGGAAGGGCTCCCCACCGAGCAGGCTCAGGCCCTGCACCGACTCGTGCGCGAGGTCGGTGAGGATCTGGTCTTCGAGGTCGTGCGAGTACGGGCGCCCGTAGCGGAAGCTCCAGGCGGCCTCGTTGAAGCACCCCTCGCAGGCGAAGAGGCATCCGCTCACGTACAGGCTGCACCGCACCCCTTCGCCGTCGACGAAGACGAAGGGCTTGTAGTCGGCGACGTGGTCACGGCTGAGCCGGGAGGACAACCAGTCGGGCTGCGGCTCGCGCACTGCTCAGGCCTCGGGGTCGGGCCGACCGGTCGCCCCGGGCGTCCCGGTGCTGCCGGGCATGTGCTTGACCCTGGACGAGATCTCCACGTGCCGGCCGTGGACCATCGGCCTGGCCTGCGGGTTGCCGAGGTATCCGCAGGTGCGCTTGACCACGTCGCAGGTGCGGGGGTCCTCGTTGGCGCACTCCGGGCAGGCGAAGCCGCGAGCGGTGGGGGAGAAGTCGCCCGAGAACCCGCAGGCGTAGCAGTGGTCGATCGGGGTGTTCGTGCCCAGGTAGCCGACCCTGTCGTAGGCGTAGTCCCACACCGCCTCGAGGGCCTGGGGGTTCTGCTGCAGGACCGGGTACTCGCAGTAGTGGATGAACCCGCCCGCCGTGTAGGCGGGGTAGTCCATCTCGAAGTCGATCTTCTCGAAGGGCGTCGGGTTCTTGCGGACGTCGTAGTGGAAGCTGTTGGTGTAGTAGTCCTTGTCGGTGATGTCCGGGACGAGGCCGAACTTCGCGGTGTCGAGTCGGCAGAACCTGTCCGTGAGGCTCTCCGACGGTGTCGAGTACACGGAGAACTTGTAGCCGTGCTCGTCGGTCCAGCGCTGCGCATGCTCCGACAGGGTCCGCAGGATGTCGAGGGTGAAGGTCTTCGCCTCGGCGTCGTCCTCCCAGGCTCCTCCGAAGAACGCCGCAGCCGACTCGTACAGCCCGATGTAGCCGAGGGACACCGTCGCGCGGCCGTCCCGGAACAGCTGGTCGACGTCGTCGTCAGGGTCGAGGCGCTGGCCGAAGGCGCCGTACCTGTAGAGGATCGGCGCGTTGCCCGGTGTGGCCTCGCGGCAGCGCGCGACCCTGAACAGCAGCGCGTCCTCGACGGTCGCGAGGCGCTCGGCGAGCAGCGCCCAGAAGGTCTCGCGGCTGCCGTCGGACTCGAGGGCGATGCGCGGCAGGTTGAGCGTGACCACACCGAGGTTCATGCGCCCCTCGACGGTGTCGTTCCCGTCGGCGTCCTCCCAGCCCTGCAGGAAGGAGCGGCACCCCATCGGCGCCTTGAAGCTCCCGGTGAGCTCGACGATCTTGTCGTAGCTGAGCACGTCGGGGTACATGCGCTTGGTCGAGCACTCGAGCGCCGTCTGCTTGATGTCGTAGTTGGGGTCGCCCACCTCGAGGTTCACACCGCGCCGCAGCGTGAAGATCAGCTTGGGGAAGATCGCGGTGCGGTGCTCACCGCCGAGACCTTCGATCCGGATGCGCAGGATCGCGTGCTGGATCTCGCGCTCGAACCACCCGAGGCCGAGGCCGAAGCCGAGGGACGTGAACGGGGTCTGCCCGTTGGACGTGAAGAGCGTGTTGATCTCGTACTCGAGCGACTGCATCGCGTCGAGGATGTCCTTGCGGGTCTTCGCCTCGGCGTAGGCGCGGCGGCGGTCCGGCTCGGTCACCCACTCCTGTGCGTCCGCGAGGTGCTTGGCGAAGTTGCGCTCTGCGTACGGGGCGAGCAGCTCGTCGATCCTGTTGACCGTACAGCCGCCGTACTGGCTCGACGAGACGTTCGCGATGATCTGCGTGATCTGGGCGGTGGCGGTCTGGATCGACCGGGGCGGCTCGACCTCGGCGTTGCCGATGCGGAACCCCTCGCTGAGCATCGACCGGAAGTCGATGAGGCAGCAGTTGGTCATCGGTGAGTATGGGTGGTAGTCGAGGTCGTGGTAGTGGATTTCGCCCTTCTGGTGGGCGTTGGCGACGTGCGGTGGGAGCATCGTCAGGCCCACGGCCTTGCCGACGGCGCCGGCCGTCAGGTCGCGCTGGGTGTTGAAGACGTCGCTGTCCTTGTTGGCGTTCTCGTTGACGACGGCGCTCGCCTTGCTCAGCAGCTCGCCGATCGAGTGGTTGACGTCGGTCGACCGGTTGCGGGCGATGTCGCGACGCACGCGGTAGCCGATGTACGCCTCGGCGACGTCGTAGTGGCGGCTCTCGAGCAGCACGTGCTCGACGACGTTCTGGATCTCGTAGATCTGCACGGTGTCGGTGAAGCGGCGCGCCACCTCGGTGCTGACCTGCCGGGTGAGGTCGAGGACCGTCGGCCGCACGAGCTGGGGCGGGCCGTGGTGGACGTCGTCGAAGGCAAGGGTGAGCGCCCGCTCGACGCGGGCCGGGTCGTAGTCGGCGACCCGGCCGTCCCGCTTGAGCACCTGAGGCGCCTGGGGTCCGGCGGGGGAGAGGTACGCCGTCCCCTCCGACCCGTGGTGTGCTCGTGCGGTCTGGTCTCCGTCGACGACTGTCACTGCGGGTCCTGCTCCCTCTGGTCACGGCTGCTGGTCAGACGCTCGCCGTCGCAGTGGGGTGCCAGCCGTGGTCCGTCTCGCGGGTCAGGGGCACTCGAGCACTACATACGGGGTTCATGCGTCACACAGAGACTAGATCTTGTGTCTCGTCCGCAGCGGGCCGAAGGTCCCGGGTGAGGCCGGCAGGCCAGTCGTCAGGCCGTGCCAGCCTCCCCGGATCAGGCGGTGGCGACCTCGACCTCGCCCGACCCCGTCGCACCGAAGACGATCCGGCGCGTCGCGATCTTGTCGGTGAAGAACCTGTCGTGGCTGACGACCACGACGGCGCCGGGGAAGTGCACGAGGGCGCGCTCCATCACCTGCGTGCTCGACAGGTCGAGGTGGTTGGTCGGCTCGTCGAGGACCAGCACCGAGGCGCCGGAGAGCAGGCACTGCGCCATCGCGACGCGTGAGCGCTGACCGCCCGAGAGGTTGCCGATCTTCTGCTTGAGGTCGGCGTCGGAGAACTGGAACATCGCGAGGAACCTGTTGACGGACTTCTTGGTCGCTGTGAGCGCGAGGCTGTCCGGCATCGCATTGACGGCGTGGCTCACGGTGTCGGCGTCGTCGAGCTCGTCGAGCACCTGGTTGTAGGAGATCACCGCAGTGCCCTTGGTCCACGCGGCCTGCCCGGAGTCGGCGTCTTCCTGCCCGGTGAGCACCCGTAGGAGCGTCGACTTGCCGGAGCCGTTCGCGCCGAGCACGACGATCCGGTTGCCACGACGGATCTCGAAGGTGAGGTCGTCGAACAGACGCTTCTCGCCGTAGGCCTTGCTCAGACCCTCGACCCGGCACATGACGTCCTTGACGTGCAGACCGCCGTAGATCTCCGTGATGATCTGGTCGACCGGGCGGGGAGCACGCGACTTCTTGATCTTCGCGAGCTGGTTGCCCAGGCCCTTGCTCGCGGCCTTGGCGGCCTCGCGCCTGTCGGCGATGCCCTCCGACTCGAAGGCCAGCAGCTCGGACTCGTGGACGAACTGCGACTCGAGGGTCTTGAGGCGGAACTGCTTCTGCACCACGTACTCCTCGAAGTTCCCGGAGTACTCGTGCAGGTGGAAGTTCTCGACCTCGATGGTGCGGGTGATGACGGCGTCGAGGAACTTGCGGTCGTGCGAGACGACGATGGCCGCGCCGCGGAAGTCGCGGAACCACGCCTCGAGCCACTCGACACCGGCGACGTCGAGGAAGTTGGTGGGCTCGTCGAGCAGCAGCACGTCAGGGCGCTCGAGGACGATCTTCGCGAGGGCTGCGCGGTTGCGCCAGCCGCCCGACAGCTCGTCGATCGAGCAGGTGCGGTGCGCCTCGTCGAAGCCGAGGGTCGTCAGCGCCGTGTCGATGTGGCGGGAGTAGTCCCAGCCGTCGAGGTGGTCCATCTTCTCGAAGAGGTCTGCCTGGCGCTGCACGAGGGCGTCGAGCGCGGGACCGTCGGTGGGGTCCGCGGCGATCGCGGCGTCGATCGACGCGAGCTCGGCCTCGACGTCCTTGATCTCGACGAAGAGCCCGTCGAGCACCTCGGTGATGGTCGCCGTGCCGTCGAGCTCGGAGAACTGCGAGAAGTATCCGATCTTCAGCCCCTGGTCGAGGGTCACGGTCCCGCTGTCCGGCTCGACCTGACCGAGCACGAGCTTGAGCAGCGTCGACTTGCCCGAGCCGTTCTTGCCGATGAGCCCGACGCGGTCGCCGGCCTCCAGGCGGAAGAAGGCCTCGCGGAGGATCTGGGTGGAGTCGAAGCGCACGTGGACGTCGTGCAGCCGGATCAGGCTCATCAGGGGGTGACCTCTCGGGTGGGGCGCACAGCTCGGAGAAGTCCGGCCTGGGGGCGGGGTCAATCTTACCGAGTCGGGCGCGGACCCGAGGCGGCGGCGTCCGCGTCAGCTGGACGGGCGGATCGGCACCAGGCAGTCCACCTCGCCCTCGCGACGGTAGTGCTCGATGTGCGGTCTGCTCGGGTCGTGGTCGGCGCGGCTGAACAGCGCGTCGAAGGCCAGCCCGATCTGCTCGTAGACCGCCGGCGCCGTCCCGCGCAGCCGGAGCCTCAGATAGTCGCCACCAGGGATCACGGTCTCGTCCAGGGCGAGCGGGTTGTCGGCGTCCCGGTCGAGACGCACCGTCGACAGGCGGTACACGCCGTCGTAGACCAGACCCATCATCGAGCGGCCCCTGAGGGAGTCGAACGCTCCCTCGAAGTCTGGCCAGGCGGCCTGCACCGTCGCGAGGTCGTCGGCCACGTCGCGGCTCAGGGCTGGCCGCTCGACGAGCGTCACGACATCGATCCGGCCGAGATCGTGGGCTGCGGGATGGTTCGTCATGGGGACAAGGTACCGAGGTCGTCCGTCCATCGCGCCTGGTCTTCGCCTCCAGACGAGCGTCCAGCGAGCGCGGTCCCGCCGTCCCGGCCACGAGACCCGGTGGCCTGTCAGGTGTCCGCGAACCCCGCGATGCGCCGGGCTGCCTCGTGAGGGGTGAGGTGCGTGGTGTCGACGACCTCGGCCTCCTCGCGGAGCCACGAGTCGTAGGCGTCGGCGTAGAGCTCCAGGTGGCGCATGCGGAAGTCCGAGAAGCCCATCACCGCGTCGTTCTCGATGCGACCTCGGAGCGTGTCCTGGTCGGCGTGGAGCAGGACGTGACGGACCGGGATCGCGTGGGCGGTGAGTCCGTCGTGGATCTCCCGCCAGTAGGGCTCGACGAGCACGGTCATCGGGATCACGAGCGTGCCACCCGTGTAGTCGAGCACGCGCCGCGCGGTCTCGACCACGAGCGGACGCCACGGCGGCCAGTGCTGGAAGTTGTCCGTGGCGGGCAGCCCAGGCTTGATGTCCATCAAGGTCTCGCCGACCTTCTCGGCGTCGAAGACTCGGGAGTCCGGGATCAGTGCCTGCACGAGCGCACTGGTCGTCGTCTTGCCTGCGCCGTGGGTGCCGTTGAGCCAGATGATCACGCCACGAGGCTACCGCTGCCCCAGAGACGAGCAGCTCAGGGGGATTCATGGTCCTAGGTGACTATTCCTCGATGGTGCGGACCACCCGGGCCGGGGAGCCGACGACGACGGTCCGGGCCGGGACGTCCTTGGTGACGATGGACCCGGCTCCCACGACGGCGTCGTCGCCGATGGTGACGCCGGGGAGCACGGTGACGTTCGCTCCGAGCCAGACGTTGTTGCCGATGACGACGGGTGAGGGGATGAGGTCGCCGCGCCGGGAGGGGGCGATGTCGTGCTGGAGCGTCGCGATGACGGCGTTGTGGCCGATGAGGCAGTCGTCGCCGATCGTGATGCCGCCCTGGTCCTGGAACCTGCAGCCGGCGTTGATGAACACGCGGCGCCCGAGCCGGATGTTCTTGCCGAAGTCTGAGGTGAAGGGTGGGAAGAGGGTCACGGACTCCTCGACGGTGGCTCCGGTGAGCTGCGAGAGCAGCTCGCGGACCCGCGCTGGCTCGTGGTACCCGGAATTCAGGTCGCCGGTGATCCGCAGAGCCTCTTGGCTCGTCTCGTGCATGATCGCGTGCGCGGGGGACCCAGCGGTGATGGTGTCGCCCGTCGCGAGTGCGTCGAGCAGGTCGGTGAGTGTCATGGTGCTCCGTTCTCGATGGGGGAGTCGTCTGCGCAGGAGTGTCCCCGGCCCTGCTGCCGGAGCCGCAGGCAGGTCCTGCGCCTGGGGGGTGGTGAGGTCGAGCGTGCCACGGGGGCGGGGCGTCTCGCCTGCAGTCTCTCAGGGCACGATGCTGATGGTGACGTCCCCGCCCTCCAGGCCAGACAGCTCGTCCTCGGTGGCGTCGTAGGTGCCGATGTGGACTGTCTCGTCGGAGAACCCGATGTCTGAGGCGTCGTAGTAGAACCCCAAGTTTCCCCAGGGCGTGAAGTAGATCAGGTCACCATCCTCGGGGTCGGACCCTGGTGACCCCGAGGTGTCGAGCTGACGGCCGACGGAGGCGATCTTCTCGCGGCCGGCGAACTCCTCGACCGTGGTGGTCACGGGCAGGATCGAGAGGAGGTCGCGGACTGTCGGGTTGTCTTCTCCGAGTGTGACGTCGACCGTCGTCTGACCGGAGGAGAACCGGACGACGGTGCCCTCGACCTCGTCGACCGGCGCAGCCGGTGATTCGGGTACGACAGGTCCCGGAGACTCAGGCGTGGGTCGGGGAGGTGACGCGGGTGAGGGCGCAGCGCTCGACGGCGCGGCGGGCGCCGGTGGTGAGCCGGCGGTGCTGCACCCGGTGAGAGGGAGCATGGCCGTGAGCGTGGCGCTGACGATGGCAGTCGTGCGCATCGGGTGTCTCTCCAGTCCCTCGGGGTGTGCAGCAGCGTGCTGCTCTCCAGGTCAGCACACCTGATGCAGGTGCCCCTCGGGAAGGCTCTGCTGAGAGGTGTACCAGCAGTACGTCGTCTGGCGGGCCGGCGCCGCGTAGCGTGGCGGGCATGAGCAGCTCGAGCGAGGCCCGTGACTTCTTGGTCTCTCGCCGGGCACGGGTGCGACCCGAGCAGGTAGGGCTGACCGCCGGCCCCAACCGACGCGTCGCAGGGTTGCGCCGTGGAGAGGTCGCCGACCTCGCGAACATCAGCGTCGAGTACTACTCCAAGCTCGAGCGCGGCCACCTCAGCGGAGTCTCCGACGCGGTGCTCCGCTCCGTGGCTCATGCCCTCCGTCTCGACGACGCGGAGACCGCGCACCTGTTCGACCTCGCTCGTGCGCTCACCACGAGTCCCACCAGGCGCGGGCGCCCCACCCGCCGCACGCCCACGATCCGAGCAGGGTTGCAGCAGACGCTCGACGCGATCACCGACGGTCCGGCGATCGTCCGCAACGGACGCATGGACCTGCTCGCCGCCAACACCCTGGGACGTGCGCTCTACTCCGACGTCTACCTGGACCCGCGCCGTCCGGCGAACTTCTCCCGCTTCACGTTCCTCGACCGAGAGCGGTCCGAGCGCTTCTACCCCGACTGGGACGCAGCCGCCGACGTCGCCGTGGCGATCATGCGCCTCGAAGCGGGGCGCGACCCTCACGACCGTGACCTCCAGGACCTCGTCGGTGAGCTGTCGACCTGCAGCGCGGACTTCCGTGAGCGGTGGGCCCGCCACAACGTGCGCCTGCACGCTGCAGGAGTGAAGCCTTTCCACCACGCCGCAGTCGGTGACCTCGTCTTGACCTACGAAGCCTTCGACCTGGCCGCGGACCTCGGCCTCAACCTCACCGTCTACTCCGCACCCGCCGGGTCTCCCACGGCAGACGGCCTCCGGCTCCTGGCCCGGTGGGCGGCCACGGGCGAGTCCGAAGAGGCTCCCTCCGCCCGTTCCACCCACCCCGTCGAGCAGTCCTAGGACGAGACACCGGCCGTCTGCCCGGTGTCAGGGGCGGATGAGCACCTTGATAGCCTCGCGCGAGTCCATGAGCCTGTACGCCTCGGCGATGTCGTCGAGCGGGAGCTCGCGGTCGAAGACCCGTCCAGGGTTGATCGTCCCGTCGAGCACCTGGGGCAGGATCTGATCGAGGTAGGCCCGGACAGGGGCGGGGCCGCCGGTCAGGGTCGCGTTCTTGCCGAACAACGAGCCGAATCCCACGGGGGCGTCTTCGTACTGGGGCAGTCCGACACGGCTGATCGTGCCGCCGGGGCGGACGATCCTGTAGGCGGGCATGTGGCCGACAGCCTCGAGGACGGCGTGAGAGCCGAGCCCACCGGTGATCTCCATGACCTTCGCGACACCGTCGTCGCCGCGCTCGGCGACGACGTGGGTGGCCCCGAACTCGCGGCCGAGGTCGGTGCGGGCGGTGTGTCGGCCCATGAGGATGATGGTCTCTGCGCCCAGCTGCTTGGCGGCCAGGACGGCTGAGAGGCCGACGGCGCCGTCGCCGACCACGGTGACGGTCGTGCCGGCTGTGACGCCTCCGCGGACGGCGGCGTGGTAGCCGGTGAGGTAGACGTCGGAGAGGGTGAGCAGGCTCGGCATCAGCGACTCGTCGGTCCCGGCGGGGACGACCACGGCCGTGCCGTCGGCGTAGGGCACGATCATCTTCTCTGCCTGGGCGCCGCTGAAGAACCCACCGTGGACGCAGGAGGTGTGGACGCCGTCCCGGCAGAACGCACACGTGCCGTCGGACCAGGCGAAGGGCACGATCACGGTGTCGCCGACGACGAGCGTGCGGACGTCCGCTCCGACCTCCTCGACGACGCCGATGGACTCGTGGCCCATGCTGACGCCCTCCGGGGTGTCGGCGAGGCTGTGGTAAGGGTGCAGGTCGGACCCGCAGACGCACGCGTAGGTGACGCGGATCAGAGCCTCGGTGGGCTTCTGGATGACGGGGTCGGGGACCTCGACGACGCGGACGTCGCCGGCGCCGAACATCAGTGCTGCCTTCATGATCTTCTTCCTGGTCGTGCTCGCGGGGCGCCCTCTGGGGCGTTGCGCGTGAGGGATGGGGAGGTGAGCCGGAGACACCTCGGGGTGGCTCCGGCTCGTGGAGCCCGGTGTCAGCGGACCTGGGTCCAGGTGCCGTGCAGCTGGACGAACTCTCCGCCGATGACGGAGGAGGCCATGCAGGCGCCGTTCGTGTAGTCCTCGATGTGGGTGACGTGGTCGCCGGAGTCCGGCTCGGTCCAGCGGACGACGTGCAGTCCGTCGCGGACCTTGGTGGTGGTGTACTCCATCGTCTCGACGCGGCCCTTGATGGCGCCGCCGGTGACCTCGAAGGTCACCTGGGACTCGGTGTCGAAGGTGATCTCGACGGTGAAGTGGCCCAGCGGGGTGTCGGGGCCGAGGTCGGCGAGCCAGGTCTGTCCGACGCTGGGGAGGGGTGCGTTGATCTCCATGGGGTTCTTCTCTCTTCGTGGTGTGCGGAGGTGGTGGGGGTCAGAGCTCGAGGACGAGGCGGCCGCGACGGCCGCGCTGCTCGAGGAGTGCGTGGGCGGCTGCGGCGTCAGCCGCGGGGAGCGTCCCGGCGACCCGGGTGGTCAGGCGCCCCTGCTCGACGGAGCGGGCGAGCCTGTCGATCGCGTCGTGGCGCAGGTGGGAGCGCATGACGTACGAGCCGAAGACGGAGATGCCGCGGCCCGGGTCGACAGCTGTGGGCAGGTAGAAGGCGATCTGACCGCCGTCACGCACCGCGCCGGTCACCTGGTCGGTGAGGATCGCGGCGTCGGCGAGAGCATCGGCGCCGCGCCCTCCGGTGAGCGCACGGACCTCTTCGACGAAGTCGGCAGCAGGGTCCACGACGTGCGTGGCGCCGAAGCCGCGCACGAGAGGCTCGTCGTCGGCCGAGGCGGAGGCGATGACCACCAGCCCGCGTGCTGCGGCGAGCTCGACGAGGTATCCGCCGACGGCGCCGGTCGCGCCGGTCACCGCCAGGACAGCGCCGGGTGCGAGGTCGAGGTGCTCGAGCGTGATCTCAGCCGTCAGGGCATTGGACAAGAACGATGCTGCCTCTGGGTATCCCACTGAGCTGGGCTTGCGCGTCACGGACAGGGACGGCAGGACGACGAGCTCGCTGTAGCCGCCGTGGCTGCCCTCGGGGACCACGAACCCTATCGCTGGGTCGCCGACCGTCAGGTCGAAGCCGTCGGGCTGCTCGGGGCCGATCTCGTCGACGGTGCCCGCGACGTCCATGCCCGGCACGACCGGGTCGGTGATCGGCTCGTCGTTGCCGGCGAAGCCGCCGGAGCGGATGATCGCGTCGACGGGGTTGACGGCGGCTGCGTGCACGCGGATGCGTACCTGCCCCGGTCCTGCGTGGGGCTCAGGGACGTCGAGGGCGCGGAGCACCTCGGGTGCTCCGTACTCGGTCAGTCCGATGACTCTCACTGTGCTTCTCCTTCGTCAGGATCGCCTGGAGGGGGGCCTCTCCGGCATCGTGATCTGACCCTGTCACCTCGGCGGAGGTCGTAGCAGGGGAGAGAAAATGTCCCCCCACGAGGGCCGGCGACCGGCAGCTGCCACGCCTGTCGGAGGCCGTGAGAGGATCGCCAGGTGGCGGGCGAGACGAGATGGCGAGAGCTGGGCGACTTCCTCCGGGCGCGTCGGGCTGAGCTCACCCCGGAGGACCTCGGCCTGGTCGCCTCAGGGCAGACCAGACGTGTCCCGGGGCTCCGCCGCGAGGAGGTCGCCCACGCGACGTCCATCAGCACGGAGTACTACGCGCGGCTCGAGCAGGGAAGGTTGCCTGCCTCGGCACCTGTCCTCGACGACCTCGCCCGGGTGCTCAGGCTCACACCGGACCAGCGGGTCTACCTCGCCGGTCTGTCCGGGAGACCGCTGACCGGTGCCAGGCCAGCCTTCCGGGAAGCTCTCGACGTGCCCGTCCAGCGGATGCTCGACAACCTCGTCGGGACCCCGGCCTTCGTGATGGGACCTCGGACCGAGATCGTCGGGTGGAACGACCTCGGTGCGGCACTCATCACCGACTTCGCTGCGATCCCTGAACGTGAGCGGTACTTCATCCGGCTGCTCTTCACAGACCCGGCGATGCGGCTGCTCTACGCGGACTGGCTCAGCGTGGTGGACCTCGCGATCGCCCAGCTGCGCATGGACAGCGCCACCGACCCAGAGGACGAACAGCTCCGCGAGATCGTCCGCGAGCTCTCGGCCCTCGACCCTGACTTCCACGAACTGTGGAACGGGCAGGAGGTCGCCGCACGAGGATCGGGGACGAAGATCCTGCGTCACCCGGTCGTGGGAGAGCTCGCCCTGGACTGGGGAGCGCTCACCGACGGCGCTGGCCACACGATCATCGTCTGGACCTCAGAACCCGGGTCTGTCACCCATGACCGAGTCCTGCGCCTGGCGGAGATCGCCGAGGAGGGCTGATCGAGGCGGCCCCGACGGGACTCGTCGGTCGACCGGTCCTCAGACCCACCCGCGGTCGTGGGCTGTCGCGGCGGCGGTGACCCTGGAGTCGGCGTGCAGCTTGGCCATCGCCGAGGAGAGGTGGTTGCGGACCGTGCCGTGCGCGAGGCCGAGCGTCTTCGCGATGTGCTTGGTCGGCAGCCCCTCGCGCGTGAGGCGCAGCACGTCGGTCTCGCGTGCGGTGAGCGGGCTCTCCTCCTCGGTGAGTGCTGCTGCTGCCAGCGTCGCGTCCACGTACCTCTCGCCCGAGGCGACCGACCGGATGATGGCGGCGAGGCCGGACGCCGGGGTCGACTTCGGGACGAAGCCGCGGACCTTCGCGGCCAGCGCCCGACGCAAGGTTCCGGGGCGAGCGTGCCGGGTGACGATGATGATCTGCGAGGTGGGGTGGGACCTCAGCTCGTGCGCGACCTCGATCCCGTCGAGCCCGGGCATCTCGAGGTCGAGCAGCACGACGTCGGGGTCGTGCTCGAGGACGGCGGCGACAGCGGCGTGGCCGTCGTCGACGTCGGCGACCACCTCGATGTCGGGTTCGAGGGAGAGCAGGGCGACGAGTGCGCCGCGGATGAGCCCTTCGTCGTCGGCGATGACGATCCGGATCATCGGGCGACCTCAGACTGCAGCGCCGCGGTGCGTGCGGGGATGCGCACGACCAGGGTGAAGGTGTCGCCGCGCCGGCTCGTCGACACGGTCCCGTCCCACGAGGTGACCCGTTCGGTCAGGCCAGAGAGACCCGTACCCCCTGGGCGGACCGGACCGGATCCGTCGTTGGTCACCGTGAGGCGGTAGTCCTGCTCCGGGGTCAGGACCAGCTCGAGGGACGCCTCGGTCGCCCGGCTGTGACGGAGGATGTTGGTCGCCGCCTCACGGATCGCCACGGCGAAGACCGCACCAGCGAGCGCCGGGAGATCGGGGACGTCGATCTGGGCCTCGCAGCGGATGTCCGCCGACCGCAAGACCGCCGCGGCGTTCCGGGCCTCGACGGCCACCGTGACGGTGCGGTAGTCGTTGACCACGGCGCGCGTGTCGTCGAGGGCCGCCTGGGCGATCGCCCGGATGTCCGCGAGCTCGGCCGCCGCGAGATCCGGCTGGTCGGCGAGCAGACGACGTTCGGCGAGCTCTCCCTTGAGGGCGATCACCTGCAGGTGGTGGCCCTGGATGTCGTGGAGGTCGGTCGCGAACCGCAGCCGCTCGGTCGCGACGGCGAGGTCGGAGGCGGTCCGGCGGGCCTCGTCGAGGCGGAGCACGACGCGCAGGACCCAGACTGCGCTGAGCGGCATGGTGGTGACCACCACGAGCGTGCTGACCACCACGAGGGTCGTGCCGTCGTCGACAGGTGTGCTGACCACGGGTGTCGGGTCGGCCTGCGAGGCGAGGGCACCTCCCACGGTGAGCACCGCGAGGGTGCCCAGGATCGCGGCGAGGCTCCACCAGCGGGGCACGACGCAGCTGAGCATCCCGCCCGCGGTGACGAGCAGGAAAGCCCATCCCCACCCGCCGAAGGGTGGCAGCAGGGCGACGCCCCAGGTCGCGGTCGCCACCACCAGGAGCAGGACGACCCACAGGTTCCGCTCCGAGACACCTCCGGTCGTCCGCAGCAACGACGGGACCGCGGCGAGAGCGAGCACCACCGAGACGACCGTCAGGACCACGAGGAGGACCTGCCGCGGGCCGTCTGCCCCTCCGCCCGGCCCGAGGACCAGCTGGAGGAAGGCGGCGGTGACCACGAGGACCCAGAGGGTCACGGCCGTCGACGCGCACATCCACCGCAGGTCGGCCGCGCGTCGAGAGCTGCCCGGCAGGCCGTGTGTCATGTGCTCAGCGTACCGAGAGGGAGGTGAGGAGCTCGTCGGTGTCGCGCGCGATCTGCGGCGACTGCGTGTGGTGCAGGTAGTGCTCACCGTCGAGGGGGACGACCTCGCCGTGGTCGACGCTCGCCGCCTGGTCCTCGTGCAGCTCGAGCCAGCCGTCGACGTCCGAGTCGTCCTGCACGACGAAGAGCAGGACCGGCAGCGTCGACGGGAAGGTCAGACCGCTGACCGAGGCGAAGTTCTCGGGCGTGCGGTCCATCTCGTCGAGCAGGGTCGGAGCCGTCGAGTTCTTCGTGGTGAGGAAGCGCATCTGCTCCTTCGTGTCCTCGTCGTAGGGCAGGCCGGCGTAGGTGTCCCCGCCGATCGCGGACAGCACCCGCAGCAGGCCGAGGGTGCGCAGCTGGGCGAGACCGTCGGTCGGTACCGGGTCGTCCCAGCCGGGCTGGTCCGGCACGCTGCTGTCGATCCCGACGAAGGCGACGAGCTCGTCCGGGTACAGCTCGCTGTACTCGAGGGCGTAGATGCCGGCGATCGAGTGCCCCATGAGCACGTAGCGGTCGACACCGAGCTGCTGCAGCGCCTCGTGCACTTCTGAGGCGATGTTCGCCGCCGTGCGCGGCGAGTCGGTCTGGTCGCTCAGACCTGTGCCGAAGGGCTCGACGGCGATCACCCGGTGGGTGTCGTCGAGCTCGGCGATCAGCGGCTCGAAGTCGAGCCCCGGGGCGGCGGTGCCGAGCCCCGGGAGGAGGACGATGGTCTCGTCGCCGGTGCCGCTGACGACGACGTTCATCTGCTTGCCGTCGACGGGGACGAGCTCGCCGTACGGCGTGATCGCGGCCAGGTCCGACTTCGTCGCGACCACGTTGACGATGGAGGTGGTCGTCAGAGCCAGGACGGGGAGCGCGACGACGACGCCGACGGTCCACAGGGTGATCTTCAGGGGCTTGCGCATGAAATCCTCGTCTTCAGGGAGGCGGCTCGAGGGCCGCTGTGCAGTTCCTCAAGGACACCGGAGATCGGGATCGCGCAGAAGTGCCGTGATGTCACCCGAGACCCATGACTGATGTCATGGGTGCAGGGCATCCGGGGTCGTTCTACCGGCGACCGCCTTGCCCGCCGCGCACCCGCTCGCCCATACTGCGGGCGTGAACCAGCAGCCCCAGCAGACTGTCCTCGTCGGAGCCCCGGGGAGCGGGAAGTCGACCGTCGGGGAGATCCTCGCGGCGGCCACGGGTCGTCCCCATGTCGATGCCGACGCGGCGAGCGCAGACTTCTACGGAGAGGTCGGCTGGTCGGTCGAGCGACTCGGTGCCAGGGCGTCCGAGGTCGGGTTCTCCCTCGCGCACGAGGAGTGGGAGGTCGCGCTCGCGCACGCCGTCGAGCGCCTCGTCGAGACATCACCCGGTGCCGTCATCTCTTTGGGTGCCGGGCACTCGCACGTCACCGACGACGCGCTCTTCGAGCGTGTGGTGCGTGCTCTCGGGGCGGCGGACCAGGTGGTCCTGCTGCGGCCCTCGGACGACCTCCAGGTCTCGCTCGAGGTCCTGCGGCAGCGGTGCCTCGACGACAAGGGGACTGCGTGGAAGGTCGACGGCGAGGACTGGCTCGAGCGGTGGCTCACGGACGGGCGCGACGAGCGGGTCGCGACGCACCACGTGCTCACCGCCGGGATGACCCCGGATCAGACGGCCCGCGTGGTGGCAGGGCTAGCGGGTCGCGGCCTGTCGGTCGGCCGCGGCTGACTTCTCCGGGGCGTGAGCCTCCGCGCGGTCGCGGATGCCGCGCAGCATCTTCTGGGTCATGAGCAGGCTCACCCACTCGACAGGTTCTGCGAGCAGTGCTGCCCACGCGGACGTGTAGCCGTAGCGCTCGCGGACGACGAGACGGCACGACCTGTCGTCGACGGGGAAGAGCACAAAAGACCACGAGAACTCGTAGGGCATCGTCGGAGGTGCGGTGGCCAGGGCCTTCCCGCCGGGTGCGGGGGAGTCGTCCTCTCCAGCGGGTGCGATCTTCAACGAGGCCCGGACGGCTGACGTGCTCGGCGCTCCCGACAGCACCAGAGCGTGGCCAGGGTCGAGGGCCGCGACGACGAGCCGGACCTGGTCGGAGAGCCGGACCGTGTCGCCCGGCGCGAGACCTTGGAGGTGGGGCACGACAGTGTCGGCACTCCGGATGCCGAGCCTGGCGAGGTCTTCGAGCCTGTCGTAGCTGTAGAAACCGCCCCGTCCCTGCCCTATCTGCACGAGCCAGGGCCAGACGTCCGATGCCGGTGCGTCGATCATGATCGCGCGGGTCGCCTCGAGGTCGGGGTAGGGGACGAGCTCGTCTCCGGGGAGGACGCAGCGGCGCTCGTCAGGTGAGGCGCCCCAGCCGAGCGAGATGCGGCGGGCTGCCGCCAGCGCGACCGCCGCCACGAGCAGGGCGAGAGGCGCAGGACGGCGACGGGTCATCCCTCCAGCCAACCGCTCGTGCGCGGGAGGCGCCACGGACCATCGTCCCGACGAGGTCCGCCCTCGCCTGGTCTGTCCGACGCCGGCGGCGACCGCTAGCCTCGGACGATGCGACTCGTGCGAGAGAACCGGTTCCAGCTGACAGTCGCGCTGGGGGCGTTGCTCTTGATCGTGGGCGCCGTCGTCGCGATGCGCGCCCCGAGGTCGATGACCTTCGGGTGGTTCGAGTACGCGCCGGCCGCCGCGGTCGCCCTCAGCCCGGACGGCTCGCCAGGATTCCAGATGGTCAGCACGTCTCTGCTGGTGGGGCTGGCAGTCGCTGCAGCAGGCCTCCTCCTGCTCGTCGCGACCCTGGCCTACGGGGCTGGTCTGCGCCGCGGACGGGGTACCCGGTCCGGTGAGCCCACGCAGGACTGACCGGCCACCAGGAGGGCTCGGAATTCAGCCTCCGCGTCGAGGGCGGACAGGAGCATACTCAGGTGCGTGGGCTCGGTGCGGTGCTCTCGCCGTGACGTGCCGACACCTCATCCGCGCGACGATCGGGACGATCATGACCACCCTGAACCCGTACCTCAACTTCCCCGGCACTGCCCGCGACGCCATCACCTTCTACGCCAGCGTGTTCAGCGGAGAGCCCACCCTCTCGACCTTCGGCGAGTTCGGGATGGCTCAGGACCCTGCGCAGGCTGACCTCGTCATGCACTCCCAGCTGACGAGCCCGTCGGGTCTCGTGCTCATGGCCTCTGACTCCCCGGACAGCGCGGACCTCGTCGTCGGGTCGAACGTCTCAGTCTCGCTCAGCGGAGACGACGAGGCAGAGCTGCGCGGGTACTGGGACGCGCTGGTCGACGGCGGGCAGGTCACCGTACCCATGGAGGCGTCTCCGTGGGGTGACGTCTTCGGCATGCTCGTCGACAAGTTCGGGATCAGCTGGCTGGTCAACGTCGCGGTGACCCCACCCGAGGGCTGAACCCGGGAGAGCGGCCGGGCAGGGCCTGTGCTGGTGCGTGCGTGTGGACAATCCGCTCGTCGCGTGCCAGCCTCGACCTCGTCCCACCCCGCACCGACGAGAGTAGTTCGATGGTTCCCCTCGCGTATGTCATCGCTGGATCCGAGGCCACTGGTGGCGCCGGGATCCAGGTCGACCTCAAGACCTTCCAGCAGCTCGGCGTCTACGGCGTCGGCACGCTCACCTGCATCGTCTCCTTCGACCCCAAGAACGACTGGGGACACAGGTTCGTCCCGGTCGCGCCCGAGGTGATCGCGGACCAGTTCGAGGCCGCGACGAGCTGCTACGACCTCGACGTCGTGAAGATCGGCATGCTCGGGACCCCTGCGACGATCGACGTGGTGGCCCGCTCGCTCGCGAGCCAACCGTGGCGGCACGTGGTCCTCGACCCTGTGCTGATCTGCAAGGGCCAGGAGCCCGGCGCCGCGCTCGACACCGACACGGCGCTGCGTGAGCAGATCCTGCCGCTCGCCACGGTCATCACCCCGAACGTCTTCGAGGCCAAGACCCTCGCCGGGATGGAGTCGATCACGACAGTCGCCGACCTCGAGGAGGCGGCCCGCCGCATCTACGAGCTCGGTCCGCGCTACGTGGTCGTCAAGGGAGGTGTCGAGCTCGAGGGGCCGGACGCCGTCGACGTGCTGTTCGACGGTGAGGAGGTCACCGTGTACTCGACGCCGAAGATCGGCCAGGAGCGGGTGAGCGGGGCCGGTTGCACCTTCGCTGCGGCCATCACCGCCGAGCTCGCGAAGGGCACAGACGTGCCCGAGGCCGTCGCCGTCGCGAAGCAGCTCGTGACGGCGGGCATCACCGAGCGGGTCAGCTCGCACGCGCCCTTCGACACCGTGTGGCAGGGTGCGGCGGTCTGACTGCCCCGTCCGGGCGACGGGCTCTCCCCGCCGCCCGGACCACCCCGCACCGTGGTGTGAGGGATGATGGACCCGACCGATCGACGAACGAGGGCTGCTGTGAGCGAGAAGACCGAAGAAGAGCTGACCATCTGGATCAAGGAGCAGATCGACGCGTACGACGCCGGGACCATCGACCCCGACCTCGCTGCGCACCTCGACGCCGAGATCCCCGGCTGGAACGACGCCGGTGCCCGCGCCCGCGTGACGCCTGAGCCGGCTGTCGAGGACACCGAGGCCATGGCCGCCTGGATCGAGATCAACCGGGTCGCGCACGTGGCCGGCTCGCTCCCCGAGGGGCGTGCGGAGTACCTCGACTCGATCGCGCCCGGCTGGTCTGAGGCACCGGCGGCTGACGCCGACGAGGTCGAGGCCGCGGCTGACGTGCCTGTCACCGAGCCGACAGACTGACTCCTCTGGACCTGTCCGTCACGTGTGCGGACAGACGAACGATGCCCTCGCCCGGGTCTCCGGGGCGAGGGCATCGTCGTCCGCGGGGTGGTCCCGGGGGACTGGGCAGCAGCACCAGCACCGACAGCCCAGCCGCTACTCAGCGTCGCGCGCGGCGCACGAGCGCCCAGGTGGTCGGCAAGATGCCCGCGATCAGCAGCGCCTTCACGGTGTCGCCGACCAGGAACGGGGCGACACCGAGACGCAGCGCCGTCGCGAGGTCCACGTCGAGGAAGGCCATGAGCCACGGGACGCCGCCCGCGTAGACCACGACGGAGGCGAGCAGGACGAGCCCGACCGAGCGCAGCGGGGTCTTGTCCTGCCCGCGGCGGGCGAGGTGACCGGCGAGAGCCGCGGCCGGCAGGTACGCCAGGATGTAGCCGAAGGACGCGAAGGCCCAGCCGCTGCCGCCGTCGCCGTAGACGGGGGCGCCGAGCATCCCGACGAGCACGTAGAGCGCCACGCTCAGGCTGCCTCGCGTGGTGCCCAAGGCGGCTCCGGTGAGCAGCACGCCGAGGGTCGCGAGGCTGATCGGCACAGGGGTGAAGGGCAGCGGGACGGCGACCTGCGCGAGGACGGTCACCACGAGGGTCCCTGTGAGCACGAGGAGCGTGTCGACCGCGGTGCGCGAGAGTGCGACGGGGCGGGGGAGCAGGTCGGCGAGGACAAGACTGTCGAAGGGTGAGCGGCTGGGGCCGAGCGGGAGAGCTGTGGACATCGGGACTCCTGACCTGAACGTTGTTCAAGGACTTGAACGGCGTTCAAGGTATCTGGCTCGTGAGGTAGCGTCAAGCACCGCGAGCGATGCCGCTACCGCCCGTGGTACGAGAGGATCGGCCTCTGGGCGACGGCGCTGCCGAACCCGTACCAGACCGTCGAGGCAGAAGGGCCAGGACCCAGACCGTGGCACTGACCAGGAGCGACGTCGTCGACGCGGCGATCAGGATCCTCGACGAGTACGGTCTCGGCGACCTCACCATGCGGCGCCTCGCGGCGTCGCTCGGGGTCCAGCCCGGCGCCCTCTACTGGCACGTCGCGAACAAGCAGGCGCTGCTCGGCGCCGTCGCCGACAGGATCCTCGAGCACCTCGACGACGACATGCCCACGGGCGACTGGGACCTGAGGTTCAACGAGCTGGCGCACAGGCTGCGGGCGGCGCTGCTCGCGCACAGGGACGGGGCCGAGGTGGTCGCTGCTGCGCACTCCCTGCGGACTGGGCAGGGCGGGACGCTCGCCCTGCTCTCGCAGGTCCTCGCGGACGCCGGCTTCACCCCGGCCGAGGCGGAGCTCGCCGCGCTCGCCGTCCTGCACTACGTGCTGGGCCACACCGCCGACGAGCAGGGGCACGCGCAGTCCGAGACCCTCGCACGGACCGCAGGCACACCAGCCGCGGGCGACACCGCGTCTCCGGCGGGTCTGGCGACGCCGGGGACGGCGACCCCGGGTACACCAGAGGGGGCTGCCGGTGGTCCGCAGACCTCCGACAGCCCCCTCGCGGGCGAGACCGCCCGTTTTGGCTTCGGTCTCAGCGTGTTCGTCGACGGGCTCCGTGCCCGGCTGACCTGATGCTCTAGACCAGCAGGCGTCAGGACGACAGGCGGCAGAGCAGCAGGCGGTAGACCGGCAGGAGGCGCCTCAGGAGACGCCGAGGTCCGAGATGATCTGGACCCGCGGCATGGTCGCGAGCAGCACGCCCGGGAGCGTGATCTTGGAGCGCCGCACCCCAGAGCCGATGACGATCCAGCCAGCCTTGGCGCCGTCGTCGAGGAGCACGGGCCACTGCTTGCCGAGCCCGATGGGGCTGATGCCGCCGTACTCCATGCTCGACTCGGTCACCGCGCGGTCGACAGGCACGAAAGACGCCTTGCGCACGTTGAGCAGGGACTTCACGGTCCCGTTGATGTCGGCCCGCGACGACGCCCTGACGGCCGCGGCCGCCGTGCGCTCGACACCCTCACGCTTGCCGGCGACGAGCACGCAGTTGACCGACTGCGTCATCGTGATGTCGTACGCCTCGCACATCGCCGCCGTGTCAGACACCTCGGGGTCGATCTCCGCGACGAACACCTTGTCGGCGACCGTCGGGTCCGAGGCCGCCCACTCGAGGAGCGCCGCGTGCGTGACGTCGGCGAGCAGCTCGGGGTGGTCGACCGCCCTCAGCCACGTGAGCGTCCCGATGGTCGGGGCTGCAGGCTGAGGGGTTCCGGTGCCGGACGAGGTGGTCTCTGGAGAGTGTCGGTCAGGCATGCGTGCAGGCTATCCCAGCTGGAACGTGGCGGTGAGCGTAGCCCGGGCGACAGTGTGGAACACGGCAGTGAAGTGCACCACAGCGGGGCTGACCTCGGGGTCGAGGTCGAGGCTGTCGACGTCGAGGGCGTGCACCGCGAAGACGTAGCGGTGCGGGCGGTCGCCCTTCGGCGGGGCGGCACCGAGGTAGTCGAACTCTCCGCCGTCGTTGCGGACGTGGAACGCGGCGCCGGGGAGCATCAGGTCGCTCGACCCGTCACCCTGCTCGAGCTCGGTGACCTCGAGCGGGACGTCGACGACGTTCCAGTGCCACCAGCCCGAGGGCACCGGGGCGTCGGGGTCGAACATGCTCACGAGGAAGGACTGCGTGGTGTCGGGGAAGCCCGACCAGGCCAGGTGCGGCGAGGTGCTGCCACCCTCGGCGGAGAACTCGGCTCCGAGGGGTGCGCCCTCGGTGAGGTCGTCGCTGGTCAGCGTGAACGACGGCACGGCGGGGAGGAGGGAATAGGGCACGGGTGCGACGGGGCGGCTCAGGTCCATGCCTCCATCATGGACTCATCTCAGGGTGCCCTGCACGCCCGGACCGCGACGACGCCCGCACCACGAGCCACGGGTCGAGGGAGACGGTGCGCCGGGGACGGCGGCGCCCTTCGCCGAGGCGTGCGGTGAGCAGCTCGACAGCAGCCCGGCCCACCTCGCTCTTCGGCGGACGGACCGCTGTGAGCGCGGGCTCGGCCATGCTGGCCACCTCGTCGTCGTAGGCGACCACCGCCAGGTCACCCGGGACCCTGATACCCCGGTCTGCGCACAGCTGGAGCAGCGCGATCGCCTCGGGGTCGGAGTGGACGAGCAACGCCGTCGTCCCCGTCTGCTGGACCTGGGCCATGCGCTCGTCGAGCACCTGCTCCCAGGCCTCGTCGCCGAAGCCGACGGCCCGCCCGACGAGGTCGTCGCCCGAGGGCATCCCGAGCTCGTCGCAGGCCTCGCGCCAGCCGGCCCGGATGAGGTCGGCGTGCGGGCTCGTCGCCGTGACGAGCCCGACACGACGGTGCCCCTGCCCGTGCAGGTGGCGCACGGCGAGCCCGGCCCCGTAGGCGTGGTCTGTACGCACCCACTCCACCCGCTGGGTGTGGACCCCTGCGGGTGGTTGCCGCTCGACCAGGACCACCGGCACGTCGAGGGTGTCGAGCCAGCGCACGAGGTCGCGCCCCTCCTCGCCCTCGACCTGCGGGGCGAGCAGCAGACCGTCGACCTCCCCGGAGTCGAGCAGCCTGCGGATGTTCGACCTGTCGTCGCTCACGCTGTACGACGACCCGCGCACCACGACGCGGTCCCGGCCGAGGGTCGCCGCAGCCCTCGCCCCGTGGACCACCTGCGGCCAGTAGAAGCTGAGCGAGGGCACGACCATGCCGATCGTGAAGCGCGTGGTGCCCGTCCCGCGCGACCTGCTCGTGGAGCTCGTGCCGACGTCGAGCGTGCTGCGCAGGGTCGCACCGCCGTGCACCCGGGTCACGAGGCCCTCGTCGGCCAGGGCGGTGATGTCGCGCCGCACGGTGATCTCGCTGACCCCGATCTCGGCGGCGAGGCGGCTGACGCGCACCGAGCCGTCGCGGCGGAGCTCGTCCATGATCCGCTCACGCCGCTGGAGCCCGAAGGTGTGCGGGGTGGTGACGGTACGCGGGGTCGTCATGCGGCCGGTCCGTCGGACGGTCCGTCGGCGGTGCCGAGAGGTGCGCCAGCGGAGATCACGACTGTCGTGGTCCGGCCCCGGGTCGTCTCGTCCTGCTCGCCTGTCTCTGAGCCCTCTGAGCCGTCTGACCTGTGCCCCTCTGCGTCGTCCGGTCCCGTGAGGACGAGGTCGAGCCGGGTGAGGTGGTCACCCCACACGTCGGTGAGCAGCGGGTCGTCGAGGGTGCAGACCGTGAGGCGGGCCGTCGCTGCGGCGGGGTCCCAGCGCAGCAGCGCGGCGCGAGCGGCACCCGGTGCGCGGACCTCGGCCTCACCCGGCGCGGTGAGGGTGACCCCGCCGTGCAGCAGGAACCGGACCTCGTCCACGGGAGTCGGCTCAGGGGTGGCCGGGGCTGCCGGGTGCGAGATCGGGACTGTGGTCGAGGCAGGGGAGCGTCGGGCAGACCGCCGGTCGCAGACGACCACCTCGCCGTGCTCGCGGTCGAGGGTCACGGTGCGTCGCCAGGTCTCAGGGGGCAGGCCGGGATAGGCGGCCGACAGGTCGAGCGACAGCGACGAGCGAGAGGGACGGGTCTGGCCCTCGGCGAGCTCGACCCGCACACCGGCTGCGGCAGACGCACGCCCCGGCGGCTGCTCGGTCCCCGCCACGACCGGGACGTTGTGCCAGCCGCTCTGCATGGTCCAGATGTCGTACCGTCCGGGGCCGAAGGTCTGCGCCGTGTACGTCGGCTGACCGGCGTCGACGACCACGGGGACCCCGTCGAGGGCGACGATCACGCTGCCCACGTCGTCGTGGTTGTGGTGCTCGTCGTTGTGCCCACCCTTGACGGCGAGCGTCAGGCCTTCGGGGCTGCCGGCCTGCTCGCGGGCGACGAGCAGCTCGACGGAGGGCAACCACGTCTCGAGCGGCAGGGGAGCGCCGGGCGTCGTCCCTGAGCGCCCGGCGGCGACCCACGCCAGGTCGGTCAGACCGCGCAGCGCCCTGCCCAGGCCTGCGTGCTCGGTGACGAGCGGCCGCCCGGGGTCCGCGTGCGAGGCCGCGTGGGCGGTGACCGCGTCGTCACCGAGCAGCCGCCCCCAGCGGTGCAGCACGTGCCACGGCTGGTCCGGCGTGGGGCGCGCCGGTCCGTCGGCGACGTTGACGTACCAAGGGCCGGCCACCTGCATGCGGTGCGGGAAGCGTGCCGTCTCCCGGACGGCGGGCACACGGGTCGCGTCGAGGGTGCCCGCCGTCGCGTGGTGCAGCAGGTCGAGAGACTCGAGAGCCCGTCCTGCGCCGTTCCACCAATAGCTGTACCCCTCGTCGATCGCCCCGTCGGCCGGGATCGACGCGACGAACCTGTCCAGGCCCTCGATCACCAGACCCACGAGGCGCGCAGCCTCGGCGGGGTCGTCGACGAGCCCGAGGACAGCCACCAGGACGTTGCCGTGGATCCACGGGTTCCAGTTGTGGACGTCGCCGTCGAGACCGAGCCAGTGCCAGTCGCGCCGCCGGGAGAAGGGCTCGAAGACCCGCTCCTGCGCCTCGTGGCGGACCCGGGTCCGCACGCCCGGTGCCCGCGCGTCGAGGGCGTCCCCGAGCAGCGCGTCGACCCACGCGAGCTGGGCGACGACCTCCCCGGCACCGAGGTCGAGATACGGGTCGGTGACCGTCGGTGTCACCGCGCCGTGGGCTGAGAAGGTGTCGTCGTGCGCGGCCCACGACCACCCGCTCTGCTCGCACAGCAGCACGAGACCGTCGACGGTCTCGTCGAGCCACGCCTCGTCACCCGTCCACGCCGCCATGACCGCGGCGCGGCTCAGGCGGTGCTGGCGCTCGCGGACGCGGTCTTCGTAGGCCGTCCGGTCTCCGTCGCGGAAGAACCTCGCGTAGTCGCTCGCGAGCGGGACGGGCCAGGGCTGGGTGCGGTCTGCCTCCGCGTGGGCCGCGAGCGCGGTCAGGGTGGGCAGGTCCACCTGTGCCCAGACGTCGCGCTCGCCCGAGGATGGTACGGGCAGGCCGAGGGTCAGCGTGCGCGGCCGGGCACCGGGTCCCAGGTGGTCGTGCCAGGTGGACAGCAGCGGTCCCGCGGCTCCTGCGTCGTCCTGCGTGCCGCGTGCGACGGGGTGGCTCTCGGGGGCGGGGGTCATGCGTGCCTCGCTGACTCTCGAACGTCGGTGTTCGAGCCTGATCGAGTGTGTCGGTCTCTGATCGACCTGGTTGCCGGTCATCGTAGCGCCGGTCTTGACTGAGAGCGCAGCCCGCAGCCCGCAGCCCGCAGCCCGCCGCTCGACGACGTTCGACGATGCTCACCGAGGAGACCCATGCCCCCCGCCGGACCCGTCCCGCCCCTGCGGCGCCCCCGTGCGCTCGCGCTCATGGCCGACGACGTCTTCGACCAGCAGATGGACGGGCCCAGGCTCGACAGGTTCGCCCGGCTCGCCACGCTCACCGACCTGGTCCACACCGACACCCTCGACAGCCCGCAGGTCCGCGAGGCGGCCCGCGACGTCGAGGTGCTCCTCACCTCCTGGGGAGCACCGCGCCTCACCGCCGCTCGTCTCGACCACCTGCCCGCCCTGCGCGCTGTGCTGCACTGCGCCGGGAGCGTGCGACCCCACGTGAGCGACGCGCTCTGGGAGCGGGGCATCCAGGTGACCACCGCCGCCGACGTCAACGCCGTCCCCGTCGCCGAGTTCACCGTCGCCGCTATCGTCCTGGCCAGCAAGAAGGTGTTCACCCTCGGTGCCCTCGCCCGCCAGCACCGCGACGCCCAGTCCCGCCGCGACGACCTGGGACCGCTGAGCACCTTCGGGCTGACCGTCGGCGTCGTCGGGTTCTCCCGCGTCGGGCGACGCGTCGTCGAGAGGCTCCAGGTGCTCGACGAGTGCACCTGCCTGGTCGTCGACCCCTACGCCGACCCGGCCGAGGTCGCCGCGGCCGGTGGGACCCTGGTCAGCCTCGAGCAGATGCTCGGGCGCGTCGACGTCCTCTCGCTGCACGCCCCGTCGGTCCCCGCGACAGACCGGATGATCGGCGCCGCCGAGCTCGCCGCCCTGCCCGACCACGCCACCCTGGTCAACACCGCCCGCGGCAGCCTCGTCGACCACGACGCGCTCGCGGCCGAGTGCCTCACAGGTCGCCTGCACGCCGTCCTCGACGTCACCGACCCGGAGCCGCTGCCCGAGACGTCACCGCTGTACGGGCTCCCGAACGTCATGCTCACCCCGCACGTGGCCGGGTCGCTCGGCTCCGAGACGCTGCGCATGACCACGAGCGCCCTCGACCAGCTCGAGCTCTACGCCGCCGGGTTGCCGCTGACCGCCACCATGACGCGCGAGCTGCTGGAGGTCAGCGCATGAGCCCCCACGAGGCTCCCCGCCGTCCGACCGTCCTCGACGTCCCTGCCGACCACGAGCTCTCGCCGTGCACAGGCTGGACCCGCGCCCACTGGGCCGCGCTCGCCGACGACCTGCTCGTCGCGACCCGGCCGTGGACCTCGCCCGACTGCTCGCACGTCGACCTCCCCGGTCGCACAGGCGGCTACGGCCACGACATCGACGGCCTCGAAGGATTCGCGCGCACCTTCATGCTCGCGGCCTTCAGGCTCGCGGGGGAGCGCGGCCACGACCCGCTCGACCTCGCCGGGCGCTACGCCGCAGGCTTCGCGGCCGGCACCGACCCGGCCAACCCGCGCCGCTGGACGCGCCCCGACGAGCACGGGCAGGCGAAGGTCGAGGCCGCAGCGCTGGTCATCGGCCTCGACATGACCCGGCCGTGGATCTGGGACCGCATGACCCCGCAGGTCCAGCAGCAGGTGGTCGACTATCTCGCGACGGTGGTGGGTGGGGAGTACCCGCAGAACAACTGGGTGTGGTTCAGGATCGTCGTCGAGACCTTCCTGAGGTCCGTCGGCGGTCCGTGGTCGGCCGAGGACATCGAGTCCGACCTCGCCACGCACGACACCTTCGTGCGCGAGGACGGCTGGTACGCCGACGGGCCCGAGCGCAGCTTCGACTACTACACGGGGTGGGCGCTCCACCTCTACCCGGTGCTCTGGGCACGCATGGCCCCCGACGACCCCCTGGTGCTGTCGCGGCGTGCGCGCCTCGACGCGCACCTCGACGACTACCTGGGCCAGGCGGCGGCCCTCGTCGGGGCAGACGGGGCCCCGCTCTTCGAGGGACGCAGCCTGGTGTACAGGTTCGCGGCGGTGGCGCCCTTCTGGGCGGGTGCGCTCTCTGGGTCGACGGCTCTCACACCCGGTCAGACGCGCCGGGCGGCGTCGGGGATCGTCAGGCACTTCACCGAGCACGGCGTGCCCGACGAGCGTGGCCTGCTCACGCTCGGCTGGCACGGGGAGTGGCCCGACCTCGCCCAGCACTACTCAGGCACGGGGTCGCCCTACTGGGCGTCGAAGGGGATGCTCGGGCTCGCGCTGCCGGCCGAGCACCCTGTGTGGACGGCGACCGAAGAACCGCTCCCGGTCGAGCGGGGCGACGTGCTCACGGTGGCGCGGGCGCCAGGGTGGCTGGTCTCGGGGACCCGCGCAGACGGGCTCGTCAGGGTGGTCAACCACGGGACGGACCACGCTCTGCCCGGCGACGCGGTGACCGACTCCCCGGTCTACGCGCGGCTCGGGTACTCGACGGCCACGTCACCCGTGATGGGTTCCCGCGGCGCGGCAGACCCCCTCGACCAGTCCGCTGCTGTCGTCGGTCCGGACGGGCGGCTGAGCCACCGCTCCGGGCTCGAGACGGTGAGCGTCGGGGTCGTCGCGCTCGAGGGTGCTGGCAGTGCTGAGGGTGCCGAGGGTGCCGGAGGTGGCGGGGATCCCGCAGGCACGGGCGGTGCTGTCGCGCAGGCCGGGGTGGCGTTCTCCCGCAGCAGGGCGCACTGGGTGCGACCGGCCGACGACGCACGCGACTACGGCTCGGGGCTCGCCGGCGAGGTCACCTGGGGGCCGTGGGTGACCACGGGGTCTGTGGTCCGCGGGGCCTGGGAGGTGCGGCTCGTCCTGGTCGACGCGGTGCCCGGGGCGACGAGCGGCCGGTTGCGGGTCGCCGGGTGGGCGCTGTCGGACACGGTGCCGCCAGCCGTGGTGGTCGAGGGGGCTGGCGGTACGGGTGCAGGTGCGAGCGAGGTGGAGGAGGTCGCCGCCCGGCCGGTGGTGCGTGCGTCGACGAGGACGCTCGTCTCGTCCCTGCACGCGATGGTCGGAGACCTGGTCGCGGGCGCAGACGTCGAGGAGGACGTCACCCCGTTGGGCCCGTGCACAGCGGTGCCGTGGCTCGAGACACCGGGGGAGCCCGGTGCCGGGTGGTACGCGGTGGCCGTGCGGCTCGCGGGGGCAGCCGTCCCCGAGGGGGCGCCGCCGCAGGTCGTGGGAGCCGGCGCTGCCGGCGCTGTCGGTGGCGTCGGTGATGCTGGGCGCACAGGCAGCACCGTGCGGGTCGTGTGGTCCGACGGGGCGTCGTGCCAGGTCGAGCTGCCTGTCGGGGGTCTCATGACCTGACGGGCGGTCTGGCTGCGGGCCGTCGGGACGGGTGAGGTCGGCGTCCGGGGCTGCTCGGTGTCGGTGACGTGACGTATCGTTGTTCGAACAGGTGTTCGACACGAACGCCTGCCGAGCAGACTCCGACGCTCGGGACGACGACCACTGGCAGGTGACCCCCGATGCACGCACTCACCTCGTCGGACGACCCTGCTCCGCGGGCCGACGCCACCCCGGAGGACGCGACAGGTCCTGCTCCGGCACCGGCCCGGACCAGCGCCGCCGAGCGGGTGGCCCGGGCCCGCGAGGCGCTGCGCGCCGCCGAAGAGCGGACCGGGGCCAGGTCGCTCAGCGTCGTGCCCGCCGCAGAGGTCGCCACCCGGCTCGGCTCCGTCGACGCAGGCCGACGGTCGGCACGGCCCACCTCGGTGCCGGTGACGACCCCACCTGCCGCGCTGTCACCCACGGCGTCCCCGCACACGCCGTCCTCGCACACCGCGTCCTCACGCACAGCCCCCTCACCCACAGTCCCCTCGCACACGACGCTCTCGTCCGTGGTGCCCGCTCCGGCGGGGCCCGCCGAGCAGGGCGAACCGGCCGTGCCGGCAGACGCCCCCGCACCCCTGCATGCTGTCGACACCATCATCAGCACCGAACGGCCACCCCTGCCGGTCCCCGACGAGCTCCTGCCGCTGCTGCCCGCAGGTCTGCGCCGAGGCCTCACCGTCCAGGTCGACGGCTCGACCTCGGTGCTCCTCGCGCTGCTCTCCGAGGCCTCGCGCGCCGGGTCCTGGGCGGCCGTCGTCGGTGCACCCAGCATCGGGCTGCTCGCCGTCGCCCAGGCGGGCATCGACCTCAGCAGGCTCGTGCTGGTCCCCGCCCCCGGGGCCCAGGCCGCACCGGCGCTCGCGGCCCTGCTCGACGGCATGGACATCGTCGTCGTCGGGCCCGAGGTCTCGCTCCTGCGCGCCGACCGTCGTCGGCTCGTCGCCCGCGCCCGGGAGCGGGCGAGCGTCATCGTCTCGCTGCGCCCCTGGGAGGGAGCCCACATGACCCTCGCCGCAGAGCGCACCCGCTGGTCCGGCCTCGGTGCCGGCAGCGGGAGGCTGAGCAGCCGTGAGCTCACCGTCACCCGCACCGACAGGGCGCAGGGGATCACCTACCGCCACACCGTGACGCTGCCCTTCGCACGACCGGCGAGCACGACCCCCGGCGTGGTCGCACCTGCGCCTGTCGCCGCCCCGCTCGCTGCGCCTGTCACCGCCCCCGACATCGCACCCGTGGTCGTCCCCGAACCCACCACGGCCCCGGCGGCCGTCGTCGCCGCTGCCCGCCACGACGCCGTCCAGCCCTCCTTCGCGCAGGTCGGCTGATGACCACCGTCCCGACCGTGCCGCCGGGCGACGTCCGAGCAGCCGACGCCAGCCCTGCCGACGCGAGCCCTGCCGACGCCCGACCGACCGGTGCGCACCCTGCAGGCACCCACCCGGCAGGCACCCACCCTGCAGGTACTCAGCCGACAGGCGCTCACCCGGCTGCTGCCACGTCGACCAGCGCGGCAGCCACCCGGCACGTCCCGGGGGCCTCAGCCCACCGCACCGCCGTGGTGTGGGTGCCTGACTGGCCCGTCGTCGCCGCGATGCGTGCGGCCGAGGTGCCGGCCCAGCAGCCCGCGGCCGTGCACGACGGACGACGGATCGTCGCGAGCTCTGCGCCGGCCCGCAGCCAGGGCGTCCGCCGCGGCATGCGCCTGCGCACGGCGCAGGAGTGCTGCCCTGAGCTCGAGCTGCTGCCCGTCGACGACGCCCGCGACACGCGCGACTTCGAGCCCGTCGCCGTCGCCGTCGAGACCCTGGTCGCCGGGCTGGAGATCGCACGGCCCGGCCTGATCCTGCTGCCTGCCCTCGGCGCCAGCCGCTACCACGGCTCGGAGGAGGAGCTCGCGCGGCGTCTCGTCGAGACCGTCGCCGAGCGCACAGGGAACGAGAGCCAGGTCGGCATCGCAGACGGGATCCTCGCCTCCCTGCTCGCCGCACGCACGGCCCTGCTGCTCCCGCCCGGTCAGACGGCCCAGTTCCTCGCGACGCACCCGCTCGACGCGCTGCTGCACGCCGCGACCAGCCCGGACGCCGTGGACGAGACGCGTGAGCTCGTGCACCTGTGGACCAGGCTCGGTCTGCGCACCCTCGCCGACCTCAGCGCCCTCGCCGAGGCCGACGTCCACACCCGCTTCGGTGAGCGCGGGCGCTGGGCGCACCGCATGGCGCGCGGCGCCGACCTGCGCCCACCGGCCCGCCGCCGGATCGAGCCTGACATCGGCGTCGAGACAGCCCTCGACCCGCCCGTCGAGCGCGTCGACACCGCGGCCTTCGTCGCGCGCTCGCTCGCCGAAGACCTCTACGCCCTCGTCCTCGAGCGCTCCGTCACCTGCTCCCGGCTGCGCATCAGCGCCCACACGGAGTCCGGGCTCGCGCTCTCGCGCACCTGGCGCACCGACGACGGCGCGCTCGGCGGGCTGTCCGCCGCGCGCATCACCGACAGGGTGCGCTGGCAGCTCGAGGGCTGGTTGTCGGCCACCGGGGTCCGCGGCGAGGGCGACCCCGAGCCGTCTCCGCTGGTGCGCCTCGCGATCACCGCCGAGGGTGTGGTCGCCGCCGGTGCCCAGCAGGGCCGGCTGTGGGGCGCGGCGAGCGGCGACGAGCTCCGCGCCCGGCGCGTCACCGAGCGTGTCCAGGGCATCCTCGGCGGTGACGGCGTGCTCAGCGCCACCCTCCAGGGCGGACGCAGCGCCCGCGACCAGGTGCACCTCGTGCCGTGGGGGGACGCCCAGCCTGCGCCCCGCGCCCTCGACAGACCCTGGCCCGGGCAGCTGCCCCAGCCCGCCCCTGCCACCGTGCCCGCCGAGCCCGCCGACGTCACCCTGCTCGACGCCCAGGGGGAGCCGGTGCTGGTGAACGTGCGGCTCGCGACGAGCGGCGAGCCCGCCGTGCTCGTCACCGCGTCCGGACGGCACAGGGTCACCGGGTGGGCTGGCCCCTGGCCGCTCGCCGAACGGTGGTGGGGTGAGACCGCCCAGCGCCGTGTGTACGTGCAGGTCGTCCTCGACGACGACACAGCCCTGCTGCTCGCCTGCACAGGCGGGCAGTGGACCTGCGAAGCCCTCTACGACTGAAGCCCTGACATGACCCACCGCACCCGCCCGCCAGCCCGGCCCGAGTACGCCGAGCTCCACGCCCACAGCGCCTTCAGCTTCCTCGACGGGGCCAACCAGCCCGAAGAGCTGGCCGCCGAGGCCCACCGCCTCGGTCTCACAGCCCTCGCGCTGACCGACCACGACGGTCTCTATGGCGTCGTGCGCTTCGCCGAGGCCGCCCGCCAGCTCGGCCTGCCGACGATCTTCGGGGCCGAGCTGCACCTGCCCGACGCCGCAGGCACCCTCGACGCGCCGACAGGTGTCCCCGACCCTCGCTCGGAGCACCTGCTGGTCCTCGCCCGGGGACCCCAGGGATACCGCAACCTGTCGTCCGCGATCGCCGAGGGGCACCTCTCGACGGGCCGCAAGGGCGCCGCCGACCACACCCTCGACGAGCTCGGTGCGCGTGCCGACGGCCAGTGGCTCGTGCTGACAGGGTGCCGCAAGGGAGCCGTGCGCAGCGCCCTGGGGCCAGGCCCGGACTGGCACCCCCGCGGCGCGGCGACCGAGCTCGACCGTCTGGTCGCCACCTTCGGGCGGGACAACGTCGCCGTCGAGATCACCAGCACCGGCGACCCCTACGACGACGAGCGCAACAACCACCTCGCCGCGCTCGCCAAGGCCGCCCGCGTCGACCTGGTCGCCACGACGGCTGCGCACTACGCCCACCCGCGCGACGCCGACCTCGCTGCGGCCCTCGCCGCCGTCCGGGCCCGCTCGAGCCTCGACGACATGGACGGGTGGCTGCCCGGTGCGCCGTCGGCGCACCTGCGCTCGGCGAGCGAGATGCTGGTGCGCCACAGCTCCCACCCCGAGGCCGTGACCGCAGCCGCCAGGCTCGGCGCCGAGTGCGCCTTCGACCTCGCGCTCGTCGCCCCGAACCTGCCGCCCTACCCCGTGCCGGCCGGTCACACCGAGGCCACCTGGTTGCGTGAGCTCGTCCGGCGCGGAGCCCTCGCCAGGTACGGACCGCGCGAGTCCGAGCGGGTCCCCGGGGCCTACGCGCAGATCGACCACGAGCTGCGGATCATCGAAGACCTCACCTTCCCCGGCTATTTCCTCGTCGTCTACGACCTCGTCGAGTTCTGCAGGGTCAACGGGATCCTCGCCCAGGGGCGCGGTTCCGCGGCCAACTCGGCCGTCTGCTACGCGCTCGGGATCACCGCCGTCGACGCCGTCGCCCACGGGCTGCTCTTCGAGCGCTTCCTCGCGCCCGAGCGTGACGGGCCGCCCGACATCGACGTCGACATCGAGTCTCAGCGACGCGAAGAGGTCATCCAGCACGTCTTCGACACCTTCGGGCGCCGGCACGCCGCCCAGGTCGCCAACGTCATCTCGTACAGGCCGAGGTCTGCTGTGCGCGACGCCGCCCGCGCGCTCGGCTACGACACCGGTCAGCAGGACGCGTGGAGCAAGCAGATCGAGCGGTGGGGGTCGTTGCGGCCCGCGCCACCTGCACCGTCATCACCCGAGACTGCGCACTCAGGGATGCCCGAGGGCAAGCCCTACGGGGCGCTCGAGCAGCGCGAGCGCATCCGGGACCCGCTCGTGGAGCCGACAGCCCGCGACGACAGGGCGATGGCGCGCGAGGGCATGTGGGTCAAGGGCGGCTACGCCCCCCAGCGCGACACCGAAGACATCCCGGATGCCGTCGTCGCCCTCGCCGAGAGGCTCTTGAGGCTGCCGCGGCACCTCGGCATCCACTCGGGGGGCATGGTCATGTGCGACCGCCCGGTGATCGAGGTGTGCCCTGTCGAGTGGGCGCGCATGCCGGGGCGCACGGTCCTGCAGTGGGACAAGGAGGACTGCGCCGACGCCGGTCTGGTCAAGTTCGACCTGCTGGGCCTGGGCATGCTCACAGCGCTGCGCATCGCCTTCGAGCAGGTGAGCACCCACGAGGGTGTCGAGCTCACGCTGCACGGCCTGCCGCAGGAAGACCCCGGGGTGTACAGGCTGCTGTGCGCTGCGGACACGATCGGGGTGTTCCAGGTGGAGTCGCGCGCGCAGATCTCGACCCTGCCGCGCCTGCAGCCGGACTGCTTCTACGACATCGTCATCGAGGTCGCCCTCATCCGCCCCGGGCCCATCCAGGGCAACTCCGTGCACCCCTACATCAACCGCAAGCGCGGGCGCGAGAAGGTGACCTACCTGCACCCGCTCCTCGAGAAGTCCCTCGGCAAGACCCTCGGTGTCCCGCTGTTCCAGGAGCAGCTCATGCAGATGTCGATCGACCTGGCGGACTTCAGCCCGACCGAGGCCGACGCGCTGCGCCGCGCCATGGGCTCCAAGCGCTCGACCGAGAAGATGGAGGCGCTGCACGAGCGCCTGCTGAGCGGCATGGAGAAGAAGGGCATCGACCGCGTCGCAGGCGAGGAGATCTTCGACAAGCTCAAGGGCTTCGCCGACTTCGGCTTCCCCGAGTCCCACGCCTACTCCTTCGCGTACCTGGTCTACGCGAGCGCCTGGCTCAAGGTGCACCATCCCGAGGCCTTCTACGCGGGCCTGCTGGCCGCCCAGCCGATGGGCTTCTACTCCCCGCAGTCCCTCGTCGCCGACGCCCGCCGCCACGACGTCGAGGTGCTGCGCCCCGACCTGCTCGCCTCGCAGGTCCAGGCGGCGGTCGAGCAGTCCCCGGGGAGCGGGACCCGCGGTCTGGCGGTCCGGATGGGGCTCTCGTCGGTGCGCACGGTGACCGCAGAGGTCGCCGAGAAGATCGTGACCGAGCGCACCGAGCACGGTGACTTCGTCGACCTGCGCGACCTCGCCCGACGGGTGCGCCTGAGCACGGCCCAGCTCGAGGCCCTCGCGACCGCCGGGGCGCTCGACTGCCTCGGCGTCGAGCGCCGCGAGGCGCTCTGGGCTGCCGGCGCCCTCGCGCAGGAGCGGCCCGACACCTTGCCGGGGGTCTCCGTCGGGGTCGCTGCCCCGATGCTCCCGGGCATGAGCGAGGTCGAGACCGCCGTCGCCGACACGTGGGCGACAGGGGTGACGACCGAGTCGTACCCCACGCAGTACGCGCGCCCGGCGCTCCTGCGGATCGGTGCGATCACCGTCGCGGAGTGCACCACGGCCGACGAAGGACGGCGTGTCGCCGTCGGTGGCGTGGTCACGCACAGGCAACGACCCGGCACCGCGAGAGGTGTGACCTTCCTCTCACTGGAGGACGAGACCGGTCAGCTGAACGTCATCTGCTCGCCGGGCCTGTGGCAGCGGTTCAGGCGTGTGGCGCGAACTTCTGCGGCTCTCGTGGTGCGGGGGCGGCTGGAACGCAACGACGGTGCCACCAACCTGGTCGCCGAGCACCTCTCGGCCCTGTCCTTGCAGGTCACGACAACTTCACGAGACTTCCAATGAACGCAGGGGTTTTCATCCGCACGCGAGCCGAGCAATATCGCTACTCTGAATCGATGCCCACGATCGGACCACTCGTCGCGTACCCGCTGACCCCCCGTGGGGAGGACGGGCGTCTGCTGACCGCGTCCTTCGAGCAGCTGGTCGACTCAGCGATCAGCGCAGGCGCGAACGCCGTCGGTGTGCTGGGCAGCACGGGTGGCTTCGCGTACATGCCGCGCTCGGCCCGCAAGCGCATCACCCGCAGCGCCGTCGAGGTCGCCGACGGGCGTGCCCCGGTGATCGTCGGTGTCGGTGCCCTGAGCACCGCCGAGGTCCTGGCGAACCTCGCCGAGGCGCACAGCGTCGGTGCGAGCGGCGCGCTCCTCCAGCCGATGGCCTACCAGCCGCTGACCTTCGACGAGATCTACGGCCTGTACAAGGACGCCTCGGCGGCCACCGAGATCCCGCTCTGGGTCTACAACAACCCCTCGACCACGGGTCACAGGTTCTCCGTCGAGCAGCTGACCAAGATCGGCCGCCTCAGCGCCGTCGCCGGGTTCAAGGACCGCGCCGCGAACGCGACCGACGCCAAGGACCGCATGGACCGCATCGCTGCGGCGATGCCCCCGCGCACGGCCCGTCAGATCGACTGGGGCTTCAGCGGGGACGGTCACGGAGCCCAGGTGCTCCTCGCCGGCGCGACGGCCTGGCACTCCGGCCTGGCCGGTGTGCTCCCCGAGATCTGCGTCGCCATCGCCCAGGCTGCGACGTCCGGGCACGCGCCCCACGCCCGTGTCCTCCAGCGCCAGCTGACACCGCTGTCGATCATCGTGCGCCAGTACGGCGGCATCCGGACGGCCCACAGCATCGCGCAGATGCTCGGTCTCGACGCCGGGGAGCTCCCGCGCCCGCTCGCCCCGCTGCCCGCCGACGCCCGCACGCTCGTCCGGATGGCCCTCGAGGGCATCTCCGTCCCCGACGCGCCGACGCCCGAAGAAGTGGTTGCTCGCCAGGCCGACGAGGTTGCGGCGGTCGAGAAGGCGGAGGCAGAGAAGATCGTCGTCGAGACCCGCGCCGCCGCCGTACCAGCGGACGTCGCCGGGCCCGAAGATCCTGCCGGGCCTGCGGACGCTGCCGAGCTGGTCGCAGAGCCCCCGGCCGTGCAGGAGAGCGCGGTGGTCGACGCCGCCAAGGGGACCGGTACCGACACGGGTGCCAGCACCGGCACCGACGAGGTCGCCGGAGCCGCGCCTGGCACGACCGCTCCTGAGCTCACGATCGAGGAGCCCGAGCCCGAGCCCGAGCCCGAGCCCGAGCCCGAGCCCGAGCCCGAGCCCGAGCCCGAGCCCGAGGTCGGTCCGGATGTGCCGGTCGACCCGGGCGTCGCTCCTGACGAGCAAGCCGCCGTCGCCCCCGCAGGACCGGCACCTGTCGCGCGTCGCGCTGCCCCGGCGAGGACGAGGACCGCAGCACGCGCAGCATCCGACCCGTCTCCGGCACCGTCGGCGCCCTCGGCCGTGTCTCCAGGAACGCGCGACACTGCCGACAAGCCCGTCGCTGCCCCGCCCGCGCAGCCGCCCGCGCAGCCTCAGGCCGAGGCTCAGCCGCCGGCTCGGCCTCAGACCCCGCCGAAGTCCTCGGTCGAGTCCGTGCCCGTTCCTGCCGCGAAGCGCCCGGAGCCGACCAAGACCGGTGCGGTCTCGGTGGCACCCGACCCCGGGCAGCAGACACGTCCAGCCCCTGTCCGCTCCGACGCGGGCGTCAGCGTCCCGCCCCCGGTCTCCCTGGGCAGGAGCCGGACCGAGCAGCCCCGCCGGGTCCGCACCCCGCCCACCCCTGTCACCGACGACGACGTCGTCCTGCCCGACGAGGGCACCTCGGGGCAGTCTGGGCGTCACTCGGGCTGACGCCGGGACGAGGCTGCAGGAGCTCCGGCGCCTCCGGGGCGTCTAGTCGACCACCCGCTGGTTCGAGACCCTCGTGCGGGTGTTCTAGGGTCGTGTGATGCGAAGCGTCGAACTCATCGAGTCCTGGCCGGTCGAGCACGCGGGGACGGCTGTCGTCTCTGCGGACGGTGAGGTCCTCGCCTCCCACGGTGACCTCGACAAGGTCTTCCCGCTCGCCTCGGTCTCCAAGCTCCTCACCGCCTACGCGGCGCTCGTCGCGGTCGAAGAGGGCGCCGTCGAGCTTGACGACCCTGCGGGTCCTGAGGGGGCCACCATCCGTCATCTGCTCGCGCACACCGCGGGCTACGACTTCTCCGAGCGCACGGTCCGGGCCGCACCGGGAGAACGACGCATCTACTCCAACGTCGGGTTCGAGGTGCTGGCCGAGACCATCACCGAGCGCGCCGGGATCGACTTCGCGACCTACGCCCGCGAGGCCGTTCTGGCACCGCTGAGCATGGCCTCGACAGACGTCTCAGGCTCTCCGGCGGCCGGTGCTCGCTCGACGGTCACGGACCTGGCACGCTTCGCCGCCGAGCTGCAGCGACCGACCTTGCTGCACCCCGAGACCGTCGCGGAGGCGACCTCGGTCGTCTTCCCGGGGCTCGACGGTGTGGTCCCAGGCTTTGGCCGCCAGCGCCCCAACGACTGGGGCCTGGGCTTCGAGATCCGTGACGGAAAGAGCCCGCACTGGACGGGCGCGCAGAGCTCACCGCGGACCTTCGGCCACTTCGGGCAGTCCGGAACCTTCCTGTGGGTCGACCCTGCCGCGGGGATCGCCTGCGTCGCCCTGACCGACCGCGACTTCGGGCCGTGGGCCGCCGAGGTCTGGCCCGTCTTCACCGACGCCGTCCTGGCGGAGCACGGGCGCGCTGGCGCCTGACAGCTGATCTCTGACACCTGGCAGAGGCTCTCGGCCTGCCGAGCAGCCAGCACAGGCCGGGTGGCGGCACCAGGGACCTGCAGACACAGAACGACCCCCGTGTGTGGACACGGGGGTCGCGCTGCCTGCTGTCTCAACAGTCTGGTACCGGACCGCTCGGGGCCGGAAGTCTGGGACCAGCATACGCCCTGAGCCGGCGTGCCCGGGGCGCAGGCCCGTTCACCGCAGGTGCCGAGCCGCAGCCTCGTGGACGGCCGCCGACACCCTGTCGAGGGCCGCGGTCCGCAACGACCACTGCTGCCAGTACAGCGTGACCTCGGTGCGTCGACCAGGGTCGAGCTCGACCAGCGCACCGCTCTCCAGACCGTCGAGGCACTGCGGCTCGGTGAGCAGCCCCCACCCCATGCCGAGCCGGACGGCGTCGGCGTAGTCCGCTGACGAGGGCACGTAGTGGCGCGGGGGAGCGCCCGGGTCCACGCTCCGGTTGCGCAGATAGGCGTCCTGGAGGTCGTCCTTGCGGTCGAAGACGACCACCGGCGCCTCGGCGAGGGTTGCCGTCGTCGCCCCGCCAGAGAACCACCTGTCGGCGAAGCCGCGCGCCGCGCAGACGCGGTACGTCATGATCCCGAGCCGCCGGACCGTGCACCCCTGGACGGGAGCCTGAGAGGTGGTGATCGCGGCCATGACGCTTCCGTCCCGCAGGAGCGCAGCGGAGTGCGCCTCGTCCTCCCGGTGGAGGTCGAAGGCGATCTCTGCCGCGAGCGGGGCCAGCGCCGGGAGCACCCAGCTGCCGAGAGAGTCGCTGTTCACGGCGATCGGCAGGACGACAGACCGTCCCGAGGTGCCCGATCCCGCGGCCTCTCGGCGGGCATCGTCGGTGAGGACAGAGACCTGCCGCGCGAGGCGCAGATAGCTGCGACCGGCCTCGGTGACGGTGACGGGCCGTGTCCGCCGGACGAGGATCTGCCCGACCGAGGCCTCGAGTGCCTTGATCCGTTGGCTGACTGCCGGCTGGGTCAGGTGCAGCACGTCGGCCGCGGCCTCGAAGGAGCCCTCGTCGACGACGGCGGCCAGAGCGGCGAGCTGTGGGGAGTCGATCGATGTCATCAGCAGATCTTATGCTCGATCACTTCTAGTTGTTCGACTACTGGCTGCCTGCTCTCTACGGTGACGCCATGACCTCCTCCGCGCTCACGGTGCTCACAGGCGCCGCCTTCGGGCTCTCGCTCATCGTCGCGATCGGCGCCCAGAACCTCTTCGTCCTGCGAGCCGGCCTGCGCGGGGTCCACGTGCTCCCCGTCGTGCTGGTCTGCGCGCTCTCTGACGTGGTGCTCATCGCCGCAGGGGTCGGAGGACTGGGCAGCATCATCGAGGCTCACCCAGGGCTCGTCGTGTGGGCCCGCGTCGGCGGGGCGGCCTTCCTCACCGTGTACGCGGTGCTGGCTGCGCGCAGGGCGATGCGGCCGACGTCCGAGACCGAGGAGACCGGTGCTCGCGGCGGGACTCTTGTCGCCGCGGTCTCGACGGCTCTGGCTCTCACCTGGCTCAACCCGCACGTCTACCTCGACACCGTCGTCCTGCTCGGCTCGATCGCGACGACGCACGGGGACGCCCGCTGGTGGTTCGGTCTCGGTGCCGCCACCGCCAGCCTCGTGTGGTTCTCGCTGCTCGGGTTCGGGGCCCAGTTCCTCCAGCCGCTCTTCTCGAGGCCGGCGGCGTGGCGCTGGCTCGACGCCGCTGTCGCGGTCGTCATGCTCGTCATCGCCGCGACCTTGGTGGCGGGGATCTGAGCAGGATGCGCAGGGACGCGGTGGCTTGCGGGCGCTCGTCGCGGGTGGGCATGCGCTCTGACCTGGGTGCTCCTGCGCCAGGTCGGTCTCTGCCTGGACGTGGACCCCGTAGCGGACCCGCCTCTGCCGCGAGCATGATGGGCCTCAGGGTGGGGGAGAGCCGACATCTCGGCGCTGCCCGCTCACGGCCGGCCTCCACCGGCCCGGACTGTCGACCGAGGAGCACCCATGCCTGGAGTCTCGCACCAGATCGCCCTGGTGGCCCACGACAACAAGAAGGTCGAGATGCTCCGCTGGGCGGAGTTCAACCGCGGCACGCTCTCCCACCACGACCTCTTCGCGACGGGGACCACGGGGACGATGCTCGAGTATGAGCTCGGGCTCCCCGTGACCCGCCTGCTCTCCGGACCCGTGGGAGGCGACCAGCAGATCGGCGCGAAGATCGCCGAGGGGGTCATCGACATGCTCGTGTTCTTCTGGGACCCGCTCGAGCCCCAGCCGCACGACCCCGACGTCAAGGCCTTGCTGCGCATCGGCGCGGTCTGGAACGTCCCCATGGCGTGCAACGTGGCCACGGCCGACATGCTCATCTCCTCGCCGATGCTCGCCGACAGCTGGACAGGGCGACCCGAGATGACCTCGCGCGACTGGGTGGGGCGAGACGCGGGACTCTGAGCCTCGAAGAGCAGGGATCTGCGCCTGCCCAGGCTGCCGTGCTCGCACGGGGACGACGAGGCGTCAGCCCTGCTGGCCAGACAGCGACGCCGTGACGATCGCGAGCGCCGTCGCAGGGTCGACGCCGAGCTCTTCGGTCCGCGCCCTGTAGGCCTCGGCGGCGACCTGGGCGAGCCGCTCACCGGGGTCGCCGTGCGGAGACACCGTCGTCCCGTTGCGCCCGCGGGTCTCGACGACCTCGTCCTTCTCGAGCTCGCGGTAGGCCTTGGCGACGGTGTTGACCGCGACGCCGAGCTCGGCCGCCAGCGTGCGGACGGTGGGGAGCCTGGCGCCCGGTGCCAGCGCCCCGGAGCGCACGGCAGCGAGCACCTGGGCCCGGATCTGCTCGGACGGGGGTGCGGAGTCGTCGGGGTCGATCGCGATCATGGTGCTCAGGTCCTCTGCTCGGGGCCCCTGAGCCTATCGGTCAGCCCTGCGGCACGATCTGCTGGATGGCCCAGGTGTTGCCGTCGGGGTCGGTGAAGGAGGTGAACCGTCCCCACGGCAGGTCCTGGACCTCGGGTGCGTCGACACCGTGGGCCAGCAGGTGCTCGCGCGCGGCGTCGGCGTCGTCGACGACCACCTGGAGGCCGTGGAGCGAACCTGGTGCCATGTCGGTCATGGTGAGGTCGAGGACGATCGAGCACGCCGACCCAGGCGGTGTGAGCTGGACGAACCTCAGCTCGTCGGAGACGGTGACGTCGTGGTCGGCGACGAAGCCCACCTGGTCCACGTAGAAGTCCTTGGCGCGGTCGATGTCGCTGACGGGCACCTGCACGAGCTCGAGCCTGAAGTCCATGGGAAGGATCCCTCTGTGAGGTCGGTGCTGACCTCCTGATCATCGTCTCCTGGTGTGATTAGCACCATAGCCGTCTCGGGCCCTCTCGGAGGCCGCGCGACCCTGAGGACGACGAAGCGGCCCCGGGATGATCCCGAGGCCGCTCTGTCGTCTCTGCGTCGTGCTGTCCTGCGCTGTGTCCGGAGGGGGACTTGAACCCCCACGCCCGTTAGGGCACTAGCACCTCAAGCTAGCGCGTCTGCCATTCCGCCACCCGGACGGGTGAGCCTCCGTCGGACGTTTCCGTCCTCTGGCTGCGACGGAAAATCTAGCACGGATCTGAGGGGGTCCTCGACCACCTCCGTGCACAGCGGCAGCCTCGGCCACGCCCGACGTGACCAGACTCCAGCGCGCTGACCTGGCACATCTCACCACCAGTGGCGCATCTCGGGCGTCCTGCAAGGCTGGGGGAACCATCTCGAAGACCGGTACCGCGAAGACAGGAGAAGCTCATGACTGCTCAGCCAGACGTCGAGACCGACCCAGCGCTCGTCGACCTCTACAAAGACCTCCACAGGCACCCAGAGCTCGGGTTCCAGGAGCACCGGACGGCCGGGATCGTGGCCGAGCGCCTCGGTGCGCTCGGCTACGAGGTCACCACAGGGGTCGGCGGCACGGGGGTGGTGGGCCTGCTGAAGAACGGCGACGGGCCGACAGCGCTGCTGCGCGCTGACATGGACGCCCTGCCCGTCCTGGAGGACACGGGGCTCGACTACGCCAGCACGGCGACGGCCACGGACCAGGACGGCACTGTGGTCCCCGTCGACCACGCGTGCGGTCACGACCTGCACACCACGTGCCTCCTGGGCGCGGCTGCGGTCCTCGCCGGCAGCACCGACACCTGGGCGGGCACCCTGCTCCTGGTGTTCCAGCCGGCCGAAGAGCTCGGGGCCGGAGCCCAGGCTCTTGTCGACGACGGGCTCTTCGAGAGGTTCCCCAGGCCTGACGTCGTGCTCGGGCAGCACGTGGCGCCCCTGCCTGCCGGGAAGATCGCCGGTCACGCGGGGGCCTCCTACGCGGGATCGGACTCCTTGCGCGTCACGATCGTCGGCAAGGGCGCGCACGGCTCGATGCCCCAGTCCTCGATCGACCCCGTGGTCATCGCCGCGGCGACAGTCCTGCGGCTGCAGACGGTGATCTCGCGCGAGATCCCGAGCACAGCCGTCGCCGTGCTCACCGTCGGATCCGTCCACGCTGGCAGCGCGGCCAACGTCATCCCGGGGGAGGCCGAGCTCCAGCTGAACATCCGCAGCTACGACGAGGGGGTGCGCGAGCACGTCCTGGCGAGCGTCGAGCGGATCGTCCGGGGTGAGATGGCCACGGCCGGGGCGCCCGGCGAGCCGGAGATCACCTCGATCGAGCGCTTCCCGGTGGTCGTGAACGACGCTGGCGCTCTCGGCAAGACCCTCGACGTCTTCAGGGGGTGGCTCGGGCCGGAGAACGTCCTCGACCCCGGTGCCGGGGCTGGGAGCGAAGACGTGGGCGTGCTGGCGACAGCCTCGGGCGCGCTGCTGTCGTACTGGCTCCTCGGCGGGACAGACCCTGCGCTCTTCACCACAGGGGACATGACCGACCCGGCCCTGCTCACGGTGCCCTCGAACCACTCGCCCCACTACGCGCCGGTGATCGAGCCGACGCTGGGCATCGGAGTCTCGGCGGTCGTCAGGGCCACCAGAGCGTGGTTGCCGGTCGCCTGAGAGGTGCGGGGGTGACGGAGAGGCCCGGGGACGACGAAGCGGCCCCGGGATGATCCCGAGGCCGCTCTGTCGTCTCTGCGTCGTGCTGTCCTGCACTGTGTCCGGAGGGGGACTTGAACCCCCACGCCCGTTAGGGCACTAGCACCTCAAGCTAGCGCGTCTGCCATTCCGCCACCCGGACAGGTGGACCGTCGAGGAGCGTTTCCGTCCTCTTGGGTGCGTCGGAAAATCTAGCACGTCCTGGGCCCAGGTGTGGAACCCGTTGCCCCGGATGTGACGGGAACCACCTCTGACCAGGGCTGGGACGGCTCTCGTCAGCCGGTGATCCGCCGCAGCAGGGAACGCCGAGCGTGCGGCAGGTCCGGGAGCTCGAGCCCCGTCAGCCATGCCGTGAACAGCTCGAGGAGGTCCGTCCCGGCCACCGTGGAGGCGAGCGCGACGAAGTCCGCCGAGGTCACCGACCCGTGCCTGTGCTCGGCCACCCACGTCCGCAGGATCTGCCAGAACACGTCGTCGCCGACAGTCCCGCGCAGCGCCTGCAGGGTGAGCGCGCCGCGCTTGTAGACCCTGTCGTCGAACATGTCGTCGGTCCCCGGGTCCCCGAGGACGAGGTCCTGGGGGAGCGCGGCGAGACGTGCGTGCTGCTCTGCGGCGTGATCGGCGGCAGACCGCCCGCCCGAGGCCTCGGACCACACCCACTCCGCGTAGCAGGCGAAGCCCTCGTGCAACCAGATGTCCTGCCAGCGTGCGGCGGTGACCGAGTTGCCGAACCACTGGTGCGAGAGCTCGTGCGCGATGAGCCGCTGCGACTCCCACCCGGTGCTGAGGAACCCCTGGCTGAAGACCGAGAGCCCCTGCGCCTCGAGGGGGATCTCGAGCGCGTCCTCGGTCACGACGACCGTGTACGCGGCGAAGGGGTAGGGGCCGAAGGCGTCGACGAACACGTCGAGCATCTCGCCCTGGCGGGCGAAGGCGCGCTCGACGGCGCTCGTCGCCGTCGGCGGGAACACGGCGTGGATCGGGACCGTGCCACGGGTAGCAGCAGCGTCAGAGCCGTCGGCACCCGGAGCGCGTCCGGTGCCGTCGGTGCCCGCAGCGCCGTCAGTGCCCTCGCGCAGCGTCCGGCGGACGTACCGGCCGATCTGCACCGTCGCGAGGTACGCGGCCATCGGCTCGGGCTGCTCGTACACCCAGGTCGTGGTGCTGGCGCGGCGTCTGCTGCTGGTCAGCGTGCCGTTCGCGACCACGTGGTACTCGGACGGCACCGTGAGGGAGATCCTGTAGGGCGCCTTGTCGGAGGGGCGGTCGTTGCACGGGTACCAGGACGGTGCACCGTGCGGCTGGGAGGCGACGATCACGCCGTCGGCCAGCTCTTCCCACCCGGCCTCGCCGTCCGGCCCGGGCATCGGGCGCGGCGTCCCGGCGTAGGTGACCACGACCACGAGCTCTTGGCCCGGCTGCACCTCGCGGCGCGTCTTGACGACCAGGCGCCCGGGGCGCTGGGAGTACCGACCCGGCTGGGCGCCGTCGACGGTGACCTTCGACACGCGCAGCGCGTAGAGGTCGAGGGTCAGGCGGTCGAGGGCCTCGCGGGCGACGACCCGCAGGGTCGCCGTCCCGGACAGCTTGTTGGTCTCGACGGAGTAGTCGAGCACGAGGTCGTAGGAGAGCACGTCGTACGAGGGGTCGCCGTGACCCGGCACGTAGGGGTCGGCCGTCGTCTCGGCCGTCACAGGGCGGCCAGCGGGGCTGCCGCGGGGGTCTCGTCGGGGTCGGTCTCGTCGACCCACGGGCCGATCGGGTTGCCGACCCAGCGGGTCTTGTCGGGCACTGACTCACCTCTCATGACCAGGGACACCGGGCCCACAGTAGCGTGCCTGCCGAGGGTCGACGCGGGGAGCACGACGCTCCCGGGGCCGAGGGTCGCACCCTCCTTGAGGACGACGCGGTCGAGGCTGAGCACACGGTCGTGGAACAGGTGGGTCTGCACGACGCAGCCGCGGTTGACGGTCGCCCCGTCGTGCAGCTCGACGAGGTCCGCCTCGGGCAGCCAGTACGTGTCGCACCAGACGCCGCGGCCGATCGTCGCCCCGAGCGAGCGCAACCACACGGCCAGGACCGGGGTGCCGAGCGTCCCGCGGGCGAACCACGGGGCGGCGACCACCTCGACAAAGGTGTCCGCGAGCTCGTTGCGCCACACGAAGGAGCTCCAGAGCGCGTGGTCCGTCGTGGTGACCCGGCCGACGAGGGCCCACTTGGCGAGGGTGGTCACCGCGGCGGCGAGCGCCCCGGCCACGAGCAGGGTGAGCCCCGAGACGAGCGCGGCGACCCACCAGCCTGACGAGCCGGCGACAGCGACGAGCACGGTGACGACTGCGAGGCTCAGCGACCCGGCGACCACCACGGGGACGATCCTGCACACCTCGACGACGGCACGGGCCACCCGCAGGCGAGTCGGCGGGTGGTAGGTGAGGCTCTGGTCGACCTCGCTCGCCGTCCTGCGCAGCCGGGTCGGCGGGCTGCCGAGCCACGACGTGCCGCCCTTGGCCTTGGTGCGTCGTGGTGCCGCGGAGAGCACAGCCACGAGCCCGCCCTTGGGGACCTTGCGGCCCGGTGCCGCCATCCCGGAGTTGCCGACGAAGGCGTGCTTGCCGATCTTCACGCGCTCGACGCGCAACCAGCCGCTGCCGAGCTCGTACATGCCGAGCATCGTGTCGTCGGCCAAGAACGCCCCGTCGTTGACCGTCGTCAGGCTCGGGATCAGCAGGACCGTGGACGCCTCGACGTCGTCGCCGATCTCGGCCCCGAGGAGCCGCAGCCAGCCGGGGGTCAGGGAGCTGGAGTAGAGCGGGAACAGCCACGTGCGCGTCTCGTCGAGGATCCTCAGCACAGCCCACGCCCGCCACGCCTGGGGTCCGTGGACGGCGTGGATGCCGTTGGTCAGCCCGTGGGACAGGGCCCGGACCGAAGCCCACACCAGGGCCGCGAGGACCACGGCACCGACGAGGCAGGCGAGGGGCAGGAGCCCGAGCGCGCGCACGGCCGCCTCGGCCGGTGACGACGCACCGGTCACGGGCCCCAGGACGACCGCCACAGCGGTCGCGATCGCGACGACAGGCAGCGCGCTGATCCCGACGGCTGTCGCGGCGTACCCCCACACCCACCGCCGTCGGCGCGGGGGGCGCTCGTCGGCCCACGGCCCACGGGCGGCACCTGTGCGCTGGGCGGGGGCGCCCGCCCAGGCCGCGTCGGCCGGCACCGATCCGACCACCGCGGAACCCGGGGCGATCTCGGCGCGTGCGCCGACGTCCGCGCCCCCGACCAGCGTGGTCCGGGCGCCGATCCGAGCGCGCTCGCCGACGGTGATGGCACCCACGTGCAGCACGTCGCCGTCGAGCCAGTGACCGACGAGGTCGACCTCGGGCTCGATCGAGCAGCCGTCGCCGAGGGTGAGCATCCCGGTGACCGGCGGCAGCGTGTGCAGGTCGACGTCTGCGCCGACCGTCGCACCGAGCATCCGGGCGTAGGTGGGCATCCAGGTGGCTCCCGCGAGGGACGTCGCGCCGAGCTCGTCGGCCAGCCGCTCGGCGAGCCACAGGCGCAGGTGCACCCGTCCGCCGCGCGGATAGCGTCCGGGCGTGACACCCAGCAGCAGCAGCCGCGCCCCGAGGGCGGCGAGGCTCATCCGCCCCGCGGGCAGCACGAAGAGCAGCGCCCCGAGCCCCGTCCACCACCACGACGCCTGCGGCAGCCAGGTGACCGAGAAGAGGTCGCCCACGACGGTGCTCGCCGCCGCGACCCAGACCAGCCAGCGCAGCCCTGCGACCGTGCGCAGCGGGACCGAGGCGAGGACCTGGGCCACCTGGGTGGCTGCCGGGACCGGGTTGACCTCGGCGTTGCGCAGCCCGGTCGGTGCGGACATCGCGTCGAGGGCGTCGGCGAGGGCGCCGACCGTCGGACGCTCGTAGACGTCCGCCACGGTCACCTCGGGGAACTGCCCGCGGAGCTGGGAGACGAGCTGCGCGGCGGTGAGGCTGCCACCGCCGAGCGCGAAGAAGTCGTCGTCGCGGGAGGTCACCACGGCCCCGAGGATCTCGAGCCAGAGCTCTTGGACCCATCCGGCGGTCCCGCCGAGGGTCTCGGCCTCGGGGGCGGACCCCGTGCTGGGCAGCGGCCAGGGCAGCGCGTCGCGGTCGATCTTGCCGGAGGTGCGGGTGGGCAGCGTCGCCAGCTGGGCGATGCGCGGCACGAGGGCCGAGGGCATCGTCTCGCGCAGCGTCGCCATGGAGGCCTCGAGGTCGAAGCCCGGCCCCGGGGTGAGGTACCCGACGAGGATGGTGTTGCCCGACCCGGTCTTCCGGACGGCTGCTGCGGCGGCCTCGACGCCGGGCAGCGCGAGCAGCGCGCTGTCGACCTCGCCGAGCTCGACGCGCCGCCCGCCGATCTTGATCTGGTCGTCTGCCCGCCCCACGAACAGCAGACCTTCCGGGTCGGAGACCACGAGGTCGCCCGACCTGTACGCGCGGTCCCAGCCGAGCGTCGGCATCGGGGCGTACTTCTCGGCGTCCTTCGCAGGATCGAGGTACCGGGCCAGCCCGACACCGCCGATGATCAGCTCGCCGGTCTCGCCGTCCGCGACCTGCACGCCCTTGGCGTCGACCACGGCGAGGTCCCAGCCGTCGAGAGCCGTGCCGATGCGCACAGGCGGCTCGGTCGTCAGGCGTGCTGCGCAGGCCACGACAGTCGCCTCGGTCGGTCCGTAGGTGTTCCACAGCTCGCGGTCCTCGGTCGCCAGGCGGGCACCGATCTCCGGCGGGCACGCCTCGCCGCCGAGGATGAGCAGCCGCACCCCGTCGAGGGCGGCCGGCGGCCAGAGCGCCACGAGCGTCGGGACGGTCGAGACCACGGTCACGTCGTTGGCCGTCATCCACGGACCGAGGTCCATGCCGCTCTTGACGAGCGAGCGGGGTGCGGGCACCAGGCACGCACCGTGCCGCCAGGCGAGCCACATCTCCTCGCACGACGCGTCGAAGGCGACCGAGAGGCCCGCCATGACGCGGTCGCCGGGGCCGAGCGGGTCGCCCTGCAAGAACAGCCGTGCCTCGGCGTCGACGAAGGCGGCGGCGGACCTGTGCGAGACCGCGACCCCCTTCGGCGTGCCTGTCGAGCCGGAGGTGAAGATGATCCAGGCGTCGTCGGTCGTCGCCGGCCCGTCCCACGCCGAGGCGTCGTCGTCTGCGGTGCCTGCCTCGTCTGCGGTACCGACCTCGTCGGAACGGGGCGCCGAAGGGACCGAAGGTACCGAGGGTGCCGACGCCTGGGGGAGAGCCCGCGCCTGCGGACCCTGCGCTGCCCCACCTGCCGGAATGCCCACGACAGGGCGCGGCGCGACCACGAGCCTGTCCCCGACCACCGCGGCGACGCCGGCCTCGTCGAAGACCGTCCGGGCGCGCTCGTCGGGGTCGTCCTTGTCGACAGGCACGTAGGCCGCGCCGGCCTTGAGGATCGCGATGATCGCCACGTACAGGTCTGTCGTCCCCGAGCTGATCCGCACACCGACCCTGTCGCCTCGTCCTACGCCCACCCCCGCGAGCTCGGCCGCGAGCTCGTCGGCAGCCTCGTCGAGCGCAGCGTAGGTGAGCACGTCCACGGCGTTGTCGAGGGCGGGGGAGTCGGGGTACCTGTCCACGGTGTCGGCGAAGATGTCGACCAGCGTGCGGGGAGGCGGTGCGAGGGCGCCCCGCAGCAGGGACGACGCTGCCGGGCTCGCGCCCGGCTGCGAGCCGGGGACGGCCTGCGCGGGCTGCGAGCCCTGGGTGCCCGGTGCGGGCTTCGAGCTCAGGGTGCTCGGTGCCGGCTGCGAGCCGGGGGTGCCCTGTGCGTGCTGCGAGGCGGGCTGCGAGCCGGGGGTGCTCGGTGCGGTCATGGTCGGACGATCCCTCGCTCAGGTGAACGATGCATGAATGCCCGGCGACACTGACGCGTCACCGCCGGGCGAGCACGAGCGCGCTGCGCCAGACTTGTCGCAGGTCCGCGAGGACCGCGAGGCGCGGCGGCGACAGGCGCGTCGTACAGAACGGTTAGTGTCGCAGGTGAGCGACCCGCAGCCTCCAGCGGGTCCGAGAGCAGAGAGCAGGGGACCACCATGTCGGGCCAGCGGGTACGGAGCGCAGCAGTGCGACGGAGCACAGGGTCGATCCGTCCACCGGTGCCGGCAGCCCCCCAGGACTCTGTCCCGCTGTGGCTCAGGTCTTCCGCCGGGTGGGCCTGGCGGCTCATCATCGTCGCGATCGCCGTCGGGCTCGTCGTCTTCGCCACCGCCAAGGTGCAGCTCGTCTTCATCGCGCTCTTCGTGGCCCTCGTGTTCTCAGCCGTGCTCCGCCCCGTCGTCAACATCTACGGCAAGATCATGCCGCGAGCCATCGCGACCGCGCTCGCCCTGCTGAGCGGCGTCCTCGTCATCGGCGGCCTCCTCACCTACGTCGTCGCCTCCGTCGCCGGGCAGTGGCAGAAGCTCTCCGACCAGTTCGCGACAGGCACCGACCAGATCTTCGAGTTCCTGGAGAACGGCCCGCTGCCCTTCTCCATCACCGTCGACGACATGCGCGGCTGGATCGAGGACGGCCAGCAGTGGGTCCAGGACCACGCAGGCGACATCGCCGGCACGGCCTTCGAGCAGGCCGGGACCGTCGTCGAGGTCTTCACGGCCCTCGCGCTCGCCATCTTCTGCACCATCTTCTTCCTCGCCCGTGGCGACAGCATGTGGTCCTGGTTCCTCAACCAGCTCCCCAGCCGCATGCGCGACACGTGGAAGGTCGTCGGAGGAGCCGGCTGGTACACCTTCTCCGGGTACACCCGCGGCACCGTCATCATCGCCGTGACCGACGGCATCCTGGCCGGCGTGTTCCTCACCATCCTCGGTGTCCCCCTCGCAGCACCCCTCGCCGTGCTCGTCCTCATCGGTGCCTTCATCCCGCTCATCGGGGCCCCGGCGGCCATGGTCATCGCGATGGTCGTCGCGCTCGCGGCCGACGGCATCTGGAAGGCCGCGATCGTGGGTATCGGCATCGCCCTCATCGGGCAGTTCGAGGGGCACGTGCTCCAGCCGCTCGTCATGGGCAAGCAGGTGTCTCTGCACCCCATCGTCGTCGCCGTCTCGGTGACTGCGGGGACGCTCCTGTCCGGGATCCTGGGCGCCGTCATCGCCGTCCCGCTCGTCGCCGTCGCGTGGGCCGTCTACTCCCAGCTGCGCACCCTCGACCCGCCCATGCTCGATCCCGTGGACGACGAGGACCTGGACGACGACGAGGAGGACCACGACGACGGGGCCCTCGAGGACGAGACCCCGGTGTCCGTCACAGCCCCTGTCGTGCCGGCAGGCCCGACCACCCGCCCGACGTCCAGGAGCACCACGCAGGAACCACCGACCAGCACGGCGTGACCCGCCGGGCGCGAAGGAGACCCATGCGCATCGCAGTCCCGACCGAGACCAAGACCGACGAGCTCCGGGTGGCCCTGACCGCCGACGGCGCCCACCATCTGGTGTCCGCCGGGCACGAGGTGGTCGTCCAGGCGGGGGCCGGCCTCGGCTCGGCGGTGACAGACGCCGACTACGAGGCAGCGGGCGCGCGGGTGGTTCCCGGTGCCGAGGAGGTCTGGGCCGAGACCGAGCTCGTCGTCAAGGTCAAGGAGCCGCAGCCGTCCGAGCACCGCTACCTGCGCCCTGGTCTGACCCTCTTCACCTACCTGCACCTCGCGGCCGACCGTGCGTGCACGCAGGCGCTGCTGGACAGCGGGACCACGTCCTTCGCCTACGAGACGGTCCGTCTCGCCGACGGCAGGCTCCCGCTGCTCGCACCGATGAGCGAGGTCGCCGGACGGCTCGCCACCCAGGTCGGCGCGTACCACCTGACGAGCCCTGTCGGGGGAGCGGGTCTGCTCATGGGCGGCGTGCCCGGCACCCGACCGGCCAAGGTCGTGGTCCTCGGGGGCGGCACGGCCGGCCGCAACGCCGCGCAGGTCGCCGCAGGGATGCGCGCCGACGTGACGGTGCTCGACCTCGAGGCCTCGGTACTCGCCTCGATCGACCGCGAGCACAGCGGGGCCGTGCGCACCGTGACCTCGACGGCTGCCGCCGTCGACCGCGAGGTCGCAGGCGCAGACCTCGTCGTCGGAGCCGTGCTCGTCCCGGGCGCGCTCGCCCCACGCCTGGTCTCCGACGAGCTCGTCTCGCGCATGCGTCCAGGGTCTGTCCTGGTCGACGTCGCGGTCGACCAGGGCGGCTGCTTCGAGGGAACCCGTCCCACGACCCACAGCGCGCCGACCTACACGGTGCACGGGAGCATCTTCTACGCCGTCGCGAACATGCCCGGTGCCGTCCCGGTGACCAGCACCCAGGCGCTCACCAACGCGACGTTGCCCTACGTCTCACGCCTGGCAGCCCTCGGAGGAGCCCGAGACCTGCGCGCCCTCGCGGCTGACCCGGCGCTGGCCGCAGGTCTGGCGACGTACGAGGGCACGCTCGCGCACCGCGAGGTCGCGCAGGCGCACGGTCTCGACTGGGTCGACAGGTTCGCCCCTGCCCGGTGAGCCGCACGGCTGCGGGCTCTGACGACCTGCACCGACGTGGCTGGTCGACCTCCGACGCCTCGTGACGTATGAATGGAGTCATGTCTGACTCTCCTGTCGAGCTCGATGCGAGCAACCCCTTCGCCAGCCGGTCCACCCTTCCCTACGCGCTGCCCGACTTCGCGGCGATCCGCGACGAGCACTACATCCCGGCCGTGCGCGCCGGGATGGCAGCCGAGCTCGCCGAGATCGAGGCGATCGTCACCGACCCGAACCCGCCGACCGTCGAGAACACCCTCGAGGCCCTCGAGCTGAGCGGCGAGGTCCTCGACCGTGCTCTCACGGTCCTCTACAACGTGGCGAGCTCCGATTCGAGCCCTGCCCTCGAAGACATCGAGGAGACTCTCGCCCCCGAGCTCTCCGCGCACCACGACACGATCTTCATGGACGCTCGCCTGTACTCCCGTGTCGTCGCGCTCGACGCGGCGGTCCGCGCGGGCGAGGTCGAGGCAGACGCCGACACGCGGTGGCTCCTCGAGAACCTGCTCCAGGACTTCCGCCGCTCGGGCATCGACCTGTCGCCCGAGGACCAGGCGACGCTGCGCGACCTCAACGCGCGCACGACCTCCCTCGAGGCCGCCTTCGGGCGCAAGCTCCTCGCCGGTGCCAACGCGGCGAGCGTCTTCGTCGACGACGTCGCGGACCTCGACGGGCTCGCCGACGACGCGATCGCCGCCGCGGCGCAGGCTGCGACCGACCGCGGCGAAGAGGGTCGCTACCTGCTCGAGATGCAGCTGCCGACCCAGCAGACCGTGCTCGCCTCGCTCGCGCGCCGCGACGTCCGCCGCCGCGTGCACGAGGCCTCGGTCACCCGTGGCGCGACAGGCGACGACACCGACACCCGCGAGATCGTCATCGAGCTCGCCAGGCTGCGCGCCGAGCACGCCCGTCTGCTCGGCTACGACCACCACGCTGCGTACATCGCCGAAGACGCGACGGCCAAGACGACCGAGGCCGTCAACGCCATGCTCGCCCCCCTCGCCCCGGCTGCGGCCGCCAACGCCCGCAAGGAGGCGCTCGACCTCACCGAGGCGCTCGTCGCCGACCTGGGCGACCCGGGCGCCACGCTCGAGGCCTGGGACTGGGCCTACTACGCCGAGCGGGTCCGCAAGCAGCGCTACTCCCTCGACGACGGTCTCCTGCGCCCGTACCTCGAGCTCGAGAAGGTCGTCCAGGACGGCGTCTTCAAGGCGGCGACCGAGCTCTACGGCATCACCTTCGCCGAGCGCGACGACCTGGTCGGCTACCACCCCGACGTCCGGGTCTTCGAGGTCTTCGACACCGACGGCTCCGGCATGGGGCTCTTCCTCGCCGACTACTACACGCGCGAGTCCAAGCGGGGCGGTGCGTGGATGAACAACCTCGTCGACCAGAGCTACCTCACCGGTGAGCTGCCCGTCGTGGTCAACAACCTCAACATCGTCAAGCCGCCGGCGGGGGAGCCGACGCTCCTGGTCTTCGACGAGGTCATCACGCTGTTCCACGAGTTCGGCCACGCGCTGCACGGCCTGTTCTCGGCCGTGAGGTACCCCTCGCACTCCGGGACCGAGGTGCCCCGCGACTTCGTCGAGTACCCGTCGCAGGTCAACGAGATGTGGGCCTGGGACGAGGAGATCCTCCGGTCCTACGCCGTCCACCACGTCACCGGTGAGCCGTTGCCCGAGCAGTGGGTCCGCACGATGCTCGACTCCCGCCTGTTCAACGAGGGCTTCGCGACGACCGAGTACCTGGCCGCGACGCTGCTCGACCAGGCGTGGCACCAGATCACCCCCGAGCAGGTGCCCGGCACCGTCGACGAGGTATTGCCCTTCGAGGCAGCAGCCCTCGAGGCTGCGGGCGTCGCGCTGCGCGAGGTCCCCGCGCGCTACAGGACCACGTACTTCAACCACGTGTTCGGCGGCGGCTACTCGGCCGGCTACTACTCCTACATCTGGTCCGAGGTCCTCGACGCCGAGACCGTCGAGTGGTTCCGGGAGAACGCCGACGCCGACGGCCGTGTCCTCAACCGCGCCTCGGGTGACCGCTTCCGCGCGGCGCTGCTCTCGCGCGGCGGGTCGACCGACCCGATGCTCGCCTTCGGCGAGCTCCGCGGGCGCGGGCCCGAGATCGCCCCGCTGCTCGCGCGGCGCGGTCTGGTCTGACCTCGGCTGCCGGGGCGAGCGCTGCTCGGTCGCCCCGGCCCCGGCCCACGCCGAGGCAGGTAGCGTGGGGGGATGACCTCACAGAACACTGCACAGACCCCAGTCCCGAGCGCCCAGGACGAGGTCGTCGGGATCTGTCAGGACCTGCTCCGGATCGACACGTCGAACTTCGGTGACGGGTCCGGGCCCGGCGAGCGTGCCGCGGCCGAGTACGTCATGACCTCCCTCCACGAGGTCGGCCTCGAGCCCGAGCTCTTCGAGTCCGAGCGGGGCCGCGCGAGCGTCGTGGTCCGTCTCCCGGGGCTCGACCCGACCCGGCCTGCCCTCGTGCTGCACGGTCACCTCGACGTGGTGCCCGCGCAGGCCGGCGACTGGCAGGTGGACCCCTTCGGCGGAGAAGAGATCGACGGTCTTCTCTGGGGTCGCGGTGCTGTCGACATGAAGGACATGGACGCGATGATGCTCGCGGTCGTGCGGCAGATGGTCCGCGAGGGCCGCAAGCCTGCTCGCGACGTGGTGCTCGCGTTCTTCGCCGACGAAGAGGCCGGCGGAGCGCTCGGCGCTCGGTGGGCTGTCGACCACCGCCCGGAGCTCTTCGAGGGCGCGACCGAGGCCATCAGCGAGGTCGGCGGGTTCTCCACGCAGATCAACGGGCAGCGTGCGTACCTGCTCCAGACCGCCGAGAAGGGCATCGGCTGGTTGCGCCTGATCGCCGACGGCCGGGCCGGTCACGGGTCGCAGGTGCAGACGGACAACGCCGTCGTGCACCTCGCGGCAGCCGTCGCACGCATCGGTCAGCATCGATGGCCCTACGTGATGACGCCGACCGTCGAGGCGCTCCTGCGAGGCGTCGGCGAGCTCACAGGTCTGCCCTTCGACCCCGAAGACCCCGCAGGGGTCGACGCGCTCATCGCGGCGATGGGCTCGGCTGCCAGGTTCGTCGGCGCGACAGTGCAGAACACCTCCAATCCCTCACAGCTCGCGGCAGGCTACAAGGCCAACGTGATCCCCGGGCGTGCCGAGGCGACCATCGACGCGAGGTTCCTCCCCGGCCACGAGGAGTCGGCGATGGCCACGCTCCGCGAGCTCGCGGGGGAGCACGTGCGTATCGAGCCGATCCACCAGGACATCGCCCTCGAGGTGCCCTTCAGCGGCAACCTCGTCGACGCGATGACGGCGTCGCTGCTCGCGGAAGACCCCGAGGCCGTCGTGCTCCCGTACGCGCTCTCGGGTGGGACGGACAACAAGTCGCTCGCGAGGCTCGGCATCACCGGGTACGGCTTCGCGCCGCTGCTGCTGCCCGAGACTCTCGACTTCCCGGGCATGTTCCACGGGGTCGACGAGCGCGTCCCGACAGACTCGCTCAAGTTCGGGACCCGCGTCCTCGACAGGCTGCTCGCGACCTGCTGACCCCGCGTCTGCCGGACGGCAGCGTGCGCTGGGCTGGCAGCGTGGGCTGGGCGCCAGCGTGCGCTGGCCGGCGCAGGGCGTGCCGACCGTGCGCTGACCGGATCAGCCCGTGCTGGACGAGGCAGAGGTGGCACCCGTGTGGCAGAGGGCTGCCAGGGTCAGAGGGTGCTGCGGACGCGGATGATCTTGCGTCGCAGCCAGACCCTGCGCAGCCCACCCATGTAGAGCACCGACCTGGCCAGCTCCCAGCGCCCGTACTCGGCCTCGTCGGTGAGCATGCGGCGGGTCTCCTCGGGCCTGTCCCGGTCGCGGGGGATCGTGATGACCCTGTACTCGTACTGCCCGCCGGTGTCGGCCCACATGGTCGGGCGCACGCGCGGCGGGACGGGCGGCTGGGTGTCGTCGTGCGTACGTCGTTCCATGTCTGGCACCACCTTCTCGCCTGTCGCCGGGCGCTGCCTGCGGCGCCTGGATCGCTCCGGCGAACCTACCAAACACCGCTGACACTGGCCCCGTGAAGACCACCTCGTCACCCTCGACGCACCCGCGGACAGCCCGCCCGCTGCCCGCGCAGGGCGCGACGAGAGCCCTCGGCAGGTCTGCGGGGACGTCGCACCAGCCCGGCACCGCGCCGCCGCTGGTCGAGCAGCGGCGGTGCGTGTGGAACTCGGAGCGCCTGCGTGGTGCCATTCAGCCTGGTGGGGCGCTACGGTCAGGGGTATGACCGTCGACCCTCGCGCAGCCCTTGATCGTCTCGTCGCAGCCCTCGAAGCCCACCACGCGGCCGTGAGCAGCCGGCGCGGTGACGAGGACTCCTCGGTCGACGACGCCTACGACATCCTCGCGGACGCCTTCGACGTCTACGACGAGGCTGTCGGCAACACCTACGGCGAGGCTCTCCCCTTCGTCCTCGCCGACGACGACGATGACGATGACGACGACGAGGGAGACCACGACGACGACATCGACGAGGACGACCTCGACGACGACGAGATCGACGGGGCGGACCTCGACGACGCCGACGACCAGGGGTACGCCTCGGACGGCGACCGCTGACCTGCTGACCTCGCCCGGGCAGGTACGCCCAGCCTGGTGAGGCGCTCGACCCGGGTCAGGCGCGGGCGGACTCCCGATCGTCTGCGCTGACGTCGTCGAGCGCCAGGCTCACCGCGGGCGGCAGCACGAGGTCGACAGCCCCGAGCGCGGCCCGGAGCTGACCCGGTGTGCGCGCTCCGACGACGGCGGACCCCAGGTAGTCCCGTTCGAGCAACCACGCCAGGGCCACCTCGAGAGGCTCCCGCCCGAGGCCCGCCGCTGCCGTGCACACGGCGTCGACGACCGACGACGCGGCCTCGCCCAGGTACGGCTCCACGAAGCCGGCCAGCTGTGCCGACGCACCGCGCGACCCTGCGGGGACACCACCGCGGTACTTGCCGGTGAGGACCCCGCGGCCCAGGGCCGACCACCCGATCACCCCGACGCCCAGCGCCTGTGCTGCGGGCACGACGTCGTCCTCGAGGGCGCGGGCGAGCAACGAGTGCTCGACCTCGACGGCCGCGAGCGTGACCCCGTCGGCCTGCGAGAGCCGTCCGGCGACGTACCCGGTGTGCCACGCGCCGTGGTTCGAGAGCCCGACGTACAGCGCCCGGCCTGAGGTGACGGCGTGGGAGAGCGCGTCGACGGTCTCGTCGAGGGGTGTGCCGAGGTCGGGCGCCTGCACCAGGAACAGGTCGACGTGGTCGGTCCCGAGCCGCGCGAGAGACGCGTCGAGGTCGGTGAGCAGGGCTCTGCGCGAGGAGTCGACGACGGTCCCGCGCGCTGTCTGGCGCAGCCCGCCCTTGGTGCACAGGACGAGGTCGTCGCGGTGGACGGCCGAGCCGAGGAGAGACCCGAGGATCTCCTCGCTGGCACCGTCGGCGTAGGAGCCTGCGGTGTCGACGAGGGTCCCACCGGCGTCGGTGAAGTCACGGAGCTGCTCGGCGGCGTCCTGGGCGTCGGTCTCGCGTCCCCAGGTCATCGTGCCCAGTCCGAGGGCGGACACGTGCAGGCCTGTGCGACCGAGGCGGCGGTTCTCCATCCCCGCAGACTACGTGGCCGGGCACCTCGCAGGGCCAGGGTGCGGGTAACGTGTCTCGACGTGAACGCGATCGAAGCACTCGTCCTCGGACTCGTCCAGGGCCTCACCGAGTTCCTGCCCGTCTCCTCGAGCGCGCACCTGCGCATCGTCGGCGACCTCATCGGCTCCAACGACCCTGGGGCGGCCTTCACGGCGATCACCCAGATCGGCACGGAGTCCGCGGTCCTGCTGTACTTCAGGCGCGATATCGTCACCATCTGCACTGCCTGGTGGAAGGCGTTGCGCGGCGCGGACGGCACGGGCTGGCGCGAGCGCATGGGGTCGCAGAACCACGACGCACGGATGGGCTGGTTCATCGGTCTGGGGTCGATCCCCATCGTGGTCCTCGGTCTGCTGCTCGAGAGCGCGATCGACCAGAACTTCCGCAACCTCTACCTCATCGCGCTGATGCTCGTGGTCTTCGGTCTGATCCTCGGCTGGGCCGACAAGGTCGGCCGCAAGACGCGGACCCTCGACGAGCTGACCCCGCGTCACGCGCTGTACTTCGGTCTCGCGCAGGCGATGGCCCTCGTCCCGGGCGTCTCCAGGTCTGGTGGCACCATCACCGCAGGGCTCCTCATGGGCTACTCCCGCGAGGCCGCTGCCCGGTACTCCTTCTTGCTCGCCATCCCGGCGGTCCTCGGCTCGGGCCTCTACAAGCTCTTCAGCTCCTCGGGGGAGATCGGCTCGGCCGGCGCCCCTGGAGCGGGGGCGACGCTGCTCGCGACGCTGGTCGCCTTCGTCGTCGGCTACCTGGTCATCATCGTGTTCCTCAAGATCGTCTCGACCTTCAGCTACAAGCCCTTCGTGTACTACCGCATCGGGCTCGCCGTGGTCGTCGTCGTGCTGCTCCTCGCCGGGGTGCTGACCGCCCAGGGCGGCGTCTGAGCCCTCAGGTGAGCGTCGGCGCTCAGAGCCACCCGTTGTGCTTGAAGGCGCGGTGCAGACCGACGCAGATCCCGACCATCGCGACGAGCACGCCCGGATAGCCCCACGTCCAGGCGAGCTCGGGCATGTGCTCGAAGTTCATGCCGTAGATCCCGGCCACCAGGGTGGGGACCGCCGCGATGGCGGCCCACGCGGAGATCTTGCGCATGTCTTCGTTCTGCCGCACGGACACGAGCGACAGCCGGACCGTGAGCATGTCCGAGAGCAGGCTGTCGTGGCTCTCGAGATGCTGGTCGATCCGCTCCGCGTGCGCCGTGAGTCGCTCGAGCAGCTGGCGGTCGAGGCGCAGCGGCTCGGTCGAGACCGTCGTGCGGTCGTCGCCGAGGTCCGGCAGCTCGACCGAGAGAGGGAGCAGCGCTCGACGCGCCTCGGAGATCTCGCGCTTGAGGTTGTAGAGGCGGGGGAGCGGGTCCTCGTCCAGACGGAAGGCCACCTGCTCCAGGTGCGCGACAGCGTCGCCGAGCGCGAGCTCGACGTCTGACGCACCGGCCACCAGCTCGACGAGCATCGCTGCCAGCACCGGGAGAGCACCGCGACCCTTGAGGGCGCGCTGCTCACCGAGCCGCTCGACGACCTTGTCCGTGACCCCGGCCGACCCTGACTCGGCCGAGTAGAGCACGGTCCCTGTGGCGAAGAGCACGAGACGGCCTGTGGTCACCTGCTCGTCGTCGTAGGCGGCTGTCGGGACCACGACGTAGAGGGCGTGGTCGTTCACCCGGACCACCCGGGGTGCCACGCTCGACGGACCACGGCCGATTCGTGCGAGGCGCGCCCGGATCTCGGAGACGTCCAGACCGTGCTCCTCTGCGGCGTCGAGCACGTCGGCGCCGTCCTCGACCACGAACCACCGCGCCTCGGCACGGGCGACGGCCGAGCCGGGCGTGGTCTCGTGCCAGCCGTCGGAGACACGCTCGACGGTGCGACGGACGGAGACCGGGGGCTGTGGGCTGACCATGCCTGCATTCTGGACCACGCACGGTGCGACGCGCGCCCGGTCGGCGACGTCGTACGGGACCGACCGCACACCCAGCGGGCGGGCCTGGGGGTGCCCGGCTCGGGATACTGTTGGACCGTGCTCACCTGGCCTGCCCCACAGATCCCCGAACTCCCCGGCCGCGGCGACGTCGTCCGCGTCCACGACAGCTCGACCGGCCGGCTGGTCGTCGCCTCGCAGGGGCCGTCGGCGTCGCTGTACGTCTGCGGCATCACCCCCTATGACGCGACCCACATCGGGCACGCCGCCACCTATGTCGCCTTCGACCTCCTCGGGCGGGCGTGGCGCGACGCCGGTCAGCACGTCACCTACGCGTCCAACGTCACCGACGTCGACGACCCGCTGCTCGAGCGTGCGACGGCGACAGGTGTCGACTGGCGCGACCTCGCCGTCGAGCAGACTGCGCTCTTCGCCGAAGACATGACGGCGCTCGGCGTGATCCCCCCTGACGTGTACCTCGGGGCCGTCGAGACCATCCCGCCGGTGGCCGCTGCGGTCGAAGAGCTCGTCGCAGCCGGAGCCGCCTACCGCGTGCCGCTCGAGGACGGCGCGGGCGGCGACGCCCCCGAGCTCGGAGACGTCTACGCCGACGTGACCGCCGACAGCGCCTTCGGCCAGGTGTCACGCCTCGACGAGGCGACGATGCTCGAGCTCTTCGCCGAGCGCGGGGGCGACCCCGAGCGTGCCGGCAAGCGCAACGCCCTGGACCCGCTGCTCTGGCGCCGTGAGCGTCCGGGCGAGCCGGCCTGGGAGGCCGGGAGCCTCGGGACCGGGCGTCCTGGGTGGCACATCGAGTGTGCCGTGATCGCCCGTGCAGGGCTCGGGCTGCCCTTCGACGTCCAGGGCGGTGGTTCCGACCTGCTGTTCCCGCACCACGAGATGAGCACGTCGCACGCCCGCCTCATCGGCGACGGCGAGGTCCACGGAGCCGGTGCGGCCACGCACGTCCACGCCGGGCTCGTCGCCTACCAGGGCGAGAAGATGAGCAAGTCCCGCGGCAACCTCGTGTTCGTGTCGCGTCTGCGCGCCGAGGGCGTCGAGCCGATGGCCATCCGTCTGGCCCTGCTCGCCCACCACTACCGCTCCGACTGGGAGTGGACCGACGCGAGCCTCATCGAGGGCGTGCAGCGTTTCGAGACGTGGCGCTCGGCTGTCTCCGGCAACGGCGGCCCCGACGCCGACGCGACCCTCGCGGAGGTCCGTGCCGCCCTCGCCGACGACCTCGACGCGCCCCGCGCGCTGGCCGCCGTCGACAGGTGGGCCGAGCTGTCGCTCGCCGGCACCGCCGAGCCTGTCGAGGGCGCGCCCGGAGTGATCTCACGAGCGGTCAACGCGCTCCTCGGCGTCCGGCTCTGACACGCCGCACGTCGTCATCGCCGCACGACGTCATCGCCGCACGACGTCACCGCTGGACGGCTGACGCGGACAGACGACGAGCCGGGACCCCACTCAGGGGTCCCGGCTCGTGGCGTCTCCGTGACGCTCCCTCGGCTTGAGGAGCTGGTGCTCCCCGCGAGGGACGCCGCTCAGAGATCCTTGTCGCGCCGCTTGAGGTACTGCTCGAACTCCCGCGCGATCGCCTCGCCGCTCGCCTCGGGAAGCTCGGCGGTGTCCTTCGCCTCTTCGAGCTGCTTCACGTACTCCGCGATCTCGGTGTCCTCGGTCATGAGCTTGTCGACACCGTTCTGCCACGCCTCCGCGTCCTCCTCGAGGTCCTTGAGGTCGACGGGCTCGGCGAGGAAGGCCTCGAGACGTCCGAGGATCGCCGCCGTGGCCTTGGGCGACGGTGGGTGCGCGACGTAGTGCGGCACGGCGGCCCACACGCTGAGCGAGTGGAAGCCGGCCTCGTGCGCGGCGCTGTGCAGCACCCCGACGATCCCCGTCGGACCCTCGTAGGTGTTCGCCTCGACCTCGAGCAGGTGCTGGACAGCCGGGTCGTCGGAGGTCACCGACACCGGGATCGGCCGGGTGTGCGGCACGTCGGCGAGCAGCGCGCCGAGGGTCACGACTGTCGTCACACCGAGGCTCTGGGCGATCTCGAGCAGCTCGGTGCAGTAGGACTTCCAGCGCAGCGACGGCTCGATCCCGTGGACCAGGACCACCCGGCGGCGGGTCATGGGCGGCTCGACGACCGAGATCGTGGTCGTCGGCCAGGCGAGGTGCCGGGTGCCGTCGGCCGCTGTCGAGACCATCGGCCGGTTCTCCTGGAAGTCGTGGTACTCCTCGGGGTCCAGCTCGTCGATCTTCTCGGCGCCCCACACGTCGATGAGGTGCAGCAGGGCCGAGCTCGCAGCGCTGCCGGCGTCGTTCCAGCCCTCGAAGGCCGCGAACATGATGGCGTCTTCTGCAGGGCTCGCGTCGCCGGTGTCGGGGGTGGCCTCGGAGGGGGTCTCGTCCGTCATCCCACCAGCGTAGTTGGCCCGCGCCGCCAGGACCGTGCCGGCCGCCGCCCAGCCCGCCCGGACCGACCAGCCTGCCCAGGCTGTCTCGCCCGGACCACCCGACCGGCCCCGCTCAGGGCCGCCTCACCCAGAGACCGCCGATACGATGGACGGGTGCCCACCTCACCTGATCTGAGCCCTGTCCCCGCGCCTGCCGCCGCCCCGTCCGCAGCCGCCTCCACGTCTGCGACCTCCGCCACGTCTGACATCGCGGAGGCCTCTGCCGCGGCCCGTGACGCTGCCGGCAGCGAGGTCGTGCTGCCCGCTGCCGTCCTGTGGGACATGGACGGGACGCTCATCAACTCCGAGCCGTACTGGATGGCAGCCGAGGGTGAGCTCACCCGTGAGCACGGCGTCCCGTGGACGCACGACGACGGCCTGCAGCTGGTCGGTCGTGCCCTCGTCGACTCTGCGGCGATCATGCAGCGCGCCGGTGTGCGCCTGGAGGTCCCGGAGATCATCGAGTACCTCATCTCCCGGGTGATCGCCCAGGTGAAGATCGAGGTCCCGTGGCAGGACGGCGCCGTCGAGACCCTGGCGTCGGTCCGGGCTGCCGGCATCCCGTGCGCTCTCGTGACCATGTCCTACAGGTCCTTCGCTGACGCCTTCGTCGCGCAGGCTGCCGAGGGCACCTTCGACGTGATCGTGACAGGTGACGAGGTCGCTCGCGGCAAGCCCGACCCCGAGGCCTACCTGCGGGCCGCGCAGATGCTCGGGGTCCGCATCGAGGACTGCGTCGTGGTCGAAGACTCTCCGTCCGGCATCGCGTCGGGTCTCGCATCAGGCGCACCGACCGTCGGCATCGAGGTCATGGTGCCCGTCGAGCCGCAGCCCGGGCTGAGCCGCATCCGGTCTCTGCGCTCGCTCACGCTCGAGACCCTCGGTCGGCTCGCAGCCGGTGAGGTCATCGACGAGATCGGCGTGCCCCAGACTGCCTCTCGGGCCTGAGCGCACGCTGGCACCGCGCCTCGGCTGACCGGGGCTGGAGGGGTGACAGACCTGGTCTGGCACCCGGCCCGACCCGTCCTCGTCGGGGACCGGCCTGGTCCTCGATTCTCGCTGGTCTCGACCTGGCCCCGGACCCATCCCGGCCGCGCGGTCAGGCTGCCGGGCGCACACCTGTCGCGCGCTCGACGGCGTCCGGGTCGATCTCGGGCGGCGTCCCGCCGAACTCGGGGCAGATGCTCTGGTGCGCGCACCACCCGCACAGCTTGGACCGACGCGGTGCCCAGGTCCCGGTGGTCGCGGCGGTCTCGATGCTCGACCAGATGGTCCGCACCTTCTGCTCGGTCGCGAGCAGCTCACGCTCGGTCGGCTCGCTGCGCAGCACCTGCCCGTCGCCCAGGTAGACGAGCTGGAGCATCTTGGGCATCTCGCCACGCTCGCGCCACAGGACCAGACCGTAGAACCGCATCTGGAACACCGCGGAGCTCTCGTACCCCGGCCGGGGAGACTTGCCGGACTTGTAGTCGACCACGCGCACGGCGCCGTTCGGGGCCACGTCGACGCGGTCGACGATGCCGCGCATGAGCGGCCCGCCGTCGAGCTGGGACTCCACGAACATCTCGCGCGACTCCGGCTCGAGCCGGTTCGGGTCTTCGAGGGTGAAGTACGTCGAGACCAGCCGGCCGGCGCTGTCGAGCCAGGTGTCGAGCGCAGCGGCGTCGGTGAAGAGCTCGGCGTACTCGGGCGAGGCCTCGCGGAGCCTGTCCCACTCGCCGGGAATCATGCCCTGGGCGAGCTCGACGGTCCGCTCGCCGAGCGGCGCGTCGTAGAGCTTCTCGAGGACCGAGTGCACCAGGGTCCCGCGCGCTGCGGCAGAGCTGGGCGGCTCGGGGAGCTTGTCGACCACGCGGAACCTGAACAGCAGCGGGCACTGCATGAAGTCGTTGGCACGCGACGGCGAGAGCCCTGGCCGGCGCGGGGACCGGACCACCTCGGCGACCACCCCGTCCGCAGCAGGCACGACGGCTTGTCCGTCGACCGGAGAGGCGCCGACGGTGGACGGGAGTGCTGGGGGAGTGACCGAGTGCTGCATGGAGACGAGCCTAGGGTGCGTCACCGACAGCGGTGGCACGTAGGGTGACGCCTGTGGACAAGAGCACAGGATGGGTCGTCGGCCGGATCGCGGGAGCACCGGTCCTGCTCAAGCCCTCTGCCCTGGTCATGGTCGGGGTCCTCACGCTGCTGTTCGTCCCGACGGTCCGGACGGTCAGCCCCGAGCTCGGGTCGCAGACCCTCCTGGGTGCCTTCGTCGTGGTCGTCATGCTCATGGTGTCGGTGTTCTTGCACGAGCTCGCGCACGCCCTCGCGGCGCGCGCCCACGGCATGGTCGTCCAAGAGCTCGCCCTCACGCTCTGGGGCGGGCACACGGCCTACACGGACACGAGGTCCACGCCCCGCAGCTCAGCGGTCATCGCGGTGGTCGGCCCGCTCACCAACGTCGTCCTCGCCGGGCTCGCCTGGTTCGGCTACCAGGCTCAGGCCGGGTCGTCGTCGGTCGCGCTGCTCCTCTACGTCTCCGCCTACGCCAACGCCGCCGTCGCGATCTTCAACCTGCTGCCCGGGCTCCCGCTCGACGGTGGGCAGGTCACCGAGGCGCTCGTCTGGGCTGTCACCGGCTCGCGGCTGCGCGGGACCGTCGTCGCGGCCTGGACGGGGCGGGTCCTCGCCGTCACCCTCGTCGCAGCAGCCATCGCGGTCCCCAGCCTGAGCGGTCGGCGCGTCGAGCTCCTCATGGTCGTGTGGGCCGCGCTCATCGGGTCGTTCATGTGGAGCTCGGCCTCGGCGGCGCTGGCCCAGAGCCGCCGCCGCGCGAAGATCGACGCCCTCGACCCGCGCCTGCTGGCTCGTCCCGCGGTCGCCGTGAGCGCTGACGTCACCGTCGCGCAGGCTCGCCAGATCGCCGAGGACCTCGGCGGCGACGACGCCCAGGTCCAGCTCGTCCTCGTGGCCGGGCCGCAGCCGACGACCGGGGTCGCGACAGGACAGCCCGTCGGGCTCGTCGACCATCTCGCCCTCGCAGACGTCCCGGAGAACGCCGCCGCGACGGCGCCCGTCTGGTCGGTCTCCGTCGCCCTGCCGACGGTCGCCGTGGTCGACGCGGCCCTCGCGGGGGAGCAGCTGTTCTCGGCGGTCCTGCGCGCCGCCCCGCACGCCCCGGTGTGCATCCTCGTCCTCGGCGAGCACGTCGTCGGCGCCCTCTACGCCACGGACGTCGCCCGCGCGATCTAGACTGGCGCGTTGTGACCGACGAACTGAGCTCCGCCGCACCGAGCACCTCCGCCCCCTCCGCGCCTGGCGCACCGACCGCCGTCCCTGCCGGGGCCAGCGCCACCGGGCGTCCTGAACCGACCGGAGCCCAGGTCCGCCGCGGGCCGTTCCGCCCGGGGGACCGCGTCCAGCTGACCGACCCGCGCGGCCGTCTGCACACCATCACCCTCACCGCGGGTGCTGCCTTCCACACGCACCGCGGGTACTTCCAGCACGACGAGATCATCGGCCAGACCGAGGGTTCGGTCGTCACGACCACCTCGGGGATCGAGTACCTCGCCCTGCGCCCCCTGCTGAGCGACTACACGCTCTCCATGCCGCGCGGCGCCGCGGTGGTCTACCCCAAGGACGCGGGGCAGATCGTCGCGATGGCCGACATCTACCCCGGTGCCCGGGTGATCGAGGCCGGGGTCGGCTCCGGGGCGCTGACCCTGTCGCTGCTCCGTGCTGTCGGCGACGGCGGCTCGCTCCACTCGATCGAGCGTCGCGAAGACTTCGCCGACATCGCCCGTGCCAACGTCGAGCTGTTCTTCGGCGCCCCGCACCCCGCGTGGGAGCTCTCGATCGGCGACCTCTCCGACGTCCTCCCGACTGTCGCCGAGCCCGGCTCTGTCGACCGCGTGGTCCTCGACATGCTCGCCCCGTGGGAGAACCTCGAGGCCGTGGCCGGTGCGCTCGCGCCGGGCGGCGTCCTCGTCTGCTATGTCGCGACGACCACCCAGCTGTCCCGCCTCGCCGAGGACCTCCGCGACGACGGCCGCTTCACCGAGCCCGAGGCGTGGGAGACCATGGTCCGCGGCTGGCACCTCGAAGGACTCGCCGTCAGGCCCCAGCACCGCATGGTCGGGCACACGGGCTTCTTGCTGACCACCCGCCGGATGGCTGACGGCATCGACGCGCCCGTGCGGCGTCGCCGCCCGTCCAAGGGCTCCTACCCGGTCGTCGAGGAAGAGTGGAGCGCCGAAGACCTCGGCGAGCGTGCCGTCTCGGACAAGAAGGTCCGCAGGGTCCGTCGTGACGTCACCGCGGCTGCCGCCGAGAGCGGCGTGACCGGATCGTCACAGGACGTCTCCGCGGACACAGGGGCGCACGACGACGATCTGTGACATCGTCGGACCTCACGCAGCGGAAGGGGCTCACCATGAGCGACTCGACACCCGACACCCCCCGGAGCACACCTGAGGACGCCGCCCGACGTCTTGCCGTGCTCTCTGCGCAGAACGAGCGCCTGGCCCAGGTGCTCGGCGAGGCCCGCGGCAAGATCGTCGAGCTCCAGCAGCAGATCGAGGAGTTCGCGAAGCCTCCGGGCACCTTCGCGGTGTTCCTGGAGGAGCACGGCGACGGCACCCTCGACGTCATGTCTGCGGGGCGCAAGATGCACGTCGGCGCCAGCCCGTCGGTCGACCTCTCGCGGCTGCGCCCCGGCCAGGAGGTCAGCCTCAACGAGGCCTTCGTCGTCGTCGCCGCAGGCGGGTACGAGCCTGTCGGCGAGATCGTGACCGTCAAAGAGCTGCTCGACGACGGCCGCGCCCTCGTGGTCGGCCGCTCGGACGAGGAGCGGGTCGTGCGCCTCGCCGGCTCGCTCGTGGGTGCGCCGCTGCGCGCGGGCGACGCGCTCACCGTCGACACGCGGTCGGGCTTCGTCTACGAGCGCATCCCGAAGGCCGAGGTCGAGGACCTCGTGCTCGAGGAGGTCCCGGACATCGACTACAGCGACATCGGCGGGCTCGGTCCGCAGATCGAGCAGATCCGCGACGCCGTCGAGCTGCCCTTCAACCACCCCGACCTCTTCCGCGAGCACGGGCTGCGCCCGCCGAAGGGCATCTTGCTCTACGGCCCGCCCGGCTGTGGCAAGACGCTCATCGCCAAGGCTGTCGCCAACTCCCTCGCGGCAGCCGTGGCACGACGCGCGGCGGCCGCAGCGGCAGACGGCCCGACCGACGGTGTCCCGGCGGTCGTCGAGACCGCCAACCAGGCGAAGAGCTATTTCCTCAACGTCAAGGGCCCCGAGCTGCTCAACAAGTACGTGGGGGAGACCGAGCGGCACATCCGGCTGATCTTCTCCCGTGCTCGCGAGAAGGCCTCGCAGGGCTACCCGGTCGTGGTGTTCTTCGACGAGATGGAGTCGCTGTTCCGCACCCGCGGGACGGGCCTGTCCTCGGACGTCGAGACGACGATCGTCCCGCAGCTGCTGAGCGAGATCGACGGCGTCGAGCGTCTCGACAACGTCATCGTCATCGGGGCGTCCAACCGTGAAGACATGATCGACCCGGCGATCCTGCGCCCTGGTCGCCTCGACGTGAAGATCAAGATCGAGAGGCCCGACCCCGAGGGGGCCCGCGAGATCTTCGCGAAGTACCTCACGGCAGACCTGCCGATCCACGCGGACGACCTCGCCGAGCACCTGGGCGACACGGCGGCCGTGGTCGACGGCATGATCCAGCGGGTCGTCGAGCGGATGTACGCCGACACCGAGGAGAACCAGTTCCTCGAGGTGACCTATGCCTCCGGGGACAAGGAGACGCTGTACTTCAAGGACTTCAACTCGGGCGCCATGATCCAGAACATCGTCGACAGGGCGAAGAAGTCGGCGATCAAGGACTTCCTCGCGACCGGGCAGCGCGGCATCCGCGTGGAGCACCTGGTGACGGCCTGCGTCGACGAGTTCAAGGAGAACGAAGACCTGCCCAACACCACCAACCCCGACGACTGGGCGCGGATCTCGGGCAAGAAGGGCGAGCGCATCGTCTTCATCCGCACGATCGTCCAGGACAAGAACGGCTCGGGTCGCACGGCGGCTGGCCGGACCATCGAGACGGCGACGAGCACCGGGCAGTACCTGTAGCGCGTCGACCCTGGTCCCGGCACCCCTGAGCTGCGCGCCGGGGCTAGGGTTGGACGCGTGACTGTGCGACGCGTGATGGGGATCGAGACCGAGTACGGCGTCCTCCAGCAGGGCAACCCGATGGCCAACCCGATGCTCATGTCGAGCCAGGTGGTGACCGCCTACAGGGCGATCAGCTCCTCGGCCCGCTCGAGGGCCCGGTGGGACTACGACGACGAAGACCCCTTGCTCGACGCCCGGGGCTTCCACGTGCGCCGGGCCTCGGCGCACCCGTCGCTGCTCACCGACGACCCCAGCCGCCCCGCGCCGTCAGGCCCGACCGCGGGCGAGGCGCAGGTCCAGAGCATCGAGCGCCCGACCACCGAGGCCTACGACGACCCGAGCGCAGCGAACGCGATCCTCACGAACGGCGCCAGGCTGTACGTCGACCACGCGCACCCCGAGTACTCCTCGCCCGAGGTCACCAACCCGCTCGACGGCGTGCGCTGGGACGTGGCGGGGGAGCGCGTCATGGTCGCCGCCGCCCGCGAGGTCGCCGCGCACATGGGGGTCGACCTCCAGCTGTACAAGAACAACGTCGACGGCAAGGGCGCGAGCTACGGCACCCACGAGAACTACCTCGTCGACCGTCAGGTCCCCTTCGGCATCATCACCGAGCTGCTGACCACCTTCCTCGTCACGCGCACGGTGTTCACAGGCTCCGGTCGTGTGGGGCTCGGACCCGTCGGCCAGGAGGCCGGCTTCCAGATGTCGCAGCGCGCGGACTACATGGAGGCCGAGGTCGGCCTCGAGACGACGCTGCGACGCCCGATCGTCAACACCCGCGACGAGCCGCACGCCGACCGCAGCCGGTGGCGCCGTCTGCACCTGATCATCGGAGACGCGAACCTCTTCGAGACCGCGACATATCTCAAGCTCGGCACGACGTCGGCTGTCCTGTGGGTGCTCGAGCACCTGGACGAGATCCCCGGCGCGCAGGCCGCGCTCGCCGCGCTGCGCCTCCGCGACCCCGTCGCCGCGGTCTCGCAGGTGAGCCGCGACCTCGAGCTCGACTACGGGCTCGAGCTCGCGGACGGTCGGCGGATGACGGCCGTCGCGCTCCAGCACGCCTACCTCGAGGTGGTGAGGGCGGGGGTCGAGGCGATCGGCTCTGGTGACACCGTGACCGACGACGTCCTCGACCGCTGGGGCAGCGTCCTGGACCGGCTCGTGACCGACAGGGCGTCGTGCGCCCGCGACGTCGAGTGGGTCGCAAAGCTGCGTCTGCTCGAGGGACTGCGCCGACGCGACAACCTCGCCTGGGACCACCCCCGGCTGCGCGCGATGGACCTGCAGTGGTCGGACGTGCGCCCCGAGCGCAGCATCTACCACCGTCTGCTCGCCAAGGGCGCAGTCGAGCGCCTCGTCACGGAGGAGTCCGTGATGGCCGCGGTCGCGCACCCGCCGACGGACACCCGCGCCTACTTCCGCGGAGAGGTCATGGCGCGCTTCCCCGCGATGGTCTCGGCGGCGAGCTGGGACTCCGTCATCTTCGACCTGCCGGGGGCCCCGTCCCTGCAGCGTGTCCCGATGATGGACCCGTGGCGCGGCACCGAGCAGCACGTCGGCCGGCTGTTCGCCGAGCGGCCCGACGCCGAGGAGTTCCTCGCCGCGCTGCTCGGCTGAGCCGCCGACCTGCGACGCCACCTGTGGACTCGCCGCTCGTCGGACGCGCTGATGTGGTGAGATGGGAGTCAGTCGACGCCCTCGGGGTGACGCACCTCAGGCAAGGAGGACCACATGGCCGGCCAGGAACGCCAGCAGCACTCGCCGCAGGACCGCGAGCCCGACGACGCAGCACCGGCGCCAGCCCCCGCGGCGGCCCAGGCGCGCGACGCCGAGGTCGACGCGCTGCTCGACGAGATCGACGACGTGCTCGAGACGAACGCCGAGTCCTTCGTCCGTGGATTTGTGCAGAAGGGTGGGCAGTGACCCGCCATGACGGCTGAGCACCCTGCACGGCTCCCGAGCTCGTTCATGACGCCGGGCAGCTCGTCCTTCGTCGAGTTCCTCGCCGCGCACGACCCCTCGCTGCTGCCGTCGTCGCGCACGCTCCCGTCGGGCTCTGCGCCGCCAGCACCGCACGGCACGACCATCGTCGCCGCGTCCTTCGACGGCGGCGTCGTCATGGCCGGGGACCGCCGCGCGACCGCCGGCTCGATGATCGCGCACCGCGAGATCGAGAAGGTGTTCCCTGCGGACGAGTACTCGGCTGTCGGGATCGCGGGGACCGCCGGGCTCGCCCTCGAGCTCGTCAGGCTGTTCCAGCTCGAGCTCGAGCACTACGAGAAGATCGAGGGCACGCTGCTCTCCCTCGACGGCAAGGCGAACCGCCTGTCGACCATGATCCGCGGCAACCTCGGGCTCGCGATGCAGGGGCTCGCCGTCGTCCCGCTCTTCGCAGGTTTTGACCTCGTCGCGCGTCGCGGCCGCATCTTCTCCTACGACGTCACGGGCGGACGGTACGAAGAGCTCGACCACCACAGCGTGGGGTCGGGGTCGGTCTTCGCCCGGGGTGCCCTCAAGAAGCTGTGGCGACCCGGTCTCGACGCCCAGGGCGCCGTGCGGGTGGTCGTCGAGGCGCTCTTCGACGCCGCCGACGACGACTCGGCGACCGGCGGCCCCGACGCGGTCCGCCAGATCTGGCCCGTGGTCGCCACGGTCAGCGAGGCGGGCTATCTGCGTCTGGCAGACGACGAGCTCGAGAGCGTCGTCGACGACATCTCGCTCGAGCGGACCCGGCAGGCCCGCTCGTCCCGCACCCGCCACGGATCGCTCGGAGGAGACCTGCGATGAGCATGCCGTTCTACGTCTCGCCCGAGCAGCTGATGAAGGACCGCGCCGACTACGCGCGCAAGGGCATCGCCCGCGGCAGGTCTGTCGTCGTCGCCGCCTACGAGGGCGGTATCGCCTTCGCGACCGAGAACCCCTCGCGCGCGCTGCACAAGATCTCCGAGATCTACGACCGCATCGCCTTCGCGGCCGTCGGCAAGTACAACGAGTTCGAGAACCTGCGGGTCGCCGGTGTCAGGTACGCAGACCTGCGCGGCTATTCCTACGACCGCTCGGACGTCGACGCCCGCGGCCTCGCTAACGCCTACGCCCAGACGCTCGGCACGGTGTTCACGACAGAGTCGAAGCCCCTCGAGGTCGAGATCGTCGTCGCCCAGGTCGGGGCGACCTCCGAGCACGACCAGATCTACAGGCTCTCCTACGACGGTTCGGTCGCCGACGAGCACGGCTTCGTCGTGATGGGCGGGCAGGCCGAGCAGCTCGGGACGGCGATGACCGAGCGCTGGCGCCCGGGTCTGACCCTGGCCGAGGTCCTCGTGCTCGTGCGCGAGGTGCTCGCCGGTCCTGCTGCCCCCGACGGCGAGGCACGCGAGATCCCCGCTGCTCACCTCGAGGTCGCGGTGCTCGACCGCAGCCGACCACGCCGTGCCTTCCGCAGGCTCTCGGGCGACGTGCTCGACGACCTCCTGGCGGTCGAACCGTCACGCCCGGCTGGTGCTGGGCCCGAGTCCTCCGACCCGGCGGGACCGACTACCACGACCGACACCTCAGGAGACCCCGCATGAGCACCCGCCGGATCTTCGGCCTCGAGACCGAGTACGGCATCACCTGCGCAGCGCCCGCGGGCCAGCAAGGGCTCTCCGCCGACGAGGTCGCGCGCTACCTGTTCCGCAAGGTCGTCGCCTGGGGCCGGTCCTCCAACGTGTTCTTGCGCAACGGGTCCAGGCTGTACCTCGACGTCGGCTCGCACCCCGAGTACGCGACGGCCGAGTGCGACGACATCCGCCAGCTCATCACCTACGACCGCGGCGGGGAGCGCATCCTCGAAGGGCTCGTGGCGGACGCCCAGCAGCGCCTCGAGGTCGAGGGCATCCCGGGCTCGATCCACCTGTTCAAGAACAACACCGACTCGGCAGGCAACTCCTACGGCTGCCACGAGAACTATCTCGTGCGCCGGCAGGGGGACTTCACGCGCCTGGCCGACATCCTCGTGCCCTTCCTCATCACCCGGCAGGTCCTCACCGGCGCTGGCAAGATCCTCCCCACCCCGGGTGGCGCGACCTTCTGCCTGTCCCAGCGTGCTGACCACATCTGGGAGTCGGTGTCGAGCGCGACCACCCGGTCGCGGCCGATCATCAACACGCGCGACGAGCCGCACGCCGACGCCGAGCTGTACAGGCGCCTGCACGTGATCGTCGGCGACTCGACGATGGCCGAGCCCACCGCGATGCTCAAGGTCGGCGCGACCGACATGGTGCTGCGCATGATCGAGGCGGGTGTCCCGATGCGCGACATGGCGCTCGAGAACCCCATGCGTGCCATCCGTGAGATCAGCCACGACATGACGGGCAAGGCGCCCGTCACGCTGGCCTCGGGCCGGACCGTCACCGCGATCGACCTCCAGCAGGAATACCTGGTGCGGGTCCGCGACTTCGTCGAGGCGTCGGGGGAGATCTCCGAGACCGACCGCAAGGTCTTCGACCTCTGGGAGCGCGGGCTGCTCGCGCTCCAGTCGGGAGACCTCACGAGCGTCGAGCGCGAGCTCGACTGGGTGATCAAGCACCGCCTGATCCGCCGCTACCAGGAGAAGCACTCCCTCGAGCTGACCGATCCTCGCATCGCACGGCTCGACCTGGCGTACCACGACATCTCGCGCACCGAGGGGCTGTACAACCTGCTGGCCGCACGTGGACTGGTCGAGCGTGTGACGAGCGACGTCGAGGTGCTCGAGTCGACGGCCGTCCCGCCGCAGACCACCCGGGCCAGGCTGCGCGGCGAGTTCGTCCGCAAGGCTCAGGAGGCCAAGCGCGACTACACGGTCGACTGGGTGCACCTCAAGCTCAACGACCAGGCGCAGCGCACCGTGCTGTGCAAGGACCCGTTCCAGAGCGTCGACGAGAGGGTCGACAGGCTCATCGAGAGCATGTGAGGGGGGCCACGCCCGCCGCAGCCGTCTGGGCGGGCGTGCTCCACGAGTCCTCCACGACCGCTCGATACGATGACGGGATGCCCCGAGACCACCGCCGCAGCTCCACGTCCAGGATCCGTGCCGCCTGGGCGGCGCCGGCCCTCGCCCTCGTGCTCGCACTCACGGCCTGCGGACCCGGCGACGACGAGGCCCCGGAACCCGTCCCGACCGCCGAGCCGACGATCGGTGTCACCGGGACCGGCGGCACCGTCCCCACGCTCGACTTCCAGACCCCGCTGACACTCTCGGACCCCGTCGAAGAGGTCGTCTGGGAAGGCGCCGGTGACCCGTTGGTCGACGGAGGTCCCGTCCTGCTCCGCGTGTACACGGTGAGCGGGACCGACGGCAGCGTCGTCCGGGACGACTTCGCGTCTGTGCCGGCCGCCTACCTCATGACCCCCGACTCGATCGGCTCCGAGCTGTACACGGTCCTCGAGGGCCACTCCGTCGGGGCGCGCATCATGTACGCCGCAGCGACCGACGGCACGCCTCTCGTCTCGACCATCGACATCTTGCCGACGAGCGCCTCGGGTGACATCAGCGACCCCGAGGCCGGTCTGCCGAGCGTCGAGCACGGTGAGGGTGGCGTCCCCACGGTGACCATCCCCGAGGGGACCGAGCCGCCTGCCGAGCCTGTCGTGCGCCAGATCATCCGCGGCACCGGTGGGCAGGTGGCGAGCGGCCAGCAGGTCGTCATCCAGTTCGTCGCCGTGAAGTGGTCGACAGGTGAGGTCTTCGACACGACGTGGGGGGAGGGGCGTCTGCCCCAGACCGTCACGCTCGGCACCGACCAGCTGATCGAGGGCTTCGACGAGGGGCTTGTCGACCTGCCCGTCGGGAGCGAGGTCATGCTCGTCGTCCCGCCCGGCCTGGCCTTCGGCCCGAGCGGCAACGAGCTCGCGTCCGAGACCCTCGTCTACGTGGTCGATATACTCGCGGTGTCTCCTCCGGCCTGACCGCGGGAGCTGTCCGCGGCCCTGAGCCCGGACGAGTCCCCAGGAAGCAGGAGTGCATGTCTGTCTCGGTCCGCGTCATCCCGTGCCTCGACGTCGACGCCGGTCGTGTCGTCAAGGGTGTCAACTTCGAGAACCTGCGCGACGCCGGTGACCCTGTCGAGCTCGCGCGGACCTATGACGCCGCTGGCGCCGACGAGCTGACCTTCCTCGACGTGTCTGCGTCCTCCGGCAACCGCGAGACCACCTACGACGTGGTCCGCCGGACCGCCGAGCAGGTCTTCATCCCGCTGACCGTCGGCGGCGGCGTCCGCACGGTCGAGGACGTCGACAGGCTGCTGCGCGCCGGAGCGGACAAGGTCGGTGTCAACACTGCGGCGATCGCGCGTCCCGAGCTCATCTCCGAGATCGCCGACAGGTTCGGCAGCCAGGTCCTCGTGCTCTCGGTCGACGCACGACGCGTACGCGACGGCGTCGAGACCGCCTCGGGCTACGAGGTGACCACGCACGGCGGCAGGCAGGGAACGGGCATCGACGCCGTCGAGTGGGCCGCACGCGCGGCGACGCTCGGTGCCGGCGAGATCTTGCTCAACTCGATGGACGCCGACGGCACCTACGACGGCTACGACCTCGAGATGTTCGCGCAGGTGCGGTCCGAGGTGCGCGTCCCGCTCATCGCGAGCGGCGGGGCGAGCAGCCCTGCAGACTTCTCGGCGGCGGCGAAGGCCGGGGCCGACGCCGTCCTGGCTGCGAGCGTCTTCCACTTCGGGCGGCTGACGATCGACCAGGTGAAGCAGGCCATGGCCGCTGACGGGGTCCCCGTCCGCCTGTGACCGCGATGCCTCGGTGACGGGGCGCCAGAGACGACGACGAAGCCAGGATGCCCTCCCGCAGGTGGCAGCCTGGCTTCGTGCTTCGTGCTTCGTGCTCAGGCTTGGCTCGACGCGCCGCCCGGCCCGGGGAACCTCGCGAGGAGCGCTCGGACGTCGGCGGCGTCCCCCTGGAACGTCAGCTCTGTGCTGGTCCCGCGGCCGAAGGCGAAGAGGATCACGTCGGCCAGCTCTCCGGTCACGACCACGGTGCCGGCCCCCGACCGCGGCTTGCGCGCGACGACCCGCGGGCCGTCGGTCACGACGAGGACGACCCCGACAGGTGCCGGGCGGAGCAGCATCCTCGAGAACAGCCGGAACTGCTTCCACAGCGCCTTCGCGTAGTCGGGGCCGATCTCGGTCGAGCGCGCGCCGTCAGGTCCGGCGCGGCGGACGTCCTCGGAGTGGACGAACAGCTCGAGCAGGTTCATCTGCTCGGAGAACCAGTATCCCGGGCTGAGGCGCCCTGGGCCCTCGGCGACCTGCGCGACCAGGGCGGCATAGCCCTGGGGGTCGGCAGACGTCGCCGCGACAGACTCGAGCCGACCTGGGGACATCCGCCACGGGGTCCTGTCGCGGAGCACCAGGTGCGCGGCGAGGTGCTGCGTCTGCCAGCCTGCGCACAGCGTCGGGGCTCCGGGGCCCGCTGCGAGCAGGGTCTGGGCGAGGTCCGCGCGCTCGGTGGCGCTCCAGGTGTGGGTCATGGCCCCATCCTGGCACGGCGCCCCCGGCCGGGCATGCTGCGGCGCCAGCCTGTGGACCCGCGTCGCAGCAGGTGGCGACGGTGACAGCCCTCGACCAGCCAGGGCCCGTGTCGGTGGCTTGTGAGAACATTGTTCACTCCCTCTGGAAGGACCCTCTCCGTGACCTCGCACGCCCTCACGGGTTCACGCACACGCCGTTCTGCCGTCCTCATCGGTCGCGGTCTGCGCACCGAACCCGTCGTCTACTTCTGGGCCATCGGGGCCTCGGCGCTCTTCGGCGGACTCACCGTCGCGATCAGCCAGGTCCTCGGACGGGTCACCGACACGATCGTCGTCCCGGCCCTCGACGGGTCGAGCCCGGCCGGACGAGCCTGGATCGGTGGCCTCGTGCTCGCCGCCGTCGGCCTCGGCCTCGCGCTGAGCGTCGCGGCCCGCCGCATCTACGCGGGCATCGGGCTGTCCAACCTGCAGGCCCACCACAGGCGCGCGGTCACCCGCCGGTACCTCGAGCTGCCGATGTCCTGGCACCGGGCGCACCCCACGGGGCAGCTCTTGTCGAACGTCAGCTCGGACGTCGAGGCGGCCACAGGGGTCTTCACGCCCCTGCCCTTCGCCCTCGGTGTCTGCGTGATGATCGTCATCGCCGCCGTCGCGCTGCTGAGCATCGACGTCTGGCTGGCCGCCGCAGCCCTGGTCGTGCTGCCTCTCGCGGTCTTGGTCAACCTCGTCTTCCAGAAGTACATGTCACCGGCGATCACCCGCGCGCAGCAGCTGCGCGCCGAGGTGGCCGACGTCGCCCACGAGAGCTTCGAGGCAGCGCTGCTCGTCAAGGCCCTGGGCACCGAAGACCGCGAAGAGGCACGCTTCGCCGAGAAGGCCGGCGAGCTGCGGGCCGCGAACATCAAGGTCGGCAAGGTCCGGGCGTCCTTCGACCCGATCATCGAGTTCCTGCCCTCGGTCGGCACTCTCCTGGTGCTCCTCGTGGGTACCTCGAGGGTCTCGGGCGGGTACGTCGACACGGGCCAGGTGGTCTCGGCGGCCTACCTGCTGACGATGATGGCGGTCCCGGTCCGAGCCTTCGGCTGGGTCCTCGGTGAGCTGCCGCGCGGGCTCGTCGGCCACGACCGCATCGCGCAGGTGCTCGACGCACCGGGCGCGCTCTCGGTCGGCACCAGGACCCGGCCTGCGCGGGCCGCCGGCCCGGACGGCGCGCCGACAGGACTCCAGTTCCGCATGGACGGCGTCGGTGTCCAGGTCCCCGGCTCGAACGGACCGATCACCATCCTCGAGGGCGTCGACCTCGTGGTCGAGCCCGGGGAGACTCTCGCCGTGGTCGGACCGACGGGCTCGGGCAAGACGACCCTCGTCTCGCTGCTCAGCCGGCTCTCCGACCCCAGCAGCGGACGCGTCCTGCTCGACGGCGTCGACGCCCGCGAGCTGACGGCCGAGGCCATCACCGGAGCCGTCGCCTTCGTCTCGCAGACCACCTTCATCTTCGAAGACACGATCCGCGGCAACATCACGCTCGCCGACGTAGGGGACCAGGGCTCCTACACCGACGACGAGGTGTGGCAGGCCCTCGAGCTGGCTCGTGTCGCCGACGTGGTCCGCGCGCTGCCCGGTGGCCTCGACGCACCGCTCGGCGAGCGGGGCGCGAACCTCTCCGGCGGTCAGCGCCAGCGCGTCGCGATCGCGCGGGCGCTCGTGCGCCGACCGAGCCTGCTGGTGCTCGACGACGCGACCTCGGCCGTCGACCCCGAGGTCGAGCAGGCCATCCTCGCCGGTCTGCGGGCCGGCGCAGGGACGACCGTGGTCATGGTCGCCTACCGCATGTCGAGCGTCTCGCTCGCCGACAGGGTGGCCCACCTCGAGTCTGGTCGCGTCGTCGACGTCGGTACCGCGGCCGAGCTCCTGACCCGAGACGAAGGATTCCAAGACCTCGCACTCGCGTACCAGCGCGAGGCGACCCGACGAGAGGACGAGGCGTGAGCGCCGACAGCACGACGGGCGCCGGCTCGAAGGGCAAGAGCTCGAGGCTGAAGAGGGTGACGCGGAAGAGTGCGGAGGAGCAGGGTTCCACGACGCCGGTCTCCGGTGCTCCCGACTCCGACAGCCACAGCTCGATCGCCTCGGCCAGCGAGCTCGGGGTCTTCGCGACCCTGCGCCGCGGGGTCCAGGTCTCGCCCGAGATCCTCCACGGCGCGACGCTGACCTTCATCCTCGCCGTCTTCGCCGCGGCAGGACGCATCGTCGTCCCGCTCGCCGTCCAGCAGACCGTCGACACCGGCATCCTCGCGCCGGGCGGGGTCGACATGACCCGGGTCGTCTGGCTCGTCAGCGCCGCGGCGGTGGTCCTCGTGATCGCGGGGACCTGCTCCGCGCTCGTCAACGTGCGGCTCTTCACCAGCACCGAGACAGGTCTCGCGTCGTTGCGGGTCAAGGCCTTCAGGCACGTGCACGACCTCTCTGTCCTGTCCCAGAACACCGAGCGACGCGGGTCCCTCGTGTCTCGCGTGACCTCGGACGTCGACACCATCTCGCTGTTCGTGCAGTGGGGCGGCATCATGCTGCTCGTCTCGATGCTCCAGATCCTCGCGGCCACGGGCCTCATGCTCTGGTACTCGTGGCAGCTGACCATCGTCGTGTGGGTCTGCTTCGTGCCGCTCTTCTTCGTGCTGCGCCCGGCGCAGAAGAAGGTCAACCAGGCCTACACGGCTGTCCGCGCCAAGGTCGGCGCGATGCTCGGTGCGATCTCCGAGGCCGTGGTCGGTGCCGAGACCATCCGCGCCTACGGCGTCGGCCGCCGGACCGAGCGTCGCATCGACGCCTCGATCGACGACCACCGCCACGCGGCGATCCGCGCGCAGAAGCTCGTCTCGATCGTCTTCTCGAGCGGTGTCATGGTGGCCAACCTCGTGCTGAGCGCCGTCGTGGTGGCCGGGACGTACCTGGGCGTGGGGGGCGGTCTGAGCGTGGGTCAGCTCCTCGCCTTCCTCTTCCTCGTCCAGCTGTTCACGGGGCCCGTCCAGATGGCCACGGAGATCCTCAACGAGCTGCAGAACGCCGTCGCCGGCTGGCGCCGTGTGCTCGCCGTCCTGGAGACCCCGGTGATGGTCGCCGACCCGGGCGACGACGGGGTGCACAGCCCTCGTGGGGCTGCGGCCGTCGAGTTCCGCGGCGTGAGCTTCGCCTACCCGGGCGGGGCCCCGGTCCTGCACGGCGTCGACCTCGCGCTGCCCCCGCGCACCAAGGTCGCCGTGGTGGGTGCGACGGGTTCGGGCAAGACGACGATCGCCAAGCTCGCCACCCGTCTCATGGACCCGACCGAGGGCACGGTGCTGCTCGACGGCACCGACGTCCGGACCATCCGGGCGGCGAGCCTGCGCCAGCGCATCGTCATGGTCCCGCAGGAGGGCTTCCTCTTCGACGGGACCCTCGCGGACAACATCGCCTACGGCCACAGGCCCGAGCTCGACGACCCTGACGCGCCCTTCTCGCACGACCACCTGCAGCCCGGCCGGTCGGCTGGCCGCGACAGGGACCCGCGCCTGGCCGCAGACCTGGAGCGTGCGGTGTCCGAGCTCGGTCTGGCCGACTGGGTCGCAGACCTGCCCGACGGTCTCGACACCTCGGTCGGGCAGCGTGGAGAGTCGCTGTCGGCGGGGGAGCGGCAGCTCGTCGCGATCGCCCGCGCCTACCTCGCCCAGGCCGACCTGCTCGTGCTCGACGAGGCCACCAGCGCTGTCGACCCCGCGACCGAGGTCCGCATCGCGCGGGCCCTCGACTCGCTCACCCACGGCCGGAGCACGATCACCATCGCGCACAGGCTCTCGACGGCTGAGGCAGCCGACCTGGTGGTCGTGGTCGACGCTGGACGGATCGCGCAGGTCGGCCCGCACGCCGAGCTCGTCGAGGTCGACGGGCACTACGCCCGCATGCACGAGGCCTGGGTCTCCCAGGTCCGCTGACAGGCAGCCCATCGGACAGGCTGCCCAGCGCCGCGAGGGCGGCTGGCGGGCCCTGGCCTGTCGTGACGTGCAGGGGCTCGGGACGTGGCCCCGGTGTGTCCGCGAGACGCACCCGAGGCGCGGCGCGGCACCGCAGCATGGGAAGATGCTGCGGTGCCTGCCCAGTCTTCAGCCCCCGTCCCCACCAGCACCCTCGACCCGGAGATCGCCGCGCGTCTCAAGCGCGACCCGGCCGGCCTCGTCGCAGCGATCGTGCAGCAGCACGACACCCGTGAGGTGCTCATGCTGGGCTGGATGGACGACGAGGCGCTGTCCCGCACGCTGACCGAAGGACGCGTGACCTTCTACTCGCGGTCCCGGCAGGAGTACTGGCGCAAGGGCGACACCTCCGGCCACGTCCAGTGGGTCCGCTCGGTCTCGATCGACTGCGACGGCGACGCCCTGCTGGTCGAGGTCGACCAGGTCGGCGCAGCCTGCCACACGGGGGAGCGCACCTGCTTCATCAGCGGCGGCGACCTCGGCGCTGTCGTCGCCGGCGCGTCCGAGCCCACGGCCGCCGACCGCTCGACCGACCACACGACCGACCACACGACCGACCTCTCGACACCTGCCGCAGCAGAGCAGGCAGCCCCAGGACGTCCCGACAGCAAGGAGACCTCGGCATGACCACGTCACCGCACCCCGTGAGCACCCCCCGTACCGTCGGGTCGCTGCCGTGGGGCCAGACGTGGCCGGAGCTCCCGGAGTTCCGCGAGCTCGCCGCCGACCGCCGCGTGGTGCCCGTCGTCCGCAGGCTGCTCGCCGACGACCTCACCCCCGTCGCGCTGTACCGCCGGCTGGCCCAGGGGCGCCCGGGGACCTTCATCATGGAGTCCGCCGAGATCGGTGGTGGATGGTCGCGCTACTCCTTCGTCGGGGTGACCTCGCGCGCCACGCTGACGGTCGCGGACGACCGCGCCGTGTGGCGCGGTGACGTGCCCGCCGGCATCCCGACCGACGGCGAGCCTCTCGAGGTCCTCGACGCGACGCTGCGCGTCCTGCACACCGAGGCGATCGACGGGCTGCCGCCTCTCACGGGTGGTCTTGTCGGTGCCCTCGGGTGGGACGTCGTGCGCCGCTGGGAGCCCACGCTGCCCAAGACGGCTCCTGACGAGCTCGGCGTCCCCGAGATGACGCTCTGCCTGGCCAGCGACCTCGCAGTCGTCGACCACGTGGACGGCTCGGTCTGGCTCATCGCCAACGCCATCAACTTCGACGCGAGCGACGAGCGCGTCGACGAGGCTCACGCCGACGCCGTCGCACGTCTCGACGCGATGGAGGCCAGCCTCGTGGCGCCCCCGTCGCCCGCCGACGCCGCCGCGGTCCGCCGGGTGCTCGTCGACGAGCCCGAGCCGGAGCTGGCCTTCAGGACCGAGCGCTCGACCTTCGAGCAGTCGGTCCTGGCCGGGAAAGAGGCCATCCGCGACGGCGAGGTCTTCCAGGTGGTGCTCTCGCAGCGCCTCGACCTCGAGTGCACGGCGGACCCTCTCGACGTCTACAGGGTGCTGCGCACGATCAACCCGAGCCCGTACATGTACTACTTCCAGCTCACGGACGCCGACGGCCACGACTTCGCCGTGGTCGGATCGAGCCCGGAGACCCTCGCCAAGGTCGCCGACCGTCGGGTCGTCACCTTCCCGATCGCCGGCTCGCGTCCCCGCGGCGCGACCCCCGAGGAGGACACCCGCCTGGCTGAAGAGCTGCTCGTCGACCCGAAGGAGTGCGCCGAGCACATCATGCTCGTCGACCTCTCGCGCAACGACCTGGCCAAGGTCTGCGACCCCACGAGCGTCGAGGTCGTCGAGTTCATGGCCATCAAGCGCTTCAGCCACATCATGCACATGAGCTCGACGGTGGTCGGTGCCCTGCGCCCCGAGGCGACGGCGCTCGGCGTCCTCACGGCGACCTTCCCGGCGGGCACGCTCTCCGGGGCGCCCAAGACGCGCGCGATCGCGCTCATCGACGAGATCGAGCCCGCGGGCCGCGGCATCTACGGCGGCACCGTCGGGTACTTCGGCTTCGACGGGACCATGGACATGGCCATCGCGATCCGCACGGCGCTCATCCGTGACGGACGGGCGAGCGTCCAGGCGGGCGGTGGCATCGTCGCCGACTCCGACCCCGCGCTCGAGTACGAAGAGTCGCGGAACAAGGCCGCGGCCGCCGTCCGTGCGGTCCAGGTCGCGAGCCGTCTGCGAGCACGCCCGTGAGCCGCCAGCGTGGGCAGACCGGCCCCACCAGCCCTGACGGCTCTGCCAGCCCTGACAGCCCTGCCGCACGCCGGACGACCCCGCGACGGACCGTCGTGATGACGCTCCTGCTGCTCGGCGGGCTCAGCCTGCTGAGCGCCGTCCCGACGTGGCTCTCGACCACAGCATCGACTGCGCTCGATGCCTCGGTCGACGTCACCGTCTCCGGGACCACGGCCGCACCGGGGGTGAGCGCCGCGGCCCTCGTGGTCGTCGCGGCGGCTCTGTCCCTCGGGCTCGTCGGCCGCGCGGCCCGGTGGGTCTCGCTGCTCGTCGTGGCTCTCGGTGGCGCGGTCATCGGTGGCTCGGCGCTGTCCTTCGTCCTGTCCCCGGACGCGGCGGCCCGCTCCGGGGTCGCCGAGGCGACAGGCGTGGCCAGGTCGGGCGCGGCTGTCGACATCTCGGTCGCCCCCTACGTCACCGTCGTGCTCGGCGCTGTCGTGGTGGTCGTCGCAGCCTGGGCGGCCTTCGCCCCGGTCGACTGGGGCAAGCGGTCCCGTCGCTACGACGCACCGTCGGCTCCGCACGGCAGCGGTCAGCAGGCTGCTCGGCCGGGGGAGAAGAGCGCCCAGGTCGCACCCGGCGGTGCCTCAGGTGCCGCAGCCTCCGCGACGACCCCGGCCGCCACCAGTGTCACGGGATCCCGCGCAGCGGACCAGACGACGTCTCCTGGGGCCTCCACGACCCCAGACCTCGACGAGCGCGACACCTGGGACTCGCTCACCCAGGGCGACGACCCCACCTGACCTCACAGCTCTCCCTCCGACCCGCGCAGACGCTCCCAGGACGTGCCAGACACGGCCGACAGACGCTCCGTGGCCACCTCGAGCACCAGCAGTGGTTAGGCTGGGACCACATTTTCGTGAAAGGCAGTTCCATGGCTGACAGCTCAGTGAAGCGTGACGACACCTACCTCCCGCCGTCCGCGCCCCCGACCAACCACGGTCACACCACCGCGGCGTGGTTCACCACGATCGTCGTGGTGCTCGGCGCCGCGGTCGCCGGGGTCGCGATGTGCTTCGCGCTCGTCTGGCTCGTGATCGTCGGGGCGGTCATCGTCGTCGCCGGTCTCGTGGGCGGCAAGCTCCTCTCGGTCGCCGGGCACGGACAGCCGGCTGCTGCAGGTCGCGGCGCCTCGCGCTCCTGACCCTTCGGGACGGTCACCCGTCTCACATGCGTGACGCCGGTCGGTGGACCCGCACGGCGGCTCTACGATGGCTGTGCAGGTGCCTCGACGGCGCGGACGACCCGCGCCAGAGGTGTCCCTGCTCGGTGCGGGTCCATGCTGCTGGGGAGAAGAGACGTCATGACGGTGCTCGACGACATCATCGCCGGGGTGCGTGAAGACCTTGCCGTGCGCGAGGCGGCCACCCCGCTCGCTGTGCTCAAGGAGAAGGCCCAGCGCCAGACGAACGCCCTCGAGTGCGTCAGCCGCCTGAGCGGTGAGGACGCTGTCGCGGTCATCGCCGAGGTCAAGCGCTCGAGCCCGAGCAAGGGCTCGCTGGCCTCGATCGACGACCCTGCGGCGCTGGCCCGCGAGTACGAGAAGGGCGGCGCCTCGGTCATCTCCGTCCTCACGGAGGAACGGCGGTTCAAGGGCAGCCTGGCCGACCTGCGTGCTGTCCGCGCAGCCGTCGACATCCCCGTGCTCCGCAAGGACTTCGTGGTCACGCCCTACCAGGTGTGGGAGGCACGGGCCTACGGCGCCGACCTCGTCCTGCTCATCGTCGCGGCCCTCGAGCAGACTGTCCTCGAGTCGCTCCTCGACCGCGTGCACTCGCTCGGCATGACGGCGCTCGTCGAGGTCCACACCGTCGACGAGGTGACCCGCGCGGTCGACGCCGGCGCACGCCTCGTCGGCGTCAACGCCCGCAACCTCAAGACCCTCGAGGTCGACCGCACGACCTTCGCCAGGCTCGCACCTGCGATCCCCGAGGGTGTCGTCCGCATCGCCGAGTCGGGTGTCCGCGGACCCCACGACGTCATGGACTACGCCCGCTCGGGTGCGCACGCCGTGCTCGTCGGCGAGGCCCTCGTCACGGGGGAGTCGCCGCGCTCCTCGGTCGCCGACCTCGTCGCCGCAGGCTCGCACCCGTCGCTGCGCGCCGTCCGCCACTAGAACCTGCTCCGGTCCCGCCCGCGCCTCTGCGCGGGCGCAGGACCCCTCTCACCGACATCCGCCCCGTGCGCGGCGACGAGCCCTGCTCGCCGTGGGCGCCGGGGCGCTCAGCATCCCTCAGGAGGCCATCTCGTGCCCGAGTCCCTGCAGAACCTTCAAGGCCCGTACTTCGGTGAGTTCGGCGGCCGCTACGTCCCCGAGGCGCTCGTCGCCGCTCTCGACGAGCTCGACGTCGCCTACCAGGCCGCCGTCGCCGACCCCGTCTTCCAGTCCCAGCTCGCCGAGCTGCACCGCTCCTACAGCGGCCGCCCGAGCATCATCACCGAGGTCCCGCGCTTCGCGGAGCACGCCGGCGGTGCCCGGGTCATCCTCAAGCGTGAAGACCTCAACCACACGGGCTCGCACAAGATCAACAACGTGCTCGGACAGGCGCTGCTCACCAAGCGCATCGGCAAGAAGCGCGTCATCGCCGAGACCGGCGCCGGTCAGCACGGCGTGGCCACAGCGACCGCCGCGGCACTGTTCGACCTCGAGTGCGTCGTCTACATGGGCGAAGAAGACACCCAGCGCCAGGCGCTCAACGTCGCCCGGATGCGCCTGCTCGGCGCCGAGGTCATCCCGGTGACCACAGGCTCGCGCACCCTCAAGGACGCGATCAACGAGGCCATGCGCGACTGGGTCACGAACGTCGACACGACCAACTACGTCTTCGGCACGGCCGCGGGCCCCCACCCGTTCCCGGCCATGGTTCGCGACTTCCAGCGGATCATCGGCGTCGAGGCGCGCCAGCAGGTCCTCGACCTCGTCGGTCGCCTCCCTGACGTCGTGGCCGCGTGCGTCGGTGGTGGGTCCAACGCGATCGGCATCTTCGACGCCTTCCTGGACGACGAGTCCGTGCGTCTGGTCGGCCTCGAGGCCGGCGGCGACGGCGTCGAGACAGGTCGCCACGCCTCGAGCATCACCGGCGGCGCGACGGGTGTGCTCCACGGTGCGCGCTCCTACCTGCTGCAGGACGAGGACGGCCAGACGAAGGACAGCCACTCGATCTCGGCGGGCCTCGACTACCCGGGCGTCGGTCCGCAGCACTCCTTCCTGTCGAGCATCGGCCGGGCCGAGTACCAGCCCGTCACCGACACCGACGCGATGGAGGCGCTGCGTCTGCTGTGCCGCACCGAGGGCATCATCCCGGCCATCGAGTCGGCCCACGCCCTCGCCGGCGCGATCCGCCTCGGCAAGGAGGCTGCGGCCGCAGGCCGCACGGACGAGGTCATCCTCGTGAACCTCTCCGGGCGCGGGGACAAGGACGTCGCGACAGCGGCACGCTGGTTCGAGCTGGTCGACGCGGACGCCGACCTCGGCGCAGAAGGAGCAGACGCGTGAGCGCCACCGAACGTCGTATCGACGAGCTCAAGGCCCAGGGGAGGGCAGCCCTCGTCGGCTACCTGCCTGTCGGCTTCCCGACGGTCGACCAGTCGATCGAGGCCGCCCGCGCCCTCGTCGAGGCCGGGGCCGACATCGTCGAGCTCGGCATCCCGTACAGCGACCCCGTGATGGACGGGGCGATCATCCAGCAGGCCGTCGACCAGGCGCTGAGCTCGGGCGCCCGCGTGCGCGACGTCTTCAGGGTCGTCGAGGCCATCGCCGACCTGGGTGCGCCCGTGCTGGTCATGACGTACTTCAACCCTGTCCTGCGCTACGGCGTCGACGCCTTCGCGCGCGACCTCGCGGCAGCCGGCGGCAGCGGTCTGATCACCCCGGACCTCATCCCCGACGAGGGCTCGGAGTGGATCGAGGCCGCGGACTCCCGCGACCTCGACAAGGTCTTCCTCGTCGCCCCGAGCTCGACCCCGGAGCGACTCGAGATGACCGCCAAGGCCTCGCGAGGCTTCGTCTACGCAGCCTCGACCATGGGTGTCACGGGGGAGCGGGCGACCGTGGGGACCCGCGCTGAAGAGCTCGTCGCCGCCACCCGCGCCGCAGGAGCGTCCCGCGTCTGCGTCGGCCTCGGGGTGTCTCGCCCCGAGCAGGCCGCCGAGGTCGGCCGCTACGCGGACGGCGTCATCGTCGGCTCCGCCTTCGTCAAGCCTCTGCTCGGCGACACCCCCTTCGCCGACAGGGTGGCGAGCATGCAGTCGGTCGTCTCCGGTCTCGCCGCCGGTGTGCGCTCGGCCCGCTCTGGTGCGGCCGCGTCATGACCGGCGTCCTCGCCCAGGGGGTCGTGCTCGCCTCGATCCCCAGCCCGAGCACCGGGGTCTGGCACCTCGGTCCGCTCCCGCTGCGCGCCTACGCCTTCGCGATCCTCGCCGGCATCTTCGTCGCCGCCTGGATGACCGGGAAGCGCTGGGAGGCCCGCGGCGGCTCGATCGACGACATGTACACGATCGTCTACTGGGCCGTCCCCTTCGGGATCATCGGTGGACGGATCTACCACGTCATCAGCTCGCCCGACGCATACTTCGGCGAGGGCGGTGACCCGCTCAAGGCCTTTGCGATCTGGGAGGGCGGCCTCGGCATCTGGGGCGCGATCGCCTTCGGTGCCGTCGGCGCGTACATCGGGTGCCGCCGCACGGGTGTGCGATTCAGCTCCTTCGCGGACGCCGTCGCCCCGGGCCTGCTCGTCGCGCAGGCGATCGGCCGGCTCGGCAACTGGTTCAACCAGGAGCTCTTCGGCGGTCCGACGACCCTGCCCTGGGGCCTCGAGATCAGCCCGGACCGTCTCCCCGCAGGCTACGAGGTCGGCACGCTCTTCCACCCCACCTTCCTCTACGAGCTGCTGTGGAACCTCGCCGCCGCGGCGCTGCTCGTGTTCCTGGACAGGCGGTTCAGGCTCGGTCACGGACGCGTATTCTGGTTGTACGTCGTCTTCTACACGGTCGGCCGACTCTGGATCGAGCTGCTGCGGATCGACCCCGCAGAGCAGGTCTTCGGCCTCCGCCTCAACGTCTGGACCTCGATCCTCGTGGGTCTGGCCGGTGTCGCGGCCTTCGTGGTGCAGGGACGCCGGCACGCCGGACGCGAAGACTCGGTCTTCGTGGACGGGGACCGCCAGGTCCCCGCGCCGGTCGGAGCAGGCGCGAGCGCAGCAGGAGACGAAGCCGTCGTGACCGACCACCCCACCGGCCACGACGACCCGACGGACACCGTCGAAGAAGGTCAAGACCAGCCCAAGTTGTGATCCAGGTCACAACGGTTGGTAACGTCGTCGAAACACGAGCGACGTAGTGTCGTAATGTTTGGGCCGACGACGTCCCGCAACCCCCCAAGTCAAGTCAAGTCTGCGTCAAGCAGGCTCCCCGTGAGGACGGTGTCGATGACCACGCCGCTGCACAGCGCAACCAGCTCCGCGATGTCCGCGGCGCCCGCCGCCCAAGGCCTGTACGACCCCCGGGCCGAGCACGACGCGTGCGGTGTCGCCTTCGTCGCGACGCTGCGTGGTACCCCCGGCCGCGACATCGTCGACGCCGGTCTGACCGCACTGCTCAACCTCGACCACCGCGGCGCCGTCGGCGCCGAGGAGAACAGCGGAGACGGCGCAGGGATCCTCACCCAGATCCCTGACGCCTTCATCCGAGACGTCGTCGCCGTCGACCTGCCCCCTGTCGGCAGCTACGCGATCGGCATGGCCTTCCTCCCGCAGGACGCCGCCGAGGCGGCCGAGGTGGTCGGGGCCGTCGAGCTCATCGCAGCCCAGGAGCGCCTCGAGGTGCTCGCCTGGCGCGACGTCCCCGTGACGGCCGACCTCGTCGGCCCGAGCGCCCGGGCCTCGATGCCCACCTTCCGTCAGCTCGTGGTCGCCGACCCCGAGCGGAAGCTGTCCGGCATCGAGCTCGACCGCCGCACCTACAGGCTGCGCAAGCGCTCGGAGAACGAGCTCGGGCTCTTCTTCGCCTCGCTCTCCGCCCGCACCCTGACCTACAAGGGGATGCTCACGACGGCTCAGCTCGAGCCGTTCTTCCCCGACCTGTCGGACCCGCGCTACGCCTCCGAGCTCGCGCTCGTGCACTCGCGGTTCTCGACCAACACCTTCCCGTCCTGGCCGCTCGCCCAGCCCTTCCGGATGATCGCGCACAACGGTGAGATCAACACCGTCCGCGGCAACCGCAACTGGATGGCCGCACGCCAGGGCAAGCTCGCGAGCGAGCACCTCGGCGACCTCGCCCCGCTGCTGCCCGTGTGCTCCGACGGCGCGAGCGACTCGGCGTCCTTCGACGAGGTCCTCGAGCTGCTGCACCTCGGCGGACGCTCGCTGCCGCACGCCGTGCTCATGATGGTGCCCGAGGCGTGGGAGAACCACGCCGAGATGTCGCCAGAGCGCCGCGCCTTCTACGAGTTCCACGCCAACCTCATCGAGGCGTGGGACGGCCCGGCCTGCCTCAACTTCACCGACGGCACGCTGATCGGGGCGGTCCTGGACCGCAACGGTCTGCGCCCGGGTCGTTTCTGGGTGACCGAAGACGGCCTCGTCGTCCTCGCGAGCGAGGCCGGCGTCCTCGACATCGACCCCGCGACTGTCGTGCAGAAGGGTCGTCTCGAGCCCGGCCGCATGTTCCTCGTGGACACCGCCGCCGGCCGGATCGTCCCCGACGACGAGATCAAGTCCCAGCTCGCCGCACAGCGCCCGTACAAGCAGTGGGTCGAGGAGAACTCTGTGTTCCTCGACGCGCTGCCCGACCGCGAGCACGTGGTGCACAGCCCGGCCTCGGTCCAGCGTCGCCAGCGCGCCTTCGGGTACACCGAGGAAGAGGTCAAGATCCTCCTCACCCCGATGGCCAACACGGCCGCCGAGCCCCTCGGCGCCATGGGCACGGACACGCCGATCGCCGTGCTCTCCTCGCGCCCGCGCCTGCTCTTCGACTACTTCACGCAGATGTTCGCCCAGGTGACGAACCCGCCGCTCGACGCCATCCGTGAAGAGCTGGTCACGTCGATCGGCGGGGCGATCGGACCTGAGCCGAACCTGCTCTCCGACACCGCCGAGCACGCCCGCAAGGTCGTGCTCTCCTTCCCGGTCATCGACAACGACGACCTGGCGAAGATCATCAACATCCACAAGGCGCCCTCTCTCGGCGGCACCTTCGACGCGACGACCATCCGTGGTCTGTTCCGTGTCGACGGCGGCGGCGAGGGCCTGCGCGACAGGCTCGAGGAGATCTTCGACGAGGTCGACCTGGCGGTCGCCCAGGGCACGAGCTTCATCGTGCTCTCGGACCGCGACTCCTACCAGGACTACGCCCCGATCCCGTCGCTGCTGCTCGTGAGCGCCGTCCACCACCACCTCCTGCGCAAGCACACCCGCACCCAGGTGTCGCTCATCGTCGAGGCCGGGGACGTCCGCGAGGTGCACCACACCGCGCTGCTCATCGGCTACGGCGCGGCTGCGGTCAACCCGTACCTCGCGATGGAGACGGTCGAGGACCTCGCGAAGTCGGGCTACCTCGACGTCACGCCCGACAAGGCCGTGAAGAACCTCATCAAGGCGCTCGGCAAGGGCGTCCTCAAGGTGATGAGCAAGATGGGCATCTCGACGATGTCTTCCTACCGCGGTGCGCAGGTCTTCGAGGCCCTCGGTCTCTCGCACGAGCTCATCGGCGACTACTTCACGGGGACCACGAGCCGCCTCGGCGGCATCGGCCTCGACGTCATCGCGGCCGAGGTCGCGGCCCGTCACACCGAGGCGTACCCGTCGTCGGGCAACTTCCAGGCGCACCAGCGCCTGGCCGTCGGCGGCGAGTACCAGTGGCGCCGCGACGGGGAAGAGCACCTCTTCGACCCCGAGACGGTCTTCCGTCTGCAGCACTCGACGCGGACCCGTCAGTTCGACGTGTTCCGCGAGTACACGCAGCGCGTCGACGACCAGACGGCGCGCCTCATGACGCTGCGCGGCCTGCTCCAGTTCTCGGGCGACCGCACCCCCGTGCCCCTCGACGAGGTCGAGCCGGTCTCGGAGATCGTCAAGCGCTTCAACACCGGTGCGATGTCCTACGGGTCCATCTCGCAGGAGGCTCACGAGACCCTCGCGATCGCGATGAACCGTCTCGGCGCCCGCTCCAACACGGGGGAGGGCGGCGAAGACTCCGAGCGCCTCCACGACCCCGAGCGCCGCAGCAAGGTCAAGCAGATCGCGTCGGGCCGCTTCGGTGTGACGTCCGAGTACCTGACCTTCGCCGACGACATCCAGATCAAGCTCGCCCAGGGCGCCAAGCCCGGCGAGGGCGGTCAGCTGCCCGGTCACAAGGTCTACCCGTGGGTCGCCAAGACGCGTCACTCGACACCCGGTGTCGGGCTCATCTCGCCGCCGCCGCACCACGACATCTACTCGATCGAAGACCTCGCGCAGCTGATCCACGACGCGAAGAACGCCAACCCCTCGGCCCGCATCCACGTGAAGCTGGTCTCGGAGTTCGGTGTCGGGACCGTCGCGACGGGTGTCTCCAAGGCGCACGCCGACGTGGTCCTCATCTCCGGCCACGACGGCGGGACGGGCGCGAGCCCGCTCACCTCGCTCAAGCACGCCGGGACCCCGTGGGAGATCGGCCTGGCCGAGACCCAGCAGACCCTCGTGCTGAACAACCTGCGCGACCGCATCGTCGTGCAGGTCGACGGCCAGATGAAGACCGGTCGCGACGTGATCATCGGCGCGCTGCTCGGCGCCGAGGAGTTCGGCTTCGCGACGGCTCCGATGGTCGTGTCGGGGTGCATCATGATGCGCGTCTGCCACCTCGACACCTGCCCCGTCGGTGTCGCCACGCAGAACCCCGAGCTGCGCAAGCGCTTCACGGGGAGCCCGGAGTTCGTCGTGAACTTCTTCGAGTTCATCGCCGAGGAGGTCCGCGAGCACCTCGCGGCCCTCGGCTTCAGGACCCTCGAAGAGGCCGTCGGCCAGGTCCAGGCCCTCGACACCCGCAAGGCCGTCGACCACTGGAAGGCGCAGGGTCTCGACCTCGCGCCCGTGCTCGCCGTGCCCCAGCCCGTCGAGGGCTCGTCGCTGCGCAACACCACGACCCAGGACCACGGGCTCGCCCGGGCCCTGGACAACCAGCTCATCGCCTCGGCCGCTGCGGCCCTCGAGGACGGCACGCCGGTCTCGATCGACGTCCCGGTGCGCAACGTCAACCGGACTGTCGGCACCATGCTCGGCCACGAGGTGACCAAGCGCTACGGTGGCGACGGTCTGCCCGACGACACGATCGACGTGACCCTCACGGGGTCCGCGGGTCAGTCTCTCGGCGCCTTCCTGCCGCGCGGCATCACGCTGCGCCTCTTCGGAGACGCGAACGACTACGTCGGCAAGGGCCTCTCGGGCGGACGCATCGTCGTGCGCCCGGACCGCTCAGCCGTGCTGACGGGCGCGAGCAACGTCATCGCCGGCAACGTCATCGGCTACGGGGCCACCGGCGGGGAGATCTTCCTCCGCGGCCTCGTGGGCGAGCGCTTCGGTGTCCGCAACTCGGGCGCCACGCTGGTCGTCGAGGGCGTGGGCGACCACGGCTGCGAGTACATGACCGGTGGCACCGTGCTCGTCCTGGGCAACACCGGGCGCAACTTCGGCGCCGGGATGTCGGGCGGTACCGCCTACGTCCTGGACCTGCGCGAAGAAGCCCTCAACACCGTCGCGGCGACGACAGGCGAGCTCACGCTCTCCGGTCTCGACGACGACGACCTGGTCCTCGTCGAAGGTCTGCTCCGCCGCCATGCGGAGGAGACTGGCTCGCGGGTCGCCGAGGCACTGCTCGCCGACCTGCCCTCCTCGCTCGCGCGCTTCACCAAGGTGCTGCCGACCGAGTACGCACGTATCCGCACCGCCCTCGCGAAGGCCGACGCCGACAGCGTCGACCTGAGCGTCCCCGGTGCCTGGGAAGAGATCTTGGAGGTGGCTCGTGGCTGACCCACGTGGATTCCTGAAGGTCCGGGAGCGCGAGCTCCCGGCCTACCGGCCGGTGCCGGTGCGACTGATGGACTGGCGCGAGGTGCACGAGCACCGCGCGGAGGACTCGGCGATCGTCAAGGTGCAGGCCGGACGCTGCATGGACTGCGGCATCCCCTTCTGCCACCAGGGCTGCCCGCTCGGGAACCTCATCCCGGACTGGAACGACCTCGTCTGGCGGGACCAGTGGGAGGACGCGATCGACAGGCTGCACGCGACGAACAACTTCCCCGAGTTCACAGGCCGTGTGTGCCCCGCGCCGTGCGAGTCGAGCTGCGTGCTCGGCATCAACCAGCCTGCGGTGACCATCAAGAACGTCGAGGTCTCGATCATCGACGAGGCCTTCGCCCGCGGCTACGTCGTGCCGCAGATCCCGCAGCGCCTCACCGGCAAGACCGTCGCGGTCGTCGGCTCGGGCCCCGCCGGGCTCGCGGCAGCCCAGCAGCTCACGCGTGCCGGGCACACCGTCGCGGTGTACGAGCGCGACGCCACCATCGGTGGTCTGCTGCGCTACGGCATCCCCGACTTCAAGCTCGAGAAGACCCACATCGACCGCCGTCTGGCGCAGATGGAGGCCGAGGGCACCCGCTTCAGGCCCGGTGTCGAGATCGGCGTGGACATCACCTGGGACGAGCTCCGCTCGCGCTTCGACGCCGTCGTGCTCGCGACAGGGGCCACGGTCCCGCGCGAGCTGCCGATCCCCGGCAACGACCTCGAGGGCGTGCACTACGCCATGGAGTTCCTGCCGCAGGCGAACGCCGTCGTCGCGGGGGAGACCGTCGAGGACCAGATCCTCGCGACAGGCAAGCACGTCGTGGTCATCGGAGGCGGTGACACCGGCTCGGACTGCATCGGTACCTCGCTCCGTCAGGGCGCTGCCTCGGTGACGACCCTGGCGATCGGCAAGAAGCCGCCGACGTCGCGCCCCGAGAACCAGCCGTGGCCGACCGACCCGCTGCTCTTCGAGGTCTCGAGCTCGCACGCCGAGGGTGGAGAGCGTGACTACCTCGCCTCGACCGTCGAGCTGATCGGCGACGAGCACGGCCACGTGACGGGGCTCAAGGTCGCCACGACCGAGTACCTGCCGGACGGTCGGCGCGTGCCGCAGGCCGGCACGGAGCGGGTCATCCCCGCGGACCTCGTGCTCGTCGCGATGGGCTTCACAGGACCCGAGACCAGCCTGCTCGTCCAGCAGACCGGGGCGGGCCTCACCTCCCGCGGCCTCGTGGCCCGCAACGACGACTTCTCCTCGGCTCTCCCGGGGGTCTTCGTCACAGGAGACGCCGGGCGCGGTCAGTCGCTGATCGTGTGGGCCATCGCCGAAGGCCGGGCGACAGCGGCTACGGTAGACGCATACCTGCAAGGCACGACAGAGCTCCCGGCCCCGGTGCGTGCGACGACAGTCGCGCTCCGCCCGTGACCGACCGGCCCGCAGCACCTGATCTGCGGGCCGGGCAAGACCTTTGTCCCGTGAGCAGCACCTCAACAATCAACTAGGCTGGAGCCATGCGCAGAGCGAAGATCGTATGTACCATCGGGCCCGTCACGGCCTCCCCCGAGCAGATCCAGAACCTCGTCGACGCCGGTATGGACGTCGCACGGATCAACCGTAGCCACGGTGACCCTGAAGAGCACGAGGCGGTCTACCGCAACGTGCGCGCCGCAGCCGAGGCCTCCGGCCGCTCGGTCGCCGTGCTGGTCGACCTCCAGGGACCGAAGATCCGCCTCGGCCGGTTCGCCGGTGACGAGAAGCACTGGCTCAACGTCGGTGACACCTTCACCATCACGACCGAAGACGTCGTGGGCACCAAGGAGCTCGTCTCCACGACCCACAAGGGTCTGACGGACGACGCACGCGTCGGTGACCCCCTCCTCATCGACGACGGCCGCGTCCTCGTCCGCGTGACCGCCGTCGAGGGTCCGCGCGTCGTGACCCGCGTCGAGGTCTCCGGGCCTGTCTCCAACAACAAGGGCATCAACCTCCCCGGCGTCGCCGTCTCGGTCCCCGCCATGTCCGACAAGGACGAGGCCGACCTCCGCTGGGCCCTCAAGCTCGGCGCCGACATCATCGCGCTCTCCTTCGTGCGCAACGCCGCCGACTACGACGACGTCCGCCGCATCATGGAGGAGGAGGGCCGCGTCCTCCCCGTCATCGCCAAGGTCGAGAAGCCGCAGGCTGTCGAGAACCTCGCCGAGATCGTGGACGCCTTCGACGGCATCATGGTCGCCCGTGGCGACCTCGGCGTCGAGCTCCCGCTCGAGCAGGTCCCGCTCGTCCAGAAGCGCGCCGTCGAGCTCGCTCGTCGTGCCGCCAAGCCCGTGATCGTCGCGACCCAGGTGCTCGAGTCGATGATCTCGGCCCCGCGCCCGACCCGCGCCGAGGCCTCGGACTGCGCCAACGCCGTCCTCGACGGTGCAGACGCCGTCATGCTCTCCGGTGAGACCAGCGTCGGTGACTACCCGATCGAGGCCGTGCGCGTCATGGCCCGCATCATCGAGAGCACCGAAGAGCTCGGCCGCGAGCGGATCGCCCCCCTCGGGTCGACCCCGCACACCCGCGGTGGCGCGATCACCCGTGCCGCTGCGGAGATCGGTGAGATCCTCGGCGTCAAGTACCTCGTGACCTTCACCCAGTCGGGCGACTCGGCGCGCCGCATGTCGCGCCTCCGTTCGGCCCTGCCGCTCCTGGCCTTCACGCCTGACGCAGCAGTCCGCAACGTCCTGTCCCTCACCTGGGGCACGCAGTCCTACGAGGTCCCCTCGGTCGACAGCACGGACGCGATGGTCCGCCAGGTCGACACGACCCTCCAGGCCAACGGTCTCGCCGAGACGGGCGACCTCGTCGTCGTCGTCGCCGGTGCACCCGTCGGCGTCGCGGGCACGACCAACTCGATCCTCGTCCACCGCATCGGTGACGAGCTCTGATCGACCCGTCCTCCGTGAGCAGGTCTGCGTGACCTGACACGAACGACATCCACGACCCCCGTCCTCCTCACCGGAGGGCGGGGGTCGTGTCGTGTGACGAGGAGAGCGCTCGTGTGCGGCGACCAGCACAAGTGGCGGCCGGTCCCGCGGACGAGCGCTGGCGCGCAGCGGCTCGGCGGCCCGCCACGTCCTGCGGCCGTCGTGAGCCTGTGCCGGCAAGAGACTCACGTCCGGTGTCGACCGGCCGATGAGACAGGTGTCCGGGACGCCCGGACCGCGGAACCCAGCGTCGGGAGCCGCGCCACGACGACGAGGGAGAGAGATGACCGAGAGCTATGGAGCAGGTGTCGATCTTGCCGTCGCCGAGCCCGTCCTCACGACTCCTGCAGCACGCGTCTCCGCTGCCTCCGCCGCGTCCGCTGCCGCAGACTGTGCCTTCGCCGCAGCGATGGTCGACGCCGCGATCGGTGACCTCGACCTGGTGCTGGACCTCGATCTCGACACGCCCGGCTCAGCCCTTCCCGAGGTGCTCGAGCAGCCCAGCACCGAACGGGCCGAGATCAGCCCGCTCGTCTCGTCGCTCGTGCAGGCCTACGCCCGACGCCGGGGGATGCCCGTCGGTGCTGTCATGCTCGCCTATCCTCTGCACGACGTCCGCGTCGTCGAGAGGCTCGTGGCCGACCTCGCCCGTGCCCAGGGCACGAGCGAGGCCGTGGTCCGGCTGACCTTCGGTCAGCCCACCCCGAGGTAGGCCTCTTTGATCGCCGGGTCGGCGAGGAGCGCCTTGCCCTCGCCGGTCCGCACGACCGACCCTGTCTCGAGCACGTAGGCCCTGTCGGACCTCGAGAGTGCCTGCTGCGCGTTCTGCTCCACGAGGAGCACCGTGGTGCCCTGCGCGTTGATCTCCGAGATGATCCGGAAGATCTGCTGGATGATCATCGGAGCCAGGCCCATCGACGGCTCGTCGAGCAGCAGCACCCGCGGCCTGGCCATGAGCGCCCGGCCGATAGCGAGCATCTGCTGCTCGCCGCCGGACATCGTCCCGCCGAGCTGGGTGCGCCGTTCCGCGAGCCGCGGGAAGAAGGTGAACACCCTCTCGACCGTCTCGTCGTGCTCGGCCTTGGAGTCGAAGGGCCTGGCGAAGCACCCCATCTCCAGGTTCTCCATGACGGTCATGCCGGCGAACACGCCGCGGCCCTCGGGGGCCTGGACGATCCCCGCGGCCACCCTCAGGTGGGGCTTCATGCGGGTGATGTCCTTGCCGTCGAAGACGATCGTGCCACGCGACAGCGGACGCACGCCCGAGAGGGCCCGCATGGTCGTGGTCTTGCCGGCACCGTTGGCACCGATGAGCGTGACGAGCTCCCCGGTCTCGACGGTGATGGACACGTCGCGGATGGCCTCGATGCGCCCGTAGGCGACGGTCATCCCTGAGATCTCAAGCAGTGGCATCGTCGGGTACCCCCAGATAGGCGGCGATGACCGCCGGGTCGCTCGTGACGGCGTCAGGGGTGCCCTGCGCAATCACCTTGCCGAACTCGAGGACGACGATGCGGTCTGTCACCCCGCGCACGAGCTTCATGTCGTGCTCGATGAGCAGGACCGTGTACCCGTCGTCCCTGATCTGCCGGATGAGGTCCATGAGGGACTCCTTCTCGGCGGGGTTGAAGCCTGCGGCCGGCTCGTCGAGGCAGAGCAGCTTGGGCTCGGTGGCCAGCGCGCGGGCGATCTCGAGGCGACGCTGGTCCCCGTAGGAGAGGTTGCGGGCCTTGTCGGTCGCCCTGCCGCCGACGCCGACGAACTCGAGCAGCGCCATCGCGCGGTCGATGCCCTCGCGTTCTTCTCGTCGGTGCCGGGGCGTGCGGAAGACGGCGCCGGGGACCGACGTCCGGTGCCGGGCGTCTGTCCCCACGACGACGTTCTCGAGGGCCGTCATCTCGTTGAAGAGCCGGATGTTCTGGAAGGTCCGGGCGATCCCCAGCTGGGTGATCTGGTAACGCTTCTTGCGGCCGACGGGCTCGCCGTCGAAGACCACCGTCCCCGACGTCGGCCTGTACACCCCCGTCATCGCGTTGAAGCAGGTGGTCTTCCCCGCCCCGTTGGGCCCGATCAGCCCGAGGATCTCCCCGCGACGGATGTCGAAGGTCACGCCGTCGACGGCTGTGAGACCACCGAACTGGACCGTGACGTCGTCCATGCGCAGCAACGGCTCGCCGACGGCCGTGTGGACCTCGCGGTCCGAGGCCACCTTCTCGGCGACGACTGTCGGGTCGGCCAGCTCGGGGTGGACGTCGGCGACGTCCACGACGACGGGTTCTTCGACCCCTCCACCGGGAAGGTCTTTCTCTGCGGGTCCGGTACCGGCGCCCTGCTCAGGGTTGCGGAGCTCTTCGCCGTGCTCGGCGCCCGCGCCGATGCCGCCAGGCTCGTGGCTGCTCATGCCTGCTCCTTCGCTGTGCTGTCGGGCCCCGTGCTGCCGCGACCGGTGCTGCCACGACCCGCGCGGTGGTGCGAGGTGTCGTGGAGCTCGCTGTCCTGCGCCTTGATGGTGCGGCGGGCTGCGACGTACAGCTCGCGGCCGTAGGTGAGGAGCTTCTGCCGCACGGGCAGGAGCCCTTGCGGCCTGAAGACCATGAGCACCATGAGGGCGATGCCGAAGAACAGGTACCTGTACTCCGCGATCTGGGTACCGTCGATCGGTATGCCGAAGATCTCGGTCCGGCCGAGGAAGAAGTTCGGCAGGTAGACGATGACGAAGGCCCCGAGGATCACGCCGAGCTTGTTGCCCTGACCCCCGAGCACGACGGCGCAGAGGAACAGGACCGAGTTGATGACGTTGAAGTTCGTGGGGTTCACGAACTGCACCTGCCCGGCGTAGAGGGCGCCGGAGGCACCGCCGATCGAGGCGCCGATGACAAACGCCCAGAGCTTGAACCTGAAGGTCGGCACGCCCATGATCTCGGCGGCGTCCTCGTCCTCGCGGATCGCGACCCACGAGCGACCGACGCGTGAGCGCTCGAGGTTCCCCACGAACAGCAGCGCGACGACGATGAGCACGATGCTCAGCCAGTACCACCACACCCCGGAGTTGAGGGCTCCGGAGCCCGAGCCGGCCGAGAACACACCGTTGGGGTTCGTCTCGCTCACCCCGGCTCGCGGGTAGGCGACCTGGGCGAGGCCGCGACCGCCGCCGGTGATGCCGTCGAGGTTGTCGGCCAGCAGCCTGACGATCTCGCCGAAGCCGAGCGTGACGATCGCGAGGTAGTCACCGCGCAGACGCAGCGTGGGGGAGCCGATGAGCAGTCCCGAGAGCGCGGTGATCGCGACGGCGATCGGCAGCGCCGCGAGCCACGCCCAGTCCTGGGAGAGCCACCCGCCGTCGCCGGTCTGGTTCCACGGGCTCGACGGGCTGGTGAGCAGGGCGACGGTGTACGCGCCGATCGCGTAGAAGCCGATGTAGCCGAGGTCGAGCAGCCCCGCCTGGCCGACGACCACGTTGAGGCCGATCGCGATGAGCGCGTACATGCCGAACTGGGCCATGACGCCGCCGAAGTTTGTCCCCACGGTCGTCAGGACCGGGATCTGCAAGATCGGCAGGAGGGCGATGAAGATCAACAAGGGGAGCCCGAGGGCCCACTGGGTGGGCCTGGCCTGGGCGTCCCACCAGAGACGGACGGCGTCGCCCACACCGGAGTGGGGTCGCAGGCCTGTCGTCGTGCTGTGCGCAGGGTCAGTGGACGGGGGTGATGTCGACGAGCTGCCAGTCGGCGAGGTGCCCTTCGCGAGCGGGGCAGGCGAGGAGCCGGAGGACGGGGTCCCGTGCTCTCCGTCGCCCGGCGACGCGGGTGTGGGTGCGTTCGGGGTCGTCATGCGCGTGCCCTCCCGAGAGACTCGCCGAGGATGCCCGTGGGCCTGACCATGAGGACGAGGATCAGCAGGACGAAGGCGACGACGTCGCGCCACTCCGTGCCGAAGACGACCTGTCCGTAGTTCTCCATGACCCCGAGCAGCAGCCCGCCGAGGAGAGCTCCGCGCAGGTTGCCGATCCCCCCGAGGACCGCGGCGCAGAAGGCCTTGATGCCCAGGATGAACCCGCCCGAGTAGACGATGCCGTTGGGGACGCGGAGCGTGTAGAGCAGCGCGGCGGCGCCGGCGAGGATGCCGCCGATGAGGAAGGTGAGCATGATGATGCGCTCTCGGGAGACCCCCATGAGGGTGGCCGTCACGGGGTCCTGCGCGACGGCACGGATGCCGCGGCCGAACTTGGTGCGGTTGATGAACTGGTCGGTCGCGAGGGCCAGCAGCAGCGCGGAGACCACGATGATGAGGGTCACGTTGGTGACGTTGGCGGAGCCGATCTGGAACTGCACCTCGGGCTCGACGAGCCGGATGGGCTGCTGGGCGTTGACGCCGCCGAGCGTGCCGCCGGTGAGGCGGGGGAGCACGAAGTGCACGAACTCCTGCAGCACGAAGGACGCACCGATCGCGGTGATGAGGAAGACGAGCGACGGGGCACCGCGCTTGCGCAGCGGCCTGTAGGCGACCCGCTCCAGGCCGACGGCCACGCCGCCGGAGATGGCCATGCCGCCGATCATGGCGGCTCCGAGGTAGAGGACCGTCATGACGATCCCCATGTCGTACGCGTCGCCGTTCGGGCCGAAACCGAGCAGCATGAGGGCCGCGTACTGCCCGAACATCCCGAGCATGAACACCTCGGAGTGCGCGAAGTTGATGAGGCGCAGGACGCCGTACACGAGGGTGTAGCCGACGGCGACGAGGGCGTACACGGACCCGTAGGTCAGCCCGTCGACGGTCAGCGCCCAGAAGTTCCGCCCGAGGGCCGCGACGTCGAACCCGATGAGGGGTTCCGCCACGACCATGGTGTGGAGAAGACCACCTGTCATGTGCTGCACTCTCTCTTTCCTGTGCTGGACGTCCGTCGTGGTGCGCCCCGCAAGCAGCCCGCGCTCCCGGTCCGCCGTGGTGGCGGGCCGGGAGCGCGAGGTCAGCTGCCGGCGGGGCGGCGGGTGCTACTCGACGTCGTAGATCCAGATGAGTGCGGAGGTGAGCTCGCCCGTGTCGGTCCACGAGTAGTTCCGGGCGAGGCCGGCACCGTCGTAGCTCGCGACGAAGTCGAGCAGGCCTGCTCGGTCGGTGATGCCCGAGTCGATGCCGGCGAGCATGATCGTCATGAGGTCGTAGCCCTCGACGGAGTAGACACCGGGGGCTGCCTCGAAGGCGGTCTCGTACTCGGTCGCGAAGGCGTCGGGTGCCGGGCCGCACGGGCAGGAGAGCACGGCGCCGTCGGATGCCGAGCCTGCCTGCTCGACGAACTGCGGGTCGTTGGTGCCGTCGGCCGAGACGAAGGTGGTGTCGACCCCGGCGTCACGCAGCTGCTGGACGAAGGGTGCTGCCTCGGCGTAGTAGCCGGCGTAGAAGACCGCGTCGGCCTCGGCACCGCTGATGATCTGGACAGCGGCGGCGAAGTCCTTGTCACCGGTCTTGACCGAGGCGGAGCACGAGGAGTCTGCGGCGTCGCCGAGGCCCGCGGTGATCTGCTCGGCGAGACCGATGCCGTAGTCGGAGTTGTCGGCCACGACGCAGACCTTGGCGTAGCCGAGGGTGTCGACCATGTACTTGGCGACGGCCGGGCCCTGGACGGCGTCGTTGGCGAGGCCGCGGTAGAAGGTCTTCCACCCGAGGGTGGTGAGGTCAGGGTTGGTGGCCGAGGCAGAGAGCGAGAGCAGGCCCGCCTGGTTGAAGATGTCGCCGGTCGCCTTGGTCTCGCCCGAGAACGCGGGGCCGAGGAGGCCGAGGACGTTCGCGTCTCCGACGATCTGCGGCGCGACCTGGGTGGCCTTCTGCGGGTCGCCCTCGGTGTCGAAGGACTTGAGCACGACCTGGCAGTCGGCGTTGGCCTCGTTGTGCTTGTCGAGCGCGAGCTGTGCGCCGTTGAGGATGTTCTGCCCGAGCGCGGCGTTCGGACCTGTCAGCGCACCGGCCATCGCGATGGTGGTGGTGGCGGCGCAGGTGGCGCTCCCGTCACCCGCGGGGTCGACGGCGTCGCCGCCTGCCGCGGACTCGACCTCGACTCCGTCGGGGTCGATCTGGACCATCGGCACGATGGCCAGGTCGGCAGAGGCTGACTCGCTGGAACCTGACGCGGCTCCTGTCTCGTCGTCGGTGGACTTCTGCCCGCATGCGGTGAGGGCGACGGCTACGGCGAGGGCGATCGCCAGGCCTGGTGTTGTACGGCGAGCATGTGAACGCATCTCGTGACCTCCGGCTGTGGGCCCCCTGGACCCGGATGATGAGTGGAGCTGTGGGGTGGATCGGTCGGTGGTGGGTGGTGGAGCCGCGGGGGAGGAGTGCGACGGTGCACTCGTCCTGGTCCTGCGGTACCCACACCTTGGTGGCCTGGTGTTACGGCCGACTGCGATCGGTGTTGCGTCAGTGTTACGGAAAAGCCACGCTTCTGCACGCATGACTGTTCTGCCAGAGGTGCGCAGATCGTCAAGAGATCACAAAATCTGCAGGTCACATTTGTGACTTGGGTCACTGAACATATGTCCACGGAGTGAGCGCGACGGCGCGCCGCACGTTCCTGGCGTTGGCCCGGTGTCGGAGAACTTCACCTGGTCTCCATCTGGCAGCCTTGTGCGCCCTATCGAAGATCGATAGTTTGTGACCGTTGATCGATAGAGGAGAGCTGCCATGAGCACGATCGTCGTCCCCGCCCTGCGCGCTGTGCTCGCCGTAGCCTTCGCCGCGCTCGTCGTCCTCGTCCTGCGGATGCTCCTCGCCCAGGCTGTCGCCCGCGACGCGCAGGCGAAGGACCTCGAGGCCGAGCTCGAGCAGGTGGTCTGATGCCGGTGGTCGTCGACATCGACGTGATGATGGCGCGGCGCAAGATCACGGTGGGAGCGCTCGCGGACCTCGTCGGCATCACGCCGGCCAACCTGGCAGTGCTCAAGAACGGTCGCGCGAAGGCCGTGCGGTTCAGCACCCTCGAGGCGCTGTGCGAGGCCCTCGACTGCCAGCCCGGGGACCTGCTCCGCTGGGAGCCTGTCAGTCCCGAGACGTAAGATCTCCTGCCCGGCCAGCCGCGCCCGGGCTCTGTCCGGGACCGGCCGGCACCCGCCCGGCTCGCGCTCGGCACTGTCTCAGTCCCGCGTGGTCCCAGCCCGGCCCGGTCCCAGCGAAGGAGGGTGTCCAGTCGTGCCCCTCGACCGTTCTCGCGGCATCCCCGCAGCGCAGGCCGCGCTGAACGCGATGCGTGCTCCGCAGATGCGTCGCCGTCCGACGGTCGCGCACCTCGACGCCGACGCGTTCTTCGCGAGCGTCGAGCAGCACCAGAGGCCGTCGCTGCGCGGACGACCCGTCCTGGTCGGCGGCGTGGGACCGCGCGGCGTGGTGGCGACGGCGTCCTACGAGGCGCGGGCCTTCGGTGCGCGGTCGGCCATGCCGATGGAGCAGGCACGTCGACTGTGCCCGACGGCCACGGTGGTCGTGCCGCGCTTCCTCGCCTACTCCGCCTACTCGGCGCAGATCATGGCCGTCCTGCGCGAGGTCACGGACCAGGTCGAGGCCATCAGCATCGACGAGGCCTTCGCCGAGCTCGACCACCTGCCTGGCTCGAGCGCGGACCTCGAGGATCTGGCTCACGAGCTCCGGGCCCGGGCGCACGCACGGACCGGTCTGTCGGTCTCCCTGGGGCTCGGTCGCTCCAAGCTCGTCGCCAAGCTGGCCTCCGAGGCGGCCAAGCCGGGCGGCGTGCGGGTCGTGGACCCTGCCGACGAAGACGAGTTCTTGCTCGCCCTCCCGGTCCGCGCCCTGTGGGGTGTCGGGCCGGTGTCCGCCGCCAGGCTCGACCAGCTGGGCGTGCGGACCGTCGAAGACCTCCGGGCCCAGCCTCTGGACACCCTCGTCATGACCGCCGGCGAGGCAGCGGGCGCCAACCTCTACGGGGTGGCTCGTGGCTGGGACGACAGACCGGTGACGACGGTCCGGGAGCGCAAGTCCGCGGGGGCCGAGCACACCTTCGACGACGACCTGCACGGTCGGACGGCGATCGCCGCCGCGCTGGACGCCGTGACCGACTCGGCCCTGCGACGTCTGGAACGGCACGCTGTCGCCGCCCGGACCGTGGTGGTCAAGGTGCGGGTCGCGTCGTTCACGACGATCACCCGTTCGGTGACGCTGAGCCGACCCACCTCCGACGTCACAGCGCTGCGGCAGGCCGCGCAGCGGGCCCTCGCCCTCGCCGAGGTGGTTGAGCCCGTCCGGTTGCTCGGGGTGTCCTTCCACGGTCTGTCCGAGCACTCCCAGCTGATGCTCCCGCTCGGGATGGACGTCGGGGTCGACGAGGCTGGGCCCGAGGGCGACGGGCCCTTCGGCGGCAGACGCGCCGGGAGCGACCAGTCCGGGCAGCTCGCTGCCGACGACGCGGGCGCGGACGGCCACGGTCCCCAGGGCGGCGACGGTGACCAGAACGGTGTCGACGCCCGCTCCGGGCCGGTCCGGGCGACCGCCGCGGCCCTCGCCCCGGGCCTGGACGTGCAGACCTCGAGGGACGGCCGGGGCTGGGTGGTCCACCTCCGTGACGACGGGCGGGTCGCGGTGCGCTTCGAGACCGCCGCGACGGGGCCCGGCTACCAGCGCTGGGTGGACCCGGAGGTCGAAGAGCTCGTGCTCGTCGACCCGCTGGGCCCCGACGGCCTGGAGCTCGGCGCCGCGGCAGAGACGACGGAGCCAGCAGAGACGACTGAGGTACCGGGGGAGTAGGTCCACCGGTGCGCCATCGGTCACCGGCGGCGCTCGCGGCCCGGTTCTCGACCCGCGCCGTGGCGCAGGGACGCGTAGCGTGCGAAGGGTCTTCTTCCCCGAGCCCCACGGAGCGTGCCCTGTGAGCAGTCGTCGATACCATGACGTGGTCATCGTCGGAGGGGGCAACGCCGGGCTGTCGCTCGCGGGCCGTCTCCGCAGGGACGGCGCGAAGGACGTCGTGGTGGTCGAGCCTGCGCGGGTGCACCACTACCGTCCGATGCTCTCCTACGTCGCCGGTGGTCAGGCGACGCTCGACCAGCTGCGCCGCCCGCAGGACCGTGTCACACCGTCGGGGGTGCGGTGGTACGTCGACGAGGTGGTGTCGGTCGACCCCGTCACCTCGACCGTGCACCTCGCCGGTGGTGACGAGATCGAGTACGGGGACCTTGCCGTGTGCCCAGGGTCGCAGGTCGACTGGGACGCGATCCCGGGGTCCGAGGCGGCTGTGCAGACCCCGCACGCGGCCACGAGCTATCTGCCCGGCTCGGCTGTCGACACCTGGACGATGCTCTCGACACTCACGTCGGGACGTGCGGTCTTCGTCGTCTCGGACCGGCACGTGCCCTGCGCCCCGGTCGGTCTCAAGCCGATGTTCCTCGCCCTCGACCACTGGCGGCGCACGGGTGTGCGGGACGCGATCGACGTCGAGCTGCTGGTCGAGGGTGACCGCCTGGTCGACCTGGACCGGGCCGACCAGCGTCTGCGGGCCGAGGCTGCCGAGCAGGGGGTCACGGTGACCTTCGGAGCCACGGTGACCTCGGTCGACGCGGCGTCCCGTCGGCTGGCCGTCGACGTGGCTGGCACGGGGTCCGCGTCGTCGGAGCTGACGTACGACGCGCTCTATCTCGCCCCGCCGCACCGCGCGCCCGCGTGGGTCGCGGGCAGCGGCCTCGCCTCCGAGGGGGACGGCGGCTTCCTCAGGGTCGACCCGTCCACGCTGCAGCACCCGGAGCACCCCCGCGTGTGGGGTCTGGGTGACGTCGCGGACCTCGACGCGCTGCCGTCGGGCGGTGCGCTGCGCAAGCAGGTGCCTGTCGTCGCCCGCAACATCGCGGCACGGCGGACAGGGGTGCCGATGCGCACCTACGACGGGTACTCGATCGCCCCGGTGACCACGTCGCGCCGCAGCCTGCTGCTCGCGGAGTTCGACAGGCGCGGTCGCCCGGAGCCGAGCGTCCCTGTCGTGGACCTCGTCAGGCCGCGTCTGCTCACCTGGGCCTTCGACAGGTACGTCGAGCCGCAGGTGTACTTCCGTCGCCTGCTCCAGGGAAAGGTGTCCTGACCGCGCTCCGGTCGGTCGTGTCGCCCGCCGCCGTCTCGTCTCCAGGCGTCACAGCCGGGACGGTGTGCGCTGAGCGACCCTGAGCTCGGCAGGGAGTGCCTCCGCCGGGTGCGGTGAGCGGTCAACCTGGTCACGCCTGACGCCAGAGTCGCGGCGTCAGGCAGGGCGTCATGGGGCGACGCGGTGTCCACGACGAGGCGAACCACCTAACTGCATGGTGTCGTCACTCAGAGGTCCACCCACCACCGGCGCGGCAACCGCTCGGCACTCAGAGGAGCGCTGAGCTGCTGGTTCCGTGTGGCATGCCCCCCGCACCAGTACGCAGCACAGGTCGCAGGTGCGGGCTCCCAGCCGCCCAGCGCCTCACGAGTCGTCAAGCCCGTGTCGAGGGCGCGCCCACGACCCGTCGAGGAGACACGTGACCATGGATGGAACGACCGCACGCCTGATGACCACTGCTCGCCGCCGGTCGGCACCTCCCGAGGAGTCCCACCCTGCAGCGTCAGGAGTCGGCAGCCGGGCTCGCTGTGCTCTCGCGGTCGTCGTCGCAGGCGGTCTGGTCTTCGCAGCCGGCGGTCCAGCGGCAGGGGTCGCGAAGGTTCTCGTGGCTCCTCGGCCCGGAGTGGTCTACATGTCCTCAGGGACGAGTCTGTCGACCACGCTCTCTGCTGGGACAGGGACCGGCTCGTCGCTCACTTTCTCACCTGTCGGTGCCGGCACCCCTGGAGGTGCGGCTCACCAGGGGCTCGCCTCCAGGGCGAGCGACGGCAGGCTCTACGCCGTCGAGATCTCCGACGGTCAGGCCGACGTCCATCTCGTCGTGCTCGACGCAGCAGGGGCGATCACGCGCCTCGGTGCGCTCGCCAGCCTGGCCGGCCAGCACGGCACCGTCACCGGCGGGACCTTCGGCGAGGGCGTGTACTCCGACACCTACCTGGCCGTGGTCGCAGACGTGCCAGACGCGGGCGGACGAGATGTCCTGCTCGCTGTCGACATCGCCGCAGACGGGACCTTCGCGGAGACCATGACGCCGCTGTACCTGCCCGATGGTGCTCGACTCGGCGACCTCGCTCCGTCCGGCGGGTATCTCTGGGGTGTCTACGGGCAGACGATCGTCCGGGTCGACCCCGTCGACGGTTCTGCCACAGCATGGACGTTGCCGGAGGGGACCGTCGGACCGGGGACCGGCACGGTGTTCGGGGTCGCGTGGTCGACAGGCGACGGACAGCTCGCCTTCGGTTCCCACACGCACGGCGAGATCACGGAGATCGCCGTCTCGGACCAGGCCTCGGCCACCCCCACCTTCGAGGTCGTCGCGCGACACAGCACCCCGATCGGTCCGCAGAGCGACGGGACCTTCGTGCCCTCTGAGGAACCTGCCGAGATCCCGGCGGAGGGTGCACCCACCATCGGTCCGCGACAGCCGAGCGCGCCCGAGATCGACCCGACCGACGGGAACCGGTTCACGGGGCACGGGGTCCCCGGGGACACCATCGCCGTCACGTTCCCCGACGGCTCGACCTCCCGGACGACAGTCGAGCAGGACGGGGGATGGGTCGTCCAGCCGCCAGCCATGGACTTCGTCCACGGGCACCTCGTCGAGGCCACAGCGACGGACCTCACCGGAACCACCTCCGAGACCTCCTGCACGACGGTCGACCTCTTCCGAGCCCAGGACCCCGTGGCTGACGACGTCGGAGAGCGGCAGCTCACCTCGGCGAGCCAGCGCGGTGGGCACCAGTGACGACCGACGCGCACCTGGGCGGGTTCGTCAGCTCAGCCACCACCGACGAAGACCTCCTGGTCAGCGTCCGTGCCGGCGAGAGGGACGCGTACGGCGAGCTCTGGCGCAGGCACGTGCGCGTCGCGCTCGCGGTCGCGGGCCGCTACTCGACGATCGCTGACCCCGAGGACATCGTCCAAGAGGCATTCCAGGCCGTGTTCACAGCGGTCTGCGACGGTGGCGGTCCCACGCGCGGATTCCGCCCCTACCTGGCTCGGACCGTGCGCAACGTCGCGGTCAGCATCTCGCGCCGCCGCCGTGCCGAACCTGTCGGCGGGCTGACAGAGCTCGCCGACAGGCTCGACGTGTCGGTGCCCGGCCACGACGAGCAGAGTGCAGACAGGGTGGTCCTGGTGAAGGCATTCCAGTCCTTGCCCGAGAGGTGGCGGGCGATCCTCTGGATGACAGAGGTCGAGGACCTGCCCGTCCAGGACGCTGCTGACAGGCTCGGGATAGCCCCGAACGCCGGGGCTGCCCTCGTCCGACGCGCGCGGGAAGGGCTGCGCAGGTCGTGGCTCGCAGCGCACGTCGGGGGCAGCGAGCGGGGCCCGGAGTGCCGCTGGGTCGTCGAGCACCTCCCGCTCTCTGAGCGCGGCGACGCGACCCCGCGCCATCAGGACCGCATCGAGGCCCACACCGCCACGTGCCAGGACTGCGCTCGCACCGCGACCGAGATCGCCGCCGTCGGTCGGAGGCTCCCCGCGGTCCTCCTGCCGGTCTTGTTCACCGGGGGAGCGGCGGCCGAGCATCTGCTCGCGGGGGTCCCGGTCGCGCTGCCTGGCGACGTGGGGTCTGTCGGCGGTGCGGTCGTCGACCATCTGCCTGCCAGCGACGCGCCAGGCCGCGCGGCTCTCGGCGAGGCTTCGTCGGGCGCCCCGTGGAGGATGACGTCACTGGCGGTGAGCCGGCGGGTCGCGGCCGCCGTGGCCGTGGTGGTGATGACAGCCGCCGCAGTCGGCGCCGGGGTCGTCCTCCTCGACCGCAGCCCGTCCTCGGCTTCGGCTGGACCAGTGACGGGATCCGCCGACCCGGCTCAGATCCTGACAGCGCCCTCGGCCTCGGACGGTCCTGGTACCGAGATCGGGAGCGATACCGGAGCGCCATCCGTCGACTCGCCTGCACCCGGCACGACGGCTGCGCCCTCCGCGCCGCCCGGCACCACCTCGACGTCCGAGGTGGCTGTGCCACCGCCGCCGCGCGACGCAGCGACGTCGTCTCCCGATGCAGCCGTGCCGCTCGACGTGACTGGCGCGCCCGCGTCCGGCTTGCAGGAATGGGTGCCCGTGATCAGCGGGACCGGGGCGCCTGGGTCGACGGTCGAGGCCGTGCTGGCCGACGGCTCGCTCGTCGGTTCGGCGCAGGTCGCCGACGGGGCGTGGTCGATCGAGCTCGACGCCTCCCTCGCGGCGGACGTCGAGCACGCGGTCGCCGTCCGCTACACGGGCGACCTGCACCTGGTCGACGTCGGCAGGTACACGGTCGTCGCGCCGCTGGTGACTGGTGTCGAGGTCGTCGAGAGCCAGGCCGGTGTGCACGACGTGATCGTCCTCGTGACCGGGACCTGCGGGCAGCCGGTCGAGGCGTCGGTGGTCGGGACTGCCAGTGCAGCGTCTGTGGTGCTCGGGAGCTGCACGACGAGGGTTCCGCTGCCAGCAGTCCCGTCTGGGACCCACAGCGTCGAGCTGCGGTATGTCGATCCTGTGCAGGGCCGCGCTGGGGCCGTGCGGACCATCTCCGTCACGGTCTGACTGACGTACCCACGGACCTTCTGACCACCTCGCCGGATGGCCTTCTGGCGGTCCGACGGTCCGACGGTTCGACGGTCCGACGGTCTGGCCGGCAGTCCGGCCGTCTGACCGCTGAGGCGCCGAGCGGTCTCGCCGCTCGGCCGAGCCGTTCGTGAGGTCATCCCGACGAGCGGCGGACTCGCGGTGTCTCGACCCCGACGCGACCACGTGGCGCCTGTGAGGCGCATCACACCAGAAACCGTAGATCGGTACATCTTTCGCCGTCATGTCGACGCGTGCCGAGAGCGTCTAGTCACCGAGAGCACATCACCGCACCGAAGGACGGATCGATCAGTGAGAGCACCACGCCTAGGCCGCGCGTCCGTGAGCAGCGGCACCACCAGTCTGGCAAACCGCGGCGGTCGATCCGTCATAGCTGCAGCGGCGGCGACCTTGGCCGTCACCGCGTCTCTGCTCACAGCTGGCGGGGTCCAGGCGGCCAGCGAGGTCTCAGGACAGCGTCTCGAGCTGGCGTCAGACCCGGGGTGGGCGTCTGATGCCTACAACGCCGATGAGCTCAGGCAGGCCTTCGCTGGGGAGTGGAGGCCTTCCGGAGACGGCAGGACCGCGTCTGCGCCGCTCCCCGGCGGCGTCGGAAGCGTCTCGGTGGCTGTTCCGTCATCGGACCTGGTCGTGGCCGAGAGAGCAGGACAGATGGTGCGTGCGCTGGGCACCCCGGTGGCAAACATTGTGTACAAGGAAATGCTGCATACCAACAGCAGTGACAACCCTGCGACCGTGAACTGCTTGGCTGAGGTCCCCCGTCCTCCAGCACAGCAGCCGACGGTCGGCTACATCAAGTCCTGCGGAGAACGCGAAGTCACCGTGACCTTCGAGCGACCGACGGTCGACCCGATCCTCTGGCTCCACCTGGGGTGGTTCTACCCGATCTTCGAGCCCCAGGCAGGAGCCACCGTGGCGTGCTATCTGACGTGGCACGACGCCTCGGTCGTGAGGGTGGACGGCCTTGCGGCCGGAGCGCGTCAGCTCGATCACGTCAGCTCTGCGCAGAATCTCGCCGTCGCGAGCAATGGAGCAGTGAGCCTCGACGGGATCGGTACCGGTCTGAGCTCGACCAGCTGCAGCCCCACAGGTGTGGACAACCCCCACGGATATCCCGCCATCCAGGTGACCGGCCTCGTGTCGAGCGTGACCCTCAAACTTGACCACGTCGCGCAGATCAGTCGGCTCAGCACCCGTACGGGCGAGATCCCTCGGGGCGCAGTCGGGCAGCCGCCTATGGCTCTCACGACGAGTGCTGACGTGGTCGACCTGGGCGTCTCGACGTCTGCCCCAGCAGCGGTCGCACCGGGCGGGACCTTCGAGTGGACGCTGGAAGCGACAAATCTCGGACCAGCGGCCTCTCACGGCTTCATCGTCGCTGACGCTGTCCCGGAGGCCGTGACGGGCGCCGCTCTCGTCGACGCGCCGGACGGGTGCGTCCTGGACGGGCGATCGCTCTCGTGCGCGGTCGCCCCACCGGGGTGGACTGTCAGCCAGGACGCCGCCATGGCGACGCTCGCGAACCTCTCCGGTGGGGATCCCTCGGCTGTCGGTGAGGTCCTCGGCGACGGGGAGAGCTTCGGCCCGATCACCCTGCGGGGCACGGCGCCGGTGACGCCTGGTACCGAGATCGTCACGACGGCCTCGGTGTCCGGTGTGGACTCCGACCTCGACCTGACCAACAACACAGCCCAGACCCTCACCAGCGTCAGCGCGGCGGACTGGTCGGTCGCCAAGACTGTGACGGGCTCGGGGGACACCACCTACCCATCACCCGGTGACACCCTCACCTACACGGTCACGGCCACGAGCACGACGGGTGATGTCGCAGACGTCGTGCTGACCGACGACCTCACCGACGTGCTCGCCCACGCTGACCTCGTCCCTGGCTCGGTCCGGTACACGGTCGGGTCCGAGCCCGGAGAGCAGCTGGCGGACCCGACCGCACAGGACCCCGTCGTGGTGGTCGGCCCGACGTCACTCGGCGCAGGGAGCACGGCGACGCTCAGCTACTCCGTCGTCGTCCACGACGACGCGTGGAGCACCGTCCTCGCCAACACCGTCACCGCCACGGGCTCGACCCCGCCGTCCACCTGCGCTGCGGGCTCCTCGTCGCTCGACCCTGCCTGCTCCACCTCGACGACGACGACAGCGCTTCTCGAGCTGCTCAAGCAGGGTGAGGTCAACGATGAGCTCGTCGCTCTTGACGGCGCAGCCTTCGAGGTGGTCGCCGACGTGGAGGGGACGCTCGGCGAGGTCGTCGACTCTCTGCCCGTGTCACCGGTAGCCGACACCCCTGGGGCCTTCGAGATCCCGGGCATCGCACCGGGCACCTACTGGCTCCGAGAGACGGTCGCCCCGCCAGGGCACGAGCTCCTCGCGACCGCCGTGAGGTTCGACGTGGCGTCAGACGGCACCGTCACACTGCCCGACCCGGCCTCCGCCCCGCAGGTCGCAGCCTCGGGCGGACGGCTCACGGTGACCGACGTCCCCACCTTCCACATGCCCGAGACCGGGTCGGCGGGCACAGGGCGCCTCGTCACGGTCGGGCTCCTCCTGCTCGCAGGTGCTGTCGCAGCGACAGCCGTCCTCGGGCCCCGAAGCCACCCCCTGTCCCTCACCACCCTCCGGAAGCGGAGGCGCTGACGACCGAGACGCAGAGACGACAGACCCCGCCAGGTCTCACGACCGGGCACCAGCATCACACCGGACCCTCGTGGTCCACGAGAACTCATCAGGAGCACATCACACATGGCACTCACCTTCCGCGGATCTGCGCTCGTCGCAGCACTCGCACTGGCTGCCGTCGGCGTCGGCGGTTCCCCCGCCGTCGCGGCGACCACCATCGACCCGGAATCCGTCGCGTCGCTGTCGATCCACAAGTTCCAGCACCCCGAGACCACGACCGGCCTGCCGACGTCGAACGGGACCGAGATCGACCCGTCTGCCCTCACCGGGCTCACAGCGCTCGGAGGAGTCGGCTTCACTGCCACCCAGGTACCCGGGATCGACCTGACGACGAACGCCGGCTGGTCCTCGGCCGCCGAGCTGACCGTCGACACGGCTGCCTCCGCTGTCGCCGGCCTCCCCGGACTCAGCGGCGTGACCGCTGCCGACGGTCAGCTGACCTTCTCCGATCTCCCGCTCGGTCTCTACTACGTCGAGGAGACACTCACCCCGGCCGGTGCACGGGCCGCTGCGCCGTTCCTCGTCACGCTCCCGCTCACCGACCCGGTGACCTCGGGCGAGTGGCTGTACGACGTGCACGTCTACCCGAAGAACGTCATCACCACTGCGGGCAAGACCGTCACCGACGCTGGCACGAAGGTCGGCGACGTCGTGACATGGACCATCACCGGCGACATCCCCGTCGGCGGACGGACCGATGCCTACAGGGTCGTCGATCCTCTCGACTCTCGGCTCGAGCACGTGTCCACCACGGCGACCCTCACCAACGGCACGACGCTGACCGCGGGTGTGCACTACACCTCCGTGCTCGACGTCGCGACGAACACCGTGACTGTCGACTTCACAGCAGAGGGGCTCGACGTCCTCGCCGCCAACGAGGGCGCGCAGGTCCAGGTAGTCATCGAGACGACAGTCCTCGAGGCCGGCGAGATCGAGAACATCGCCTCGATCTTCCCGAACCAGCCCAGCATCGACGAGGGCAACCCTGTCGTCACCCCGCCGGCAGTCACGAAGTTCGGCGCGATGACCGTGCAGAAGGTGAACTCCGACGATCAGGTTCTCTCTGGAGCTCAGTTCCAGGTCTTCACGTCTCTCGAGAACGCTCGGACCCGCACCCAGCCGGTCGCCCTCGGGGGCGTCAGCACGTGGACCAGTGCTCAGGACGGCCTGCTCACGATCTCGGGGCTCGGCTACTCGAACATCGTCGACAACGTCGTGATCGACGACCCGGCGGACTGGGTCCAGTACTACCTCGTCGAGGTCGTCGCCCCGTCCGGGTACGAGCTGCTGGCCGAGCCGATCGCCTTCACGGTGACGAGCGACGACACCACCGTCGACCTCACGATCGAGAACACCGAGGCGAACGGCGGCTTCGAGCTCCCCATGACAGGTGCTCAGGGCGTCACGACCATCATCGCCGCAGGCGTCCTGCTGCTCGTCGGCGCTGCCGCGCTCAGCATCCGCTCGCGTCGTTCCTCGCGCTCGGACCGCTGATCGAGGTGGTTGTCAGCCGTCCGTAGATGCCCTTCACGGTACCTACGGACGGCAGCTCGCAGGAGTCACCTCCTGCCAGCAGGCGCACGACGCCACCTCCGGACGGCAGGCGACAGCAGTCGCCACCCGACGAGCGGCGCGCGACGTGCAGTGCTCACGGAGAGGGTGCGCGGACACGAGCCCCGCACCCTCTCACCTACGACAGGACGGACGGTCGGACGTGGCCCTGCGACCACCACGTGCAGCAACCCATCGAGAACCCCGGCGGTCACCCCCACGCAGCGCGGGGGACATCCAGCGCTCGCGGACGCGCACGCCCCGAGCGATGGTCGTCCGTCGGTCGCTCGTCGCGCTCCTCGCCGTCGCCGGCGCATCGGTCCTCCTCTATCCCTCGGCGGGGAACTGGTTCTCGGACCGGGCCCACGCTGCGGAGGTGTCCGGGTACACCGAGACTGTCGACTCGCTCCCGGCGGGCGAACGGTCGGAGATCCTCGACCGGGCTCACGAGTACAACCGGTCGCTCGCGACCGACCGCATCGAAGACCCGTACGGGTTGGCCGCAGCGGCAGCTGCGGTCGCAGCCCCGGCCGCCGAGTCCGAGCAGGAGTCAGGAGGACCCGAGACGACCGAGACGACCGATGCTTCTGGCGACCCGGCAGCGCCTGACCCGGCAGCGCCTGACCCGGCAGCGCCTGACCCGGCAGCGCCTGACCAGACGGCGACTGGCCCGGCAGACTCCGCCAGCGCGTCGGACGGCCCGGGTCTCGACTATCTCGACCAGCTGCGGCTCGGGACCTCCGACACGATGGCGCGGCTCCGCATCCCGACCATCGGCGCGTCGCTCCCCGTCTTCCACGGCACGAGCGACGAGACGCTCGAACGTGGTGTCGGGCACCTTCAAGGATCAGCTCTGCCCGTCGGAGGCGCCGGCACCAACAGCGTCTTGACCGGTCACAGCGGGATCCCGCAGTCGCGGCTCTTCACAGACCTCCACGACCTGGTCGCCGGTGACGTAGTGACCGTCGAGGTGGTGGGGGAGACGCTCACCTACAGGGTGGACCGGATCGCCACTGTGCTGCCCACCGAGACCGACCTGCTCCAACCAGTCCCTGGGGCCGACCTGCTGACCCTCGTCACCTGCACGCCGATCGGTGTCAACACCCACAGGTTGCTGGTGCAGGCGCACCGCGTGGACGAGGCAGACCTACCCGCAGCCGTGATCGTCGCGGGAGCCGCTGGCGCGGGGTTCCCGTGGTGGGGGCTGGTGTGGTCAGGCGCGCTGACGTGGGGGCTGTGGTTCGCCGTCAGGCCTGCGGCCCTCACCCGCGCCGGAGCAGTCGGCCGTCACCGGGTGCCCGCCCGTGCTGGACGTCGAGGGGCGGCGGTGCGCTGACGCCGACCGAGCCCTGTGGGCTAGCGTCTCTCCGTGGTCGTCTGGCTCGACGATCCCTTCGGAGCGGGCAAGACCACGGCGATCAACCCAGAGGTCGTCGCCGAGTCTGTCCTCGCTGCCCTGCCGCGTGCGCTCGCGCGCCGGTCGAGGGTGGAGTCGACGCTCGAGGCCCCGGTGTCCTACGCTCCGAGTGGCCCTCGAGGTGCTTCGACAGGACGACCGGCCGACGCCGCTCCGACTGCCACAGCCAGCGCATCCGCCGGCGGTCGGTCCAGCAGCCTGGTGAGGTCGTCGCTCGAACCGCTCAAGAACCCGTGGCGCACGCTCGAGGCGATCGACAGGAGCATCGGCGGCTGGAACGGCAGCAGCGAGCCGTCCGCGAGGAGCCGTGCACGGTACTCACCGAGGCCGATGCTCTGGTGAGGGACCTCGAGCCGCTCCGCGACGTCACCGGCAGTGATCGGATCACCGACGAGCTCGTAGGTCGCACCGGCGTGGGCGGAGGGGTGGGCGGCGACGAGGGCCGCGGCCGCCGCAAGATCCGCTCGTGCCACAGCCGACAGCTCACCGTCGCCGAAGGGCGACTCCAGGCCGTCCGGGCCCCAGGTCAGCAGCCCACCGAAGAGCTCCGCGTAGAGGCCGTTGCGCAAGATCGTCCAGTCGAGGCCGCTGCCCCTCACCAGGTCCTCGGTGGCTCGGTGGGCGAGCGCGAAGCCGAGGTGGTCACCCGCGCCGGTCAGGCTGGTGTAGACCACATGGGTCACACCGTCGCGGGCCGCTGCGCCGAGGAGGGCTGCGTGCCGGGCGATCACCTGGTCGTCCTCGGCATAGCCTGCCGAGACGAGCACCAGCGTCGAGACGCCGGTGAGGTCGAGGCTCGCCGGGTCGTCGAAGTCCACGAGGCGCTGCCCGCCGGTGGGCCTCCTCGTGCCTCCGAGAGCTGGCACCCCGCGGCTGCTCAGCTCCTGGAGCGTGAGAGAGGCGAGCTGTCCGGTCGCTCCGGTCACCATGATCATCGCGGTCGAGTCTCCTGTCGTGGTCGTGCCCAGCGGATACGGTGATCCTCGACCCCCTGCGATCCGCCCACAAGGAGGCACTTCGATGTCACTCACGCACACACGTGTGACTGCTGGACCCGCCGAGCTCGATCCCTGCGGCCTGCCTGAGCACCCTGACTGCGGGATCCGTGACCTCCTCGACCGTGTGGGCGACACATGGTCGGTCTTCGTGATCGTCGAGCTCGCCAACGGTGCGCGGCGCTTCGGCGAGCTCCAGCGCGCCATCGACGGGATCTCCCAGCGGATGCTCACCCTCACCGTGCGGAGGCTGGAGCGCGACGGCCTCGTGACCCGGACGGTGTACGCGACGGTCCCCGCGCAGGTCGACTACAGGCTGACCGAGACCGGGGCGAGCCTCACCCACCTGGTCAAGGCGCTGGCCGACTGGTCGCTCGCGCACCGCGAGGTCATCGCCGACGCGCGGTCGGCCTACGACGCCCAGCACCCGGACAACGTCATGCGTCGGGGGCGGTCGTCGTCCTGACGGCCTCGTGGGCGAGGTCCAGGTCCATGAACACGTCGGCCCGCTCGTAGGGGGACGGTTCGCGCCGGTCCGCAGGGACGTGCTCGAAGCCGACAGACTCGTAGAGCCGCACCGCCGCGACGAGAGCCGTGTTGCTCTCCAGGACGAGTCGGCTGAAGCCCATCGAGCGCGCCATGTCGATGGCTGCCGTGATGAGCGCACGCCCGAGACCCGTCCCGCGGCGGTCCTGCGCTACGGTCATCTTCGCCAGCTCGGCGACGCCGGGACCGTGCGGGAGCAGCGCGACGCACCCGATGCGCGCCTCGCCGTCGCGGGCGATCAGGACAGCACCTCCGGCGTCGACGACCGCGGCCTGCGGGTCGAGCATCACAGCGAGGTCGGTCTCCTCGAGGGCGAAGTGCTGGGTGATCCATCCGGCGTTGAGGTCGTGGAAGGCGCGCGCGTCGGCTGCGCCGGCCATCGGGGCGATGGACACGGGAGCCGGTGCCGGCGCCCGTGCTGAGTCTGGAGCTGGAGCTGGAGCCGGTGCGGGCTGCGGCGTGGAGGTCGTCGAAGTCATGACGTCAGTCTCCGACCTCCGATGGGTGCACGTCCAAGATGAGAATCGGCATATCGATAAACTCTGTGCATGGATCTCGAGCCGCGCGCCCTCCGTCCGTTCCTCGCGGTCGCCGACCTGCTGCACTTCGGCCGCGCCGCCGAGTCGCTCCACATCGCGCAACCTGCGCTGTCGCAGCAGATCAAGCGGCTCGAGCGAGACCTGGGGGTCGAGCTGTTCGTCAGGTCCTCACGCAGCGTGGCGCTGACTGCGGCCGGCCAGGTGCTGCGCGATCGCGCGCGAGCTCTCCTGGCGCAGGGCGAGAAGGACGCCGACGAGGTGGTGCGGGTCGCCAGGGGAGAGCAGGGACGGCTCGACGTCGGCTTCGTCAGCTCGGCGTTGCCGCTCGGTCCCGTGCGTCGGGTCCAGCAGTTCCGCGACGAGCACCCGCTCGTCCAGGTCCACCTCACCGAGGGCTGGACGGCGCACCTCCTCGCACGGCTCCTGCGCGGCGACCTCGACCTCGCGATCGTCCGTGACCCCGACGCCGTCGACGGCGTCGAGCTGACCCCTTTCCACACGGAGCGCTTCGTCGCCGCGGTGGCGTCCACGCACCGTCTCGCCGGGCGGTCGAGCATCCGTGGAGAAGAGATCGCGGGGGACCCCTTCGTGTTCTTCCCACCGGGGGCCGGCGCTCTCGCGACAGCGCGCAACCTCGCCCCCGTCGTGGCGGGCGGTGCCATCCCCGAGGTCGTGCAAGAGGCGTCCAACTGGACGACCCTCCTGCACCTGGTCGCGGCGGGGGTCGGGGTGACCGTCGCGCCCGTCAGCGCGATGCTCACGGCTCCGAGCGGGGTGGTCGCCCTCGAGCTCGACGGCCAGCACGAACCGAGCACCCTCGCCTGGGCGTCGCGCGCCGACGACACGAGGCCTGTGCTCAGGCGGTTCGTCGACGCGGTCTGAGCCGTTGTGCAGCCTCAGGGTTTCTCGGGTCCATGCGCTTCGGGGTGGCCAACCACTGAGGACCTACGTCCGGCGACCGATGACCGACGTCGGACGAGACGTCGGCCTGTCCGGAACCGTCGTCTGCCGTCTCCGGCATAGATTGGTGCGCGCGGGACACACCTCACGATCCATCTGAAGGAGAGCGGCCGTGCGCAGCAGCAACCGGGACGACGTCGACCCGATCCTCAGCCGAGAGGCCACCGAGGCTCTCAACGCCTCGATGCCCGCTGTGGTCGCCTCAGCTGCTCGGGCGCAGCTCGCCTCGACGATGCTGCTGACGTGCTCGACCTGCGGCGTGGTCCTGGGGCTGCTCGCCGCGATCTTCGGCTCGACGGTCTCGGGCGGGCTCGCTGTCCTGGCCGGGATCCTCGTGGCCTTCGCGCTCCTCGTCGCGACCATGCTCGTCGCGCTCGTCATCGGTCTCCGGGCCAAGCGGGCGAGGGCCCAGATCGCTGCAGTGGTCGAGCGGGACCACCACGGGAGGCTCGTCCGCGTGCAGGGTCGTCAGGTCTACGTCCGCTGACGGTCCAAGGCAGCAACCGAGGGTCGCGGCACAGGCGCTCGGCGGAGCGGCCTGCGTTCAGGCGATGTGACGGGACGACCCCCGTCGTCCACCCGTGGGCGCAGCGGGCCGTCCGAGGATCATGCCTCCGGTGGATCTCTTCCCTGGTCGCTCCGGCCTACGGTGTCGGACGGACAGCCCTGAGGCACTGAGCAGGTCGTCGTGCGCAGGCCGCACCGACGTGCTCAGCGTGCGCAGGTCGACGCTGTCGTCATCTGCCGCAGGGAGAATCTCACGTGTTCCATCAGGTACCGGTCTTGCCGGTCGTCGTCCCCGTCGCTGCGGCGGTCGTCGTGGTCCTGCTCTGGACCCTCCGCAGACGCGATCTCCTCACAGGTCGACGGGCTGCTGTTGCACTGGCCAACGGGGTGTACGTCGCCGGGGTCCTCGCGAACACGGTCTTCCCGATCTTCCTCGACAAGCCTTCGACCGAACAGCCCTGGGACACGTACCTGAACCTGGTGCCGCTGGCCGGCTACGAGGTACGCGACGCGGTGATCAACATCGTGGTCTTCGTGCCGCTCGGGATCCTCGTCCCGCTCTTCCTGCCCCGAGCACGATGGTGGAGCGTGCTCGGTCTCGGTGCGGGCTTCAGCCTGCTGATCGAGGTGGTGCAGTACGTCACCGCGCGCCTCCTGGGCGGCGGCCACGTCGCGGACGTGAACGACCTGCTCTTCAACGTCGTCGGTGCCGCACTGGGTCTCGCGCTGCTCGGAGCGGCGACTCGGCGACCACGCGCCAGATCGACCATCGACGAGTTTCGCTGGCGTTGATCGCCGAGGCGCAGGGCTGCTCGGGCGTGCCGGACACATCGGACGTAGGGTCGCGGAGTGCGTGGCGGCGCGCGGGCGCCGTGGGCGAGAACTCTCTCCCAGGCTCGCAGGCTCACCGACCTCCTCGAGCGCCTGCTGTGCGCACCGGCCCAGGGCAGTCCGGTCTCGCTCATCCTCATCGGCCCACCGCCGACCCCTGTGGGAGGACCTGCACGATCTCAGCCCCCGGAGCACCCGTGCCACCGATCCAGTACGCCCACCCTCCTCGAGGGCATCGCGCTGTGCGCACGTGGCACCTCGCCTCGACCAGAGACCTCGCGGGTCTGCGCGCCGACGTCTCGAAGATCCTCACCGGCCACCACTGGTCTGCCCCAGAGCAGTCTGTCGACGGGCTCGTGCTCATCGCGAGCGAGCTGGCGACCAACGCGTTGCGCCACGCTGGCGGCTCGGCCACGGTCCACCTGAGCACCGACGGACCGACCTACCTGCTCGAGGTCGTCGACAGTGCACCTGGGGCACCCCCGCAGGTGGCCGTCGACCGGGACAGCCGGGACGGTGGCTTCGGGCTCGTCCTGGCTCTCGGCGTCGCCCGGGAGATGGGGTGGTTCCGCACCGAGACGTCCAAGTGCGTGTGGACTGTCCACACGGCTCCCGTCGACGCCCCGCAATGAGGGACCTCTCGCGACAGACAGTGACCTGACCGGTCGACCCGGGTCAGATGATCGGTCCGGGCACGTCCGACCCAGGTCCGGCCTCGGGCGGGCGCGGCCGGTTCTCCGGGTAGGGGCGTACCAGGACCAGCGCGACGTCGTCGGCCGCCTCCGAGGGCGCGAGCGTCGCCAGGACGTGGTCGGCGAGCTCGTCGAGGGTCTTGGTGTGGCCACCCCGCAGTGCGTCGACCAGCGCCGCGGTGCTCGTGGTCCAGGACACCCCACGGCGTTCGGTCAGGCCGTCCGTGTAGAGGAAGAGCGTGTCCTCGGGGTGCATGTCGACGCTGTGCTCGGTGCGGGGCGTGCCTGCCAGGACCCCCAGGAGCGGGTCGTTGTGCCGGTCGAGGATCTCGATGGTCCCGTCCGCGCGGAGCAGCAGCGGGTGGGGGTGCCCGGCGTTGGTCCAGCGGACCGTGCGCACCCCGTCGAGGCGACCCACCGGGTCTTGCTCGAGGCGCGCCATGATCGCGGTGGCTGTCGCCGAGGAGCCGAGGTTGAGACCTGCGATGGCCTCGTCTGTGCGTTCGAAGACCGTCGCCGGTGGGTGATCGCTGTCGTAGGCGATCGCCCGGATCAGCCCGCGCAGCTGCCCCATCGCGGCCGCAGCGTGGTAGTCGTGGCCGGTGACGTCACCGATCACGAGTGTCGTGGCACCGTCCTTGGTGAGGAACGCGTCGTACCAGTCTCCGCCGATCTCGAGGTCGCGCGCTGCCGGTTGGTACCGGACCACCAGGTGCAGGTGGTCGGGCTCGGGGGGAGCCGTGAACAGGGAGTGCTGCAGGGCGATCGAGGTCTCCCGGGCCTTGGCGTGCTCGAGCTCGAGGACCTGTGCCCTGGCGTCGAGGAAGTCGACGTCGATGCGCTGGAGCGTCGCGGCGCGCAGCGCCCCGGACAGCGCCGCGGCGATCAGCAGCGCGAAGCCGCGCAGGGCCGCGTCGAAGGGGCGTGTGGGGGCGACGTCCAGGATCAGTGCACCGTCGGCGCCGCCGTGGTCGGTCGAGGACAGCGGCGCCACGATCACCGAGCCCGCGACCATCACGGCCCGGGAGCTCAGGACCGGGTCGAGCACGTCTGCGCCTGTCTCCCGGGCCAGCGCAGGGTCTCCGGTGACGACGGTCCCCGGTGCGGCCGGGGTGCGCAGGACGATCGAGCACCGCGCGAGGTCGGGGCTCGCGGTCAGCAGGTCGATGGCGGTCTGGGCGATCGTGGCGGGGTCGCTCGGGGTGCGCTGGAGCTCGGCGTAGAGGGAGTCGACCAGGGCGAGTCGCCGCTGGGTGACGACCTGGGTGGTGGTCTCGGTCGCGATGCCCAAGATCCCCGCGACCTCACCCCAGTCGTCGAGCAGGGGGCTGTAGGAGCAGGTGAAGAAGGTCTCCTCGACGAAGCCGGACCGGTTGACCATCAGCTGTTCGTCGGTCGCCCAGGTGGGCAGGCGGGTCGTCATGACCTGCTCGACGGTCGCGCCCAGGCCGTCCCAGACCTCCTCCCACACCGTCGCGAGCGGTGCGCCGAGGGCCGCCAGGCGCTTGTGGGTGCCGAGCATGTCACGGTAGGCGTCGTTGAAGATCATCGTGAGGTCGGGGCCCCAGGCGATCATCACCGGGAACTTCGTGCTGAAGCACATCCGCGCGGTCTGGCGCAGAGACTCGCCCCACGTGGACATCGCCCCCAGAGGCGTGGACTCCCACGCGAGCTCGAGCGTGGCCGAACCCATCGAGCTGCTGCGAGCAGTCGGACCGAACCACGCTGTGTCCATGGCGTCAATGTACTGCGCACGGGCGTGCGCACGGCCACAGTCCGCGGGAGCAGATCGGCGCGGCTCCCAGGACTGCCCTCTGGCAGACCGCGCTGGGCTGCCGGGAGGCCTGTGCGGGGAGGTCAGCCCGCAGGTGTCAGCGCCGGGACCGGGCGAGGTGCAGGCCACGCGGTGCGCGCGACGGCCAGTGCTCCAGCCCCCAGGGCGGCGAGGACCACGGCGGTCCACGGCAGGCCGACGAGGGCCCCGAGCACCCCGGCGGTGGGGTAGGTGAGGATGAAGCAGGCGTGGGACAGCGAGAACTGCGCGGCGAAGACCGCGGGTCGGTCCGCCTCGTCCGACGCGCGGCGCAGGAGCCGTGAGGACGGAGTCGAGACCAGCGCGGTGGCTGCACCCAGGACGGCCCAGGCCCCGATCAGGGCGATCCACTGGGGGGTGCTCGCGTCCATGGCCGTGATGACGGCGACCGCGACCAGGCCGACGGGCAGGATCGCGGCGCCGGTGAGCATGACGGTGTGGTCGGGGGACCTGTCGAGGACCTTCGGCAGGCACAGTGCCACGAGCATCGATCCGCCACCGTAGGCGGCGAGCAGGATCGCGACGTCGGTCTGCGGGCGTTCTAGGCGGCCCTGGACGAGCACGACGGTGTTGACGATGACCATCGCCGTCGAGGTGGCCACGACCAGGTTGAGGAAGAGCAGGCTGCGCAGCTCGCGGACGCGCCAGAAGATGCGTGCTCCCCGGGTGAGCCTGTCCAGGAACGGCGCGGCCGTGACAGGTGCCCGGGGTGGGAAGCTCGTGGCCAGGACGAGCAGCGCCGAGCCGACGAACCCGACGAAGGTCCCCACGAAGAGGTTGTGATAGCTCATCACGGTCAGCAGCGCTGCGGCCAGGGCAGGGCTGACCAGTGCCTCGAGGTCGTAGGCCAGGCGGGAGAGTGACAGAGCGCGGGTGTACTGACCCTCGTCGGGGAGCACCTCGGGGATCACCGCCTGGAACGTGGGGGTGAAGGTGGCCGAGGCGGCCTGGAGGACGAAGATCAGCACGTAGATCTGCCAGATCTCGCCCACGAAGGGCAGCGAGAGGGCCACCGCGGCTCGGGCCACGTCAGCGCCGATCAGGACCTTCTTGCGCGCGATGCGCCCGGTGATCGCCGAGACGACAGGTGCCACGCCGACATAGGCGAGCATCTTGATCGTCAGCGCGGTGCCCAGGACGAGGCCGGCATCGCTGCCGGCGAGGTCGAAGGCGAGGAGCCCGAGGGCGACCGTGAGGAGCCCGGTGCCCACCAGGGCGATCACCTGGGCGCTGAAGAGCTTGCGGTAGGCGCTGTCGCGCAGCACGTCGAGCATCGTCGTCAGCGCTCTTCGAGGAGGTGCTGGTGCGGCGAGGGGGGCGGCGGCATCGCGGTCTCGTGGTGCGCGGGGGTCTCGTCGAGGGCGTGCTCGGCCTGGAACACCGCCTCACCGACCAGACGTCGTGCGTGCTCGTCGGTGAGGCTGTAGAAGGCGCGGGTGCCGTCCTTGCGGACAGCGACCATCCGAGCCCACCGCATCTTCGCCAGGTGCTGCGACACGATCGTCGGCGTCTTCTCGACCACCTCCGCGAGCTGGTTGACGGACAGCTCACCGCCACGCAGTGCGAGGACGATGCGGATGCGGGTCGCGTCGGAGAGCAGACGGAAGACCTCGGCTGCCATCTCCACGTACTGGCTGTCCACACCAAGACTGCAGACCTTCTTATCTTCACTCATGTGCAGATAGTAGTTCCGGTGGATGGTGTGCCGCGAGCGTGGCGGAGCGGCGCGCCCGAAGGGGCTAGAGGTCGTCCGTGCCCTCCGCAGATGCTCCGGTCGTCGGGGCCGGCAGAGCATCTCCCTCGGCGACTGAGCGCAGAGAGACCTTCCCAGCCGTGCGCGGTCGTGCGCCCAACGTGCTCCCCCCGCTGACGTCGATCAGCGTGCCGGTCGTTCGTCGAGAGTCCTCAGACAGCAGGAAGCCGATCGCGCGGGCGACGTCGTCGACGGCCGCCACGTCGTCGAGGACCGAGAACCCGGCCATGTAGGTCCTGATGGCGGGATCCTGGAACGCCGGGTGACCGTTGTCGGTGAACCCGGGCACCACGGCGTTGATCCGGATGCTGCGCGGCGCCAGAGCCTCGGCCGCGTGCCGGGTCAGCGCCTCGACCGCCGCCTTCGACATCGCGTAGACGATGTCCCCAGGGCTCGAGAAGTGCACACCCGCAGACGAGACGTTGACGATGCTCCCGCCGGTGGTCATCCTGCGCGACAGCTGCTGCGTGAGGAAGAACGGGGCGCGTGCGTTGATCGCGAGGTAGAGGTCAAAGTCGTCCGGGTCGGCGGCGTCGAAGGAGGGGCCGAGCAGCCTGGCGGCATTGTTGACGAGCCCCGTCAGCCGGAGCGAGGGGTGCTCGACCAGCAGCCGGTCCACCTCGGACACCAGACGCTGCACCCCCGACATCTCGCCGAGGTCGGCCTGGACCGGCCAGCATCGTCGCCCCACCGACTCGGCGTGAGACACCAGGGCGTCCACGGCTTCACGGCGTCGGCTGTGGTGGGCGACGACGTGGTGACCGCGGTCCAGCAGCAGTCGTGCGGTCGCTGCACCGATCCCACCGGAAGCACCGGTGACGAGGACGACGCTCTGCTCCTCCGTCATCGTCGCCCCTCTGCGGCCGAGGCGCGGAGCAGGGCGACCATCCCCAGCGCAGTCTGCTCGAGGAGGCGCGTCGCGTCGTGCCACCGTCCCTGCGTCCGGCAGTAGTCCATCGTCCCTATCCCGCTCGCGACGACCAGCCAGCCCGCCGACGTCAGGTCGACGTCGTCACGGAGCTCGCCGTCGGCTCGCGCCGTGGTCAGCAGGCCGTCGACGAAGGTGAGCCACGTCTGGAACGGGTCGAGGCGTCGTCCTGGGAAGGCGTGGCGCGCGCCGGAGGCGAGGCAGACGCCGGCGCGGACGAGGACGTCCCCCGCGAGGTTCTCGCCGACGAGCCTGAAGGCGAGGACGAGACGGTCGAGGGCCGAGCCGTCGTGGCTCGCGAGCCGATCTTGCACAGCGTGCATGCTGGCTCTCTCGTGGTCGAGCACGACCGTGCCGATGTCGTGCGTCGAGGGGAAGGCTCTCAGGGCCACCTCCGACGGGACACCGGCTTCTGCGGCGATGTCCGCGATCGAGATCTCCGCGAAGGAGCGGGTGGTGAACAGCTCGGAGGCTGCACGCACGAGGGCGTCTCTGCTGGCGTCGACGTGGTTCATGCTCCAGGTGATCCCTTCGAGGGGGCAGGCGTGGGTTCGACGTAGGCGAGGCTCGCCCTGGCATGCACGAGAGTCTCGATCTGCGACTCTGCAGAGATGTCGTGGATGCGTCGGCCGTCCCGGTCGAGGACGCGGTGCCGGGTGACCCGCGTCGAGCTGGAGACGCATGACGGCAGCGGCCGGGGAGTCTCACAGACGTCGATCGTCATCGAGCGCATCCAGAGCTCACCACGACGGTGCTCGACAGGCATGCTCTGGTAGATCGTCGCCTGCGTCATCTGACCCATCGTGACCAGCAGGTCGATCGCGCTGACCGCGGGGGAGAACGCGGCCTCTACCCCTGACAGCGCAGGCATCTGGGCTCCCGGACGAAGACGGAAGTCGTGGAGGGCTCCGACGCCCTCGTCGACGGTGTGCGCGGTCAGCGACGTCTCAGCGCCGACGTGCCGGAAGCCCTCGGAGTAGACCGAGGGCGTCCCGTCGTCGCCGCGCTCAGGTCCTCCGGCTGCCGAGCGGCGCAGGGCGAGCCGCGTGCGCATGCCGCCGGTGTCTGCCGTGAGCGACAGGTCGGTCTCACCGACGACCCCCTCGACATCGAGGACGAGCGGGATGCTCGCGAGATCGGTCCTCGGCCCGGTCGGAGCGCGGAGCTCGACCCGCTCGACCCAGTACGAGGACAGGCGAGCCGGGTCGGCGAGCCTCTCGAGCACGATCAGCGGGAGGGCGATGGCGTCGACCGAGCTCAGGTGCGGTGTGCGGGCCGAACCGTCCCTGCCGCGGGACCAGTCCTGCGGATAGAGAGCCGTGACGACGGCGTGCGCGCGGCAGTCGTCGATCGGGTCCTCGCGGACCGTGCCGACCTCGTAGCGGACCTCTCGATAGCCCTCGGCAAAATACCTCCCGTGGGCGGGGCCGAGAACTGCGGTCAGAGGCGTCTTTGTCGTTTCCCCCTGGAGCATGTGATTTACATTACAGTCCCGGGCCTAACGTCCGCCTGCGGTGTCCGTACTGTTTTGAGGTCTTTCGTCGGGCTGGTTGATATCGTTGCGGCATGCAGACCAACCTCGGAGGTAGGCCCCAGACGCCGGGGTTGAGCGAAGCACTGCTGCAGGCAGCGGAGAGGACGATGGTCTCCGAGGGTTTCGAGGCCCTGACGGTCGACCGGCTCGTGACCGAGGTCGGCACGACCAGGCCCACGTTCTACAGGCGCTTCCCGAGCACGTCCGCCCTCGCCTTCGAGGTCATCTGGCGGCGCTTCGGTACGGGTTCGCCGGTCGACACGGGCTCGCTCTCCGACGACCTCCTCACCTTGCAGCGCGAGGACATCGCGATGTTCTCGACCCCGCTGATGCAGCGCAACCTCCCTGGGCTGGTGAGGTTGGTCCGCAGCGACCCGGAGATCCGGAGCCGTTACCGCAGCGACTTCATCGAGCCCCGTCGGGCGAACGTCCGTGACCTGATCTGCTCTGCGGCGGACCGGGGGGAGATCCCCAGCGCTGACGTCGACTTCGAGCTCGTCTGCGACCTGCTCATCGGACCGTTGCTCGCGCGCACGCTCCTCCCGCTGGAGGGGGCCCTGGACGACCGTCTCGCACGGATGACCGTGCAGACGGTGATGACGCAGCTCGGCGCCTCGCCGCACGGGACCGGCGCCTAGCCAGCGTCGGCGAACTCCGCCTCATGGGTCGCGCCCCGCGTGAAACCGAGCTCCTGCGATGTGGCCTGGGCTCTGATCTGCGCTCTGACCTGCGACGTCGGAGCACGGACCCCTCCCGGCGCCCGGAGGGCCCTCGGTAACCCTCTGGGCGCGCTGATCTCGAGTGCTTGTCCTCTCCGGAGACCACTGTTACGGTGAGGCGCGTAACGAAACCTCGACCGTCGCAGGGGGATCTAGGTCGAGGTATCTGCGCCCGGGGATCGGCTTCACCCCCCCGGATCCAGGCGGAGAGCCAGCTCTTCGCGCAGCAATGACGCTTCTGGAGAGGAGGACATCATGGAGAAGGCATACCAGGCACCGAGCATCGTCGCCGCAGGCGACTTCACAGAGCTCACGCAGGCCGTGCGAGACGGCGGGGTCGTCGACTTCGTCGGCGGATGGTGGTTCTGATCGGACACCGCTGAATCACTGAGCGCCGCCCTGGCGACCACGTCTCGACAGGGCGGCGCTCACGCGGACGGACAGTCGCGCGGGACCTGGGCCTGCGCACGATCGACGGGGGCGGCTGATGGGATTCGTGGGTCTGGCTGACACGCCCGAGCACTCTGCAGTGGCCGACTCGTGCCTGGCCCAGGGGTGGTCCTGCACGACTCGTCATGCCTCAGGGCGCCCCTGGATCGTCCGGACGTCTCGGTCCCGCGCCCCTGAGCAGCTCGTCTCGGCCGGGAGTCGCCGGATTCTGGCCGTCGGCGCGGTCCACGCGCACGACGGAGCGGGTGTCCTGGAGCGAGGCCTGGGCCAGGCTCGCACCGCGTCAGACCTCGTCGCTCTGCGCCGCCACCTCTCCGGGGACTTCCATCTGTTCATCAGCACAGAGGACGGCACGGTCCAGGCCGGCTCGATCTCTCGGACACGCAGGCTCTGCAGCACACGGCTGCGAGGCACGGGTGCCGTCGTGTTCTCGGACAGCGCGTCGTTGCTCGCCGAGCTCGGTGGCCTCCCTGTGGACGAGCAGCTGGTGCCCGTGTGGGCGCTGGCCTCCTACCCTCCGCACCCCGTCGACGACCTGCCGCTGTGGCGAGGGGTCGACGCTGTGCCGCCCGGATCCTTCGCTGCCCTCGACCGCGACGGGACGCTGCGTCTGACCAGCTACTGGTCACCTCCGGCTCCCGAGATCGGCGATGCCGATCAGGCGGCCGACCTGGTCCGGACTGCGCTCTCGCGGGCCGTCGAGGCCCGGTCCGCGAGCTTCGCGTCGGTCAGCGCGGACCTGTCCGGCGGGCTCGACTCGACGAGCCTCGCCTTCATGCTGGACCGCCACACCGCGACCTTCGAGACCTTCCACTCGCTGTCCGACGACAGCCTGAACGACGACGCACGCTGGGCGGCCGTCGCGGCAGCCCGGCTCCCAGGTGCCGAGCATCATGTGTTCCCCTACGACGAGTCACCGACGTGGTACACGATGGTGGACGACCGGTCGTACTCCCGTGACACACCAGACCCCATGGCACGGACCCACGGGAAGTCCTTGTACCTGCACACCCGGGTCGACGTCGCCGCCCCGCACGCGCGCCTCAACGGCACCGGCGGCGACGAGCTGTTCTCGATGGACGTGCTGGCGATGCACGACTACCTGACGACGGACCGGGGTGCCGCGAAGAAGCCCTTCGAAGCCTTCGTGTACGAACGCCACGACGTGCCGCGCACGGTCCGCCGCCGGATGGCGAAGGACCCAGACCGTGACGTCTCCTTCGAGGACTGGTTCGCCCGTCTCGGCGCCGCGACAGTCTCCGAGAGGAGGCCGTGGTCCCTCGGCTGGGAGTCGACGCCTCGCCTGGCGCCGTGGATCACCGACGACGCACGTGCGCGGGTGACAGACCTGTTCGAGGGCCGCGGCCGCAGCCTCGGTGACCTCGCACCGCTGTCTCCGCGCAAGCCGCAGCACGAGATCATGAAGCTCGTCCGCATCGGCGGGGACGTGACCCGGAGGATGACGGCACTCTCTGCCGGACACGGTGTCTGGGTGGAGAGCCCGTTCCTCGACGAGGCCGTCGTCGAGGCAGCGCTGCTGGCGAAGCCCTCGGTCCACATCCGCACAGGGACGTACAAACCGCTGCTCGGCGCAGCCATGCGCGGCATCCTGCCCCCTGCTCTTGCCCAGAGGAGTTCCAAGGGTGGGTACAACCGCGAGCTCTACCGCGGGCTCGAGCAGAACCGACAGGCCCTGCTGGAGCTGTTCGGGCCGGACAGCCGAGCCGTCGCCCGAGGCATCGTCGACCGTGCCTCGGTCGTCGACGCGCTGAGCGGCCTGCCGGCCACGGTCTCGACCTTCATGGACCTCGACGTCGCGATCGGCCTTGAGCTGTGGCTGCGGGACGTCGAACGACCGAGATACCCGTCGCTGCAGAAGGAGCTGGCCCGATGAGCTACGTGCTGAACCCCTCGCTCGAGATCGTGGAGGCCGAGGGAGGAGGGATCGCCCTCGACAAGAAGTCGGGCGCCTACCTGCAGCTGAACCCGCTGGGGTTCACGGTGCTCCAGGCGATGATCGACGGACGCTCCCTCGCCGAGATCCACGACGATCTCGTGCAGGAGTTCCCCGAGCAGGCTGGGCGGATCGGCGCGGACCTGGACGCTCTGGAGCAGGACCTGCTCGCACGGTCCGTGGTGAAGAAGGCGAGACGATGACGCCTCCGAGGCTCTCGCTGTCGATGCGGCTCAGGACGTGGTGTGCGATCGGGGTGGCGCGGCTGCTGTCCACGATGCGGCCCGGGCGGCTGGAGAAGTCCCTGCGCGCACTCTCCGCAGGCGCACGCCCGGCGACCCGTGAGGAGGCTCTGCGCTGCTACGAGGCCGTGGTCGCGACGAGCGCGCGGTGCGCAGGCCGGTGGTGCCTGCAACGCTCGGTCGCCGTCTCGCTCCTCTGCCGGAGCAGCGGCAGCTGGCCCGAGTGGCAGAGCGGGGCGTGCCTGATGCCGTTCCGCGCCCACGCGTGGGTCGCGGTGGACGGTGTGCCCGTCGGAGAAGACCCGGCTCTGGCGGACTACTTCCGGCCGGTGATCTCCGTCCACCCGCGGAAGGCGGCCGTCAGAGAGGTCTGACGCGGGGGAGCGGCGGCTCTCGTCCGGGCGGAGACGGGCGTCCTCCGAGGACGCGTCCCGCCTGGGTCAGCGGATGCTGAATAGCTCGTCGGTGGACCGGCGCCCGGTCGGTACGGCGAGACGCCCGACAGGTGACGACGAGTCCGGGCGACCGAGTGCGACGGCATGTCGGGCGCTCCAGCCAGGCTCAGCGCCGACGAGGGTCGCCGCGGTGTCGGCGTTCTCCTCCGGGTAGAGGCTGGTGACGCAGCTTCCGAGCCCTGCGGACGCGGCGGCGAGGGTCAGGGACTGGGCGATCCTCCCGGCGTCGAACTCGGCGTCGAGGTGGCGTTCGCGCGGGCTCAGCAGGACCACGACGACAGGCGCCGTGGCGAGGTGCGCGGCGTACGCGCCGAGGCTCGCCAGCCCAGCCCTGGTGGCCTGGTCGTAGACCGCCACGAATCGCCACGGCTGCCGGTTGCGCGCCGAACCTGTCCACCTCGCCTGGTCCACCAGCTGCCTGACCACGCTCACCGGGACGTCCTCGTCCAGGAACGAGCGGACAGTCCGACGAGCGATGAGCGAACGGAGCTGTTCCATCTGGCCATCCTGCCCGGTCTGCTCGTCCCAGGGACGGTCGTGCCCGGGGAGGGATGGCCGGTGCGGGGTCCTGGTCCGAGGGGCTCAGAGGGGTGGACGAGGTCGAACCGACCTGGGCCGCGCCTCCCGAGAGCCTCATGAGGCCGGCGTCGGTCGGGACGAAGCCGCAGGCGTCGAGGTAGAAGGTCTTCAGGTGCTCTTCGAAGTCGACGTGGAGCCACTCGCAGCCTGCGCGGGCGGCGTGGTCACGCGCGACCTCGATCAGGTGGACTCCTACGCCCTGCCGACGGGAACGCACTGCGACAAGAGTGTCCTCGACGAAGGCGTGGGCACGACCGTCCCAGGCGATGTTGACGAAGCCGACCAGCCCTCGATCGTCACGAGCGGTGACCCAGCCCAGGCTGTGGCTGTCGAGCTGGTGGTTCCAGCCCACCTCCTCGACCTGATGGCCGAAGCCCTCGGCGTGCAGGCTGCTGAGCTCTGGGTCGGTGAACGCTCCACGCCATGCGTAGAGGACGGGCCCGCGATCGGGACTGGGCACTGCTCCTCCTGGGTCGTGGCCTTGCCGGGATGGCCTCTGAGTGAGTCAGAGCACGGCAGCACCCTGCCGTCTGTCTCGAACCTGGGCAAGGGGATATCCCCGGTCCGCCCAGGACCCTAGCGCTCGGCGTGCTCGAGGCGAAGATCGCCCACTACCGCGATCCGGGGACCGACCGGGTGCTCCTGGTCGTGCGCCGCGGCCGGGGTGCCGTGGTCGGCGTCGACGACGTGGTCGTCTGCAGCCCGGACAGCCTCGGCGAGCCGTCGGAGCCCGTCAGAGTCCCTGTCGGCGCGCCACACGAGCCCCAGGGCTGAGTCGGGCAGACCGGTGAGCGGGACGAAGGCCACGTCTGGGCGCTGGCTGTACTCGGCTGTGGCTGCGCACACGACCAGCCCGACCGGCGCGGACGCGACCTCCGAGAGGCCTTCTTGGATCGTGCCCGCCCCTCCGGTCACCGGGATCGCCCTGCCTCCGGGGGCGTCGTCGGAGCGTGCACGTCCAACCAGTACCTGGGGGCCGCCCCGGTGACAGGGACTGTCGTGATCTCGGCCAGCCGCTCGACCGAGATGGTGTCCAGGGCCGCGAAGGGGTGACTCGTCGAGACGGCGAGCACGGGCGGCCTTCGCGAGAAGACTGCACCGGTGACGGGCTCGGGCTCGTCGACAGGCAGCAGCACGATCGCTGCGTCGATGCTCCCGGCGAGCACCTGGGTGCAGGGGTCCCCCAGGGGCAGCTCGTTGGTGCTCACGGCGCGTTCTGGGTCGTCCCGCGCGAGCTGGGCCAGCACCGCGGCGAGCGCCGGGTAGATCGCGCCCTGGAACCCGGCCCGGAGCCGCCGGGGTGTGCCGCGCGCTCGCAGCCGTGCGTCGTCCAAGACCGTCACGAGTGCACGATGGGCTGGCTCGAGCGAGGCGTAGAGGTCCGGCCCGAGAGGCGTGAGCTCGACCCTCCGGCTCGTGCGCTCCACCAGCCGCGCACCGATCCGTCGCTCGAACGCGCTGACGAGCTGGCTGACCCGGCTCTGCGAGACGAGGAGCCGCTCGCCGGCACGACCGAGGTGCAGCTCCTCGGCGAGCACGATGCGGCGGGTGACGAGGCCCTCAAGGGACGGTGTCCGCCCGAGACAGGGGTGTGCATCGGACACCGTTCCTGGGCCGGTCCTCTAGACAGGAGCTGTTGGTGAGTGGCCCCGGACCGGTCTGGTCCGTGTGGTCAGCCCGCTATCGAGCCGAGCTCGTGCGGGACGGGGCTCGGGGCTGGAGCGGGGTGAAGCCGCCGAGCGGGAAGAACGGGATGAACGCCACGCCCTCTGCAACAAGGCGGTCGATCAGGTCGTCGTCGCGGCGGGCGGCAAGGGTGTTCATGTTCTGCCCCGACACGATCGGGGTGATCGCCCGCTCTCGGGCGGCGGGCGCGAGCCCTCGTCTGCTCATGGGCTCGCGCCGGCGAAGAGTGGTCGCGGACCCGGAGGGTCAGTCGCTGAGAGGCCAGAGCCAGTCGGCTTCGAGGTCGCCCTCGACGAGGTCGGCGAGCTTGCCGAAATAGTCCTGCATGTGAGGCTGCTGGACGTGGCGCGCGATGTCGGCGCCCGATGACCAACGCTCATAGAAGGCGAACGCCCCGGGCTGCTCCTCGGAGGTGTGCACCCAGTACTGCTCGTACCCCTCTTCGGCGCGAACAGTCGGGATGATCTCCCGGATCGCGTCCTCGAGCGCCTGCTCCTGGCCGGCCTTGGCTCGGGCGAAGCCGTACACCGCCACCGGCGTGGTCGAGGCCAGGACGTCGGCGGGCATCAGGCCGTCGGGGACAGTGTCTTCGGTGGTGCTCATGTCATTTCTCTTTCCATGTGTGCTCGTCACGGTGCGTGCGCCCCGGATACCGATAACGCTTGGACCTATGAGTGGTCCTCCCAATGCCCGTAGGAGCCAAAGAAATATCCGTAGTGACCAACAGATGAGGAGTCCTGGGAGATCGGCGTAGGCTCTCATCATGGATGTCCTCTCTGAGGTGCTCGACGTCTCCGGAGTCCGGGGCAGTGCGGGAGCCCGTATAGCCGCCGCCGGGGACTGGGGCGTCGAGTGGGTCCGCGACCGGGATGCGGTCGTCTACGCGGTCACGGCAGGCATGGCTCATCTCACCGTCGGCGGCGATGCTTCGATGGTTCTCATGACCGGTGACATCGTCATTCTCGCCACCGGCGCGGCCCACGCGCTCTCGAGCGCTCCCGGCGTCACCATCCATTCCTGCGACGTCGCAGCCGCCGATGAGGCACGACGCCTCGGTGACGTCCTCAGGCTGGGCGAAGGCGACGTGCAGACCCAGATCCTCGGGGCTTCCTACTCACACGACCCTGCTGGATCCACGCCCGTCTTCGCTCTCCTGCCGTCGGTGATCCACTTCCGCGCTCACGAGCTCGACGCGAACCTGAACGACATCGTCCGACTTCTGGGGAGGGAGCTGGCCCGACCCGGTCTCGCGACCCACCTGGTCCTTGACCGGCTCGTCGACGTGCTGCTCGTCGAGATCTTGCGCACCTGGCTCTCCACCACGCCTCCGACCGATGCCTCCTGGTGGGGCGTCCTCCGCGACCCGCTCCTCTTGCAGGCCGTCACTCGGATTCACGAATCACCCGGGCGAGCATGGACGACCGAAGCCCTCGCACGCGAGGTCGCGACCTCGAAACAGACTCTCACGCGACGCTTCGCGACGTTCGCGGGCACCACGCCCGGCGAGTACCTCACCCGCTGGCGCATGACACTCGCCTCACACCGGCTCCGCGATACCGACGACACCCTCGACGCGATCGCCACGGACGTCGGCTACACCTCCGTCTACGCCTTCAGTCGCGCTTTCCACCGCGAACGCTCCCTGCCGCCCGGCCGGTATCGAAAAGTCTCCAGGTCAGAACAACCCATACCCACGCCTAGGTAGATCGCCGCCAAGTCCACGAGGGTGGCGTCTAGCTGGGTGCCAGAGCCAGGCGCACCGCATCGGCACGGGCAGTGAAGGTGTTGACGTCGTGGTCGCCGTGCCCAGCGCTGATGAACGCTTCCTGGAGCAGGTCCAGGTGCGCGACCAGATGAGCGCGGACCTTCGGAGAGGTGGCTGCTTGGGCGAGGTGGTCGAGGGGGCCGAGGGTGGCATGCATGACACCGGGGTCGGCTGGGGCGTACCAGCGCATGGCGTCGAAGACCTCGGTGATGAGGTCGCAGGGGTCTGTGCGGGGTGCGTGCACGCGCCGGGTGCCGATGTGGTCCGCGCGGTCGGGGGAGGGAAGGTCTCGGCTGACCAGCCGGGTCAGGCCTGCGGTGAGGTCGTCGAGGGCGTTGATCGCGGTGTAGTGGTCGTTGGTACCGGGGGAGACTGCTCGCACTGCCATCTCTGTGAGCTGCTGCACGGCGAAGCTGATGTCTTGGTAGGGGGTGCGGGCATCAGAGACTCGCACCGTGGCGCCCAGCGCTGCGCTCAGTGCGGTGTCGACGCGCTGGTGGGGGTGGACGAGGAAGAGCGCGGTGCCTTCGAGGACGTAGTCGCCGGGGTGGGCTTCGAGCACGAGCAGCACATCGTGCTTGTGAGCGACGGCAAGAAGGTCCTCTTCTTGGATCGACTCATCCGGCGCTTCATGCTGCTGTTCGGCACGATCAGCTCGTTCTTCGACGCCGTGACGTTGACCCTGATGATCGTGGTGCTCCACGCAGGACAGAGCGAGTTCCAGTCCGGGTGGTTCATCGAGTCCATCGCGACGCAGACGCTGATCATCTTCGTCATCCGCACCCGCCGGACTCCCTTCTACCGGAGCCGACCGTCGCTCGCCCTGACCGCGGCCTCGCTCGCAGTCGTCGGGGTCGGTGTGTGGCTGCCGTACTCGCCGCTCTCGGGCGTGCTGGGGTTCCAGCCGCTCCCGGCGCCGTTCTTCCTCGTGCTCGTCGCGCTGGTCGTCGTGTACCTCGTGGTCGTCGAGGGTGCCAAGGTGCGGTTCTTCGCACGGGACGCACGCCGTGCCGCGCTCTCGCCTCGTCAGCCCCGCATCCGTGGCCACCACCACCGGGTCGCACGACGCGCCAGCCGCTTCACGAGTCGCACCCCGTCCGGCCACGAGGCAGGCTCTGGCCTGACACCAGGGGGAGAGGGACGTCGGCATCACCTGGTCCGAGCGGCCCAGACCACCAGCGGGGGTGTTTGATAGCCCCATGGCCTCGACACCGCGCCCTTCTTCGGGCGCCCACCCCGACGAGCCGCACGCCGGCGACCTCTCCGGACGGCTCAACTGGCTGCGCGCCGGCGTGCTCGGTGCCAACGACGGCATCGTGTCCGTCGCCTCGCTCGTCGTCGGGGTCGCCGGCGTCACCACGGACTCTGCGCCGCTGCTCACCGCAGGAGTGGCTGGTCTTGTCGGAGGAGCGATCTCGATGGCGCTCGGCGAGTACGTGTCGGTGAGCAGTCAGAGCGACAGCCAGCGTGCTCTCATCGCGAAGGAGCGCGCCGAGCTGTCCGAGCAGCCCGCCGCCGAGCTGGACGAGCTCACCGGGCTCTACGAGGCCCGGGGCCTCACGCCGGGAACCGCACGGCAGGTCGCCGAAGAGCTCACGGCCCACGACGCCCTCGCCGCGCACCTCGAGGTGGAGCTGGGGATCACCGAGGACAGCGTCGTCAGCCCGTGGGCGGCCGCCGGGGCCTCGGCGCTCGCCTTCACCCTCGGCGCGATCCTCCCGCTGCTCGCGATGCTGCTGGCACCCGCGCACCTGCGGGTCGCCGTGACTGCCACGGTCGTGCTGGTCGCGCTCGCCCTGACCGGCTACACCAGCGCACGGATCGGCGGAAGCGCACCGCTGCGCCCCACGCTGCGAGTGGTGGTCGGCGGGGCGCTCGCGCTCGCCGCGACGTACACGATCGGTAGCCTGCTCGGCACGAGCGGGATCGTATGACCTGGCCGTGGTCGGCTGACGGCTGGCCTCGTAGTACGCCGGTCCTCGACGGCCCTAGAGCCCACCCGTGAGCGCCCAGGACGTCCGCCTGCTGCTCGTCGAGGACGACAAGCAGCTCGTGACCATGCTCGAGGAGGTGCTCGCCGACGAGGGCTACGTCGTCGAGACCGCCAGGGACGGTCAGCGAGGGCTGCACCTCGGTCTCACCCGCTCCTACGACGTCCTCGTCCTCGACCGCGGTCTGCCCGCCATCGAGGGTCTCGACCTGCTCGGCCGGCTCCGCGACCACGGCGTGACCGCCCCGGCTCTCGTGCTCTCCGCCCTCGGGAACCCGGCCGACAGGGTCGCCGGTCTCGACGCCGGGGCTGAGGACTACATGGCCAAGCCCTTCGACCTCGACGAGCTCGCCGCCCGGCTGCGCGCCCTGCGCCGCCGCGCCTCGGGCGCCGCGGCCGGCTCGACCACCCTGCGCTTGGGCGCGCACCGCCTGGACACGAGCGCTCGGCGTGTCACGCGCGGCGACGGGACGACGGTCGACCTCTCCGAGCGCGAGTCCGCTCTCCTGGCCTTGCTCGCCGGTCACCCCCACCAGGTGTTCTCCAGGGCTGACGTGCTCCGGAGCGTCTTCGACCATGCCGAGGACGAGGGCGCCGTCGACACCTACGTGTACTACCTGCGCCGCAAGCTGGGCCGCGACGTCGTGACGACGGTCCGCGGCCTCGGGTACCGGATGGGTACGTCGTGAGGCGGCCGACCTCGCTCACCGCGGCGGAGCAGTCCCGGCTGCGTCGCACCACCCGTGCGCTCGGCCTGCAGACCGCGCTGCTCGTCCTCGCCTGCCTCGCGGTGGTCGGCGCTGTCGTCCTGCTCGTCGTCGTCCAGGGGCAGCGGGAGTCGGGCGAGAACCGCCTCGAGGCCGCCACCCGCTCGGTCGACGACGTCCGCGACGCCCCTGCGGGCACCTGGGTCGCGATCGACGGGCCGCGCGGGCTCGAGGTGTCGGACGGGATGCCCGAGGGTCTCCCAGATCTCGACGTCATGGTCGAGGTCACCCGGTCCGGGACCGAGGTCCGCTCACGGGTCGAGGCCGCCGGAGGCACCTACAGCGTGGTCACCGCTCCCTCCCGGGGTGGCGCCGTCCAGGTGGTGCTCGACCCGCACGAGGCACAGGAGGAGCTGCAGCGCCTCGTGGCAGCGCTCGTGGTCGCCGGCGGGACCGGTGTGCTGCTCGCCGGGCTCGGTGGAGCCTGGCTCGGCCGGCGTGCCGTCCGGCCGACCGTCGAGGCTCTCGCTCTCCAGCGCAGGTTCGTCGCCGACGCGAGCCACGAGCTGCGCACCCCGCTCACGCTGCTGTCGACCCGGGCCCAGCTGCTGCGCCGCCACGTGCACGCCGAGGACGCTGTGCCGAGCGGGTCGCCGGTGCTCTCCGACGTCGACGGTCTGCTCGAGGACACCCGCGCCCTCACCTCGATCCTCGAGGACATGCTCGTCGCGGCCGACGCCCGCTCGGTCGACCGCTCTCCCGTGGACGTCGCCGAGGTGGCTGACGCCGTGGTCGCCGCGGCCCGCGCGACCGCGGCCGACCGCGGGGTCGACCTCGCGCGGACCGGGGTGACGTCAGCCGTGGCCGAGGTCTCCGCCGTGTCGGTGCGCCGCGCGACGACGGCCCTGGTCGACAACGCCCTCGACCACGCGGCCGCCGGGGTCCGGGTCGACGTCGAGCGGACCGGCGGCATGCTCGTCCTCCGGGTCGCGGACGACGGCCCGGGTGTCCCGGACGCGCAGACCGACCTCTTCGGCCGCTTCGCCTCGCACCGTCCTGCGCCCGCGCAGGACGGGCGGACGCACTACGGGCTGGGCCTCGCCCTCGTCGCCGAGGTCGCCGCCCAGCACGGCGGGTCGGTCGAGGCGGGACCCCGGGCCGACGGGTCGCACGGGACCGTGGTCACGCTGCGGGTCCCCGTCCGGGCTCCGCGAGACAGGTAGCCGACGCACCGCGAGACTGCCTCGGTCGCGGCGGAGGCGGCCCACGCGGGCGTCACCCGGGTGCCACGGGCACCGGACCCACCGTCACCCGAGTGGCGCCGGGACGCGCGCCACGCCCGCACGGGTGACCACCCGCCCGTCCGGCAGCACCCCGAAGGCCTCGCGCGCCCCGTGCGCGAAGGCCCAGTCGACGCTCTCGACGCCGAGCACGAGGACACAGGTGGCGAGCACGTCAGCCGTCGTGAGGTCGTCGGCGACGACTGTCGCCGACAGGAGCGCTGCGCCTGTCTCACCCGTCCGCCCGTCCCAGACGTGCGCGCCGCGCTCGTAGGTGCCCGAGGTCGCGACGGCTCCGTCGCGCAGCTCGACGACAGCCATCATCCTCGTCGGGTCGAAGGGGTCACGGACGCCGGCGCGCCAGGCCCGTCCGGGCTCGGGTTCCCCTGCGGTCACGACGTCTCCGCCGGCGTTGAGGCAGAAGCGCCGCGACCCGTGCTCGCGCAGCACGCCCGCCGCCCGCTCGGCCGCCCAGCCCTTGACCACGCCGTTGGTGTCGAGCGAGCCGTCCGGCGCGCGGATGCTGAAGGCCCCGCCACTCGCCTCGGACGCATCCCGGGCGACCTGGAGGATCTCCTGCAGGTCAGCCGAGGGGGCTGTCTCGCCCCGCTCGTACCGCCGCAGCTCGCTGTCCTCGCGGTAGGGGCTGAAGCGCTCGTCGGCGGACCGCAGGACGGCGAAGGCAGCGTCGACAGCCTCGGCGGCAGACCGCTCGTCGGTGAGGTCGCGGACGTCGACCGACATCGGGATCCCCATGACCACCTCGGTCCGGTGCACGACTCAGCCCACCTGGTCGATCGCGGACTGCACGGACTGCCTGTACCCCTCGGAGGTGTACGTGGCACCCGAGACCGTGTCGATCCTGGCCGACTGCGCCGCGAGCACCTCCTGGGCGAGCACCGGCGTGGAGCGCTGGGCGATCTGCTGGCTCTCACGCTCTGCGCTCGGGGACTGGAGCGTCTGGACGTCGACGATCGTCGTCCCGGAGAAGGTCACGGACACCTGGACCGGCCCGTACCTGGTCTGGGAGACTCCGCCGGCCACGGTCACCGTGCTCGACGTGGTCGACCCCGCCGCAGGCGTGGTCGTGTCGGAGGGGCTCGGGGTCGCCGTCGTGCTCGGAGCCGCAGAGGCAGAACCGGACGTCGTGCCGGAGCTGCTCCCGGTGGTCGAGCCGCCCTGCGTGGTGGTCGCCCCCTGCGAGGTCGAGGTCACCGTGGCGGCTGTCACGGGCGCCCCCTGGTCTGCGCCGAGCACAGGCCCGAAGCGGGTGACGGCCAGCGTGCCGATGGTGGCCAGGGTGCCTGTGTAGATGAGGGTCCCGCGCCAGCGCGCAGCAGTCATGACAGGCTCAGTTCTTCGTGGTGGATGGAGGCACGGGGCACGCCGAGCGCTCGGGCCGAGCGCACGACGGTCGAGACGAGACCCTCGGGGCCGCAGACGAACACGTCGCGGTGAGCGATGTCCGGCACGATCTGCTGCAGGACCGCGGGCGAGAGCGGGTCGTGGCCGAGCTCGCGACGCCGCCCCGGGAGCGGGACGTACCGCAGACCCTGCGCACCGCCGAGCTCTCGGCTCAGGGCGAGGCCCTCGGGTGTGTGCGACCTGTGCAGCACGACCACGTCGTGCCCTCGGAGGACGAGGTCTTCCGCGAGCGCCCGGACCGGCCCGATGCCCGCGCCTCCAGCGACGAGCAGGGTCCGGTCGGAGAGAGCCTGGTCAGCGGTGAAGAGCCCGAAGGGCCCTTCGACGACCACCCGCGTCCCGGGGCGCATCGCGGCGGTGCTCGTCGAGTGGTCGCCCAGCGCGGCGACGGTGATCCGCAGGTGCTCGTCGGTGGGGACCATCGAGAGGGAGTAGGGGTGCGCGGTCCACAGGTGCCCGCAGGCGAGGAACCGGACCAGGACGAACTGCCCGCCCCGCGCTGCGAGCCTGTCGACGTGCCGGCCACGGAGCCAGACGCTCACCATGCCTGACCCTTCGGGGACGACCTGGTCGACGGTGAGCATCATGCTGCGGTGCGCGAGCAGCGGCAGGACGACACGCCAGGTGACGAGCGCCGCCGCCGTCGCGACGTACATCGCGGTCCACACGGCTCGGGCGACCGGCGACCCGACGAAGTGCGTGCCCGCCGCGATCTGGTGACCGAAGGTGAGGTAGATGCCGACGTAGACGGACAGGTGCAGCACGAACCACACCTCGTAGCTCAGCCGCTGCCGGGCCAGCCGCGCGCTCGACAGGCCGACCACGAGGAAGATCGCGGTCCCGACGAGGGCGCTGAGCATCTCCGGCTGGGTCGCCAGGAGCGAGAGGGCCTCGGGCCGCAGCGCCTGCTGGTCGAGCATCGCGCCGCCGACGACCATGAGCGCGACGTGCGTGAGCACGAGCAGCAGGACGGTCGTGCCGAGCGAGCGGTGCCAGGCGACGAGCCGATCCATGCCGACGGCCCGCTCGAACCACGGGACGCGCCCGACGAGGAGCAGCTGGAGGCAGACGAGGTAGGCGGCGACCAGCCCGGTGAGCTCTCCGGTGCTCGTGAGCGCACCGCCGGGCGTCGCGCCGACGGCGGGTGGGGTGCCCACCCACCAGAAGACGAGGACCGCGAGGACACCCGCGACGGTCACCCCGCGGACGGCGAGGTGACCGCGGTGCGGTGACTGGCGTCGGGTCCGGCGGCGCACCGATGGCGCGACGTCCGAGGAGACCTGCCCTGCGCTGCGTTCGGTGAGGATGCTCATGACGTCATCGTGCCGAGCAGATCTCAGAAGATTCTCAGAAGAGCGCTGGCGGCTCGAGGGCGATGACGACGACCGTCAGCGGACCGTCGTCGAGCTCGCTGATGTCAGTCGGTCTGTCGAGGCGACGAGACCGCCTCTCACCTGCGAAACATGGTGCCCCGGGTGGGATTCGAACCCACACTGGATCGGGTTGGGACACTAGGTTGTCGTTGTATGGCAACAGTTGCCGTTGCCCCGGAATTTCAACGAATCCTAGGGTCCCAGGCCGGTCAGCGATGCCGTCCTCTGGGGACGTCACGCATCGTTTTCGTTGAGTAAACGTTGACCTGACGCATGGAGGCCGTCTGGACTAGGCGACGTAGAGCCGAGTCGCCTCTACGAGTCTCCCTCGGGCTCCGCGCTCCGTCCCGGGCTGCGGGGACGAGCCTTAGGTTGACTCTCTGCGGACCAGGACGGCGTGCGCATCGACGTCCCAGACGGGGACGGCCCGGTCCTGGATGAGCGCGAGCGCGATCTCGGCGAGGGCTCGTCCGAGGCCTTCGGTGTCCACCCGGACCGAGGTGAGAGCGGGAAACTGCAACGCGGCCAGCGGTGTGTCGTCATAGCCGACGATCGCGAGGTCTTCAGGGACGCTAGCGCCGAGTCGCTGAGCGGCCGCCGAGACGAGCGAGGCGATGTCGTCGTTATAGGCCACGACGCCCGTGACGTCGGCGCCGATCCAGGCTGTGACGGCGGCGAGCGTCTCGCCCCGGTCTGCAGGGAGGTGGCGGACGTCGAGCTCAGGCAACCCGAGTTCGCGGGCCCGGCCCTGGGCGGTCTGGAGGCGTTCGGCCCCGAGCGATGTCAAGCGCTCGTCAGTCGAGAGCGCGTAGGCGAGCCGACGGTGTCCGAGCTCGGCGAGGTGGTCCACCTGGAGCCGCACAGCCGTGTCCAGGTCGACGACCTGGTCGGCTCCGGACTCGACGACTGATGTCGCGGGGAACACGCGCGTCACGCCAGACCGGCGGAGTCCAGCAAGCTCATCAGGCGTGAACGGCATCATCCCGACCACCGCGGCCGGGTCGAGGACCTCCCAGAGCGGGCGTGCCTTGCTCGACTGGTGGCGCGTGTACGTCACGAGGGAGTACCCCTCCACGTCGAGAGCAGCGCGCGCTGCCTCGAGGTGAGCTCGCATCGAGTGATCGAGCGGCCAGTCCGGCAGGACGAAGATGACGATGGTGCTCGAGCCTCGCGCAAGAGCCTGTGCGCCTGCGTGCGGTCGGTAGCCGAGGCCCTCGGCGGCAGCCCGGACGCGCTCGCGTGTGGGGGCGGAGATCGTCTGCCCGTGGGTGTTGTTGAGCACGAAGCCGACGGTGGCGCGGGACACTCCAGCTGCCGAAGCGACATCCGCCGCAGTGGCCCGTCGGTTTCGCGTCGGCGTCTGAGGTTCCATCTGCTCAGGGTATCGCCCAGCGGCCGTTGCCGGACATCATGCTTGCGCGCGCTAGCTGTGTGTGTCACAGTGAGGTCGCTAGCGCGGGCTAGTAACTGACGTGCAATGGAGCGCTCATGACGATCGACGACGATTCACTAGACAGGACGGGCGCACGCATGCCTGTCGAAACGCTGACCAGCGAGCAACGTGCCGCGGGCAGCCTTGCCACTGGGGAAGCAGTCGGTAGGCACCAGCCACCTAACGCTGAGGCACCGGCACACCTCACTCCTACGCCGCCCGACATCCCGGACGTCAGCACGCGCTACATCTGGATGCAGGTGATCGCCCAGTTCGGTGTCTTCGTGGCCTTCATCACCCCTCTCGGGATATCGCTCGCGATTAAGGTCGCCCAGCTCGCCCCCGGTCAGGAGCAGTACCTGGGCTACATCACCGGGGCCGGCGCGTTCGCCGTGATGATCGCGAGCCCTTTGCTCGGTCAGCTCAGCGACCGCACCCGAACGAGGATCGGGAGACGCCGTCCGTTCATGATCGCCGGAATGCTCCTGGGCATGGTGGCTCTCACCGTGATGGCGCAGTCGACGAGCATCCTGATCCTGGGAGTCGGATGGGTCATGACCCAGCTCACCTGGGGCCAGGTGCTGGGGAACCTCCAGTACTCGCAGGCTGACAAGCTCCCCGAGCACCAGCGCGGCAAGGTCGCCGGCCTCACAGGTTTCGCGACCCAGGTTGCTCCGGTCCTCGGCGTCGGTGTCGCCAGCTTCGTCTCAGGCAACAACCTCCTCCTCTTCCTCATCCCAGGTTTCATCGGGCTATTACTCACGACGCTCTTCGTCGTCTTCGTCCACGAGGAAGACAGCCGTGGTCTGACCTTCGACCAGCCGATGACGGTGCTGGGCACCTTCCGTGGGATGGTTTTCGACCCGCGAGAGCACCCCGACTACGCATGGGCTTGGTTCGGACGGTTCCTCTTCTACTTCGGACTTACCCTCAACACGACATTCACCGCCTTCTTCTTCGCCCAGCGTCTCGGCGTCGCCGTCGAGGACGTTGCCCCGACGTTGGCCGTGCTCTCTCTCATGGGGATCGTCGCCCTCAGTCTCGGGGCGATCGGTGGCGGCTTCCTCTCCGACCGCTTCCACCGTCGCAGGGTCTTCGTCCTGCTGGCGGGGATCCTCTTCGGCGCCGGTGCGGTGACCATGGCGTTCGCCCCGAGCCTGCCTCTGCTCTTCGCCGGCTCGCTCGTGACGAGCATCGGGCTCGGCATGTTCTCGGCGGTCGACATGGCCCTAGCGCTGGACGTGCTGCCTGACCGAGCCCAGGCCGGTCGCTACATGGCCATCATGAACTTCGCCGCCGCGATCCCGCAGGCGGTCGCCCCGCTGATCGCGCCGTCGATCCTCGCTCTCGGTGCCACGGCCGCCGTCAGCAAGAACTACCCCCTCCTGTACATCGTCGCAGCGGTCTTCACCGTCGCCGGCGGCGCCGTCGTCCTCCGCATCCGATCAGTCAAGTAAGCACGAGGAGCCCAGCACCATGACATCACCCAGCTTTATCACCCCTCCCGGCACGACCGCGAGCGAAGGCAGCCCCGCGGTCTACCTCCGGCGGTCGTTCGCCCTCGACGGCCAGCCGGTCCGGGCCACGTTGCGCATCACGAGCCTCGGGGTGCACGAACCGTGGCTCAACGGGACTCGGGTGGGTGACGAGGTGCTCGCACCGGGGTGGACCTCGTACGCGCACAGGCTCGCGGTGAGCGAGCACGACGTGAGCGACCTGGTGCACGAGGGGGAGAACGTGCTCGGCGCGGTCGTCGGTGAGGGCTGGGCCGCCGGACGTCTGGGCTGGGAGTCGCGCCGGAACCTGTGGACCGACCGGCTCGCGCTGTGGCTCGAGCTGGTCGTCGAGCACACCGACGGCACGACGGAGACGATCGTCTCGGACGGGCAGTTCCGCGCCAGCACGGGCGGCACGCGCGAGAGCAGCATCTACGACGGCGAAGTCTACGACGCCCGCTTGGAACCCACCGGATGGGACGACGCCGGGTTCGACGACTCCGGGTGGACGGCTGTGGAACCGCTCGACTGGCCCGAGGGCTCGCTCGTCCGCACGGGCGCAGAGCCGATCCGCCGTGTCGAGACTCTCGCCCCCGTGAGCATCTCCGTCCGCGACGACGGACGGGTCGTCGTCGACTTCGGGCAGCTCATCACCGGATGGGTCCGCCTCACCGTCGACGGCGACGAGGGGACGACCGTGACGCTCCGGCACGCCGAGACCCTCATCGACAGGGAGTTCGACGTGCGCACGCTGCGGACCGCCCGCGCGACCGACCGGTACACGCTCGCCGGAGGAGGCTCTCAGACCTGGGAGCCCAGGTTCACCTTCCACGGGTTCCGCTACCTCGAGCTCACCGGCTACCCAGGCGAGGTGACACCCGAGGACGTCCAGGCTGTCGTCGTGCACAGCGACATGGTCCGAACAGGCGGCTTCGAGAGCTCGCACGAGCTCGTGAACCGTCTCCACGACAACGTCGTGTGGGGGATGAGGGGCAACTTCGTCGGCGTGCCCACCGACTGCCCCCAGCGCGACGAGCGCCTGGGGTGGACCGGGGACCTCAACGCCTTCACCCCGACCGCAGCTTTCCTCTACGACGTGCGCGGCGTGCTCGGATCCTGGCTCGCGGACCTCGCTGCTGAGCAGGAAGAGGCCGGAGACGTCCCCTGGATCGTGCCGAACGTCGTAGCCACCCCCAGCCCGCCCACCGCGCTCTGGAGCGACGCCGCCGTGAGCATCCCCTGGGCGCTCTACCAGCAGTACGGCGACGTCGACATCCTCACCCGCGCCTACCCGTCGATGACCACCTTCGTCCGACGTGTCGAGGCGCTCCTCGACGAGACCGGCCTGTGGAGCTCGGGCTTCCAGTACGGAGACTGGCTCGACCCGGACGCACCGGCCGACAACGCTGCGGCAGGCAAGACAGATCGCTACCTCGTGGCCACCGCGTACTTCGCGAAGGTCGCCCGCGAGATGGCTCAGACCTCAGGGGTGCTCGGCCACGACGAGGACGCCACAGCCTTCGCCGCCCTCGCCGAGCGCGTGCGCCGTGCCTTCAACGACGAGTACGTGACCGCGAACGGCCGGGTAGCCTCCGAGTCCGCCACGGCCTACGCGCTCGCGATCGTCTTCGACCTGGTCGACGACCGCCAGCGCCAGCACGCCGGTGACCGGCTGGCCGCCGTGGTGGCGAGATCGGGCTACACGATCTCCACAGGGTTCGCCGGGACCCCGCTCGTCACCGACGCCCTGTCCTCGACCGGGCACCTCGACGAGGCGTACCTGCTCCTGGAGCAGACCGACTGTCCGTCCTTCCTCTACCCGGTCACCCAGGGCGCCACGACGGTCTGGGAGCGCTGGGACGCGATCCGACCCGACGGCAGCCTCAACGACTCCGGGATGACCTCGCTCAACCACTATGCCCTCGGAGCCGTCGCCGACTGGCTGCACCGGGTCGTCGGTGGCCTCGCCTCCCTCGAGCCCGGCTACCGGCGCCTCCTCGTCGCACCGCAGCCCGGCGGTTCCCTCACCCGTGCTCGGGTGTGGAACGACACGGTCCGAGGCCGCGCCGAGGTCGCCTGGCAGATCACCGACGGCTCGATGCGGCTCGACGTCGTCGTCCCGTCCGGGGCGACCGCCGAGGTCCGTCTGCCGCTGCACCCCGAGGGTGCGGTCGTCGAGGTCGGCGACGGCTCTCACACCTGGACCTACGACCTCCCGGCAGCCGACTCGACCGTGGTCGACATGGACACCCCGATCGCCGTCCTGGCAGCGGACCCCGGTCTCTGGAGCCGGCTCGACGCCGTCTTCCAGGACAAGCTGCCCGGCGTACCGATCGTCCCCAGCGGGCCAGAGGCCCACTCCATCAGCCTCTCCCTGCTGCTCGGCTTCATCCCCGGAGTTCCCGACGGCCTCCAGGAGGCCCTCGAGTCAGCGCTCACCGCGCACCGCGCAGGCTCACCCACCCCTACCACCGCAGGAGCTGCACGATGACAAGCCTCGATCACGCCACCCTCGAGGAGAAGGTCGCCCTGCTCTCGGGTGCGTCCTTCTGGAGGACCCACCCGCTGCCGGAGCACGGAATCCCGGCGATCGTCCTCTCCGACGGGCCCCATGGCGTCCGCTTCCAGCCTGCCGAGGCCGACCACCTCGGCCTTGCCGGCAGCCTCCCCGCCACCTGCTTCCCGCTGGCTGCGGCGGTGGGGACAAGCTGGGACCCTGAGATCGCCGCCGCGGTCGGCGCCGGGATCGGCCGGGACGCGCGGGTCCTGGGTGTCGACATCGTGCTCGGACCGGGGATCAACATCAAGCGGTCGCCGTTGTGCGGGCGCAACTTCGAGTACTACTCCGAAGACCCGCTGCTCTCCGGCGTCCTCGGCGTGGCGCACGTCACCGGACTCCAGGCCACCGGGGTCGGTGCGTCCGTCAAGCACTTCGCGGCCAACAACCAGGAGACCGAGCGCATGCGGGTCAGCGCCGACGTCGACGAGCGGACGCTGCGCGAGATCTACCTGCCCGCCTTCGAGCGCGTGGTCACCGAGGCAGCCCCGGCCACGGTCATGTGCTCCTACAACAAGATCAACGGCGTGTATGCCTCCCAGAACCGCTGGCTGCTCACCGAGGTGCTGCGCGAGCAGTGGGGATTCCAGGGAGCCGTCGTCTCAGACTGGGGCGCGGTGAGCGACAGGGTCGCCGCGCTCGAGGCAGGGATGGACCTCGAGATGCCCGGGAACGGTGGCACCACGAACGCCGAGGTCCTCGACGCGGTCCGTTCGGGGCGCATCGACGAAGAGCTCGTCACCCGTAGCGCCGAGCGTGTCGGAGCGCTGACGAGACGGCACGCGACTCCCACCGGGGAGATCGACGTCGACGCCCAGCACGACCTGGCGCGCAGGCTCGGCGCCGACAGCATCGTGCTTCTCAAGAACGACGGAGTGCTCCCGCTCAGCTCTGGGCAGACTGTCGCCGTCGTAGGCCCCTTCGCGGAGGAGCTGCGCTTCCAGGGCGGCGGAAGCTCCAACATCAACCCCACCACGGTCACCCATCCGCTCGACGCGATCCGGGAGAGTGCCGCGACGATCGGCGCGACGGTGACGTTCGCCCGTGGGTGCGAGAAGGAAGCCGGTGGAGACAGCACCGGCTCCTTCGACGAGGCGGTCTCGACGGCAGCCTCTGCTGATGTCGCCGTGGTCTTCGTCGGCCTGACCGACGGCGAAGAGTCCGAAGGCTTCGACCGCGAGGTCCTGAGCATTTCCGACCACCAGGCCGATCTGGTCCGGGCGGTGGCAGGCGCGGCACCTCGGACCGTCGTGGTGCTCTCCCACGGTGGCCTCGTCACACTCGAAGGGTGGCACGACGACGTCGACGCGATCCTCGACGGTTTCCTGCTCGGCCAGGCCGGTGGAGGCGCACTGGCGGACGTCCTGTTCGGGGCCGTCAACCCCTCGGGGCGCCTCGCCGAGACCATCCCGTTGCGCCTCGAGGACACGCCCTCGTTCCTGTCGTTCCCGGGTGAGCAGCAGCACGTGCGCTACGGCGAGGGGGTCATGGTCGGCTATCGCTACTACGCGACCGTAGGTCGCGCGGTGCGCTACCCCTTCGGGCACGGGCTCAGCTACACCTCCTTCGAGAGCAGCGACCTGACGGTCGACGTCACCGGGCATGACACGGCTACCGCCTCCATCACCGTCACGAACACGGGTGATCGGGCCGGCAAGCACGTCGTGCAGCTCTACGTCGCCACGACCGCAGGCCCGGTCCGTCGACCCGTGCGCGAGCTCCGTGCCTTCACGAAGGTCACGCTCGACCCCGGCGAGTCACGACGGGTGGAGCTGCCTCTCGGCCGTCGTGCCTTCGCCTACTACGACGTCGAGCTGGCCGACTGGGTCGTCGCCCCAGGTGACTACACCGTCCAGATCGGGACCGACGCGCACACCATTGTCCTCGAGCAGACGGTCGAGCTGGCCGGGCAGTCGCTCGTCGGACCGCTGACGCTCGAGTCGACCGTCGGCGAGTGGTTCGGGCACGACGTCGTCGGACCTCTCCTCGTGCAGGGCATGGCGGCCTCGATGACGCCTGAGCAGCAGGCCCAGGCGACCGAGAACCCCGACGCGATGAAGATGGTCGAGTCGATGCCCTTCGGTCAGTTCGTCGCCTTCACCCAGCTCCCGGTGGAACCACGGGCACTCGAGCAGCTGATGTCCCTCAGCCGTGGTGAGGAGCACGCACATGTCTGAGAAGCGGACCGTCTTCCTCACCGGAGCGAGCGGTGCCTGGGGTCGACACGTCCTCGCCCAGCTGCGTGACACCGACCTCGACGTGGTCGCGCTCGTCCTGCCGACACCAGCCGACCTCGCTGTCATCGAGGAGCTGCGTTGGCTGAGGCTGACAGTCGTCGAAGGAGACCTCACCGACTACGACACCGTGGCCCGGTGCGTGAGTGTCGCAGACGTGGTGCTCCACGTCGGCGCTGTGGTGTCCCCGACCGCCGACGCCCACCCCGAGCTCGCCCGGAAAGTCAACGTCGGGTCGATGCGCAACATCGTCCGTGCTGTCTCGGCGTTGCCTGACCCGGGAGCAGTCAGTGTCGTGGGCATCGGTTCGGTCGCTGAGACCGGGAACCGCAACCAACCGGTGCACTGGGGCAGGGTGGGCGACCCGATCCGGGTCTCGCACTTCGACGAGTACGGCCAGACGAAGGTCGAGGCCGAACGGATCCTCGTCGAGAGCGGTCTGCCGCGGTGGACCTGGCTGCGCCAGACGGGCATCTTCCACCCGGGGATGCTCCAGATCCGCGACCCGATCATGACGCACTCGCCCTTCCACGGGGTGATGGAGTGGGTCACGGCGCAGGACGCCGCCAGGCTCCTCGTCGGCCTGTGCGACCCGGCCGCGCCCCAGGACGTCTGGGGTGCTATCTGGAACATCGGCGGTGGCCAGGAGTGGCGGCTCACCAACTGGCAGCTGCAGACGGCCGTCTCCGGGGCCCTGGGCGTCAAGGACGTCCGTCGGTGGTACGACCGCAGCTGGTTCGCGACGCAGAACTTCCACGGCCAGTGGTACAGCGACTCCGACGCGCTCGACGCTCTGGTCCCGTTCCGCCGCGACACGTTCAGCGACGCGATGGCACGAGCCAGGGCAGCCCAGCCGCCGGTCGTCCGCATGGCCGGGAAGGTCCCGGCGTGGATCGTCAAGAAGCTCGTCATGGAGCCGATCTCTCGACAGCCGCGAGGCACGATGTCCTACGTGCGCAGCAACGACACCGAGGGAGTTGATGCGTTCTTCGGCTCGCGTCTGCAGTGGGAGTCCATCGGAGACTGGTCGACCTTCGTCCCGCCGTCGCCGAGCCGCACCCCGACTCTGCTCGACCACGGGTACGACGAGACGAAGGACGTCGCGGAGTGGACGCGCGACGATCTCGCTCAGGCCGCCGACTTCCGTGGGGGAGCGTTCCTCGGAACCGTGGGGACTGGAGGGCCGACCTTCCTCGACCCTGCCACCTGGCGGTGCGCGGAAGGTCACGGCTTCGCCGTGAGCCCGTTCCTCGTCCTCAAAGGTGGCCACTGGTGCCCGCTGTGCGTCCGCGACACCGCTGGATACCTTCGCCAGGCCGAGCACAATCCGTTCCTCGCGCAGGTCGAGCTGGCGCAGCTCGACGGACGTCTCGCTGCGGCACGCTGAGCTGGACGAGCTAGCCGCCGACGTCCCGCAGGAGCTCCGCGCCACGAGCGACCACCGACCGTGGCGCGGAGCTCGGCCCTCAGCCGGACCACCTGCGACGATCCTGGAGTGCCATGCAGACCACAGTCGCAGAACGCGCGATCGACGAGTACGTGCCCGACGGGGAGCCCGAGGTCTTCGGTGATCGTGTCTGCAGCGGGTCGGACACCGCTGCCACGTGGGGCAGGACTCCGGCTTCCTGGACGAGGCGCTCGACGGTGGCAGGTCCGTCTCCGGTGGTGATGCCGTCGGCGGACTGGACGACCAGCTGCAGCGACGACGTCGCGGGAGCGCCAGCCCTCGCGGCGAAGGTGTCCTCGACGATAGAAAGTGCCGTGCTCGACTCCTGGCCGGGGATATCGAAGCCCGCGTCGGAGGACTTCATCCCCGTGAGGGTGACGACCCCCACCACGAGCAGGTCGAGCGGCCAGGCGATGAAGAGCGCGAGACGGTGTCGAGCACTGAACGTGCCCAGATGGTAGAGCCACCGAGGCAAGAATGTCCTCCCGCGGATGTTCGAGGTGAGCGCTCTGCCTGAGCGCGACCTCCGTCAACTCTGTGCGGTAGCGGTCGACGTGTCGTGGTCCGGCTGGACTCGGGGACGTACTCCGTCCGGAGTACTTGCCGATCGGCTAGGACTTTCTTCCCGGCCGCCGGTCCTGCGGCAGGCCTAGCGTGGAGACATCACCTTCACCGACCACACGACGGGACCGACATGACCAGCACGCTCGTCCTCGGAGGCACCGGCCTCCTGGGCTACCACACCACGCTCGAGCTGCTGCGTCGGGGCTACGACGTGACGACGGTCTCCCTGCCTGCCGCCGACGTCGCGCACATCCCCGACGAGGTCGAGACGCTCTACGGCGACATCATGACGATGACCGACGACGAGGTGCTCTCGCTCCTTGCGGGCAAGCACGCTTTCTTCTACGCGATCGGGGCCGACGAGCGCACGACACCCCAGGCTCCGGCCGCCCGGTTCTTCTACGAGGCGAACGTCGTCCCGACGCAGCGGCTCGCGCGCCTGGCTCGCCAGGCTGGGGTCAAGAAGTTTGTGCTCTACGGTTCGTACACCGCCGAGTGGGGAGAGCAGTGGGCCGACCTCGGGTTCCGGTCGCGCAACGGCTACCCGCGGACGCGCCTGGCCCAGGAGGAGGTCGCCTACCTCGAGGGTGACGGTGCCATGGACGTCATGGTGCTGCGCCTGCCCTACATCTTCGGGATCGTCCCGGGCCAGCGACCGCTGTGGCAGAGCTTCCTCGACATCGTCGAGTCCCAGCCGGGCCAGGTCGCGGTCCTGGGCGGGTCGACCTCGTCCGTGACCGTCCGTCAGGTGGCCCAGGGTGCGGTCGGTGCGATGGAGCGCGGGGAGCATGGCGGACGCTATGCGATCAACGCGCACGACCTCAGCTATGTCGAGCTCTTCGGTCTGTGCTGCGAGGCCCTCGGTCGCGACCCGGGTGAGGTCGTCGTCGTCCCGCTCGAGGCAGTCGCCGCCACGTACGCCGAAGGTGACGCCCAGTGCCAGGCAGCCGGGCTCGAGCACGGCGTCCACCTCGTCGACACCGCAGCCTTCCAAGACCGTGACGCGACCAGCCCGCGCACGGTCGGAGACGTCCTGGGGATCGAGGAAGACGATGTGGTCGCGGCGATCCGCGAGAGCCTGGACTGGTGCGTGGCGAACCCTCGTGAGGTCCCGGTCCCCGCTTAGCCGGTGGCACCCTGACGACGAGAGGCCCTGGTACCGCGCGAGCTGCGCAGCACCAGGGCCTCTGGTCTTCGAGGGCCTGGTCAGGCCGGGACGGGGGCCCCGGCGAGCTGCTCGGCGACGACGTATCCGGCGACGAGGCCCTGCCCGATCGTGGCGCCAGCTCCGGGGTACCGGCGGCCGAAGGCGTTGGCCGCGGTGTTCCCGATCGCGTAGAGGCCCGGGATCGTGGAGCCGTCCTCACGCAGGACCCGTGCCGAGGCGTCGACCGTCAGGCCGCCGCAGGTCCCGAGGTCGGACAGGACCACCTTGACCGCGTACAGCGGTCCGGTCAGCGGGCGCAGGTTGGGGTTGGGGGTGACGGTCGGGTCTCCGTAGTAGCGGTCGTAGGCGCTGCGGCCGCGGTCGAAGTCGGAGTCGTTGCCCCCTGCGGCCATCCGGTTGAAGCGTCCGAGACCGTCGGCGAAGTCGTCGACCGGCACACCCATGGCCTGGGCGAGCGAGGCAGGGTCGTCGGCCCGGACCGCGACGCCCGCGTCGTACCAGGCGCGGGGCAGGGGCATGGTCGGGAAGACCGTCCCGGCGAGAAGGTAGCGGTTGCGGTAGGCCTGGTCGAAGACGAGCCACATCTCCTCGACCGGGTCGCCGTCCGCGTCACGACGCAGCACCTCTTGGCCGAAGGACATGTAGTCCTCGGCCTCGTTGATGAAACGACGGCCGGTCTGGTCGACCATGAGGGACCCGGGCAGGGACCTCTCGGCGAGCAGCACCTGGGGGGTGCCGCCCGGCACGGGGGCGACGGCCGGGAACCACCACGACTCGGCCATGAGCGCCGTCCCGGCCCCGAGCCTCTCGCCGGCGACGATCCCGTCTCCGGTGTTGCCCTCGGCTCCCAGGCTCGCGTGCTGTCCGAGGCTCGCCAGCTGGTGCTCGTGCCGCATCGTCATGTCGTGGTCGAAGCCTCCCGCTGCCAGCACGACGCCTCGCCGTGCGGTGACGGTCACGGTCCGCCCGTCCTGCTCCAGGACGGCGCCGGTGACTCGGTCGCCGTCGGTGACGAGCTCCACGAGGCTCGTGCGTGTCCAGACCGGCACCCCGGCGTCGATCAGCCCTCCGAACATGCCGGCCGCCAGTGCCTGGCCGCCGGCGAGATACCGGCGCCCGAGCACGAGCCCGCCGACACCCTGGACCGCGCGCTTGAAGATCTTGGGCCACGCCTTCGTCGGGACGCGGGTCATGAGGTTCATCCACTTGTAGTCCGCACCGGTCACCGGCATGGGGATCGGTGCGTCGAGCACCCCTGGTCGTAGGCGACCACGCTCATCACCGAGCGTCGCGGCGTCGTAGGGCTTGCACTCGCACGTGCGGCCGAGAGCAGAGCCGCCGGGGTTCTCCGGGTGGTAGTCGGAGTAGCCGCGGGCCCAGAAGAACTCCATGGTCGTCGTGCGAGAGAGCATCTCGACGGCCTGCGGCCCGGACTCCAGGAACGCCTCCCAGCGCGCAGGGTCGATGTCGGGGCCGACAACGGCCTCCAGGTACTCGTGGTCTGAGGCCTCGGTGTCGCGAGCGCCTCCACGACGCAGCACGTCGTTCCCCGGGATCCAGAAGGCCCCGCCGGAGCGTGCCGTCGAGCCTCCGACGTACTCCGTCTTCTCCACCACGAGCGCGCTGAGCCCGCGATCGGCTGCGGCCAGCGCAGCCGCCATCCCAGTGCCAGAACCGATCACGAGCACGTCGACCGTGCTGTCGGCCGCTCGAGGGCCTGCGGGGGGTGCGGTGGTGCTCATCGGGGGTCTCCTCGTCATCGGGGGCGCTGGCCGTACGGCCGCGGTCTCCTCATCCTGGCCTCGTCCTAGCCGAACGGCAAGTAATGTGTCGGTAGGTCCTGGCGGGTACCGTGGGGGCACGCCCAGACGAGTCAGGAGCCACGCCATGCCCCGAGGGGACGCACCCCCCGAACGTGTCCGTGACGTCGCGCTGTCGCTCTTCCACGAGCACGGCGTGGCCGGGACCTCGCTCCAGATGATCGCGGACGGCCTCGGGGTGGCCAAGGCCGCGGTCTACTACCGCTACAGGACCAAGGACGACATCGTCCGCGCTGTCCTGGCCCCTGCCTTCGAGGGTTTCGACCGTCTGCTAGACCGCGCCGACGAGCAGGACGACATCGACCGCGTGGCCTTCGTCGTCGACGGTCTCGCCCGCCAGGCCGTCGAAAATCGCGAGCTCTACGCCGTCGTCCTCCGAGACGTGACCGCGGCGCAGCTCCAGCGGGAGGACGGTCCGCAGGCGGACACCTTCCGCAGGTTGCGCGACGTCCTCCGTGGGTCCGAGCCGACACCATCCGCGAGCGTGCGCGTCGGCATCTTCCTCTCCGGACTCATGGGCCCCGCGATGGACCCCGACACAGCCACCCTCACCGACACCGAGCTCGAAGGCGCGATCGCCGGAGCTGGCCGGGCGCTTCTCGGACTGCCCTCGTGGAACGGGTGGCCTCCTGCCACTTCAGGCATCACGCGTCGTCCTTCGCTGAGTAAGCACTGACCTGACGCATGCGGGCCGCCTGGACTAGGCGACGCAGAGCTGGGTCATGGCCGTCTCGTACAGGAACTGCGGGAGCGTCAGACCTCGCTGCGCCGCGAGCTCGGCGAGGTGACGGGCGTCGCTCGGGTCGAGCTGGACCAGTGCTGTGACCGGGCCGGTGGCGTCCTCACACCTGCGGTCAGCGTTCCTGCTGGCGAGGTGCGACCTCGGACCTTCGATTCCCCTGCGAACTGACTGCATGGCATCACGGTACACATCCCAGATCCCAGGTTCAGGGACCATGTGCCCGTCCTGCTCGGGCGTTGCCAGACCGTTGAAACCCAGCCCTAGGCGATGCCCTTGACTCTTGTGGCCGACCCCTCGGCCTCGACGGTCTGCAGGATCCCGACATCGATCCAAGAGCGGATGACAGCGCGGGGGACCCGAAGCAGATGCGCGGCATCCGAGACGCTCAGGGCTCCAGAGGCAGGGACGACTCGGTGACCCACCTCGGTCATGAGCTGGTCGAGCTGAGCCTCGCTCGTCGCAGCCCTGAGCGCCTCCGCGAGGTTGGGTGCCGGCTCTGCCTTCAGGTCTCGGACCTGCTGGTCCTCTCCGAGCGTGCGCCACAACGCCTGGACCTCTCGGGCAGGCGAGGTCTGCAGGATCTCGTCCCATCTGCCCCCGGCAACTCGAGCGATCTGTGTCGCGTCGAAGAGCCTCGCCCACTGCTCCTGTGCGGTGGCCTTGGCGACCTGCAGGTCGTCGTGAGCACGTGCGGCAGCTCGTGCTTGGTTCTGGACGTCGGCGAGCGCGCTGATCATGAGTTCGTCATTCATGGCGCCTACATGTGCGGCACCGTTGCCGCACATGTGCGAGAGAGAAACCTTGGACCAGCTTTACCGGGTGAAGTAGGGGCAGCGTACTGACATGTGCACTTCTAGCCTGATATTCAACTTCGAGCAGCAAACTCCAGGCTCCCCAGCGCCTATGGCTGCCGGTGAGTCTAACGCGATGCTGCTGGCCTCAGCGGTGAGCATGCAGATGGAGCCCGCTGGGATCGATGGCGACTAAGCAGGTCGGTACGTCATCACAAGGGGAGCCAGAGCAGTGGCGTGGCCAATGGGCGCGGCGTTGGAGTGCAACAGCTGCGTGCCAACGAAGCACGCGCGATCCTCACCTCCACCTGCGGGCAGCGCAACTTCGCTTCGCGGGAGGTCGCCAAGACGATCCTGCGAGCATTGGCCCCGAACCCCTCGCGACGCTGAAAGAACGCCTGCAGGAGCTCCAAGATCGGGAGCTACCCCTGCGTCCACACCACCTGGTTCGTGCCCGCTCTCCAATGTGGCCGAGTGCTGCACGGCCAGGCAGCCGGTAACACCCGTCCCTCGGGAGGCAGGGCCCGCAATGTTGATGAGTGCGCTGGAACCGGCGTTCAGCCGTAGGGCAGTTTCGGTGCGGCTCGGTTTCGGTCGGGGCTTTCGGGGTGGTGGGCCGGAGCTACCGCTAAGTGTGCTTGACGCCAGTTGGAGAGGAAGGGGTGGTATGTATATGCCACAGCGGAAGCCGGTCTGACTTCAGATCTGTCGGAACGAGTCGTGGAAGGGTGCCAGGTTCAACGTCGATGCTGAGCTTGGTCGTCTCGTATTCGAGTGAGGTGGTGCCGGAGTGGAACATGCGGGTGTACAGCTCGCTCAGGTCCCCGATGATGTCGAAGCCCTGCTCGGCGTGGCTCTCTTCGGGCGCCATCGTGAACACCATCTCCCACATCCCGTCGTCAGCATCTTCCAACTTTTCCTCGCACGGCCATCGTGCGTGCTGGAGGAGGAACCAAATGAGCGTGGTCTCGCTCTTGTCGACCATCTGCTCGCCGCCGGCGAACATGCGGACTCCGGTGGTCACGAGGGACAGCTTCCTCGTTCCATCCTCTTCAGGTCCAGCTTCAACATCGCCTACACCATCCTCGCCCGTTACCTCCTGCATCGTCAGGCGGAACTCCAGCGGAGGCGTCAGCCCGAGCATGCGGTCGTTGAGCAATGAGCTCATGTGGTTACGCTTGAAGGCGGTCTCGAGGTTGATCTCGAAGTGGTGACCTACCTGGCTGTAGTCGTCGATCGGCACCAACGTCCACATGCTCATCGCGACCCAGTGGACCGCGATGTACAGCGGGCAATCGTTCAGCTCGGCGTAGCGAAGCAGCCGGGCGACCTCCGTCATGCGCAGCTTGGATACCCTCGGGCGGCTGTCGTTCTCGGCTTTGACCTCGACGAGGATATTCTTGTCCGACAGGAGCGTCAGCCGCCAGTCCGGGAGCTTCACCTCGTCCTCGTAGAACAGGGTGCCGGCGTCCTCCTGCTTCACCAATTTGCATCCTCCCAGGTCTGCGGCGATGAGACCGAAGAGCTGGTCGCTGACCCATCCCCGGATGCGTGGCGGCGATTCCAGGGAGTCACGGAGGCCCGCCTCAAATTGGGCGACCGTTGCCTCGACCCGAGCGGGGTCAGACACCCGCCGCTGCTCGCCAGGGGTGGGAACATCGACCGCAGCATGGAAGTTGAGAGTTTCGATCTGTTCGGGTCGCCTGGGAAGTCGCTTCACTCAACCGAGGGTAACGGCATCACGGTGGTCTTACCGGGGTGCAGGACGCCACCTATCCGAGGCCTGTGGATCACCGATCCAGTGTTGACCTCGCGCGTCGGAGGTAGTCGGATCGCCACACTGTCGCCACCGGAGGCGGTGGGCGATGGCCACCGGCGGCCGCCTCTCGATGAGCTTGCAGCAGGCTGTGGGGTGTCACCGAGATTCGTCGCGCCGTCGTGCGGGGCGCAGGGTCGTCCGTCATTACGGTGAGGATGGTGCGTGTTTCGAAGCCGTCCCGTGCGCATCGCCGCCGTCTGGTCAAAGCGCACAGGCCTCCTAGGTTGTCGCTTCGAGGCGTCTTGGCGGCTGGTCATCGTGACTTCCGATCGGGATGTGCCTGTCGAGAGAGGCGTGTTCGAGACCGACCGCGTAGTGCTTGCCCGGTTGGGCGCACCAAGCAGCAGGACGCTCGCCCAGCCCTCAGACTTGCGGGCGGGCATGTGCAACGATCTCGACATGCGACTCGAAGCGAGTGAGGTCCCTGATGATGTGTGGTCATGGCTCAACGCCAACGGGGGAGCGGTCTCGACGATCGCCACCGTCATCACGGCGCTGGTAGCGATCGGCGCCCTCTACGCCGCCGCACGCGACAGCCGCGAACGATCACGTCCCTACCTGGCGGCCGAGCTCGTTCCCGCACGGAACAGCGGATCCTCGGTCGCGTTCCGCATCGTCAACTACGGGACCACGTCAGCTCGCGACATCTCGGTGACCTTCGATCCGCCCATCACGGCAACGGCTGATGACAACCCGGCGAGCAATATCCGCCTGCGCTACGAGCGTCCGGTGGCTCACCTCAGCCCAGGACAGTCCCTCGGCAACGTCTGGCAGACCTTCGCCGCCAACGGCAAGACCAGTACCGTTCCGGACGAATGCGCAGTCACGCTTACATACCGAGGCGCGCATCGACGAACCTTCGTCGACACGTACCAGCTCAGCCTCCATACCGTCAGCCTCGAGTCCGAGTCGACCGCGTCGAACTCACAACTCGGGGCCGTCCGCCGGATCGCCACGTCGCTGGAGGCTCTGGTCAAGAAGAAATAGTGCAGCTGGAGTTCCAGCGAGCTCGGGATGGGGCCCCGTGCCGCACATGTGCTGACCATGATGGGTAAAGGACACGCCGTCTCAGGCGCAGCAGCATGGATCGCAGTCACTTCCACCGCACCCCTCGCACTCAGTATCGAGCCGCTGCCGGCACAGTCCGTCCTCATCGGCGCGCTCGTGACCGCCGGCGCCGCGCTCCTGCCCGACGTCGACCACCACTCCGGCACCATCGCCCGCTCTGGCGGCATCGTCACCCGCGGGGTCGCCGCCGCAGCGAATCAGCACCGGCCGGCTGACGGGCCCGTCACTCGTCAGATCAGCAGGTTGGTGAAGCGTCCGCCGGGGAGCAGGTTCCCGTCCTCGTCGCGGCCGATCTCGACCTCGGTCGAGCGGATGTCGGTGAGCTCTTCGAGGCAGACGTCGCCTGCGAACTCGTCGTCGGGGTCGCTTCCGTGGCTCTTGAGCGAGCTCATGCCCGGGCGCGGGGGAGTGCGGCTGCTCACCGGCTTCGGCCAGTCCTGCGGCCCGCAGTACGTGAGGTCGCCCACGATGTAGAACGCCGTGGCCTTGTTCTGGTCGTAGCGCACCTGCGCGATGCGTACGCCGACGTCGCCCCACTTCGCGAATGTGCGCACCGCGAAGATCCGTGACGCGGCCGAGCACGGCATCTTCTCGATCTGCGGGGTGCGCGAGAGGTCCGGCTGCCATGTCCCGGACAGGTCATTGGCCCCGCGCCATACAGTCATCTCGTCCAGCTGCCAGAGGTTGACCTTGTAAGTCACCCCGCCGATGACCGCGAATGCGCCGTCTCTGACAACACTCCTGCTCTTGGTCATGCACCGACCCTAGGCGGGCTGTGCCGCGCCGTCAGCAACCTCGCCGACGCTCGCACATCTACTCAGCATGAGCAACCACGAACCACGGCGCGTCAAGGCCGGAGCGCCTCAGGGCGCCGGCGGGCAGTTCGCTCCCGACCGGCGCGCCGAGGCGAACCTCGCTCTGGATTCCGGCCTGACGCCCGAAGCCGACCTTGCCCCCACCCAGGCGGCCCGCGAGGACGCCCCGGAGCGCTACCGCAACGCGGGTACGGATGAGTAGAGGGGCGAACTCTCTGACGGCATCGAGGAGCCCGCTCTGCGTGTCCTCGCCCTCGACGTGCGCGAGCCGTACCCGACTGCCAGCCGCGGGGTGCTCGTCGGCTCCGACCACGGCGAGTTCATGCACCTCGCAGGCGTGCTCGACGCTCACGGTGAGCGCCTCGACTACCCGGCAAACGAGTGGGGCGTGGCGGACAACTACACCGCGGCAGCTGATCTGCTGACCGGCTATGACGTCTGGACCACGCACGCCGTCGAAGTCGGTCCGGGAGCCGGAGAGAACCAGTGCGCCATCGGCATCGACACCACCCTGGCGGGAGTGGTCAATCTCGAGGCGCAGCAGACGCCGGCTGGCGAGCTATGATCCAGATCCGTCAGGAGACGCGAGAGACTTCGAGATGATGTGCCCCGGGTGGGATTCGAACCCACACTGGATCGGGTTTGAGCCGAACGCCTCTGCCGGTTGGGCTACCGGGGCCTGGTGCTTGCTGGCAGTGCCCGACTATGAAACCACAGACAGGGGTCGGTGCGGGCATCCGGTGCGGGTACCTGTGGGCCCGCGCCGACCTCTCGAGGTGGACCAGCCCCGACGACCCAGAGCAGGGGAGCGGTGCAGGGCCCGAACCCGACCGGACGGTAGGTGTGGCACAGACGACGTGCGCAGATGCTCACCGCCCAGGTCCCGACCGACTAGGATGAACCCGTGACGGACAACGAAGAGAAGAAGAGCATGCTGCCTCTGGACCTCCCGCCTCTCCTGGAGCCGGTCGAGACCCCCGAGGAAGAGCCCGCAGCACCCCCGGCGCGCAAGGTGCGCCGTGCCGTCGTCGCCGAGGACGAGGCCCTCATCCGCATGGACGTCGTCGAGACGCTCCGCGAGGCTGGCTTCGACGTCGTCGGCGAGGCCGGCGACGGTGAGACCGCCGTGAGGCTGGCCCTCGAGCTCAAGCCCGACGTCGTCGTGATGGACGTCAAGATGCCCGAGCTCGACGGCATCTCGGCAGCCGAGCGCATCGGCAAGGCGCACGTCGCGCCCGTCGTCCTGCTCACGGCGTTCTCGCAGACCGAGCTGGTCGAGCGTGCCCGCGACGCCGGGGCGATGGCCTACGTCGTCAAGCCCTTCAGCCCCGCAGACCTGCTGCCGGCTGTCGAGATCGCGATCTCGCGCTACTCGCAGATCAGCGCCCTCGAGGCTGAGGTCGCCGACCTCGCCGAGCGCTTCGAGACCCGCAAGCGCGTCGACCGCGCCAAGGGTCTGCTCATGTCGAAGATGGGCCTGAGCGAGCCTGAGTCCTTCCGCTGGATCCAGAAGACGTCGATGGACCGTCGCCTCACCATGCGTGAGGTCGCCGACGCCGTCATCGACCAGGTCGGCGACAACTGATCTGATCTCACACTGCTCGCTGTTGACCCGCACGGGTCAGCAGGGGCACGCTAGGTCGAAGCGTCCACCCCCTCTCGAGGAGCCTTGCCCATGCGTGCACTGGTCGATGTCCGGCCCGCCGTCGCGTCGGACCTTCCGGTCCTGGCGAGGCTGAGCGTCTCCGCACGGCACGAGGCAGGTACGGGTGTCCAGCTCTGCGTCAACGACGAAGAGCGTCTGACGCGGCAGCTCGCGACCCTCACGGGTCTGCCGGGCGGCCGCATCAAGGTCGCCGTGATCGAGGGGCAGCCCGTCGGGTTCATGCTCGTGCGCATCATCGAGCCGAGCCTGTTCAGCGACGTGACGTCGGTCTACATCGAGGCGCTCTACGTGTCGCAGGACTTCCGTCGTCGCGGGGTGGGGCACGCGCTGCTCACCGCAGCGGGCGACCTCGCCGCGTCGGTCGGTGCTCTCGACGTCTACTCCGTGCCGCTCCCCGGTTCCCGAGGGGTGCAGCGCTTCCTCGCCAGGCTCGGCTTCGCGCCCGCAGCATCGCACCGTGTCGTCACCACGGCCGTGCTGCAGCGCAAGCTCGCCGCCGAGAGCGCCGGTCGCCGCCACCAGGTCCGAAGCATCGAAGACCTCATCGCCCGGCGTCGCCGCGCGCGCATCGAGACGAACAGCGGTCCGCTCGACCTGCGTAGCTTCCAGGCGAGCCTGTCGCTCGACAAGGCCCCGGAAGAGCCGTCGGCGACCGACGAGGCCACCGCAGCGGACGACCTCGTCGAGTCCTCAGACCGTCGGCACGAGCACCAGGCAGGTTAGCCGCGCCGTGCAGGTCCGCCTGCCCCGGTCGTCCGTCACGACGATCTCGTAGCTCGCCGTCGTCCGCCCCAGGTGGAGCGGTGTCGCGACCCCGGTGACGATCCCGGACCGAGCCGCCGAGTGGTGCGTCGCACCCACCTCGATGCCCACCACCGTGCGTCCCTCGCCCGCGTGCGCCTGGGCCGCGAGCGACCCGAGAGTCTCTGCGAGTACGACGCTCGCACCCCCGTGCAGCAGCCCTGCGGGCTGGGTGTTGCCCTCGACGGGCATGGTGCCCACGGTGCGCTGAGCACCGATCTCCAGCAGCTCGATCCCCATCCTCTCGATGAGCGTCCCGCGGACGAGGTCGGCGATGCCGGGGGAGGCGCTCGTGGCGTCGCCCTGCGTGGTGTCGTTGTCGGTCATGGGAGATAGGTTTGCAGGTGTGACCGACACTTCGCGACCCAGACTCCTGCTGATCGATGGCCACTCGATGGCCTACAGGGCATTCTTCGCCCTGCCGGTGGACAAGTTCTCCACCACCTCTGGCCAGCACACGAATGCCGTCCACGGGTTCATCTCGATGCTCGCGACGCTGCTGCGCGTCGAAGAACCCACGCACGTGGCCGTCGCCTTCGACGCTGGCTCGACCACCTTCCGCACCGAGGCGCTGCCCAGCTACAAGGGCACCCGCGACGCGACGCCCGAGCCCTTCAAGGGGCAGGTGCCCCTCATCAAAGAGGTCCTCGAGGCGATGCACGTGCCGCACCTCGAGAAGGACAACTTCGAGGCCGACGACATCCTCGCGACCCTGTCCTCGCAGGCCGACGCTCTCGGCATGGAGGTGCTCGTCTGCTCGGGCGACCGCGACTCCCTCCAGTTCGTCAACGAGAACGTCACCGTGCTGTACCCGGTCAAGGGTGTGTCCGAGCTCGCCCGGATGACCCCGGAGGCCGTCCGCACCAAGTACGGCGTCGAGCCCGACCAGTACCCCGAGCTCGCGGCCCTCGTCGGCGAGACGAGCGACAACCTCCCGGGTGTCCCGGGCGTCGGCCCGAAGACGGCCGCGAAGTGGATCAACCAGTTCGGCAGCCTCGAGCAGATCCTCGACCGCTCCGACGAGATCAAGGGCAAGGCAGGGGAGTCGCTGCGCGAGCACCTCGACGTCGTGCGTCTCAACCGCCAGCTCAACCACCTGCTGACCGACGTCGAGCTGCCCTTCGGCCCGGACGACCTCAAGGTCCAGCCGTGGGACCGCGAGGCCATGAGCACGGTCTTCGACGCGCTCCAGTTCCGGACGCTCCGCGAGCGTCTCTTCGCGATGCACCCCGCGGCAGACGACGACGAGAATGTCGGTCCGTCCGTCGACGTCACTCTCGAAGACCTCGCTCCGGGACTGCTCGAGGCCTGGTTCGCCGAGCACGACCAGCGTCCGCTCGGGCTCGACGTGGCCGGACGACCCGTCCCCGCAGGCGGAGACGCCTGGGCGCTGGCAGTCGCCGACGGACCCGCCTCGGCTGTCGCCCTCGACCTCACCGACCTCTCGGACGACGACGACCGTGCACTCGGCGACTGGCTCTCCGACCCGACCCGGCCCAAGGTCGTGCACGGCGGCAAGTCCGTCTGGCACGAGCTCGCCTCCCGCGGCTACTCCCTCGAGGGGGTCGTCTTCGACACCGAGCTCGCCGCCTACCTCTGCTTCCCCGACCAGCGCAGCTATGACCTCGGCGACCTCGCCGAGCGGCACCTGCACCGCGAGCTCACCCCGCTCGACACGTCGAACGGCGACCAGGGTGCGCTCGACCTCGCCGTCGGCGAAGACAGCGAGGGCGGGCGTCTCGCCGTGCGTGCTGCTGCGCTGACTGATCTCGCCGAGGTCCTGCGTGGCGAGCTCGGCGACCGCAGCGCCGAGTCCCTGCTGACCGACCTCGAGCTCCCGCTCTCGGCTGTGCTCGTGCACATGGAGCGTCACGGGATCGCGATGGACGTCGACTACCTCCGTGAGCTCGAGCAGCACTTCGGCGAGCTCGTGGCCGGAGCTGCCGGAGCGGCCTACGAGGTGATCGGACGCGAGGTGAACCTCGGGTCGCCCAAGCAGCTCCAGGAGGTGCTCTTCGAGCAGCTCGAGATGCCCAAGACCAAGAAGATCAAGACGGGGTACACGACCGACGCGGCGGCGCTGGCCGACCTCTTCGTCAAGACAGAGCACCCCTTCCTCAAGTTCTTGCTCGAGCACCGGGACTCGACCCGGCTGCGCCAGACCGTCGAAGGACTGCTCAAGTCTGTCGCAGACGACGGCCGCATCCACACGACCTTCCAGCAGACCATCGCCGCGACGGGTCGACTCAGCTCGACCGAGCCGAACCTGCAGAACATCCCGATCCGCACCGAGGCTGGGCGCCGCATCCGTCGCGCCTTCGTGGTCGGTGACGGGTACGAGACCCTGCTGACGGCCGACTACTCGCAGATCGAGATGCGCATCATGGCGCACCTCTCGGGCGACGAGGGCCTCATCGAGGCCTTCCGGACCGGCGAAGACCTGCACAACTACGTGGGCTCGCGCGTCTTCCAGGTCGAGACCTCAGCGGTGACACCGGCCATGCGCTCGAAGATCAAGGCGATGTCCTACGGCCTCGCCTACGGGCTCTCGTCCTTCGGTCTGTCCAACCAGCTGAACATCGACGTCAAAGAGGCGTCCAAGCTCATGGAGGACTACTTCACCCGCTTCGGCGGTGTGCGGACGTACCTCGCCGGAGTTGTCGACGAGGCGCGCGCCAACGGGTACACGGCCACGATCATGGGGCGCCGCCGCTACCTGCCCGACCTCACGAGCGACAACCGTCAGCGCCGGGAGATGGCCGAGCGCATGGCCCTCAACGCGCCGATCCAGGGCAGCGCAGCCGACATCATCAAGGTCGCGATGCTCGGGGTCGAGAAGGAGATCGCGGTCCGCGGGCTGAAGTCCCGCCTGCTGCTCCAGGTCCACGACGAGCTCATCCTCGAGGTCGGCCACGGCGAGCTCGAGGAGCTCACCGCCCTCGTCCGCGAGCAGATGGGATCGGCGGCCGACCTGCGCGTCCCGCTCGACGTGTCGGTCGGCACGGGGTCCAGCTGGCACGACGCCGGGCACTGACGACAGCTGGTGCGGGCAGGCTCGCACCCCGGGCCGACGTGGACGCTCAGCCCGGGGTGCGCGCGCTGAAGATCGCCGTCCCGGGGAGGAGGCGTCCGCGGGTCGGGCTCCATCCTCCCCAGGTCTGGTCGTGCCCCTCGGGCCACTCCGGCTCGACCACGTCGACGAGCTGGAGCCCCGCGGCCGTGATCTCACGGACGTGGTCACCGAGCGTCCGGTGGTACTCGGCGTAGGTGACGGTCCCGCTCTCGTCCCGCTCGGCGTACGGCCTGCGGTCGAAGTAGGACCGCTGGGCCGTGAGCCCGCGCTCGGTCGGGTCGTCGGGGAAGGCCCAGCGGACGGGGTGCGTCACGGAGAAGACCCACCGTCCGCCGGGCCGCAGCACGCGCGCGACCTCGGCGTGCACGGCCTGGGCGTCGGGGACGAAGGGGATCGCACCGTAGGCGCTGAAGACCACGTCGAAGCTCGCCTCGGCGAAGGGCAGGACCCGGGCGTCGACCTGGAGCGCAGGGACGTGCGTCCCCTGCGCGGTGTCGATCCGCAGGCTCTCACGCAGCATCCCGTGCGAGACGTCGGTCGAGACGACCCGCGCTCCCTGGCGGGTGAGCCACCTGCCGCACTGTGCCGCACCAGAGCCGATCTCGAGCACCTGGGCGCCGCGCAGCGACTCGAGAGGCCCGAGCAGGTGCGCGTCCTTCTCCCTCAGGCCCTCCGGGCACCAGCAGAAGTCGTCGGCGCCGAGGAAGGCACCGTGCTCGTCGAGGTACTCCGTCGCGTTCTCGTCCCACCAGCCGCGGCTCGCAGGCCCGGCCGACTCGTCGGGCACGTCCTGGTAGCCGGCGCGCAGCGCTCTGTCGTTCGTCACGGGACCAGTCTGAGGCATCGGGTCGCTTTGCTGGCCGACCTCTCGGTGGGCGATCGTGCCGGTCTGCCGACGAAGATGCTGGTCAACCCGCCGCGCGACACGCTGCTGGGCTCGTAGCGGGCCTGCCGGGCGGGGCACCCCTTGCGTTCGGCCTGTCCTCTGCGGGGGTGTGGTCAGCAGAGCGACACCTGTCCCTCCGGATGGGACCAATGGCGGCTCGGACCAGCGGAGGGGCTCTGTAGGGTTGAGGTCGAGGGTCCAGTTCTGGACCACGCGACGACGCTGCTCACCTGACACTTCTTGAGGGAGTTTGAATGAGAATCGGTCTGCTCACCGGCGGTGGCGACTGCCCAGGGCTCAACGCTGCGATCCGTGCGGTCGTCAAGCAGGGGCTGGGGGAGTACGGGCACACCATCATCGGCTTCCGCAACGGGTGGAAGGGTGTCGTCGACGGCGACGTCCGGACCATGTCCCGTGAGGACATCCGCAACGTCCTTCCCCAGGGTGGGACGCTGCTGGGCACCGCGCGATACCACCCGCACTCGGCAGACGGCGGTCTCGACGGCGTGATGGCGACGCTCGAGGCCGAGCGCATCGAGGCGCTCATCTGCATCGGCGGGGACGGGACGCTCCACGCGGCCAACAAGGTCGCCGAGCAGGGCATCAAGATCGTCGCCATCCCGAAGACGATCGACAACGACGTCGCCGGGACCGACCTGTCGATCGGCTTCCACACCGCCGTCAACATCGCGACCGAGGCGATCGACCGCATCCACACGACCGCGGAGAGCCACAACCGCGTCATGGTGGTCGAGGTCATGGGCCGCCACGCCGGATGGATCGCCGTGAACGCCGGGATCGCCGGAGGCGCCGAGCTCGTGCTCGCCCCCGAAGAGCCCTTCGACATGGACCGCATCGTCAAGTTCCTCAAGCACCGTCACCGCTCCCACGCGAACTTCTCGATCGTCGTGGTCGCCGAGGGTGCGCTGCCCAAAGAGGGCAGCTCGATGCAGTACGAGGCACAGCTGGGCAAGTTCGGCGAGATCGTCGCCGGCGCCATCGGTGAGCGCGTCGCGAACGAGATCGCGACCCGGACAGGCTTCGACACACGACTGACGATCCTCGGTCACGTGCAGCGTGGAGGCACCCCGACACCGACCGACCGGATCCTCGGCAGCCGCTTCGGCGTCGCGGCCGTCGACGCCGTCAGCCGCGGCGAGACGAACGTCATGACGGCCCTGCGCAACGAAGAGGTCGTCCTCGTGCCGCTCGAGGAGATCGCCGGCAAGGTCAAGCACGTCCCCGAAGACCTGCTGCGGGTCGCCCGGGTCCTCGCCTGAGAGACCAGCACGCCCGAGCGGGCGACGACGGGTCTGCCCTGATCAGGGGCCCGTCGTCGCCCGCGCGCCCACGTTGACCCACCCACCGCCGCGCCGGTAAGGTATATGGCGGTGCAGTACGGTCGCGCCCGCTCGTCCCGGAACGGTCAAGAAGCTCTCAGAGGCTCTCGTCCGTCCCCGTGACGAAGGGGTCGGCACGCAGGCGCTGCGCACGACACGCACCACCAGCCTGTTGCACCAGCACCACTCAGCACCATCACGCAGTACTGAGCACCATGTCCCGTGCCCTCGCGCACGAACAAGCAGCATCCCTATCCGAACTACTTCCTGTCCGCATCGGAGCACCTGACTCAATGACCATCTCTACCCCCGCGAAGTCCGCCCCGCAGGTCGCCATCAACGACATCGGCACTGCAGAAGACTTCCTTGCAGCCATCGACGCCACCATCAAGTACTTCAACGACGGTGACATTGTCGAAGGCACCATCGTCAAGGTCGACCGTGACGAGGTCCTCCTCGACATCGGTTACAAGACCGAAGGCGTCATCCCCTCCCGCGAGCTGTCCATCAAGCACGACGTGGACCCCGGAGAGGTCGTCCAGGTGGGCGACGTCGTCGAGGCGCTCGTCCTCCAGAAGGAGGACAAGGAAGGCCGTCTGATCCTGTCCAAGAAGCGCGCACAGTACGAGCGCGCCTGGGGCACGATCGAGAAGATCAAGGAAGAGGACGGCGTCGTCACCGGCACCGTCATCGAGGTCGTCAAGGGCGGCCTCATCCTCGACATCGGTCTTCGTGGCTTCCTCCCCGCCTCGCTCGTCGAGATGCGTCGCGTCCGCGACCTCCAGCCGTACGTCGGCAAGGAGATCGAGGCCAAGATCATCGAGCTCGACAAGAACCGCAACAACGTGGTCCTGTCGCGCCGTGCCTGGCTCGAGCAGACGCAGTCCGAGGTTCGTTCCACCTTCCTGCAGACGCTGCAGAAGGGCCAGGTCCGCCCCGGTGTCGTCTCCTCGATCGTCAACTTCGGTGCCTTCGTGGACCTCGGCGGGGTCGACGGTCTCGTCCACGTCTCCGAGCTGTCCTGGAAGCACATCGACCACCCGGGTGAGGTCGTCGAGGTCGGTCAGGAAGTCACCGTCGAGGTCCTCGACGTCGACTTCGACCGCGAGCGTGTCTCCCTGTCGCTCAAGGCGACGCAGGAAGACCCGTGGCAGACCTTCGCCCGTACGCACGCCATCGGTCAGGTCGTGCCGGGTAAGGTCACCAAGCTCGTCCCCTTCGGCGCGTTCGTGCGCGTCGAGGACGGCATCGAGGGCCTCGTGCACATCTCGGAGCTGGCTGTCCGCCACGTCGAGCTGCCCGAGCAGGTCGTCAACGTCGGCGACGACGTCTTCGTCAAGGTCATCGACATCGACCTCGAGCGTCGCCGCATCTCGCTGTCGCTGAAGCAGGCCAACGAGGGCGTGGACCCGGAGTCGGACGACTTCGACCCCGCTCTGTACGGCATGGCTGCCGAGTACGACGAGGCCGGGAACTACAAGTACCCGGAGGGCTTCGACCCCGAGACGAACGAGTGGCTCGAGGGCTTCGAGTCGCAGCGTGAGGTCTGGGAAGGCCAGTACGCCAAGGCGCACGAGCGCTGGGAGTCGCACCGCAAGCAGGTCGCCGAGGCCGTCAAGGCTGACCTCGAGGCTGCTGAGTCGGGCGACACCGACTCTGGCTCGAGCTCTTCCTCGGCCAGCACGTACTCGTCGGCTCCGGCTGCCGAGCCCACCTCCGGTGGCGGCACGCTCGCCTCGGACGAGGCTCTCGCCGCACTCCGCGAGAAGCTCACCGGTAACTGATCTGACCCGGGGCCTCGGCCCTGAGACGGCTCAGCACTGACAGCAGAGGCCGGTCACCTTCGGGTGGCCGGCCTTCGCTGTACCCGGAGCCACTCCTGATCTCCGATGCTGCCTGCTCGTCCGCTCGCGGTCCTCGTCGTCGTCCCCCCGTGCCGCCGAGGTCGTACCCGGGTCCGCGAGGTCGTACCCGTGTCGACGAGGTCGCACGGACGCGCCGAAATACCGGCATCGAGCCGTGATTCTGGCGTGTCCGTGCGACCTCGTCGTTGGGGGACGACTTCGTCATCGTCCGGACGACCTGGGTGCGCACGGTCTGGGTGCAGGGCCTACGACCTCGGCGCGGAGCCTACGACCTCGTCGTGGGGCGGACGACTTGGGCACAGCGCACGACCTCGTCGTGGGGCGGACGACTTGGGCACAGCGCAAGACCTCGTCGTGGGGCGGGCGACTTGGGTCCGGGGCCGGTGACTTGAGAACGGGGAGCCGGGTCGGGCCCCGGTCCGGAGAGACAGGGACCCCACCCGGCTCGAGCCGGCCTCTGTCAGGCTGGGTCCGTCAGACCGCTCACGGCCTCGGCGAACTGGGTGTGGTACAGGTCGGCGTAGAGACCGCCGGCCTCGAGCAGCTCGGTGTGCGTGCCCTGGGCGACCACGCGGCCCTCGTCGAGGACGACGATCCTGTCGGCCTCACGGATGGTCGACAACCTGTGCGCGATGACCACCGAGGTCCTGCCGACGAGCGCCGCGCTCAGCGCACGCTGGACGGCTGCCTCGGACTCCGAGTCGAGGTGTGCTGTCGCCTCGTCGAGGACGACGACGTCGGGGGCCTTGAGCAGCAGGCGCGCGATCGCGAGGCGCTGCCGCTCACCGCCCGACAGCCTGTACCCGCGGTCGCCCACCACGGTGTCGACACCCGAGGGCAGGGACTCCACGAGGTCCCAGATGTGCGCGGCGCGCAGCGACTCCTCGATCTCCTCGTCGCTCGCGTCCGGCCGGGCGTACCGCAGGTTGCCGGCGATCGTGTCGTGGAACATGTGCGAGTCCTGGGGGACCGTGCCGACCGTCGCGCGCAGGGACTCGAGGGTCACGCCGCGCAGGTCCTGGCCAGCGACCTCGATCGTGCCCTCGGTCGGGTCGTACATGCGGGTGACCAGCTGGGAGAGCGTCGTCTTGCCGGCACCTGACGGACCCACGAGCGCGACCATCTCGCCGGGTTCGACGCGGATGCTCACGTGGCTCAGAGTGGTGGACTGCGGGTCGTTGACGAGGGTCGCGACAGACTCGAGCGACGCGAGCGAGACCTCGGCGGCCGTCGGGTACCTGAAGGTCACGTCGCGCAGCTCGATGCTGGCTCCGTGCTCGGCGACCGCGAGACGCAGGTCTGTCGCGTCCTGCGCGTCGGTCACGCTCGGCTGGAGGTCGAGGACCTCGAGCACGCGCTCGAAGCTGACGAGCGCTGTCATCACGTCGACCTGGACGTTGGACAGGGCGGTGAGCGGGCCGTAGAGCCGGCCGAGGTAGGCAGTGAGCGCGACGACGACCCCGACGGTCAGCCCGCCGCTGATCGCGCTGAGCCCACCGACGCCGTAGACGACCGCGACCGCGAGGGCGGCGACCGTCGTCAGGCCCACCCGGAAGTAGGTCGAGTACATGGCGAGCTTCACGCCGATGTCTCGGGCGCGGCCGGCGTCGTGGGCGAACCTGCGCGACTCGTCGGCCGGACGGCCGTAGGTCTTGGCCAGGTGAGCGCCCGCGACGTTGAAGCGTTCGTTCATGGTCTGCGAGGTGTCCGCGTTGATCTCGTAGGACTCCCGCGTCAGACGAGCGAGGCGTGGCCCGATCCACCGTGCCGGCAGGATGAAGGCGGGCAGCAGCACGAGGGACAGGGCTGTGAGCTGCCAGGACATCGAGAACATCGCGGCGAGCACGAAGACCACGGTCAGGGTGTTCGAGAAGACGTTCGACAGCGTCGAGGTGAAGGCCTGCTGGGCACCCAGCACGTCACCGTTGAGGCGCTGGACGAGGGCACCGGTCCGGGTGCGGGAGAAGAAGGCGAGGGGCATCTGCTGGACGTGGTCGAAGACCGCGATCCGCAGGTCGAGGATGAGTCCTTCGCCGATCCGCGAGGACAACCAGCGCTGCGCCATCGTCAGCGCACCCGAGGCGAGAGCCAGAACGGCGACGAGTCCTGCGAGCCACAGCACGACGTCTCGCCGGCCCGGGGTGATGCCGTCGTCGATGATCGCCTTGAAGACCAGAGGCGTGGCAGCACCTATGAGGGCGTCGATCGCGATGAGCACGAGGAACACCGAGAGCTGCCGCTTGTACGGGCGGGCGAAGGCCAGCACACGTCGGACCGTGCCGTCGGCGAGGCGGTGCTGGGTGATACCGCGTTCCTGGCGGAACGAGCGGAACTGTCCGCCGCCCCCTCCACCTCCTGCGTGCATCGACACGATGTGCTCCCTTCGACGTGCTGTGTGGTCGTGCTGCTCGCCGCGACCTGTCGCGGCTCGGCGCGCCGTGCGCACGGCGGACGCGATACGTTGGGCCGACGCCCGTGCACCGGGCACCGGACGGTACGGCGCCCAGGGCGCCGTCCTCGCCGGCCGTGCGACGAGAGGGACGAGATGATCAGGATAGGTCTGACCGGCGGGATCGCCGCCGGCAAGTCGGTCGCCTCGACGCGCTTCGCGGAGCTCGGCGCAGTCGTGATCGACCACGACGTGCTCGCCCGCGAGGTCGTCGAGCCAGGGACTGTCGGTCTCGACCGCGTGGTCGAGGCCTTCGGTCCGGAGGTGCTGCTCGAGGACGGCTCGCTCGACAGGCCGGCGCTCGGTCACATCGTCTTCGGCGACCGAGCGCGGCTGGACCTGCTGAGCTCGATCATCCACCCGGAGGTGGCGCGGCTGTCCGCAGAGCGCGAGGCTGCCGTGGCCACCGCAGATGCCAACGCCGTGGTGGTCCACGACATTCCCCTGCTCGTCGAGACAGGGCAGCAGGAGACCTTCCACGTGGTGGTCGTGGTCGACGCCCCGGCCGACCTGAGGATCCGCAGGCTCGTCGAGAAGCGCGGTCTGGACCTGCCCGAGGCCCGTCGCCGGGTCGCGTCGCAGGCGACGGACGAGGCGCGCCTCGCAGCTGCCGACGTGGTGCTTCCCGGGGCCGGTGACGTGTCGCAGCTGCGCGCTGCCGTCGACGCCCTGTGGCGACGGCTGCAGGACGAGGTCGAGGCAGAGGTGCCCGTCCCCTGACGCTGCTGCTCGGGCGCTGTGGCCACCGGCACGCTCATCCCGGTGGGCGTTGTCGGTGGCTGGTCGTACGGTTGTTCCATGCGACCTGTGACAGATCTCCAGCGGACAGTGGCACCCTTCGAGGTGATCTCCGAGTACACCCCGTCGGGGGACCAGCCGACGGCGATCGCTGAGCTCGCAGAGCGTATCCAGGGCGGCGAGAAGGACGTGGTGCTCCTCGGTGCCACGGGTACCGGAAAGTCCGCGACGACAGCCTGGCTCATCGAGAAGCTGCAGCGACCGACGCTCGTCATGGCGCCGAACAAGACACTCGCCGCGCAGCTCGCGACAGAGTTCCGCGAGCTCTTGCCCAACAACGCCGTCGAGTACTTCGTGTCGTACTACGACTACTACCAGCCCGAGGCGTACATCGCGCAGACTGACACCTTCATCGAGAAGGACAGCTCGATCAACGACGAGGTCGAGCGCCTGCGCCACTCGGCGACGAGCAACCTGCTGACGCGGCGCGACGTCATCGTCGTCGCGTCGGTCTCGTGCATCTACGGTCTGGGTACCCCGCAGGAATACGTGGACCGCATGGTCCGGCTCGACGTCGGCGACCAGGTCGACCGCGACACCCTGCTGCGCAAGTTCGTCACCATGCAGTACACCCGCAACGACATGGCCTTCACCCGTGGCACCTTCCGCGTGCGCGGCGACACCGTCGAGATCATCCCGGTGTACGAGGAGCTCGCGATCCGCATCGAGTTCTTCGGCGACGAGATCGAGGCGATCCAGACGCTGCACCCGCTGACAGGTGACGTGGTGCGCAACGAGACCTCCATCCACCTCTTCCCGGCCACGCACTACGTCGCCGGTCCGGAGCGCATGGAGAAGGCCATCGCATCGATCGAGACCGAGCTCGAAGAGCGTCTCGCGACGATGGAGGCCCAGAACAAGCTCCTCGAGGCGCAGCGCCTGCGGATGCGCACCACCTACGACATCGAGATGATGCGCGAGATCGGCAGCTGCTCAGGCATCGAGAATTACTCGCGGCACATCGACGGTCGTGGTCCGGGTACGGCCCCGCACACGCTGCTCGACTACTTCCCCGAAGACTTCTTGCTCGTCATCGACGAGTCGCACGTGACGGTCCCGCAGATCGGTGCGATGTACGAGGGTGACATGTCGCGCAAGCGCAACCTCGTCGACCACGGCTTCCGGCTGCCGAGCGCGATGGACAACCGTCCGCTGCGCTGGGAGGAGTTCGTCGACCGCATCGGCCAGACCGTCTACCTCTCGGCGACCCCCGGAAAGTACGAGCTGTCGATGGCTGACGGCTTCGTCGAGCAGATCATCCGTCCGACGGGACTCATCGACCCCCAGGTGATCGTCAAGCCGACCAAGGGGCAGATCGACGACCTCCTCGAGGAGATCCGCGTGCGCGCGGAGAAGGACGAGCGCGTCCTGGTTACCACGCTGACCAAGAAGATGGCCGAAGACCTCACCGACTACTTCCTCGACAAGGGCGTGCGAGTCAGGTACCTGCACTCCGAGGTCGACACGCTGCGACGCGTCGAGCTGCTGCGCGAGCTCCGGATGGGCGAGTACGACGTCCTGGTCGGCATCAACCTGCTCCGTGAGGGTCTCGACCTGCCCGAGGTGTCGCTCGTGGCGATCCTCGACGCCGACAAGGAGGGCTTCCTGCGGTCCGCGACCTCGCTCATCCAGACGATCGGTCGTGCGGCTCGTAACGTCTCGGGCCAGGTGCACATGTACGCGGACACCGTCACGCCGTCCATGGCCATGGCCCTCGAGGAGACCGACCGCCGCCGCGAGAAGCAGGTCGCGTACAACCTCGAGCACGGGATCGACCCGACCCCGCTGCGCAAGAAGATCAGCGACGTCACGGACATGCTCGCCCGCGAGGACATCGACACCCGCGAGCTGCTCGAGGGCGGCTACCGCAAGCCCGCCAAGGGTTCGGCACCTGTCCCGGGTGGCCCGAAGGAGGGTGCGTCCGGCAACAGGCTCGCTGTCGCCGCTGCCGGTGATCTTGTCGGCCTCATCCAAGAGCTCGACGAGCAGATGCACGCTGCTGCGGCCGAGCTGCAGTTCGAGCTCGCGGCCCGCCTCCGCGACGAGGTCTCGGGCCTGAAGAAGGAGCTCCGCCAGATGCAGGCCGCCACGGCCTGACCTCTCGGCGCGTGACAGAGGTGGGCGGACACGCCCATGGAAGTCGACGACGCGGCCACCCCCGACGGGGTGGCCGCGTCGTCGTGCGTCTGCGGGGGAGTGCCTGCCGGGAGAACCGGGGGCCGAGGAGCGCCAGGCCACGTTCGAGCGCCATCGACGCTGCGTCGGACTTGTGGGCCGAGAGGCCGATGGAGCGTCAGTCCGCCCAGGGCCCGTAGACCACTGTCCACTCGGTGACCGCACGAGCCGCGACGAGCTGCTGCTGGTGGAAGGGGTCGGCGTCGAGGATCGAGCTGACGGCCTCGGCCGAGTCGCCCTTGAGGATGAGCAGCGCACCCTGCATGTCGTCGTCGGAGACTGGGCCCGACGCGAGCAGGATCCCCGCGGCGTACAGACCGCCGAGGAAGGCCCGGTGAGCCGGGCGGTGCGTGTCGCGGGCAGCAGAGTCGTCGGTGTAGACGTAGGTCACGGCGTAGGTGGTCATGCCCGCCATTCAAGCACCTTCACCAGCCGCGAGACCGCCACTCGTCGAGGTGCGGACGCTCAGCGCCGAGGGTGGTCGGGGCTCCGTGTCCGGGGTGGACGACGGTGTCGTCCCGGAACCGGCCGAAGATCTTCTCCTCGACGTCACCGAGGAGCTGCGCGAACCGCTCCGGGTCGTGGTTGGTGTTGCCGACCCCGCCGGGGAACAGAGAGTCACCGGAGAAGATGTGGGTGCGACCGGCGACCGCGTCGGGCTCAGACACCTCGTCCGGCTCGACGAGCACGAGGGCGACCGAGCCGGGGGTGTGGCCGCGGAGCGGGACGACCTCGAGGTCGATCGTCCCGGCGACGAGGTGCTCGCCCGCGTGCAGGCGCTGCCGCGTGGGCACGCTGATGGCCTCGGCGTCCTCCGCCCCCGCGGCGGTGGTCGCACCGGTGACACCGACCATGTCTTCGAGCGCCCCGACGTGGTCGTGGTGGCTGTGCGTGGTGACGATGAGGTCGAGGCGCGCAGACCCCGAGCCCTCGCGCACGAGCGCGAGCAGCCGGTCCGAGTCGGCAGCGGCGTCGACGAGCACCTGTGCGCCGGTGGTCCGGCAGGTCAGCAGGTACGCGTTGTTGTCCATGGGACCGACCGCCACCGACCTCAGGTCGACGTGGTCGAGCCGGGTCAGCCGGGTCGGTGAGGCCGGTGCGGTGCTCTGGTCGTCGGTCATGGTGCGTCCTTCCTCGTCCTCGGGGCGCCGCTCGGCGCCTCCGCCGTGCCGGTGGTCGTCGTGCCTGTGCTGGTCGTCCCGGTGCTCGTCGTGCCGGGGGCGTGGTGCCCCGCGGAGTGCAGACCGCCACGGTCGCTCGTGGCTCGGTCGAGGCTGTGGACTGCGCGCACGAGCCCGAGGTGGGAGAAGGCCTGCGGGAAGTTCCCGGCCATCCGTGCGCGTTCGTCGTCGTACTGCTCAGCCATGAGCCCGAGGTCGTTAGCCGAGCCCACGAGGGTGTCGAGCAGCTGCTGCGCCTCGTCGGTCTCGCCGGTGCGGGCGAGGGCGTCGACGAGCCAGAAGGAGCACACGAGGAACGGTGCCTCGTCGCCCTCGAGGCCGTCACCTGTCTGCTCGGTCTCGTAGCGCCTGACGAAGCCGTCCTTGGTGGCGAGGGTCCGCTGGATCTCCCGGACCGTCCCGACGAACCTCTCGTCGGTCGGGTCGATGAACCCCACCTGGGCCATCTGCAGCAGAGACGCGTCCGTGTGCTCGGCTCCGTAGTACTGGACGAAGGCACCGAGCCCCGTGTCGAAGCCGTGCTCCATCACCTGGGCGTGGATCTCGTCACGGGCAGCCTTCCAGTGCTCGACGGGACCGTCGAGGCCGTGCACCTCGACACCCCTCACGGCTCGGTCGATCGCCGCCCAGCTCATCACGCGCGAGTGCACGAAGTCCCGCTCGGGTCCTCGGACCTCCCAGATCCCACGGTCCGGGCGGTCCCAGTGCTCGACGAGCGCGTCCACCAGGTGCCTCTGCAGCGACCAGCTGTCGGCCGTCTCCGTGAGCCCTGCGTCCCGCGCCATGTCGAGCGCGCACATGACCTCGCCAAGCACGTCGTTCTGCACCTGGTCCACCGCCGCGTTCCCCACCCGCACGGGCCTGGAGCCCGCGTACCCGGGCAGGTGGTCGAGCTGTCGCTCGGGGAGGTCGCGGCGCCCGTCGACGCCGTACATGATCTGCAGGTCTTCAGGGTCACCGGCGACGGCGCGCAGCAACCAGTCGCGCCAACCGACGATCTCGTCGTGGTAGCCGGACTCGACGAGCGCCTCGAGGGTCATGGCGGCGTCGCGCAACCAGCAGTACCTGTAGTCCCAGTTGCGCTCCCCGCCGAAGTCTTCGGGCAGGGAGGTGGTCGCGGCCGCGACGATCCCGCCGGTCGTGCTGCTCGACAGGAGCCGCAGGACGAGCAAGGACCTGACGAGGGGCTCGCGATAAGGGCCGGAGTAGGGCGTCTGGCGGGCCCAGTCGTGCCAGCTGTCGGTCGCCGTGGCGATCACGTGCGCGACGGACAGCGGTGGGGGAGTCGCACCCCAGGACGGTGTCCAGGTCGAGGAGAACGTGAAACGTTCGCCCTCGCTCGCCTCGAAGACGTCTCGGTGACGGTGGTCCTCGGCCCGCGGGAGCCGGGTGCCGCGCAGCAGCAGCGAGTCCGGGCCGGCGACGGCGCGGATCGCGTGCCGCCCGGTCCGGTGGTCGTCGTCGACCCGGCTCACCCAGGGTTCGTAGGCCCCGTAGCCGAACCGCACCACCCATTCGTGCTCGATCGTCACGTGGCCGTGGAGCACCTCGAGCTCGCGGACCAGGTCCGCCCGTCCGTCGCCGGGTGGCATGGCGTCGACGACGCGTGCTGTGCCTGTCGCTGTCGTGTAGGTGGTCACCAGGACGAAGGAGTCGCCGAGGTACCGCCGTGTCACCGACACGGGGTCGCGGACCGTCAGCAGCCACCGTCCGTTCTCGGGGGTGCCCAGCAGCGCGGCGAAGCACGCCGGGGAGTCGAAGTCGGGCAGGCACAGCCAGTCGACCGACCCTGTCCGGCTGACGAGTGCGCAGGACCGCCCGTCGCCCAGGACCGCGTAGTCCGCGATCGGTGTCGAGCAGGGGGCGGTGTCGAGCGCAGGGCTGTCAGGCATCTCCCGATTGTGGTCTCTCGGCCGTCGTCGAGCACGTCGGGGGAGGTCGGAGCGGTGCGGGAGGCATCTGGGGGCTCGTCGAGGGCTCAGGAGGCTACCGTCACGTCGCGGGTCTCGGAGCCGTGAGGGCGGGTGCAGTGAGGCCCGGCGACGGCACCCGGAACGCGCGACCCGGTCGCAGTTCTTCGAACAGGTGTGCGCGTGTCGGTGGTCGACCGTACGATGTCCGGGTGAGTGATCGCCTCGTCGTCCAAGGTGCCCGTGAGCACAACCTCCGCAACGTCGACCTGGATCTTCCCCGTGACGCCCTGATCGTCTTCACCGGTCTGTCAGGCTCTGGGAAGTCCTCGTTGGCCTTCGACACCATCTTCGCCGAAGGGCAGAGACGGTATGTCGAGTCGCTGTCCGCGTACGCGCGCCAGTTCCTCGGCCAGATGGACAAGCCCGACGTCGACTTCATCGAGGGCCTCTCGCCCGCGGTGTCGATCGACCAGAAGTCGACCAATCGGAACCCTCGGTCGACCGTCGGCACCATCACCGAGGTCTACGACTACCTCCGTCTGCTCTTCGCGCGCGCCGGCACGCAGTACTGCCCGGTGTGCGGCGAGCGTGTCACCGCCCAGACCCCGCAGCAGATCGTCGACAGGCTGCTCGAGCTCCCCGAGGGCACGCGGTACCAGGTGCTCGCACCTGTCGTCCGCGGACGCAAGGGTGAGTACGCGGACCTGTTCAAGGAGCTGCAGTCGAAGGGCTTCGCCCGTGCCCGGGTCGACGGCGAGGTCGTCCAGCTCACCGAGCCCCCGACTCTCGAGAAGAAGCTCAAGCACACCATCGAGGTGGTCGTCGACCGTCTCGTCTCGCGCGAGGGCGTCCAGCGTCGTCTGACCGACTCGGTCGAGACCGCCCTCGGCCTCGCGGGTGGTCTCCTGGTCGTCGAGATGGTCGACGCCGAGGAGGGCGACCCGGACCGGGAGCGCCGGTTCTCCGAGCACCGCGCGTGCCCGAACGACCACGTGCTCACCCTCGACGAGATCGAGCCGCGGACCTTCTCCTTCAACGCGCCCTACGGTGCGTGCCCCGAGTGCACAGGCATCGGCATGCGCCTCGAGATCGACCCTGAGCTCGTCATCCCCGACGAGGACAGGTCGCTCGCCGACGGGGCCGTCGCCCCGTGGTCGCAGACCTCCTCCGAGTACTACCAGCGGGTCCTCGGTGCCCTTGCCAAAGACCTCGGCTTCTCGATGGACGTCCCCTGGCGAGCGCTGCCCGAGCGCGCCCGCAACGCTGTGCTGCACGGCCAGAACCACGAGGTGCAGGTCAAGTACCGCAACCGCTGGGGCCGTGAGCGCCAGTACTCGACAGGCTTCGAGGGAGTCATCTCCTTCCTCGAGCGCCGTCACTCCGAGACCGACTCCGAGTGGTCGAAGGAGAAGTACGAGGCCTACATGCGCGAGGTCCCGTGCCCAGTCTGCGACGGCACGCGCCTCAAGCCCGAGGTACTTGCGGTGCGCGTCGACGGCAAGTCGATCGCCGAGGTCTGCGCCCTCCCGCTGCGCGAGGCCCGCGACTTCCTCGACAACCTGCAGCTCGGTGTGCGCGAGCGTGCGATCGCGACGCAGGTCCTCAAGGAGATCCAGGACCGTCTCGGGTTCCTGCTCGACGTCGGGCTCGACTACCTCTCGCTCATGCGTCCCGCCGGCACCCTGTCCGGTGGCGAGGCCCAGCGCATCCGCCTCGCGACCCAGATCGGATCAGGCCTCGTCGGCGTGCTCTACGTCCTCGACGAGCCGAGCATCGGTCTGCACCAGCGGGACAACCGCCGCCTCATCGACACGCTGACCCGCCTGCGCGACCTCGGCAACACGCTGATCGTCGTCGAGCACGACGAAGACACGATCCGCACCGCGGACTGGGTCGTCGACATCGGCCCGGGCGCCGGCGAGCACGGCGGACGTGTCGTGCACTCCGGCGACTATGCGGGTCTGCTCGAGGCTCCCGAGTCCGTCACCGGCGCGTACCTCGCCGGCCGTCGGTCCATCCCGATGCCGACGCTGCGCCGTCCCGTCGACCCCAAGCGCCAGCTGACCGTGGTCGGAGCGCGTGAGCACAACCTCACCGGGATCGACGTGAGCTTCCCGCTCGGGGTGCTCACCGCCGTCACCGGTGTCTCGGGCTCGGGCAAGTCGACGCTCGTCAACTCGATCCTCTACACGGTGCTCGCCAACGAGCTCAACGGTGCCCGCCAGGTCGCCGGCCGCCACAAGAGGGTCACCGGGCTCGAGCACCTCGACAAGGTGGTCCACGTCGACCAGGGACCGATCGGGCGCACACCGCGCTCGAACCCCGCTACCTACACGGGGGTGTGGGACCACGTCCGACGCCTCTTCGCCGACACGAGCGAGGCGAAGGTCCGCGGCTACACGCCGGGTCGCTTCTCCTTCAACGTCAAGGGTGGGCGCTGCGAGGCGTGCTCCGGCGACGGCACGCTCAAGATCGAGATGAACTTCCTCCCCGACGTCTACGTCCCCTGCGAGGTCTGCCACGGGGCGCGGTACAACCGCGAGACCCTCGAGGTGCACTTCAAGGGCAAGACCGTTGCCGACGTGCTCGACATGCCGATCGAGGAGGCCAACGAGTTCTTCGCGGCGGTCCCGGCGATCTCCCGTCACCTCAAGACGCTCGTCGACGTGGGTCTGGGCTACGTGCGTCTCGGGCAGTCGGCCCCGACGCTCTCGGGTGGTGAGGCGCAGCGCGTCAAGCTCGCGAGCGAGCTGCAGAAGCGCTCGACGGGCCGGACGATCTACGTGCTCGACGAGCCGACGACGGGTCTCCACTTCGAAGACATCCGCAAGCTGCTCGCGGTGCTCCAGTCCCTCGTGGACAAGGGGAACTCGGTCCTGGTGATCGAGCACAACCTGGACGTCATCAAGAACGCCGACTGGGTCATCGACATGGGCCCCGAGGGCGGGTCCGGTGGTGGCCTCGTGGTCGCCGAGGGCACACCCGAGCTGGTCGCGTCGGTCGAGGCCAGCCACACCGGCCGGTTCCTCGCGGAGGTGCTCCAGAACCACGAGCCTGCGGGTGTCGCGCCGCTGCCGAAGAAGACCGCAGCAGCTGCCGTGACGAAGAAGCCAGCCAAGAAGCCCGCGAGCCGGGCGAAGGCCAAGCTCAAGGAGTGACGTGCTGCGCCTTGCGCGGCTGAGCACGTGCCGCCTCCGACGACAGTCGGTAGGGCTGTGACGAGAGGCGGTACCCGCAGGGGTGCCGCCTCTCGTGCTGCAGCCCCTCGTGCGGTGGTCCCCGCCGAGGCCCGGTGCCACACTCGGGAAGATGAGCGACACGCCTTCGAGCCGCCGCCCGACGAGCGGCACCCACAACCCCGTCGACGACCGTGACGAGAGCGTCTCCGAGCGAGCCGACCGCAACTGGGCTGAGCTCCTGCAAGAGCTCAGGGTCACGCAGACCGGCAGCCAGATCCTCACGGGCTTCCTCGTCACGCTGCCGTTCCAGCAGGCCTTCGCGGAGCTCGACAGCCTCCAGCGGGGCACCTACGTCACGCTGCTCCTGCTGTCCGTGCTCGCGACGGTCCTGCTCGTGGCGCCTGTCGCGGCCCACAGGGTCCTGTTCCGTCGCCACCTGAGGCTCTTGCTCGTCCGTGAGGCGGACGTGTGCGCCCGCACAGGGCTGGTGGTCCTCGGTCTCGTACTCACCGGCGTGACGTTCTTCCTCGTCGACGTGATCTTCACCCGGCCTGCTGCCCTCCTGACCGGGGCTGTGGTGCTGCTCGTCGTCCTCGCCCTGTGGCTCGTCGGACCTGTCGTCATGCTGCGACGGGCACAGTCGGCAGAGCACGACCAGAGGTAGTCCTGCAGGGTCGATGGTCCAGAGACGACCTCGAGGCGTCCCGGGTGCAGTCCACAGCGTTCGCCGTGCGTGCTCTCGTCCGTGTGCCTACCATCCACTGACTGCGCGGCACCGGGCTGGCGTGACCAGCGTGGCTGGCGGAGGAGAGACGAGGTAGGCGTGCAGCGACCGACGACCACGCTCGAGGGTGGCGTGCACCGAGCAGACCTGACGAGCGGCCGGCCCACCCGCCGGTCGACCGCGATCGACGCCCTGCTCGCCGAGGTCCCCGACCTGGGGACCGACGTGCCGGCCTCCGTCGACTGGGCGGTCCGGATCGGTGACCTCGTGCCGGGGCCCGGGCTCGGCCGCACCCTCGAGCTCTGGGAGACTCTCGCGTCGACGGCGGCGCTCGACGTCGGTGTGGCCCGCGTCCTCGAGCCGCACCTCGACGCGCTCTCGATCCTCGACCAGGCACCCGACGGCACGGACCTCGCCGAGCTGGGAGACACCCCGAGCAGCTGGGGCGTGTTCGCCGCCGAAGGACCGGGAGTGCGTCTCGAGGCGCGCCCGGTCGGCGGCGGCTGGCAGCTCGACGGGGTGAAGCCGTGGTGCTCGCTCGCCGCCGACCTCAGCCACGCCCTGGTGACCGCCTGGACTCCTACCGGCAGGCGGCTCTTCGCCGTGTCGCTGCGAGACGACGGCGTGAGGCCCGAGACCGGACCGTGGGTCTCCCGCGGCCTGCGGCAGGTCGTCTCTGCCCCGGTGACCTTCCGTTCCGTCCGGGCGATCCCCGTCGGCGACGACGAGTGGTACCTCACGCGCCCCGGCTTCGCCTGGGGAGGCATCGGCGTCGCGGCAGCCTGGTGGGGCGGGGCTGTCGGTGTGGCCCGCGACCTCTTCGACGCCCTCGGTGAGCGCGAACCCGACCAGATCGCGCTCGCACAGCTCGGAGCCGTCGACACGAGCCTGCGAGCGTCGCGTGCCGCGTTCCTCGACGCAGCGACCGTCGTCGATGCGCCACCGTCTGCGGCCGACAGAGCAGCCGGTGGCCACGGTGACCCGCTCCTCGGCGTCGTGCCCGGTTCGGCTGGTGCTCAGACTCCTTCCATGCTCGCTCGCCGCGTCCGTGGAGCAGTCGCCCGCACGGTCGAGGAGGTCCTCACTCGGTCCGCTCACACCCGAGGCCCTGGTCCGCTGACCGCCGACGAGCGGCACGCTCGGAGGGTTGCCGATCTCGCTGTCTACGTCCGTCAGCACCACGCCGAGCGCGACGACGCATCCCTCGGCAAGGCCCTGCTCGCGGGCGGGGTCCGACCATGGTGAGCTTCGACCACCGCGACGTCGGGACGCTCGAGGCCGACTGGGAGCGGTCAGGACGGCTCGGCACGCTCGAGCCTCTCGACGTCTCCGGGCTCGAGTCCCTGGCCGCCCGGTCCGCGCTGCGCGTCGTCGTGCTGGCGGCCCACCCGGACGACGAGACGCTCGGGGCTGCCGGGCTCGTCGCCCGTCTCGCCCGGGCGGGCGCGCGCGTCTCCTACGTCATCGCCTCGGACGGAGAGGCCTCCCACCCTGACTCCCCGACGACGAGCGTCGAGGCTCTCGTCCGCACCCGCCGGCGCGAGCTGCTCTCGGCGGTCCAGCACGTCGCCCCCGGAGCGGCGGTGCACCTCCTCGGGCTGCCTGACGGCGGGCTGCGCGAGCACCGGGCCGAGCTCAGGGCATCGGTCGAGTCTGTGGTCACGGCTGACGGTCCGCACGGCCGCGACGGCACGACGCTGGTCGTCGCGCCGTGGGCCGGCGACGGTCACCGAGACCACCGCATCGTCGGCGAGGTCGCGCGGGAGGTCGTGCAGGGAGCGGCCGGCGAGCGTGAGCTGCGTTTGGTCGAGTACCCCGTGTGGTTCTGGCACTGGGGTGCTCCGGACGGCCTCGCGCATCCATGGTCGTCGATGCGTAGGCTCGACCTGACCGTCGACGAGCTGGACTGTCGGCGTCGTTCTCTCGCGGAGCACCGGAGCCAGGTCGCCCCGCTGTCGGAGCAGCCTGGTGACGAGGCGCTGCTCGGTCCGGAGATGCTCCGCCACTTCGACAGGCCCTACGAGGTCTTCGTCGTCGAGAAGAGGGCAGAGACAGACCCTTCCCAGCCCGACGATGCGTCGGAGCAGCCCACCATGACCAGCAGCCTCGGTGAAGAGTTCTTCGACAGCTTCTACGAGGGCCGCTCAGACCCCTGGGGTTTCGAGTCGCGCTGGTACGAAGAACGCAAGCGTGCGATCACCCTCGCGAGCCTCCCGCGCCAGACCTTCCGCGCCGGGCTGGAGATCGGCTGCTCGACGGGTGTGCTGACCGAGGCGCTCAGCCAGCGGTGCGGCACGATCCTCGGGGTCGACATCGCCGCCGCCCCGCTCGATGTCGCGCGTCGGCGCCTGGGCGACGGCGCACGCTTCGAGCAGCTGACGACACCGCGCGAATGGCCCGCTGGGGACTTCGACCTGATCGTGCTCTCCGAGGTCGGCTACTACTACGGCCCGGAGGACCTCGTGACGATGCTCGACCGCGCGGTCGCCTCGCTCACGCCGGACGGTGTGCTGGTGCTCTGCCACTGGCGCCACGAGGTCGAGGAGTACCCGCTCAGCGGCGACGAGGTCCACGCGGCGGCTGCTGAGCGGACCGACCTGGCCCGCCTCCTCCGGCACGAGGAAGAAGACTTCCTGCTGGACGTCCTGGTGCGCCCGCCGGCACGTTCCGTCGCACGAGAGACAGGCCTGCTGTGACGGGCGCCCCCGCCCACGGCGCACGCTCCGTCGAGGGCCACGAGCCCGGGTCGGAGATCCGTGCTGTCTGCGTGGTCGTCCCCGTGCACGACGAAGAGGCGTTGCTCGGCAGGTGCATCGCCGGGCTCCGCCACGCCGTGCACCACGAGCAGGCGCGGGCGGGAGGGGTGCCGGTCGAGGTCGTGCTCGTCCTCGACGGCTGCACCGACGCCTCCGCGAGCATCGCTCGGCTGTCGCCGTTCCGCGTGGTCGAGGTGTCCGAGCGACGGGTCGGCGCGGCCCGAGCCACAGGCGTCGAGGCAGGCCTCGACGCCCTCCGGGAGACCTGCGGCCCGCTGCCCGACCAGGAGATCTGGATCGCGTCGACCGACGCCGACTCGCTCGTCCCCGCGCACTGGGTGTCGTCGCAGACCGGTCTCGCCGACCAGGGGGCGGACGTCGTCGTCGGCACGGTCCGCCCGGACCCTGCCGACCTCACGCACCGCCAGCGTGCGGCGTGGCAGGCGACCCACGTCCCGGGCCGGGCCAACGGTCACGTGCACGGCGCGAACCTCGGGATGCGCGCAGACGTCTACGCGGCTGCCGGCGGCTATCCGCCTGTCGACGAGCACGAAGACGTCGCCCTCGTCGCCCGGGCGCGCGCCACGGGAGCCAGGGTGGTCGCGAGCGACGAGGCCTGGGTGCTGACCTCTGGACGCCAGCAGGGGCGCACTCCTGGTGGGTACGCGCGCTACCTGCGGGAAGACCTGGTCGGCGAGGCCTCGGCCTGAGCCTGTCGGCGCACGTGCACACGCCTCCCCACACGCACACGCCGACGCACATGAGCAGGTGCAGTCAGAGGCACGGCAGGCTCGCCCTGAGTGGAGAGCTGGTCCCGCCCTGCTCAGCCGGCCGCGTGGACTACCGGCCGCACGTGCACGGGGAAGTTGACCGAGCGGGAGATGAAGCAGTGCGCATGAGCCTTCTCGTGGAGCTCTGCCAGGAGGTCGTCGGACGCCTCGGAGGACACGGTCACCTTCGGGCGCAGCTCGATCTCGGTGAACTGCCCGGCACCGGCAGCCTCGACGCGCATCGTCCCGACGGGGGAGTCGGTGTACGCCGTGACGATCACGTCCGACTGCGCCGCGACGTGCAGGAACCACAGCATGTGGCACTCGGAGAGCGAGGCGACGAACAGCTCTTCGGGGTTGTGCCGGGCGCTGTCCCCGCGGAACGCCGGGTCTGAGCTCGCCAAGATGTCGGGCTTCCCCTCGACGGTGACCACGTGGTCGCGCGAGTAGGCGGTGTAGCTGGAGGTCCCGGTCTCGCCGGCTCCGGTCCAGGTGATCGTGGCGGTGTACGCGTGGAAGGCTCCCATCGGCCCACCGTATCCGGAGTTCACCAGATGTGACACCGGTCACGTCCACGGATGGCGTGACCCACGCCGCCCTCTCTGGCGCGGTCCGTGTCGGCCGCCCCGACTAGGCTCGTCCTATGGCCGATCCAGCAACATACCGACCCGCGCCGGGCGAGATCCCGACGACGCCAGGGGTCTACCGCTTCCGCGACGAGCACGGACGCGTGATCTACGTCGGCAAGGCCAAGAACCTCCGCGCGCGGCTCTCCAGCTATTTCCAGGATCTCTCGGCGCTGCACCCGCGCACCCAGACGATGGTCACGACGGCGTGCTCGGTCGAGTGGACAGTCGTCGGGACCGAGGTCGAGGCTCTCGCCCTCGAGTACTCGTGGATCAAGGAGTTCGACCCGCGCTTCAACGTCAAGTACCGCGACGACAAGTCGTACCCGTACCTGGCCGTGACGATGGGGGAGTCTGTCCCGCGCGCCCAGGTGATGCGTGGCTCCAAGCGCGCTGGCACCCGGTACTTCGGTCCCTTCGCCCACGCGTGGGCGATCCGCGAGACCCTCGACCTGCTGCTGCGGGTCTTCCCGATCCGCACCTGCTCGGCGGGCGTCTACAAGCGCGCCCAGCAGTCGGGTCGCCCGTGCCTGCTCGGGTACATCGACAAGTGCGCAGCGCCGTGCGTCGAGCGCATCTCCAAGGACGCCCACCGCGCCCTGGCCGAGGACTTCTGCGCCTTCATGGCCGGTGACACCGCGAAGTTCATGCGTCGCCTGCGCGACGAGATGGCCATGGCCGCCCAGAACCTCGACTACGAGCGTGCTGCCCGGCTGCGCGACGACATCGGCGCGCTCGAGCGTGCGATGGAGAAGAACGCCGTCGTCCTGCAGGACGGGACCGACGCCGACATCTTCGCGCTCACCGGCGACGAGCTCGAGGCTGCCGTCCAGGTGTTCCACGTCCGGGGTGGGCGCATCCGCGGTCAGCGCGGCTGGGTCGTCGAGAAGGTCGAAGACCTCACCGACGCGGACCTCGTCGAGCACCTGCTCCAGCAGGTCTACGGCACCGCCGACGAGGCGGCCGGCGGCGACGTGAAGGCCGCCCGCGACAGCGGACTGGTCCCGCGGGAGGTCCTCGTCCCCGTCCTCCCGGCGCACCTCGAGGAGATGACCACCTGGCTCTCCGGCCTGCGCGGTGCGCGCGTGGACATCCGCGTCCCGCAGCGGGGTGACAAGCGTGAGCTCGCCGCGACGGTGCTCAAGAACGCCGAGCACGCGCTCGCCCTGCACCGCACCCGTCGTGCGGGCGACCTCACCAACCGGAGCCTCGCGCTCCGCGAGATCCAGGAGGCGCTCGACCTCGACAGCGCGCCGCTGCGCATCGAGTGCTACGACATCTCGACGACCATGGGTACCCACCAGGCCGCGTCGATGGTCGTCTTCGAGGACGGGCTCGCCCGCAAGAGCGAGTACAGGACCTTCGGTGTCAAGGGGCCTGACGGCGAGGGCGCTCGCGACGACACCGCCGCGATGTACGAGGTCATCACGCGGCGCTTCCGACGCTACCTCGCGGAGCGCTCGGACTCGGCCGACCTCGAGATCGAGACCTTCGGCGGCGAGGTCGACGCCGAGACCCCCGCGACCGACCGCAAGCGCTTCGCCTATCCGCCGAACCTCGTGGTCGTCGACGGCGGTCCGCCCCAGGTCGCCGCAGCGGCCAAGGCTCTCGCCGACCTCGGGATCGACGACGTCGCCCTGTGCGGTCTTGCCAAGCGCCTCGAAGAGGTGTGGGTGCCGGGGGAGGAGTACCCCGTGATCCTCCAGAGGTCCTCCGAGGGCCTGTACCTGCTGCAGCGTGTCCGTGACGAGGCGCACCGCTTCGCGATCACCGCGCACCGCAAGAAGCGCGGGAAGGGCATGACGGTCTCCGAGCTCGACTCCGTGCCCGGCCTGGGCCCGGCCCGCAAGGGTGCGCTGCTCCGGCACTTCGGATCGCTCAAGCGCCTGCGCGCGGCGTCGGCCGAGGAGATCGCCACGGTCCAGGGCATGGGTCAGCGCACGGCCGAGGCCGTGGTCGCGGCGCTCCACCCTGCGGGGTCACCGGCTGAGGAAGGCTCGGCCACGGACACCGTGGAGTCGGCGGCGATCCCGTCAGCCGAGCAGTCGGAGCTCGGCGGGTCGGCAGTGGCGGACGCTCCCGAGGGCGAAGGTTCCGTGGCAGCGGGCTCTCCGGGGCCGGGCTTGGACGCGCCCAACCCCGCGCCGGTCGAGACCTCCGACGCGCGGGCCTGACCTGCGGGTGAGTCGGCGACGGAACACTGGCATGCTTGAGGCATGACTGACGACGTCGCTCCGAAGACCGTCCCCGTAGGGATCCCGCAGGTCGAGGCCGTCACGCACCCTCCTGAGCCAGAGGCGAGCGAGGTGCTCATCATCACGGGCATGTCGGGCGCCGGCCGGTCGAGGGCTGCCATGGTGCTCGAAGACCTCGACTGGTACGTGGTCGACAACCTCCCGCCCCGGATGCTCGTCCCGCTCGTCGACATGATGACGCGCGCGGGTTCGTCGATCACCCGCGTGGGTGCTGTCGTCGACGTCCGAGGCCGTGAGTTCTTCAACGACCTGACCGAGGTGCTCGCACGGTTCCGCAAGCGCGGCATCCCGTACAGGATCCTCTTCGTCGACTCCTCTGACGAGGTGCTCGTCCGTCGCTTCGAGCAGGTCCGCCGGCCGCACCCGCTCCAGGGCGAGGGTCGCATCCTCGACGGGATCGCCGTCGAGCGTCAGCTGCTCTCGGCCATGCGCGACCGCGCCGACGTGCTCATCGACACCTCAGAGCTCAATGTCCACGACCTCGCCCGCGAGGTCCGCCGCAGCGTCGCCGAGACCGGCCAGAGCCCCGAGACGCTGCGTATCAACGTGGTCTCCTTCGGCTTCAAGTACGGCATCCCGCTCGACGCCGACCACGTCGTCGACATGCGGTTCTTGTCCAACCCGTACTGGATCACCGAGCTGCGCCACCTCACAGGCCGCGACGCGCCCGTCCGCGACTTCGTGCTCGCCCGCCCGGGGGCCGTCGAGTTCATCGACCGCTACGTCGACGCTCTCGAGCCTGTGCTGTCGGGCTACCTCAACGAGGAGAAGCGGTACGTGACGATCGCGATCGGCTGCACGGGCGGCAAGCACCGCTCGGTCGCCGTGAGCGAAGAGATCGCGCAGCGCCTGCGCGACCGCGGCCACCGTGTCGCCGTCACCGCCCGCGACCTCGGGAAGGAATGACCGTGGGGTCTGGCGACGCCCCCGCTGTCGTCGCGCTCGGAGGGGGGCACGGTCTCTCCGCGAGCCTCTCCGCGCTGCGTCTGATGTCGGACAGGCTGACCGCGATCGTCACCGTGGCGGACGACGGCGGTTCGTCGGGTCGGCTGCGTGAAGAGCTCGGTGTGCTGCCTCCAGGGGACCTGCGCATGGCGCTCGCTGCGCTCTGCGACGACTCCGAGTGGGGTCGGACGTGGCGCGACCTGCTCCAGCACAGGTTCACCTCCACGGGTGACCTCGACCAGCATGCCGTGGGCAACCTGCTCATCGTCGCGCTGTGGGAGCTCCTCGACGACCCCGTCGAAGGGCTCGACTGGGTCGGACGGCTGCTCGGTGCCCGCGGTCGGGTGCTGCCCATGGCGTCGGTCCCGCTGTCGATCGAGGCCGACGTCGTCAGGGACGGCGAGCTGACGACCATCGTCGGGCAGTCCGCCGTCGGGTCGACCGCCAGCCGCGTCGAGAGCATCCGGCTCATCCCGTCGGACCCGCCCGCCCACCCGCAGGCCGTCGAGGCAGTCATGGCCGCCGACTGGGTCGTGCTCGGCCCGGGCTCGTGGTTCTCCTCGGTCATGCCGCACCTCCTGGTGCCCGAGCTCGCCGAGGCCCTCGTCACCTCAAAGGCCCGGGTCTGCCTCACGCTCAACCTCGCGAGCGAGACCGACGAGACCCACGGCATGACGACGGTCGAGCACCTGCGCGCGCTGGCCCGCCACGCCCCGGACCTCCACGTCGACGCCGTCGTCGCGGACCCCCTCGCCGTCGACGACCCCGACCTGCTGCTGGCCGAGGTCGAGCAGATGGGCGCGACGCTGCTCATGCGCCAGGTCCGTCGCGGTGACGGCACGCCCCGCCACGACGCGCTGCGGCTCGCGGCCGCGTACAGGGACGTCTTCGACAACTTCCTCGGAGACGTCGGCACCCGCAGCCTCTGAGTCTCTGAGGCCGTGCAGGCACCCCCGGTGGTGGTCCTGCGGGTCTCGGGACGACGAGCAGGGATGGCAGGATTGACCCATGGCGCTCACGGCTCAGGTGAAAGACGAACTCGCACGGCTCCCGGTCGACAAGACCTCCTGCCGTAAGGCCGAGGTCGCAGCGATGCTGCGGTTCGCCGGAGGTCTGCACCTCATCCAGGGACGCGTCGTCATCGAGGCCGAGCTCGACACCGCCATCGCCGCGCGCCGGCTGCGCCAGGCCATCGCCGAGGTCTACGGCCACACGAGCGAGATCGTGGTCGTCTCCGCCGGTGGCATCCGACGGGGGAGCCGCTACGTCATCCGGGTCGCGAAGGACGGCGAGTCCCTCGCCCGGCAGACCGGTCTGCTCGACGCCCGGGGCCGTCCGGTCCGTGGTCTGCCGCCCCAGGTCGTCTCGGCCGGTGTCGCCGAGGCCGAGGCAGCGTGGCGCGGGGCGTTCTTGGCCCACGGCTCGCTCACCGAGCCCGGCCGTTCCTCGGCCCTCGAGATCACCTGCCCGGGTCCCGAGGCTGCGCTCGCCCTGGTGGGCTCCGCCCGCCGCCTGGGCATCTCGGCCAAGTCGCGCGAGGTCCGTGGGGTCGACCGTGTGGTCATCCGCGACGGCGAGGCGATCGGTGCCCTGCTGACCCGCCTCGGCGCGCACGAGACCGTCAAGGTCTGGGAAGAGCGCCGGCAGCGCCGCGAGGTCCGCGGGACCGCCAACCGCCTCGCCAACTTCGACGACGCGAACCTGCGCCGCTCGGCGCGGGCCGCCGTGGCCGCGGGAGCTCGGGTCGAGCGGGCTTTCGACATCCTCGGCGCCGAGCTGCCCGACCACCTGCGCGAGGCCGGCGAGCTGCGCCTCGCGCACAAGCAGGCCTCCCTCGAAGAGCTCGGCCAGCTGGCCGTCCCACCGCTCACCAAGGACGCCGTCGCCGGGCGGATCCGGCGTCTGCTGGCGACAGCCGACAAGCGCGCGGCCGAGCTCGGGATCCCGGACACCGAGGCCGGGTTGAGCCCGGACCTGCTCGACCTCTGACGCGGCCGGGGGAGCGCGGCGCCTCGTCCTCTGACTAGCGGGTTGTTCGCGCGCCGCTGCCACGCCGTGCGTTCGCGGCTGCCATCTGCGCACAGCTGCGGAGCGTGCTGCTCGTGCCGTCGGCCGTCGGCCGTCCGCCCACGCCAGGACCTCGGTCCGGGGTCGCCGGGCCGCTCTGCGCACCCCGAGGCCGGCCTCGCACACCGCTGTCGACCGCTCCTCCGTGGGCAACCTGTCCCGCCCATCCCGCCGGGCGGCCACCCAGGCCAGACCTAGGGCTCCAGCAGGCCCAGGACCCCTCCCGGACACGTGCGTGTGACCAGGTCGTGGGAGTTGTTGCCGGATCTTGGCCCGCCGTTGGTTGCCAGGTGCCCAGACCGTGGGGTGAAGCCGTCTCACGGGACGATGGTCCTCACACGAGAGGCCATCTAGGTATAGGCTCAAGGAGTCAGGTTCACGGGAGACCCCGAGCCGGACCGAGGATCGGTCCAGCGACGTCTTTTCGGATACCAGGCAACTCACCAACGTACGCTGACGTACGTGTCGTTCGTCAACTACCGTGCGTCGGTTCGTCCGGCGCGCCCGAGGAGGGCATAGTGACCATCCGCGTCGGAATCAACGGCTTCGGTCGAATTGGACGTAACTTCTTCCGCGCAATCCTTGCGTCTGGAGCAGACATCGAGATCGTCGGTGTCAACGACCTCACGGACAACAAGACGCTTGCGCACCTGCTCAAGTACGACTCCGTCCTGGGCCGCCTCGCCGCCGAGGTCTCGTACGACGAGGACTCCATCTCCGTCGACGGCAAGAAGATCAAGGCCCTCGCAGAGCGCAACCCGGCAGACCTGCCCTGGGGCGCACTCGGTGCCGACATCGTCATCGAGTCGACCGGCTTCTTCACCGACGCCACGAAGGCGAAGGCCCACATCGAGGCCGGCGCCAAGAAGGTCATCATCTCCGCTCCCGCGAGTAACGAGGACGGCACCTTCGTCATCGGTGTCAACGAGGGCGACTACAACCCCGAGACGATGCACATCATCTCGAACGCCTCCTGCACGACGAACTGCCTCGCCCCCATGGCGAAGGTGCTCGACGAGGCCTTCGGCATCGAGCGTGGACTCATGACCACGATCCACGCCTACACCGGTGACCAGAACCTGCAGGACGGCCCCCACAAGGACCTCCGCCGCGCCCGCGCAGCAGCGATCAACATCGTCCCGACCTCGACCGGTGCGGCCAAGGCCGTGGCGCTCGTCCTCCCGCAGCTCAAGGGCAAGCTCGACGGCTACGCGCTCCGCGTCCCCGTGCCCACAGGCTCGGCCACCGACCTCACCTTCACCGCCTCCAAGGAGGTCACGGTCGAGTCGGTCAACGCCGCGATCAAGGCTGCAGCCGAGGGCCCCCTCAAGGGCATCCTCGTCTACACCGAGGACCCGCTGGTCTCCTCCGACATCGTGACGGACCCCGCGTCGAGCATCTTCGACGCTGGCCTCACCAAGGTCATCGGCGACCAGGTCAAGGTCGTCTCCTGGTACGACAACGAGTGGGGCTACTCCAACCGCCTCGTCGACCTCACGGTCCTCGTCGGCGAGAAGCTCTGAATCGCTGCGAATCCCTGAGTCACGGGTGATCACCCGAGCTCGCTGAACCGTCCGCGTGAGTGATGAGAGCCGTCTGGCCACGTCACTCACGCGGACGTTCTCATGTCCGCCCTTTGAACCTGGAGTACCCATGAAGACGATCAAGGACCTCGGCGACCTGCGCGGCAAGCGCGTTCTCGTCCGTTCAGACTTCAACGTGCCGCTCGACGGCACGACGATCACCGACGACGGCCGCATCCGCGCCGCGCTCCCCACCCTCTCCTCGCTCGTCGAGGCCGGCGCGAAGGTCGTCGTCACGGCGCACCTCGGCCGCCCCAAGGGTGCTCCCGAGGACAAGTACTCGCTCGCGCCCGTCGCAGCCCGCCTCGGCGAGCTCCTCGGCGCCCCGGTCACCCTCGCGAAGGACACCGTCGGAGAGTCCGCGAAGGCCACCGTCGCAGCTCTCGGCGAGGGCGAGGTCGCCCTCCTCGAGAACATCCGCTTCGACCCGCGCGAGACCTCCAAGGACGAGAGCGAGCGCCAGAGCCTCGCCGCCGACCTCGCTGAGCTCGCCGACTTCTACGTCTCCGACGGCTTCGGCGTCGTGCACCGCAAGCAGGCGTCCGTCTACGACATCGCCCTCGCGCTGCCCTCCGCCGTCGGCTCCCTCGTGCTCAAGGAGGTCGAGTCCCTCAAGAAGGCGACCGACAACCCCGAGCGCCCCTACGTCGTCGTCCTCGGCGGCTCCAAGGTCTCCGACAAGCTCGGCGTCATCGGCAACCTCATCACCAAGGCCGACCGCCTCCTCATCGGTGGCGGCATGCTCTTCACCTTCCTCGCCGCCAAGGGCTACTCGGTCGGCAACTCGCTGCTCGAGGAAGACCAGATCGACGCTGTCAAGGGCTACCTCGCCGACGCCGAGAAGGCCGGCGTGGAGATCGTCCTCCCGGTCGACATCCTCGTCGCCGACGAGTTCAAGGCGGACTCGCCCGCGACCGTCGTCGCAGCCGACGCGATCCCCGACGGCAAGATCGGCCTGGACATCGGCCCGGAGTCGCAGAAGCTCTTCGCCTCCAAGATCGTCGACGCCAAGACCGCGGTCTGGAACGGCCCGGCCGGCGTCTTCGAGTTCGAGGCCTTCTCCGGCGGCACCCGTGCCGTCGCCCAGGCTCTCGTCGACGCGACGAGCAACGGTGCCTTCACGATCGTCGGCGGCGGCGACTCGGCAGCAGCCGTGCGCATCCTCGGCTTCGACGAGGCCGGCTTCAGCCACATCTCGACAGGTGGTGGCGCGAGCCTCGAGTTCCTCGAGGGCAAGTCCCTCCCGGGGATCGCCGTCCTCGACGCCTGACACACCCGCTCGACAGGGGAGGGCGACGGTCTGCGCAGACCGTCGCCCTCACCCTCGCCCCCACCCCTGACTCACGAAGGTAGGACCACATGGCCAACGCCCGTACCCCCCTCATCGCCGGCAACTGGAAGATGAACCAGGACCACCAGGAAGCCATCCACCTGGTGCAGAAGCTCGCCTGGGCCCTCAAGGACGCCAAGCACGACTTCTCGCAGGTCGAGGTCACCGTCCTCGCCCCGTTCACCGACCTCCGCAGCGTCCAGACCCTCGTCGATGCCGACAAGCTCGAGCTCACCTACGGTGCGCAGGACGTCTCCCAGCACGTCTCGGGCGCCTACACCGGCGAGATCTCGCCCGTGTTCCTCAGCAAGCTCGGTGTCTCCTACGTGGCCGTCGGCCACTCGGAGCGTCGCCAGTACCACGCCGAGGACGACGCGCTCGTCAACGCCAAGTCGAAAGCCGCGCTGGCCCACGGCATCATCCCGATCATCTGCGTCGGCGAGCCCCTCGAGGTCCGCAAGGCCGGTGACCAGGTCTCCCACACCCTCGCCCAGGTCGACGGCGCCCTCGAGGGCCTCTCGGCCGAGGACGCCGCCAAGGTCGTCATCGCCTACGAGCCCGTCTGGGCCATCGGCACCGGTGAGGTCGCCACCCCGCAGGACGCGCAGGAGGTCGCCGGAGCGATCCGTGCCCGCCTCGCCGAGCTCTACTCGGCCGACGTCGCCGACGCCGTCCGCGTGCTCTACGGCGGTTCGGTCAAGTCCTCGTCGATCGCCGAGCTCATGAAGGAGCAGGACGTCGACGGCGCCCTCGTCGGAGGCGCCAGCCTCGACGCCGAGGAGTTCGCCAAGATCGCCCAGTTCAAGGCTGCCGCCGCGAGCTGATCGCCCGACCGACAGGGTGGGACCGGGAGCCCGGTCCCGCCCTGTCGTGCGTCGCAGGCCACGGGCGACGATCCGGGTCGCCGGTCCGGTCAGGACGAGCGTCCGGACCACGGGCCACGCCTCCTGCGAGTGCCTCGCGCTCGACGAGCGTGGGGTGGTCTATCCTGGTAGACGGCACGGATCGTGGTGTCCGTCACCTGCACTCCCCGCCCCGGTCGTCACGACCTCGGCCTGCAGGCGACCGACCTGCTCCACGTGCTGCTGAACATCGGTGCTCCTCGGCGGGCACCTCACCGACGTAGAGGGAAGAACAAGTCTGTGGACATCCTGCGTATCGCGCTCCAGGTCGTGCTCGTCCTCACGAGCGGCTTCCTGATCCTCCTGATCCTGCTGCACAAGGGCAAGGGCGGCGGGCTCTCGGACATGTTCGGCGGCGGTGTCTCTAGCAGCGTCGGCAGCTCCGGGGTCGCTGAGCGCAACCTCAACCGCATCACCGTGGGCTTCGCCCTCGTGTGGTTCGTCGTGGTGGTCCTCCTCGGGCTCATCACCAAGGTCGACACGGGCATCTGACAGCCCATCCATCTCTGGCAGGAGCGGCACAGTGGCCGGTGGTAGTGCGATCCGAGGATCGCGAGTTGGAGCAGGTCCCATGGGCGAGGCCGAGCGGGGCGCGACAGCGCCACGCTTCTTCGTCTCCTACTACTGCGCGAACGGGCACGAGACCCGCCCGAGCTTCTCGATCGAGAGCAACGCCCAGGCGCCCGAGCACTGGGACTGCACCCGGTGCGGCTACCCGGGCGGCCAGGACGCGGAGAACCCGCCGCCCCTCGTGCGCAACGAGCCGTACAAGACGCACCTCGCCTACGTGAAGGAGCGCCGCTCCGAAGAGGACGGCGAAGCCCTCCTCGACGAGGCCCTCGCAGCACTCCGCGCCCGCCGCGGTCGCCGCTGACCAGCAGCCCCCCGCACCTGGCCCGAGCTGGCCGGTGCCTGCTCGACCGTCCGACGAGATCGTGACTTCGGAGCGAGATCGATAGCTGTACGACACGATCTCGCTCCGAAGTCACGATCTCGTTGCCGTCTGCCGTCTGCCGTCTGCCGTCTGCCGTCTGCCGTCTGCCGTCTGCCGTCTGCCGTCTGCCGTCTGCCAGGTTCCGCTAGATCCCAGACAGACGACCAGACCGAGCGGCTCGAAGGTTTCACGCACGACGAGGGCGAGACCACTCAGTGGTCTCGCCCTCGTCGTGTCTGCAGCCTAGGCCGTGTGGGTCATCGTCCGGCGGCCGCCGAGTCGAGGAGCCACAGGGTGAGCTGGGCACCGACAGCGGCAGCCACGGGGGCCTCAGCCTTGTCAGCTCCGGCGAGGCCGGCCTTGACGGCGTCGGCCTTCTCGGCGCCGGCGGCGATGATCCATACCTCGTGCGAGGCCTGGATCGTCTCGAAGGTCAGCGAGACACGCTCGGGCGGCGGCTTCGGGGAGTTCCGCACACCGACGGTGCTCTGCCCGGTGACGGTCCCACCGGGGTGCCCGGGGAACAGCGACGCGACGTGCGCGTCGGGGCCCATGCCCAGCAGCGTGATGTCGAAGACGGGCGCCGCTGCACCCTCGGGGGCGAAGCGCGCGAGCTCCTCGGCGTAGAGCGCCGCAGCCGCGTCGACGTCCACGTCACCGTCGACGGACGGCATCGCGTGCACGTTCTCTGCGGGCAGGACGTCGAGGTGGTCCAGGAGCGCCTCACGGGCCTGGGTCTCGTTGCGGTCCGCGTCGCCGGCGGGCAGGTAGCGCTCGTCGCCCCACCACAGGTGCACGCCAGTCCAGTCGACGGCGTCGCGCAAGGGGTTCTTCGCGACGGCCGCGAGAGTCTTGATCCCCACGGTCCCGCCGGTCAGGACCACGTGCACGGGGGAGCGCACGGACTGCAGGTCGAGGATCCGGGTGAGGAGCCGAGACGCCGCAGCCTCGGCGAGGATCTGCGCGTCCGGGTGGACGACCACCAGCCGGGACTGCGGGCTCATGCGGAGGCCGTCACGCGGGGCAGACCCTTGGCGAGGACCTCGCCGTAGACCTCGTCGGGGTCCAGACGGCGGAGCTCCTCCGAGAGGCACTCGCGGAGCGAGCGCACCGGGAGGGTGATGCGGTGGTCCGGCTGACCGGGCTGCGAGAGCGTCGCGACCCGGCCGTCGGGACGGTCGAGCACGATGTCGCCGGACTTGCGGTGCAGGACGACCTTGGTGATCGCCAGCTCGTCGGTGTTCCGCGTGATGGTCACGGGGCACCGCAGCTTCTCGGCGAGCCAGGCGCCGAGCAGGTCGACCGAGGTGTGCGCCTCGGAGCCCTCGACGGTCACACCGGTGACGGGCTCGTAGGGCGGCTGGTCGAGCATCGCGGCGAGAAGCCCGCGCCACACCGTCACGCGGGTCCACGACAGGTCGATGTCACCCGGGTGGTGGTTCTTGCGGAGCGTCTCGAGCGTGGAGCTCGGCGAGGTGCAGTTGAGGCTGTCCGTGATGCGGATCTTCGCCATCTGCCCGACGAGGTCGGTCGACGGGCTGTCGGGGATCTCGTTGGGCCACCAGGCGACGATCGGTGCGTCGGGCAGCAGCAGCGGCATGATGAGCGTGTCCGGGTGCTGGGCGACCACCGAGGACGGGCGCAGCACGATGACCTCGCTGGCGCCAGCATCTCCGCCCACGCGGATCTCCGCGTCGAGCTGGTCGGGGCGGCCCTCGGCGGTCGAGACGACGACGATGCGGCACGGGTGCTCGCGGCTCGCGTCGTTGGCGGCGTCGACCGCCTCCTCGATCTCGTTCTCGTCGGCGACGATCACGAGGGTGAGGACGCGGCCGAGGGCGATCGCCCCGCCCTCCTCGCGGATCTTGATGAGACGACGCGCGACAGCGCTGACTGTCGTCTCCGGCATGTCGATGATCATGGTGTGCTCTCTCAGTCGGTCAGGCGCAGGTCGGTGAGGTCCGGTGGCTCGTCAGGGCCGACGCCAGGACCGGCCGTCGCGGGCGAGCATCTCGTCGGCAGAGTCCGGGCCCCAGGTACCGGAGCGGTACGCGTCCGGGGTGCCCTTGCTCTCCCAGAACTTCGTGATCGGGTCGAGGATCTTCCACGAGAGCTCGACCTCCTCGTGGCGGGGGAAGAGGGGCGGGTCGCCGAGGAGCACGTCGAGGATGAGTCGCTCGTAGGCCTCGGGGGAGGACTCGGTGAAGGCGTGGCCGTAGCCGAAGTCCATCGTGACGTCGCGGACCTCCATCGCGGTGCCGGGGACCTTCGCGCCGAGGCGCAGCGTGATGCCCTCGTCGGGCTGGACGCGGATGACGATCGCGTTCTTGCCGAGCTCGCTCGTCGCGGTCGACTCGAAGGGCAGGTGCGGCGCCTTCTTGAACACGACGGCGATCTCGGTCACGCGGCGGCCGAGGCGCTTGCCGGTGCGGAGGTAGAAGGGCACGCCGGCCCAGCGACGGGTGTCGATGTCGACACGGATCGCCGCGTAGGTCTCGGTCGTCGAGGCGGGGTCGGTGCCCTCTTCCTCGAGGTAGCCGACGACCTCTTCGCCGCCCTGCCAACCGGAGGCGTACTGCCCGCGGGCTGTGTGCTTCCCGAGGTCCTTGGGCAGGCGCATCGCGGAGAGGACCTTGATCTTCTCGGCGATGAGGTCGTCTGCCGCGAAGGAGACCGGCTCTTCCATCGCCGTGAGGGCGAGGAGCTGGAGCAGGTGGTTCTGGATGACGTCGCGCGCTGCGCCGATGCCGTCGTAGTACCCGGCGCGGCCACCGATGCCGATGTCCTCGGCCATGGTGATCTGCACGTGGTCGACGTAGTTGGCGTTCCAGATCGGCTCGTACATCTGGTTCGCGAAGCGCAGGGCCAGGAGGTTCTGGACCGTCTCCTTGCCGAGGTAGTGGTCGATCCTGAACACGTCTTCGGGGGCGAAGACCTCGGAGACCACGTCGTTGAGCTCGCGGGCGGAGGCGAGGTCGTGACCGAAGGGCTTCTCGATCACCACGCGGCGCCAGGCGTCCTCGGGCGACTTCGACAGGCCCGAGCGGGCGAGCTGGCGGCAGACGACGGGGAAGGCGCTCGGCGGCACGGAGAGGTAGAACGCGTGGTTCCCCTTGGTGCCGCGCTCCTCGTCGAGCTCTGCGACTGTCTGGCTGAGGCGCTCGAAGGCCTCGTCGTCGTCGAAGGAGCCCTGGACGAAGCGGATGCCCTCGGCAAGCTGGTTCCACACGTCTTCACGGAAGGGCGTGCGGGCGTGCTCCTTGACGGCGTCGTGGACGACCTTCGCGAAGTCCTGGTCCTCCCAGTCGCGCCGGGCGAAGCCCGTGAGCGCGAAGCCCGGGGGCAGCAGGCCACGGTTGGCGAGGTCGTAGACGGCCGGCATGAGCTTCTTGCGGGCGAGGTCTCCGGTCACGCCGAAGATCACGAGACCGGACGGTCCGGCGATGCGCGGCAGGCGCAGGTCGCGCGCATCGCGCAGCGGGTTGGAGTCGGCTTCGATCTTTGCGGGTCTCACGGGCGCCACCATCTTCTCCGGGTGTGGCCTGTCCAGGTCACGCCCACGGTCTGACTTGTCTGTCTGACGTGTCGAACGACTGGTCTGCGACGCTGCGCCGCAGACCAGTCATGTCTAGCAGGACTCTAGGACCTGAGTCCTGGGTGTCTCAGGAGGAGGCCCCGGAGAGTCCGTCGCGGACTGTCTGGAGCAGCTCGTCCCAGCTGGCCTCGAACTTCTGCAGGCCGTCTTCTTCGAGGTTACGTGTCACCTCGGCGAGGTCACCGCCGAGACGCGCGAACGTGTCGAGCGTCGCACGCGCCTCGTCGTAGGTCCCGGTGATCGTGTCGCCGGTGATCTCGCCGTGGTCGGCGACGGCCTGGAGGGTCTTCTCGGGCATGGTGTTGACGACGCCCGGTGCGACGAGCTCGGTGACGTAGAGCGTGTCGGGGTAGTCGGGGTTCTTGACACCCGTCGAGGCCCAGAGCGGGCGCTGCGGACGTGCGCCGCGTGCCTCGAGCGCCTTCCAGCGGTCGGAGGCGAGCGTCTCGCGGTGGATCTCGTAGGCGAGGCGGGCGTTGGCGATCGCGACCTTGCCGAGGAGGCTCTTGGCCTCGTCGGAGCCGATCTCCTCGAGCTGCTTGTCGACCGATCCGTCGACGCGCGAGACGAAGAAGGACGCGACCGACGCGAGGTCGGAGACGTCGCGGCCTGCTTCGAGCGCCTGCTCGAGACCTGTGAGGTACGCGTCGATGACCGCGGAGTAGCGCTCGAGGGAGAAGATCAGCGTGACGTTGACGCTGATGCCCTGGGCGATCGCCGCCGTGATCGCGGAGAGGCCCTTCTCGGTCGCAGGGATCTTGATGAACAGGTTCGGGCGGTCCACGGTCGACCACAGACGCTCGGCGAGCCTGCCTGTCGCGTCGGGGTCCTGCGCCATGCGCGGGTCGACCTCGATCGACACGCGGCCGTCGACACCGCCGGAGCGGTCGTAGACGGGTCGCAGGACGTCGCAGGCGTCACGGACGTCGCGGGTGGTGATCTCCCAGACGGCGTCGTCCAGGTCGGTGCCCTGCGCGGCGATCTCCGTGAGCTGCTCGTCGTAGCTCTGCCCCTGGGAGAGCGCGCTCGCGAAGATCGTCGGGTTGGTGGTGACGCCCACGACGTCGCGGGTGGCGACGAGGTCGGCGAGGTTGCCTGTCGTGATCCGCTCGCGGGAGAGGTCGTCGAGCCAGATGGCGACCCCCTCTGCGCTGAGTCGGGTCGTGGCCTCGGACTGGGTGGGAGTGCTGCCGTTCTCTGTCACGGTGTGGACCTCTCCTCGTGCTGCTGGGTGCTGCTGCGGCGGGTGCTGTGTGCCGCGCTGCGGGTAGTGCTCGTCGTGTGGTGGTGCTGGTCGTGCGGTCGTGCTGGGCAGACGACGACGGGCTGCGTCCGTCCCTGTTCCATCAGATCAGAGAAGGACGCAGCCCGCGATCAGAGCCGTGCGTCTCGTGCCTCACACCTGCGGTGCGGTGCCCCCGAGGGGACGCTCACCGCAGGTGTGCTCGCACGCGTCAGGGACGGTCGGCGGTCCCGCCCTCGGAGGGGGTGGCGGAGGCACCGGGAGCTGCGGAACCCGCAGCCTCGATGGACTCCTTGGCCGCGGCCACGACGGCCTCGGTCGTGATGCCGAACTCGCGGTACAGCGTCTTGAAGTCCGCGGAGGCGCCGTAGTGCTCGATCGAGATCGAGCGGCCGGCGTCTCCGACGAGCTCGCGCCAGCCCTGGGCCACAGCGGCCTCGACCGACACGCGGGCCTTGACCGAGGCGGGGAGGACCGACTCGCGGTACTCGGCGTCCTGCTGGTCGAACCACTCGCGGCTCGGGATGGAGACCACGCGGGCGTGGATTCCCTCGGCCTTGAGGGTTTCGCGGGCGTCGACCGCCAGCTGGACCTCGGAGCCTGTGCCCATGAGGATGACGTCCGGGGTGCCGTTCGGCGCCTCGGCGAGGACGTAGGCACCCTTCGCGACACCGGCCGCGGAGGCGAAGGTCTCGCCGGTGGCGGCACCCTCTCCACGCTCGTAGGTCGGGACGTTCTGACGGGTCAGGACGATGCCGGCCGGACGGTCGGTGTGGCCGAGGATCGTCTTCCAGGCCCAGGCGACCTCGTTCGCGTCCGCGGGGCGGACGACGTCGAGACCCGGGATTGCACGCAGCGCGGCGAGGTGCTCGATCGGCTGGTGCGTGGGGCCGTCCTCGCCGAGACCGATCGAGTCGTGCGTCCAGACGAAGGTCGACGGGATGCGCATGAGGGCCGCGATGCGGACCGCCGGGCGCATGTAGTCGGAGAAGACCAGGAAGGTGCCGCCGTAGGCGCGGGTGCCACCGTGCAGGACGATGCCGTTGAGGATCGCGCCCATGGCGTGCTCGCGGATGCCGAAGTGCAGCGTGCGCCCGTGCGGGTTGCCGGTCCAGGCCGCCGTGGAGTGCTCGGCCGGGATGAAGGACGGCTCGCCCTCCATGGTGGTGTTGTTCGACTCGGCGAGGTCGGCCGACCCGCCCCAGAGCTCGGGGAGCACGGGTGCGAGGGCCGTGAGGACCTTGCCGGAGGCAGCACGCGTCGAGACGTCCTTGCCACCCTCGAAGGTCGGGAGCACGGAGTCCCAGCCCTCGGGGAGGGTGCGGGTGGTGAGGCGCTCGAGGAGCTCTGCGCCCTCGGGGTTGGCGGTCTTCCACGCGTCGAAGCCGACGGTCCAGGCCTTGCGGGCCTCGGCGCCACGGGCACCGACCTCGCGGGCGTGGGCGAGGACGTCGTCAGCCACGTCGAAGGACTTCTCGGGGTCGAGGCCGAGGTTCACCTTGAGGCCGGCGACCTCGTCAGCGCCGAGGGCCGAGCCGTGGATCTTGCCGGTGTTCTGCTTCTTCGGCGAGGGCCATCCGATGATGGTGCGCAGCGCGATGATCGACGGCTTGCCGGTCTCGGCCTTCGCAGCCGAGAGCGCTGCGTGCAGCTCCTCGACGTTCTCGACGTAGCCGGTGCCACCTTGCGTCCAGTCGACGCGCTGGGTGTGCCAGCCGTAGGACTCGTAGCGGGCGAGCACGTCCTCGGAGAACGAGATGTTGGTGTCGTCCTCGATCGAGATCTGGTTCTGGTCGTAGATGACCACGAGGTTGCCGAGCTGCTGGTGACCTGCGAGGGACGAGGCCTCGGAGGTGACGCCCTCCTGCAGGTCGCCGTCGCCGGCGATCACGAAGATCGAGTGGTCGAAGGGGCTCTCGCCGGGGGCGGTGCTCGGGTCGAGCAGACCGCGCTCGCGACGGGCCGCCATGGCCATGCCGACGGCGGAGGCGAGGCCCTGGCCGAGGGGGCCGGTGGTGATCTCGACACCGTCGGTGTGCGTGTACTCGGGGTGACCGGGGGTCTTGGAGCCCCAGGTGCGCAGCGACTTGATGTCGTCGAGGTCGACGTCGTAGCCCGAGAGGAAGAGCTGGAGGTAGATGGTCAGCGACGAGTGGCCGGCCGAGAGCACGAAGCGGTCGCGACCGACCCAGTGCGAGTCGCTCGGGTCGTGGCGCATGACCTTCTGGAACAGCGTGTACGCGGCGGGCGCGAGCGAGATCGCGGTACCCGGGTGACCGTTGCCGACCTTCTCGACGGCGTCGGCGGCGAGGGCCTTGATGGTCGCGACCGCACGGTCGTCGAGCTCGGACCAGTCGAAGGGCTGCTGCGCTGGGGTGAAGGAGTTCACCGAACCTCATCTCTGTCGTGGCGTGCGTGCACGCCCGAATTCGTCGTGGTCAGAGCCTGCGAGGCGTCGGAGGACGCCAGCAGGTGGCGGGCTGGTGCGTCGTACGGTCACGGCGAGGCCGTGGTCGTCGGCGGGCGGGCCCGACTGTCGCTCTGGATTCCGCCTTCCACCCTACGCTCGTGAGCCCTGTGAGGGGCGGTCACGTCCGTGTGACGGTCAGCGGAGCCCGCGGCCGTCCCGCTGCCTGCCTGACCTCTGCTCGTCGTCGGGCAGGTGTCGGGCAGACGTCGAGCGCAGGCTCGTCCGGGATGGCTGTGCAACATCTCCCGGCAGGCTAGCGCCTCCGGGGGACAGAAGTGTGAACGTTAACAATCGTGTCGTGGTCGGGCGGGTGACGAGTCGTCCGCACAGATCACATCTCTGGTGAGCGCGGATGGCCGGGACGAACGACCTAGGGCACGTACGATGAGTCAGACGTTGTGCTGGCCTGGACGCGGATCATCCCGCGACGAGGCCGGCCTCTCTCGGACGCAGAACGGAAATCGGCACGCGTGCACACATCGAGTCCCGCCTCGGCCCACCTGCCCAGCGACCACGTGGCAGGTGAGCCGCTGCCTGCGGTCGGGCAGCAGACCAAGGGCGCAGTGCTGCGCCGGAGGATCGGGGCGTACGTCGCGCTGACCAAGCCGCGCGTCATCGAGCTGCTGCTCGTCACGACGATCCCGACGATGATGCTCGCCGAGGGCGGTTTCCCCTCCCTCTGGCTCGTGCTCGCGACCCTCGTCGGCGGCGCGGCCGCTGCGGGCGCCTCGGGTGTCCTCAACTGCTACATCGACCGTGACATCGACGAGAAGATGAACCGCACCAAGCGGCGTCCGATCGTCACGGGTGAGGTCTCGCCCCGCAACGCGCTGATCTTCGGCCTGGTGCTCGGAGCAGTCTCGCTCGTCTGGTTCGCCGTCTTCGTCAACATGGCCTCGGCCCTGCTGACCGCCGGTGCGATCGCGATCTACGTGGTCGGCTACACGATGATCCTCAAGCGCCGCACCCCGCAGAACATCGTGTGGGGCGGCATCGCGGGCTGCATGCCGGTGTTCATCGGCTGGTCGGCCGTGACCGGCGGCCTGAGCTGGGGCGCCGTCGCGCTGTTCCTGGTCATCTTCTTCTGGACGCCCCCGCACTACTGGCCGCTGTCGATGAAGTTCCGCCGCGACTACGCCGAGGCCGGCGTGCCGATGCTCCCCGTCGTCGCCGACGACCTCAAGGTCGCCCGCGAGATGATCATCTACACCGTCGCCATGATCGCCTGCTCCCTCGCGCTCGTGCCCCTCGAGGGCATGACGTGGGTCTACGCGGTCGTCGCCTCGCTGCTCGGTGCGTGGTTCCTCGCCCAGTGCATCGGTATGTACCGCCGCGCTGCGGACCCCAGCCGCGGCAAGCTCGGCGCGATGAAGGTGTTCCACGGCTCGATCACGTACCTGACGCTCCTGTTCGTCGCCGTCGCGGTCGACGTCTTCCTCCCCTTCTGAGGTGACCGGGTGGTCGCAGCGGGCACCCGGGGCGACGTCCTGCGTCGTGCCGTCCAGGGGTACCTGGACCACCTGACGATCGAGCGCGGGCGCTCCGCCAACACCGTCGCCGCCTACAGACGAGACCTGGACCGCTACGTCGGGTACCTCGAGGCCCGTGAGCTGTCCCTCGGCGACGTGACGACCACCGTCGTCGAGGACTACGTCACGGCGGTCCGGACTGGCTCGGACGGTCGGGCTCCGCTCGCCGCGGGCTCGGCTGCGCGCAGCCTCGCCGCTGTGCGCGGCTGGCACGCCTTCTGCGTCGCCGAGGGGCAGGTCGACACCAACCCTGCCGCCGCGGTCCGACCGCCGAGCCAGGGCAAGCGGCTGCCCAAGGCCATCTCGACGCATGACGTCGAGCGGCTGCTCGCGGCCGCCGGGGCGGGCGACGGTGTCGCAGCCGTCCGCAACCGTGCGCTGCTCGAGCTCTTGTACTCGACCGGGGCGCGCATCTCCGAGGCTGTGAACCTCGACATCGACGACCTCGACCTCACCCCGGGGCTCGAGGCCGTGAGGCTGTTCGGCAAGGGCAGCAAAGAGCGCGTGGTGCCCGTCGGGTCCTTCGCCGTCGAGGCTCTCCAGGCGTACCTCGTGCGGACCCGGCCGGTGTTCATTGCCGCCGGGCGGGGGACACCCGCGGTGTTCCTCAACACCCGTGGTGCGCGGCTCAGCAGGCAGAGCGCATGGCAGGTGCTCCGGTCCTCGGCCGAGGCTGCGGGGCTGCCCGGTGCCGAGCACATCTCTCCGCACACCCTGCGGCACTCCTTCGCGACCCATCTCCTGTCGGGCGGTGCCGACGTCAGGGTGGTGCAGGAGCTGCTCGGGCACGCGTCGGTGACGACGACGCAGCTGTACACGATGGTCACGGCCGACTCGCTGCGCGAGGTCTACGTGCAGTCCCACCCGCGCGCGCTGGCCTGAGACGTCGGCCTCGACAGCCGGCTGAGTGCCGGGCCCGCCTCCACCCCGCGCCCGGCGCGGCGCGCTTGCAGCCGCGTGACGCAGGGCTGCGGTAGCGTTGCCGCGTGAGTAGTCAGGCCCCGAGCAGCACCGAGAACGAGCCCCGCCGCGACCCGGTGGGGCGCCTCCTTCCCGACTTCCCCGAGCCCGCGCGGCTCTCGGGGCACGGTCCCGCGCGCATCATCGCGATGTGCAACCAGAAGGGTGGCGTCGGCAAGACGACGACCACCATCAACCTCGCGGCGTGCCTCGCGGAGTACGGGCGCCGGGTGCTCATCGTCGACTTCGACCCCCAGGGCGCCGCGTCTGTCGGGCTGGGGATCAACCCCCACGAGCTCGACCGCACGGTCTACAACCTGCTCATGGAGCGCTCGGCCGACATCCACGACATCATCGTGCCGACCAACGTCGAGGGCCTGCACATGCTGCCGGCCAACATCGACCTGTCGGCCGCCGAGGTCCAGCTCGTCGGTGAGGTCGCCCGCGAGTCGGTGCTCTCCCGCGTGCTGCGGCCGGTCCTCGACGACTACGACGTGATCCTCGTCGACTGCCAGCCGTCGCTCGGTCTGCTGACCGTCAACGCGCTGACCGCCGCGCACGGAGTGCTCATCCCGCTCGAGTGCGAGTTCTTCGCGCTGCGCGGTGTCGCCCTGCTCGTCGAGACCATCGAGAAGGTCCGCGACAGGCTCAACCCGCGCCTCGAGGTCGACGGGATCATCGCGACGATGTTCGACCCGCGCACGCTGCACTCCCGCGAGGTCGTGGCCCGGGTGTACGAGGCCTTCGGCGACACGCTCATGCAGACCGTGATCGGGCGGACCGTGAAGTTCCCGGACGCCTCGGTCGCCGCAGAGCCGATCACCACCTACGCGCCGACCCACTCGGGTGCGGTCTCCTACCGTCAGCTGGCCCGTGAGCTCATCGCTCGTGGCGACGCAGCCTGAGGCGTCGGCGACCGACGTCGCGCTGCTCGACGCCCCGGGTGACGGGGCGTCGGTGACGGAGGCGGCCGACCAGGGCTCGACGGCCTTCGCCGTCCACCTCGACAACTTCGAGGGTCCCTTCGACCTGCTGCTCTCGCTCATCGCGAAGCACAAGCTCGACGTGACCGAGATCGCCCTCGCGCAGGTGACCGACGAGTTCATCGCGTACCTGAGGTCGGGGGAGCGGGACCTCGGGACGACGAGCGAGTTCTTGCTCGTCGCCGCGACGCTGCTCGACCTCAAGGCCGCGCGTCTGCTCCCCGCGGGCGACGTCGAAGACTCTGAGGACCTCGAGCTGCTCGAGGCCCGCGACCTGCTCTTCGTGCGGCTGCTGCAGTACAGGGCGTACAAGCAGCTGGCCGGGGTGTTCTCCGAGCGGCTCGCCGAGCAGGGGCGGCGGACGCCGCGCTCTGTCCCGCTCGAGGCGCAGTTCGCGGCCCTGCTGCCCGAGCTCGTGTGGACCACGACGCCTCAGGACCTCGCGGCTCTCGCCGCGCACGCCCTCGCCCCCAAGCCCGCGCCGCCGACCGTCGACGTCGCGCACCTGCACGCTCCCGCGGTGAGCGTGCGCGAGCAGGCGGCGATCATCGTCGAGAGGCTGCGGGCTGGTGGGGCGCTGACCTTCCGGACGCTCGTCACCGACGCGGGCTCCGTCCTCGTGGTGGTCGCGCGGTTCCTCGCGCTGCTCGAGCTGTTCCGGGAGGGCGTGGTCGGCTTCGACCAGATGACTCCGCTCGCCGAGCTCACTGTCCGCTGGACCGGCGACGACGACACCGACGTCGAGGTCCGCGGCGACTTCGACGAGCCCGAACCCGCCGACGAGCCCGAGATGGTGGCTGCCGAGAGCGTGACGGACGAGACCATCGCCCAGCTGGCCGCGGGGATGTCCGGACCGGGTGCTCGAGGGGCGACGACCGCTGGGGCGTTCCTCGACAGCGCCGCGAGCCCGTCGACCGACGACGGAGCGTCCTCATGACCGTCGACGTCGAGCACGTCCCCTTCGAAGACCGCCCTGGCGGTGTCCTCGCGGCGATCGAGGCGATCCTCATGGTCGCCGACGAGCCCGTCTCGGTCGTGCGCCTGGCTGCGGCCCTCGGCATCCCCGTCGACCGCGCGGCCGACCACCTGTGGCGGCTCGAGAGCGAGTACAAGGCAAACGAGCGCCGTCCTGGTTTCGAGCTGCGCGAGGCCGGCGGCGGGTGGCGGATCTACTCTGCGCCGGACTTCGCGGACGTCGTCGGGCAGTTCGTCACGGAGGGGCAGTCGGCCCGGTTGTCGCAGGCCGCGCTGGAGACCCTGGCCGTGATCGCGTACCGTCAGCCGGTCACACGTGGTCAGGTCTCGGCCGTCCGTGGCGTGAACGTCGACGGCGTGGTGCGCACGCTGACCATGCGTGGTCTGATCGTCGAAGACGGCTCCGACGAGTCCAGTGGTGCGCTCTTGTACCGGACTACGGGATACTTCATGGAGCGAATGGGCCTGTCGTCACTCGACGAGCTGCCCGCACTGGCTCCGCACCTGCCCGAGATCGACGCCCTGGAGCTGCCCGACGACCCCGGTCGTGGTCAGCTGACAGGTCGCTGGGCGCAGGGTCAGACCGCCGAGGCGGCAGAACAGCCCGCAGTGGCACAACTGGAGGATTGAGTACATGAGCAACACCCGTGGCGGACGCAAGAAAGCCCGCCCGCAGGAAGCACCCCGCGACGTCCACGTCCCTGACGGTGTGCGCCTGCAGAAGGTCCTCGCGACGGCAGGGCTGGGTTCTCGCCGTGCGTGCGAGAACCTCATCACGGCCGGTCGCGTGACGGTCGACGACGTGCCCGTGCACGAGCTCGGCGTCCGCATCGACCCCGACAAGAACGTCGTGCACGTGGACGGTCTGCGCATCCAGCTCGACATGTCTCTCCTCACGCTCGCGCTCAACAAGCCGCTCGGCGTGGTCTCGACCATGCACGACCCCGAGGGCCGCCCGACGCTCGCGCAGTTCGTCGCGGACCGCCCGGAACGCCTGTTCCACGTCGGGCGTCTCGACGCCGACTCCGAGGGCCTGCTGCTCCTGACGAACGACGGTGAGCTCGCGAACCGTCTGACGCACCCCAAGTACAAGATCACCAAGACGTACACCGTCCAGGTCGAGGGCCGCGTGCCCGCGAACCTCGGTGCCCAGCTGGTCAAGGGCATCGAGCTCGAGGACGGCGTCGCCACCGTCGACAAGTACCGGCTGATCGACGCGACCCCGCAGGCGAGCCTCGTCGAGGTCGAGCTGCACGAGGGACGCAACCGCATCATCCGCCGCATGTTCGAGTCCGCCGGGTACCCCGTGACCCAGCTGGTCCGCACGAAGATCGGCCCGATCCGCCTCGGCGACCTGCGCCCCGGGCGCGTGCGCGTCATCGGACAGACCGAGCTCGGCACGCTCATGGCCGAGGTCGGCCTGTAGCAGGACCATCCAGACGGCCGCCGGGAGACCGGCGGCCGTCGGTGCATCACAGCCCCGAACCCGCCTGACCGAACGGAGTCACCATGACGGTGCGCGCGATCCGCGGTGCCACGCAGCTCGACGTCGACGGACGCGAGCACCTCTTCGAGCGGACGACCGAGCTCGTCAAGGAGGTCCTGCGGGCCAACGACCTCGACACCGAGGCGCTCATCTCGATCATCTTCACGTGCACGCCCGACCTCGTGTCGGACTTCCCGGCGGCCGCGGCGCGCGAGATGGGCCTCGGCGACGTGCCGCTCATGTGCGCGACCGAGATCGCCGTGCCGCACGCGCTGCCGCGCGTGGTCAGGCTCATGGCGCACGCCAACCTCGAGGTGCCGCGCAGGGACGTCCAGCACGTCTACCTGCACGGCGCGACGACCCTGCGGAAGGATCTGGCCCAGTGACGGCGATGGTAGGTGGGACTGTGAGCGGTTCTCTGGTCGGCACGACCGACCCTGACGTGGCGGTGGCTGTCGCCGTCGCCGAGGCGTCGGGTCCTCTGGTGATCGCGCTCGACGGGCCCTCGGGCTCGGGCAAGTCGAGCGTCTCCCGTCAGGTCGCGAGCCGTCTGGGCCTCGCGTACCTCGACACCGGGGCCATGTACCGCGCCGCCACGTGGTGGTGCGTGCGCAACGAGGTCGACCTCGCCGACCAGTCGGCCGTGGCCGCTCTCGTCGCAGCGATGCCTCTCGACATCGGTGTCGACCCTGCGGGGCCGACCGTGCACGTCGACGGTGTCGACATCGCCGAGGCCATCCGTGACTCCGCGATCTCGACCGCCGTGAGCGCCGTCGCGACCAACCTCGACGTGCGCGCCGAGCTGCGTCGCCGTCAGCGCGAGATCATCGACGTCGAGCGGACCGCAGGGTTCTCCGGCGGGTCGGGGGTCGTCGCCGAGGGCCGCGACATCACGACCGTCGTCGCCCCCGACGCCGACGTCCGCGTGCTGCTGACAGCGAGCGAAGAGGCGCGCCTGGCGCGTCGCTCCCTCGACGTGCACGGTGACGCCGACGCGTCCTCGGTCGAGGCGACGCGCGACCAGGTGGTCCGCCGTGACCGCGACGACTCGACGGTGTCGCAGTTCCTCGTGGCCGCAGACGGCGTGGTGACTGTCGACTCCTCCGACCTGGACTTCGAGCAGACCGTCCAGGCCGTCCTGGAGGTCGTCGAGCGTTCAGGCCGGCACTGATGCCTGGTGCAGGGGGCACAGAGAGCGCCGGGGGTGCGCCGGGCGGCGACGATGCTGCTCGTGCGCGGGAGGGTGCCCGGACGGATGACGCTGCCCGCACGGGCGGCACTGCACCGTCGAGCGACGCTGTCCGATCGGGTGATGCTCCCCGCAAGGCTGCCGTGCGCCGGGACGTGACGAAGCCGCCGCTCGCGACGATCCCGGGGCGCTCGGGACCGGCGTGGTCGCGCTGGGTCGGGCGGTTCCTCGCCAAGGTCGTCTGGAGCACGCGCGTCGTCAACGGTTCCAACCTGCCGCTCGACGGCCCCGTGCTCGTCGCCGCGAACCACACGGGCCTCATGGACGGTCCCGTGGTGCTCGGCGTCGCGCGGCGCCCGCTGCACATCCTCGTCAAGGACTCGATGTTCCGCGGCCCGCTCGGCCCGGTGCTGCGCGCCGCCGGCCAGATCCCCGTCGACCGGCAGGGCGGGCGCTCTGCGCTGACGACGGCTCTCGCCGTGCTCAAGCGCGGGGGGGCTGTCGGGGTGTTCCCCGAGGGCAACCGTGGCCGTGGCGACCTCGCGGAGGTCCGTGCCGGCGTCGCGTGGCTCGCGCTGACCTCGGGCGCGCCTGTCGTGCCTGTGGCGGTGCTCGGGACACGACGGACCGGGCAGAAGGTCGGTGCGATCCCCGGGTTCCGGCGTCGCCTCTACGTCGAGGTGGGCGAACCGATCGTCGTCGAGCGGACCCCAGGCGTCTCCGGACGGGTGACCCTCGAGGCTGCCAACCGCGAGATCCGGGACGCGCTCTCGGCGCTGGTCGTCGGTGCTGTCGAGCGCAGCGGCATCGCACTGCCTCTCGACGACCCGAACCGCGAGAAGGCCCCGCGCGGAGACGTGTGACCGGTGGTCTTAGGCGCGGCGCTGGCTCGGTGTCGCCTCGGGGCGCAGGCGGTGTGATGCGGTCGTGAGCGACCGTGTTACCGATTCGCCGCCGTTCCTGGGAGAATAGGTGTATGAGCACGCCTGAGCAGAACCTTTCAGAGGACACCGCGACGACCGCGGACCCCACATCAGCGCCACAGCCGACGTCTGACGTCCCCGAGTCTGCCCAGCAGCAGGTGCCCCTCACGGACGGTACGGAGTCCGACGGCGACGACGCCCAGCGCGAGCACGCGCTCCGTGTCGGCCTCGAGGACTACGAGCTCGGCGACGAGGACATCGCGCTCCTCGGCGGCGAGTTCGACGACGGCACCGGCGAGTACGCCGGGGTGCCGCTGCCGGTCCTCGCGATCGTCGGCCGCCCGAACGTCGGCAAGTCGACCCTCGTCAACCGCATCATCGGCCGCCGCGAGGCCGTCGTCGAAGACAAGCCCGGCGTGACGCGCGACCGCGTCAGCTACCCGGCCGAGTGGGGCGGACGCCGCTTCATGGTGGTCGACACCGGTGGCTGGGAGGTCGACGTCGCCGGCATCGAGGCGCGCGTCGCCGAGCAGGCCGAGGTGGCCATCTCCCTCGCCGACGCCGTGATGTTCGTCGTCGACGCGACAGTCGGCCCGACCTCGACCGACGAGCAGGTCGTCAAGCTGCTCCGCAAGTCCGGCAAGCCCGTGGTGCTCTGCGCCAACAAGGTCGACGGACCGCGCGCCGAGGCTGACGCCTCGGAGCTGTGGAGCCTCGGCCTCGGCGAGCCGCACCCCGTCTCGGCCCTGCACGGCCGTGGCACCGGTGACCTGCTCGACGCCGCGATGCGCAAGCTGCCGAAGAAGACCGTCCACGGTGTCGCCGTCCCGAACGGCCCGCGCCGCGTGGCCCTCGTCGGCCGCCCGAACGTCGGCAAGTCGTCGCTCCTCAACAAGGTCGCCGGCTCCGAGCGCGTGGTCGTCGACCCGACCGCTGGTACGACCCGCGACCCGGTTGACGAGCTCATCACGCTCAAGGGCAAGGACTGGGTCTTCGTCGACACCGCAGGTATCCGTCGCCGCGTGCACCAGACGCAGGGCGCCGACTTCTACGCCTCGCTGCGCACCCAGGCCGCGATCGAGAAGGCCGAGGTCGCCGTGGTGCTCCTCGACGCGAGCGAGAAGCTCACCGAGCAGGACACCCGCGTGATCTCGCAGGTGATCGACTCCGGTCGTTCTGTGGTCATCGCGTACAACAAGTGGGACCTCATGGACGAAGACCGTCGTCCGTTCCTCGAGCGTGAGATCGAGAAGGACCTCGTGCAGGTCCAGTGGGCGCCGCGCGTCAACATCTCGGCCGCGACAGGCTGGCACACCGACCGTCTGGTGCCGGCCCTCGAGCGTTCGCTCGCCTCGTGGGACACCCGCATCTCGACAGGACGCCTCAACTCGTTCATGGGTGAGCTCGTCGCCGCCAACCCGCACCCGCTGCGTGGTGGAAAGCAGCCGCGCATCCTCTTCGCGACTCAGGCGTCCACGCGCCCGCCGCGCTTCGTCATCTTCGCGACGGGGTTCCTCGAGGCTGGCTACCGCCGCTTCATCGAGAGGCGCCTGCGCGAGACCTTCGGCTTCGAGGGCTCGCCCATCTCGATCTCGGTGCGAGTGCGCGAGAAGCGCAAGCGCTGACGGTCTAGCGCGCTAGCGCTGACGGTTCAGCGTGCAAGCGCTGATGGTCTAGTGCTCACGCGCTGAGCGTCCGACCAGGCCGGGGTCTGCAGACAGTCGTCTGCGGGCCCCGGTCTTCGTCGTGCCTGGTGGCGGGGCTCGGAGGGCGCTCCGGGGCTCCTGTGGCGCGTTCTGGTGTGATCTGGTGCCGTCCACAGCGCCCCGGCTGTCCGGGAGGGGCCGTTCTCACTACAGTCGGGGCATGAGCGACACAGGACTCTCCCAGGCCCAGCAGAAGATGCGCGACGGTGGTGTGGCCGAGACGGCGATCGACGTCTTCTCCCACTTCTACAGGCTGCTCGAGTCGGGGGAGACGGGTGTGATCCCCGAGTCCGAGGTGGACCCTCTCGTCGACGTCGACAAGCAGTCCGAGCTCGACGTCCCCGAGCAGGTGGGACGCGACGCCCTCGCGAAGACCGCGATCATCAAGCTCAACGGCGGCCTCGGCACGTCGATGGGCATGGACAAGGCGAAGTCGCTGCTGACGGTGCGCGGCGACGAGACCTTCCTCGACATCATCGTCGGGCAGGTGCGGCACGCACGGGAGACGTCCGGGGCACGGTTGCCCCTCGTCTTCATGAACAGCTTCCGGACGCGTGACGACACCCTCGCGGCCCTCGAGAAGCACGCTGACGTCGCCGTCGATGGTGTGCCGCTCGACTTCCTCCAGAACCGCGAGCCCAAGCTGCGCGCCGACGACCTCACGCCCGTGACGTGGGAGGCCGACCCGAGCCTCGAGTGGTGCCCCCCGGGCCACGGGGACCTGTACACGGCCCTGCAGACGTCTGGGGTGCTCACAGCGCTCCTGGAGGCCGGGTTCGAGTACGCGCACGTGTCGAACTCCGACAACCTCGGAGCGTCGCCCGACGCGGCCGTCGCCGGCTGGTTCGCGCAGACCGGGGCACCCTTCGGTGCCGAGGTGGCTGTGCGGACGCCTGCAGACCGCAAGGGAGGCCACCAGGTGGTCCGCAAGAGCGACGGGAGGATCGTCCTGCGGGAGACGGCCCAGACCCTCGACGAAGACGCTGCAGCGGCCGCAGACATCTCCAAGCACAAGTACTTCAACACCAACAACCTCTGGTTCGACCTCAAGGCGCTGGCTGTGGAGCTGGAGCGCACGGGTGGGGTGCTGCAGCTGCCGCTCATCAAGAACTCGAAGACCGTGGACCCGTCCGACGCGTCGTCGACGCCGGTGATCCAGATCGAGTCGGCCATGGGGGCCGCCATCGAGGTGTTCGAGGGTGCGCGAGTGCTGGAGGTCGACAGGTCCCGGTTCCTGCCTGTGAAGACCACCAACGACCTCCTGGTGCTGCGGAGCGACGTGTACGAGCTGGGGGAGGACTACAGGCTCACAGCGGTCGTTGAGGCCCCGTACGTGGACCTGGACACTGACTACTACAAGACCATCGGGAAGTTCGACGCCCGGTTCGCCCAGGGGGCTCCGTCGCTGGTGGGAGCCACGGCGCTGCGGGTCGAGGGGGACTGGACCTTCGAGGCCGGCGTGACGGCTGTGGGGGAGGCGCGGCTGACCGACCCGGGGGAGCCCGCGACGGTTCCGTCCGGGGCCACGATCAGCGCCGACGGGCTCGACGTGTCGTGAGCACCCCTCAGGATGGGGTAATGTTCTTCTCGGCCCTCCGGGGTCAGTGAGGTTCTCACAGACGGTCTTCGGACCGGCAAGGGAACCTTCGGGCTGTAGCGCAGCTTGGTAGCGCACCTGACTGGGGGTCAGGGGGTCGCAGGTTCAAATCCTGTCAGCCCGACCAGCGTTTAAGCAGGTCAGAGGCGGTTTCAGAGAAATCTGGAACCGCCTCTTCTGCGTTCTAGGGCTCTTTTCGGGGGCAAACGTGGGGCAGGGAAGGATTGGACTGCGTTGTGACCTGCCGTGCTCTGCCCTTTCGAACAGCAGATGTGGGGCAGGAATGCCCCCGCTTCATCCTTGTGGTCCGCGCCCTCCGCCTGAGACTCTGAACGGCCACCACCGGCCCCTGCGCCGGTGGTGGCGCTGAGGCTCACGCGTCGTCACAGTGCGACGCATATCCACCGGAGAAGAATCCACCATGACTAGACGAGCAGTGCGTGCCGCCCTCCTCGTGGCGCTGCTCGTCCCCCTCGTGGGCTGCACGTCCACGGTGGACGACAAGTTGTCCACGCCGGTCGACAGCGGTGTCGTCACTGACGCTCCGCAGTCCACACAGGAGCCGCAAGCACCACTCCCGTCGGTGTCCATCGTCGAGGTTTTCGGGAGCGGCGTCGTCGATCTGCTGAATGCTGTCGACACGGGCGGCCCGGACGAAAAGCACGCGGTTTGCCAGGGTGTCCGTGAGGCGGTGGCCGGGCTGACGCGGTCCCAGATCAGCGACGCGAAGTCGGCCATGACGGACTACGACCAGAGCGTCCTCCAGGACCTGTTCGCGGAGTGTGAAGTGCTCTGATGGAGCGGGGATCTACAGGTCGGCGGTCGCGTCCAGGATGGCAGCGGCTCTACGAACGGCGCCCTGAACGGCCCCGGGGTGGGTGAGTGTTCCCCAGGGCTGTAGCCCGAGCTCTCCGCCATCGGAGACGACCACGCTGGTGAGCTGAGCGGCTGCCCGAGACCGAGCGACCTGATCCTCGCGGACGATGACGTCCAACGCGATGCGGCCCGGCGCAGTCGGCCCCTCGCCGATCCGCGCCCAGCCCTCGGGTGCTGGATCCGAGGACAGGCACCAGTGCCACTCGCTCGCGCGGCCTCCTCCGACGAGGACCTCGATCTGGAGGGTCTCCAGCAGGAGCCCGAGATCATCCGCTAGCGCCTCCTCCCAGGCCCGACGAGCGAGACGGAGCTCGAACATCCGCTCAGCCAGAATGCTGGCCAGCCCCGCGTCGACACTGACGATCGTCGCCACGGCCTCGTCCAGCTGCCGGTCGGTCAGAACAGGGGTCGGATCGCCGAGGAGCCGCTCCTTCTCGGCGATCATCCATGCACCACGGACCTGTGCGGACCAGCGCTCCACCTCATCCGCTGCGGCCAGGTGCGTCCAGCGCTGCGTGTCCGGATGAGCGGGGGTGGGGTCGAGAGCGGCGAGGACGTCTTCGTCGGTCATCGGGCTGCCTTCGAACGGGCCAAGACCTTCTCGCCATCAGGGCGCAGCTCACCGGTGGGGGAGACGTGGCGGTACAGAGTCTGTGATGAAACCCCGAGCTCCTTGCACAGCTCGCCGATGACGGTCTCGGGCTGCCCCATCGCTGCCATGGCCATGCGGATCTTCCCCGGGGTCATCTTCGGCGGGCGCCCACCGACCCGGCCGCGAGCCCGCGCGGCCGCGAGGCCGTCCTTGGTGCGAGACGACACCAGACCAGCCTCAACCTCGGCGAGTGCTGCGAAGAGCGCCGTCACGACCACCGCGTAAGGCCCGGTGGTCGAGAAGAGCTCGCCCTGCGGACCTAGGACCTTCAGCTTCACGCCCCGGTCGGTCAACTCGCCGATCCTGTTCAACAGAGATCGAGTGCTTCTCCCCAGACGATCCAAGGACACCACCACCAGGGTGTCGCCCTCGCGCAAGGCCTTCAGGCACGCAGCGAGGCCCGGGCGGTCGTCATCGCGTCCGCTGGCACGGTCCTCGTAGATCGCATCTGGTGCAACGCCCGCTCGGAGTAACTGATCGAGCTGGGGGTCGGTGGTCTGGCTCCCGTCGGACTTCGACACCCGCATGTAGCCCATCAGCATGCCGAACCCCCATCACGAAAACGACCGTATACGGAGCGAACGGTGATCGCGGCTCCTGGTGCCCGGAATCTATCACGAAACTCGTCACGAAACCAACACTCCAGAAAGGGGAGGTGTTAGGCGTTTCGTGACAGCGCTTCTTTCACCGCAGCATCCGCGACCCTCAGAGCCGCCTCGACATCGTCGACGGACCGGTAGAACCCCCATGGGCGGTGCCACGACGAGCGACCGGTGGTCCGTGCGTCATGCAGCACCACGCTCATCGGGGCATCGGTGAGCAGCTGAGCCAGGCGAGGGTCGTCGACCTCCAGGTCGATCGCAACGCGGCCGGGCTCCTGAGCCTGCCGTGAGCCGCGCCCGGGGATCCAACCGCCGGTGCCGGGCTCACCCGGGCGGAGCCACCGGACGCGAGGGTCCGTATGTAGCTCGGTGCTGAGCTCGTGAACCCGCTCGTCGAGGAGGAGCATGTCGGCAGCCATGTCGTCGTCGGAGAGCTGTTCCGAGAGGGCGAGGTTCGAGAGCACCTTGCGCAGGAGGCGTGCCAGATCTGGGTCGCCGTCGTCGGCGATCGTCTGCGCGGCATCGCGCATGACGCTGCCCAGGGAGTCGGAGGCGAGGACCAGGTCGGTGGTCCAGGCGCCAGCAGGCCACCGCGTGAGAGGAAGTCGCGAGCCGCGCTGGCGGGCTGCGTGCAGGATCCTGTCGATGCGGGCGTGCAGGACGCGCCTGCGCCGGGTCCACCCGAGGTGCTGCCACTGCTCCGAGGCGCCCACCGGCCACGTGTCGAGGGCGCGCAGCACCTCGTGGGCGGGGTCGGGCACGGACGCGGGCATGGGTCTCCAAGGTAAGTAGTCGTGAACCCCCACTGTCGTGGGGCGTGCAGGTTGTGCGGGTAGGTCAGCCGAGAGCGTCGATCTCCGTGGTCAGATCCTCCACAACCTGCATCCGTGCCTCGGGTGCCACAAGGCCACCGACGTGCTCCTGGATGGTCGCGGCACCCCCGATGCCGATCTCACCGGCCCGGTCGATCAGCTCGCCCGGGAGCCCCATGATCTGAGCGATCGCGAGGCCCGAGAGGATGACGATGGTCCAGAGCCCACGCCACGTGATCACGCTGCCACCTCCAGCGTGTAGAGGTCCGAGAAGTCGTACTCGGGCACTACCGGCGTGACGTGCGAGAAGTCCATCCGGCCGAGCGCCTCGATGTCGTCCATGCGCTCCTGCTCAGCGAGCATCACCGCGTACTCAGCGTCTGCCTCCTGGCGGCGGGCGGCTGCGATCGACAGGCGGTCGATCTCGGTGAATCCGTTGACGGGAGGCGAGTAGGGCTTCGGGCGGATCTCCTCCTGGATCTCTTCGAGGGCGAGCTGGTCTGCCTCGCTGAACGGCCAGGGGGTCGCGGCCTGGATGACCGGCGCCCTGTCGAATCGCAGGGCGGCTGCGAAGGCCTCGTCGAAGCCCTCCGGCGAGAGCTCACCGGTCGCGCGCCCCTCGACCGCGATGTCGATGAGCGACATGGCGTAGGCCGACATGTCGTCGTACTCGGGTGGCGTCGTGTCGACGTACTCGCCGATGCGCTCGTAGCGGCCACCACGGGCCTCGACGAGTTCGGCGACTGTCTGGGCGGGGGTGTTCTGGACTGCGTACATGTCAAGCTCCTTGGTCGGTGCTGCGGTGATCGTGCTGGTGGGTGCTGCGGTCATGCGGTTCATCGGTGCTCCTTGGTCGGTGCTGCTTGATCGATCTTGCCTACTCTCTAATAGTAGAGGTGAGGTGCAAGTGCCACACAACTGCTACTTAGTAGCGGGTACAACGTGAGGAGTTGCTGGTCTATTCCCTCGTGGTGTGCGGGGCAGTTCTTTGCGAGTCAGTAAGCACTTCAGGAGTGGGACTTGTGCCCTAGGTGTACGATCGTACGTATGAAGACACCTGCTGCTACTACCCGGAAGAAGTCCCCGCCCTCCGACATGTCCACCAAGGAGGCGCTTCGACGCCTGCGTGCTGCCCGGCGAAAGTTGGACGCCGCCAGGACCGGCTTCGACGAGGCGATCTACCAGGCCAAGCGTGCGCGTGCCACGAATGACGAGATCCAGACCGCTGGGGGCATCAGCCTGCGCGGCTCCCAGCTCGCCATCACGCGTCACCTGGAACGGCAGGACGACAACGCGCCAGCGGAGCCGGAGCCTGAGCAGGCCGAGTAGCAGGCCCGGGCACGAAAAAAGCAGCCCCCGACACGGATCCGTGTCGGGGGCTGCTTTCTTGCTACGCCGTGCGCTGCACGATCGTGACCGCGTTGGACGTGGACGAGTCCAGCCCGGTCTCGGGGCGGCAGGTGACCAGCACCGTGCCCCCTTCCGCCAGGGCATCCCAGAGTTCCTGGGGCAGCGCGCTCTTCGGGCTGACCTCGCTGTAGGTCACGACGCCGGAACCGCCGTCGGGGAGTACGACCTCCGTCCCTACGTCGATGGTGCTGGCGCCGTCGCGCTCGACCAGGGCGTTGCCGGGGTTCTCATCGGCGCCTCCGGAGTGGATGAGGAGCAGCTGGCCAGCCGACCACGGTTCCGGGAGACGAGTCACGACTGCAAGGCGACGTCCCTCCGGCTTCAAAGTGCCGCCCTCGACGAAGGCCACCTCCTCGACCACCGACTCACTCCATCCGTTGAGCGAGGGGATCGTCAGCGCTCCGGTCGCGACCGGTGCGGCCTCCTCGGTGACCGGAACCGGGGCAGGCACCTGCTCGGGCTGAGCAGCAGCCTCCTCGGCCTCGACCGGCGCGACGGCCGCAGGCGGTCGACCCGTCAAGGCCAGGCCGTGCTCTCCGGTTGTCTCGACCGTTCGCTGGACGTCTGTCGGCTCCTCCATGGAGAGGGTCTCGATGGGTGTCGGAGCATCATCCGGCAGCGCCGCGACGCAGCCGGACCCCATGAGCACGAGCACCGTCGCGAGCACGACGCCCGCCACTGGCCGCTTCACAGCGAACCCCCGATGAGACGGCGAGACGCGGCCATGACCGTGAGCAGCGCAGCGCCACCCAGGACCGCCACGCCGCCGATGAGCCTTGGCTGGTCACCCTCGGCAGGCAGACCGGTATCGATGCGCGTGACCGGAGCAGCGCGCTCGGCCTCGGCCGGACCGTTCGGCTCAGCCGGGGCAGGAGCCGGAGCATCCTCGACAGGAGGCGATCCCGGCTTGACCGGCTGAGGAACCACGGGCGTCGGCTCGGTCGGGACCTCCGGTGCCGGGCTGACGGGCTCCGGCACGGTCGGGTCGACCGTCACCGGAGGCTCGACCGGGGCGACCACGGGTGGAGTGACCGGCGGCTCGACAGGCTCAGGGTCGACGACTGGCGGAGTCACGCCACCCCCAGGCAGCACGCCAGGAGCCCACCAACGGACCGAGATGGGGGTCCAGGACCCGTCGGGCAGCAGGCCCTCAGCTCGGCCTCCACCCCCGTAAGCAGGGCAGCCCCATTCAGCCACGTGCTCGGGGTCGTCGCACTCGTAGTGAGCCGGGGGCACGGTGTCGAACGCGATCCCTCGACCGTCAGCGGTCAGGCGTCCCATGTCATCGGGCCATGAGTAGCGCAGCTCGGTGATGCCGAAGCTCTGCGCGCAGGCGGAGCCCAGGACATTGATCTGAGCGGTAGCACCGGTGCTCTCGACGTAGAGGCCGATCGCAGGCGCCGAGACGTCGTACCCGGGTGTGGTCGTGAACGCCGTGCCGGGGTCGAGGCAGGTCTCAGCCTCGGTGGACCACGCGGTCTGGTCGGCCCAAGCCTGTGCCGCCTCCGGGTCGAGGTTCGGGTGGACGACGCCGATGGGGCCGGGGTACTCAGCCGCGCTGGCGGTCGTAGCGCCAGTGGCGGCGAGCAGGGCGATGAGCGAGATTGCAGCAGCGCTGCGGGTGATGGTGCGCATGAGGATCTCCGATGAGCGTGCCGCAGTCGCGGCGGTGAAGCCTCCCCGGCCAGGTTGGCCGGGGAGGGGCTTGCAAGGGCCGCAGGCAGCGGCCCAACCCCCGCTGACGCGAGGCTGTTCTCAGGCGCCGTGACGGCGACGACGGACAAGAACCGTCGCGGCTGCGAGAGCCGCGAGGATGGCACCAGCGGCTGCCGGTGTCACGTACGACCGGCCCTCCGGAGGCAGGTCGGTGTGGATCGTCACGCGCGGGACGCGAGGTGCCTGGACGGGCTCAGCGGCGACGGGGACCACGGGCGCGACCGCCGGGACCTCGGGGAGCGCGGCAGGCTCCTCGACGGCGTCAGGCACCTGCTCCGGGGCAGGAACGACGTCGACCGGCACCGGCTCAGGCAGCGGGGTCTCCTCGACCGGCTCAGGGGCCGGCTCAGTCGGCTCAGGGACCTCCGGCTCGGGAACCGGAGGCAGGGGGACCTCGCAGGCCTCAGAGAGCTCGGTCACCTCAGCCGTAGCCGAGACCGCACTGCCGTCCGGCGACGTCAGTGTGAGCGTCGCCGCCTCGCTGCCCTCGGGCAGTGCGACGGTGGCGGTCATCGACCAGGTGCTTGGCCCGTAGTTCCCCCCAGCGCCGAGAGAAGACCGCAGTGCCGGAGCAGTCGGCTGGAAGGGCAGGACATCAGCGTCCGACCGTGTGACGACCCCGGCTGCCGGTGTCGTCCAGCGGTAGACCTCAGTGGAAGTTCCGGAGGCGTCGACGGCCGTCACGACCGCCGTACCTCCAGCCCGAGGGTTCTGGTACGCAGGTGCGTCGGGCTGGCTCCACTCGGTGCGGGCACCCAGGCCGAACGCAGCCTGGAGGGGGATGGAGCCGCAGGACTCGTAGGCCGAGATCGTGCCCGCCGTGGAGTGAGACATGTAGCTGTGGTCCGGGTTGTCGCCGTAGTACGGGCCGGTTGAGCCGGGCGCGAGGTCGGCAGCCATCGCGGTGCCGCCAACGGCGACGAGCAGGGCGGTGGCGAGAGCGGTCGTGGTGTAACGAGCGGTGCGCATGGTGTGGTCCTTTCAGGGCCTGCGTCGACCTGATGGCCGATCGCGATGGAGCCCGGTCGCCGTCTGGACGACCGGTGGTGCCGTACCCCACATATGTGCGGCAGATGGCGGCGATGCAGGAAGGCCGGTCACCAGGGGTGGTGACCGGCCTTCCTCGGGGCTCGGTGTGCGTCATCGGGACGCCCATCGAGCCGGAATGCAGCAGGCCCTTCTGTGAGGTGTTCGGTTGGGTGGATGGAACCGGCCTGGTGGCCGGGTATGAGAGACGGCCTGTCACCGGGAGTGGTGACAGGCCGTCAGGGGTTACAGCGGGAGGAGGGGGTCCTCGTCGCCGTCGTCGCCGTTCAGCTCTCTCAGCCGGACGCTGATGGGATCGTCGTCGAGGTCTTCGACGGTGAGATCCAGGATGACTCCGAGATCCTCGGGCGCGAGGTCCTCGTCGTAGTACTCGGAGTCCTCGAAGTCCTCAGCCCTAGGGACGGGTGCGTCCGAGGGGTTCGTCGAGCGGATCCGTCGGACGTAGTCGTCGTAGCCGCCGGGTGCGTAGGACCCCCGGAAGCGCACGACCCGCTGGTCGGCCACGCTGGACTCGTAGAGTCCAACGCCGGGTTGGAAGCCTCGGACGTCCTCGACGTCCAGACCCTCGGGGATGCTCTCGTGGAGCATCTTGACGGCGTCACCTCGGTCGACTCGGTAGCTGATCCGACTTGGGATGTTGCTTCGGTCGCCGCCCGAGAGCACGGTCGTGTCGAGACGCTGGGCAAGAATCATGACCCGGATGCCGACCTTCGCCGCCTCGGCCAGGAGACGAGAGATGTGAAGATCGACCTTCGGGAGGAGCCGGTCGGATGGGCCAGCTCCTGACTCCTTGTCGCGAGCCTCGATGCCCCGTCGAAGCCCCGGGTACTCCTCCAGCACGACCATGAACAGCGGCCGCTGTTCGTCGAAGGTGTCGAACTTGTCTCGCGTTTCGGCCACGAGCTGACGAGTTCGCCGATCCATCTCGGCGACGAGCCGAGCGAGCAGCGCCTCGACCTTCTCAGGCTCTGACGTCCCCAGGACCTGCCAGTCGGCGTGGCGGGTGCCGATGAACGGGGCCAGCAGGATGCTCGAAGGGTCAACACCGGCCACGATGGTGTGCGGTGACGCTGCGAGGTCCGAGAGCACCGAGTAGGCGAAAACGGACTTGCCCGATCGGGTCTGCCCCTGGACCGCGATGCTTGTAGCCATCGTGGCGAGGTCGAGCTTCAGCAGCTCGCCAGCCTCGGACCGACCGATCGTGATCTCCGTTGTACCGACGGGCTCCGGTGGCGCGAGGAGCAGCTCCCTGAGCGGGTCGACGCGGCTGATCACCGATGCGACCGGTGAGAGCGACCGATCGGCCAGCCGCCACTCAGCGTGTCGCTGGAGTGGCAGTCGCAGCCCCTTCACGGCCTCCAGGAGCGCCTCACCGACCTTGGATGGCGACCCGGGCGCCCGGTGGACATGGACGTAGCGCAGGAAGTTGTAGTCGCCGTGCTCGATGGTGACGCGCACCTCGTGCGGCTCAGCTCGCAGCTCGCGGGCCAGAGCGTCGCGGACCATGATGTCGAGCGGCGGGGCATCCTGGAGGATCGCTTCATGATCGAACGGAGCGAAGCGCACCAGCTCCTGTCCCGTGAGGCGCCTCGAAACCGCAGCCACACGAGGGCCGTCGCCCTTGCCGACCGTAGCCGCCAGCGGCTGACGGTGGGCGAAGACCCGTGGGTCGACCTTGTCCGTCGAGAGGACGATCTGTGTGCCGTCGTCCGTGCGACGGACGCCCTCGACGCAGAACGCCCCCGGGGCGACCCCGAGGGCGTTCGTTGCTGCGCGGAGGAGACGTCGGCGATCCTTGCGGTCGTCGTAGGAGGCCGGAGCCTCGATCAGGTACCTCACTGAAGCTCCTTCTCTGAGATGACCACGACCCGGTCAGGTCGTGGCTGGGGGAGCGCCACCGGCGGTGACGCGTAGAGGCCCTCACTGTCGTGCACGACCTGGCGGGCTGCCAGGGTCGCGGCGCTCGCCTTGACGAGCTGGACACGCTCCGGTGAGGCCTCGGCGAGCTCGAAGTCCGGCATGTACTCGATGAGCCTGGCGGAGATCTCGCTCGCGTTCGTGAGGACCTGCGCCGGAGGTCGGTGCAGCGTGATCGCCACCGGCTGGGGCTTCGACCAGAGCGGCTGACGTCGGTAGGTGATCGCCCAACGGATCGGGTCCTCACCGATGAGGAGCTGCTCGCTGCCGAGGCGGAGTGACGCCGCCAGGGCGGGAGCCAGCGCAACCCGTCGTCGACGTTGCGCTGGGACTGACGCCTCAGCGCACCCGATGCAGGCTGCGATCAGGATGACCGCTGCCAGCTGAGTGGCGCTGCGCGTACCGCGCCACTCAGAGAAGGCGTACCACGCGCCTCCGGCCACAGCAGCAGCCAGGAGCGCGAGCGGCGCCCCGTAGATCAGGAGCCCCGGAACGGTCCGAGGCGAGACACGATGACCACGCCTCGCACCGCTGCGGCGTACCGCTGTGACACCCGCAAGGATCGCGGCACCGACCACGGCTGCCCACACCGTTCGGGTGTTGTAGTCGGTGTGCGGTGCGTAGCCCGCCAGGATGATCGCTGCGGCGACCGTGAGGCCGCTGCTGAGTCGGTCACCGAGGTCCCAGTTGGCCCTGAGTGCCATGCCAGCACTCGGGGTGACACCGACCATGCTCGCGGCATCCCGCCCGATCCCACCGAGGACAGGTGCGACACCGGACGACCGTGCGAGGTCACTGCGAACGCGGGCCTCCGACCACAGGGCTGCGAGCACGAGGACGACGGCCGCGACCGGCGCCACGCGCTCCGGCCATGTAGGCGTGGAGCTCGTCGACGACCAGAGCACGTACCCGAGGATCGCGATCGGTGCGAGCAGCACCGTGGCCCACACGCCGAGGCGGAGGGCCCTGCGCAGGAGCGGCCAGATGAGCAAGCGTCCAGCTGTGCGAGTGATGCTCATGCGGTGCTTCCTCTCGTAAGACGCGCTGCGACAGCCGCAGCAACGGGTAGCGCCCAGAGTGTGAGGTCAGCTGCGACCGAGATCGCTCCGGATGACCGAACGCACCACGCGAGGGCGACCACGGCGACTGCCGTGGCGATCGCCGGGATGGACGCCCGGGTGCGCCAGACGACGACCGACACGGCCGCGAAGATGGTCAGCCAACCCCACTGCCCGCCACCTTCGACGAAGGTGAGGATGACGCCTGCCACGGCGACCACGGCGAGCACCCCGATCGCGCTCGGGGATGGCCGGAGCGTCTCGGACGGGGCGTCGGTCGTGTCCATCTCGTCAGCCGGCTCTTCGACCTTGATGTCCGCGTACTCGTCGTACGAGGTCTCCTCGCCCCAGGTCTCCTCGGGCTCCGGCTCGTCGTCCTCAGCGGCTGCTGGAGCGGCCAGGGTGCGGTCGTACTCAGCGCGAGTGTCCGGATTCTTCAGTACGTCATGCGCACGGTTGACCTCAGCGAACCGGTCAGCGTCGCCGTCCGGCCTGTCGGGGTGCAGCTTCTTGCTGAGCGCCCGGTAGGCGGCACTGATGACCTCAACGTCGGCGGCGTCCTTCGAGACCCCGAGGGTGTCGTAGTGCGTCGTCATGGCCGTCTCCTCTCGATGGTCTTCTGGTCAGTGGGGAACTTCAGGTCGTAGGTGGTCTGGGTGACCTCCCACGCGGCGTCAGGCCGGTGCGGTCGGGTGGCCCTGACGACGACTGCCGTTCGCCCGTCCATGCGCAAGACGTTGACCTCCTGCGTGTCACCTGACGGCTTCGACCAGAGCAAGAAGTTGCCGACATGCGTGGTCGGGGAAGGTACGGCCGCAGCGAGCGTCGCCTGGACCGATGAGGGCAAGAACGCCTCCGCTTCCAGCGCGCTCTCGGCCTCGCGGTGAACGCCCGCACCGGCCGTACTGGTCGGTGCTGAAGGCTGTCGGAGAGCACCCGGGCCGACCACGCCCGTGCGACGCAGTGGGATCGACTCCTCGTCGACTGTGTGTGTCTCGAAGCGCGCCGTCCAAGGGCCTGTCGGCTTCATCGCGCCGGTCTCCGTCTGCACCAGAGGACGCGTTGCACGGATGAGGGTGACGCCCCTCTCCATGGCTCGGTAGCCGATGCGACGCTGCTCGAAGCCGGTCGCTGTGCGGTGCGCACCGCGCACCTGGACGACCGCCTCCGACCCGATCGCCCTGCCACTTGCACGGTCCGCGATGCCCGCCGGGGCGACGTCCGTCCAGGTGAGTGCGCGCTCGGTGAACTCCACGCCCGAGGTGCTCAGGCTGGAGGTCATCTCGCCGCGACCGCCGGGGGCACCGACGGCGCGGGTCGACTGCGTGAAGGTCGTCAATGATGTGGTCATCGGTGCTCCTTCCAGAGCGACGTTGTGAGTGCGTAGACGAGCAGGGCGAGCACGAAGGTTGCGGATGCGAGGTGGACGATCATCGCGACGGTCGTGCCGCTGAGGACTGCTGAAGCGGCGGTCAGTACCGCGACCGCCACGGCGATGACGAGGGCGCGCGTTCGAGTGGCCTGAACACGCACGACGAGGTCGCCGATGTACCGGCGAAGCGACAGCCCTGGAGTCCGTCGACGTGCGACGGCGAACGCCCCCGCGAGGAGGATCAACGGCCAGAGGATCGGAGTAGAGGCGGCGATCAGGACGACCCCCGAGAGCAGCCCGAGTGCGACCACGCCGAGCACCAGGACGGCGATGGCGATCGCCGCCCACTTGACGAGGGTTGCGACGAGTGACGGACCCTGCGGTGCCTCTTCAGGTGACTGCTTGCGGGTGAGTAGCTGCATCATCAGATCTCCTCGTGGGTGTAGGTCGAGCGGCGGGAGTGACGGGCGAGCGCGAAGCCGCTGCCGATCACTGTGGCGAGCCCAGCGATGCCCATGACGACCGCTTCCTGCCAGCCACCGGAGCGGCTGGTCGTATCGGGCGCAGGGGCGGGGTCGACCGGCTCAGTCACGTCAGCGCCGTCGTCGATCGGTCCGGCGGGGACCGGTGCTGGCGCAGGTGAACTGGTGGCTGGCGCGGCAGGTGGTGGCGCGGCGACCGTGACTGCGATCTGCCCCGGCTCGGCACTCACGACGGAGGTGAGGGCGTCATGCGGGGACCAGGCCACTCGGCACTCGCCGGGCTCGCCCGGCGCCGTGATGGCGACGGAGTTGATGCCCGCGCTGTATGTCCACTCGGCCGTGCACCCTCCGCTCTCGACGACGATGTTCGTGTCGTAGACAGCTGGATAGTCGGTCCCGCTCGTGAGCGACTCAATGTCGACTACTGTCTCGGCTCCAGGCGCCAGGGTGACTGACGTGTCTTCGGCAATGACGACGGGCGGGGTGTCGACGTCGTAGGCGGTTGCTGTACCCGCAGCCCCGACGAGGAGCACAGTTGTGATCGAGCTGATGGCAACGATTCGGTGCACGGTGTCTCCTCCTCGGAGCGTGTTCAAGGGGCGCCGGAGTTGGCGCTTCAAGATCTGTGGGGAGCGCTCTCAGACGCTCAGAAACCCCCAGAGCAGGTGCTCGAAGGGGAGGAGTGTGGCTCTCCCCGTTCTGACGCAGGTCTCGCGCTGCCCACGAACTCGCCGCCCGGAGGGGCAGATGTGTGTCAGCGACGGCCCGGTCGCTCGCGCGCGGGGCCAGCTCGATGGGAGAGGGGTTGTGTGTCGGCTCGGGCGCCGGGCCGTTCGTCGTACCGGTCCGCGCGGAGCGCGAGTGTGTTGGGGTTGGCCCCTCCGGCCCGGATCTTCGTGTGCTCACAGGCCGGAGGGGTGAGTGGGTGCGCAGACCACGGTGGATGATCGCCACCGGTGCAGGTCGAGCGCTTGGACTGCGCAGCGGGCGGGCTGCGCGAGGGTGTTGCTGGGTCCCTCCTTGTCTGGGGTTGTTCGCTGCGCGTGGGCCGGACCGAGTCGGCCAGCTGGATGTTGTGTGCCGTGGATGGCTCGCGCGCAGCGCTGGGGTGGACGGGTGGACTGGACCGTGCGGTCGGCAGTGAGCGGACCGCGCGGTGGTTCATGGGGTGGCCCGTGGGCCGGGTGGTGTGTCCGGGCGGACCGGGGCCGTGTGGTTCGTCGTACCGCCGGTCGGGCTGGACCGCGTCGGCTGGACCGGTGTGCCGGTCGGGCGACGGCGCCGGGCTGGACCAGCGCCGGGTCGCGCCCCGGCAGGCGCCACTTGGTATGGGGGCCTAGCGGCGGGGCTACCGAACCGCGCAGCAGTGCGCGGTCGGGCAGGTGTAGGTGCCGCCCCGGCCTGGTCCGGGGCGGCGAGTTCGAGTGGCCGTCATGGCCGGACACGGCGAAGCGCCCCCGTCCGGGTGGACGGGGGCGCTTCGGCGTGTGGTCTAGCTGCGAAACTGACGCCCGCGGAATCGTCACGCGGGCGAGTGCATCGCTCGCTCCTCGGCCACCGACCAAAGCAGGGAGGAGCTACCGTTTTCGGGTGCAGCAAGCTCCCCGGTGCGATGCGCTATGTCCCATAGTACCATGCCTTATAGCCGTGTGGCACCTGCAAGTCAAGTTTCGACTCGGCGTGTCGCAACCTAAGGGGTCACGTAGAGCGCGGACGAGCCCGGCTTGGTGCGGTGCACATGTCGCGTCCAGCCCAGTGCTTCCCAGAACCCGTCCGCGATCGAGTACGCGTGCAGAGGGCGGTCAGAGGTCCGGGCGAGGTGCTCCATCATGCGACGGCCGTGTCCCGCGCAGCGCGCGTCCGTCGCGACCTCCATCGTCACGATCCACGCGTGCATGTGAGGCTGACGAAGGCCGTACTCGTAGCCGGACTCGTCCGCCGGCTGAAGACGTGCCCGTGCCACCGCACGGTTCAGGTGCGTCATCTCGAACCACTGCTCACCGGACGGCGGTCCGCACTCGTCCTGCCAGTCGTCGAAGTCGAACCGGTCGTCGTCGTCGAACGCTGGGTAGAGGAGTTTGCCGACGGTGAGCGTGGGAACTAGACGGATGTTCATGAGCGGGTCCCCGTTGTCCTTCCGCGTCGAGAGACGAGCGTGTCGGGCCTCAGAAGACCAGCCTGTAACTCTTCGGTTCGACCTTCTCGACGATCCGCTTCGCCACCAGCGATCGCAGGACCCGCCTCGCCTCCTCCTTGCCGTCGGGGTAGTTCGCTCGAAGCTCCTTGCCGCGCACCGACTTCCTGAACAGCTTGCCGGTGCTAAGGCGAGCAATCCGACGCACCATCTCCAGTTCGTCGTCCGGAAGCCGTTTCACCGACTCGATCAGCTCTGGCAGAGCGGTGGCGCCAGCCTGGGCGGCCGAGGATGTCGCGTCGTCCGGGTTCACGATCAGAGTCGCGACAAGTTGCCATACAGCTGCCTTCAGGCTCTCTGAGATGCGGGTGAGGTTCACGTTCGTGCTGAGTATCTGGAGCGAGTAGGTCGGCACCTCGGCGATGCTGTCAGCGCTCGTAAGCGGGGGCTCGAAGGCCGCAGCCAGCGTGGCATCGCCGTCGACGATCTTGGCGAGCTCATCCAGCGCGAAAGTGTCGATGCTTCTCGTGTCGTAGCCCAGGGCCCTGATTGCTTGGACAATCTGTCCTTTACTTGTCATGAGCCAAAGGCTTGCAGGTTCATGCTGGTCTGGCGGAGGAGGCGCGCCGGGAGGTGCGGGTGATGCGAACGAGGACCTGCGAGCGCGAGGGCGCGGGCTGCCACTGCAGCCTGACCATCCTCTCGCACGGCACCTTCTGGCTCAGTCCACAGCTTCGAAGGTGAAGAACGCGTCGTACCTTGATCCTTCAGGGTGCTCGTGCCGTATGCCGCCAGCGGCGTCCCAGAAGCCGCGCACGCTCGACAGTGCGCACACGGGCCGATCACGGTAGAGCTCTCGTAGGAGGCCTACTGCATGGAGGCCGAGCCCGCCTCGGTGCGCCGTTGCCGCCACCTCGAACATGCGGATCTCGACGAAGCCTTCCTGCGGAGCGCGCACGCCATAGCCGCTCCCCACGAACGATTGTTCGTCGACCTCGACGCGGACAAGATCCTTCCCGGCGCGACGGATGGCAAACCACACGGTCCCGCGCGTCGTGTAGTCGGTCCAGGTGCGGAAGCGGAAGTTGCCATCATGATTGAAGCCCGGGAAGATCGCGCGGCCCTGCACCCGGGTGTCCACCATCTCCAGTTTCATGTGCAGAGAGTAGCCCGCTCGTAGTGCGGGGCTTGACCCTGGACCAAGGCTGCGCCAGGGTCATTGACTCGGACTATCGCAAGGGGCTGGGCATGACTGAAGGTGACTTCGACCTGGAACCGCTGTCGGAGGAGGAGTACAACGAGCAGGGGTCGTTCTCTTTCCCTCCGCCTCCTCGCTCGCTCGGTCAGGTCGTGCGCTTCTGGCGCTCGGTCCAGATCTCGGACAACGTCCTTCTGCGGATGTCGCGGGAGTACGAGCGTCACCAGTACGGACTGCGCGAACAGGCTGTACGTGAGCACGGGCAGGCGAACCCGGAGCCGTCACAGATGCGTGGTCATCGGATCAACCCTGACTATGAGACCTGGATCGCTGGTCAGAACAATGCTGAGGCAGAAGTCGACGCGGAGCACCCGCGTTCCATCCCGCCACACTGGGCTCGCGGACTCGCACGCGCCACCATGCTGATGAAGCAGGCAATCGATCTCGACCTCGACCTTGTCGACCTTGAAGACGACCGCGTCTACGAGTACCAGGTTGGTGGTGGACCTAGCGGCCAGAGAGTGTTGCTCTCCTACATCGATGTCGGGTCGCGAGGTCAGATGCGGGTCAGTGACGCGCTGGAGACGTTCCGCACGATGGATCTCGACGGAGACGTCTGGTTCGATCAGAGTGCTAGAGACATCGCCCTGATCGCGGAGGCTGTCGCTTCTCACTTGGCGGAAGGGGAGTAGCCAAAGCGGTCGTCCGGCAATCAGGCCGTGGCTGACCGACCAGTGGCCGGTGATGTAGCTAGTGATGCGCTAACCAGGGCAGCTTGCGTCAGCAGGATCGGCATGTTTCTGCGGCTGGTGAGGATCGTGATGCGTGATGAGCGAAAAGCGCCCAAGAACCTCTCCATATATGAGCCTTCCCCCTCTCTCTAACTTTTGGACTTTCAGAGAAAGAGCTTCATCACCACATCACTATGCTCACTAGCCGCATGATCCTGCGGCTGAGAGGTGATGTGGAAACCCGGGTCTTGCCACATCACGCCACATCACCCACATCACTTGAAGCGTGAACCAAACACAACAGCCACCCCACGCGTCGTGGGGCGGCTGTTGTCAGCGGGTCTCAGAAGTCCTGGTCTCCGGTGTAGTGCGACTCGGGTGCCCGGAGGGAGCGAACGAAGCGACCGTTGCGAGGGCGCACCTCACCCGACCTCGACGTCGTCGCCTTCTCGTCGGCGGGGTGCCCGGCAGCCTTCAGGAAGTCGGGGAATGCCCGGTCCCCGAGGGTCGCACGCTGACCCGTGGAGCGAGCCCAGCTGGCGTACGCGACTCGCAGCTCAGAGAGCATCGCGACACCCTTCAGGCCATCGCGCTCGTCCTCGGGGATCACCTCGACGTGCTCGGTGAGCCACGTGGTGAGGGGGTTCACGTCGGCCAGGTACTTCTCACGACCTGCGAGCACGCATGCAGGAGGCTGAAGGGCTGCCTGGCCACCACCTCGCGCGTACCAGGCAGCTGCACCCCTGATCGCCCACGCAAGTACGACGTCGAGCGCTTCGGGGGTACGCAGGCGGTCGCTCAGGCCCTCGTCGATCACGGCTGGGCTCGCCGTGAGGTGCACGGGATAGAAGCGGTTGATCAGTCCCGCGTCGGTGCTCGGCAGGCGCAGCTTGCCGTTGCCGAGCAGCAGCGGGGTGCACCTGGACCGCCACGCACGTGCGCTGCCATAGTTCGCGCGCGACTCGATCAGCTCGCCCGAGCTGATCATCTTGACCAGGTTGGGGTCGAAGGCGGCGTGCGCCGCCTCGTCGATGCCGACCATCCGCATGCCTTCGAGGGCCTGGAGAGCCTCCTGCGGTGCACCGCCCGCAGTGGTCTGGATCGCTCCGATGCCAACGGTGGTTGCGTACCCGGGGCCGCCCTTCAGAACTCCCTGCTGACCTCCACCGAGCGCCTTGAGCAAAGCGCCCAAGACAGTGGACTTGCCCGCGTTCGGGACGCCCCAGATATGTGAGAAGAGCCTGGGGGACCGGCCACTGCAAGAAACGCCAGCCATGGTGGCGAACCACTCGGGGAGGTCGGCGTCCGTGGCGGCATAGCCGTCCAGAACCGTCTGGAGGTCGGCGCTGACGGGGATGTCCGAGCGTCCGGACCCGAGCGCGATCTTCGTGCACATCGCGGCCGGGTCGTGCGGGCGGAGCTCGCCAGTGCGCAGGTCGACGATTCCATCCTGGCAGTTAAGGACGTCATCATCAGCGTCCCAAGCGTCAAGGGGAACGCTGACGCCAGGGAGAGTGTGAAGCAGGGAAGCCACGGCACGCAGTCGGGAAGCGCTCTCGAAGCTCATGGCGGCACCGATGTGCTCGCTACGGGCTGTCGCCATACGGTCAGCGAACGGCTCGTCACCGCTCGCGGGTGCAATGTGCTTGAGCTCCTCACGCTGCATCCCCTGCCGCAGTGTCGTCACGATTGTCTGGATGACCGCTGCCTCAGTTGCCGCGAGCCACACGCGGCCGTCCCACCGGCGCCAGGAACCGCCGGTGGGACCTTCGCTCGTCCATCGCCACACGAGACCGAAGTACCCGCCCCATCGCTCAGCGATGCCGAGGTCCGTTCGCGCGCACCCGACGACCTCGGACGCGACGCTGGGGTCGGGCAGGCTCGTCGTCGAGATCTCGCCTGCGGGGATGGTTGCCAGGTCCCCGGTCGCAGAGACTGTCAGCGACCTTGCGGGAGCTAGCGGGTACTCGGACGCGAGACCGTCGGCGTCGAGGCCATCGACCGCGTCCAGGATGGCGTCGATGTCTGCGTCGTGGCGAGCGACGACGCGCGCAGCGAGCCCGGCGTCACCAGCGCACAGCCGCTGGATGAGAACATCCCACGCGGAAAGGACGTGACCGTCGGTGTTCCAGTCGGCCTGCATGCGCGCACCGTGGACTGCGAGTCGCTCGACACCGTCGTCGTCCTGGTGGATCTGTGCGTGCGTGTCACCGCGAGCGAAGGAGCCGTCTTCTCGTGGGTAGATCCAGCGCACCTGCGAGCTGTCAGCCGGGCGCAGCCCCAGGTGGATGAGGAGCTGAGCGAGCGCACCGCTTGACCGAGCGAGGCGGTCACCGGGGCGGTCGCTGGAGTCTCCAGCTACGACTGCCTTCGTCCGTGTCGCTGCGACAGGCGCAGCAGCATCCGGCGAGGGCAGGTACGCGACGATGTCGTCGACGTCGTACCGGCGCCCCGGCTGAGCGTCCTCGATTGTGACGGGCACGCCCTCGCCACCACGCTTGCGGTTCATGGTGCCTGCGGGGCGCAGGACCCGTGCTGCGTCCAGCGCGACGCCCTTATCCCATGCATACCCGCGCGAGGTCGCGTCAGCGGTCCACCATGCGTCCCAGGCGGCAAGCGTCTCGCGCCCTTCGGAAGTGTTCGGGTCGAGGAGCTCGTGCAGCGCCCAGTAGGCGTGTACCCCTCCTCCGCTGTTCACGACAAGCGAGGGCGGACCCCAAGGGGTCGAGGCGAGCATCTCAGCAACTTGCGCACGCGTCGGGTGGGGGAGGCCGTCGGCTGACGCCGCGTGTGCACCGTCGGCTGTGTCGGCGTCGATGAAGAGCCCCGGGAGGCCTACGACGTCGATGGCCTTGCCGCGACCAGTCGCGGGTGCCTCGGCGAGGCCTCCGACCATCATGTAGGTGCCGGTCGCGGTGCGGTCGGTGCGCTCGATGAGCGTGTACGTCGCGTCGACGTCGTCGATGGGAGCGCAGCCTGCGAGGCCGAACCGCTGGCGGTCGTCTCCCCACATGCGGGAGACGGCGAGGACAGCACCCTCCGGCCATTCGTGTGCACCCCAGAGGATGGAGTGCATCAGGTCCCACTGCTCAGCGGGCGATGCGGAGGCGATGCGGTCGGTGGTGCTGGGTGAAGCGGAAGCGATGGTCATGGTCGGTGGCCCTTGCTCTGCGAGGCATCAGACTGCCTCGTGTCGCGGGTCCCGGAAGACGACCGATCTGACGACCGGCCGAGGGACACACCCCCACTGACGTGGGGTAGGAACACTGGTCGCCCCTCCGTGTCCAGAAGAGGCGGTTCCGGTCAGACATGTCTGCCCGACGCATACATCTTAGCACATGCTGTCGCGTGGACGGATTCCCTAAACCGCGTGTCGCGCGATCTGCTCGCTGAGCGCTGCGATCTGCGCGTCCAGCTCAGCCTCACGGGCTTCGAGGTCCAGGAGAACCTCCAGGTCCTCCAGCTCGCCGACCCGGAAACCTGCCCAAGACCGGACGACAGCGCCTCCGCGAAAGACCTCGACGACCGGTGCTGCCGAGTGCCCCTCACTCCGGAGATAGGTGAGCGTCTCTGGGTCCGTGGCGTCGAGAACTTCGTAAGGGATCCCGCGCCGGTCCAGCCACCGGTAGGTGGCGGTGCACTGCGGGCACGAGGACTTGGAGTAGACCGTCACGGTCGAGCGGGTGCTCATGCCGGGACCTTCTGGGCCACGAGCTTCACACCGGGCCAGGAGCGCGGCGCCTGCGTGACGACGTGCCCAAGGCACGGGGTGACGAAGGCCTTCTTCTCTGCGCTCCAGGTGCGTGCTCGGTACGTCCCGCTCGGGGTCGTCGCTGAGGCCCGCTCCATGCGGACCATGAAGGTCGACCCAACGCGAACGTGCTCGCGGCGCGCGACCTCGGCGGGCACTAGCCATGCCAGAGCTTCCGCCACGGTCGTGATGGTGCCGGGGACCCGACGGACCCACGGCCTGCCCCCCTCGGTGAGCCCACCGACATACGCCAGCGTGCGGTCCCGCCGCAGCCCCTTGTGCGTTCCGTAGAGCTCGAAGCCGCTCGCGCGGAGCAGGACATCCCCACCGTCACGGTCCGCGGTCTCCAGGGGCGTCACCTGCCAACCCCAAGGGGAGTCGCCGCCGATCTCCGTCTCCCAGCCACGGCGCTCGACGGCCTTGCGCCAGGTCCAGAGCACGCGCTCGGCGCTCCAGCGGGAGGGCGTGGGGGTGCCCGCGCGGCTCACGCTTCCACCTTCTGGCGGAGGCTCGTGAGCGTCTTACTGAACGCGGCTGCGAAGACCGGCACGGTGAGCCACTCACCTTCTCTGTACAGGAACATGCCGCCGTCCTCCCCAGTGTCATGAGTGATGAGGAGCCAGCCCTCCTCCTCACTTTCGGCGAGGCAGACCGAGTAGCCAGCCGGGAGCCAGGCACCGGCCTGCCTGTAGCGCTCCTGGACGAGGAACTCGTCTCCCAGCCCCCGGAGCCCGTTCGGGTCCTCATCGAAGTCGACGATGTCGTGCCCCTTCTCCGCGAGGAGGCGCGTGATCTCCTCGCGGATGGTCTCGGTGGCAACGCCGCTCCCGGGCTCCCCGTCGAACGCGGTGATGGTGTCCTCGGGAAGGCCTGAGAGCACGTCGGCCAGGGTCGGCCCGCCCGTCGTCTCGGTGAGGTGCACCATGGCCGGGGTCTTGGGGGTGGGGTTGCGCTTCATGGTCATGCCCTTCTTCTCGGTGGTCGTGCTCGGGGTCGTGCTGCGGCCGCTCATGCTGCGACCTTGCTCTCGGAGTTGATGCCCATCAGGACGTTCCACACAGCCATGTGGAGCGTGACGTCGGGGAGGTCCCCCCAGGTCTTCACGTTCTCGGGCACGATGGCCTCGACGCGTGTGCCATCGGCCAGGTGGACCGTGATGGTGTCGTCCTTGACCTGGATGTTTTCGACCCCGTCCCACGTCTCAGCCGAGACGATCGTCGAGATGGACGACTCGATGGCCTCCCACGCGGACTGGCGGTGAACGGCGAGCGGCTCGGTGAGGAACCGCGCGCGCAGGCCCGGCAACCCCTCGACGGTCGACCGCAGGAAGGCTTCCTCGAACGTCTCCGGAGCCAGGTCCTCGCCAACGTCTCGCTGCGCGTCACGCACGGCCTGGCGCTGACGGCGCGCCTCGGCCTGACGGACACGGGTGGCGACGAGGGCCTCAGAGCGGTCCTGGTCGGCATCCCAGAGCCGGCGGGCGTGCTCCAGGCTGAAGGTCGCGGCGCCGCCGTACTCCCTGGTCCACAGGGTGTCGCGGTAGGAGGTGAGCTGCTCGATGGTCGGGGTGCTGCGGGTCATGGTCGTGCCCTTCGGTCGGGTGTTGCTGAAGCCAAGTTCGATTCGACTTGACTGTCTTGCCTACATACTATACAACGTGTGCGCAAATCGGGTTGTTCCCGATTAGTCGGACAAGTTTTTCAGGCTGCGATGAGCGCCTGGACGTCGGATGCCCGGTAGAGGGGCGACCGGTCACGCGAGCCCTCACGGAGGCGTCCTCGGCTGCTGACCGGTGCCAGCCGCCCACGGTGCGCCCAGGAGCGGACCGTCGCCGCCGAGACGCCGAGCTGCTCAGCGGCCTGCTGGGCGGTGATCAGCTCGACCTCGACGACGGCCTGGGAGATCCACGCGTCGAACGCGCGCTCGGCGCCGCACCCGGTGCACACGACGACGGGCTCGTGAGTCGTGGCCCATCCCGTCGGGAGGGTCCACGCGGTTGCCCCGCACTCGCAGGGGGCGATCCCGGCAGGGGCTGCGACCCGTGCACCGACGACGGCGAGGTCGAGCGCCCGCTCAGCCCGGTCGACGCTCGACTGGAGCCACCGGCCTGCACCCCGTACGAGCCGGTGATCCGCCAGGCCCTCGGCGGACGCTACGGCACAGAGGTCGGCGATCGCTGCTACGGCTCCCTCGACGTCCTCGATGCGACGCTCGAACCTCTCGCCGGCCAGGACGTCGATCAGGCCCGTCTCGACCTGGATCGACCTGCGTGCGATGTCCACCAGGAGGCTGAGCGACTCACCGCCCGGCAGTGTGGTCGGCCGCAAGACCCGCCGCGCGCGCTCGGTCGTGGAAGCCTGGCCGGTACGTGCACGGTGAACGGTGGCGCGAGGGCGGCGCGTGCCGCCACCGGCCTGCGCCTCATGGCGCAGGAGGGGGAGCAGCGCGAGGAGGCGGGCGGCGAGGGTTGCTGTGGTCGGCTGGATCATGGTCATCTCCGTGGTCGGGGTGCTGCACTACGCGGTCACTAGGGAGCATGCGCCGGAAACGCTTTCGCCCCGGTTGGAGCCGAAACGTGCTCACTAGACTGGTGTGCGGGAGAAGCGCAGAACACGGCGGAAAGCGCTGGATTCGTCTCACTATCTGGTCGTAGGGGATCTGTGCGCATACATGCGGAACGGCGTGCGGAGGAGTGCGAGGAAAGCGGGCGCGCGCCCCTCGGCATGCGAGGATCGCGTCATGGTGGATCTGGCGTGGGTGGCCCCGTTCGCAACGGGCGCTGCGGGACTCGTGTCTGCGGGCGTGGCGTGGCGTGTCGCGACCAACCAGCAGCAGCAACTGCGCATGGCGCTCGAACTCCGCGAGAAGGTCCCCGAGCTGCTACGCGCCGAGTGGGACGACATGATCTACCGCACGACGTCCTCGATCATTCGTCGCTCTAAGAAGACGTATCTCCCGCTGTATCTCCTCGTCGGCTCATGGTTGTTTCTGGTGTCTGGCGTTGTGTTCGACACGTTGTGGCTCACAGCCGCAGGTGCGGTGTCTGCCCTCGCTGGCTTCATTGCATCTTGGGTCAAGATCAGGCAGGTCAAGCGCGATTCGCGAGATCGGATCGAGCGGATCGAGGCCAAAATCAGACATACCCAAGACCTCATAGACGAGACTCGTGCCCGTCAAACTGAGCAGGCGGCCCTGATCGGACCTATGACTAGCGAGCTGATGGCCGCGCTGTTCGCGGAGGGTATGTCCAAGAAGGAGCTATACGCCTACCTCCACGGAGTTCAAGGTGCTATCACTTCCCACGGCGACCTGCCACCGGATCCAAGGGGGGAGAAGGGGATGTCAACTCAGTGGCGTATCCGCGCTCGATGGAGGAGGTGGAGGGAGCGCACGTTCGTGCTTCCCGGTGACATCGTCTTCGTGCCCGGCTTCGATCCGAAGGCGACGAGTGAACATGTCGTCGGCGGCGACCGGCAGGGAGACGAACCCGGAGACTGACGTAAGAAGCTGCGCTTAGTCTTCCCCCGCGCCACGCCCGCGCGCATCAGATCGCCCCGCTTCTCCAAGTGCGAGACTCATGTATTCAGACTGAAAGAGGATCCATGGGAAAGCCCATCTCGCCAGCCGTCCACCTTGCCCTCGGCATGCACTCACAGCCAGGGGTGTACGCGGTCCTCCTGGGGTCGGGAGTGTCGACCGGCGCTGGGATGCTCACCGGCTGGGGCGTGGTCAAGGACCTGGTCCGGCAGCTCGCGGGTGCAACACCATCCGCTGACGAAGAGTCGAAGACCCTCGCGGCGACCGACCCGGAGGCCTGGTGGGCAGAGCGCGGCGACGGCGAGCTCGGCTACTCGTCTCTGCTCGAAGAGATCGCACCTACTCCTGCTGCCCGGCAGGGGATCCTCGCTGCGTACTTCGAACCCAATGACGAAGAGCGGGCGGAGGGTCTGAAGGCCCCATCCGAGGCTCACAAGGCCCTCGCTGAGCTCGTCAAGCGGGGGACGGTAAGAGTCATCGTCACAACGAATTTTGATCGCCTCATGGAGCAGGCTCTGGAGGCGGTGGGAGTGTCCCCGCAGGTTATCAACCGGCCTGAAGCGGTTCGTGGCATGGCGCCCCTGGCGCACGCGCAGGCCACCGTGATCAAGCTGCACGGCGACTACCAGGACCTCGGCTCGCTCAATACCCCATCAGAACTGGAGGCCTACCCGACCGAGTGGACCACTCTCCTTGCGCAGGTGTTCGACGAGTACGGCCTTCTGATCGCTGGCTGGTCGGCTGACTGGGATGCCGCGCTGGTGGCGGCGATCGAACAGGCGCCCAGCCGCCGATACCCCCTCTACTGGGACAGTCGCAGCAGCAAGGGTGCGACGGCGCAGCGCCTCGTGAAGAACCGGCACGGGCAGGTCATCCCCACCGATGGAGCCGACACCCTCTTCAAGGAGCTACTCGGGAGCGTCGAGGCGCTCGACCGCCTGGCTGAGCCGCCGCTGACGACGGCGATGATGCTCACGCGGTTGAAGCGCTACCTTCCAGACCCCGTTCGCCGAATCGACCTGCACGACCTGGTGATGGGGCTCGCGGCAGATGTTGTCGATGAGATTCATCAGCAGCCCACGATGGTCTCCGGGTTTGACGGTGCGGCCATGGAGGAGCTGCTCGGACAGTACACGGCGGTATCGACACCTCTTGCTCGCGCTCTGATCACCGGCGCGTGGCACGATCCGGACGGAGAACACGACCAACTCTGGCTGGACGTGATGCAACGCCTGGTCGACGCGGGGACCGCTACTCTGACATCGACCCTTGCCGTGCTGGATAGCGCTCGGCTCTACCCCGCGTTGTTCGCCTACTCGGCGCTGGGTGTGGTGGCTGCGCGTCGCGGCCGCGAAAGCCTGTTCGTCAACATCGGGAACGAGGTGAAGGGGCGCCCTGGGCTTGGGGGAGGGGGAGTGCAGCGAGCGGCGCAGCTCCTGCACCCGCAACGGTTCTTTGAAGATGGTCTTCTCCACAGCATGCCGCGCGCCAACCACCGTCAGCTTTACAGCCCACTGAGTCACCACATGCGGGCCGATCTGCGGCCGCTTTTCGTGGATGAAGTTCTGCTCGACAACGACTTCATCACTGCTTTCGACGGTTTCGAGTATCGGCTAGGGATTCTCCAGGAGCTCCAGCAATCCGATCCAGGGGCTTGGCGTGCCGTGGACGGCGAGTACGTGTTGCGGCACAGATGGGCATCCGACGACGTGGAGGACTACCCGGTGATCGAAGATGAGTTCCGAGACCAGGGAAGGGTGCGGGCTGACTGGCCTTGGAGCAAGCTCTTGGGCGGGCCTGAGTTGTCGGACCGGTGGCTGAAGAACCATCGCGAACTCTTGCGGAAATATCGCTGACGCGGGTACGTCATGCGGCTGTCCTCGCTGCGGCGGGCACCCTCTTCAGAACTGAATGGCCGTGGCCGAGCCGGACGCCGACGACGGTGTACCCACGACCTGCCCAGTTGGCCTTGAAGGCCGGGCCGTGGACTGACGGGTCGAAGTTCGGGGGCAGGTCCACCCGAAGCTCACCGCTTGCGTGAGAGACCGGTTCGGCAGGAGCCTGAGCCGGCTCCTGGACCGCAGCGCCCTTCTCGGCACGGGCGGCGGACCTCTCGGCCTCTCGGACAGCCGCGAAAGCCCGGACTTCCTCCGCCCGAGCTGCGGCCCGTTCGCGCTGCTGCCTGATGGCGGCTGCGCGAACCGCCCGTGGCGTCAGACCGATCGTCGGGTCAGACTGGTCCGCAACCCTATCCAGCGCCTCGCGGACCGAGTCTCCGGTCCACGACCTATGGTCCAGCCCGACCTCGGCCATGGCCTTCAGGGTGGACCGCACGGTCCGCTGGGCCGAACCGATGACGACCGTGGGGTCCTGGCCCGCAGCCTGGGCCACAGCGATGCCCCAGGCCCGGCCTGAGCCGCCGAGCGCGGACCAGGCGGGGTGCTCAGCGGACCGGATGAGGACCGCAAGGGCGTCTTCGCCGCCGTCGAGAGTCTGGGCGATAGCCTCAACGGATTCGCACAGCACGTCATCGGTCTGGGCCGCGAGCGCTGCCGGGATCGTGCTCGGCAAGCGATACCTCCCTGCGGTTCCACGACCACCGGAGAGCCGCACCAGCCACCGGCGCTCGATGGCCGTCTGGATGGCCCGGGCGGCTCCCTTGTCCGAGAGCCCCAGCCGGGCACCGAGCTCGTCGTAGGAGACCTGCACCCCCAGCCAGCCGTTCCCCGAGTGCAGCTGCTCCAGGACCTGAACACCGATCGCCGCCGCCGCTAGCCTGGCGCGTTGCGCCTGCACAGCACGAGCACCTGCTGGTTCGACGGCGAGGCGTCCGATCAAGCAACGGGCAACCCGCAGAGCATCCCGCTCCCTTGCCGAGTCCGTACCGGACTCTGCGACATACCGACGAGCCTTGGACACGAGGGACCGCCACACGGCCGTGGACTCGACAGGAGCACCGAGCTCACCGACCCGGCGCAGGGACGCACGCAGGAACCGGGGCGGTACAGCACGCGAGGGGTCTCCAGCCCAGCAGAGCGCAGCCAGAACCAACTGGGTGGGGGATGACCCAGTACGGGCACGCAGAAGAGCGCGAACCTGGGCGTCGAGGACAGCGGGTGCGAAAGGTGCGTTCATGCTCTAATCTTACTATCACCATGCAACTGAGGGGCGAAGCCCCGTAAGTTGCAAATAGGTGAGAGGAAGAGCGGAGCAAGTGATGAGCGCGTGTTCGTCGCGGCCGCGAGGTCCCCGCAGACGACCAGCGTGGGTGAAGAGCTCTGACGGCGGGCACTGGTAGGGCGGCAGCGCACGCGCGGCAGGCAAGCTTGCTTGTGGCCAGCGAGCGGGAGTGCGAGAACACGGTGCGAGGGTTGGGCTGTCGACGGTGACAGCGAGCATCCACAGCAGCAGGGGAGCGAGAGCACGGCTGCGCCCGTCGACGACCAGCGGCGGGTGGCAGGGCTGCGTGACCAGGGCACCGGCAGGCAGGGGGCGCAACGACGACGGTGCGGACCCCGGTGCGGGTGTCGGGTCAGCTCAGCAGGTGCAGCTCAGGGGCTTGGGCAGGGCGGGTGGACCGGCGGGACTTCGGTGGGGTCGGGTTCGGTGAATCAGGGGAGGAACTTCGTCCCTCCCCTGATTCACCTTCCTCTACTTACCTGCCTGCCTTTTCATCCACATGGTCCCCCTCAGCCGGCTCATTCACTTCTCCGGCGAGCCGGGAATCCTTGCTGGCCTTCCGGACGACCGCTATGGCCTCAGCTTGGAACGACTCGACCAACGCTGCGATTCCAGGGTCGTACGTATCGGCGAACTGCTCGACCGCGCGTGACCGGTCTAGAGCCTGTTGATCTGTGAGCGACCTAGCCCACTCGATCAGCACAGGCATGGGTGGACTGTCCTTGTGCTCCGAGAGCAGGCCGACCAGCGACGGCCGGGCCATGTACGCCTGGACCCGTTCGTTCGCTCGCTCTCTGGCCGTGGCGTAGCCCCCTCCCCGAAGGGCCTCCCGTTCATCGATGTGCCCGACCGAGGTGTCGAAGGTCGCAGGCAAAAGGTTGGATTGCTTTGAACCGGCGATGAGGGTCGGGATGGCGATGTTCCTCACCCAGGTCGCGAGGTCGCTGACCTCATGGACGAGGACTGGCCACGCGCCGGTCGTCGGGTGCTGGATCGCGAGGGTCGCGTAGATCGAGGCGGGAACTTGGTGCCCCAGGAGCGTCCAGGCCAGCACGTCCCCAACCTGCGCTGGCTCCTCGCTGGGCGGGGCGAGCGTGATGGCATCGCTGGGGGAGTCAGGACGCACGAGCGGTACTCTCACGGCCGCGACGGTGGGTGAGCGGTGCTTCGACAGATTGGTGTACGCAGCGAGGCGGTGCAGCGGATGAGCCTCTGGAGCGGCGTACCGCTGGTAGGGCTGGAGTGACTGAATCCGCTGGTGCAGGACCGAACCCGGGAGGATCGGCGCGGGCATCCTCTTCGCGCCCTTCTTCTCCCAGTCAGCGAAGTCTCCGAGGGTGTCCGACGCAGGCATTGAGATGCTCCCCGGCTCCCGGTCCCGCATCTTTCGACCGAGCTGGTACTCCACCTCTGCGTAGAGGGTGTGTTCGATCGCGGCCCGCAGGGTGGTCAGAGCATCAGCAGCGTAGAGAGCGATCGCTCGCGGGACGGGCCGGATGCCGGAGATCCTGGTCTCGGACCTGCCGTCGACCGGTACCTCGATCAAGTCGAGAGGGCCGTCGTCGCCTCGCGTTTCGCCGTACCGCAGCACGAGCGCGCTCAGATGGTCGATCAGCTCTTCAGAGTGCGCGAGCGTAGCAGCCACGGGTAGGTGGTGGTCAGGCAACCAGGCGAGGTGCTGCGGCATGGTGACACCGTAGCGTTCTGTGCGCCGAACTCGTCACAGATTCGTCGGAGTCGTCAAGTCTTCAGGCGGAAGCCAGGGCTCGCGTGTACCCACCAGACTCCCGAAGGCTGGTGGGGCTGTACCCGTGAACTTAGGGGGGAGCGCAGACCGCTCAGAGAAAACCTCGTTCATCGCTCCGTGCCTTCGCTCTGGTCACTGCACGTCATACCGTCCCGTCGGCTTGAACGAGTGGACCGATTTCCACCTGGTGGCGGGTCGGCAAGTCCAGGGATAGTGGCCTGAGTCGGTCGAAGACTTCTGCGAACTGAGTGATGAACGGGCGGTTCCAAGGTGTGGGGTAGACGGTCGCGACTGACAGCCCGGACCTTTCCAAGAGCAGCTTGCGGAGATGTTGTTTCGAAGACGGGGGGACGTAGATGCGGAAAGCCTCGCTTCTGCGCTGTACGGGGCTCCCCGGGTCGCCTTGATTGCGGATCCGAGAGTCGAGCCAGTGATCTGCAGGATTCAACGTCGTCTTCCCGTCTTCTTGAGTCTCGACCGAGGGTGAAGTCGCAGCCTTCTTGGAGCGACCGCCGGGCTTCGGCTTTGTGGAAGGGCCGAGGTCGAAGGGTAAGGTGCTGTCCGAGTTGTCTGCATTGGCGAGGGGGCCGATGAGGAAGGAGCCCCGCTGTATACGTAGACGCTCGGTGACATCGGGCGCCTCGTACCACCACACGGCGTTTCCTAGCGAATCGCTGATGTTCTGGCCCTGAGGCCCTCCATAAGAACGTGGATCTAGGGGTTTGATCCACCGTTCCCGGGGTGGTTTGAGGATTCCAAACAGGGACCCTGCGCGGTCATCGAACTTGTTGGGCTGTTCTTTGTCCGCGAACGCCACCATCCAGAGGGCGATAAGCGGATCAGTGGAAACGTCAAGGAGAGGTGTCGCGGCGCCGTAGTGCTGAAGGTGAGCAAGGAGTGCTAGGTCGGGGAGGAGGGTCTCGCTCTGGCGATCGAGATGCGCGGTCCGCGCGTGGAGCAGGAGGTTGGCTGTTGCTGATTTTACTGTCTCCTCGGTCTGGTCAAAAGTTGATTTGCGGACCCGAGTATGGACTGACGGCTCAATTCCGTGAGTGTGATCGGCCTGCCCCCTCCATAGCCAAACTTCGTCCTGGAATGTTGTATGCATCCATGATGCGACGGAGAGAATCTTTCGAGCTTTGTGTTCCGCACTTCCTTTAGGGCTCCACGAAATCATCTAGCGACCTTCCCTGTTCTTTGGTGCGTTCGTACGGCCTGCGGGTCAGTCGTTCCCATACTCGTCACCCCAGTCCCGCGTGTCCTCCACCACGGTGAGGAAGGTCTCGGGGAGCCCCGCTTGGGTGATGTACATGGTCCCGTTGAGGACGAGTCGGCACGTCGGACAGCTGAAGTAGTCCGAAAATACCTCCAGGTTCACGAGGCCCTCGTACTCGTCGTATCCCGAATCGGGAGATCGAATCTCTGAATTCTCGACGTCGTCTCCTTCTATGGTCCCGATGGCTCCACAGGCAGGGCAAGTCTCGGTTTCGTTGTATGAGAGAGAGGCCGTGAGGTAGGCCGGACTGGAGAACTCGCGGGCGGTAGCCTCCGTCATCCTCCCCGACTTCTTCATCGCGAGGCGCTGTTGCGCGTGATTGATGAGCATCTCCACCCGATCGGCAACATTCTTCCGGTTCTTGTCGAGGTGGCTTTCAACCACGCTCTCCCGCTCGAATCCAACGAAGTCGTCGATGGTGCGGTCGAGTGCGTTGATCAGGATGAGTGCCTGTGCCCAGAACTTCGGCCACCAGGCTTCGGCCGGGATGGGGCTGAAGCGAGCTGAGGCGCCGTGGAGATAGTTGTTCCGCGCCCCGGTGATCGCCTTCGCCTCCTTCTCACTGAAGGGCTTGAAGGCCTTGCTGCATCGGCTGTATAGCGTGTGCGCTGGGATCGACTTGAACTGCGCGTCTCCCTCGATGAGGCCTGCGGCTGTGAGCAGGTTGTCCCCATCCTCGGAAGGTGTCGCGATGAGAAGTGGGGAGCGCTTCGACAGAGCAGCTTTCGCCAGCAGTTCGAGCGACAGGGAAGCCCAGAGCGCCTGCTCGTCGAAGGATCTAGGTTCATCATCCATCGCGTGGTTGATGAAGAGGCGCGCCTTCATCCAAAGCGCGTGGTGATCGTACGAGGCGATCATGATGTCTTCTCTACTCGATAGGCCAGCCGCGTGAGCGACCTACCTTCGTCCCCTGCCGCCACCGAGCCGCGCGCGTGAAGTGCGCGCTTGTTATCGATGAGCAGGACCAGATTCTCGGTGTCCCATGAGAACGGGTGGGCGTTCGCCAGCTGCTCCTCGAAGTACCTGGAGACTTCTCGGGCCCTCGCGTCGAGTGGTGTCATGCAGCCGGGGTCGTACCTCATGCGACCCCGGCTGAGGGCTGTGGTCAGAAAAGTGTCTTTCCCGGCATCGACCCGGAAGACGCCTGAGTAGATGCCCTTCGGGGTCGTGTCGTAGGTGACGTCCTTGAAGAGGTACGTAGGTGTTGAGGACGGTGCCTCGCCCATCAGCACGATGAGGTCTGGTGGCTCTGGGGTGTGAGCGCCGTCCGTGTGCAGCGGTTGGGCCCCGAGGCCGTACGTTGCGCTCATCGACGCCGGGTGCGCGTCTTCGGCGGACAGCGGCCGCAGAACCGTCTCCGGCGTGGTGTCGTCGCTTCGCTGCTTGATTGCGGTCCACCCCTGAGCGCGGGTCATCCAGGAGAGCTCTGCGAGAGTGCCGATGCTGCTCGACCACCCGTTCTTTCTCGCTTCCTTGTACATCACTGCAAGGTCCATCCGATGAACATATCGGCAGTCGCTCACGGTTTCGGCTGCACACGCTCCGCAGGGATCCACGCGAACCAGGTTTCACCCCAGCCGCCATCGTCGGGCTGCTCGACCAGGACCACCCTCGGGGCCGTGGCCACGACATCTACGTCGTACACGCGCACCACGCCGTCGAAGCACCCCGCCTCGGCGATGGCGGCACGCGGCGCGATCATCCGCCAGCGCCTCGGCGTCGGAGTGACTGGCCTCAGGAGGCGTCCGAAGTGACGTCCCGTGCCGGTGACGAACTCGCCCTCCATAGCCCTCCTTTCGAACGTGCGTTCGAACAGCCTACCGGCGCCAGTTCCCCATTCACGGTGGGGTGCTACCATGTAGTAGGTAATAGCCGTTGAGTAGTAGACCCGCCACCGGAGGAGACAGCATGACCGAGATCGAGACGACCCCGACAGCACCCGCACCCACTCGCCTTCAGGCGGACGGGAGGCCCATCATCCTGACCGTGACGTGGCTAGTCGGGCTCCTGGCTCTCGCGTCCTTCGCTGCGGGTGTACCGGGGCTGGTGGCGGTCGGCCGGTGGGCGCTGCTTCCTGGACCCATGGCTTTCCTCGTCCCGGTCCTCCTGGACGGCGGGATTCTGGTGATGTCTCTGGTTGCCACTGTGAACAGAGCGAGAGGAGACCGGAGTGCGTTCGCGTGGTCGGTCCTCGGGGCCTTGACCTTGGCTTCCATGGGGGCGCAGATCGCCCACGTTCTGAGCGAGCCGTCGGCGGGTCCATGGACGGCGATCGCTGGGGCAGCCCTCGCTGCGAGCTTCCCCGCTCTCGTCTTCGGATCCACGCACGCCCTCCTGCAGATCGCTCTGGCGCCAGCCCCGGCGAAGCGGAACGCTCGCCGCGCGAAGGCCACCAGCAAGGCCGTTCCTGCCCCTGCGGCGGCCCGGAAGCGCCCCGTCATGCGCGAGCCCGAGGCGGTCGGTCCAGCCCCGCTGCGGGCCGTCCGAACGCCTGCTCACGGGGTTCCCGCAGTGGTCGACGCGGACCGTGAGGCGCGACGCGAACGGGTTCGGGAGCTCAGGGATGCCGGTCGCTCGTTCTCGCAGATCAGCGTCGAAACAGGGATCCCCGCATCGACGGCTAAGAGGCTGGCGGCTGCTGCCTGACCCCGCTCGGCCGTCTGACTGAACCCCTGCACCGGCTCCTCCCGGTGCGGGGTTCTTTCGCGTTCGGAGGGGAGTTGGCATCGCATGCGACCCTGGTCAAGTCATGACATACAGCAGAGAACGTCTCAACCGGACCAAGTCGGACCGTGGCTTCACGCTGGCCGAATTGCTCGTCGCCATGGTAATTATGTCCGTCGTGGTCGCCATGGGGATCTCTCTTCTCTCGTCCACCTTCCGCGTCGCCGCGTCCACGCAGACCAGGGGTGACCTCTGGAGCTCGATGACGAATGCCAGCGTCCAGCTCATCCGCGATGTCAACGACGGGTCCAAGGTCACGATCAGCGAGCCTCGCCACCTGGCCGTCCAGGTCGTGCGCGACGGAAAGTGCCAGACGAGGGACTGGGAGGTCGTCGACAGCGAGCTCATCTCGACCACGACCTTCTACGACGCGACCTCCTGCGGCGGCGGCGGCTCGACCGAGCGCAAGGTCGTCGCCATCAAGGGCGGGCTCTCCCGGTTTGAGTTCACCTACTACTCGTCCGCGTCCATCGACAACGCGCTGCCCGCGCCCGTCTCGCCCGGCGTGGTCAACCGGGTCGGATGGTCGATGAGTGCGACCCCGGGCGACAGCACGGCCGTGCTGAAGCTAGAGAGCGGAGCGGCCTTCACCGGTCGTGGGGCCTCCACGGACGGCACCGGCAAGATCGGGGACCCTCTCGCGGGCTTCCTCTCGGTCATCACCAATGGCAGCGGGATCGAAGGCGTGTCTGCGCCCGTCCTCTCCTGGACTGACGCGACCCCCGAATTGACGCAGGGCTGGGCGGTCTACAGGACGTCCTACCCGGATGGGGCGGACGCTGCCAGCAGCGGCGGCTGGGTGCAGGTCGCCTACCTGCCTACCGCCACCCCCGCGCCGGGTGTCATGACGTACACGGACAGGACCTTGCCTCGCGGCTACACGGGCATTTACGTGGTGCGCGCGACCGTTCCTGACGGCTACGGCCCGACGTCGAACCAGAGGGCCACGGGCTTGCGCCCGTCTGCTGCTGCCGTCACCAGCGACGGCACACCGACATCCATCGATCTGGCATGGACGTCGGCAATCGGCTCCACTGGCTACGACATCTACCGCACCGACGGCGCGGGCACGGCCACGACCCCAGAGCTGTACCGCCGGTGGGACGACATCAAGTCGACGGCGACCAAGACTAGTTCGGGCGCTGCCCTGCGCTGGTCGTGGACGGATACGCTCCCTGCTGGCCGCGCCCACACCTACGCTGTCGTTCCCGTCAACAGGTGGGAGAGGGCGGCCACGACCTCGTCACAGACCGCCTCCTTGCCGACCGGAGAGGCCTTGACGAAGCAGTACGCCGGTGGCACGGGCACGACCCAGAGGGTCGTCCGTGACGTCTCCAACCTCACCAACAACTTCACCTCTCCGGCTGCTCCGACCATCGCCCTGACGGCGAACGCCGACTGGTCGAACGGCATCGCGTACACCCCAGCGCCTTGGTCAGGTGGCGGCGGCACGATCGTCACTGCGCCTACCCGAGCCGCTGATGCAGGAGCGCACCGCGACCGAGGCTGGGAGACGCAGGAGAAGCGCCGGTCTGGCGACGCCTGGGCGAACCTGTGGACTGGGGGAGCGGAGGTGCCGCGCGGCACTACGTCGAAGGTCGCGGCCTACACGCAGGCGGGCATCGGCGGGCAGTACCGCTTCTACCAGGCGCGCACGGTGAACACGTCCGGGCCGAGCACGTGGAGCGGTACCCAGAGCATCCTCCAGCGGCCTGCCGCCCCGTCGTGCGTGGCGACGCCGACCGGCCTCACAACACGCCAGATCACGGTGGTTGGCACACCTGCCCCCTCGGACGCACCGAGGCTCTCCTCGCGGACGTACAACAACGGCAGGGAAGGGGGCGCCTGGTACTCCTTCGAGGGCTCCGAGACGACGGTGGTCTTCGACCGTATGACGCACAACACGCTGCACGGGTTCCTGCAGAAGACGCGGAACGCCAGCCCTGCGAACGCGGGCTGGTCCGACCCTTCGGCGAAGTGTGACACCCGGACGGCCGAGCTGCGCGTGTGGCTCTCCGATGGGTCGTCGACGACCCGCTCGATCTCGGCTCGGCTCCACAACGCCGGGGGCAACTCCGCGAGTATCACTGTCGAGGGCTTCCAGACCCAGCCGTCCAGCGGTGGGGGACAGCTGCATAGCTTCGGCGAGAGCAACCCTGGACTGTCTGACGGCTCGACCTACACCCTCACCGCGCGCCTGACGGATGACTACAACGACGTCTCGTACCAGGACCGCATCGCTACCCGAGAACTCCCATCCCCGCGCCTGGGCTTCGACTCCATCACGACCCAGTCGATCCGAGCCTGGGTCGACTGCGGCGGAGCACCCGGATGCTCGGTCATCGGCCCTGACGGTCAGGAGCTCGGCTCGGGTACGACCTGGAGCCGGCTGAATCACAACCGAGCGCACTCCTTCCGAGGCCACTCGTCCGACGGGTGGAATCACCGATACTCGGACGCCCAGGCGCGCACCCCAGAGTTGACGGTGGCGACCCCGACCTGCTCCGTCAGCCGCGATGGCGTCTATGCCCCCACGACCGTTCGCTGGTCCTCCAGCGGCTCGCTCAGCCGGTCATCGGTCTACGCAGGCAGCCCTGGCTGGTACGAGGCCGCGGCGACCGCGACGCGCTCCGATGGCTGGAACGTGGTGCAGAGGGAGAACAGGTGCGGGACGACGGTGGCGCAGCGGCCGTATGTCAGTGGTGGCGCGACTGGTGGCACTCCAAGCGCGGTCTGCACTCAGTATCAGGGTGCGGGAGCGCACCTCTTTCGCTCCGCAGGCGGACCCCCTTCCGGGTACTCCTTCGGAGACTTGGTTCAGCAGTACGGCATCTACCGGGGAGGATCTGTCGGTACCAGCGACCTGAGTTGCAACTTCTTCCGTCAGTACCAACTTGTCGACCTGGACGGCTTCATCGGCGGCGAATGGGGACAGATGGTCTTCTGGTACCAGAGTGGATCCGGCGCCTCCTGACCGCGCAGGGGAGGACGACTCAGCTGGTGAGGTCGACCATCTGAATGCCCGGGTTCGAGTCGATCAGACCTTGGGCGGCGGCAATAGCGCCATCCCTGGTTGTCGAGCGAGTGTCACCAGCGGCTGCGGTGAAGTCTCGTGCGTTCGCCACATTGAAGGCTCGGACGACGTACTGGCTGCCGGTCAGCGAGCCGTCTGCGCCGTACTCACCTGCGTGGGTCAGGAAGAGGGCCGAAAGTCCGGCCTTCTCCATCTCCAGACGAAGCGCCGCCTCCTTCGTGGCCTGTGCGCTGAAAGCGCTCTTGTCGGCAGGCGCCGTCGGGGTGCTGTTCGCCTGGATGTCATTGACGACGATTTCGGGGAGAGCGACGCCCGGCTCGACGACCAGGCCCTCGCCGCCCGAGTTCGGGCTGACGTAGACAGACACCCCCTCAGCCCGGAGCTCTTCGACCGCGTCGGCCGGGACGGCGTCACCGGCGACCGGGGCTGGTGCCTCGACGGCAACCGGCTCGACGGTCGGTGCAGGCTCGGTTGGAGTCTCCATGGCCGAGACGGACGGCGTCGGCGCAACAGGCACAAGGGAGTCGGAGCTGCACCCCGAGACGAGAAGGCCGAGCGCGATCGCGCCGACGGTCGCGGCGGTCCTACAGTGTCGAGCCCTCATGGCATGTCCCCTGGCTAGTAGCTGGATCTGAGAACACTGTAGCATGCCGGGATTTGAATGTGGTAGGGTCCTATAGCGGCAAGATCTGCCGCATCCGGATTCTGGAGGCTGAGTATGTCGCTCCCCGCCATGACCACCTAGCTGGTGGCCCCATGCGGGCTCTGCCGTACGAGCCCCAGGACCGACATGCACGCCCAGGCCGACACCGCCCTCTCCACCCCGACCGACCTCCGAGGAGGTGGCCGCCATCCTCCGACAGCACCACGAGACGGTGCTGCGCGGCCTTCGCGCAGGACGCATCCCCGGGGTGAAGCTCGGCCGGTGGCTCACCCGCCGCGAGGACCTCGACGCCATGCTTGCGGACACGCAGTGGAGTAGGAACCGGCAGCGTCACAGCGCACCGACCGAGCCGACCCCCGTCAGGGCTCAGGCTTCTGGGCGGCGCCCCAGCTTCTGAGAGCACTTGACTCTCTGCCCCAAGGTCATGGGCTAGAGTCGGTCTATGCCTGCGCCGAGAGCCCCACGAAAGCCGACTTCGGAGGCCAAAGGGGTTTCGTGGGAGCCCGGACGGCAGCGCTGGGTTGCCGCGTTCATGCACGAGGGCAAGCGCGTCAGGAAGCGCTTCGTCGACGAGGAAGATGCGCGTAACTGGTACCGCGATCGCGTAGGGCAGGCGATCGGGTACGGCGCCGCACCCATCGACCCGATCCGCGAGCTCACCCTCACAGACTGGCTGCGTACCTGGATGCAGGCGGTCTATGACGATGTTGCCGCAGGGCGCCGAGCCCAGACCACAGCGGAGTTCTATGACGGTATGTGCCGTCTGCATATAGTGCCGTACCTCGGGCACCTCCGACTGACATCCATGACCGCCGAGAACATTCGGGCCTGGCTCCGGGATGACCTCCCGGCGGCGACCTTCACACGCGGCGCCAAGGGATCGTCCCGGCCGCTGTCCGAGGGTACGCAGGCCGGGGCCGCGAAGACGCTCCGCGCCGCGCTCGGGGCAGCGGTCAGAGAGAGTCGCGTGACGGGGCTTAAGGTCTCGCCGTTCACCGGTGTCTCGATCCCGAGTGTCCGAAGAGGGCGGTCGATCACCCCCGGCTCCTACCGGAGCAAAGCGATCCCGATTCGGGACCGAAAGAAGTTGCGGGACTTCGTGGTGGAGCGCGGCTGCTCTCATGGTGCCGGCTTCTGTGAGGCCCGGATCCGGCTCGGGCTGGAGGTGGGCCTGCGCCAGGGGGAAGTACTGGGGCTGCTCCTGACTGACATGAATCTGAAGTCGAGGAGGCTGGAGGTCGGGCATCACCTCCAGCGACAGACGTGGCGGCACGGCTGTGAGGACACGGCCGACGGGTGGTCTTGCGGTGAGGTGAAGGGCCTGACGTGTCCTCAGCGTCAGGATGGGGGACTCGTGCTGCTCCCGGGAACCAAGGCGGGCAGCGACGCGACGCGGTCGATGATCCTGCCCGTCTCGCTATGGGACGCGCTCGTCCGGCACCGGAAGGCGCTGCTTCAGGAGACGCGCGGGGTGCCAGATCCGGAGCAAGGAAAGCTCCTCTTCCGTACGACCTCGAACGAGGCGATCGGGAAGGAACGCGACTACGCAGGATTCGTGCGGCTATGCGAGGAAGCCGGAGTCGCGAGATACAACCCACACGCCATGCGGCACACAGCGGCTACGGTCCTCGCGGACACCGGCCAGCTCGACATCTCGGTAATCAGCGCTCTCCTGGGGCACGCCTCTATCGACGTGACCATGGGGTACGTGCACCCGGGAGCGCGTTCGGTCGAGCGCGCTCTCGCTGTCGGTGTCGGTGTCTGGGATGAGTTGAGCGAGAACGACCTGCCAGAGGACGTCGAAGAGGAGCCGTGGGCCGTCGATGAGCGAGACACCGACGACGAGCTCTGATCTGAGGGCATCACCCTCGCGAAGTCATGGGGTGTGGCGCATGGGGCACACGTGGGGGCAAAAGTGGGGCAGACGAGGGTTGGAGAGCGCTGGATGGTGTGGTGAGCCATCTCGGGCAACGGCCGTCATGAGTCGCTAACGGCGGACGTTTCTGCAGGTCACAGGACTCTTGACGGGGTGCGCGGCCGTGAGGGGACTGGGCTTGGGGATGCCCGAAACGCCCGGGCGCCATTACTGGGGGTCAGGGGGTCGCAGGTTCAAATCCTGTCAGCCCGACCAGTATCAACAAGGTTGAAAGAGACGGTTCCGGAGAAATCCGGGACCGTCTTTTTTGCACCCCGATGAACAGAGCAGACTTGCATCTCGGGAAGCGTGGGGGCGTTGAGGGTGACTCAGGATTGTTGAGGACCTAGTTTGGCAGGCGAGCCGAAGGCCTCCCGTGACCGACATAGAGGTTATGTGAGCTTAGTCGCTCATTTTCACCCTGAGTTCAACTGCCACATCAAGTCCAAACGATCAAAAACTGCGATCACTCTAGATAGAGTGACGATGTGCGCGACGGACGACGCATGGCTTGACGCGGGTCGATAGGAACTCCGCTCGCTAGTTTCTTAATGAACTTGGGGGAAGTTTGCATTCAGAAGCGCTATCGAGTGGCACTCCGACGCACATTGCTTATTTGACTAAAGCCGAAGAAGATCTAGAGTCGGTTGACGGAAAATCGATTGCCGTGTGGGATCTAAGGACGGAACTGCCCGACGCGGTTTTAAGTGACTGGGCAAGACACTTCAGGCAAAACTATTGCCTCGACAAGGATCTCGACGCGATGAGAGATGGCACCAAACTCTCCAGGGCGGAGTACCTCCGACAACTCCTATTCCCATCCGACGTTATTGCGCCAGGTCCCTCGGTCAGGTCGGGTGATTTCGCGGAACTTCTGATCTCCGACTTCCTGCAGTACGCACTTGGACATTGGGTGCCTAGGCTGAAGTACGCCGAAAAAGCCAGCCCAAACGAGTCCGTTAAGGGAATCGATGTTCTAGCGTTCGATCTGAAAAAGTCCGGAGAGTCTTGCGCAGAGGATCGAATAATAATGTTTGAAGTGAAGGCACACATGGCGGGCAAGTCGGCACCGGAGCAACTACAGGATGCGATTGACCACTCCAGTAAGGATTACCTTCGGTTGAGCTATACGCTCAACAAAGTCAAGCAGATGTATCGAGTGCGATCGGACTTCGGTGCTGTTCATACCGTATCTAGATTTCAGGCGAGGGCCGACAACCCTTTTGGCCTCACCTTCGGGGCGGTAGCTGTTTTGAGCGAGCACATTTACGACTCCGCGGTACTAGTGCAGGCCTCCTCGGTAGAACATTCAAACTCAAGCGACCTTGAACTAATGGTCGTTCGCGGGGCGGACCTCATGCGATTTGTTCACGAGATTTACCGAAGGGCGGCAGATGAGGCCTGAATCAAAGAGTCGCGAACTGTTCGCCGCCACTCGTGCACTCGGAAAGATGAATGAGCTTCGCATTGCGGATCCAACTCTTCAAGACGGCGTCCGAATGCTCGAGCCGGAGATGCTGCTGCTGTTGGCAGTTGGGACTCTCGGCGACGCGGCTTTCGAAATCAACGAAAAGAGCCAGCTATCCAGCGAGTTGCAGAAGGACCTTGAGTTCTCAGCAAGTTTTTTTGACGCTCTTATTGCGTCGAGAATCATTCCAGAGACTGAAGATGAAATCTTGCTCCTCGCGTCCTGCTCATACTACCTGGTTGACAGGCCAGGAAGCAGTCTTGTTATGTCAAAACTGCGGCGAAATGTCGAGACCGGAACAGAATTAGAGCGTCTTCTCGATTGGCTTCTCTTTGACGCAACTGAAGAATGGTCTGAAAGCCAGACCGGTGAACGCAGCCTAATCGGCAGCGTTGCTGACGCCACGCGAGAACACTTTCTGAACGGCGGCGATGCGAGTGAAGCAATTTCATTTGCGATGGACCTACGTCGGCGCACCTATGAGGGCTCTTCAGCTCGAGAGCTTCTACTTTCTGATTTAGTACTTGCGGTGCTGCAGAAGCGATTTGCCACATCAACCTGGATGACGCTTCCTTTGGCAAGTGGCTTGACAAAAGAAGACTGGCGATCGATCCTCCCCGACCCTGGATTTCCTAAGCAATTATGGCCAGCTCAACTTGAGATTGGCCGTCAAGGGGTTTTTCGGGGGCAGTCGGCAGTCGTCCAAATGCCTACAAGTTCAGGTAAAACTCGATCGCTCGAGATAATAATCCGAAGCGGTGTGCTCTCAGGAAGAATTCGTGTCGCGGTGATCGTTGCACCCTTCCGCGCTTTGAGTCATGAAATCGCTTCTTCGTTGCGTGCGAGTTTTCGACCCAGTAGCCGCATAGCAGTCAATGAGCTTTCGGATCTGCTCCAAGACGATTTCTCATACGAACTAGCGCGGTTGGTTGCACAGTTAGACTCTTCAAAAGCGATCGCGAGCATTCTCGTTCTAACGCCTGAGAAGTTGCAGTATGTACTCCGCCACAATGAGGCTTTGATGCGGAGGATCGATTTGCTAGTCTACGATGAGGCGCATCAGTTTGATTCTGGCCAACGCGGTGTTGTTTACGAGCTGCTGGTGACTGAAATTCGGGACCTACTTCCTGACCAAGCTCAGACAGTGGCGATATCAGCCGTGATGCCCAACGCGGACGACCTGAGTCGCTGGCTTCTCGGTGACAGTAGCCGAGTCGTTGATGGCAGTGGTCTTGCCCCGACTGCTAGGGCGACAGCTTTCGCGGGTTGGCTCGAGGGTGAGGGACAGCTAGAGTTCTATGAGTCTCTAGAGTTCCAGAGGCCAGATTACTCGCTGGGCAAAGTGATGGATGTGGTAAGTCTCGGCAAGCTTGGTAGTGAGCGAACCATCAGGCGCTTTCCTGATCTGTCAAAACAACTCATTGTTAGCGATACGGCGATTTCTCTCGGACTTCGATTCGTTAATCGTGGCTCAGTGGCCATCTTTGCGGGAACCAAGGCAACCGCGGCAAAAATTGTCCGACGAGTTTTGGAGGTCTTCGATAGAGGTCTTGCGATAGACTCGCCGGCGGAATTCTCGGATGGAAAGGAGGTTGAAGCGGTCGCGTACCTGACGGAGCTTCATTTTGGAGAGCGTGATTATGCATCGCGTGCGGCGCAACTTGGCGTTTTCGCCCACCACGGGAATACTCCAAACGGGCTCAGAGTGGCAATAGAGCACGCAATGCAGCGAGAATTGATCCGATTCGTGGTCTGCACATCCACGCTTGCTCAGGGTGTTAACCTTCCGATTCGATACCTTATCGTCTCGGGCACTCGCCAGGGGAAGGGGCAGATGAGTGTAAGAGATTTCCAGAATCTCCTGGGAAGGGCCGGGCGTGCAGGAATGCACACCGAGGGCTTGGTCGTTTTCGCCGACCCTAAGGCGCACTCAGGTCACACTGGCAACCGTTGGAAGAACTCAAGTGAAGTCCGACTTCTCGACCCGAAAAACTCCGAGCCAATGTCGAGTTCCATCCTCGGGTTGGTCAAGCCCTTCTCCTCAATTACTATGAGGCAAGATTCAAGTGCCGTCGACATTGTCCAAGTTCTCTTCGCATACCGGCGAGGCTTGGTCGATCGCTCGACTATTGGATCGGATGCGCTCAAAGAGCTCGAGGAGCGCCAGGCGATGGTGGCGGTAGTAGAGAGTTACCTCATGGCTAGCAGGTCCGACGTACCATTCGATTCATTCCGTGCTCACGTCGTCACCTTAAGTCGCGGTACGTTTGCCTACGACATCGCTTCAGAATCTGAGAAGCAGGCCCTCGAACAGCTCTTCTTGCTTGCTGCGGAAGACCTGGAAGCTCAAGTTCCAGAACTAGAAAAGCAGACCGCCTTCAGTCGCACCTTGCTCGGTGCCCGCGAGGCGAATTACGTCTATCAATGGGTGCAGAGCAATCGTTCCATGCTGCTCGAGGCGCAGACGCCTGCATCGATATTGAAGCTTGTTTGGCCGCTTTTTGCTGCGACTACGCATACCCTGTCTTTTCAGAATGTCGAGCCGGGTGAGGGGCTCATGGCTCTCTCAGTAGCGTGGGTAGAGGGGCGCAATTACGAGTCCATCTTCGAGCTGTCGTCGTCATTGGAGCTCACTAAACCATATGGTGATAAACGCCAGAGACTTTCTACGGCCGACATTACAAAGTTTCTACATTCGACGCTATCGTTCGATTTTACCTTAGTGCTTTCGGCGGTAATTCAATTTCTTGGAGACAGCGAGGTCCTCCCAGAGAATCCGTTGAGCCTAACTCTGTCCGCTATGAGATATGGCGTCCCCGATCCTTTGGCCGTCTCGGTCTACGATAGCGGGGTGCCGGACCGTGCCGTGGCGGTGATCATCAGCCAGAAACTCAGGGCTGATGGATATGACGGCTTGTCGTTCCGAGAGGCGCGGGTAGCGCACTGGGGTGCTATTGAGGATTTTGTGGCCCTCCTCCCGGAGTGTTTCCGAATTTCGTTTCGTTCGAGCGACGGACCTGAAGCTTGGGAGTTTCGGGGCTGAGAGCTAACTTCGGGCAAGACGAGCGGCTGGCCCGGTGAGAGCAGTGGCCAATGAGGGGCCAGCATCTCCGCTCACCCAAGGGGTGAGTGCCGTCGTGATGCCACCGTCGACCGCGCTCTCCGCACCGTGGACGTACCCGGCACGGTCGGAGAGCAACCACGCCACGGCATCGGCGACCTCCTCGGGCGTCCCAGGGCGCCCGGCCGGTGTCGGGGCAGTCATCGCGGCGATGACGTCGCCGTCGCTCGCATTGATCGGCGTCCGGGTCGCACCGAAGAGACCGTGTTGACCCGCACCCCGCGAGGCCCGAACTCTGCGGCCCAGCTGCGGGCGAGCTGGATCTCGGCGGCCTTGGTCGCGGAGTGCAGGCCGACGACGGGGTGCCCGATGTGGGCCATTCACGACCCGATGACGACGATCGCCCCGTGGCCGCGCTCGGCCATCGCCGGGGCGAGGGCAGCGGTGAGGACGTGGGGCGCACGGATGTTCACCGCGAGGGTGGCCTCGAGGTCGGCGTCGGTGAGGGAGACAGTGTCGACGGGTGGGCACAGGGCGGCGTTGTGCACGATCGCGTCGAGCCGCCCGCCGGCTGCCTCGGTGACCGCAGCGGCGAAGTCGCGCAGGACGTCGGGCGCGGCGGAAAGGTCGGAGGGGATAAAGACGGCCTTCGGGTTGTTGGAGGTGTCGCTGTGATCATTGCCGTCACCGGTCCAGGAGAACCCGTTGATCTCCGTGACGATCGCGTCACCGCGGGTCGTGTCGCGACCGGTGACGATCACGCGCCCGCCATGGGCGGCGAGGGTGCGGGCGGTCGCGGCGCCGATGCCGCTGGTGGAGCCTGTGACGAGGACGGTGCGGGTCTGCTCGGTGGTTGTCATGCATCCTAGTGGGCCCGGGCCCGCAGGCCCCGCACCAAGGTGCGTGCTGCCTGGTCACGGCGTGACCAGGTCCGCGGCACGCAGTGCTCCTACGCTAGGTCGGTGCCTGCTGACCGTGCTGCCCTCGGGGCCTTCCTGCGCTCTCGCCGTGACCGCCTCACGCCGTCGCAGGCAGGCATCACGGCGTTCCCGGGCCCGCGGCGCGTACCGGGGCTGCGCAAGGAGGAGCTGGCCGTGCTCGCCGGGCTGAGCCCGGACCACTACAGCCGCCTGGAGCAGGGACGCCAGCAGAACGTCACCGACGAGGTGGTCCGGGCCTTGTCGCAGGCGCTGCAGCTGGACGACGTCGAGCGTGCGCACCCGCGGGACCTCGCCGCCCCGACATCTCGGCGGCGATGGGCCGGGCCCGAAGCCGCGCAGCGCCCGGACCCGGGGATGCTGCGTCTGATGACGACGCTCGAGCACGTCCCCGTGCTGCTCCTGGGCCGCCGCTCGGAGGTGCTGGCGAGCAACAGGTTGCTGAGCAGTGTGCTGGGTACCGCGATGGAGCCGGGGATGTCGTTCGTGCGGTGGCTGTTCCTCGACCCGGACGCGCGGGCGAGGATCGTCAACTGGGCCGACTTCGCCGCGGCTGCGGTGGGGTCGTTGCGCTACGAGGTGGGTCGTCACCCCGACGACCGGCAGCTCGCCGATCTGGTGGAGGAGCTGCGTGCGGGCGACCCGGACGTGGAGCGCTGGTGGGACGACCAGCGGGTCACCTTCCGCACCTCGGTGACCAAGCACGTCGCCCACCCCACCGCCGGGCCGCTCGTCTTCGGCATCGAGTCTCTCGTGGGACCGCACGACCCCGAGCAGCGCCTCGTCGTTTACACCGTGGAGCCCGACTCGCCTACGGCGCGGGTGCTGCCGGTGCTGGCCAGCTGGTCGGAGGAGGTGCCCGACCGGAGCGGTGCTGACGGGCGTAGATGACCGAGGCTCACCGTCCCGTCGGCACACTCTCGACCAGCGCGCTCGAGAGCCAGGGGGCTGGCCAAGTCGGCAATGATGTCGTCTGGTGTCCCGGTCGCCACGACCCGCCTCCTGTCACATGTGGTTTAATTCGTCCATAAGTATGTTTAAACGATCGAATCGGGCGACGGGCGAGAGAGGTGATCGAGGTGCAGCCGAGCTTCGACTACCTCCGCACGTTCGTTGCAGTGTTCCGGATGGGGACGTTCACGTCCGCGGCGAAGTTCGTCGGGCTGAGTCAGCCTGCCGTCACGAGCCAGATGCAGGCGCTCGAACGTCAGCTCGGCTACCCGCTGTTCGAGCGTCACGGCCGGCGCATCGCGCCGACAGCGAGGGCGAAGGCGCTCGCTGAGGAGGTGGCCCCGCACATCGACAGCCTCGATGCCATCACCGACACAGACGAGAACCTTCCCTCCGAGCGGGCTCGTGTCATCCACATCGGTGGGCCCGCCGAGTACCTGTCTGTGCGGGTGATCCCGCTCTTGGCTCAGATGGCTGATCAGAACGTCGAGTTCAGGGTCACCTTCGGTCTGGCCGAGAAGCTGCTCGTCGATCTGTCCGTCGGAGCTCTCGACGTCGTCGTCAGCTCGATCCGTCCCCGGCTCCGTGGGGTCGCGAGCGTTGCTCTCATCGACGAGGAGTTCCTGCTCGTCGCCTCGCCACGATGGCGGGATCTCATCGGCGACGGTGAGACGGTCACCGCCGAATCCCTGCGTCACGTGCCGCTCGTCGCCTACTCCGAAGATCTCGCCATCATCCGCAGGTACTGGCGCTCTGTGCTCGGGCAACCTGCCGACGGGCTCAACCTCGCTGCGACGATCCCGAACCTTCGCGCGATCACGGATGCTGTCATCCACGGGCTGGGAATGTCGGTGCTACCTCGGTACCTGATCGAAGAGCACCTCCGGAGTGGGGCACTTGTCGTCGTGCTGGACCCTGAGATGGCACCGTTGAACACCCTGTATGTCGCGACGCAGCAGGGCATCCTGCACAAGAACCGCTCGGTGCGGCTCGTGCACGATGCCCTGCTGGCTGACGCTCAGCGCGCGGCCGGGACGTCTTAGCCGGCGGCGAGCAGGGCCACGACCTCACGTGCCACGCCCGTGGCCGACTGCGGGTTCTGCCCCGTCACCAGACGCTGGTCGACGACGACGTTCTCGGTGAAGTTGTCACCGGGCACGTGCGTGGCGCCCTTGCTTGCGAGCTCGTCGGCAAGGAGGAAGGGCACGACGCCCGTGAGCCCCACCGCGGCTTCTTCGTCGTTCGTGAAGCCGGCAACCCGCTTGCCGTCGACGAGGTGCTTCCCGTCCGTGAGCGTGATGTTCACCAGCGCCGCGGGACCGTGGCAGACCGCGGCCACCACTCCGCCGTTCTCGTAGACCTCTCGGCCGACACGGCTGACTCCCTCGCTGCCCGGGAAGTCCCACATCGATCCGTGGCCTCCCACGTAGAGCACGGCGTCGTAGGAGCCTGCGTCGACGTCTGCGAGGGCCGGCGTGCTGGCGAGCTGGCGCGAGACGTCGGGGTGGTTCAGGAACGCTTCCTGCTCGGTGTCACCCTCCTGGCGACCGTCCTGCGGGGCGACCCCTCCCTGGATCGAGGCGAAGTCAACGTGATAGCCCGCCTTCATGAACACCTTCCACGGGTGCGCCGCCTCGTCGATGTAGTACCCCGTGCTCCGGAGCCCCCCGAGGTCGTCATGGCTCGTCAGTACGAACAGAACCTTCTTGGCATCCTGCGTCATCGTCATCGCACCCTTCGGTCTGTAGTCAACACGACCTTCGACAAGCTACGCGGGCGATGTCGGCGCGAAAAATAGCTCTTTTGATGCTGCAGATCGAGGGTCCTGGGTCTGGGCGCGAGCGTCCGGCCAGCCGATCTTCACGGACATCTAGATCCCGAGAGTGGCATTCCGGGGATGGCGAACCACGAGTTCTCAGCTGCGTGCTCGCTCGGGGAGGTACCGAGCCGTCTGGCTCCCCGGGGTGCCTCTGACATCGTCTGGGCTGCCTGCTGCCACCACCTGCCCACCCGCATCTCCGCCCGACGGCCCCAGGTCCACGACCCAGTCCGCAGCTGCCACCACGTCCATGTCGTGCTCGACGATGACCACGCTGTCGCCTGAGTCGACGAGGGACTGCAGCTGTGCGAGCAGCAGCTGGACGTCGGCAGGGTGCAGACCTGTGGTCGGCTCGTCGAGCAGGTACAGCGTGTGACCGCGGCGGACGCGCTGGAGCTCGGTCGCGAGCTTGATGCGCTGGGCCTCACCGCCCGACAGCTCGGTGGCGGGCTGCCCGAGCCGCAGGTAGCCGAGCCCGACGTCGAGCAGCGTGCGCAGGCTGCGTGCTGCGGCGGGGATGCCGGAGAGCGCCTCGGCCGCGTCCTCGACGGTCAGTGCAAGGACGTCGGCGATGCTGCGACCCTGGTACGTGACCTCGAGGGTCTCCTCGTTGTACCGGGTGCCGTGGCACTCGGGGCAGGTGCCGTAGCTCCCGGGGAGGAACAGCAGCTCGACGGAGACGAAGCCCTCGCCGAGGCACGTCTCGCAGCGGCCACCGGTGACGTTGAAGGAGAACCGGCCGGCTGTGTAGCTGCGCTCGCGGGCGAGGTCGGTCGCCGCGAAGGCTGACCGCACGGCGTCGAACAGGCCTGTGTACGTCGCGAGGTTCGATCGCGGTGTGCGGCCGATGGGCTTCTGGTCGACCTGCACCAGCCGGTCGACGTGCTCGAGACCCGTGGCTTTGCGGACTGTGAGCAGGTCGGCACGAGCGTCGGGAAGCACTGCCTCGGACAGACCGGCATCGTCCGATTCTCCGGTCTCGCTCTCGGCCCCATCGACGTCGTCGTCCGCAACCGCCCCTCCAGGCAGCCCGGCACCGTTGAGGTGGTCGCGCACGACGTCACGCAGCACCCGGCTGACGAGCGTCGACTTGCCCGACCCGGACACCCCGGTGACGGCGACCAGCATCCCGAGCGGCACTGTTGCATCCAGGTTGTCGAGGTTGTGGACCGTCACACCCTCGACGGTCAACCAGCCCTTCGGCTCGCGGGCCTGGCGCTCGACCGCGACGGCATCCGCCTCGGTCTCCGGGAAGAGGAACGGTCGCGTCACCGACTTCTTCACGTCCGCCAGCCCAGCCACGGCCCCGCTGTACAGCACCTCGCCGCCACCGGTCCCCGCCGCTGGACCGACGTCCACCACCCAGTCGGCCTTCCGAACCAGGTCCATGTTGTGCTCGACGATGAACACCGAGTTCCCCGACGCCTTGAGCTGCTCGAGCACCTCCATGAGCGGCTCGGCGTCGGCGGGGTGCAGACCGGCAGACGGCTCGTCGAGGACGTACACGACCCCGAACAACCCGGACCGCAGCTGCGTCGCGAGCCGGAGCCGCTGCATCTCGCCGGGGGAAAGCGTCGTCGTGACCCGCCCGAGTCCGAGGTACCCGAGCCCGAGGTCGGTGAGGACACCGATCCGGCCCAGCAGGTCGGTCGTGATCGCGACGGCGACGTCGGTGTGCTCGCCGGACCGGTTCGTCGGCAGGGCCGGCGCAGCATCCTTCAGCTGTGTCGTCGGCCGGATGACCTCCGCGAGCTCGGTGAGCGGGAGCGCGTTCATCTCGGCGATCGTCCGGCCCGCGAAGGTCACCGCGAGCGCTTCCTGCCGCAGCCCCGTCCCGCCGCACACCGGGCACGGCCCGGACTTCACGAACTGCAGGACCTTGGCGCGCATCGTCTGGCTCGAGGAGTCCGCGAGGATGTGGAGGACGTATTTCTGCGCGCTCCAGAAGCGTCCGTTGTACGGCTTGGCTACGCGGTCGCGCTGCGGGGTGATCTGCACGACGGGCTGCTCGTCGGTGAACAGCAACCAGTCGCGGTCCTTCTTGGGTAGTTCGCGCCACGGGCGGTCGACGTCGTAACCGAGCGCGATGACGATGTCGCGCAGGTTCTTGCCCTGCCACGCTCCGGGCCACGCGGTGATCGCGCCGTCGCGGATGCTCAGCGACGGGTCGGCCACGAGCGTGTCCTCCGTGACCGTCCGGGCCACACCCACGCCGTGGCACTCGGGGCACGCACCGGCGACGGTGTTGGGGGAGAAAGCGTCCGAGTCCAGCCGCGTCGCGAAGCCCTCGGGGAAGGTCCCCGCGCGCGAGAACAGCATCCGCAGCGAGTTCGAGAGCGTCGTGACCGTCCCGACGCTCGAGCGTGAGCTCGGTGCTCCGCGTCGCTGCTGCAGTGCGACCGCCGGCGGCAGGCCGGTGATGGACTCGACGTGCGGGTCGTGCCCCTGCTGGATGAGGCGCCGCGCGTACGGCGCGACAGACTCCAGGTAGCGGCGTTGCGCCTCGGTGAAGATGGTCCCGAAGGCCAGCGACGACTTCCCCGACCCCGATACCCCGGTGAAGGCGACGATCGCGTCGCGCGGGACGTCGACGTCGACGTTGCGCAGGTTGTTCTCGTTGGCGCCGCGGACGCGGACGAAGGTATCGGGGGTGGTGGGGTTGTTGTCGAGCATCGGGCGACTGTAGGCCTGGCGACCGGTGGTCGCGACCTGGGTGCTCGCTTCGCGTCGAAGGTCACTCTGACCTGACGAGGTGGCTCTCGACCGTCGCGTCTTCGTCGGATCGACCTCAGCGCCGATCCCCACTCCCGTCGTGCCAGAGCACACCTCCTGGCATCATCTCCCTATGGCTCGCCGACGCACGACTCTTCCCAAGGACTTCGCTGACCTCTTGCGCTCGTCGTCGCTCGACGAGCTCGTCGCGGTCTTCGACCGCTGCGCGATCGACGCGACCGGCGGCTACACCAAGAGCACACCTCTCGGGTTCCTGGACTGCCCGGACGGGCTGGTCCGGTGGCTCGTCGACCAAGGGGCAGACGTCGACGCTGTCGACACCTACGGCGCGACACCGCTGTGGACCCGTGCCGCGAGGGGCAGGCACGAGCAGATCCCGCTGCTGCTCTCCCTCGGTGCAGACCGTGACCACGCGTGCCGGGGCGGCGTGACGCCCCTGCACGCGGCGGCCGAGAACCAGCGCGACGCCACGGTCGAGGCGCTCATCCGCGCCGGGGCGGACGTCCACGCGACGACCGACCGCGGTGACACCCCCCTCAAGCGCGGTCTGGCCAGCACGACCAACGCGTCGATCGCCGCGATGGCCGACGTCGCGAGACTGCTCGTCGGAGCGGGCGCGATGATCGACGACTCCATGCGCGCCCTGGTCGAGCGCATCGGGGAGCGCTTCGAGTTCCACCGCGCGGGCTTCAACGCCGACCTCTTGCCCGAGACCGATGCCGGCCTGCAGGAGCTGTACAGGCTGTTCGGTGCGACGCCGGCGCCGCAGCGCGTGGTGCACGACGGTGTCGGACCCATCCAGGTGCCCGCAGGCACCTGGCAGGCCCAGCACGCGGCCCTCTGGGAGCTGCTCGTCCCGTCCAAGGGAGCGGCGCAGACCGCGCAGGGGGAGGCGATCCGGATCACCGGCCGGGTCCACGACGAGGTGTTCCGCAACGGCGGCGGCAACTGGGACCGGGACTACCGCCGGATGCTCGACGTCCTGGTCGAGCTGTGCGGGTCCGGCACGCCGCTCGGCGCTCGGGACCTCGACGAGCTCGGGGCTCTCACGCACCAGTTCGTCCGGGGGAGCGCGGAGGACGAGGTGCTCGACAGGCTCGACGAGCTCGCGGTGCTGTGGGTCGCGCAGAACCCCACGCCGATCCCGTGCCCGCCGGTCCCCTACAAGCGCTGACCGGTCGGGAGGTGATGCTGCCGGCGTCCCTCCGAGTGCATCCCGGCGCACCCACCACGCAGGTCGCGGCCGTCCCGCGATAGATCTCCCCATCCAGGTGAGAGCGTCTTCCGCTACGTTGACCGGATGCGCGGACTCTATGCACTCAAACCCTGGTACACGAACCGTCTGGCGTCCGTCCTGCGGTTCGCCGTCGCCCGGGACATCTCGCCCGACGTGTTCACAGCAGTCGGTGTGGTCTCCGCCCTCGGTGCCGGGGTCGCGATCGCCTACGGCAGCTGGGTCCTCGCCTTCGTCCTGCTCGCCGGACGCCTCGCCGGGGCCAACCTGGACGGCGCCGTCGCGCGCGCCCAGGGTGTCAGCCGGCCATGGGGATTCGTGCTCAACGAGCTCGGCGACCGGGCCGGAGACTTCGCCATGTTCGCCGGGCTGGCCGTGCTCGCGACGCGGGACGGTGACATCGGCTGGGGGAGCGACTGGGCGACAGGGTGGGTGCTCGTGGCCACGATCTGCGCCACGCTGCCGACCTTCGTCTCCGTCTCCGGTGCTGGCGCCGGAGCGCAGCGGCTCAACGGCGGGCCCTTCGGCAAGACCGAGCGCTGCGCCGCCGTGATCCTCGCGACCGCCGTGCCCGCGTGGATCCCGGTGATCAGCATCGTCATCATCGCCGGGTCCGTGCTGACGGCAGGCACCAGGCTCCGGAGCATCCACGGGTCGCTCAGCGCGTCGCCCAGCGACCCTGCTGCGACGTCGGCAGGTCACCGGTGAACCCCTTCGGGTCGGGGGCCGACCCCGTCGCCGCGTGGTTCGGGCTCGACAGGTCGGCCTTCACGATCGACGTCGAGCTCGGGCCGTGGCACCTGTTCCTCGAGGGACGAGCGGTGTTCCTGCTGCTCGTCTCGGTGGTGATCATCGCCGTCGCGGCCGTCCCGGTGTTCCTCTCCGGGAAGATCGAGCTGCGCCGCCGCTGGACCACGTGGGCCTGCATCTTGCCGATCATCGGTGTGCCCATCTGGCTCGGGCCCGGCACCACAGCGGCCCTCGCCGCGGTGATCGGCATCCAGGCGGTCCGCGAGTTCGCGAGGCTGGCATCGCTGCCCAAGCCTGAGACGTGGATCTTGTTCGCGCTCGCGGTCGGGTACCCGGTCTCCGCGTGGCTGGACCCGAGCCTGCTCGCCCTCGTCCCGCTCATCGCCCTGCTCTGCGCAGCCCCAGCGCTGCTGAGCGCGGACACCACCGACGGTGTGCGGCGCGGCGCGATGACGGCCTTCGGGTCGATCTGGATCTGCTGGTCCCTGTCGAACCTCGTGCTCGTGTGGGGCGACGCCTACCTCATCTGCTTCGCGGCCGCGGCAGCCGACGTCGCCGCGTGGTGCGGGGGCAACGGGTTGCGGCGCTTCGGCTGGGCGCGGCGACCGCTGTCACCACTGAGCCCGAGCAAGACTGTCGGGGGAGTGGTCGGCGCGCTGGTCGGTACTGTCCTTGTCCTGGCCCTCCTCGGCTCTCTGTCGGTCGGGCTCGTCGTTGCTGTCGTCGTCGGAAGCGTAGGAGGAGACCTCTTGGAATCCATGGTCAAGCGTCACGCAGGGGTCAAAGACGCCGGGGACTGGCTCCCAGGCTTCGGCGGGATCCTCGACAGGGTCGACTCGTTGCTGCTCGTCCTGCCGCTCGCGGCGGTCCTCGCGTGAGCGCGCGTCGCCGGGTCGGCATCCCTCGCGGACGGAGCATCTCGGGGGCTGTGCGTCGCGGGATGTGGCGTCAGGTGTTCACGGCTGTCGGCGGGTACAGGGTGCGGGGGAGCGCGCCCTACGAGGCGATGGTCATCGTCGCCAACCACTCCTCCCACGCGGACACACCGGCACTGCTGGCGGCCTTCCCCTCGCCCTACAAGCCCGTGGTCGTCGCCGCTGACGACTACTGGTTCACCGGCTTCTGGCGCCGCGCGCTGCTGCACGTCGCGATCGGTGCGGTCCCCGTCCGACGCTCCGGGGGCGCCTACGACGACCTCGTCGAGAACGCGCAGAAGGTGCTCGGCACCGGGTCGAGCCTGCTGATCTTCCCCGAGGGCACCCGCAGCCGCGACGGTCAGCTCGGGGAGTTCCGCTCCGGTGCGCTGCGGATCGCCAAGGAGTTCGACGTGCCGCTGCTCCCCGTCGCGCTCGTCGGCACTCGGGACCTGCTGCCCAAGGGCGGGAAGCTCAACCCCGGACCGATCGAGGTGCGGCTCGGCGAGCCGATCCAGCCCGAGGACCTCGTCGACGGCGACATGAGCCCCGTGGTCGACCAGATCACCGACCTGCTGTCCCGTGGGGACGCGACAGCGCCCGACGACCCCGCGTGGGAGGCGCTGCACAGGCTCATGGAGTCCAAGGTCGGCATGGGGGCCGCCGCCGCGTGGGGCTTCGCCGAGGCGATCAGCTGGCCCGTGACCGCCGAGATGTTCCTCGCGGTCTTCGCCGCCGCGCACCCGCGCAAGGTGCTGCCCGCTGCCGGGTGGCTGGCCGTGGGCTCCGTGGCCGGTGTGGTCTTCACGGCGGTCTGCACCCGTGACGACCGCACGCCCCCGGCGCCGCTGACCACCGAGGGCATGCGGACGACGGCCGCCGAGCACATGGCTGCCGGCGCTGCGGGGATCTGGCGGCAGGCGCTCAACGGGATCCCTGTCAAGGTGTACGCCGCCGAGGCCGGGCGTCGGCGGATCCCGCTCGGACCGCTCGCCGCACACGCTCTCGGAGCTCGAGGGGCTAGGGCACTGGCGCTCGGGGCTGTCGTGGCCGGGGTGTCGTACAAGGCGCAGCCGATGCTGCGGCGGGCGTACCGGACCTACCTCGGGACGTCGGCTGTCGGGTATGTGGCGGGGTTGTCGCTCGTGATCCGGCGGTGGAGGTGACCTCGGGTTGAGCGCGGCGCTCGTGCGTGGTTCCTAGTGCGGGTCTGTCGCTGTCGCCAGCGCTAGCCGGCCTCGGACACCCCGCCCCACGACGACCGCGAGAACCACCACGAGAGACCCGAGCGCGAGCCCGGCGAGCACGTCGTGGGCGTAGTGCACGCCAGCGGCGACCCTGGCTGAGGCGACGAGGAGCGCGACAGGTCCAGCGACGACGAGCAGCCGCGGGACAGTCAGGACCACTGCGGTCGCCGCAGCTCCGGCGAGCGTGGCGTGGTTCGACGGCCACGACCAGTCGCCCTGGCCCGGGCAGGCGAGGACCGTGGCGAGGTCGTGCACGCTGCACGGTCGATCCTCCTCGACGAGCAGCTTGATGCCCTCGCTGAGCGCGTAGGTGGTGACGACGCCGACGCCTGCGGTCACGAGGGTCCAGAGTGCCGGGCGGTCCTGGACGAGCGCCCGCAGTCCGACGACGCCGACGAGGGCGACCAGGACGAGCAGCCCGTACTTTGCCGTGAGCATCACGGCTGGTTCGAGCGGGCTGCCCTCTGCTGCGCCTGCCAACCCGCGGAACAGCGGGTCGCGGAACGGGACGCTCGCCAGTGCGAGCACGGCGAGGACCCCGCCGATCCAGGTCATGACGGCGAGCGTGCGGTGAGCGGCTGAAAGGCGGGCTGGGGGAGCGGAGGCTGGGGTCGAGGTCATGCCGTCCAGGTTCGTCCGGCGCGTGCATCGAGCACCTCTGCCCGTGGGCCTCTGCACCTCTGACCAGGGGTGGAGATGTCGCAGCGGATCTCTGACCACGGTCTGATGTGCACCGCTGGCTCCGCGTCCAGGATGGACGGGTGAACCATGACCTCCGGTCCCGCACGCAGGCCGACCCGTCTCGCGCCCGACCGGACTCTCGAGTCGTCCTCCGTGACGCCTCGCTCGCCGTGGGCCTGGCGCTGCTCGCCCTCGTGCCCAGGCCGGGGATCGGCCTCGCGCTCGCGGTCCTCGTCGTCGCGCTCGTCGTGGGAGCCGGGGCCGGGGGTGTCCGGCGCGGCGCCCTGACGCTGGGAGCGATGGCCGTCTTCCAGGCATCCGCTGTCGTCCTCGACGCCTTGGGTGGTCCCGTCGCGCTCCCGCTCGCCGAGCTCCCCTTTGCCCTCGTCCGTGCAGGAGTGCCGTGGTTGGTCGCCGTTGCATGGACGCAGCAGGCACAGATCCGACGCAGCGCTCGGCTCACGGCAGCCGAGCACGAGCGACAGAGACACATCGATGCGGAGAGGGAACGGCAGGACGGGCGGATGGCGCTCGCGGAGGGGCTGCACGACGATCTCGGGCACGCGCTGAGTCTTGTCGCGCTCAACCTCGGGGCGCTCGAGGTGCGCCGTGACCTTGCACCCGAGGTCGTGGCGCAGGTCAGGACTTCTCGGGAGCAGGTGGGGACCGCGGTCGAGAGGCTCGGTGTCTCGGTCGCGACCTTGCGGACGGGGATTGGACTCCCGGCGCCGGGGGCGGCTGTCGGCGTCCTGCTTGACGGTGCGCGCCGCTCGGGGATGACGGTGACACTCGAGGGGGCTGACCTCGTGGCGGGGGACTGCAGCGGACTCGGTGGGGTGCTCGGTGCGCGGGTGCTGCAGGAAGCGCTGACCAACGCGGCCAAGCACGCGCCAGGGCAACCGGTCCGCGTGGTCGTCGAGACAGAATCTGGGGACCTGCTGCTCACGGTCTCCAACCCGAGATCGCGTCAGGACGGTGGACCGTCGGGTACGGGTACGGGCACGGGTACAGGCACAGGCACAGGCGCGGGGAAGGGAACCGGGTCCGGGACCGGGCTCGGCGCGCTCGCCCGCGAGGCTGCGCGACACGGTGGAATGGTCAGCTGGGACAAGGGTGCGGATGCCTTCGTCCTGTCGGCTCGTGTCCCGCGAGTGAGCAGCGCCGAGTCACCGACGACTCCACCTGCCGAAGAAGGCACCACCTCGGTCTTCGACCTGGCGTCTGCAGCACACCGTCGTGGCGTGATGGTGCTCGTCGGTGCGGCCGCCGTCATCGCCCTGGCGCTCGCAGCCGTCGAGCTGACCACGAGGGGACTCGGATGAGCGCCGCACGGCGGCTGCGCGTCCTGGTGGCGGACGACGAGCCGATGGTCCGGGTGGGGATCACCTCGATCCTCACGAGCGACGCGGACATCGAGGTGGTGGGCGAGGCCGGTGACGGACAGGTGGCGCTCGCTCTCGCCCGGTCGACGCACCTCGACGCGCTGGTCCTCGACATCCGGATGCCCGTGCTGTCGGGCCTGGACGTGCTCCGGGCGCTGCGCGCCGACGGGTCGTCCTTGCCCTGCGTGCTGGTGACGACCTTCGGGGAGGACGACTACGTCGCCGAGGCGCTCGCGCTCGACGCCGACGGGTTCGTCCTCAAGTCGGGCGACCCGCGTGAGCTCGTCCTCGCCGTGCACGCCGTCGCGACGGGTGGCGCGTTCTTCTCTCCGACGATCGCCCGCCGCATGCTCGGCCGACCTCTCGGGACGGATGCCATCCGGGTGTGGGAGGCCCGTCGGCGGTTCGCGGCGTTGACCCCGCGGGAGCAGGAGATCCTCAGGCTCGTCGGGCTCGGACGCTCCAACCCGGAGATCGCCGCGGAGCTGTTCCTCGCGCCGGGGACCGTGAAGACGCACATGACCTCGATCCTGCGGACGACCGGGGCACGCAACCGCGTGGAGGCGGCACTCGTCGCCGTCCATGCTCGTGAGGCGTGAGGCGTGAGGCGTGAGGCGTGAGGCGTGAGGCGTGAGGCGTGAGGCGTGAGGCGTGAGGCGTGAGGTGCGCCGGGCCGCGACGCATGGAGGATCGCGTGGACTTCTTACTCATCGTAAGTTACGGTCTGTAAGTAGAGGCGGCCGGGACGATCGGGCTGCCTGAGACCCGCTCACCATCAGGAGGACCATCGTGCCCGTCGACCCCGCAGCGCCTCCTCGCAAGCGCCTGTCCCGCGACGACCGCCACGCCCAGCTGCTCGAGGTCGCCCGCGACCTCATCCGCGACGACGGCACCGACGAGCTCACCCTCGCCCGGCTCGCCGACCGTGCCGGGGTGACCAAACCGTTGGTCTACGACCACTTCGGCGACAGGTCCGGGGTCCTCGCCGAGCTGTACCGAGCCTTCGAGGCACGTCAGCGTGACACGCTCGCCGCCGCCCTCGACGGTGCTGAACCTGCACTGCCTGCGGTGGCCTCGGTCGTCGCGAGCGCCTACGTCGACTGCTGCATCGCCGAGGGGCGTGAGCTTGCCGACGTCGTGTCGGCCCTCGCCGGGTCGCCGACCCTCGACGCTCTGCGTCAGGAGGCGCAGGACGAGTATCTCGGCATGTGCCGAGACGCCTTGACGCCGTATTCGCGCACCCTCGACGCCGCGGGGCTGGTGGGGATCGTCGGTGCAGGCGACGCCCTGGGGCGGGCCGCCATCACCGGCAGGATCAGTGCCGACCGAGCCCGCGCCGCTCTGACCAAGGTGGTCACGGCGCTGGCGGCCGCGGACGGCTCCGTCGCTGCTGGCGAGACCTCCATCGGGGCCATGCCTACGGCCTGAGACCCGTCGAACGCGTCACCGGAGAGCGCGACCGCCCGGCAGTACCGCGGTCCGCTCAGCTTCGCCGTGCCCAGAAGCTCCGCCCGCGGCCCCACCACGCAGCCCACGAGACCACCGACCGACCCGTCCCACCCCAGGAGACCCCCATGATCGAGAACCCGCCGACCCCAGGCACAGCCCTCTGGGTCCACGCCCACCCCCGCCAGCAGTCCCTCGGCAACCACCTGTTCCGTGCCGGGGCAGAGGCCCTCTCCGCCACCCACGAAGTCCTGACCTCCGACCTCTACGCCGAGGGTTTCGACCCTGTGCTGAGCGAGCGCGACCTCGGCGACCTCGCCGGCACGCCGGGCAACATCGCGGAGCAGGTCGGTGAGACTTTCGCCGCTGGCCAGCTCCCTCACGACGTCCGCGCCGAGCAGGCCAAGCTCGCCGCAGCCGAGCTGCTCGTCATCCAGTTCCCGCTCTGGTGGTACGGCCCGCCGGCGATCCTCAAGGGCTGGTTCGACCGCGTCCTCACCGCAGGCTTCGCCTACGGCGACATGGACCCCGAGCTCGGCGTCCCGCGCCGCTACGGCGACGGCGGTCTCACCGGCCGCAAAGCCCTCGTGGTCGTCACGGCGGGGGAGGACGAACGCACCATCGGGCCGCGCGGCATCAGCGGCGACATCGACTCGCTGCTGTTCCCGCTGACCCACGGCACGCTCTGGTACACCGGCATCGAGACTCTCGACCTGCACGTGATCACTGACGCTGACTCCCTCGACCGAGCGGCCGTCGAGCGCGAGACCGAACGGCTCCGCAGCAGGATCGCCTCGCTGAGAACCGAGACCGTCAGGCCGTACCGCCGACTGCGGGACGGCGACTACCAGGGGACACGTGCCCTGCGCGACGACCTCGCGCCGGGCCGCACCGACCTCGGCATCCACCGGGCAGACCGTCCACGAGCAGTCGCTACATCGCTGGGACTGGAGCGCCAGACTCAACAGTGACAGGCACACCAGTCGACTCTGAGAGACGGACCTCCATGGCGGCCAGCGACTGGTTGGACAGGCCGCCGTGCACGAAGGCGTCCAGCCCTGAGCCGTCGGGACGGACTGAGACCGCTCCGACGCCTGACGCCTCCTCGGTGATGAGCAGATCGCTCGCAAGGTCCTGCAGGTCGCGAGGGAGGTAGTCGGTGCCGTGCACCTCGACGACCACCTCGGGATAGGTCGCCGCCAACGCCGAGAGCTCCGAAGCAGGTTCCGGGCCGTACCAGTAGAGGACGAGCCCGGTCCCGGCCGGGTCGGTCGCCACGGACGCGAGCTCGGGCCGTCCGTGCAGCTTCCGGGAAAGGTCTGACGCGGCCAGTGTCGCGTCCGTCGTGGAGCTCGGTGTCGGCTCCGGGCTCGTCAGGACGAGCGACTGCGGAGTCGGCGCCGCTCCGGCAGGCGACTCCGGGGTCTGGGCCAGGCAACCCGCCGGGAGCAGAGCCGTGATGAGCACAGCAGCACCCAGTCTCCGCGTCATGTGAGTTGTCATCGCACGATCCCTCGCTCGAGCCTGCGTCGTGAGAACGTCTCATGAGTGGTGTGCACGACGGGGCCGACCAGGTGGGCCTGGGCAACTGCAGACTGCAAAGCCCCGTGTCGCCCAGACCGCTGCCTCACCAGGATCTCTCGACCGCAACTCCTTCGGTCGCGGCCCACACCGCGACCGCCGCCGCGGCCGCCCACGCCTGCGGGCGGCAGGAGGCCGGGTACGGGACAGGAGCGGTGGACTCGTGCGCCGGGTCGCCCCCGTGCAGCTCGGGCATCCGGTAGTCGAAGGACGGAGCCGCGGCCAGCAGCCCGTCGGCAAGGTGCTGCGCCTCGCGGGCAAAACCTGACCGGGCGAGGCCGGTGATCGCCACGGCCGTGTCGTGGGTCCACACCGTGCCGAGGTGATAGCCGAGCGGCCAGTACCCGGCAGCCGTCGTGCTCAGGGTGCGCAGCCCGAACCCGCTGGACAGCTCAGGGCTGACCAGCCGCGCGGCGACGAGGGCCTCCTCGTCGTGGGACAGCAGTCCCGTGCCGAGCAGGTGCCCGATGTTGCTCGTGACCGTGGTGACAGCCTTCTTCGACGCGTCGAGGGCGATCGCAGGGTAGGGGCCGGCGTCGTCCGTGGTCCAGAACGTGTCGCGGAAGACCCGCTGCAGCTGCTCGGCCCACCGGCGCCACTCGCCACCGCCAGGCCGGTCGAAGGCGTCGAGCAGGTCCGCGCCGTGCACAGCGGCCTCGTAGGCGTAGGCCTGGACCTCGCACAGCGCGATCGGTCCCTCGGCCAAGGTCCCGTCAACCCACTGGACGCTGTCGCCGGAGTCCTTCCACCCCTGGTTCGACAGCCCGTGGCCGGTCTCGTCGACGTACTCGAGCAGACCGTCCCCGTCGCTGTCGCCGTAGTCGCGGAGCCACGCGAGGGCACGCTCGAGGTGGGGGAGCAGCGCCGCGACCTCGTGGTCGGGCAGGCCGGCCTTCCACGCGTCGTGGAGCACGCAGACCCACAGGGCCGTCGCGTCGACCGTGCCGTAGTAGAGAGGGGAGAGGGTCACACCCTCGCCGTGGATCTCGAGCGGGTGCTGACGGAGCTCGTGCATGATCTTGCCGGGCTGCTCGGCGCTCGCAGCTACCTTCGAGGTGCCCTGCAACCGGGCCAGGGCACGCAGCGTGCCAGCGGCGACGGAGATGTCGAGCGGCAGCACGAACCTGGCGGCCCACAGGGAGTCCCGGCCGAACAGCGTGAAGAACCACGGGGCCCCGGCCGCGAAGAAGACGTCCTCGGGGTGCTCCGTGGTGGTCATCCGCAGGGCCGACAGGTCGTCGAGCGCTCGGTCGAGCCACCGGGCCAGCCGGTCGTCTGCAGGAGCCTCGCCCAGGGGCTTCCATGTCTGAGGTGTGGTCACCCCGGAGACGACTGCCCCTGCGAGCGCCGTGGTGATCGACCAGCTGGTGCTCGCGGACGCCCGCGCCGGGACGTGGAGCGGCAGCGAGACGCTGAGGTCGCTCCCAGAGAGGTCGACACGACCGTCGTGCGCCGTGAGGGTCGTGCTCGCGCCGCCACCGGACCACGTCGCGGCGTCACCACCGGCGCTGGTGCGCTCGGGTGCTGTCGCCGGGAGCCCGGCTTTCACGACCTCCATGGACGAGGCGTCAGGCGTGAGGGTCAGGGTGAGTCTCAGGTCCAGCGGCCGCTCGAGCCTCGAGGTGATGGTGAGGGTCTCCTGGGTGCCTGTGGTGCTTACCTCCCGCAGCAGGGACAGCCGGACGTCGGGGTCTGCGCCATGGTCGTCGAGACCGCGGAGCAGGTACTCGAAGCGCACGGTCGAGGCATCAGGCGCAGCCGTGGCGATGTGCTCGACCGACGTGCCGTCGACGCGGAGCGTGTGGCTGCGCAGGACACGGGTGTCGCCCGTCCACACGCCGTGGATGGGGGAGCTGCCCATCGCCCCGGCATGGTCGGACCATGCCTGGACCGGGGCGTGCAGGACCACGGTCTCGGCAGAGAGCAGAGGTTGGAAGACGGTGCTCGGGGTGGTCGAGGATGCGGGCGGGTGGGACGAGAGATCTGTCATGGGAAGGCAGGTCCTTGAGGTCGTGGGTGGGAGGTTGGGTGGCGCGTCATTCCTTCACGGCACCGTCGCTCGCGTTCATGATGTGGCGCTGGAAGAGGAAGAAGATCAGCGCGACGGGGATGGTCATCACCACGGCGGCGGCCAGCTTGACGGGGAACTGGTTGCCCTGGCTCAGCTGGCCCGAGGCGAGCCCGGCCACACCCTTGGTGAGCGTCGTCAGCTCGGGGGACTGGGTCGAGACGATGAAGTGGGAGAGCTCGTTCCAGGAGCCCTGGAAGGACAAGATGACGATGGTCACGAGCGCGGGGCGGGCCATCGGGAGCACGATCGACCAGAACAGCCGGAAGGTGCCGGCCCCGTCGATGCGGGCCTGCTCCTCGACGCTCGGGTGGATCGACTCGAAGAAGTTCTTCATGATGAACACCCCCGCCGCGTCGACGAGCAGGGGCAGCACCATGCCGAGGTAGGAGTCGTAGATCCCGAGCTGGTTGATGACCAGGAACTTCGGGATGAGCAGCACGACGCCCGGCACGGCCATGACCCCCACGAGCAGGGCGAAGACGACGCTCCTGCCCCGGAATCGCAGGCGGGCCAGGGCGTAGCCGGCGAGCGAGCCGAAGAAGACCCGCCCGACCGTGACGAAGACCGCGACGATGGCGCTGTTGGTCGCCCAGGTGGGGAAGTCGCTGTTGACGAACAACGTCTGGAAGGCGGCGGTGGTCCACGTCCCGGGGATGAGCGACAAGGGGTTGGCCGCGGCGTCGGCGTCGGTCTTGAAGGACGTGGCGACGCTCACCAGGAACGGCACGACGTACACGACGGCGAGGGCCACGATCATCGCGTAGAGGACTGAGCTCTTGACCGCCGTGCGTGCAGGCATGTGCGACCTGCGTCGACGAGCGTCGGGCGAGGTGCGAGGGGCGCTGCGCCCTGTGCGGGCTGGTGCGGTGGTGGTCATCGGAGGCGTCCCTTCGAGGAGCTGCGTCGGCGCTTCGAGTCGGATCTGTCCGCCAGGACGATGCGCTGGAGGATCGTCAGCACCACGATGATCGCGAAGAGCACGAAGGCGATCGCGGCTCCGCGTCCCCACTCCTGACCGGAGAAGGCCGACGTGTAGGAGAGGTAGGACGGGGTCAGGGTGGTCTGCGCAGGACCGCCCTGGGTGCCCGTGTAGATCTGGTCGAAGACCTGCCACGTCCCGATGAGCCCGAGGGTGAGGACCGTGAAGAGGGTAGGTCGCAGCTGAGGGAGGGTGATCTGCCAGAACCGCTGCCAAGGGCTCGCCCCGTCCATCATGGCCGCCTCGTCGACGTCGCCGCCGAGGTTCTGCAGGGCCGCGAGGAACAGCAGCATGAACGTGCCGCTGGTGGTGAACACCGCCATGAGCACGAAGGCGCTCATCGCGACGGACGGGCCGGCGAGCCAGTCCCACCAGGTGACGCCGAGCATCTCGTGCTCCGCGAGGACTGTCGGGGCGGTGATCCCGACGGCCCCGAGCACGTTGTGGACCACCCCTGACGGGTCCTGGAACCACGCAGGTCCCTGGACCCCGACGAAGGACAGCACCTTGTTCACGGCACCCGACTGGGTGAAGAGGAACAACCAGACGACCGTGATGGCGACCGAGCTGGTCACGGACGGGAAGTAGAAGGCCGTCCTGAAGAACCCGCGGCCCCGCAGCACCTTCTTGTTGACGAGGACGGCCAGGAACAGCGCGAGAGCGGTCTGCAGGGGGACGACGCACACCACGTACCAGGCGTTGTTGCGGAGCGAGATGCCGAAGTCCCGCGAGGCAAGACCGCCACCGTTGAAGAGGTCGTCGTAGTTCTGCAGACCGACGAAGCTCACGGAGGGTCCGAAGGGCGATCCACGCCCGCTCCAGTCCGAGACGCTCACCCACAGCGCCATCCCGACGGGCACCAGCAGGAAGAGACCGAGGATGACGATGGTCGGGGTGACGAACAGCCACCCCGAGACAGCCTCGCTCCGCGCGGCACGGCTGGTGGGTCGTCTGCCCCCGCCGCGACGCGGGGAGGTGCGCGCCGGTCCGGCTGGAGCCGCAGCGGCGCGGGGCGAGGCCGTGCTCACGGCAGGATCGCCGCGTAGTTGGTCTGGAAGGACTCGAGGAGCGCCTGCGGGTCGGCGTCTCGGAGACCCTCGAGCCTGGAGTTGAAGTCGGCGACCACGTCAGCCGCGCCGCTCTGGGTCGGGACTCCCTGGGCGTCGTCGGCCGAGTCGAGGAACGCGGCCATGTCAGGGTTGGCGTCCTTCCACTGGTCGGCGGCCGACTGCACGCTCGGCATCACGCCGAAGGCGTCGGCGAAGGCCAGCTGCTGCTCGGTGCTGGTGAGGTGCTCCACGAGGGCCAGCGCCGCTTCCTGGTTGGGGCTGTCTGCTGCGATGCCCCAGCAGTTGCTGAACTGCAGGGTCCCCGGTCCGCCGGGGCCCTCGGGCAGCTGCGCGACGGTGTACCCGACGTCGGGGTAGTCGGCGCTCAGCGCCCCGGCGATCCAGTTGCCCTCGACGGTCATGGCGGCCTTGCCGCTCCCGAAGGCCTCGCCGCCCCAGCCTGCTCCGAGGTCGCTCGAGTAGGCCGCGTCGCCGCTCGTGAGGAGCTCTTTGACGAAGGTCAGCCCGGCGAGGTTCTCGGGGGAGTCGACTGTCGCCTCGGTGCCGTCGGCGCTCGTGAGCGAGCCCCCGGCCTGCGCCATGAAAGCGCCCACCCGCGCGTACTCGGGGCTGAAGGTCAGCCCGACGTGCTCAGGGGTCGTCAGCCTGGCCGCGACGTCTTGGAGCTCGGCCCAGGTTGTGGGGATGTCGGCGTCGGTCAGGCTCGCCTCCTGCCACATCTGCGTGTTGATGACGAGCCCGAGGGTCGAGAAGTCCTTCGGTGCGCAGTAGAAGCTGCCGTCGTAGGTGAAGCTGTCGACGAGGGTCGGGAAGAAGTCGTCGGCGTTGCTCAGCTGGTCGCCGTAGGCGAGGAGGCTGCCGTTCTCGGCGAACCCCGCGAGAGCGTCTGTCGACAGGTAGAAGACGTCGGCTGGGGAGCCCGAGGCGAAACCCTGGCTGAGCTGCTGGGGAAGGTCGCTCGCGACCAGGACCTCGGCACCTGTCCCAGACTCGTCGGCCCAGGCGCCCACGGCGGCCTGCACGGCTGTCGCCTCGGCGTCCCCGCTCGCCGCGATGAGCACGGACAGCGAGTCGTCGCTCGAGGTGAGAGTGCCGTCGGAGGGTGAGGTGGAGCCTTCGGAGAAACCGGAGCCGGAGCCGCAGGCGGTCAGTGCGAGCCCGGTGACGGTCGCGAGAGCTCCGGCGACCGCTAGGCGGCCAACGCGTCGTTGCATGGGATGTCTCCTCGTCGAGAGTGTGCAGGGTCTGCCCGATTGGAACGATCAATACTGGGCGAGAGCAGAGTAGGCAGGGCCCGACGAGAGTGTCAATTGAACGGTCAAATCGTTGTACGGTGGTCCGCACGGCCTCCGGTGCAGTCGTCCTGGGGCTCCCGACATCAGGAGGAGGCTCATGCCGAGCAGCAGCACGTCCCGCCTACCGACGATCGTCGACGTCGCGCGGGCCGCGGGAGTCTCCCGACAGACCGTCTCGAACGTCCTCAACTCTCCGGACGTCGTCGCCCCCGCCACTCGGGCGCGGGTCGAGACCGCGATCAGCGACCTCAACTACCGTCCCCACGCCTCGGCGCGCAGGCTGCGGACCCGCAAGAGCTCGACGATCGGCGTCCGGCTCGACCCCATGCAGAACGGCATCTCCGGTGCTGTCCTGGACCGCTACCTCCACGCCCTCACCGAGCAGGCCGACCAGCGGGACCTGCGGATGCTCCTCTTCACCGCTGCTGACCCCCTCGACGAGATCGGGCACTTCCGCAGGCTCCTCGACGGGGCAGACGTCGACTCCTTCGTCCTCACCTCGACCTCCTACGACGACCCGCGGACCGACTGGCTGCTCGAGCACGGCGTCGACTTCGTCTCCTTCGGGCGGCCCTGGGGCCGCGACATGAGCGACCCGCAGCATCGGTGGGTCGACGTCGACGGGCACGACGGCGTCGCCCAGGCGACCCGTGCCCTGCTGGCCCAGGGGGCGAGCCGGATCGCCTTCCTCGGGTGGCCCGTCCCGTCGGGGATCGGCAACGAACGCCGCCGAGGGTGGCGCGAGACGATGCTCGAGCACGGGGTGCTCGACGGCACGGGGCTCGACGCCCTCGACCTGGTCGTCGAGGACTCTGTCGCGCTGGCCTCGGCACGCGTCCAGGGGCTGCTCGACCAGGGGGTGACCTTCGACGCGATCGTGTGCGCGAGCGACTCGTTGGCGCTGGGGGCCTTCATGGTGCTTGCGCAGAGCGTGCCGATCGTCGGCTTCGACGACACCCCGGTGGCGAAGGCCCTGGGGCTGTCGAGCGTGCGCCAGCCTGTCGGCGAGGTCGCCCGCGCCACCCTCGAGCTGCTGTGCGACCCGGCCGACGCCGAGTGGTCCGGGGAGGTCGGGTCTGCTGAGGACCCTCAGCACAGGCTCCTCGCCCCGAGCCTCATCCTCCGGTAGCGGGCTGCGTGACCTCTCCGCTCAGGAGAACCCTCAGAGCCTGGATGCGCGGTCACCGTCGACGCTAGCCTGACCCGGTGGACGATCACGCAGCAGCCGAGCACCCGGGGCCACGCCCCTCCGCCCCGCCGAGGACCGTCGAGGCCGGTGCCACCTCGTCCGCCGCGGACGAGGCCCGCGCAGGCCGGGTCACCCTCCGCACCGTCTACGGCGGCCCCACCCCTCAGGACGGGATCATCGAAGAGGTCGCCCGGATCCGGCGGGTCCTGCGAGACGAGCCGTTCTCCTACGACCTCGACCTCGTCCTGATGATCGGCGGTGACGTCACGCCTGGCTCCGGGCCCTCAGGTCTGCGGTCACCGCGGGTCTCCCTCGCGCGGCGGACCGCGACGGCACAGGTGCACGTCGCCCGAGACGAAGCGAACCACGCACCAGACCCGGTCGCCTTCCTCAGGGCGACGGTCCACGAGTCGCTCGTCCAGCTAGTCGCGCGGGTCGCGGCCCGCGACCCAGAGGTCGACGCCGCCACCGAGCGGGAAGGGCTCGCGTCTCTGGTCGCCGACGGCCCGGCGGCCTGAGCGCTGGGTCAGAGGCGGTCTCCGCCGGCGAGGTCCGGGGACTGGTGCACCCGCGCCCCACTACCCTGAGGGCGTGCGACTGACCGTGACCACCGACACCGGCCCCGTCGGCGACCTGCGAGCCCTGGCTGACGAGCTCGACGACCAGGCGGCGGCCTTCCACCTGCGGACCTCCGACGTCCCGGGGGTGCTCGGTGTCTGCCTGCGCTCCCTCCCGCAGGAGTGGGCGCGTCGATCGACGACGCGGTTCGTCCAGCGCGACGGGGCTCTGGACGTCGACCTGGTCGTCGCAGAGGAGCGTCTCGCCGGTGCGACGCTCGACGAGCAGCGCGAGGTCATCGGCGCCGGGCTCCGCGACCTGCTCCGTCGGGGCGTCGCCTCACGGACCGCCCCGTGGGACGCAGGACAGCGAGCCTTGATCATCGACGCGGCCGACGAGGCCCTGGGGCGTCTCGGCTGGATCGGCGGACGGCGCGCCCGAGCGCGGCAGATGCTGATGGCGGGGAGCCCTCTCGACGACGTCTCCGACGCGACCGGTCTACAGCTGACGGAGGTCGAGACCCTCTACGTCACGCTCTGCGCAGAGACCTGACGGCTCCGCACCCGGCGCGCCGGGCCGCTCCCTGAGCACCGCCCCTCGCTGGTGAGGAAGGTCGTGCGGGTGACCTGCCTCACCAGCGGGGCGACAGCCTCAGCTCAGGAGAACGCCGTCCGGACGAGCTCGCCGACCTTCGCGAGCGTCGCGTCGTCGATCTCGCTGAGGAACCACGCCGAGGGGTGCAGCGTCGTCCCCGGCTCGCGGGCGACTGTCGCCTTCTCGGAGAGCCCGAGCGACATGGTGTCGCCGTCGAGCCTGAAGAACACCACGACCGGAGCCGTCCGGCTGGTCGCGTAGCCCGGCATGCCGTACCAGATCCGCGGCTTGAGCTTCGGGCCTGCCGCGAGGATCGTCTCGTGCAGACGGGTGCCGATGGTCGCGTACGGCTCGGGCCATCCGGTGATCTTCGCGACGACGTCCTGGAGGTCCTGCGTCGCCTTGTCGGTCTTGCCTGTCGTGGTGGTGGACATGGTGTCCGCCCTTCGCTCGCGCCGCGCAGCGGCATGGTGATGACAACCTCCCCGGTCGGGTCGGTTGCGCAATCTCCACCGCGGACGTGTCCTGACCGGGGCCAGTCCTCTCTGCGGACGTGTCAGACGAGCACTTCGTCATCGACTGCGTGAGGGCACACGAGGTGCCACCACCACGATAGCAACGCGACCCTCTAGCCGGGACCGTCGACCGTCGGCCGCTCGGCGGTGACCTTGGTGACCTCTGCGACCTCGGTCCTCGACGAGCAGCGCGAGGTCGTCGGCACCGAGCTCCGCGACCTGCTCCGCCGGGGCGTCGCCTCACGGACCGCGCCGTGGAGCGCAGGCCAGCGAGCCCTGGTCATCGACGCGGCCGACGAGACCCTGGGGCGTCTCGGCTGGATCGGCGGACGGCGCGCCCGAGCGCGGCAGATGCTGATGGCGGGGACCCCTCTCGACGAGGTCTCCGACGCGACCGGTGTGCCGCTGGCGGAGGTCGAGGACCTCTACCTCGCGATTTGCCCAGAGGCTTGACGCCTCGGCACCCGGCACGCCCTCCTGCGGCCCCGAGCGCCACCCTCGCTGACGCCGCAGCGTCGCCGCCAGGCCCCTTCACGACGACCTGTGGAGCACAAGCCCTCCGGGTCGCGTCGGGCGCGACGTTCTCGCTGGTGAGCACGGTCGTGCAGGTGATCTGTCGCATCAGCCTGAGAGCGCCGCGGGCTACCATTGCCGCATGGTCCGCACGAAGGTCGAGCAGAAGATCTTCGTCGCCGCGCTCGAGATCCTCCGCAGCCGCGGTCCGCTCGCCGTGAGCGTCGAGTCGGTCGCTGCGGCGTCCGGCGTGGCGAAGACGACCATCTACCGTCGCTACGCCAATCGCGACGAGATGCTCACGGCCGCCGTCGCGTCGATCGCGTCGGAGACCGAGATCCCCGAGAGCCTCTCCGCGCACGACGCCATCCGGTGGGTGCTGCGGCACGCCACGGACACCATCGAGAACGTCGTCGGGCGCGGCACCGTCGCCGCGGTCCTCGTCGACGCCGACCCCGCCTTCACGACGCTGCTCCGCGGGCTCATCCGCACGTCGGCCAGCCCGTTCCGCGACGACCTCCGGGCCCGCTCCGAGCGCGGCGAGATCAGGCGGGACCTCGACATCGAGCTGGTCATCAGCATGCTGCTCGGTGCCGTGGTCGCCGAGCTCGTCCGTGGTCGCCCGACGGACGACGCCTGGGTCGAGAGCGTCCTCGCGCTCGTCTGGCCGTCGCTCCAGCCGTCTTGAGGGCCGGCCCTACGCAGATCAGGCCCGTCCCAGCCAGCCCGCCCGGCCGCGCACCGGAGCCGCGCACAGTTCCGCTGAGTGCGCGAGACCTCTCGGACCGCGCGCCCCGGCAGAGGTCCCCCTAGTCCGCGACCACCTTGTCGGGGTTGAAGTGCGCTCCCGGGTCCGCGCTCTCGAACAGCGCCGTCATGACCTTCACGCCTTCGGACGAGATGTCCTCTTCCAGCCACGGCGCGTGCTCTCGACCCACTCCGTGGTGGTGCGAGATGGTCGCGTCGTTGTCGACGAAGGCCTGCTGGATGGCGCTCTTGACGGTGTCGTACTCGGCGATCGGGTCGTCCTGGAACACGAAGGCGAAGGTGAAGTACAGGCACGCACCCGAGTGGTAGGAGTGCGAGAGGTGGGACATGATCCACCCCGTCACGCCGATCCCGGCGTAGGCCTTGTGCGCTGCGGCGTACACGGCGTCGTGCACCTGGAGCAGCTTCGACCACGGGGCCGCGGTCTCCGAGACGTCCCCGGCTGCTCCCATGTCGAGCAAGAAGTCGCGCAGGTACGGGGTGTCGAACTTCTTCTGGTCGTACAGCAGCCCGGGGCCCTCGCCGACCCCCATGCCGCCGTGCTTCTTGACGATCGCGTCGACCAGCTTCTTCTGGTGCTTGGCGTGGGCCGTGCTGCCCTCGTAGCCGATGAAGGACAGGCAGATCTTGTCGAGGTCCCAGCCCTTGGCCTTCATGATGCGGGGGAGCGCGGTCTCGGCGGTGAACTTCGAGAACCCGCTGCGGGTCTTGCTCGTCGCCATCGTGAAGCCGGTCTCGTGCGCATCCGAGACCCGGGTGATGGAGGGGCTCGCGTCGGACTCGGAGATCGCCTGCATCGCGGTGATGCCGGCCTCCCACGTGGGGAAGAAGTACGCGAAGATGTTCCGCTTCTCGGGCACCCTGTGCACCTGGACGGTCACCTCGGTGATGACCCCGAGGCGCCCCTCGCTGCCGAGGATCATCTCGCGGACGCTCGGCCCGCTCGACGTGCTGGGCAGCGGACGCAGCACGAGGACGTCGCCCGGGCGCACGACGCGCAGCCCGCGGGCGATGTCGGCGATGTCGCCGTACTTGTCGGACTGCATGCCGGTCGACCGGGTGGCGACCCAGCCGCCGACGGTCGAGTGGGTGAAGCTGTCGGGGAAGTGCCCGATGGTCCAGCCTTTGGCGTTGAGCTGGGCCTCGAGGTCGGGGCCCTGCGCACCGGCCTGGATGCGGGCGAGCCCGGAGTCGGTGTCGATGTCGACGACCGCGCGCATCCGACCGAGGTCGAGCGAGACGACCGTCCGCGTCTCGGCCGGCATCGGCTCGAGGCTCCCGGCGATGTTGCTGCCGCCGCCGAAGGGGATGATCACCGCGTCGGCCGCCACGGCCGCGTCGACGACCTGCTGCACCTCGGCCTCGTCGGCCGGGTAGACCACGACGTCGGGGGAGCGCAGGATCAGGTTCCCGCGGATGCGGACGAGGTCGCGCAGGCTCTTGCCGTACGTGTGGATGACGCGCACCAGGTCGTCGACGCTCACGTGGTCGTCGCCGACGATGCCTGCGAGCGCACTCACGAAGGCCTTGGGAGCGGTGCTCGCCGGGACGTCGAGGTCGTCGAAGGACGGCTCCACGGCGCGCTCTGCGGTGTGCAGGTCGAGGCCGACCTTCTCCGCGACGAAGGGAGCGAAGCCCGGCTTGTCCTCGTGGTGGAAGCCGACCCCGTCGTTCCCCCAGCCCCACCACTTCATGTGCTTGACGGTGTCGGTCATCGCGTTCCCTTCTGGACGTGCACCACGGCGCCAGAGGGCACGGAGGTGTGGAGTCGGACGATCTCGTCGGCGAGGCGCGCGGAGAACTCCGCCGGCGACTCGTCGGGCTCGGGGAGCATGGGGGCGCCGAACACGACGTCGACCGGGGGCCGACCGCGCTTGGGCCAGCTCACGCCGCTCGGCATCGCGGTCGACGTGCCGACGAGCGCGACGGGTACGCACGGCACCTCGGCTGCGATCGCCAGGGCCGCGGCACCGCGCTTGAAGGGACGGATGCCCCCGGACTTCGAGCGTCCGCCCTCGGGGAAGATCAACAGCGGCACACCGCGCTCGAGCAGCCTGCGGGAGGTCCCGCCGCGCTTGCGCTCGCCGTTGCGCTCGACGGCGAAGGCGCTGAAGAACAGCGTGGTGAGCCACTTGCGCCACCACACGTCGAAGAAGTAGTCCGCGGCTGCCCCGGCAGCGAGGTAGCGAGAGTGCTTGCGGGGCAGCCATCCGAGGATCAGCGGCGCGTCGAGGTGGCTCGCGTGGTTCGCGACGACGATGAACGGGGGCCGTAGCTGCTCCAGCCGCTCTTCGCCGTGGACCGACACCTTGACGGTCGAACGCACGACAGGCTTGAGGAACCCCCGCTGGGCGACGAACCGGACCGCTGCGACACCCTTGGAGCTGAAGCGGTCGACCATCAGTAGTCCTCGGTTCGTGCGGCGGGTGGGGCGGGGGGCTCGGGGGCAGGAGGGCCGGCGGGTGGGGCGTCGCGTCTGCTCGACGAGATCAGGCCCGAGACCTTCCGGACCGCTCCGCGGGGGAGGTGCCGGGCGAGCCAACCGATCGCCCGGTAGCGCCGGGTGGGGATGGAGACGGCCCGTCCGCGTTCGGAGTCGCGGAGCGCGGCGGCGACGACAGCCTCGGGCTCGGTCCAGAGCCACCCGGGGACCGAGGTCCGCCGGTCTCCGTCGCGCGCGTGCCACTCGGTGCGCACCCACCCGGGCAGGACGGCCGTCACGGTGACACCCGTGCCCTGCAGCTCGACGGACAGGCCCTGCGAGTACGACGTCACCCACGCCTTCATGGCCGCGTAGGAGCCTGTCGTGAACAGGCTCTGCAGGCTCGACACGTTGATGATGGCGCCCGAGCCGCGCGCAGCCATGGACCGCCCGGCGGCCCCGCCGAGCACCAGCACAGCCCGGCACATGACGTCCATGCCGAGGTCGTGCGACGCGACGTCGCGAGAGAGCAGGGAGGTACGCACACCGGAGCCGGCGTTGTTGACGAGGAGGTCGACCGGACGGCCTGCGTCGTCGAGCCGTGCTGCGACTCTCTCGACGTCAGCCCTGACGGAGAGGTCGGCGCTGAGGGTCTCGACGGCGACGCCCCGGGTGGCGGTGAGCCTCGCCGCGGAGCGTGCGAGGCGTCCTTCGTCCCGTGCCACGAGGACGAGGTCGACGCCACGGGCAGCCAGTGCCTCGGCGAACGCGGCGCCGATGCCTGACGTGCCGCCCGTGATGAGAGCAGTAGCCATGGCGGACAGCGTACGCTACGCAGACCGTAGCGATCGGGAGGTAGACTCCCCGCACATCTCTGCGCTGGCACCGGTGCGGACGACGAAAGGTGAAGGCATGCCGGACGACCTGGCGTCGTCGGTGGACCGTTCGCGGTTCCCCGCCCCGGACTTCGACGTGCGCGACTACGCCCGCACCGCCGCAGGCAGCCACCGAGACGATCTCGGTCTCTCCATCTACCGCGAGAGGCCCCTCTCCGCCGAGACGCTCCGGATCCTGCGCTACGTCCAGGTGGTCGAGCGCTCGACCATGACGCACCTGCGCACGGTGCTCGTGACGGCTACCCACAAAGACGCACGGATCACCGCGTTCTTGGTCACGTGGGCCTTCGAGAAGTTCTGGGTCGCCGACGCGCTCGAGCAGATCCTGCTCGCCCACGAGCCCGAGGGCACGGAGCCCGACAGGGGCGCGCTGCGCACTCCCGCCGAGCGCACCATCCGCGAGTCGGTCTACGCGAACATCGTGGGCGTCCCGATGATCGCCGTGCACATGACGCAGGGGACTGTCGACGAGTGGCTGACCCAGGCCGCCTACACCCGGACGGCCGAGCTCGACCCGCACCCGCAGCTCGTCGCGACCGTCGACAGGCTCCTCGGGATCAAGCGGCGTCAGCTGGGCTTCTTCGAGGCGCAGGCACGCTTCAGGCTGCAGGAGTCGCCGCGCGCCCGGAAGATCACCCGCAGACGTCTCGCGAAGACTCCGTGGCCGATCGGCGCCAAGGCCGAGCCGCGGAGCGAGACAGACTTCTACTTCTCCTACCTCTTCGGCGACGCACCAGACCGCCTCCGCGAGCTCGACTCCCGCATCTCCGCTCTCCCCGGTCAGACCGGGCTCGATCTCCTCCGAAAGGCAGCCCGCCTGTGACCCACGAGCACCCGTCTCTCACCACCGAGCACGTCTTCCTCACCGGGGGTACGGGGTTCGTCGGGCAGGCGATCCTCGAACGGCTGCTCACCAGCCACCCCGAGACCCGCATCACCGTGCTCGTCCGCGGCAAGGGCAGCCAGACTCCGCAAGAGCGCCTCACCGGCATGCTGCGCAAGCCGGTCTTCAAGGGGTGGCGCGAGCAGCTCGGCGACGACCAGGCGCGTGCCGAGTTCGCCCGCCGGGTCACCGCCCACGAAGGCTCCCTCGGTGATGTCGGCACACTCCCGACGGACATCGACGTGGTGCTGCACAGCGCTTCCACGGTCTCCTTCGACCCGCCGATCGACGAGGCCTTCGAGACGAACGTCGGCGGAGCCCGCGGTCTGTACGGCGCGCTGCTCGAGAGCGGGAGCGACCCCCACGTCGTGCACGTCTCGACCGCCTACGTCGGCGGCATCCGCAAGGGCGTGGCCCCCGAGGGCTCGCTCACCCACGAGGTCGACTGGCGCGCCGAGCACGACGCCGCGCTCTCGGCCCGCGTGCGCGTCGAGCTCGAGTCCCGTCAGCCTGAAGCCCTCCGTCAGCACCTGCACGCTGCGAAGGCCCAGCACGGCAAGGCCGGCCCGCAGCAGGTCGCCCGTCTCGCCGAGACCGCCCGCACCGAGTGGGTGCGCGAGCGCCTCGTCGACTACGGGCGTACCCGCGCCGAGAGCCTCGGCTGGACCGACGTGTACACCCTCACCAAGGCCTTCGCCGAGCGTGCCGCCGAAGAGATGTGGGCCCAGGCCGGCCACAGGCTCACGGTGCTGCGCCCCTCGATCATCGAGAGCGCCCTGCACCACCCCTTCCCCGGGTGGATCGACGGCTTCAAGGTCGCCGACCCGCTGATCATCGCCTACGGGCGTGGACAGCTGAAGGAGTTCCCGGGCCTGCCCGACTCGGTCCTCGACATCATCCCGGTCGACTTCGTCGTCAACGCGGCGCTCGCAGCAGCCTCACGGCCTTCACCGGCCGGGGAGCCGCAGTACTTCCAGGTGGTGTCCGGGGCGAGCAACCCGCTGCCCTTCCACCGCATGTACGAGAACGTCAACGCCTACTTCACCGCCAACCCGCTGCCGGACGAGAAGGGCGACATCGCGGTCCCGCTCTGGCGGTTCCCGGGTGGGGAGAAGGTCGAGCGGGTGCTGGCCCGCCGGGAACGCCAGATCGGCCACGCGGAGCGCGTCGTCGAGCGGCTCCCTGCGACGCCTCGCACGCGGCAGTGGTTGGAGACCGTGGGGAAGAACAAGCGCGGGCTGGGCCGGCTGCGGGTCTTCGCCGAGCTGTACCGCGCGTACGTCCAGACGGAGATCGTCTTCGACGACACGAACACCCGAGCACTGCTCGCGTCGATGCCCGAGGACGAGCGCAAGGACCAGGGCTTCGACGTCACGGAGATCGACTGGGAGCACTACTTCCAAGGGATCCACCTGCCGGCCATCACCGCGCTGACCCGGGCCTTCGGCAAACGGCCGCCAGCCCGCGAGAGGGTTGAGCGCGCGCTGCCGTCGCGCGAGGACGTCGTGGCGGTCTTCGACCTCGAGGGCACGGTCCTCGGCGCGAACCTCGTGCAGCAGTACCTGCGCCTGTGGACCAGGACCGTGCCGCGCGCACGGGTCGTCCACGACCTCGCGGACCTCGTGCTCTCCTCTCGCCGGTACTGGCGTGCCGAGCGTCGCGACCGTGGCGAGTTCATCCGGACCTTCATGCGTCGCTACGAAGGCTTCAGCGTCGACGAGATCGAGCGCGAGGTGCAGGGCCGCTTCGGCCGCGCGATGCTGCGGGCGGCGCTGCCTGACGCGCTCGAGCGCGTCAGGCAGCACCGGGCCGCGGGTCACCGCACCATCCTCGTGACCGGGACGATCGACCTCATGGTCGAGCCTTTCGTGCCGTACTTCGACGAGGTGGTCGCCGGTCGCATGCACGTGCGCGACGGCGTGCTGACCGGGTACCTCGCGGACCCGCCGCTCGTCGACGAGGCCCGTGCGGCGTGGTTGCGGCAGTACGCGGCCCAGCACGACCTCGACCTCGACGCGTCCTACGGGTACGGCGACAGCCACGCAGACCTCGTGTGGCTCGAGATGCTCGGGACGCCGACAGCGGTCAACCCCGACGTCCAGCTGTCCCGCTACGCGCGACAGAAGAAGTGGGCCGTGCTGGACTGGACCCGGCGAGCCCGTCCGTCGGCTCCGTCAGCAGGGTCCGACGACCAGCAGGTCACCCTCGCGGAAGGCGTGTGACATGGCATTCGACATCGACAGGTACACAGCGACATCGGTCAGCGTGAACTGGGACGACCTCGACTTCGAGGAGTTCTCACGCACGCCCCTGCCCGAGTCGACCCTGCGCAGCCTGCGGTACATGTGCGACATCGAGTACCACACGGTCTGCTACCTGCGGGACCTGCTCGTCACGCCGTCGCACAAGGAGGCCGACGTGAGCGCCTTCATGACCATGTGGAACCGGGAAGAGTTCTGGCACGGTGAGGCGCTCGCCGCGGTGCTCGGCGCCCACGGGATCACGGTCGACTTCGACCAGCTCAAGGCGACCCGCCTCAAGCTCGGCTGGAAAGATCGCCTGGACCCCATCAAGCAGTCGATGCTCGGCAACATCGTCGGCAAGGACTTCATCGCCGTGCACATGATCTGGGGTGCGGCCAACGAGTGGTCGGCCGTCGCCGCGTACAACAGGCTCGCCGACCTCGAGAAGCACCCGGTCCTCGCGGTGCTCCTGCGACGGATCGCCAAGCAGGAGGCCCGTCACGTCGCCTTCTACGCGACCCAGGCCCGCGAGCGTCTCGGGTCGAGCAAGAAGGCCCAGGTGCTGGCCCGGTTCGCGCTGAAGAACGCGTGGGCGCCGGTCGGCTCGAGCGTCATGGAGACCGAAGAGGTCACCCATGTCATGGGTCACCTGTTCTCGGGGGAGGACGGGCTGCGCGAGATCCGCAAGCTCGACGAGCACATCTCGCGGATGCCCGGTCTCGACGGCCTGAAGATCGTCGAGACCGCCATGATCAAGCACGGCGTCGAGGTGGCGGCCGCCTGAGGTCTGGGTCGGGCGCGCGCTCAGAACTTCTCGGGCGCCGTCCGCATGCCGCTCCGGAAGGCGCGCACGCCGTCCTCGAAGGTGAGCGACGAGCCGCTGTAGAGGACGGTCTGGTCGGGACCGACGAAGATCGTGCCGCCACCCCGCACCGCGCGCACGACGGCCACGCCGTCGTCGACGGGCACGAAGGTCAACGGGTCGGACATCCCCTGGCCGGTCTTCGTGGCGAGCTGCCTGAAGAGGCTCTCGCCGCGTGCCGCCAGCGGCTCGAGCGCGGGGGAGAGCCGGGACCTCTCGACGGGCACGGGGGACGGCACGGGACGGTCGGTCTGCGGGGTGCGCAGGTCACCGCGGACCGTGGGCACGCCTGCCATCTGCGCGATGATCGCGAGGTGCTCCCACAGGCCCATCCGCTGCAGGTTCGCGGCGACGGGAGCCCCGCCCATCGCCAGCATCGGCACGAAGCCGAGGACCTCGTCCATGCTGGGCACCCCGGTGCGCTGACCGGCCTCCAGGTAGGGGGACCACTCGAAGGAGAGATCGCGGGCGGCCGGGTCTTCCATGAGGCGCAGGAGGTCGGGGAAGCCTGTCCCCACGGGCGTCACGTCGATCACGCCCCAGCGGAACTTGACCACGAGGTACCGTCCGCCGAGGTGCACGACGAGGTCGCCGAGGGCTGTCGTGAACAGGACCGTCGACCCCTCGGGCAGGTTCATGGTGCCCTCGAGCATCTGTGCCGCGTGGCCCGGGTCGACGAACCTGAAGTACCCGTCCGACACGTAGCCCGACCCGTGCTCGCGCCACGCCGAGACCACCTCGGCGGGGACCGTGGGGGCGAACCGCGCGACGGTCTGCTCGTCGATCGGCGCGTGGGCCATGAAGTGGGTGAAGGTCGGCATCGGTGTCTCTCCCGGGGGCAGCGGCACGAGTGGGTCGGGTCGATCCCACCACCTCGGCCTCGGGAGGTCGATGGAGAGTTCTCTCCGTCGCCCCGGGAGGGCCGGTGGGCGGTCGCTGCCGGAACCTGAGAGACGCACCCTGGAAAAACACCTTTCGCTCGTTCAGTTGGGTATCGTGACGTGCGACGTCATCTCACGGGCGTCGCGGCCCGCGCACCAGACGGGTCCGCCGCCAGCATCCCCGACCACCAGGAGCCTCATCACATGAACACGCCGTCGGACACCCCCACCACGGAGCTCTCGGCCGGTGAGCAGGAGCTGGCGCAGGCGTCGACGAGCCTGGTCGACACCGACACCTGGGTCGACCCCGAGCTCGCCGCACTCTGCCGTGAGGCTGCCGCGGACGGCGCTGTCCTGCTGCGCAACGACGGCACGCTCCCGTTCGCACAGCGTGCGCGCGTGGCGCTGTTCTCCCGCGTGCAGGTCGACTACTTCACCGTGGGCTACGGCTCGGGTGGCGACGTGAACGCCCCGTACTCCTGGAACCTCCTCGACGCCCTGCGCGACGCGGCCGTCGTCGACGTCGACGCCGAGCTCGCCGACCTCTACACGCAGTGGTCCAAGGACAACCAGCCTGACGAGGGCACCTGGGGCAACTGGCCCCGGTACTTCGAGGAGATGCCGATCGAGCGCGAGACCGTCCGCGCCGCCGCGTCGCGCACCGACGCCGCTGTCGTCGTCATCGGCCGCGCCGCCGGCGAGGCCCGCGAGAACACCCTCGAGCCCGGCAGCTACTACCTCACCGACGACGAGCGTGCGCTCCTCGACTCCGTGACTGCTGAGTTCGAGCGCACAGTCGTGGTCCTCGACTGCGGCAACGTCATCGACCTCGCCTGGCTCGAGGAGTACGGCGACAAGATCTCCTCGGTGCTCTACGCGTGGCAGGGCGGCATGGAGGGTGCGCGGTCGGTCGCCGACGTGCTCACGGGCGTCCAGGTGCCCGGCGGGCGCCTGACCGACACGATCGCCCGTCACTACGAGGACTACCCGAGCGCACCGAACTTCGGCGGCCTCGAGCACAACGACTACGCCGAGGACATCTACGTCGGCTACCGCTACTTCGAGACCTTCGCCCCCGAGAAGGTGCTGTTCCCCTTCGGCTTCGGCCTCGGGTACACCACCTTCGACGTCGCGACGACGGTCGAGACGTCCGCGACCGACGTGACGGTCTCGGCTACCGTGACCAACACCGGGTCGGAGCACCCGGGAGCCGAGGTCGTCCAGGTCTACGTCCAGGCGCCCGACGGCCGCCTCGGCAAGCCGGCCCGCGTCCTCGCGTCCTTCGCGAAGTCCCGCCAGCTCGCCCCGGGTGAGGACGACACCGTCGACCTGTCCTTCCCGGTCGCCTCGCTCGCCTCCTACGACGACTCGGGCGTCACCGGTCACAGGTCCGCCTACGTCCTCGAGGCCGGTACCTACACGGTCTACATCGGGACCGACGTCCGCACGGCCACCGAGGCCGGGTCCTTCACCCTCGACGAGCAGCGCGTCGTCGAGCAGCTCGCCGAGGCCTGCGCCCCCGAGGCCGAGCACGCCTTCCAGCGGATGACCCTCGACCGTGACGCCGCAGGCCAGGCGGTCGTCGCCTGGCAGGACGTCCCGACCCGTCAGTCCTCGCGCCGTGAGCGCATCGAGGCCCGCCAGGTCCCCGCCGTCGAGCAGACCGGCGACCAGGGCATCACCCTGGCCGACGTGGCCGCGGGCACCGCGACCCTCGACGCCTTCGTCGCCCAGCTCACCGACGACGAGCTCGAGGCGCTCACCCGCGGAGACCGCGTCATGGGCAGCGAGCTCGGCGCCGCCGGCAATGCTGGCGTCTTCGCCGGGATCAGCGAGTCGCTGCGCGCCAAGGGCGTCCCGCCGGTCACCACGACCGACGGACCCTCCGGCATCCGCCTCTCCGCCTACGCGTCGCTGCTGCCCTCGGGTGCTGCGCTCGCCGCGACGTGGAACACCCCGCTCGTGCGCCGCCTCGCCGCAGCCCACGGCCAGGAGATGGTCCGCAAGAACACGCACGTGCTCCTCAGCCCGGGCATGAACATCCACCGCGACCCGCTGTGCGGACGCAACTTCGAGTACTTCTCCGAAGACCCGCTCGTCACGGGCCTGGTGGCCGCCGCCGTCATCGGGGGAGTCCAGGAGGCCGGTGTCGCTGCGTGCCCCAAGCACTTCGCGGCGAACAACCAGGAGACCAACCGCAACCTCAACGACTCGCGCGTCTCCGAGCGTGCGCTCCGTGAGATCTACCTGCGCGGGTTCCAGATCGCGATCACCGAGTCGGCGCCCCGCACGATCATGACGTCCTACAACAAGATCAACGGCGTCTGGTCGCACTACAACGACGAGCTCTGCACGCAGATCCTCCGCGACGAGTGGGGCTTCACCGGCACCGTCGTGACCGACTGGTGGATGCAGCACGACACCGACCCCGACTTCCCCGCAGTCACGGACGACGCGTACCGCGTCCGCGCGCAGGTCGACGTGTTCATGCCTGGTGGCTGGTTCGACCACATCACCGGCGAGTTCGACCAGGTCGCACAGGCGTCGCTGCTCACCTCGCTCGCGCAGCCTGACGGGATCTCGCTCGGCGAGGTCCAGCGGACGGCGCGCAACGTGCTGCAGCTGACCCTGGGTCTGGGGACGCTTCGCGACACGGTCACGGCGCTGTCGGCGGGACGCGACGAGGCGTGACCTGGGCCAGCGCCCGCAGTGCGGTCTGACCAGGGCCGAGCCTGAGCTCGGCGTCGGGCACAGCCAGCGATGCTCGAGCTTGAGATGACCTCAGACACGAGGCGCGTCGACCGGAGACTGTCGGCGCGCCTCGTGCGTCCTGTTCGGACGCTGTGGGCTGCCCGGTGGACGCAGTGGGCTGCCCGGCCGGGCGTCGGCTCACCGCCCTAGGATGCTGCGCATGAGGTCGAGCGAAGCCGCCGGAACCCTGCAGGTCGTGACCTACGACGGGCTGCCCGCAGCATCCGGGGGAGCGCACGCGCTCAGGGTGAAGAATCCCACGAGCGCCAAGGAGCGGGTAGAGCGGTTCCTCGATACCTGCACGCAGTCTGGAGGACCACCGACCTGGTCCTTCCAGGTCTCGACCGCTGGTGACGCAGCCCCGACCGACAGGCTCAGGGCTTTTGCGGCCGAGCGTCTCGGCGGACCGCGCCACCGCTCCCGGACGCACACCGAGTGGGCTGTCCGTAGCGACACGGTCGACGAGGTCCTCGCCGAGCTGGTCGACGTCGGACCGCAGACCACGCGGTACCGGGCACCGCTCGCCGTGCTCACGCACTCGCTCGCGGTCACCCTCGTCGACCCGGGCACGGGTGAGCCCTGGGCCGACATCGCCCCGGAGGTCTTCGGCGGCTTCGCGGTCGACGGTTACGGACGCCTCCTGGGCGCCTCAGGGGTTCGCGCGACCTACGGCACCTCGGGCTCGACGCTCTCGCTCTGGCTCAACCTGCCCGCAGACGAGCGCCTCGCCCCGGCTGCCCGCCACGTCCAGGAGCACGTCCCTGTCACGCTCTCGACCAAGCACTGGCGGCGCTGGCAGCCGACCCGGTCGGGTGACGGGTTCAGGTCGAGCAAGATCCCGTCGCCGCTCGCCTGAGCCTGAGGCTCGTCCCACGCTCGACAAACCTCTCGCCCATCGTCTGGTGCGTCACCGCGTCGGGGTGCAGGTTGTCGGGCAGGGGGTGATCGACAGCATCGGCCTCGGAGTAGAGCTCGCGGCCGTCGAGGTAGTGCAGGTTCAGGTCGTGGGCCTGGCGCTCGTGGACGATCCGCGCGAGCTCGTCGCGGATGACGGAGAGCGTGAGCCGACCGGTGGGGGCCTCGGTGGCCTCGGCCGGGTCACCTGTCGCCGCGAAGGCCATCCGTCCCTCGGCGAGGGCTGCGACGTCGAAGGCGCCGGGACCTGGGGTGGTCTCGTGGAGCGCGCAGTAGATCGGCGAGATCACGAGCAGCGGGGTCGTCGGGTGGCCGTCGCGGATGGTGTCGAGGTACCCGTGGACCGCGGGACCGAAGGCACGGCGCCGCATCAGGTCGGAGTTGACGAGGTTGATGCCGAGCTTGAGGCTGACCAGGTCGGCGGGGGTGTCGCGGATGGCGCGAGCCACGAAAGGGTCGAGGAGGGCGCTGCCCCCGAAGCCGAGGTTCACGAGGTCGACACCCGAGCGACGGGCCGCGACGACGGGCCAGATGCCCGTGGGGTGCGTGGCGTTGGAGCCGTGGCTGATCGAGCTGCCGTGGTGCACCCAGACCGGACGCCCGCTCGGGGTCGGCTCGACGGGAGCATCTGCCCGGAGGGCGAGGAGCTCGAGGGTCTCGCTGTGCGGGAGCCACAGCTCGACGTCCTTGGCGGTGCTCGGCAGGCCGTCGAACCGTGCCGTGAAGGCCGGACCGTCGGCGACGCTCGGGGTGCCGGTGGTCATGTCGACGGTGACAGTGGTGCCCCCCGAGGTGGTCGCCTGTGCGACGACCTCGCCGTCGACGGCCAGCTCGACGATCCCGTCGGGGCGCCCGGGCAGACCCGCGTAGACGGTGCGGGTCCTCATCAGGTCGAGCTCGAGGACGGTCGCCGTGGTGCGCAGGGCGATCCTGACGCCCGAGGCCTGCGCCTCGACCATCGCGAGCTGCGGGTCGGCGCACTGCGCCCGCGCCCAGGCCGGCAGACGGTGGATGCGCACGCCGCGGCCTGTCGGCTCGAGCTCGGCGGCGCCGCGGACCACGTCCTGGGTCAGCGGGATGGAGGTGAGGGCGGAGGTCATGCTGTGCTCGTCTCTGCTGGTGCTGGTGCTGGTGCTGGTGCTGGTGCTGGTGCTGGTGGGCAGTGGCGGGCCGACGGGGTCAGCGGGTCGGCCAGTCGGAGAGCAGGGCGTCGAGGGCGTCGATGATCTGCTCCCAGCTCTCGCCGGGGGCCGGGGAGCTGTGGTCGAAGCTGCCGCCTGCCTCGAGGGTGATGAACCCCCGGATCGTGCTGCCTAGCAGCCGGGTGGCGTGGACGTGGACGGCTCCGTCGAGCGCGTAGCCGCGCAGCACGGCCTCGATGAGGCGCGCGTGCCGTGGGCCGGCGCTCGCCCGGGCGGTCTCGGTGGACAGCGGGACGACTGTCGCTGCGAAGCGTCCGGGGTGCTCGCGGGCGTAGTCGCGGAAGGCGTCGGCCAGGCCGGCGAGGGCGTCGCGACGCGTACGTCCGAGGACGGCTGCCTCGGCACGGTCGGCGAGCTCGGCGAGGGCGAGCAGCGACACGCTCTCGCGCAGCGCTGGGGTCCCGGCCACGTGCGAGTACAGGCTCGCGGTCTGCACGCCGACGCGCCGCGCGACCTCGGCGGCCGTCACGTGCTCGAAGCCGGCCTCGTCAGCCAGCTCGGCGGCGGCCTCGGCGAGGCGAGCCGGGGTGATGCCTGCGCGTGCCATGTCGGTCCTCTCGAAGATCTCTTGTCCTACAGACCATAGCATCGAACCTAATGGCTGTAGGTAGCGAGGGGTGCGAAAGCGGGTAGGTATCCGCGAGAGACGAGGGAGGGCGGCTCCGGGACGCCTCGGTGCTGCCAGCCGAGAGCTTCGCTAGTCTGCTCCGATGAGCATCTCGACGACGCCCGGTCGTGCTGTCGGCCTGGGCGGTCCCACCTGCGGTGCGCGGTCTCGACGTCTCCGTCGGCCAGCCGTCCGAGCCCTGGCGCACACGACCACGCCTGCCCCCATGCCGAACCCGACCGGGGCCTCATGAGTCAGCGCTCGACGCTCCACCAGCTGGTCCTGTTCCTCACGGCGGACGACGAAGACCGGCTCGCCGAGGAGCTGCTGTCCCGCGTCCCCGAGCTGCGGTTCGTCGACACCGCCGACCAGGAGTCGACCCCGAGCCCACGGTTCCGCACCACGCTCCGGGAGTGCACGGGGCGGCACGTGACGATCGTCGACACGCGCGTCGTCTCCGAGGGCAGGTTCCACGAGGACTACGTCGTGCCCAACCCCTCCGGGCGGTACTGGGTCTACGCGATGGTCGGCAGCGGCCTGGCGAACCTCCTGCGGTGCGTCCCCACGGACGGAGGGCTGCTCAACGGCGAGCTGCGTGCCTCGGTGCCCACAGGGGACACCGAGACGGCTGCTGTCGTCGACGAGATCTTCGGCGCAGCGCGCGCCGGAGGGACGAGGGTCGTGCCTGTCGACGTCGAGACAGGCCAGGTCGGGAGCCGCAGCGACCGGAAGATCCTCGCCTGGCCCGACGCGGCAGGACGCTTCGACGGCGGTCCGTCGGGTGTGCTCGTGAACAGCGCGACGGCACGGTTCGTCGCGAGGCGCAGCCGACGTCAGGAGGCCGCGTCCCGCTGAGGGCGCCGCCGGCCGGTCGTCTGGCGGACCGACGCCGTGCTCACCACCGAGAGCACGGCTCGACGAGCGGTGGTGGAGAGTGCCGGTCGACTGCTGCCCCCGGCCTATGCTGGGCGGGTTCGCAGGTGAGCGGGCGAGATGCGTGGCTCACCGACGGGAGACGGGGGACAGGTGAGTCAGCGCGACGCGCAGCACGACGGTGGTGCTGACGGCTCGGCACCCGTGCCTGCCACGACCCCGGGCCGGACGACCCCGCCCGCCTCGTCTCGACCCGCCTCGTCCCCACCAGCCTCGTCGCCTCCCGGCACCGTCCGGTCTCGGCCTTCGATGGCCGACGTCGCAGCCCGCGCCGGTGTCTCACTCGGGACCGTCTCGCACGTCCTCAACCACCCCGAGCGCGTCACCGACGCCACCCGCGCGAAGGTCGAGGACGTCGTCGCTGCCCTCGGGTACCGGCCGAACCGGATGGCCCGGTCCCTCGCCGGAGGACGCAGCTCGGCCATCGGTCTGGCGATGACCGACCTCAGCAACTCGCTGTTCGTCGACATCGCGCGCGGTGCCGGTGAGCACGCCGAGTCCCTCGGGATGAGCGTCCTGCTCGCCGACGGCGACAACGAGCTCGGTCGCGAGGTCCGCAACCTCGAGCTCTTCGACGAGCTGAGCGTCGCCGGCAGCATGATCACGCTGAGCGACGAAGAGCACATGGCGGCCCTGGTCGGAGCGCGCTCAGGCGGGCGCCCGCTCGTCCTGCTCAACTTCTCGGCCCCCGAGGCCTGGTTCTGCAGCGTGGCCGTCGACAACGAGCTCGGCGGGCACATCGCGACCGAGCACCTGCTCGGCACGGGTCGCACGCGTCTCGTCTTCGTCGGCGGGCCCGAGGTCCTGCGACCGGTCCACGACCGCCGTGACGGCTTCAGGCGTGCGCTCGCGGGCGCTGGTCTGGTCGCAGTCGACGAGCTCCGACCGGACGCGATCAACCGTGAGGACGGTGTCCAGATCGGCCGACGCCTCGTCGCCGACGTCCGGGCCGGGCGGGTCGACGGGATCGTCGCAGCCTCGGACCTGCTCGCGGCCGGCATCGTGCAGGTGCTCCTCGCCGAGGGGATCTCTGTGCCCTCGGACGTGGCGGTGGTCGGCTACGACAACAACCAGGCTGTCTGGGACCTCCCCGTCCCGCTGACCACCGTCGCGCAGCCCGGAGAGGAGATGGGTCGACGCGGTGCGCGCCTGGTCATCGACGAGGCGCGCACCGCGGGGCACGTCCACCAGGCTGTGCTGCTCCAGCCGCACCTCGTGGTGCGCGCGTCAGCGCCTCACGCGGGGGCCCGCACCTCGTAGGTCCCGTGCCCGACCTCGACGGGGTCGACCCCGAGGACGTCCACCTCGGCTGTCGCTCCGACGGGGACCGTGAACCTGACGACCAGCTCGTCGCCGCTGATCTCCCAGCTCACCGAGGCCTCACCGTACGGCGTGATCTGGCGTGACGCTGCCGAGGTGAGCCCGCCTCCGGGACGCGGCGCGACCCGGATCCGCCGGTATCCAGGCTCGACGGCCTCGAGTCCTGCGACCACCCTGTGCATCCAGTCAGCGACGGACCCGAGGGCGTAGTGGTTGAAGGAGGTCATGTCACCGGGGTTCACGGTGCCGTCGGGCAGCATCGAGTCCCAGCGCTCCCAGATGGTCGTCGCCCCGAGGTCGACCGTCGCGAGCCACGAGGGCGAGGTGCGCCCGAGCAGCAGCTCGTAGGCGACGTCCGTCTGGCCCGTCGAGCTGAGCGCGTCGGTGAGGACAGGCGTCCCGGCAAAACCGGTCCCGATGGTCCCACCGCCTGCCCGGACGAGCTCCGCGAGGCGCGCTCCGGCGCTGAGCCGGGCGTCGTCGTCGGGCAGGAGGTCGAAGGCGATCGCGAGAGCGTGGGCGGTCTGGGTGTCGTGCATCGGGTCCTCGCCCAGGTAGCGGCCTCGATAGGCGGCACGGACCTCGGCGGCGAGGGCGTCGTAGCGCTGCGCGTCGTCGACCCGGCCGAGGATCTCGGCCGTGCGGGCCACGGCCCAGGCCGACCTGGCGAAGTACGCCGTCGCGACCAGGTGCGGGTCGGTCTGCGCCCTGATGGGGTCTTCGGGTGGTGCGGTCGGGTCGAGCCAGTCGCCGAGCTGGAGCCCCGTGACCCACAGCCGGTCAGGTCCGGCGAGCCCGGCCACCAGGTCGACCCAGGAGGTCGCGCTCGGGTACTGCCGCTCGAGCAGCGCGTGGTCTGCCGAGCGTCCGTAGAGGGCGAGCGGCGTGAGGGAGGCGACGTCACCCCAGGCGGCGATCGCCTGCTGAGGGCTCCAGAAAGATCGCGCAGGGACCCAGGGCGCGTAGACCGGGGCGACTCCACCGAAGCGTTCCTGCTCCGACGCGAGGGTCCGCAGCCAGTCGGCCAGGAAGCCGTGCACGTCGTACAGGGTGGCGGCAGTGGGGGCGAACACCTGGATGTCCCCGGTCCAGCCGAGGCGTTCGTCGCGCTGGGGGCAGTCCGTGGGGATGTCGACGACGTTCGACCGCAGGCTCCACACGACGTTCTCGTGGAGGCGTTCGACGTCGGGGTCAGAGCAGCGGAACCAGCCCGTGCGCTCCATGTCGGAGTGGATCACGCGAGACACGACGGCGCCGGGCGCGAGGTCGCCCGGCCAGCCGGAGACCTCGGCGTAGCGGTAGCCGTGGACAGTGAACCGTGGCTCCCACTCGACGGCGTCGCCGGCCGTGACGATCTCGTCGGTCGACGCCGCCTCCCGCAACGTCCGGGTGTAGATCGCGCCGTCCTGCAGCACCTCCGCATGGCGGACCCGCACGACCGTCCCTGCGGGTGCTGCGGGGATCCGCAGCCTCGGGCGCCCCGAGTGGTTCTGCCCGTAGTCGAGCAGGTAGGTGCCCGGCCCTGTGCAGGTGACGGAGACAGGGGCGATCTCCTCGACGCACCGCACCGGCGGGCCGTCCGGGGCACCGAGCACCCCGTGGTCGAGCGCGTGCTCGACCACGGGGTGCCAGGTGGAGTCGTCGAAGCCTGGCTCGGACCAGCCCGTCGGGTGGAGCCGCGCGTCGTAGGTCTCGCCGTCGTAGAGGCTCGACCGGGTGAGCGGACCTGGGGTGCTGCGCCAGGAGCCGTCCGTGACGACTGTCGTGGTGCCCTCGGCCGTGGTCACCTCGAGCTGGGCGAGCAGTCCGACGTGCGAGCCGTAGACGTCCCAGGACCCACCCTCGAAGCCGAGGCGACCACGGAACCAGCCGTCGGCGAGCCATGCACCGATCGCGTTGTCGCCGGGCACCACGAGATCGGTCACGTCGTAGGTGAGCACACGCAGCCGGTCCTGGTACGGCGTCCAGCCGGGGATCAGCTCGTCTGCGCCGACGCGCACCCCGTTGATCTCGACCTCGGCGACGCCGTGGGCGGTGACGCTCAGGCGGGCTCTGCGGACCTCGCCGGAGCCGGCCGCCTCGGTCGAGCTGGCGGCCTCCGCAGGGCTCGCGTCCTCCGCTGGGCTCGCGGCCCCGACAGAGCCGGCGGCCTCGACCGGGCGGTCCGAGACGACTGGGCCAGGGGGCAGCGTGAACTCGCGGCGCAGCAGAGGGGCGCGACGGTCGAGCCCTCGGCCCTCGTCGTAGCCCGGGCCGACGAGCCGCGCCTGCCAGCCGGCGGGGGAGAGGCCACGCTCGGCGACCACGGGATCGCTCAGCGGTCCCCAGACGCCAGAGTCAGCGTCGCGGGTGCGCACCCGGACCACGGCCCGCTCTCGCGGGGCGAGCGAAGGACCGGGCCAGGCGACGAGCACCTGCTCGTCGGTCTCGACGACGGCCCTCGCGGCGTTGACCACCGTGCCGTCGGGCGCGGTGATCTCCCACGACACCTCGGCGGCCCCCTGCCCGTAGCCGGCAGGCGCCTCGGCGAGCGACCAGGAGAGCCGAGGTCGTTCTTCGTCGATGCCGAGGGCAGGCTGCGGGTGGTGCTCGATGCGGACCGTGGGTGCTGCGAGGGACGTCATGCGGGGCCTCCAGGTGCTGCGGGTGCGGAACTGCGGGACTGCGGGTGCGGGGGACTACCGGGCTGCGGGTGCGGCGGAGACCTCCTCGACCTCGTCGTCGGCCACGCGGGGATACCTGTTGATCCAGAAGATCCCGATCAGCGCTCCGCAGGCGATGCACGCGGCGACGAAGAAGAACAGCAGGCTCGGGCTGGAGTCGAGGAGCGTCGGTGTCCACAGCGCGACGACCGCGGCGACCACCCGGGTGATCGCGATCATCACACCCTGGGCTGTGCTGCGGTAGACGGTCGGGAACAGCTCTTGCGCCCAGATCTTGAACATCGGCTCACCGGCGATGGCTCCGGCGATCGAGCCGACGACCCCCATGGTGACGAGCGTCCAGAGGTGCACGCCCAGGATCGCCGGGACCAGGTAGCCCGCCGTGTAGAAGACGGCCATCACGGTGAACCACCGCATCCGGTTGCTGCCGTCGACGATCCGCATGAGCAGGTACGTGGCACCGAAGGCGATGCCGAAGGTGATGAAGGAGACCGTCGAGGCGAGCTGCACAGTCGACCCGGCGAGGTTCACGTACATGTAGGTGTTGAACTGTCCGCCGGTGTTCGCGCCGATGTTGACGAGCGCGTAGAAGAGGGCGACGGCGAGCATCGGGGCGAGGAACGGCCCGCGGAGCAGCTGCTTGAGGGTGCCGAGGTCGACCGAGTCGCCCGGCGCGGCCTGACCCGGCCCACCACCGGTGGCTGCAGGGGCCAGAGCCGGGTCGCCCTGGTGGGCGGCGGCCCACAGGTGGGACTCGGGCAGGCGGGCGCGCAGCACCATGGTGACGATGGCGACGACGGTGAGGTGCACGTAGAGCGCGCGGCCTCCGGTCTGGCCCATGTTCCCGACGATGATCCCGAGCAGCTGGGCGGCGAGGATCCCGACGAGCCAGAGGATGTGCGAGAACGAGACGAGTCTGCCGCGGGCCCCTTCGGGAGCCTCTTCGGCGATCATCGCCAAGGAGACCGGGAGGTCTGCGCCGACGGCGATACCGAGCAGGACGACGCCGACGTAGAGGAGTGCCGGTCCGCCCGCCACGACCATGAGGGCCGCGCCCACGGTGTAGAGCGCCATCGTGACCATGAAGACGCGCTTGCGACCGTAGAGGTCTCCGAGCCGGCCGCCGATCAGTGCGCCCACGGCGATCATGAAGGTCAGGAGCGCAGACAGCCGGCCGATGTCGCCGGTGGTGAGCCCGAGAGGCTCTTGGTAGAGCACGAGGGCCGTGCCCGTGCTGATGATGGCCGCGGCGTCCAGGTACGACGCCATGCCGGCCACCGAGGTGCGGAACCACACCTGTCCGGGGATGCGGGGCTCTGCGGCCCGTGAGGTCTCCATCGAGCTCAAGTCTCCTTCGTCGATCGGCGGTGATCGTGCGGGGGCTCCCGCGGCTTCGTCCGTCTCAACCTTGAAACGTTTCAAATGAAGCGCTTCAAAGTGTGCTCCGATTCGGGCGGGGTGTCAACGCCGACGAGCGGCGGGGTGAGGCGGGTGGCAGGGTGTGCTCTGCACAGCGTCGGACCGCCCCGTGCTCTGCACGGCGACCGGCTCCCACCACAGAACGAGGCCCTCTCATGACCAGCACAGTCCTCGTCGCCGGGGCGACAGGCGACCTCGGTCGCCGGATCGTCCGCGAGCTCCTCGGCCTCGACGCCCAGGTCCGCGTCCTGACCCGCCAGGGCAGCAGCGCCGCGGACGACCTCTTCGGCGGCGACGGGCGTGTCGAGGTCGCCGCTGCGGCCTACTCGGACCACGCGGCCCTGACCGCAGCTCTCGCAGGTGCCGATGTCGTCGTCTCGGCTGTCAGCGGCACCCGCCCGGTGATCGTCGACGCCCAGCGGGCCCTGCTGCGCGCTGCGGTCGCCGCAGGTGTCCCGAGGTTCGTCCCCTCGGACTACTCGGCCGACTACAGGCGGATCTCGCCCGGGAGCAACCGCAACTTCGAGCTGCGGCGCGAGCTCGCCGCGGAGGTCGACGCCGCGCCGGTCCGTGCGACGTCTGTCCTCAACGGCATGTTCGCCGAGCTGCTGCTCGACGAGGCGCCGATGATCCTCTTCGGACGGCGACGCGTGCTGTTCTGGTCCTCGGCCGACCAGGTCCTCGACTTCACCACGAAGGACGACGTGGCGCGCGCGACAGCGCTCACGGCCCTCGACGACGACGCTCCGAGGGTCCTCGAGATCGCCGGGTCCAGCATCTCGGCCAGGGACCTCGCGCAGACGCTGTCAGAGCTGACGGGGACCCCTTTCCGGCTGCAGTGGGCCGGGACGACGCGGACTCTGTCGGCGATGGCCGCCGTGGGGCGGCGGCTGTCGAGGGGTCCCGAGGAGACCTTCCCGGCCTGGCAGGGGATGCAGTACTTCGTGAGCATGTTCAGCGGCGAGGCACAGCTGAGGCACGTCGACAACGAACGCTTCGGCCCGCACGACTGGACGACGGTCCGCGACGTCCTCGCGGCGCACCTCGCCTGATCGCCCGTGCTGCACGTCGGTCCTGGACGGTCGTCCGGCTGACGCAGGTGCGGGCGCAGAGTCATCTGTCCCGGACGCGACGCTGCAGCATCGTCAAGACCTTGATCAGGCGGGGGATCGCCAGGCCGACGGCGAGCGGGACGACCACGGCGGTGAGCACGGCTGCTCGGAGCACGGGGTGCCACGCTTGTGCCAGCGGCGTCATGGCGATCTGGCCCAGGGCGACGAGGGGGAAGATGACCAACCACGTGGCGAGGATGCGCACGGGCAGGCTGGGTGGGGTGATCTGAGGCATAGGGGCTCCAATTCCAACTACGTGGTTGGGTAGAAGGTATGCCGCGACGGATCAGATGGCAACTGTCTGGTTGGCACGTAGCATGGCCGGATGGTCAGAGATTCCGGACGCACAAAACGGCTCCTCCTCGACGCGGCGACTGAGGAGTTCGCCCAGCACGGCCTCGCCGGCGCCCGGGTGGACCGGGTCGCGGCCGCGGCAGGGGTCAACAAGGAGCGCATCTACCAGTACTACGGCAGCAAGGACTCGCTCTTCGGTACGGTTCTCGAGCACCACCTGGCCGCGGTCATGGATGCCGTGCCCCTCGAGGGAGAGGGCCCGGAGGCGATCCTCGACTACGCAGGCAGGGTCTTCGACCACCACGCCGCGAACCAGACGCTGGCTCGGCTGACCTTCTGGGAGGGGCTCGAGCGGGAGTCGCACGTCGCCGAGGCTGCTCGGCGTGAGCACTCCGAGCGCAAGGTCGACGCTGTCGTGCGCGCGTACCCGGCGCTCGGGCGCGAGGGCGCTCAAGACCTGCTGCTCACCGTCGTGACGCTGTGCAACGCCTGGCCTGTGCTCCGCGGGACCGACACCCTCTTCGGCTCAGCCTCGAAGGACCCCGCACGGACGGCGCGGCGCCGGCGTGCCGTGATCGCTGCGGTGCAGGGCACGCTCGACGCCGTCGGCGACAGCTGACCCGGAGCCCGCTCCGCGGCGCCCAGGGGAGGGGCGAGCAGCACGGGACGGACTGAGGGGGTTCGGACAGTACCCCCTTCCCCGGTGGCGGACCGGGGGCTCGGCACTGCACGATGGACGCAGGTTCGACGACGCGGCCCAGTCCCGTCGGCCTGACCCACCCCCACCTCATCACCGGATGGAGCACCCATGCCCACCACAGTCTCCGCTTACGCAGCGACAGCCCCCGACCAGCCGCTCGAGCTCACCACCATCGAGCGCCGCGACGTCGGGCCGCTCGACGTCCGCATCGACATCAAGTTCGCCGGCATCTGCCACTCTGACATCCACACCGCCCGCGGTGAGTGGGGCGGCGTCCAGTACCCGATCGTCGTCGGCCACGAGATCGCCGGTGTCGTCGCCGAGATCGGCTCCGACGTCACGAAGTTCTCCGTCGGCGACCGCGTCGGCGTCGGCTGCATGGTCAACTCCTGCGGCGAGTGCGCCCAGTGCCAGAAGGGCCTCGAGCAGTACTGCCTCAAGGGCAACATCGGCACCTACGCCGGGACCGACGTCGACGGCACGCCCACCCAGGGTGGGTACTCGCAGCAGATCGTCGTGACCGAGAAGTTCGTGCTCAACATCCCGGACGGCCTCGAGCTCGACGTCGCCGCCCCGCTGCTCTGCGCCGGTATCACCACCTACTCGCCCCTGCACCACTGGGGTGCTGGTCCTGGCAAGAAGGTCGCCGTCGTCGGCATGGGTGGGCTCGGCCACATGGCCGTCAAGCTCGCGCACGCCCTCGGCGCTGACGTGACCGTGCTCTCGCAGTCCCTCAAGAAGCAGGAAGACGGGCTGCGCCTCGGCGCCGACCGCTACTTCGCGACGAGCGACCCTGAGACCTTCACCGAGCTCGCGAGCTCCTTCGACCTCATCATCAACACCGTGAGCGCCGAGATCGACCTCAACGCCTACCTCGGCCTCCTCGCCGTGGACGGCACGATGGTCAACGTGGGTGCCCCGCCCACCCCGCTGCCCGTCCAGGTGTTCTCGCTCATCCCGTCGCGCCGCTCCTTCGCAGGCTCGGCCATCGGGTCGATCGGCGAGACCCAGGAGATGCTCGACTTCTGCGCCGAGCACGGCATCGGCGCCGAGATCGAGGTCATCTCGGCCGACAAGGTCAACGAGGCCTGGGAGCGCGTGCTCGCCTCGGACGTGCGCTACAGGTTCGTCATCGACACGTCGACGCTGGCCTGAGGCCTGCTCGATCCGTCAGCACGGTGCGTGGTGCGCGCCGAGTGCACGCCAGCGAGGCCCGGGACGCGTCCAGCGTCCCGGGCCTCGCCCGTGCGGGGCACAGTGTCGAGACCGGGTCGAGACAGACAGCATGGCGTCATAGCTGGGCCGGGCTCGACCATGCCGGGCTCGACCATGCCGGGCTCGACCGTGCCGGGGTCGAACGGGCGTGGCGTGAACCGATCGGGGTAGGTGCCGTCTCGTCGATGAGCAGCCGTTGGACGGGGACCTCAGCGCCCCATCCTCGACGGGTGCTCCGCGAGGAGTGCAGCCTCTTCGCCCAGCGTCAGGCCTGACCGACGCTCGCGGTCGAGGCCACGGTGCCGCTCGTCGTCGAGCACACGCCGGATCGTCTCCTGGAGCGGGCAGACAGCCCCGCCGCTCGCCCTGTACGCGCGGTTGCTGCGCCGTGAGAAGCCGGAATCCTCGACGGGGATCCACAGCGGCAGCGACCTGGGCCCTGCCCACCACCGGACGTCGCGGACGAGCAGCCAGGCGTCGTCGCCCTCGACGATGTCGCTGGTGGACCCGGTGACAGCCTGCGCCTGCACCACGAAGTCGGCGAAGGTGTGCGTGTCTCCGACAGCGTTGATCGTCCCTGTCGTCCCAGCAGCACCCGCACGGACGACCCAGGCGGCGAGGTCAGCCACGTCGATCACCTGGACGAACCGTCCGGCAGCGGTCGGTGCGAGGACAGGTCCGCCGTGGGCCAGGCGCGCGGGCCAGTAGCCGAAGCGGTCGCTCGGGTCGCCAGCTCCGACGATCAGACCAGGGCGGGCGACCAGCAGCCTGTCGCCGACGTGCTCGGCAGTCGCACGTTCTGCGGCCACCTTGGCCTGCCCGTAGTCGGTCAGGTCGACAGGGTCGACGACAGCGGCTGACTCGTCCGCGCCGGGCTCGTCGTTCGTCGCGTACACCGAGACCGTCGAGACGAGCGTCCAGTGGCGCGCTCGCCCGGCCAGCGCCTCGAGCGCGGGGACGACGAGCTTGAGGTCGTAGGAAAGCTCTACGACGTCGTCCCACTCGCCCGTGAGCGCGTCGTACGCGCCGGGCGCTGTGCGGTCCGCGGTGACCAGCCGCACGCCCGCAGGGACCGCCCCGGACTCTCCGCGGGCCAGGCAGACCACCTCGGCGCCGTCGTCGAGGGCCGCCCGAGCGATCTTGTGGCCGAGCCAGGCCGTCCCACCGAGGACCAGGATGCGTCGCATGCCTCCAGTAGACAGGATGCGTTCAGGCCTGAGGCAGAGATCTGCTCAGAGCAGACGGCGCACCGGGCGCAGTCACCATCGGTACGGCTCGGCCACGGTGGGCCCCGTCTCGGGAGTCTGGACACGCTGCGCCCACTCACGGGCGCGCTCACGTCTCCGTCGGGCGAGCACTCCCGTGACGACAGCCTCGAGCATGTGCCCGCCGACCACGAAGACCAGCAGAGCCGTCAGGCGCGGCCAGCCTGCGGCATGCACCACGATCTCGGCGACACCGATGAGCGTGAGCATGACGACCAGCGACCTGACGGTCTCTCGGACAGGTGGACGGGGCATGGACCTCGGCTCCTTCGGCGGGGGACGTGTCGATCCGACGGACGCTAGCACGCTGCTCTGCTGGGGGAGAGGTGACGACTGGGCCTCGGTGGCGGTCCAGCGTGCTGCCGCTCGTGCGCTGACGTGACGTGACCGGGCGGACGGGTGCACACCGTGGCACGATCGCTCAGCGGCCGGGCCGGCACCGGGAGCCGCGAAGAGGACTGGCGTCGCAGGCAGACGTCGACGACGAGAGGACGCCTGACCAGATGACGACGACCCTGACGATCGACGGATCGGCGGTCCACGACATCCCGTCGCTCTACGCCGAGCTGAACCGTGTGCTCATGCCGGACGAGGAGTGGACGCTGGGGGAGAGCCTCGACGCTCTCGACGACCTGCTGTACGGCGGGTTCGGGGTGCTCGACGGCTCAGCGCCCGTGAGCATCTGCTGGCAGGACCACAGCAGTGCGCGTGACGCGCTCGGCCTCGAGGCCACCCTCGCCTACTACCAGGCGAAGCTGGCACGGCCGGAGGTGTACTCGGTCTCGGTGGCGGAGGCCGCGATCACGGCCCTGCGTGCAGGCACGGGTCCGACGTACTTCGAGCTGGTCCTCCAGGTGTTCGAGAGCCACACGAACATCGACCTGACTCTCGTCTGAGCCCAGCGTGGCCTCGCCCGCAGCGGTGTGCAGGCGCCGCGATGCAGCGCGCACCTCACCGAGCGGGGCGGACTCGTCAGAGAGCACAGAGCAGGGCGTCGCGTCCTGACCTCGGGAAGGTCAGGACGCGACGCCGTGAGGGGCGGTCGGCTGCGGTGCGGCTTACCGCTGCTTGGTCTTGCTGGCCAGGGCCATCAGCCCGCCGCCGATACCGAGGGCTGCTGCTGCGGCGAGGAGCGACTTCGCCCCGGCACCGAGGCCGGTGACGGCGAGAGCTCCAGGCGTAGCGGTCTCTGCATCGGTTGCAGCCGTGGCAGTCGTGTCAGCTGCAGGAACGCTCTCGCTCGCGGTGCTGAGCGGGACCTCCGCGACGGGGAGGGTGCTCTCCGGCACCTCGGTCGATGCGTCAGGTCCGGCAGGGGTCACCGGCTCCGCGGGGGTCTGCGGCTGGTCCGGCACGTCAGGGCTGTCTGGCGTGCTGGGCGTGTCGGGCTCGACAGGCTGGTCGGGGTCTCCCGGCACGTCTGGCACGTCCGGCTCGTCGGGGTCTGGCACGTCAGGCTGGTCCGGCTCGTCAGGGTCTGGCGCGTCAGGCTGGTCGGGCTCGTCGGGGTCCGGGACGACAGGCTCGTCGGGGTCGGTCGAGCCGGGGACGCAGAACTCCCAGTCTTTCTCGTCGACGCCGCCCCGGCCGGAGTTGTCCTCGCCGAAGTGGTAGCTGAACCCGTTGGACTCGGTCCAGGAGATGCACATCCCGGGCTGCAGGTTGAAGTACGACCACGGGATGAAGGTCTGGCCGATGAGCTCGCGGTGGCTGTCGATGCTGACGTTGTCCGCGCCCGGCACGTTGATGTTGACGTAGCCGTTGGCGGGGATCGGGTCGCGGAAGTGCAGCCCGTCCTCAGCCCACCAGAACGGCCTGTCGTAGCCGTCCTCCTGGTAGCCAGGAGCCACGACCAGACGCGGGGTGACGTCGGCCTGCTCCGCCACCTCGCCGTCCGCCGACTCGGCGGCGGGCTCCACGGGTGCCGTCACAGCCTCAGCCGGGTCTGCCGAGCCTGCCAGCTCGTCGACTCCTGCCAGCTCCTCTAGGTCGCCCGCGACCTCGGTCGCGTCGTCGACGGCCTCGTCGGTCGTCGTGCTCTCGTCGGTGACGACCGCTCCAGGGGTGGTCTCGGTACCGGTTCCCTCCTCGGTGGTGTCTTCTGCGACGTCGGCGCCGGAGACGCCCACCTCGGTGCTCGGCCCAGAGCCGGTCTCGGTCTCTTCTGCGGGGGCCTCGTCGACGGCCGGGCTGCTGGCGTCAGGTGTGCCGGTGTCCGTCGTGCTCGACGCGGTCGAGCCGACGCCGACGGCTGTCACGTCGTCAGGTGCTGCGGGCGTGATCGGGACGACGTCGGTCGCGGTCGTCGGTGCCGGGTCCGGGACGTCTGCGTCGAGCGGCTGTCCCGCTGCGGGGACTGTGGCGAGCAGCAGCGCCAGGGCTGCGGCCGTCACTGTCGGCGTGGTCATGGTCTCCTCCTCGGGTGTCGGGTGGTGCGCTGGATCAGCGACACCTCCATGACACCTCTGAGAGGACTGTGCTCAGGCGGTCTGCGAGCAGCAGTGAGCCTCGGCCAGAGCACCGTTGAGCACACCCCGGCGCACGGTGAGCACCCGTCTGAGGACAGCCGTCAGAGCAGCGCGGCGACCTCGTTGCGCGACCGGATGCCGAGCTTGCGGAAGATCCTGTAGACGTGGTTGTCGACGGTCCGCTCGCTCACCACGAGCCTGTCGGCGACCTCCCGGTTGCTCAGCCCCTCGGCCACCAGACGGGCCACCTCGAGCTCGCGCCCCGTCAGGCTCAGGGCAGGTGCCAGAGACGGGACGACGAGGCTGAGCTCTTCGCCGGCCTGCTCGACCGCCGCACGCAGCCGAGCGCGTTCTTCGGCCGCCCGTCCGGAGCGACCCTCGCGGCTCAGCAGGGTGACGGCTCGGGCGTGGGCGGAGGTCGCGTGGAGCACCAGGCCGTGCGAGCGGAGGTCGGCGGCGGCGACCAGCAGACCGTCGGGGGCGCCGTCTGCGGCAGCACGCAGATACCTGCCGAGGGCCGGCAGCACGGCTCCCTGCGCTGTCAGGGCGAGGTCGGCCACAGCCGTCGCACGCTCTTCGTCGACCCACAGGTCGACCAGAGTCGTCCCGTCGGTCACCGCCGCGAGCACGGCTCCACGCTCGACCAGTGCCGCGACGTCGTCCCAGGCCTCGCGGGTGGCCTGGCGTGGGTCTGCTCCTGTCGCGACGTCGAGGGCGGCCCGGCGAGGTCCGGGGCGGGCCGCCGGGGTGAACATCGCGGCGAGGTCCATCTCCTCGAGGCGGGCGAGCGAGGACCGCGCGCTCGCGAGATTCCCCTCGAGGAGCGCGAGCGAGACCGAGAGCGACAGCAGACCAGCCCGGGTGGTCGTGCGCAGCGGAGCCGGCGACCCGAGTGCGAAGAGGCTCGTCAGGTGCTCGCGCAGCGTCGTGAGGCGGCCTGCCACGTAGAGACCGAGGGCGACGACGTAGCCGTGAGGCTCGATCTCACCCTGGGCGAGGGTGCCCCGGGCCTCGCCCAGAGACCGCATGGCGCTCCGGGTCGCGGTGTCGATGTCTCCGGAGAGCAGGACAGCCTGGTCGACGAGGGAGATGGCGTCGTGCCGCGGTGCGTGCGCGGGCAGCACACCGCCGACGAGCTCTGCGTGGGCGTCGACCGGCAGCCCGCGGGCGAGCAGCACCTCGCCGCGCACGAGCCTGACGAGGGCGTTGGTCGGACGGCCGGTGTCGTCGGGCAGGTCGGCGGGAGGTGGCAGGGTCGCCGGAGCCGGCGTCTCGGTCGGAGCGGGCTCGTGGGGGTCTCCGGTGGTGAGCCGCAGGTGCTGACGGACGGCGTCGGAGGTCGCGCGGACCCGGGGGTCGTCGTCCGCGTCGAGGTCGGCGAGGAGCGCGTACGCCCCGGTCACGTCGTGGAGCACGTGGGCTCGGTAGACCGCGTGCCAGGCCACCACGAACCCTCGGTGCTCGTGGGCGGCCGGGCGGAGCCTGCGCAGAGCCACGCCTACGGCGTCCTCGATCACGTCCACCTCCGCACGGCTGGCGAGCAGGGCGTCGAGGTAGAGCACGGTGCTGTGGACCGTGGGGTCGCGCTCCCACGTGTCGTGCGTGACCAGCAGGTGCGCGGACGCCCTGTCCTCGAGCCGCCGGCCGAGGATCGCTGCCGACTCGGGGGAGCTCGACCAGGAGGGCGTGGTCCGCGGTCGCCGTCGTGATCCCTGGCCCGGCGCAGAGCCCGCGAGGGTCTCGGTGATCCTCTCGGCGACCCGCAGCCCGCGGGCGTCCTGGGTGAGGTGGAGGAGGTGCTCGGTGAGCATGGGAGGGAAGAGCGCGACGATGATCTCGCCGTCGTCCTCGACCATCCGCAGGAGCCCGTGGTCGTCGAGGGTCTCCACGACCGACCACGGCACGAGGCGTCGGACCTCGGCCGTCGGTGCTGGGCCCAAGGCCGCGAGCGTCCGGAGCCCGTCACGGGCAGAGTCGCCGAGACCGGCGAGCAGGCGGTCGACGACCACGGCCCACCCGGGCGTCCACGACCAGTGCTCCGCCCCGGGATGCCGGCCGGGCTCGGCGAGGTCTGCAGACCGCCGTGCTTCTCGGGCGATCGCCCGGGTCAGGCCGGGCATCCCGCCGGAGAGCGCGTACAGACGCCCGGCGGTGTCGGGGTCGACGTCGGCGCGCAAGATCTCTGCGACGGTGCGGTGCAGCTCGTCGAAGGGGAGCGCGGGCATGGTCAGGACCGTCGAGTCGGGGCCCGCCAGGAGACGGGCGACGGCGGTGCCCGAGGCGGGCGGGCGTGCTGAGGCGAGCACCCGTGCACCTGTGCGAGCCACGACGGTCGCGAGGACCGAGGCCGACGCGTCGTCGAGCTGGTCGGCGTCGTCGACGACGACCAGGACGCGTCGGTCTGCGGACGACCGCCGGGCTCCTCCGGCAGCGACGGTGACGCCCTCGAGCGCGGCAGCGAGCGCACCCAGCGTGCCCGTGGGGCCTGTCGTGAGGCCCGCGAGCACGAGCGCCTCGAGCGGGCGATCACCAGCGCCACCGCTGGTGCCGGCTCCGGTGCCGCGCAGCGTCACGACGGTCCAGCCGTCGTCGTCGGCCTCGACCTGGGCACCTGCCAGGACCGTGCTGCGACCCGATCCGGGCAACCCGACGAGCAGCACCGACGTCCCCGAGGCGAGGGTCTGGACGACCGTGCGCACGAAGGTCGGGCGAGGCGTGGGAGCGCTCATCTGCCCACCCTAGGGAGCGGTGCCTCTTCACGCCTCTTGTCGTCGTGCGTCCCCAGCGCCCGAGGTGCGGGAGGCAGGGTGCGGTCGCAGGATCGGAGCATGACAAGATTCGGCTACACCCTCATGACAGAGCAGTCCGGTCCGAAGGCACTCGTGGACTACGCGGTGGCGGGGGAGCGGGTCGGCTTCGACTTCGAGGTCTCCTCCGACCACTACTTCCCGTGGTTGACGAGCCAAGGGCACGCCTCGTACGCGTGGACGATGCTCGGCGCCGTCGCCCACGCGACCGAGCGCGTGGACCTCATGACCTACGTGACCTGCCCGACCGTGCGCTACCACCCGGCCGTCGTCGCGCAGAAGGCCGCGACGATGGGGATCCTCTCCGACGGCAGGTTCACCCTCGGGCTGGGCTCGGGAGAGAACCTCAACGAGCACGTGGTCGGGCGCGGGTGGCCCGCGGTCGACGAGCGTCACAGCATGCTCGTCGAGGCCGTCGAGATCATCACCGAGCTGTTCTCCGGCGACCTGCTGTCCTACCGTGGCGAGCACTTCCAGGTGGACTCCGCGAAGCTCTGGGACCTGCCCGACCTGCCCGTCGAGATCGGTGTCGCCGTCTCGGGTCGTCAGTCTGTCGAGACCTTCGCGCCGCTCGTCGACCACCTGGTCGCGACCGAGCCGAAGGCCGAGCTGGTGAGCGCCTGGGACGCGGCGCGCACCGAGGCCGACAGGCCCGGGTCGCGCAAGATCGGCCAGATCCCCATCTGCTGGGACACCGACGTCGACCGTGCGGTCGCGCGGGCGCACGACCAGTTCCGCTGGTCCGGGCTCGGGTGGCCTGTCAACGCGAACCTGCCCACGACCGAGGGCTTCGCCAGCGCCACGTCCTTCGTCCGGCCCGAGGACGTCGCGGAGTCGGTCCCGTGCGGTCCGGACCTCGACGCGATCGTCGAGGCCGTCTCGGCCTACTGGGAGGCGGGGTTCACCGACATCGCTCTCGTGCAGGTGGGCGACGAGGGTCAGCAGGAGTTCCTGGACACTGCGGCCGGGCCGCTGCTGGAGAAGCTGCGCGCGGCCGCGCCGAAGGGCTGAGCCTCCTGGAGGGCTGGAGGGCTGGAGGGCTGGAGGGCTGGAGGGCTGGGCGACTGGTCAGGCTAGAGCTCGGCGAGGGGGCGCTCGACGAGCACGAGGCCGCCCCGGCGCGCGACCTCGAGGAAGCCGTTGGCAGCCAGGACACGCCTCGAGGCGAGGTTGTCCGCCTCGGTGTCCGCGGCGGCCACGGTCGCCCCGGCGTCCCGGGCCATCCGCAGCGCCAGCCCTACGGCCTCCCTCGCGAGCCCGGCGCCTCGGGCGCCCGGCACGAGGCCGTACCCGAGCTCGACCCGGCCGCTCGAGTCCGGGGGCCCGAAGAATCCCCGCCCGCCGACGGCCAGACCGTCTGAAGACCGCCGCACGAGGTACATCGTGAAGACCGGGTGCGGGGCGGTCGACCGGGCGAGCGAGCGCAGCGGGTCGAGCTCGTCGACGAAGGGGTACTCGGGGTGCCAGTCGTCGCCCGGGATCTCGGTGCGGTCGACGATGCGCTGCGCGAGCGCCGGCGAGATCGGTTCGAGGGTCACGCGAGGGTGGTCGTGAGTCATCGGACGAGCATCGCACGGGTCGCGTCGGGTCGGGTCGGGTCGGGTCGGGTCGGGTCGACTCACGACACGTCACCTCATCGCCGGGCGTAGCCGTCGGCCAGGAGGTGCGGTTCGACGTCTGTCGTCTGCTCGGCGGTCGACGCGGCAGTCGCCGTCAGGCTCCAGACGAGCAGCAGCGGGAGCGAGGCGGCAGCAGCAGCCGTGAGCCCGGCAGACAAGGTCAGGCAGCCGACCCCGGACAGGACCAGGCTGACCACCGCGAAACAGCTGACGACAGTGAGTGTGTGGCCTCGGTGCACCGCCCCCCGCCAGACCGACGCCACCAGAGCGGCCAGGACGAGCATCTTCGCTCCGTCGACGCGGCTGAGCATCTCCCCCAGCGCGACGCCGCCGGCGCGGTGCGGGTCAAGGGCGAGAGCGACCTCGCCGGCCAGCTGGTCGATCGAGAGCACGGCGGCGATCGAGGCGAGGGCCACGGTCGTGCGCCGCGTGAGGCCCGAGCCCAGCGCGAGCCCGAGGAGGACGAGCAGGATGCCTGCCGCTCCGTGCACGAGGACCGAGGACGCGACGGCCCGGTGGTGGCCAGAGAACGCCTGACCTGCGCCACTCGGGCTGGCCTCCGTCCCGAGGTCCGGGCCGGCGACGACCAGCCCGAGCACCCAGCACGCGACGAAGGCCGTCGCGACGGCCCACCGCGCGCGAGCTGACCAGAACCGCGTCTCCGGGGTCATGCGCCAGACGCTAGCGGCCCGAGGTGAACAGCAGGGGACATTCCGGGGAGAGCAGGACGACGTCCTGTCGCCAGGACCGAGGTGGTCGCTCGGGTCCTCGGGATCGAGGGCCCTTCGACGATCGCTGCGGGCGAGCACCTCACGTCCGAGCGCGCACTCCTCGAAGGGCCTGCTCGACGAGACGACCATCGACAGCCCAGCCTGTCGGTCGGCACCGAGGGTGGGCCGCCGAGACTAGGCCACGTCGATGGTGGTCATCATGCCGCCGTCCTCGTGGTCGAGGATGTGGCAGTGGGCCATCCAGGTACCGGGCTCGTCGAAGGTGATCGCCACGTCGACGTACGTCCCAGCAGGGATGGACACCGTGTCCTTCCAGATCTCCTCAGACACAGGGGAACCACTCTCGGTCAGGAGGCGGAAATGTGTCCCGTGGATGTGCATGGGGTGGTCGAGCTGGTAGACGTCGCTGTTGCGGAACCGCATCACGTAGGTCGTGCCGAGCTCGAGGTCGAAGGTCTCGGCGTCGGGGAAGGTCTCGCCGTTGATGGTCCACGCGACCCCGGAGCTGCCCATCGTGCTCGACAGCGTCATCTCCACGTCAGGGGTCCGGGTGAGGAGCTCGGGGTCGAGCGGGGTGGGCTCGGGTGCCACGAAGGGTGACGCGGCGGCCGTCGCGTCGGCGGCCGTGTACCTCACCGGGATGACCATCCCCTCGTCACGTTCGTTGGTGATCGTGACGGTCTCGTCCGTGCCGCCGGTCGGGGCGAGCTCGACGTCGTAGCGCCCCCCGGGCGCGATGGCCAGCTCTCGGGTGGTGTACGGCTCGACCAGGGGCGCGCCGTCGGTGTGGGTGACGCGCACGTCGACCGGGAAGCTCATCTGCTGCGTCCTGGCGGTCGAGGCGTTGATGAGCCGGAGCTTGGCGATCTCCCCACCGGTGATCTCGATCGGGGAGATGTCGTCGCCGGTGCGCCCGTTGACGGTGTCGACCTCGCCGACGGCCTCCGTGCGGCCCGTGGCGCCGGCCACCATCCAGTCGTCCAGCACGAGGACCTGGTCCAGGTCGTACGAGGCGTCGATCGGGTCTCGGACGATGATGGGTGCGTACATCCCCTCGTCGACCTGGTCACGCACGGGCCGTTCGTGGGAGTGGTACCAGTACGTGCCCGGGCTCGTGGCGGTGAACTCGTAGTCGTGGGAGGCCCCGGGCTCGATGCGGATCCCCGGACCGTCCTGGTCGTTGGGCACGTTCATGCCGTGCCAGTGGATGTTGGTCGGGGTGTCTGTGGCGTTGCTCGCGGTCAGTCGTACGGTGTCCCCGGCGTCGACCACGATCGGACGACCCGCGCCGTAGACGGCGTCGTCCCCGGCGACCGTGTACAGGTACCGGTCCAGCGCCCCGCCACCGAGGTTCATGGTGGTCTGCGTGATGTCCAGTGCCATGTCGCTCACCGAGGGGGTCTCGGTGATGTCGTACACGTCGACGACGGGCAGGTCGCCGGTCGCGGGAGGTTGCCCCTGGGAGGTGTCGTCGCCCGCAGGGCTGCACGCGGAGAGGACTGCGACCAGCACGAGCCCGGAGGCTGCGGCGATCGTCGTGTTCATCGTCGTGTTCATGGGTCGGGCTGCTCCGTCGCTGAGTCGTCTGGGAGCGCGGGGACGGAGCCGGGCAGCGCCCGGCCTGGTCGCACGGCGCTTAAAGGGTGGGCGAGGGCGAGGCCTTGCCCGGTGGCCAGCGCACCTGACAGCCCTCGCCACCAGGCGAAGGACTGGTGACGGCGCGCCGACGATGTCATCCAGGTCACGCTAGCCAGCGAATCCGGGAACGAACCGGGACGAAAGGCTTCGAGGTCTGGGGGTGTCGTCGATGCTGGCCCGCTCTGAGGGCCCGACTCTCAGTGAGCTGCCGAGGGAGACCCGTGACGGGTCAGTTCATCCGCTGCGGGTAGATCCCGTTCACGCAGATCCACGGGGTCAGGTCGTTGGGTGTCACAGGCAGGAGGTTGGGTAACGCGAAGGTGGTCCGTTCGTCTCCGCCGTAGGTGCTCCCGAGGAGGGAGTAGAGCGCTGTGTACTCGTTGATGCGCAGGATCCGTCCGTCGGCGATCATCCCCGGGGCCACGCCACCTGCGGTGAAGGCCACGGAGCCCATGGTGCAGTCTGCGCCCTGCCCGTCGGCGGCCCTGCTGGTGCGCTGCCCGAAGCGTGGCTCCAGGGTGGACACGGACGCCGGTCCTGGGATGCCCTGGGGGCCAGCAGGTCCGGTGGCGCCGGTCTGCCCGGCGGGGCCTGCTGCTCCTGTCGCACCGGTCTGGCCGACGGGGCCGGGGGCGCCCTCTGGCCCAGCGGGCCCCGTCGGCCCTGCGGGGCCGGCTGCACCGTCGAGACCGTCAGCACCCACGGGTCCGGTCGCACCTGTCGCGCCGATGTCTCCGGGCGCGCCTGGAGCACCCTCGGCCCCCACGGGTCCAGGGGCCCCGGCCTCGCCGGGGTCACCCTTGTCACCCTTCACCCCGGGGGCTGCGATCTGCGCCCACGCTGTGCTCGTGCCGGGCTGCTGCGCGACGTTCGACTCGACCGCGAGGAAGGTCCCTCCGGCGAAGGTGACGATCGACGAGGGCGGGCCGGCGGTGTACGTCGCGGTGGCGCTCCACGCGGAGAGGGTCGACCAGGCGGCGACGCCGTCGGCACCGGCCGCACCGTCGGCACCGTCGGCACCAGCCGCTCCGGTCAGTCCGGTGGCGCCTGTCGGGCCTGCTGCGCCGGTGGCGCCCTGAGCCCCGGGTGCTCCGGCGGCACCGGTCGCGCCGACAGCACCGGTCGCGCCCGTGGCACCTGTCGCACCCGTGGCCCCTGTGGCACCGGTCTGGCCGACAGGCCCAGCGGCTCCGACAGCGCCTGTCGCGCCTGCGGGTCCGACCGCGCCGTCGGTCCCGGGTGCACCGGGGGCTCCAGGAGCGCCGTCGGCTCCGGCCGTCCCTGTCGTCCCGGTCGCCCCTGTCGCGCCTGCCGGTCCGCTGGGGCCGGTCAGCCCGGTCGGACCTGTCGCACCTGTCAGACCGACCGGTCCTGGCGCGCCGGGCGCTCCGTCCTGGCCGTCCGTGCCCGCGGTCCCGGGTGCGCCTGCCAGCCCGTCGGCGCCGTCGTCGCCTGAGGCTCCGTCATCGCCGTCAGTCCCGTCGGAGCCGTCCGTCGCGTCGGACGGGTCGGCCGTCTGCCAGACGACGGGGACCGTCCCCGCACCGCAGCTGTCGCCGACAGGGACGAGCGTGAGGCCCTGGGTGCCGGCGTCGTAGCAGCCGAAGGAGGCGCCGTCGGGGGTCGAGGACTCCGCGCAGGCTGTGAGCCCGCCGAGGAGGAGCGTCGCAGCGCTCAGGAGCCCGAGAGCGCGGAACGGGGTCGAGACAGTCACGGGGTCAGCTTTCGAGAGGGTCGGGCACCGGGCCCGTCGTGATGACCCCGTGGATGCTGACCGGGACCGTTGTCGTGAGGGATCGTACTGACACAGTGTCAGGAGGGGAAGAGCATCTCGACCTGCAGCGCCGTCGCCTGTCGCGCGGAGCGACCCCTGGTCGTGACAAGGTTGACGTCATGGTGCCTGTCCGATGACCCTGCTCGCGCTCGTCGCCGCGGGCTTCGCCTGCGCTGTCGCGACCCGTCTGTGGTTCCCGGCGCGCCTGCTGCTCAGCACGGCCGCCACGACCATCTCCTGCCTGGCCGTGACCGTCGTCGTCGGTCTGGTCGTCAACGGGTTCGTGGACAATGCCGCCGGTGCTGTCGCCGCGGTCGTGGTCGGCCCCGCAGCGGGGCTGTGGGTCACGCACGTCGCGGCGCGGGCCGTCGCCGCGGGGCGGGAGAGGCGCCGTCGCCGCGGTCCGAGCGACCGGCGGCCCGTCTTCCAGCGGGTCGAAGACTTCGCCGAACGTCATCCCGTCTCCGTGGGCCGCTACAACGTGCCGTTGCTCGTGGTGCGGTGCGCCCGGCGGATCGCCGACGTCCGCGTGACAGGCCTCGCAGCAGAGATGACGTACTACGCGCTCATCTCGATCTTGCCGCTCGTCACAGCCTTCGGGGCGGCGCTCGGCTCGCTCGAACGTTTCGTCGGTGCCGAGCGGGTCGAGCAGATCCAGTCCTCGGTCGTCGACCAGGTGGTGCGGGTCTTCGACCACCAGATCGGTGCCGAGGTGCTCGCCCCGCTCGTCGAGGGGCTGCTCGGGCAGGAACGGGCGGGCATCGCGATCGGCGGTACTGTCGTCGCGCTGTGGCTGGCGAGCCGCATGTTCCGCGCGGCCATCCGCTCGCTCGACGACGCGTACACGGTCGAGGAGCGCCGGAGCTTCTTCCAGCAGGTGCTGCTCGGGCTGGCCCTGGCCCTCGGCGCGGTGCTGACCCTCGTGGTGCTGCTGAGCATGCTCGTGGTCGGGCCGCTGCTCGGTGGCGGGGAGGAGATCGCGGACCTCTTCGGGCTGGGCGCGGTGTTCACGTCGGTGTGGGAGCTGGTCCGCTGGCCCGCCGTGGTGGTCCTCGCCGGGGGGTTCCTCACGCTGCTCTACAGGTACGGTCCCAACGTCGCGACCACCTGGCGGCGCTGCCTGCCAGGCGCGGTGCTCGGCACCGTGGGTCTGCTGGTCGTCGCCCTGGGGTTCCAGGTCTACCTCGGTGCCGCGGGCTCGAGCGTCCCGGGCGAGGACGCCGCGACACAGACCGTGGCCATCGCCGCGCAGACCATCGGCGCGATCCTCGCCGCCGTGCTGTGGTTGTGGGTGAGCAGCATCGTCATCCTCGCCGGTGGTGTGCTCAACGCCGAGGTGCAGCGCATGCAGGGTGTCGAGGTCGTGCCGTCGGGAGCAGACGAGGCCCGGTCGACGGGCGACGCCCGATCAGCCGACGCGGCCCGGTCGACGGATGCCGCCCGGTCGACCGGCGAGGCACCGGCGACGCACGGCACCGAGACGTCCACCCAGGTCCAGACCTCGGACGACCCCTCGCCCCGTGTCCCCGCCCCTCGCTAGGGTGACCGCATGACACCCCAGGACGCTCACGCCACCTCCGGCCAGCGCGGATGGCTGGCTGCTGACGGGACGCGGGACGAGACCTCCCCGCTTCCCGAGCAGTGGGTGATGGCCGCCTCGGACTCCACGCCGCTGGGCCAGGCGATCGAGGCCTTCATCGCGCTGGACGCCCCGCCCGACGAGGAGCGCGACGCCGCCGTCAGGTCCTTGCGCGTACGAGGAGACATCGGGGCCTACGTCACCGAGGTGCCCCGACGCCTCGACAGGTTCCCGAACCTCACCGAGCTCTCGCTGGGTGCGGGCGTCGCCCCCACGATCGTCTCGACCATGACCGACGGTGCGATCCCGGAGACCGTGACGACGCTCGAGGTCTGGACCGGCGGCGCCCCGACACGGTGGCCACGCGGGATGGTGCTGCCCTCGGTGCGCAGGCTGCAGACCGACGGCCCGACGACCTTCACCGCTCAGACCTTCCCGAACCTTGAGCACGCCCACCTCGCGCCGACCAAGACCTCCTTCGAGGCCCTGCTCGCCCTGCCGAGGCTCGCCGCCCTGCAGCTGCGGACCGTGCCGCACCCGGCCCCGGAGATCTTCGAGAAGATCGCGCACCTGCCGCTCGTCGACCTCGGTCTGCTGGGCGGCCGCAAGATCACCGACCTGCGGGGCATCGAGCTGCTGCCTGGCCTGCGCCGGCTCCGGTTGCAGAGCCTGCCGGTCCTCACCTCGATCGCCGCCCTCGAGGGGCTCGAGCACCTCGAGGAGCTGCTGATCCTCTACTGCTCGCGGATCGAGGACATCGAGACCGTCACGAAGATCTCGTCGCTCGGCAGGTTCGACGCCTACGGCTGCACGGGCATCGGGCTCGAGGCCCTCGAGTCGTTCCTCGACGAGCACTCCGCGCACCGCACGCACCGTCGACCGGAAACGTCGACCGCCTGACCGGAGGGACACCGCAGCTCCCTGCACCTCGTACGTCGCCCCCTGCGCCTCGCACCCCGCACCCAGAACCACACACCCCGCACGAGTCTCGGTGCGGTGTCCGCCTCCCTCGCACCCTGAGATCCAGCCCAGACCCATCCACCCTGCTCCAGGCTCCGAACCCCTCGTGACGCTCCTCCCGGGGCGTCCACGAGACCGCACCGAAGGAGCACCTCATGGACATCTGGACCGCACTGATCGAAGGCCCGCTCATCCAGGGACCGCTGATCGACATCGGCGGCATCCTCAACTTCCTGCAGATCGGGCAGTTCCAGTAAGCCCTGCGGAACCCCGAGGAACGTCGGGACGACCGACGCAGCGACACGAGGCCTCGCCCCAGGGCGGGGCCTCGTCTGTGAGGAGAGCGACGCGTGACGAAGAACGAGCAGCACCACCAGGCCCAGGACCCCGAGACCACCGAGACGCCGGCCGACCTGCGCCTCCGGCTGACCCCAGCGCAGCGCGGCATCTGGTACGCCCAGCAGCTCGACCCCGAGAACGCGACGTACCAGATCGGCCAGTACCTCGACGTGCAAGGTGACGTCGACCCGCGGCTGCTGAGCATCGCGCTCACCAAGATCGTGCGGGACATCGACTCGATCAGCATGCGGTTCCGCGCCGACGACGACGGTCCCCACGCGGTCCGCCGCCGCCCCGAGCCGACCGACGACCTGCTCGAGGTCGTCGACCTGCGCAGCGAGGACGTCGTGGCAGCCTTCGACACCGCGCGCACCCGCATGGACGCCGAGATGACCACCCCGCGCGACATCGAGGGAGACGAGCTCTTCGGCGCGATCCTCTTCAGGCTCGCGGGGGACAGGTCGCTGTTCTTCCAGCGCGTCCACCACATCATGCTCGACGGCTATTCCGCCGTGATCGCCCTGCACTATCTGGCCCGTGTGTACACAGAGCTCGACAAGCGCGCCCCGACAGGGCTGCTGCTGCGACCTCTCGCTGGACGCGTGGCGCGCACGGCCGCGAAGACCCCCTCGCCGTTCCCGAGCCACCACGAGCTCCTCGACGCCCTCGAGGAGTACCGCACCTCCGAGGACCACAACGCCGACGAGGCGTTCTGGCGCGAGACCTTCGAGGAGGAGACCACGGTCGACGGCCTCGAGGGGACCACGGGGCGTGCCGCGACCCGCGTGGTGCGGGTCGCCGTGCCGCTGACCGACGAGCAGGCCGCGCCGCTCGCAGCCCTCGGCCGGGACCTGCCCAAGACGATGGTCGGGCTCATCGCCCTCTACCTCGCGAAGATCACCGGCCAGGAGACCGTCTCCCTCGGTCTCCCGGTGACCGCGCGACGCGGCAAGGTCGCGAAGTCGACCCCCTCGATGCTCTCGAGCATCTTGCCCGTCCGCGTCGACGTGTCCCCGACGGCGACGGTCGCACAGACCGTCGCGCACGCCGGCGACGTGCTGCGCGGTGTGGTCAAGCACCAGCGCTTCCGCACCGAAGACCTCCCGAGCGCCCCGTCGCAGGCGGGTCCCTCGGTCAACCTGCTGCCCGTGATCGACGCGCTGCGCTTCGGCTCGGCGACCGGTGAGGTCCGGATCCTGTCGACAGGGCCCGTGCACGACCTCTCCTTCGTGGTCTCCGGCCTCGAGTCGAGCGCGGCCGTCCCGACCCTCCAGCTCGAGGGTGACGCCGACCTGCACACCGTCGAGAGCCTCACCGGGCACGCCGAGCGACTGCTGGCCCTCGTCGCCCAGGTGATCGACGAGCCTTCCGACGTCGCGGTGACCGACGCGCGCGTGGTCGCCGACGACGAGGTCGCCGGACTCCTCGAGCAGGGCGCCGGCCCCGAGCTGCCCATCGAGAGCGAGACAGTCCTCGAGGCCTTCGCTGCCGCAGCCGCGCGCCGCGGCGAGGACACCGCTGTCGTGGCGACCGACGGCACCTTCACCTTCGCCGAGCTCGACGCCGCGTCGACCCGGATGGCGCACCACCTCATCACCCAGGGCGTGGTCCCCGGGCGGTGCGTCGCGGTGCGCATCGAGCGCAGCAAGCACCTGCCGCTGCTCGTCCTCGCCGTGCTCAAGGCCGGCGGCGTCTACGTGCCGCTCGACCCCGAGTACCCGATCGACCGCGTCGCCGGGATGATCGAGGACTCCGAGCCCGCGCTGCTGCTCACCAGCCACCGCCAGGCCGAGCGCGACCGCGCCGCCGGTGCGTCGTGGGACGTGCCCTCGATCGCCGTCGACTCCGACACTGCCGCCGGCTGGCGCAGGTGCAGCGACGACGCGTCGGGCCTCCCGCAGCTCTCGGGCTCCGACCTCGCCTACGTCGTCTTCACCTCGGGCAGCACAGGCCGTCCCAAGGGTGTGGGCGTCGAGCGTGTCGCGCTCCGCAACCTCTTCCAGCACCACAGGACCGACCTCTTCGACCCCGCCGCCGAGCGTCTGGGCCGTCCCGTGCGCGTCGCGCACACCGCCGGGCTGTCCTTCGACGCGGCGTGGGACCCGTTGCTCTGGCTGTTCGCCGGGCACGAGCTCCACATGGTCGACGACGAGGTGCGCCGCGACCCGCAGCGCCTCGCCGACTATCTCTCCGAGGAGGGCATCGACTCGATCGAGACGACCCCGTCTTTCGCCGAGGCGCTGCTGGCCGCCGGTCTGTTCGACCGCGACCCGCACCCGACCGTCGTGGCCCTCGGCGGGGAAGAGGTCGGCCCGTCGCTCTGGGACACCCTCGGAGCCCTCGACGACGTGCACGCCGTGAACTTCTACGGCCCGACCGAGGTGACCGTCGACAGCCTCGTCGCGACCATCACCGCGGGCGCGCCGCACATCGGCTCGTCGGTGCGCAACAGCCGCCACTACGTGCTCGACGCGAGCCTGAGCCCGGTGCCCGACCGCGCCGTCGGCGAGCTGTACCTCGCGGGCGTCAACGTCGCCCGCGGGTACGTGGGCCAGCCCGGCCTGAGCGCCGAGCGCTTCGTCGCCGACCCCTTCGCGAGCGACGGTTCCCGCATGTACCGCACGGGTGACGTGGTGCGCCGCCGCCACGACGGCTCGCTGCGGTTCCTCGGTCGCATCGACGACCAGGTGAAGATCCGCGGCTACCGCGTGGAGCTCAGCGAGATCGAGGCCGCGATGCGCCGCCAGGACGGGGTCGTCGGCGCCGCCGCGATCGTCCAGGGCGAGGGCCCCGCTGCCCGCCTCGTCGGCTACGTCACCGGTGAGGGCGCACCCGACACCCGGCTCGGCGCCCAGGTGCGGGCCGCGCTGCGCGCCGACCTGCCCGACTACATGGTGCCGAGCGCGATCATGACGCTCTCCGACCTGCCGCTCACCCCCAACGGCAAGCTCGACCGCCGGGCCCTGCCCAGCCCCGAGCGCAGCACCGACGACTCCGCCCAGCAGCCGCGCACAGCGGTCCAGCGGACCGTCGCGACGGCCTTCGCCGAGGTCCTCGGCGTCGACTCGGTCGGCATCGAGGAGGACTTCTTCGCAGCCGGCGGGCACTCCTTGCTGGCCACGCGCCTCGCCGCGACCCTGACCACGGCCCTCGACCGGACCGTCACGGTCCGCGACATCTTCGAGAAGCCCACGGTCGCCCAGCTCGCAGGGCTGGCCGAGGATGCCACGGACGACGAGGGTGCTGCAGGTGCCGGGCGACCCGTGCGCCTGGCACCCGCCGCGCGCCCGGACCGTCTCCCGGTCTCGCTCGCCCAGCGCCGCCTGTGGTTCCTCAACCGCCTCGAGCCCGGTTCCGCCGCGTACAACATCCCTGTCGTGCTGCACCTCGAGGGTCCCCTCGACGTGGCTGCGCTGCGCGCCGCCTTCGGTGACGTCGCCGCCCGGCACGAGCCCTTGCGCACGGTGTTCCCCTACGTCGACGGCGAGCCCGTCCAGGTGGTCCTCGACGGTGACGCCGCGGCCGTCCCGTTCACCTCGGTCGACGTGCCCGCCTCCCAGGTGGACGCCGTCGTCGAGCAGGAGGCGCTGCGGCCCTTCGACGTGACCGAGCAGACCCCGTTGCGTGCTGTCCTGCTGCGCACAGCGCCCGACTCCCACGTGCTCGTCGCCACGATGCACCACATCGCCTCTGACGGCTGGTCCCTCGCGCCCTTCGCCCGGGACCTCTCGGTCGCCTACGCCGCCCGCGTCGAGGGCCGCGCCCCCGAGCAGGCCGCGCTGCCCGTCACCTACACCGACTTCACGCTCTGGCAGCGCGAGCACCTCGGCGACCCCGCCGACGAGTCGAGCGTCCTGGCCGAGCAGCTCACCTACTGGCAGCGTGCCCTGGCCGGCGCCCCGGACGAGATCTCGCTGCCGCGCGACAGGTCCCGCGGGGCTGCTGACCCGACCGACTCCACCCAGCAGGGGGTCGGCGAGCTGGCCCTCGAGCTCGACGCCGAGCGGCACGCCGCCGTCCGCGCGCTGGCCGCCGAGCACCGCACGAGCGTGTTCATCGTCCTGCACGCAGCGCTCGCGGTCGCCCTCGAGCAGCAGGGCGCGGGGGAGGACGTGGTCCTCGGCACACCCGTGGCCGGGCGCACCGACCCCCAGCTCGACGAGCTCGTCGGGTTCTTCGTCACCACGGTCGTCCTGCGCACCTCCTTGGCGCAGGACCCCACCCTCGCCGAGGTCCTCGGGCGGGTCCGTGCGGGCAACACCGAGGCCTACGCCCACCAGGACGTGCCCTTCGACTCCCTCGTCGACGCGCTGCGTCCGCCGCGCGTGGCCGACAGGCACCCGCTGTTCCAGGTGCTGCTCACGCTGCAGAGCAACGAGCCCGCCCAGATCGACCTCGCGGGTCTGACCGTGACGGTCCCCGGGCAGGTGACCAGCGCCGGCGTCAAGACCGACCTGCTCGTCGACTTCCAGGCCCCGTCGGGTGACGACGGTCCGCTGGTCGGCACGCTCGGCTACGACCGCGCGCTCTTCGACGCCTCGACCGCCGAGCGCCTGCGCGACGCCGTCGACCGCGTGCTCACGGCCTTCGTCACGTCGACGGACAGCCGGATCTCGGACCTGCCCTCGGTCGACCCGCAGACCGCAGAGCTCCTCGAGGCGCAGAGCACCGGGCGCGAGCTGGCGACCAGGGGGACGGTCCTCGACCGTCTCGACGCGACTGTCGCCGCGCACGGCGACACCCCGGCCCTCGCCGACTCCCACGGATCGCTGAGCTTCTCGGCGCTCGACGAGCGGATCACCCGCGGTGCCCACGCGCTCGCCGCGCTCGGTGTGGTCCGCGGGGACAGGGTCGCCGTGGCACTGCCGCGGACGACCGACGCCGTCGTGACGGTCCTGGCCGCCCTGCGTGCCGGTGCCGTCGCCGTCCCGGTCGACGTCTCCTACCCGGCTGCGCGGATCAGCCAGATCCTCGTGGACAGCGAGGCCTCGGTGCTCGTCTCGGACGAGTCGCTCGCGAGCATGCTCGCCGCAGGGACGGAGACCCCGGGGGCTGGCACAGCCGGACAGCTGCCGCCCGACCTCATCGAGGAGCTCGTGACCCTCGCACCGGCTCAGCTGTTCGACGCGGCGCCATCGGGTGAGTCCTTCCGTCTGCGGCCGGTCCGCAGCGACGACGTCGCGTACCTCGTCTACACCTCGGGGACCACGGGGACACCCAAGGGTGTCCAGGTGCCGCACTCGGCCCTCGCCAACGTGCTCGCCCAGCACGAGGACACCCTCGTCGGGCCGCTCCGCGAGCAGCTCGCGGCGGTCGGCGGCGGAGACGAGACGACAGAGCCGCGCCTGCCGCGCATGCTCCACCTGTCGGGTCTCGGCTTCGACGCTGCCTGGGACCCGATCCTGTGGCTCGTCGCCGGGACCACCCTGCACATGGCCGACGACGTGACCCGCACGGACGCCGAGGCCGTGGTCCAGGCTGTGTCCGAGCTCGGCATCGACGTCCTCGAGACGACACCGTCCTACGCCCAGCAGCTCGTGACTGTCGGTCTGCTCGACGGCGCAGCCGACCGCGAGGTCCCGCTGCTGGTCGCCGTGGGAGGCGAGGCCGTGCCCGGGACGCTCTGGGACCGGCTCGCCGACGCCCCCGGTGTCGCAGGCTGGAACCTCTACGGCCCGAGCGAGTTCACCGTGGACTCCGTCCTCGCCCCCGTCCGGCCCGGCCGGGTGACCATCGGCGGACCGATCGCCAACGTCACCGCCCGCGTCCTCGACGCGACGCTCAGCGCTGTCCCGCCGGGCGTCGAGGGGGAGCTGTACCTGTCGGGGCTCTCCGAGGCTCACGGCTACCGTGGCCGCTCGGCCGAGACCGCCGCACGGTTCGTCGCCGACCCGCGCGGCGACGGCACCCGGATGTACCGCACGGGTGACGTCGTCCGGCGACGCCTGACGGGTGAGCTCGAGTTCGTCCGCCGCGACGACGACCAGGTCAAGCTGCGCGGGTACCGCATCGAGGTCGAAGACGTCGAGCGCACCCTCGAGCGTGCTCCTGGTGTGCGCACAGCGGTCGCCCGTGTGGTGACGCCCGGGGGCCCAGACACGGCGCGTCTGGTCGCCTGGGTCGTGCCCGACGCCTCCAGCGACGCCGCCTCCGACGACACCACCTCGACCGACGGCTCCGCGGTCCGCACCTTCGCGGCCTCCGAGCTGCCGGACTACATGGTCCCGACTTCCGTCACCGTGATCGAGGCGGTGCCCCTGACGCCGAACGGCAAGGTCGACGTCGCGGCCCTCCCAGAGCCCGGTGACCGTGGACCCTCGCGTGCTCCGCAGACCGACGACGAGCGGGCGCTCTGCGCGATCGTCGGGGAGGTCCTCGGGGTCCGCGACGTCGGTCTCGACGACGACTTCTTCGCCCTCGGCGGCCACTCGCTGCTCGCCGTGGCCCTCGCCGGACGGGTCCGCGACGAGCTCGGCGCGACCCTCCCGCTGCGCGCGGTCTTCGACGCCCCGACACCCGCGGCGCTGCTCGCGGCGATCGGACGCGGTGCGACGGCTGCCTCCGTGACCGGCTCCGGCGCGGCAGGTGGGACGAGCAGCACCACGGGTGCCCCGTCCACCAGCCCGGTCGACGGCCCCGTGCAGGGTCTTCGCTCCTGGGTCGCCGACCACCCGCGCCAGGACGGCGAGGAGATCCCGCTGTCCTCCGGTCAGGCCCGCCTGTGGTTCCTCAACAGGCTCGACCCGACGTCGGCCGAGTACTCGGTCGTCCTCCAGGTCGCGCTCTCCGGCGACCTCGACACCGCAGCCCTGGCCGGTGCAGTCGACGACCTCGTGGCCCGCCACGAGGTGCTGCGCACGACGTACCCGGAGGTCGACGGGCGCCCGGTCCAGCGCATCCACGACGCGCCGACCGGGATCGCCACCACTGAGCCCGTCGACACGACCACCGGCTTCGACCTCACCGTCGACCAGCCGCTGCGCGCGGCGATCGTCGAGACCGGCGCCGACAGGTGGCGCCTCGACCTGGTGATCCACCACATCGCGACCGACGGCGCCTCCCTGGCACCCCTGGTCCGCGACCTCGCGGCCTCGTACTCGGCACGTCGCAGCGGTTCGGCCAAGCTGCAGCGCCCTCTCGAGGTGCAGTACGCCGACGTCGCACGACGCCAGCGTGCCCTCGAGGCGGACCCCGCCGGCACTGCCACGGCTGCCGACGGTTCCTCCTCGCAGGACCCGCTGCTCGACGCGTGGATCGAGGCGCTCGCCGGCGCCCCGACCGAGCTCGAGCTGCCCGCTGACGGGCGCCGCCCCGACACCGCCGCGCAGCCTGCGGCGCTCCTCGAGTTCGAGATCCCCGCAGACGTTGCCCAGAAGGTCACCGCTGTCGCGGCCCGCCAGTCGGCGAGCGGATTCCACGGATGGCTCGCCGGTCTTGCCGGCTATCTGCACCGCACGGGGGCGGGGGACGACGTGGTCGTCGGGTCGCCCTCGGCGGGCCGGACCGACCCTGACGTGGCCGACCTCGTCGGGTTCTTCGTCAACACGCTGCCGCTGCGGGTCGACCTCAGCGACGGTGCACCGACCCTCGCTGACGCGATCAGCCGTGCCCGCACGGCGACCCTGACCGCGATCGACCACGAGTCTGTGCCCTTCGAGCGGATCGTCGAGGCGGTCGCCCCCGAGCGTCGTCTCGGACGGCACCCGATCTTCCAGACCATGCTGTCCGTGGAGGAGCCGACAGGGCTGACCCTCGACCTCCCCGGTGTCCAGGCCCAGCCTGTCGCACCGGGGACGACAGGCTCGGCCAAGGTCGACCTGTCCTTCACCCTGCGCCCCCGTGGCCGGGGCCAGGCCGGTGCAGGTGGCCGCGACCAGGACGGGACCGTCGACGGGGTGCTCGAGTACAACTCCGCGATGTTCAGCGTCCACGCGGCCCGTGGGCTCGTCGACAGGTGGGTGGACTTCCTCCGCGAGGTCGCCGACGCCCCCGACGCGCCGATGCTCGACGTGACGCTCGCCCAGGGTTCTCTCGCGCCCCTCGACGCCTGGGCCTCGGTCCGCGAGCCCAGGCTCGTGCTCGACACCTTCGACGAGTCCGTCCGCAGGTTCGGCGAGCAGACCGCGATCGTCGGCACAGGCCACGAGACCGGCGCGAGCCGGGTCCCGGGGGCCCAGGACCACGCCTTCGACGTGTTCCCCGCTGACGACGGGTCGCCCGAGAGTGCCGCCCGGTCCGAGGACAGGGTGCTGTCGGAGAGCACCGACGCGCAGACCGAGGACGCGGACTCCGAGACCGCGGGTGTGCCGTCGCTCGACTTCATCGGGCTCGACGCCCGCGTCTCGGCCCTCGCCGCGGGCCTCACCGCCCACGGCGTGCGCCCGGGCGAGGTCGTCGCGCTGCGTCTGCCGCGCTCGATCGACACCGTCGCAGCCCTGCTCGCCGTGTGGCGGGCGGGCGCCGTGGTCGCCCCTGTCGACGACGAGCTCCCTGCCGAGCGCGTCGCGAGCATGCTGGCGACCGCGAGCGCACGCCTCGTCGTGCACGCCCCGAGCGAGGACGACGCAGACAGCGACGCCTTGCTCACGCACCAGGCGGCAGAGACAGCCGGGATCGCGCCCGAGCGTGTGGTGACGATCAGCGACCTGCTGACCGCGCGCGCCTCTCACGCGACGTCCGACGGGCTGACCTCGTCCGCCGAGGCGACCCCGGACGGTCTGCGGTCTGCCGATGGTCTGCGCTCCACCCGACCCTCCGTGACCGCCGACGACCCCGCCTATCTGATCTTCACGTCGGGGACGACGGGGGAGCCCAAGGCCGTCCAGGTGCCGCACGGCGCGCTCGCGAGCCTGCTCGTCTCGCACTGCGCGACGCTCATGCCCGACCCTGCCGCGGGCCGGGTGCGCCTGGCGCACACCACGGGTGTCGGCTTCGACGCCGCGATGGACCCTGTCCTGTGGCTGGTGGCCGGGCACGAGGTGCACGTCGTCGCCGACGAGGTGCGCCGCGACCCGCAGGCGCTCGTCGCGCTCTTCGCCCAGCGTGGCATCGGTGCGTGGGAGACCACCCCGAGCTATGTGTCGGCCCTCGCCGGGCAGACCAGCCTCACGACGCTGCTCGACGACCGTCCGAGCGACGCGCCGTTCACGATGCTGCTCGGCGGCGAGGCCTTCGACGCCGGGCTGTGGGCCTGGCTGCGCGAGCGCCCCGCGGTCGAGGCGTGGAATCTCTACGGCCCGACCGAGGTCGGGGTCGACTCGCTCGTCGCCCGGGTGGGTGACTCCCAGACCCCTGAGCTCGGTGCGACCACCCCGCACACCATCGGTTACGTGCTCGACGAGCGCCTGCGTCCTGCGCTGCCTGGCAGCGTCGGGGAGCTGTGGCTCGCAGGCGACCAGCTGGCCCACGGCTACGCCGGACGCTCCGGGGCGACGGCGGACCGTTTTGTCGCGGACCCCTTCGCGGCCGACGGCAGCCGGATGTACAGGACCGGTGACCTCGTCGTCGTGCACGGCCGAGGCACCGGGGCTCGACCGAGCGTGGTGTCCCTGGGCCGCAGCGACGGCCAGGTGAAGATCCGCGGACACCGTGTGGAACCCGGAGAGGTCGAGGCGCTGCTGCGCGCCGCCGCCGCCGTCGCCCAGGCCGTGGTCCGCCCTGTCGAGACAGGACGTGGCACGAGCCTCGGTGCCTGGGTGGTCCTGACCGACGCTGCTGCTCACACGGCTGAGGTCACCGACTCCCTGCTCGCCGGGCTGCGCTCGCGGGTGCCCGACTACATGGTGCCCGTGGCCGTGCAGGTCCTCGACGAGGTGCCGCTCACCCCGAACGGCAAGGTCGACGCCCGGGCGCTGCCCGAGCTCCAGACCGCCGGGACGGGCGGCCGACCGCCCCAGACCGCTGCCGAGCGTGCCGTCGCCGCGGCTTACGAGAGCGTGCTCGACGTCACCGGTGTCACGGCCGACGACTCGTTCTTCGAGCTCGGCGGGCACTCCTTCGTCGCCCAGCCGACCATCGCCGCCGTGAACTCCGCCCTGGGCACCTCGCTGCCCGTCCAGGCGCTGTTCCAGGCCCCGACCGTCGCTGCTCTCGCGGCGCTGTCGGGCACGGGTGACGTCGACATCACGGACAGCCTGCGGACGATCCTGCCGCTGCGCGCCGAGGGGACAGGTGCACCGGTCTTCGTGGTGCACCCCGCCACGGGGGTGAGCTGGAAGTACGGGGCGCTGCTCGGGCACCTCGAGAGCCGGCGCCCGGTCGTCGGCCTCCAGATGCCGGGCCTCGCCCCGGACGAGCCCGAGCCCGAGGCCGCCGGCACGCTCGACGAGATGCTCGACGTCTACCTCGACGCCGTCCGCGAGGTCCAGCCCGAGGGGCCGTACCACCTCGTCGGCTGGTCCTTCGGCGGTCGTCTCGCGCAGCACCTCGCCGCGCGGCTGCGGTCGCAGGGTGACGAGGTCGGTCTGCTCGTCCTCCTGGACGCCTACCCGACCCAGGAGTCGGCCCTGGCCGGGGTCGCCGCGGGTGACGCCATGTGGCGCGGGTTCCTCGACGCCAACGGCATCGCTGCACCCGACGACGTCGAGCTCGACGTCGACCAGGTGCTCGCGGCTCTCGCTGAGGCAGGCAACCCCCTCGCCGACGTCCCCGTCGAGTCCATCGGGCGGATGGTGCGCAGGTTCGTCCGCACGGGTGAGCTCTTCGACGCCACCCCCGTGCCGGTCTTCGACGGGGACCTGCACGTCGTCGAGGCCACCAGCGAGGTGCCGGCCGGACGGCCGGCCCCGCAGGCCTGGGAGCCGCACGTGACGGGGGAGGTCACGACGAGCACGGTCGCCGTGCGCCACTCCGACATGCTCTCGGACGAGGCGATGGGCGAGCTCGCGCCCATCCTCGACAGGCTGCTCGGACAAGGCTGAGCTGCGCCGGCCCAGCGCCGTCTCGGCGCTGTCCCGGCACCGTCTCCGCGGTGGCTCGTGCTGTCCCTGCGGCGTCCCGGCGCCGCCACCAGCACGTCTGTCGTGGAGTCCTGGTCGACCTGGATGGGTCCGGATCTCGGTCCGGACCCATCCGCACGCCCGACGGCGGCGAACCACTCTCGACGACAGCCGACACGACGAGAGGAAAGTCGATGACGAACCCCTTCGACGACAACGACGCACGCTTCCGGGTCCTCGTGAACAGCGTCAACCAGCACTCCCTGTGGCCCGAGTTCGCCGACGTCCCCCAGGGATGGGTGGCCGTCTTCGGCCCCGCCGTGAAGGACGAGGCCCTGGGCTACGTGACCGAGCACTGGCAGGACATCACCCCGGTGCTCGACCGGGAGCGCGTCGCCTCGTGATCTCCATCCACGGACTGACCAAGCGCTTCGGCGACTTCCAGGCGCTCGCCGGTGTGGAGCTCGACGTCCCCGAGGGGACCGTCCAGGGGCTCCTCGGGCCGAACGGTGCCGGCAAGACGACCACGGTGCGGGTCTTGACGACCCTCCTCGCCCCCGACTCGGGTGACGTGCGGGTCGCCGGGCACTCCGTCCAGACCGACGGGCACCTCGTCCGTCGCAGCCTCGGGGTCTCCGGCCAGTACGCCGCCGTCGATGAGAAGCTCAGCGGGTTCGAGAACCTCACGATGGTCGGCGAGCTCTACGGCATGCGCCGCTCCGACGCCAAGGCCCGGGCCCGCGAGCTGCTCCGCGACTTCCGCCTCGACGGGGTCTCCGACTCCCAGCAGGCCGGGTCGTACTCTGGCGGCATGAAGCGACGGCTCGACCTCGCCGGCGCCATCGTCGCCCGGCCCCCTGTCGTTATCCTCGACGAGCCGACGACGGGCCTCGACCCCCGCGGGCGCCGCGACACCTGGGACGCGATCGAGTCCCTCGCGACTGCCGGCACCACCGTCCTGCTCACCACGCAGTACCTCGAAGAGGCCGACCAGCTCGCCGACTCGATCGCCGTGATCGACTCTGGCGCGATCATCGCCGAGGGGACCGCGACCGAGCTCAAGGCACAGGCCGGCGGCGCGTGGATCGACATCGTGCTCGCCCCTGGCGCAGACCTCGGCGCGGCCCTGGCCGCAGCCCGCCGCACGGCCGACGACGCCCTCCTCGACGAGAGGTCGCGGCGCCTGACAGCGCGCGCGACAGGGGGCAGCGACGCGTTCCGCACCGTGCTCTCCGCGCTCGCGGACGCTCACGTCGAGGTCGCCGAGGCCGCCCTGCGCCAGCCGACCCTCGACGAGGTCTTCCTGCGTCTGACAGGCAGCCCCGCAGAGTCCCTGGACGCTGACGAGACCGCCGACGCTGACGACTCTGCCCATGCCCCGACCGGAGAGGTGGTGAGCGCATGAGCACCGCGACGACGTCCGAGAGCACCAGCAGCACCCACTCCTCCAGCAGCTCCAGCAGCTCCGGCCGCTCCAGCGCCGCCGGTGCTGTCGCGACCCGCCAGACCGCCGGGGTGTCCCCGGGTGGGCCGATCGAGATCCCGCCGCCGCGCGGGGGAGCCTTCGCCCCGCTCGTCTCTGCAGTCCGTGACGGCTGGGTCGTGGCCCGCCGCAACGTGGTCAACGTGCGCCGGACCCCCGGCGCGCTGGTCACCGGGGTCGCCCAGCCGATCATCTTCGTGCTGATCCTCGCCTTCGTCTTCGGCGGGGCGCTGGGCGGCGACGCCTACCGCGAGTTCCTCATCGGAGGCATCCTCGCGCAGACCCTCACCTTCAACTCCTCCTTCACGGCCGTGTACCTGGCCAAGGATTTGCAGTCTGGTCTCATCGACCGTTTCAGGGCCCTGCCGATGTCGCGGGTCGGTGTGATCCTCGGTCGCACCACCTCCGACCTCGTGACGAGCGGCATCTCGATCGTCGTGATCGTCGCGTGCGGGCTGGCCATCGGCTGGCGTGTGCACACAGGGGTCGGGCAGGTCCTCGTGACCTTCGTGCTGCTCGTCCTGTTCGCCTTCGCGACGTCGTGGATCGGTGCGGCCATCGCGCTCACGGCCCGCAGCGTCGAGGTCGCCCAGAGCCTCGGGCTCCTGTGGTTGTTCCCCGTGTGCTTCATCTCGGGTGCCTTCGTCTCGGCCGACACCCTCCCGGGCGTCCTGCGGACGATCGCCGAGTGGAACCCGGTGACCGCTGTGGCGACAGCGGTCCGGCAGGGCTTCGGCAACGCGCCGCCCGCGGGTTTTGAGGTCGCTGGCGGGTGGCCCGCCGAGCATGCGACGCTGTACGCGTTCGTGTGCTGCATCGCCATCATCGCCGTCTTCGCCCCTGTCGCGGTCGGCCAGTACCGGAGGATCAGCAAGCGATGATCACACTGCTCAGCGCGACGGTCGACGAGATCCTCGCTGTCTGCACCACCGTCGGAGGAGACTCCGACGGTGGTGCCGTCGTCGACCCCGGGGCTCAGACAGCGGTTGCCCATGGCGGGCCGGCCGTCCAGGGAGAGCTCGCGTCTGCAGGTCTGCGGACCGGTGACGTGCTCGCCGTCGGGACAGGTCCGGACCGCGGCCGTGCGCACGGTCTCGAGGCGGCGCTGGGTCTGGTCGACGACGTCGACAGGGCGGCCGTCGCCGCCAAGCAGCGGCCCTCCGACGCCCGCCGGACCCTGGCAGGCCGCGCGGCCCTGCGGCTGCTCGTCGCCGCGCGGGTCGGGGCCCCGGCCACCAGCGCCGCCGACATCGTCGTGGACCGCACCTGCCTCACCTGCGGCGAGCAGCACGGCCGGCCACGTGTCGACGGTCTCTCGGTGAGCACGTCGAGCGCTGGAGACCGGGTGCTCGTCGCTGTCGCCGACGCGAAGGTCGAGGTGGGCGTCGACGTCGAGCTCGTCCCCGACGTGCTCTTCGAGGGCTTCGACGACTTCGCCCTGCACCCCGCTGAGCGTCGCTCCTTGCCCCAGGGCCCGGGGATGATCTTGGGCCGCATCGGCAGCTGGGTCGAGAAGGAGGCTGTGCTCAAGGCCGCGGGCATCGGTCTGACGACCCCGCTCGAAGACCTGCTCGTGTCTGCCGCCCCTGAGGACAGGGTGGTGCCGTCCTCGGTCGAGATGATCGGGGCGTGGGAGTGGCGACCCGTCGTCCAGACGGCGTCGCGCCAGCTGCTCGGGCTCTCGGTCACGGCGCTGCCGAGCCCCGAGGGCTACAGGTGCGCGATCGCCGCCCGCGAGCCGCGCCGCATCCGCTCGGTCCCGGTGGGGTCTCTCGCCGGTGAGCACCCGACGCCGCCGCCGTCGAGCACCCAGCGCGCCGCCGCGCTCGCGTCGTCGTCCCGCATGGCTGCGGCCGTGGCCGCCTTCCGCGGGCTGGCATCCTGACCGTCGTCGCTGTGAGGACGACCCCGACGCTGACCCGTCAGACACTCTGGTGAGCTGCGTCAGACCGAGGGCCGCTGTCTGTCTGAGGCAGGGGCCCTCGGTCTGGTCTCATGGTCGGGACGCGCCCGACCTCAGTCTGACGACGCCCGACCTCAGTCCGACGACGGCCGTCGACCGGCCCGGCGCAGGCCGGTGACGGTCGCACCGAGGCCCAGGGCTGCCACGCCGGCCAGGAGCACGACGAGCGAGGTCCCCGTGCTCGCGAGCCCGCCCGCAGACCGTCGGTCGGGACCCGACGACGCACCGGCGCCCGGCTGCGGCCCGGACCCACCAGCCGCACCAGGAGCCGGGGTGGGTGTCGGGTCTCCGGGGACCGGGACGACAGGCCCAGGGTCGACGGGCCCAGGGTCGACGGGCTCAGGGTCGACGGGGTCCGGGTCGACCGGACCTGGGTCGACCGGCCCAGGCCCGTCGGTCTCGGAGACCACGACCCGCACCTCGACCCGCTCGAGCCCGGCCGGCAGCTGCTCCTCGGGTGTCATGGCGAGCACGGGCAGCCCGTCGACGTCCCAGTGGACTGTCGCCGCCCGGGTGTGACGACGCGGGTCGAAGAGCCCCGCGTCGGTCGACTCGCCGGGGTTGGAGCTGTCGCCCACGGTCCGGGAGTGGAAGACGATGACGGGGTTGCCGAGCTCGTCGACCGTGAACGAGTTGTGCCCGGGTCCGACCTGCCCCGGGACGTCGTCCGTGGTGAGCAGGGGGTACGGGTTCTTGGTCCAGGATGCCGGGTCCATCGGGTCCGCACCGACGGGCATCGTCAGCATCCCGACGCTGTACCTGTCGTCGACCGTGGCGGCCGAGTAGGCCAGGATGATCCGCCCGTCGTGCTCGATCACCGCGGGGCCCTCGTTGATCGACTGGCCGTCGTTCGACTCCCACGCGTAGGTCGGCGTCGAGAGCAGGACCGACCGGGTGACGAGCCTGCTGGGGTCGGCAGGGTCGATCTGCGCGATGCGCAGGTCGGAGGCGCCGGGCTTCTCCGCCCAGACCAGGTAGTGCTTGCCACCGGTCTCGAGGTGGGTCATGTCGAGGGAGAAGTGCGTGAAGGCCTCGGTGTCCCCGGGGACGGCCTGCACCTGCCCGAGGCTGGTCCAGGACGTCGGGTCGAGGGTCGCCTCACCGGCGAAGGAGTCTCCGGTGAACTCGAGCATGACGGGTCTGATGTCCCAGACGCCACCACCCCGTGCCGCTGTGAAGAGCACGTACCAGCGGTCTCCGATCTTCTCGAGCTCGGGTGCCCAGACGTACCTGTTGAGCGTCGGGTCCTGCGCCTCGTGCCAGATCGTCACCTCGGGGGCGTCGGCGAGACCGGCGATGGTCTGCGCGCGGCGCAGCACGACCCTGTCGTAGCCCGTCGGGTCGTCGGGGCGGGTCATCGGGTAGGAGGCCGTGAAGTAGTACCAGCCGTCGTCGCCGAGAGTGACGTCGGGGTCGGCGCGACGCTCGACGAGGGGGTCGGCGTAGACGGTCGGTGTCACGGTCCCACCGACCGTGTAGGTACCCGGGGTGGTGGTGTCGACTGCCGCGAGGTCGTCGGCGTCCCACAGCACGGGTGCCGTGGCGTCGTAGCCGCTGCTGTAGGTGATGCTCGCCGCGGCGGGGAGCTCGAGACCCGAGCCTGCGGCGGCGTCAGGAGCGGTGAGGCCTGACGCGTCCTCGGCACCGTCCGGCGTGACCTCGACGCGGACGTCTGCGAAGGGCTCGACCCCCGTGGCGACGACCCTCCCGAGCTTCGACGTGACCCTGTCGAGCTCGCTCGCCGTCACCGCGATGCTCGTGGTCTGCGCTGCTGCGGCCGGGAAGGCGGCGTCCTGCCCGTCGACGGGCGCGGCGTCGGCGACGACTACCGGCGAGGTGAAGGTCGTGAGGTCCCTCGAGTGCGTCTCGTAGGTGACCCCGTCGGTCCCGACGACCGTCAGCCTGTAGGCGCCGATGCCGTTGTCGTGGACGACGTCCACGCTCGCCGGCACGACGGGCAGGGTCACGAGGCGTTCACCCGTGTACGTCACGAGGTCGGCCGAGTCGTAGACGAGCACCTGCGCCGACGCTGTCGCCTGGGTCGCGAGGAGGCCGAAGCCGCCGGCGGGTGTGCGGAACAGCGACGGTGCGCCGATGCGGGCGGAGCCGAGGGTCGGGTAGAGGATGCCGCGCCCTGAGAGCACAGGGGAGTAGGCGGCGTCTGCTGAGTCGGCATCCGGGGAGCCGAGGGTCGCCAGGTGCAGGACGTCGGTGCGGGTCGTCCCGCCGGTCACGGTGTACGCGCCGACCCGGCCGACGTCGGCGGCCAGGACGGTCACCTCGTAGAGGCGGTCGGTGGTCAGCCCGTCGAGCGCGAAGGTCGCGGTCAGGGTGACCTGCTGCTCGGTGGCACCCCGGGTCACCGTCCCGTCGGGTGCGACCGCGGCGGCATCAGAGGAGGACCAGGTGACGTCCGTGCCGTCGACCTCGGTCCGCAGGACGACGTCGCCCGAGAGGTGCGTGGTCCCGAGGTCGAAGCGGTCCGCGACGAGCTCGAGGCTGCGGCTGGGTGAGTCGGCCGCGACGGTCACCGTGATGCTGCGCTCGACCGAGATCCCGGCTGCGGTGACCGTCGCGGTGAGGACGACCTCCACGTCGTCGTCGGCGGGCCTGTCGACGACGCCCTCGGCGCTGACGTGCTGCGGGTCGGAGCTCTGCCACGTGACGGTCGACCCGCGGCTCCCGGTCGTCGGGAGTCTGAGGTCAGCGGTCACGGGGGAGGGCCCGAGGTCGATCTCAGCGGCGTCGGCCTCGAGCGCCGCGCGGACCGTCGCCTCGTCGTCGACGCCCTCGAGGTAGTCGCGGGCCACCTGGTCGGCCGTGGGGGCCGAGGTCGAGACCGTGAGGTCACGCACCTGGCCGCGCCAGTACGGGTCGGCGTAGGAGGACCGTCCGACGTAGCCGACGAGGTCCGTCCCGAGGTCGGCGACGGTCCGCGTGACCGGGACCGACCCGGCAGCAGCCCCGTCGAGGTAGGTGGTGATGCTGCCGGGCTGGATCACCGTCGTGACGAGCATCCAGCCGTCGCCTGTCGTCGGCCCGGGGACGCCCTGCCCGGCGTTCGTCGGTGAGAGGCCGACCTCCGTGCCCCACGGCGCCGTGGTCGACAGGGTCCCGGTGATGACGGACTTGAGCCGCCCGGCGGGGTTCTTCGCGTTGAGCAGCCAGTACTGGTGCGGGGTGCTCTCACGGGTGCCGAAGAACATCGCGGCGTGGTTGCCCGCGGCGGTCTCGTTGCGCAACCACACGGAGACCGTGAGCGTGGTCTGCCCGTCGACGAGCCCGGCAGGGAGCTCGACGTAGGCGGCGCCGCTCGAGCTCGTACCGCCGGGCAGCGTGAGACCACCGTCGGCTGACGTCGCCCCTGCGCCGCGGAGCACGGCGTCGTTGCCGCTCCCCGAGACGTCGGCGACCACGTCACCGGCGACGGGCGCCGCCGCGAGGTTCTCGAAGTCGTAGTGGGCGAGGACGTCGTCGACGTCGGCCGCACCTGCGAGCTGGCCCGCGACCGAGCGTGTCGTGGTCGCCGAGGCCACCGACGGTGCGAGGGCCAGGGCGGGGAGAGACAGGGCGAGAGCTGTGAGTACGGCTGCGCTGCGTCTGAGCATGATCACTCCGTCGTGGTCGTGGTCGTGGTCGTGGTCGTGGTCGTGGTCGTGAGGGTGAGGGTGAGGGTGTGGGTGCTGCCGGGCTGTGGGAGCACCCAGGCAGGGGCTGCGGGCGGGACGCACTGCGGGCGGGGAGCGTGCTGCTCCCCGCCCGCAGCAGGTGGTCAGGCTGCGCCGTCTCCCCGCGCCGAGCGTCGCCGCGCGAGCGCGACGGTCCCGGCGGTGAGCAGGACGAGTGCCAGCAGGCTCCACACCAGCACCCCGTCGGTCCCGCTGGCCGCGAGCCCACCAGCCTCTGTCGTGGACGACCCACCGGTGCCAGACGTCGGCGAGCCGGTCCCGTCTGTGCCGCCGGCCCCGCCCCCGGGCTGCCCCGGAGTCGCCGGACCTGTCGGCTGCCCAGGCTGCCCAGGCTCACCGGGCTGACCGGGTTCACCCGGCTCACCAGGCTCGCCAGGCTCTGTCGGCTCCGTGGGTTCAGTAGGCTCCGTCGGCTCACCCGGGACAGCCACGTCGACCGACACGCTGCTCCCGGCGATCTCCGCAGTCCCCGCGAAGGTCGCCGTCACAGTCGTCGTCTCCGCGAGCGCAGCCGGCTCTGCCACCTCTGCCAGCTCTTCTGCCCGAGCAGCTGCCGCCCGAGCAGCAGCCGTCGGCAGCGTGACAGTCGCCGTCCACGCCCCGTCGGTCTCGGTGATGGTCGCGGTCTGCTCCCAGCCCTCGCCCGTGAAGCTCACCTCTCCGCCGACCTCGAAGCCGTCGGCCGCGGTGACGGTCGCCGTGAGCGTCCCGTCCTCGCCCGCCGCGAGGGTCGTCGTCGACGCGGTGACGCTCGGCGCCGTCCCGGTGAGCGAGGCCCACTGGTTCTGCGTCACGGGCACCACGGTCCCGTGGCGCGAGGCCGGCAGGCTGCCGTCGACCCGGGTCCACACGGGGGAGTCGAGGTCGTCGGTCCCGAGCGGGAAGTACCCGCTGCCGCCGTAGTTGTCGAGGTAGAGGTAGTAGTCGAAGGGGCTGGTGTCACCGGGGTTCGCCTTGAACACCGTCGGCCCCTCGACCGCACCGGAGAACCCAGAGGCCCGCGCGATGCACGACGCGACCGAGGTCCAGCCCTCACCCGCCGCCACGCTCGCGGCTGTCGTGACGTCGGTCAGGCTGCTGCTCTTCTCCGCGATGATGTCTGTGCAGCCGGTCTGACCGCCCTCGTCCTTGGTGAAGCGGTAATAGCTCTCACCGTCCTTGATCACCGTCGAGTCGATGCGAGCCGCCCCGGTGTCCTGCCAGATCTTCGGGTCGGAGAAGGTGATGAAGTCCTTGGTCGTGGAGTACATCATCCGGGCGTAGCACCCGGCCCCGCTGTCTGTCGTGATGCAGGTGGTGCGGCTGTCGTCGGTGAACAGGCGCGAGGCCCAGAACACCACGTACTCCCCGCGCTCGTCGTCGTAGTACGCCTCGGGCGCCCACGTCATGCCGGCGGTGTCGGGGGAGACCTTCACGTGCCGCTGCTCCGACCACGTGACGAGGTCGGTCGACTCCCAGATCTCCACGTACTGGCTGCCGTCGGTCTGCGCCCGGTTCCAGTCGCCGTCCCGCCCGATCGAGAGGTCTGTCGCGATGAGGTAGAAGGTGTCGCCCTCGACCGAGCGGATGATGTAGGGGTCACGCAGACCCTTCTCGCCGAAGGTCGAGGTGAGGACGGGCTCCCCGCCGTTGACCTCCTGCCAGGACAGCGCGTCGTTGCCCTGCGAGGCCGCGAGGTAGATGTTCTCCCCGGCGACGGTGTTCGCCGTGAAGTACGCGAAGGCGTAGGCCTCGTCGTCGACCGCGCGGGGCAGCGGGGCGACGGTCACGGGTACGTCGACCGTGACCTCGGTGGTCCCGGACGTCACCGTCGCGGTGAGCGTCGCCGACGCCGCGGCGTGCCCGTAGGCGGGCCGGACGGGGTCTGCGTAGGTGGTGCCCTCGCTCGTCACGAGGTCGAGGGCATCGCCCGACGCGGCCCAGGTGACCGTCGACCCGTGCAGCGGCCCGCTGCCCGGCAGCGTGACGACGGTCCGCAGCGCGTCAGCGCCGTGGACCGCGAGGGCCGCCGCGTCGGCCGCGGCCTTGTCGTCCTCCGACAGCTCGGCGAGGACCGTCACGGTCAGCTCGTGCGTGAACACCTGACCGCCACGCGTCAGCTCAGCTCTCAGCAGCACCTGCGCGTCCGCCTCACCCGGGGCGGGACGGTGCACAGTGCCGTCGGGGGCGACCACGTCCGGTGCGCTCGACGTCCACGTCACCAGCGGGGCGCCCGGCAGGACCACGTCAGCCGTCACGGCGTCGGCGTCGCCCACGTCGATCGCGCCGACCAGCTGGTCCCAGGCGTGCTGCGCGCCGACCCGGGCGAGGGCCGAGGCCTCGGAGTCGCTCACAGCGGTCCTGTACACCTTGAGGTCCCTGTACTCGGAGGGCACGTTGTAGAACGCCGTCGCGTCACGGTTGAGCCGCAGCACGGTCCCACCCAGCTGCTGCGCCGTCGTGGTCACCCCGGTGGCCCGGCCAGCCAGGGCACCGTTCTCGTAGAGGGACACCGTGTCGCTGCCCGCGTCCAGCACGACGACGACGTTGACCCACGTGCCGCGAACCTGCGCGTGGTCGCTCTCGGCGACAGCCACCTGGACCCCGTCGACAGTCACCACGACGGCGCTCGAGCCAGGCGTGTAGAACGGCCTGTACGAGATGTTCGTGCGGGTGGGCGACGACCCGTAGGTGAGCAGCGTGCTGCTCGACGCCCCTGTCGCGCTCGCGGACACCCGCACGTCGAAGGACATCGCGAGGGACTCCCCGTCGAGGGTGAAGCCCGAGAAGGCGTTGTTGGCGACGTACCCGCCGGCCGTGGCCATGTCGAGGTGCGTCGGGGTCCACGTGACTCCTGTGGCCCCGCCGATGCTCACGGCCCGGGTGGTCGAGGTGTCCTGGAAGGCGCTCGTGAGCGGGAAGTGCGCGACGAGCGCGGAGGCCGGGGGCAGCGGCGTCTCGCCCTGCCCGAGGGCCGGGACCGTCACGGTGATGTCCCGCGTGACCACGGCGCCGCGCACGGTGACTGTCGCCGTGAGCACCGCCGAGGCGTCGGCCGAGCCTTCGGCGGGCCGCGTCACCGCGCCGCCGGCTGTGACCACCGAGGTGTCGCTCGTGGTCCAGGTGGCGCTCTGCGGGAGGACGAGGTCGGACGTGACAGCGGCGGTGTCGCCGAGGTCGATCGCCGCGGCGACGGCCTCTGCGGTGGACTGGGCGTCCTCGTCGGCGACGGCGCGCACCTCGGCGGCGTCGAGCGCGGCCGAGTACACGCGCAGCTCGGCGACCTCCCCGGCGAAGCTGTTGTCGCTGCCGTAGGCGGACCCGCCGAGCCGGTTCGTGGTGTGCGCGGCCAGGTCGGACGGGTCGAGGGTCACGCCGGTGTTCTGGGCGACCTGGGTCCCGTCGACGTAGAGGGTCATGGTCGACGTGCCGTCGCCGTCGTCGGCGAGCGTGGTCGTGACGTTCTGCCACACGCCGGCGGTGAGGTTGCGCCCGGTCCATGCCGCGTTCTGCTCGCCCGACCAGTTCGACGGGGTGATCGTGGAGCGCAGCGTCCCGTTGGTCGAGGTGAACCACGACCCGGTGTCCGAGGTGCCGCCGAGGTTCCACAGGAAGGACGGTCGGCTCAGGGCCGACGCGTCAGGCTTGACCTCGACGCTGACGCTCGCCTCGGTGGCCCCGGTGAGCAGACCGTCGGGCAGGCGCACGTAGGCCGCGTTGTTCGGCCCACCTGGCAGGTCGACGGCTGCGCCGGTCCAGGTGGCGGCGCCGACGACCACGCCGTCGCGACCGTTCCCGGAGGAGTCCGCGGCCACGGTGCCGGAGGTCTCGGTGAGCCCGTAGTGCAGGAGGAGGTCGTCGGGGGCGACAGCCGTGGCTGCGGGCAGGGCACCGGGCAGCGCCGCGAGCGGGACCGCGGCGGACGCTCTGTCAGGAACTGCGGCGCCAGCGGCACCGGCTCCCACCAGGGACGTGGAGAGCAGGGCGAGCGCGGCCAGCGCGCCGCCCAGGGGTCGGGGAATCATCGTCGATCACCGTTTCGTCAGGGATGGTCCCCGGCCCCAGGGCGCGCACGACCTGGGACCGGGGGGCGCGGGCCCGTGCCACGGTGCACGGGCCCGACGAGGGGACAGGTACTGCTTCTCGTGATGGTGCGGGACTGCGGTGGTGCAGGACTGCTGTGGAGCGGAGCTGCTGTGGTGCGGGGATGGCAGCGGAGCGGCAGGGCTGTCGTGCTGGTCGTGCTGGTGGGGCAGTCGAGCGGGCAGGGCGGTCGGAGAGCGGTCGGAGGGGGTGGCGCTGACGGGCTCGGGACGTCGTCGTCCCGGTCAGGTCCGTCTGCGGGCGTGCGTCACCGCGCGCTGCAGGATCACGAAGGCGAGCAGCACGACGCCGGTGATGATGGTCGTCGCCTCTGCGGGGATGCTGCCGTCGCGGGTGATGAGCACGTTCATCAGGCCGAGCACCAGCGCACCGACCACGGACCCGAGCACGTACCCGGCGCCGCCGGTGAGCAGCGTCCCGCCGATCACCGTCGCGGCGATCGCGTCGAGCTCCCAGCCTGTCCCGGTGATGTTCTGCGCGATGCCGAGCTTGGAGGTGTAGACGACGGCGGCGAGCCCGGCGCAGGTGCCGCTCACCACGTAGATCCACACCTTGGTGCGGGCCACCGGGAGCCCCATGAGCGTCGCGGACTGCTCAGAGCCGCCGATCGCGTACACGGTCCGGCCGAAGCGGGTCCTGTGCAGCAGCACGAAGCCAGCGCCGGCGACCAGCAGAGCGATGACCACGTTGGGGGTGACGACGAGGTCGTTGAGCTTGGGCCCGTCGATGAGCTTGATCTCGTCGGAGAGCGTCCGGAAGCCGGAGTCGTCGGCCAGGCGCTCGGGCGCCGTGCTGAGGATCGACGCGAGACCGCGGGCCAAGAACATCATCGCGAGCGTGGCGATGAAGGGCTGCACGTTGAAGTACTGCACGAGCACCCCGGACATCAGCCCGAAGACGGCCCCGATCGCGACCATCGCGACCATCGCCAGGACCGACGGCACACCTGCGTTGACGAGCATCACCCCGGAGACCGAGGCGAAGGCCACGACGGCCCCGACGGACAGGTCGATGCCCCCGGCGAGGATCACGAAGGTGAGCCCGACGGCCAGGATGATGAGGTAGGAGTTCGAGATGAACAGGTTGGACAGCGTGTTGAGCTGGAAGATCTTGCCGTAGGCGAGCTCGCCGTACACGAGCATGATCGCGAGGATCACCACGGCGGCGACCGTGGGCAACGCCGCGAGGTTGAGGCGTGGACGCAGCCGCGGGCTGCGGGTGGGGCGCTCGACGTCGAGGGTGGTGCTCATGCGACGACCTCCTCGAGGGTCTGCGTGGGGTTCTGGGCCGGCGGCGCGGGCGGTCTGGGTCGTCGGTGGGTGAACAGCGCCCGGACCCGCTCGGACTGCAGCAGGCAGATGATGACGATCACCACAGCCTTGAAGGCGGGGGTCGCCGCGGACGGGATCGACAAGAAGGTGATCGTCTTGTCGAGGGTGACGATGAGCAGCGCGCCGATCACCGAGCCGCCGAGGGAGAACTTGCCGCCGGCCAGCGAGGTCCCGCCGATGACGACGGCGAGGATCGCGTCGAGCTCCATGTTCATGCCGGTCTTGGCCACCTCGACGGTCATGACGTTGGCCGTCGTGAACACCCCGGCCATCCCGGCGAGCAGCCCGGAGACCGCGTAGACGGTGAAGAGGATGTTCCGCGGCCGGATCCCCGCCATGCGGGAGGCCTTCGGGTTGATGCCGACAGACTCGATCATCAGACCGAGGGCCGTGCGGCGGACCACGAGGGCGAGCGCCGCGACCACGACCAGCGCGATGAGGAAGGCGACCGGGAAGCCGAGCACGTAGCCGTTGGAGATCCACCGGAAGGGGGCGCTCGTGGCCGTGGTGTTCTGCCCGGCGGTGATGACCTTCGCGATCCCGCGCCCGGCGAGCATCATGATGAGCGTCGTGATGAAGGGCTGCAGGCCCAGGACCGAGACGAAGAACCCGTTGACCATGCCGAGCACGAGGCTCAGCCCGAGGGCCAGACCGAGCGCCGAGAGCACCGAGGTCATCGACCCGGGGTCGGAGACGTTCGCGAGGAACTCCATGGAGACAGCGCCCGCCACGCACATCACGGCGCCGACCGAGAGGTCGATGCCGCCTGTCGCGATGACGAGCGTCATGCCCGTGGCGATCATGAGCACAGGCGCGCTGGCCCGCAGGATGTCGATGAGCGACCCGTAGAGGTTGCCGTCGTTGATGGTGATCTGCACGAAGCTCGGGTCTTTGACGACGTTGACGCCGACGAGCAGGACGAGGGCGACGACGCCCCAGAAGTACTGGCTGCGCAGTGCTGACCTCATGCTGCGTCACCTTCCCTGGCGATGATGCCGACGATGGTGTCGGCGGTGACTGTCGGTCCGTTGACGATCGTCTCGACCTCGCGTCTGTCGCGGAGCACCACGATCGTGTCGCTGAGCCGCACGACCTCGTCGAGCTCGGAGGAGATGAACACGACGCCCATGCCCTCGGCGGCCAGGGCGACCACGGCTTCCTGGATCTCGGCCTTGGCGCCGACGTCGATGCCGCGGGTGGGTTCGTCGAGGATCAGCAGCCTGGGTGCTGTGGCGAGCCAGCGGGCGAGGAGCACCTTCTGCTGGTTGCCGCCGGACAGGTTCTTGATGGGGCGCTCGGCGTCGGCCGGGCGGATGTTGAGCTCGGCGATGTACCGCGCGCACAGCTCGTCCTGCTCCTTGCGTGGGATCGGTCGCATCCAGCCGCGCTTGGCCTGGACGGCCAGGACGAGGTTCTCGCGGACCGAGAGGTCTGCGACGATCCCCTCGTCGCGGCGGTTCTCGGTCGAGAAGGCGACCCGCTCGGCGATCGCCGCCACCGGAGACCCGAACGACGTCCGCCGCCCGTCGACGCGGATCTCGCCCGTGTCCGGGCGGTCGGCGCCGTAGAGCAGACGTGCGAGCTCGGTGCGCCCGGAGCCGAGCAGGCCGGCGAAGCCGACGACCTCACCGGCGTGCACCTCGACGTCGGAGGGATGGATCGAGCCCTTGCGTCCGATGCCCCGTGCCTCCAGGACGGGGACGGCACCGGGGTCGGTGACCCGCGCCGCCCGCTCGGAGCCGAGCGACGTCAGCGTCGCGACGTCTTTGCCGATCATCGCCGAGACGAGGTCGCCGCGGGACAGGTCCCGGGTGAGGTGCTCGCTCACGAGGCGTCCGTTGCGCAGGACGGTCAGCCTGTCGGTGATCTCGTAGACCTGGTCGAGGAAGTGCGAGACGAAGAGGATCGCGACCCCGGAGTCGCGCAGCCTGCGCATCACCGTGAAGAGGTTCGCGACCTCGTGGGCGTCCAGGCTCGACGTGGGCTCGTCGAGGATGAGCACCTTGCAGTCGACGACCATCGCCCGGGAGATCGCGACGAGCTGCTGGAGGGCGATCGACAGCGACGAGAGCGGTGCGTGGGTGTCGAGGTCGTCGAGGCCGAGACGGGCGAGCGCCGCCCGCGCCTGGGCGTGGGTGCGGCGCCAGCTGACCCCGAGGGGCCCGCGGGCCTCGTGGCCGAGCATGACGTTCTCGCCGATCGACAGGTTGGTGCAGAGGTTGACCTCTTGGTAGACGGTCGCGATGCCGGCGTCCTGCGCGTCGGCCGTGCCGCGCAGGTCGCGCTGCTGGCCGTCGACGACGATCGTGCCGGCGTCGACGGTGTAGACGCCTGTGAGCGCCTTGATGAGTGTCGACTTGCCGGCGCCGTTCTCACCCATGAGGGCGTGGACCTCGCCCGGGTAGAGACGCAGGGCGACGTCGTCGAGGGCCTTGACGCCGGGGAACTCGATGGAGATCCCCGTCATCTCGACCACGGGTGCCGGTGGTTTCATGTCTTCGCCTCGTCGTTCGTGCTCGTCGTTCGTGGCTCGGGTGCGGGTGCGGGTGCAGCGGTGCCGCTGTGCCGCGCTGTGCAGCGGTGCCGCAGTGCAGCTGTGCAGCAGTGCCGCACCGGCACCACGACCCGAGGGCCTGGTGCCGGTGCGGCGTGCCTGCGGTCAGTACGCGCGGGTCGGGAGCGCCTCTTCGGCGGCCTCGGGGGAGTCGAAGGTCACCGAGTCGATGACGTACTCGGACTCGACAGACTCACCGGCGAGCAGCGAGTTGACGACCTCGACGGCCGTCTCGCCGAAGAGCGGGTTGTACTCGGCGACGAAGCTCAGCTGACCGTCGACGAGACCCTGGAGCGCGGCCTTGGTGCCGTCGATCGTGATGATCTTGACGTCTTCGCCCGGGGTGAGCCCGGCGGCCTCGACGGCCTGCGCGGCCCCCAGGCCCATCTCGTCGTTCTGCGCGAAGACGAGCTGTACGTCGTTGTTGTGGGACTTGAGCATGGTCTCGAAGACGCTCTTGGCCTGGTCGGTCGACCAGTTCGCGTCCTGGCTCTCGAGCTTGGTGAAGCCCGTGGCGTCGGCCATCGTGTCGTCCCAGCCCTTGTTGCGCTCGTTGACGACCGAGAGACCCGCAGGGCCCTCGAGGACGACGTAGCTGGCGCCCTCGGGGAAGGTCTCCTGGGCCCACTCGGCGGCCGAGACGCTGATCGAGTAGTTGTCCGGGCCGATGTGCGCCGCGTAGAGGTCGGTGTTGTCGGGCTCGATGCCGCGGTCGAGCAGCACCACGGGGATCTCGGCTTCCTGGGCCTTGCCCAGCACGTCCTCCCAGCCTGTCGCTTCGGTCGCGGACAGCAGGATCACGTCGACCTCTTCGTCGATGAACGACGTGAAGGCGGTGATCTGGGAGTTCTGCGACCCGTCGGAGGCCGGGGAGTACTTGAGGTCGAAGCCGTTCTCGGCGCTGAACGCCTCTTTGATGTTGTTCTCGTTCGCCGTGCGCCAGCCGCCCTCGGGGCCGACGGCCACGAAGCCGACGGTGACGACGTCGTCGCCCCCGCCGGACCCTCCTGCGGAGGAGTCGTCGTCGGACCCGCAGGCGGCGAGACCCAGGGTGAGGCCGGAGATGGCGAGGACTGCGAAGCCTGTGCGGAAGCTCTTCATGAGGGTGCGTCTCCTTCGACGGTCCAGACGGCGCGCTGCGGTGCGCGTTCCCGTCCGGGCTCTGCTTGGGGGACCGAGCGTCGGTGCGCGGTCCCGGTGGGGCTGGGTGTGGCTGAGGTGGTGTGAGCGCTCACATCGAACGTCACGCCCGGTCCCGACGGTGATCGGGGAGTGGGGTTGCCGGCCCTGCGATGTCTATTGTTAGCGCTCACGGCGGCGAGGGCAAGACCCTCTGGTCACGTTCGGGTCACGAAATGTGAGCGCTCACAGTTGCGTTCCTCAGAGGGCCCAGGAGGGTCAGGGTCGGGCGTGCCGGGGGCTCGCTGTCGACTGACGGACGACCAGCTCAGGGGTCACGTGGTCGACCGCGGCTGAGCCGTCCGCCTCGATCGCGGCGAGCAGGCGCCGCACGAGCAGCGTGCCGAGCGCCTCGAAGTCCTGACGGACCGTGGTGAGCGGCGGTCTGTAGTGCGCGGCCTCCGGCAGGTCGTCGAAACCCACGACGCTCATGTCGTCAGGGACGCGCAGACCCCTGTCGCCGAGGGCGTGCACGAGGCCCAGGGCCATCGAGTCGTTCGAGGCGAAGACGGCCGTGCACGAGGCGTCGACGTCGAGGTCGAGCCCGTAGGCGTACCCGCTCGCGGGGCTCCAGTCGCCGTGGGCCAGGCCTGTCGCGGGCAGGCCCGCTGCGGTGAGGGCCGACTGCCATCCCCGCACCCGTTCGAGGGAGTCGGGAGACGTCGCCGGGCCGGCCAGGTGGGCGATCGCCGTGTGGCCCAGGGAGATCAGGTGCTCGGTCGCGAGCCTGGCGCCCTCGTGCTGGTCGATCGCGACAGACTCGCCGGCCGCCGAGCGGGTCGCGTCGACGGTCACGACGGGGACGGCCGACTCGATCTCGTAGCTCGCGCCGACCACGGCGCGGTCGGCTGCCACGAGCACGATCCCCTCGACGCTCTGGCGCACGAGGGACTCGATCGCCTGGCGGACCTCGGTCACGTCGGGGGCGAGCATCGAGATGGTCAGCACGGAGTAGCGGGCCCGCCGGGCCGCCTCGTTGACGTGCAGGGCGATCGACGACGGCCCGTAGTCCACGCCTGCGGTGACCACGAGGCCCACGAGCCTGGACCGCTTGGTCACGAGGGCGCGGGCGGCGGGGGAGGGCGCGTAGCGCAGCTGGGTGATGGCCTGCTGGACCCTGTCGCGGGTGGACGCCCGGACGTTCGGCATGTCGTTGAGGACGCGTGAGACCGTCTGGTGCGAGACTCCGGCGAGCCGGGCGACGTCGAAGATCGTGGCCGAGCGCGTGGTCTTGTCCTTCTCGTTCAAGAGGTCCGTTCCGTCCGGCACCGGGTCGCGGTGCCATCGATCGTCGCCGGGCCAGCCGTGGCGTCGCGCGGGCGCGTCCAGCCGGGTCTGGTCATCGAGGAGCCCTGTCGCCGTAGGCGATGAGGGCGAGCACAGAGTCCAGGGTAAGGCCATCGTTCGTGACGTCGGCGACCAGCACGCCGTCGCGCATCACGACGATCCTGTCGCTCATCCGCAGCCCCTCCTCGAGCTCGGCCGAGACGAAGACGACAGACATGCCGTTGTCGGCCAGGTCGGTGACGAGCTTCTGCAGCTCGACCTTCGCGCCGATGTCGATGCCGCGGGTCGGCTCGTCGAGGACGAGCAGGCGGGGCGCTGTCGCGAGCCACCGGGCCAGCAAGACCTTCTGCTGGTTGCCGCCGGACAGCGTGCCGGCCCGGACGCTCGGGTCGGTCGGGCGGATGTCGAGGGACTCGACGTAGCTCGTGACGAGCTCGTCGCGGTGCTCGCGGGACAGCGGTCGGTGCCAGCCGCGCTGCGCCTGGAGGGCCAGCACGATGTTGTCGGCCACGCTGAGGTCGTCGATGATCCCGTCGTGCCGGCGGTCTTCGGAGGAGTAGACCACCGCCGAGCGGATCGCGTCGCGGGGGCTGCGGAACTGGACCGGCACGCCGTAGACGTCGAGGGTCCCGGTGTCGGGGCGGTCGGTCCCCGTGAGCAGCCGCACCATCTCGGTGCGCCCGGAGCCGAGGAGCCCGGCGACACCGATCACCTCGCCCTCGCGCACGTCGAGGTCGAAGGGGGCGACGGCACCCTTGCGCCCGAGCCCGCGGGCTCGGACGAGCGCCGGACCGTCGTCGACGTCGCGCGCCTCGACCTGCGCCGCGACCTGGGCAAGTGCTTTCGCCCCGGTGCCGACCATCTTGTGGACGAGGTCGACCCGGAGGATCTCCTGCGGCAGGTACTCCCCGACGAGGCGGCCGTCGCGCAGCACGGTGAGCCTGTCGGAGATCTCGTAGACCTGCTCCATGAAGTGCGAGACGAAGACCACGGCGATCCCCGCGTCGCGCAGCCGGCGGACCGTCCTGAACAGGGTCGTCACCTCGCCGGGGTCCAGGCTCGACGTCGGCTCGTCGAGCACGACCACGCGAGGCTGGACGGCTGTCGCGCGGGCGATCGCGACGAGCTGCTGGACGGCAAGCGGGAGGTTGCCCAGGCGCGCACGGGTGTCGAGGTCGACCTCGAGGGCGTCGAGGGCCGCACGGGCGCTCGTGTGCATCGCGCGGGTGGACAGCAGGCCGAGCCGGCTGGGCTCCTGGCCGAGCATGATGTTCTCGCCGACCGACAGGTTGGGCAGCAGCTCGAGCTCTTGGTAGACCGTGCGGATGCCGAGGCGGATCGCGTCGGCCGGTCGGGTGATCTCGGCCGGTGCCCCGTCCACGGTCACCGAGCCGGAGTCTGCGGGACGCACCCCCGTGAGCACCTTGAGCAGCGTCGACTTCCCGGCGCCGTTCTCGCCGAGGAGGGAGTGCACCTCGCCGGGGAACAGCCGCAGCGAGACGTTGTCGAGCGCGAGGGTCCCCGGGAACGCCACGGTCACATCGCGCATCTCGACGATCGGTGCGGGTGTCATCTCGGGTCCCTTCTCGCCTCGGGGCGCCGTCGCACCGATCTGCTGTCGGTCCAGGGGGTTGGCCCGGCGTCGTCGCCGCGCGTCCGTCCGTGCGCAGACCTGGAGCGCGGAGGTGCTGGTCATCGTATACGGAGCGGTCCCGAGGTCGACAGCCTGCGGTGCGGTAGGTGGGGTGGCTCTGGTCGGGCGCTCACCAGCCTCTTGTGCGTGACGCACGTCACGCGTAACGTACAACTTTATGGTTGTAGATCAATGGAGTGATGCAGAGGTCGACAGGGTGTTCCAGGCCCTGGCCGACGCCACCCGTCGGGACATCATGACGCGGGTCGTCGAGCACGGGCAGTCGGTGTCGGTGCTCGCACGGGACTACGACATGAGCTTTGCGGCCGTGCAGAAGCACGTCGCCGTGCTCGAGCGCGCGACGCTCGTGACCAAGCAGCGCAACGGACGGGAGCAGATCGTGCACGGGAACCTCGACGCGATCCGCCGGGCAGCACGTCTGCTCGAGGGCTACGAGCAGATCTGGCGCCTGCGCGCCGACAGGATCGACGACCTGCTCGCGGAGTAGGCCGAGCAGCAGCACATCACCACCACCACCACCGCACGACGACCGAGAGAAGGACGCACCATGCCTGTCATCAGCAGCCACAAGGACCCCTCAGCGCTCACCCTCACCATCGTCTCGGAGCACGACGCGGACGTCGCGCGCGTGTGGCAGATCTGGGAGGACCCCCGCCAGCTCGAGCGCTGGTGGGGACCGCCTACCTGGCCCGCGACCTTCGACCAGCACGAGCTCGTGCCGGGCGGGCGGTCGACGTATTACATGACAGGTCCCGAGGGCGAGAAGGCCGGCGGATGGTGGAAGATCCTCTCCGTCGACGCGCCGCGGACCTTCGAGTTCGAAGACGGCTTCGCCGACGACGGCCAGGGCGTGCCGACGACGGACACCACCCGTGCCGTGGTCACCCTCGAGGAGGCAGACGGCGGTGACGGCCGCACCCGCATGACCATCGTGACGACCTTCGCGAGCCTCGAGCACCTCGATGCGCTGATCGCCATGGGCATGGAAGAGGGCATGAGCCTCGCCATGGGCCAGATCGACGGAGTCCTCGCGGACAGCTGACCCCGGTCGACCGTGTGCTGCTGGGCTGTCCGTGGTCTGGAGGCAGATCCCGACCTGAGGTCGCTCAGAGGCCCCGTGACGTCGCACGCACCAGCTCGAGGTCGCACGCGGTACGCCGAGGTCGCACGCGGTGCCCCGAGGTCGCACGCGGTGCCCCGAGGTCGTGCAGACACGCCGAGATCGAAGCCTGTGCTCGTCGGTCCGGCGTGTCTGCACGACCTCGGCCTTCGCGGACGACTTCGCGGTCAGCGGTGCGGCCTCGGCCTACGCTGCGCGACCTCGGTCCTCGCAGGGCGACCTCGGTCCGCGGGGCGGCAGTCGATGAGGGGTGCTCAGCCCCGAGGCGTGACCGTCACGTGGTGCCGACCGATCGGCAGCATGAGGGGCTTGCCCGACGTCGGGTCGACGATGACCTGGTTGTCGAGGCCGAAGACCGTCTTCACGGTGCTCTCGGTGAGCACCTCGGCAGGTGTCCCGGCGGCGTGGACGCGTCCGTCGGCGAGGGCGACGAGGTGGTCGGCGTAGCGCGCGGCGAGGTTGAGGTCGTGCAGGACCATGACGATCGTGGTGCCACGCGCGTGGTTGAGGTCGGTGAGCAGGTCGAGCACCTCGACCTGGTGGCTGACGTCGAGGAAGGTCGTGGGCTCGTCGAGCAGCAGCACGTCGGTCTGCTGGGCGAGGGCCATCGCGATCCACACCCGCTGGCGCTGACCGCCCGAGAGCTCGTCGACGGGCCTGTCGGCCAGACCAGCCGTCTCAGTCGCGTCGAGGGCCTCGGCGACGGCCGCGTCGTCGGCAGCGCTCCAGCGCGAGAGCATGCCCTGGTGCGGGTGCCGCCCGCGCCCGACGAGGTCGGCCACGGTGATGCCCTCGGGGGCGACTGGGGACTGGGGCAGCAGACCGAGGGTGCGGGCCAGCTGCTTGGCCGGGGTCTTGTGCACCTGCTTGCCGTCGAGCAGCACCTGCCCGCCGCGCGGGCTGAGCAGCCTGGACATCGAGCGCAGGAGCGTGGACTTGCCGCAGGCGTTGGCACCGACGATCGCGGTCACCTGCCCCGGTGGCACGAGGAGGTCGAGCCCGTCGATCACCGTGCGGTCGCCGTAGCCGAGGACGAGATCCTCGGCGACGAGGGTGTGGGTGGTGGTCACAGTGAGCTCCCGGCGCGGTTCGTGCGGACGATGAGGTAGACGAGGTACGGCGCACCGAGCACCCCGGTGACGACCCCCACGGGGAACCGCGTGCCGAGGGCGTACTGGCCGACGAGGTCGGCCACGAGCACGAGGAGCGCCCCGACGAGCCCGGCGGGGATCAGCAGCGACCCACCAGGCCCGACGAGCCGCGCGGCGATCGGCCCCGACAGGAACGCGACGAAGGCGATCGGCCCCGCAGCGGCTGTCGCGAAGGCGATGAGGCCCACGGCCGCGACGATCACCACCAGCCGGGTCCTGTCGACGCGGACGCCCAGCGCCGCGGCGGTGTCGTCGCCGAGCTGGGTGACCGAGAGGTTCCGCGACTGGCTCAGCAGCACCGGGGTGAGCACGACGAGGGCGACGAGGACCGGCACGGCCTGCGCCCAGCCGGCACCGTTGAGGCTGCCGGTGAGCCAGCGCTGCGCGGCCTGCAGGTCCCACTCGGCCGCGCGGGAGAGCACGTAGGCTGTCAGGCTGTCGAGCATCGCGGCGACACCGATCCCGATGAGGATCAGCCGGGTCCCGGCGACCCCGCCCTTGTAGGACAAGAGGTAGATGAGGACCGCGACCGCGAGCCCAGCGAGGATCGCGATGATCGACACCGCTCGGGACCCGAGGGAGAGCGTGACGATCGCGAAGGCCGCTGCTGCGCTGGCTCCCGAGCTGATGCCGATGATGTCGGGGCTGGCGAGCGGGTTGCGGAGCATGGTCTGGAAGGTGACGCCACCGAGCCCGAAGCACAGCCCGGCGAGCACGGCCAGGCTCGCCCGGGGCAGCCGCAGACGCCCGACCGTGAAGCTCGCCCCGGCGACGTCGTCGCCGGCGACGACCCGCAGCACGTCGGACACCGGGTAGAAGGTCTTGCCGATCATCAGCGAGGCGAGGTAGACGACCACGACGAGCGCAGCGAGCACCAGCATGACGACGAGGCGCCGCCGTGCACGACGCCTGCGCCCGCGGGCGACAGCCTCGCCGGTGGTCGCGGGAGCCTTCGTGAGGATCGACGGTGGGGTCTCAGGAGACTCAGGAGACTCAGGAGACTCAGGGGTCTCTGCGGTCTCTGCAGACGCGAGGCTTCCCGTGGCGCCGTCGGTCGACCGGGTCGTGCTCACAGTGCGCGCACCTTCTGCCGGCGGACGATGTAGATGAAGAACGGGGCACCGACGAGCGCGGTGACGATCCCGACGTCGACCTCGCTGGGCCGGGTCGCGATGCGACCCAGGACGTCCGCGCCGGTGAGCAGCGCCGCTCCGACGAGGGCCGAGAAGGGCAGCAGCCACCGGTGGTCGACGCCGACCAGCAGGCGGCACGCGTGCGGCACGACGAGGCCGACGAAGCCGATCGGCCCGGTGACGGCTGTCGCGGCTCCGCAGAGCACGACGGCGCTGAGCGCCGCGACGCCGCGGGCGATCGCGACCCGCTCGCCGAGCCCGGCGGCGAGGTCGTCGCCGAGGGCGAGGGAGTTGAGGCTGCGGGCCGAGGCGAGCGCGAGGACGAAGCCCACGACGAGGAAGGGCGCGACCTGGCTGATGCTGTCGTAGGTGCCTCCGCCGACCCCGCCGATCTGCCAGGAGCGCACACCCCCGGCCACGTCGTTGCGACCCAGGACCACGGCGCTGACGAAGGAGGCCAGCGCTGCCGAGGTCGCGGCCCCGGCGAGGGCGAGCTTGAGCGGGGTGGCCCCGCCGCGCCCGAGCGAGCCGACGGTGTAGACGAACACTGCCGTGACGGCGGCTCCGCCGATCGCGAGCCAGACGTAGCTCGACGCGGCCGTGAGCCCGAAATACGCCAGACCCGTGACCACGGCCAGCGACGCGCCCATGTTGATCCCGAGGATCCCGGGGTCGGCGAGGGGGTTGCGGGTGACGCCCTGCATGAGCGCCCCGGAGACGCCGAGGGCAGCGCCGGCGACGACGGCGAGCAGCGTGCGGGGGATGCGCTTGGCGACTGCAGCCCTGTCGAAGCCCTCGGTCGACCCGCCGAGGGCGGCGATCGCGTCAGACCAGCCCACCCCGCGCGAGCCGACCATGACGGAGGCGACCACGAGCAGCAGCAGGACGGCGAGCACGACGAGCAGCCAGAGGGCGCGGACGCGCCTCGGGCGCCGCAGTGCTGCGGCGCCCGAGGCTGTCGGCCCGGCGGGCGTCGACGGCACGGTGGCCGCCGACGCTGCCGGGCTGGGGGGTGCTGGTGTCACTTGGCGTTGTCGGCCGCTGCGGCGAGCAGCTCGAGGTAGTCGTCGAGGATCCAGGAGATCGACAGCGGGGTCGGGTTGGCCGCGGTGCCGAGCGGGCTGGTGCCGGGCAGGTTGACGATCGAGCCGTTGGCCACGGCGGGCACCTGGGACAGGATCGGGTCGGCCTCGAGGGCTGTCACGAGCTCGTCGCCGCCGTAGGTGACGATCACGTCGACGTCGGAGAAGGCGTCGGCCTGCTCGGCGCTCTGCGTGAGCGAGAAGACGTCGGTCGTGGCCGAGGCCGTCGCGATGCTCTCGGGCGTGGTCATCCCCATGTCCTCGAAGAACATGGCGCGGGTGTCGTGCGAGGTGTAGAAGCTGACCTGGCTGAGGTCGGTCGTGTCGACGTGCGTGAGGAACATCGCGGAGGTGCCTTCGAGCTGCGGGTAGGCCGCGACCTTGTCGGCGATCTCGGTCTCGAGGTCGGAGATCAGCTGCTCGCCCTCGTCGGCCATGCCGATGGCCTCGCTGTTGAGGGTGATCATGTCGCGCCACGAGGTGCCCCACGCAGTCTCGGGGTAGGCGACGACGGGGGCGATCTCGGAGAGCGTGTCGTAGTCCTCCTGCGTGAGGCCCGAGTACGCGGCGAGGATCACGTCAGGGTTGGTGTCGGCGACGGCCTCGAAGTCGATGCCGTCGGTCTCGTCGAAGAGTACGGGCGTCTCGGCGCCGAGCTCGTCGAGCTTCTCGTCGACCCAGGGGAGCAGACCGTCGCCGTTGTCGTCGCCGAAGTTCGCGGCGGCCATGCCGACGGGGACGACACCGAGGGCGAGGGGGACCTCGTGGTTGGCCCAGTTGACCGTCGCGACGCGCTCCGGCTTGGTCTCGATCGTCGTGGTGCCCAGAGCGTGCTCGATCGTGATCGGCTCGAAGCCGGAGGCGCTCGTCGACTCGGCAGCGGGGGAGTCGGAGGAGCAGGCCGCGAGGCCGACGGTGAGCAGCGCGGCGGTCGAGAGCGCGATCAGGCGGGGAGAGCGGGACATGGTGGCCTTCCGGTGGCTGTGCAGCACCCGGCGGTGAGCCGCAGGTGCGTGCAGTCAGGAGCAGACAGGTGCTGGTCGACCAGGACCTGCCACCGCGGTCTGCTGTCGACGCTCGGGCCGCCGCGCGGGGCGCGGGCCAGGCTGTCGACGGCGTCCGGGGGGCGGCACCTGGTCGGGTGGAGCAGACCTAGAACCGCGTCGTCGACAGCGGGCTAAGGATTGCCTAACCGAAGATAGTGTCACCTGACCTGGAAGGCAATCGAGCAGTTGAGACGCCCGATTGCTCGATACGGACAGCAGCGGTGACGACTGTGGCGACTGGGGCGCAGCGAAGACGGCGGCGACGATGACTGTGATGGTGGCAGCGGAGACGCCAGCAGAGCGCCTCCTCGTCACAGCGCGCGGAACCGCCCAGGGCTCACACCCGTGACCCTGCGGAACGCTGTCCCGAAGGCGCTCGCCGAGCCGTAGCCGACAGCGCGGGCGACGTCGTCGATCTCCTCGTCCCGCGCGAGCATCGCGATCGCGTGCTGGGCCCGCGCCGTCGCGACCCACTGGGAGAACCCGAGCCCGGTCTCGGTGACGAAGGTCCGTGTCACCGTCCGGCTGCTCACCCCCAGACGTGCGGCCCAGCCCGCCAGGGTCGTCTGGTCGGCGGGGTCGTCGCGCAGCACCTCGACCACGGGTGCGAGCAGCGGCGAGGTGGGGACCTGGAGGAGCAGCTGGGCCTGTGCCGGGGCGAGGACGTCGAGGACCATCGCCTCGGTCGTCGCCCGCGAGGCGTCGGAGAGGCCTTCCTCGCTCAGCCTGTCGAGCAGCAGGCTGAGCAGCACCGTCAGGTCGACGGCGACGGGCTCGGCCGAGATCGAGGGCACGGCGTGCGAGCTGAACTGCGCGGCCCGCTGCCAGGTGCCGGCCGGTGTCCACCCCGTGTGCCGGACGCCGGCTGGGACCCACAGCCCGACGCTGGGTGTGACGGTCCACGTCCGTGTGCCGACCGTCGCGGTCGAGGCCCCTCGCTCGTTCCACAGCAGCTCGTGGGTGGGGTGGGAGTGCTCGTCCCACCACGTGTCGCGGGTGATCACCTCCGCGGCGCCCTGGATGACGTACGGCACCTCGACGGACCCGGCGTCGTAGAGCGGCAGCTGCCGGCTCTCGCTCGCCCGGGCCCTGGCGTGGTGGCGCGGCCCGACCGTGCGGGGGCGGTGGTCCTGCGTCGTCATGGCCCACAGAGTACGTGGACACCAGGACGTGCCCGGGCTCGCAGTCCTCTGCCACGATTTCGCAGCGTCGCAGCGTCGCAGCGTCCTGCCACGACTGCACAGTGCCGCGCCCCGCTGCCACGACCGCACAGCATCGCGGCCCGCCGTCTGCGACGACGGCAGACCGCCCGCATCGTCGCCCCCGCTACTCGTCCCGCGAGGACAGCACGCAGAACTCGTTGCCGTCAGGGTCGGCGAGCACCTCCCACGTGACCTCGGGTCCTTGCCCGACGTCGACCCGGGTCGCCCCGATCGACAGCAGCCGGGCGATCTCGGCGTCGCGGTCGTCGCTCGTGTGCGGTGCGAGGTCGAGGTGCAGCCGGTTCTTGCCGGACTTCGGGTGCTCGACCGGGACGAAGACGAGCCCGGGCGGCACCTGCTCGAAGGGCAGCCGGCCACCGAGCTCCTCGGCCCACGGCGGCACGAGCGAGACCTCGTCGTCCGACTCGTACGTCACGGTCCAGCCCAGTGCCTCTGCCCACCAGGCGGCCAGCGCCCGGTGGTCGTGCGACTCGACCACGGTCGAGTACCAGCGCAGTGCCATGTCAGATCCCCTCGTCGACGGATGTCAGCCTCGGACCACCGTGGCACGAGCCTGTGACAGCTGCCACCAGAAGCTGTGACCGTCAGGGGGCCTCAACCCTCAGGTCGCTCGACCACCACGTGCCCGCGCGCGTGCGCGACGGCAGCGTCGAGATCTGTGTGCAGGTGGTCCGGGTGGCGGGAGGCTGTGACGTCGAGCCTCTCGAGCAGCGCAGCGTGCTCAGCACGGACTCCCTTGACGATCACCGTGGTCCCGTCGCGCTCGATCGTCTCGACGAGCCCTGCGAGAGCCCGCGCCCCTGTCGCGTCGAGCAGCCGCAGGTGCGACAGGCGCAGCACGACGACGTCGACCTGGCCGAGCTGCGTGATCTCGTCGACGAGGCGGTCCGACGCCCCGAAGAAGAGCGCGCCGTCCACGCGGACGAGGGCGATGCGCTCGTCCCCGGGCTGTGCCGGTCCGGGGAGGACATCGCGGGTGACCGCCGCCGTCCTGCTGAGGTTGCGCAGGGCGAAGAAGGCGGCCGCGGCGAGGCCGACCAGGACGGCGACCACGAGGTCGACGGCGACCGTGACCACCGCCGTGACGACGAAGACCGCGGCGTCGGCGCGGGTCGAGGTGAGCACGGCCCGCACGACCGTCGGGCTGACCATCCGGGCAGCCGTGGCCAGCAGGACCCCGGCGAGCGCGGCGAGCGGGATGTGGCTGACCACCTGGGCGGCGAGGTACACGATCGCGAGCAGCGCGAGAGCGTGGACCACGGCTGCGGCACGGGTGCGCGCGCCGGCGCGGACGTTGACGGCGGTCCGCGCGATGGCCCCGGTCGCGGGCATCCCCCCGAACAGGCCCGAGGCGACCGACGCGAGCCCCTGACCGACGAGCTCGCGGTCGGCGTCGACCCGCGGCCCGCCGGACATCGTGGTGGCGACCCGGGCCGAGAGCAGTGACTCGATCGCCGCGAGCGCGGCGACGGCCAGCGCGGGTCCGAGGAGCGCGACGGCGCCGGAGAGTTCGGGGAGCGTCGGGGCGGGCAGCGAGGACGGGATCGCGCCGATGGTCTGGACGTCGGCTCCCGTCCAGGTGCACAGAGCCGTCGCCGCGGCGATGGCCACGAAGGACGCGGGTGCCCGGGGCGCGAGCCTGTGCAGAACGAGCATGAGGGTGATCACGCCGAGCGCCACCCCGACCGGGAGCAGGGCCGCGGGCCAGACGGCACCGGTCACGGCGTCCGCGGCTGCGACCGCGGCGTTCGTGCTGCGGGAGCCCCCGTGCGACCCGACAGCTGCCGGGACCTGCTGGAGCGCGATGATCACACCGATCCCGACGGTGAAGCCTTCGATCACCGGCCACGGGATGAACCCGACGGTGCGGCCCAGCTGGAAGACCCCGGCGAGGACGACGAGCACCCCCGCGACGACGCTCACCGCGGCGACTGCCCCGACCCCGTGGGTGGCCACGATCGGCGCGAGGACGACGACCATCGCCCCGGTCGGCCCCGACACCTGCACGGGCGAACCGCCGAAGACCGCAGCGACCAGGCCGGCCACGATGGCCGTGACGAGCCCCGCCTGCGCGCCGACGCCCGAGCTCGCCCCGAAGGCGAGGGCGAGCGGGAGGGCGACCACGCCGACCGTGATGCCGGCGAGCAGGTCCGCCCTCCAGGAGGTCCGCAGGTCGCGGTAGTCGTCCAGGCTCGGCAGCAGGCGCCGGAACGAGCCCCTCACGGTCGCACGTCGGGTGCAGGTGCTGCTGCCGCTGCGGCGATCTCGTCGGCGAGGGGGATGTTCGACGTCGACGTGTCCAGCACCTTGCGCAGCAGGACCCGGGCGACGGCGAGCAGCTCGGCGACCTCGCCGAACTCGAGCCTGTAGTAGACGATGCTCGCGCGACGCTCCGAGGTGACCAGGTGGTAGCGGCGCAGGACTGAGAGGTGCTGCGAGAGGTGCGAGGCCTGCAGCCCGGTCTGCTCGAGCATCTGCGCGACCGAGACCTCGTCGGCCGACGCCAAGATCTCCAGGACCCGGATGCGCAACGGGTGGGCCAGGCCCTTGAAGAGGTTCGCCTTGATCTCGTAGACCGGCCGGTGCGCGTCCCCGATTCCTGAATTCATGGATCCATCATATCGACGGGGCCTGGAGGTCTGTAGGACCCTCGGTCCGAGCGCACCGTCGCCGGAGAAGGTCGGGCGCTCAGACCACCGGGAGCCACCACCGGTCGACCGCCACGGCTCCGACCACGAGGACATGGACGACGACGGTTCCCCAGAACGCCGCCTGGAAGCTCCGTTTGACGGTCTTGTGGCGCAGCGTCTCCTGGGCGACGACAGCTCCCGGCCAGCCGCCGACGAGCCCGAGGAGCAGGAGCGTCGACTCTGGCGTGCGCCACCGGCGGGCCACCGCCGCCCGCTTGTCCCGCCAGTACGCGACGAAGGTCACGAGGCTCGCAGCACCGTAGGCCCCGAGGACCCAGACAGGCAGGTCTCCTGCGGTGCTGGCCAGCGCGAGCCCAGCGCACCACAGGGCGACGAGCCCCCACGGCCACCCTCGCCGCCGGGGTCCACGGCGTCCGCGAGGTGGCGGACCGTCGAGCCGCACGGTTGTCGCCTGCTCCCGGCCGTCACGGCCGGGGCCGGTCTCGAAGGTGACCCGAGACCCGACCTGCGGCCGTCCGGACCTGCGGTCGTACTCCGAGATGTGCAGGAAGAACCTGTGCCCGCCCGGGTCAGACTCGACGAAGCCGAAGCCGCGCTCGTCGTCCCAGGTGGTCAGGCGTCCTGACCTGCGCTGATGTGAGGACATCGGACGATGGTAGCGACGCGCGGCTCCACCCCGGCGGCCCGGCGACCAGGTTCACCTGGAGCTTCACCCGGTCGCTCTGCCTCGTGCCGCTGCCTCACACCCGCACCCCGTCCGGGATCCCCGTCCTCGACGACACCCCGGTCCGTTCGAGCTTGTTCCACCGCGACGGACGCCTGCGGACCTGCTGGACGATCGCCGTGATCATCACGGCGTTCATGACCGTCGAGTAGACCGGCATGACCACGAGCACGTAGAAGAACCGCAGGTCGCGCAAGGACCCGTTGAGGGCTGCGGAGACGACGACGGACAGCACGGGGTAGAGCAGCAGGACCCAGGCGAGCATGCTCGCGGGTGTCCCGTACAGGGTCGTCGAGTCGTCGAGCGCCATCCCGACGATGACGACGAGCGCGACCATCTGCAGGACCGGTGCGACGACCATCGACAGCGCGTTGACGGCCAGGTAGGGCCCGACGATCCCGTGCCGCGTCCGACCGATCATGTCGCGGTGGATCCACAGCGTCTGCAGGTACCCGCGCGCCCAGCGCACACGCTGGCGCCACAGCGGACGGATGCCCGCAGGGACCTCGGCGTAGACGATGGCCTCGGGCTGGAAGGACACCCTGTAGCCGGCGCGCCTGACCCGCCAGGTGAGCTCGAGGTCCTCGCCGAGGAGGCCCTCGGTGAAGCCGCCGATCTCGTCGACCACGTCGCGGCGGACTGCTCCGCAGTTGCCGGAGACGATCGTCAGGCAGTTCACCTGCGCGAGCGCCCGGCGGACCATCGCGGTCACGTGGGTGAGCAGCGTCAGCAGCCGTGGTTGCAGCCTGTCGAGGTTGACGGGTGCGTCGTTGCCGCAGACCGCACCGACCCGTGGGTCGTCGAAGCCTCGCAGCATCCCGCGGATGGTCCACCCGGAGAACACGCCGTCGGCGTCGACGAACATGAGGATGCTGCCGTGGCTGCGCGCGATACCGCGGTTGAGCGCGGCCGCCTTCCCGGCGTTCGCCTGCGACACGACCACGACCCCGGGGCGCCCAGCGAAGGACTGCATGACCTCCCACGTGTCGTCGCGAGACCCGTCGTCGACGAGCACCACCTCTTTGTGGAGGTACCTGTCGGCGAGGATCGACTCGACGCAGCGCCTCAGCACCTTGCCCTCGTCGAAGGCCGGCACGATGACCGACACGAAGGGGTTGGCCGGGACCCGCAGCGGGTCGGGTGGTCGGTGCGCGTGCGCGACGAGTGCCAGCGGCAGGTAGGCCGACTCGACGAGCGAGAGCACGACCGCCGGCAGCACGAGGAGCTGGAGCACCAGCGTCCAGCCGCTCACCGGGTGGCCAGGACGCGGTAGTGGTCGAGGATCCCCGTGCAGATCTCGGGCACGTGGGCGCTGTGCGCCCCGAGTCGCGCGTTGATCTCCAGGACCACGACGCTGCCGTCGTGGCGGCGGCGCACGTCGACGTCGGCGGGACCGGTGAGCCCGATCGCCAGGACGGCGTCGGAGGCAGCAGCGACCACGTCGGCCGGTTGCCCGGGCGCGAGCCGGCGGACCGACGTCCCGTTGCCGACGTCGCCCTGGGCGAGCGCGGTCTTCTCGAGGACCGCGACGACGTCGACCGTCCCCCAGTGCGAGGAGACGAGCAGGTCGACCGCGTACTCGGTCCCGGGGGCGAACTCCTGCACGATGCTGTCCGACGTCAGTCCGAGCGGCTCCGGGTGCGGGTGCACGACGACCCCGCGGCCACCGCGGCCGTGGCGCGGCTTGGAGACGAGCGGCCCGTCGTAGCCGGCCAGTGCACCTGCCGCGGCCGGCCAGCCCGAGGACCCGAGGGTGCTGGCGGGCACCGGGACCCCGGCCTCGAGCAGCACCCTGTAGGTGGACCACTTGTCGCTCGCGATCGACACGGCGCTCCTGGGCCCGATGACGACGGACCACTCGCGGGAGGTCTCCTGGAGGGCGGGCAGCGTGAGCTCTTCGCTGACCGTCGGGATGATGAGGTCGGCCGACCAGCAGTGCGCTGCGGCGAACAGCGCGTCGGGGTAGGTGGGGTCGAGGGACGGCGGGACGCGCAGCACCTGGAAGGGGCCGTCGCCTGCGGGGTTCATGTCGACCCCGAGGACGTCGTGCCCGCGCTCGACGAGCTGCCGGGCGACGCTCGCCCCGGCCGGCCCGCGGGCGCCGGTGACCACGACGCGCCTCACGGGAGCACCGTCGTCATCGAGGCGAGCACGCGGACGGGTTCGTAGCCCTCGGCGTGACGCACCTTGGCCTGCCCGCCACGGTAGGAGGCTGTCGCCCGGATGCGTTCTCCGGTCATGTACGGCTTGTCGCTCTGGTCGCGGTGCGTCGCGATCGCGAGGACCTTGACGTCCACGTAGCCGCCGACGTCGACGAAGACCGTCGGGCGGAACCGGGTGGTGGCCGACGGGCTCTCGTAGCAGAGCAGCGTGGTGTGGAAGCGCGCGGCCCGCAGCGTCGCCAGGTGCACGGCCTTGTGGTCCTGGTGGGAGTCGTTGGAGGAGTGCGTGAGGATGATGTCGGGCTGCAGCCTGGACACGAGCTCTTCGATCGCCACGACCATGTCGCTGCTCGTGTCGGAGAGCCGGGTGTCGGGGAAGTTGAGGACGGTGACGGACTTCGCGCCGAGGAAGCTGCCTGCGGAGATGGCCTCGGAGGGTCGGACGCCGGTGCCGCCGCGCTCGCCGTTGGACATGACCAGACCGTGCACCTCGTACCCGGCGTCGATCCAGCGGGCCAGGGTCGCGCCGCAGCCCAGCTCGAGGTCGTCGGGGTGCGCCCCGACGGCCAGCACGCGGCGCGGGCGGGCCGTGACCTCGTCGTCGGGCGGGGAGATCATCGTGCCGCGCACGACGACCAGCAGCAGGATGATGCTCGCCCACCCGAAGACCTGGACGACCATCGAGGTCGGTCCGGTGAGCGCGGAGTGGTGCCAGACGGTGCACAGGGTCGCGGCGGGGACGAGGATCGCGGCCGAGGCGAAGGCCGTGCGCCGGACGATGTCGGGGTGGGTGGTGTGGCGGCGGAGCCAGCGCGCGCTGAGGAGCGCGCCGGCGGCCGTCCCGAGCAGGGCGAAGCAGAGGAGGGTATGGGCGAAGAGCACCATCGTCGGTGTCCTTTCGGGGCCGGTGCACCGTCTCAGGGCGCGCCGGAGGAGGGGAGGTGGGGTGGCGGCCACGGCACGACGGGGGAGGGGGCACGTGGTCCGGCCGGAGAGGTCACCTGGGTGACCCACGACGGTTCGTCAGGGAGGGTGAGGGCTGCGCAGCTGCGGTGCTGCGTGCGGTCTCCGGGGAGGGAGGTTCACGCCGTGGGGAGGACGAGGGCGCGGGCTCGTGGGGGTGCTGACCTAGGTGCGGTCGTCGTCGCTGAAGGGGTTGGAGCCCTGCGCTGCGAGCACGAACCAGGCTGTCGTGCCTGTGTGCAGGGCGTCGTAGATGGTGCTGTCGCCGCCGGCGGTCCCGTCCTGCGTGGCTGCGGGGATGCCGCGGGGCGTGCCGTCAGGGCCGTCGGCCTGGGCTGAGGTCACCGTCGTGAGGAGCTCCTCGGAGAGCGCGGCGTCGCGTTCGAGGTCGCGGACCCGCAGCGCGCACGCCAGGTGGGCGGTGCCCTCGAGCCACACGGTGCCGCTCGGGTCGGCGCCGTCGCCGACCGTGGCCCCGCGCTGGCCGTCGTCGCCGACGAGCAGGTTCTCGGTCGCCCAGTCGAGCGCGCGGGAGGCGTCGTCGCCGGGGAGCACGAGGGAGGCCCACGCCTGGACGTCCTCGGGGACGTAGTCGTCGGTGTTGGTGGTCTCGCCGTCGGTCTCGGTCCCGACCCAGAAGTGACCGGTGCTCGGGTCCTGCAGGCTGGTCACGACGGCGAGGGCGGAGGAGGCCCGGGTGCCCCAGACCGGATCGCCTGTGGCCTGGGCGAGCATGAGGAAGAAGGCGGCGACGTCGATGTTGTGCTCGGACGACTTCCACAGGACCGGGTCGCCGTCGTCGTCGAGCCCGCCGGTGTACCCGCCGGCGCCGCGGTCGTCTGCGGTCACGGTGTGGATCCAGGTGCCCAGGCGCACCGCTGCCTCGAGGGTGGCGGGGTCGTCCTCGGCCGCGTGCACCTGCAGCAGGGCGAGCCCGGCCCAGGCCATGTTGCCGGTGCTCGTCGCGTCGGTGAGCGACCCGGGCTCGCCGCCGGACGGTGCCGTGCAGGCGTAGGCGTTGCGCAGCCGGCCGTCGGCGTCGGGGTCGGACTGCTGGAGGGAGACGAGCGACGCGGCGAGGGTCGTCGCCCGGGCCAGGTCGTCGCGGGTGCCGCGGGCCGTGTAGGCGATGGTCGTGACGGCCACGTCGTAGACGTAGGACGCGCCGGGGGAGTCGTCGGCCGGGACACCGCTGAGATAGCTCGGCGGCAGGCGGAGCTCGTCGCCGGTCCCGCACCTGTCCATCGCGTCGTCGAGGAAGGCGTAGGCGTCGGTGACGTCGGCCGACGGGGCGCTGCACGAGGAGACCGAGGAGGCCAGGACGACCGAGGTCACGGCGGCGATCCAGTGGCTCGCCGTGCGCGCCGACGGTCGCGTGCTCGCGCTCGTCGGGGTCGCCATACTCGTCACAGTAACCAGCGACTGTGACCTGCGCCACAAAATCTCACGTCGGCACCGGGTGGAAAATCTGGTGAGCCACGACCGCGACCCGGCCGAGGTCATGCGGGGCTGTCGGTGACCCGGCCCGCGTCGACCGACCACCGGCGGTCCACGCGCACGGCGTCGAGCATCCGGCGGTCGTGCGTGACGAGCAGCAGCGTGCCGTCGTAGGAGTCGAGGGCCTCCTCCAGCTGCTCGATCGCCGGCAGGTCGAGGTGGTTCGTCGGCTCGTCGAGAACGAGCAGGTTCACACCCCGAGCCTGCAGCAGGGCGAGGGCAGCCCTCGTCCGCTCCCCAGGGGACAACGACGCCACAGGACGGCCGACGTGGTCCCCGCGCAGACCGAACTTGGCCAGCAGCGTCCGGACCTCGGCCTCGGGCCAGTCGGGCACCTGACGGGAGAAGGCGAGGGCGAGAGGACCGTCGTCCCCGAGCTGCGAGCGCGCCTGGTCGATCTCCCCGACCGCGACGCTCGTGCCGAGGGACGCCGTGCCCTCGTCGAGCGGTACCCGGCCGAGCAGCACACCCAGCAGCGTGGACTTGCCGGCGCCGTTGGCCCCGGTGATCGCGATCCGCTCACCAGACTCGACAGCCAGCGTCACCGGACCGAGCGTGAAGCCGCCGCCCTCGACGCCGCCCTCGACGCCCGGCGTCCCGAGGTGCACCACGGCTCCGGCGAGCGAGGCGACCACGCGCGAGCCCCGCGGGGCCGCCAAGATCTCGTAGCGCAGCTCCCACTCCTTGCGCGGCTCGACGACCTCCTCGAGGCGCTCGATCATCTTGTCGGTCTGGCGCGCCTTCGACGCCTGCTTCTCCGAGCCCTCGCGGTGCGCGGCCCGGATGAACTTGTCGGGGTCGGACTTGCGGGCAGCGTTGCGCACGCCCTTGGCCATCCAGCCCCGCTGCATCCGGGCACGCGCCTCGAGTCCGGACTTCTTGTCGGCGTACTCGTCGTACTCCTCACGGGCGTGGCGGCGCGCTGTCGCACGTTCCTCGAGGTACGCCTCGTAGCCACCCGAGTAGACGGACACCTGCTGCTGCGCGAGGTCGAGCTCGACCACCCGGGTGACGCACCGGGCGAGGAACTCGCGGTCGTGGCTGACCACCACCACCGCGGCCCGCTGGGAGGCGACGAACTCTTCGAGCCTGCGCAGCCCGTCGAGGTCGAGGTCGTTGGTCGGCTCGTCGAGCAGCAGGACGTCGAAGCGTGAGAGCAGCAGCGCGGCCAGGCCCACCCGGGCGGCCTGACCACCCGAGAGACCCGTCATGAGGTGCTCAGGGTCGACGTCGAGACCGAGGTCCGCGAGGACGGCCCCGAGCCTGTCGTCGAGGTCCGCGGCGCCGATCGCCATCCAGCGGTCGAAGGCCACGGCGTAGGCGTCGTCGGCTCCGGGCTCCCCGGCACCGAGCGCCTCGGTCGTCTGCTCGAAGGCCGCCTGAGCCTCGGCGACCCCGGTGCGGCGCGCCAGGTGAGCGCGGACCGTCTCGCCCGCGACGCGCTCGACCTCCTGCGGCAACCACCCCACGATCGCGTCGGCGGGGGAGAGCGACACCGACCCAGCCTCCGGCTGCGCGGCACCCGCGAGCAGACGCAGCAGCGTCGACTTCCCGGCACCGTTGGCCCCCACCAGCCCCACCACGTCCCCGGGGCTCACGACGAGGTCGAGCCCCGAGAACAGGGTGCGGTCAGCGTGCGCGGCACCGAGCCCGCGGGCGACGAGAGAGGCAGTCATGGGGTGAATCCTCTCATCGCCCGGGGATCACCCGCTGCGCGTCTGCGTCCCCGTCACGGGCCGCCGGGACGACCTCGGCCCGGGCTCGCCGTAGCCGAGCTGGACGAGCATCTGCGGGGCACCGACGAGCCCGAGCGAGCGGACCACCTCGTGCCGGGTCGTCGGGTTCTCCAGGACAGTCGTCGCGAAGGACGCCGCCAGCCCGTGGACCGAGGCTGTGAGCAGCATGCGGCTCAGCGCCCTGCCCGCCACCAGCCAGTCCTGGGCGGTGTCCGCGGGCGTCGTGAGCAGCGCCAGGACAGCACCGTGCTCCTGCGCGTCCGCGCTGCCCCGACCCTGCGCGCCCGCGCTGCCGTGCTCCTGCGCGTCCGGACTGGCCCGGAACCGGTCGGTCAGACGCCGCGACCCCGCTCGTGCCTCGCGTGCCGGGCGGTTCTCCCACCCGTCCGCGACAGGTACCCCGTCCTCACGCCCCTGCGCAGGACCCGACCACACGGCCTCCTCGGTGGTCCCTACCTCGTCCTCCGAGGCCAGACGCTCAGCCCGCTCGACCTCCCTCAGCACGATGCCGCGCGCCGCGCTCGAGGCCGGCAGCAGCACCAGATGAGCCTGCGCGTCGGCGACGACAGCCTGGAGCGACTGCGCGACCGCACCATCGACGGCCAGGTCGTCGAGCAGCGTACGGCTCGTCCGCCTGTGCACAGCAGCCACCGACAGCTCGAGCTCAGACGCGCTCGGTGCAGGGCCCTGAGACAGCACGATCCGCGCCAGCCGCCCCTCAGGCCCGTCGGGCAGCAAGACCACCTGCGCGTCGAGCCCCTCCCGGCGGGCAGCCACGACAGCGTGGTCGACGAGCGCCCCACAGCTGATCGTCGCCTCACGCCCCTGCGGGTCCGTATGACGCAGGGTGCGGGCCGGGTCGGCCCGCACCTCGATCGCGTCACCACGCACCGTCACCTGCCACGGCTGCGTGTTGTGCACGCTCGGCGCCCGCACAGCAGTCGCCAGCACCCGTTCGATCACCTCGGTCGAGAGCATCGTCGCTCCTCCTCCGCTCGTTCTCCCCTGTCCGCCGAGCGTCCCACCGGTCACAGGGGCTCGACAGTGCCGAAGGTCCCTCTCGCAGGTCAGCGGCACCACACTCGACTGCGCACAGGAGAGAATGCTCCTGTGCCCGCCGACCCGATCGCCCGACTGCTCGCCGACCCACCCGACCTCCCCGTCCGGTCCACGCTGCCCGCCCTGGCAGAGGCTGTGCGGAGCAGCGGAGCCGTCGTCGTGCAGGCACCGCCCGGGACCGGCAAGACGACCCTGGTCCCGCCCGCGCTCGCGGACCTGCTCGGTCCCGGTCGGGTGGTCGTCACACAACCTCGCCGGGTCGCGGCCCGCGCAGCTGCGCGCCGCCTCGCCCAGCTGCTCGGCGAACCTCTCGGCCAGACCGTCGGCTACTCGGTGCGCGGGGAGTCGACGACGAGCGCCTCGACCCGTGTCGAGGTGGTCACCACGGGAGTGCTGCTTCGGCGCCTCCAGCGCGACCCTGGCCTGGACGGGGTGACCGCGGTCGTCCTCGACGAGTGCCACGAGCGTCAGCTCGACGCCGACCTCGCGCTCGCCCTCCTCGTCGACGTGCGCGCGAACCTGCGCGAGGACCTCGTGCTCGTGGCGATGTCGGCGACGGTCGAGGCCGAGCGCACGGCCGCCGTCGTGGGTGGAGCAGGGCCGGCTGTCCCCGTGGTCACCGTGCCGGGGGCGCTCCACCCGGTCGCCCAGGTGTGGGCCCCGCCGCCGTCCCGCGTGGTGGCCCTCGACGACCGCGGCGTCACACCAGCCTTCCTCGACCACGTGGCCGCGACGACCCGGCGTGCGCTCGACGAGCGTGAGGGTGACGTCCTGGTCTTCGTGCCCGGAGCGCGGGAGGTCGACGTCGTCTCGCGGCGGCTCGCCGGTGTTGATGCTGACGTCCGTCCGCTGCACGGCAGGCTGCCCACAGCCCAGCAGGACCTGGCGCTCAGCGCCGGACCGCGCCGACGGGTGGTCGTCTCGACGGTCGTCGCCGAGTCGTCGCTCACGGTCCCCGGTGTGCGGGTCGTCGTCGACGCAGGGCTGTCCAGAGAGCCGCGGGTCGACCACCGGCGTGGGCTCTCGGGACTGGTCACGGTCCGCGTCAGCCGGGCCTCGGCCGAGCAGCGCGCCGGTCGTGCCGGTCGTGAAGGGCCGGGTGCCGTCTACAGGTGCTGGACGGAGGCCGACCACGTGCGGCTCCCGGCGCACCCTGTCCCGGAGATCCTCACGGCCGACCTCACGTCTTTCGCGCTCGAGCTGTCGTGCTGGGGATCGCCCGACGGGTCGGCCCTCGCCCTCATGGACCCACCGCCGCCCGCGGCGAGCGCCGTCGCACGCCAGACCCTGGTCGGGCTCGGCGCGGTCGAGGAGGACGGCACCGTCACGGCGCGCGGTCGACGGATCGCCGGTGTCCCGGTCGACCCGAGGCTGGCCCGCGCTCTGCTCGACGGCTCGGACGTCGTCGGCCCGCGCGCCGCAGCCGAGGTCGTCGCGCTCTTGTCCGAGGACGTCCGTGCGCCGGGCGGCGACCTCGTCGCCGCGGTCCGCGGGCTGCGGGCGGGGTCTGTGCCGTCGCCGACGTGGCGCGGTCAGGTCTCCAGGCTCGAGTCGCTCGCTCGCCGGTCCTCGGGCGGGGCGGCGCGTACCCGCTCGCTCAGCCTCGACCTCACGGTCGGTCTCGTCGTCGCCCTCGCGCACCCGGACAGGATCGCGCGGCGACGTCCGAACGGCTCGACGTACCTCATGGTCTCGGGCACCGGTGCGGCCCTCGCCCCGGGGTCGGCGCTCAGCGGGTACGACTGGATCGCGGTCGCCGACGCCGACCGTGGCGCAGGCCGCCGCGACGCGACGGTCCGCTCTGCCGCGCCCCTCGACGAAGACCTCGCCCTCGACGCGGCGTCCTCGTCCCTGCACGACGACGAGTCCGTCACCTGGACGTCCGGCCGCGTCGTCGCCCGGCGCACCACGTCGCTCGGCGCGATCGAGCTGACCTCCGACAGGCTGACCGACCCGCCGCGTGAGCGGGTGGTCGCCGCGGTCCGCGATGGTCTCGCCCGCGACGGCCTGGGCGCCCTCCCGTGGAAGGACTCGGCTGTTGCGCTCAGGGCCCGCCTGGCGTTCCTGCACGGCGCGCTTGGAGACCCGTGGCCTGACATGAGCGACGAGGCCCTGCTCGACGGGCTCGACGGGTGGCTGGGGACCGACCTCGCCCGGGTGCGACGCGCCGACGACCTGCGCCGCATCGACGTGACGTCAGCCCTGCGACGGCTGCTCCCGTGGCCCGAGGCCGGGCGCCTCGACGAGCTCGCACCCGAGCGGGTGCCCCTGCCCGGCGGGGGCAGCGTCAAGGTCGACTACTCCGCAGACCAGCCCGTCGCCGCGCTCAAGGTCCAAGAGGCCTTCGGGTGGCGCGAGGCACCACTCCTGGCTGGCGGGCGGGTCCCGCTCCTGCTCCACCTGCTGTCCCCGGCGCGGAGACCGGCCGCGGTGACCGCTGACCTGGCGTCGTTCTGGGCGACGGGCTATCCGCAGGTCCGCGCCGAGCTGCGCCGCCGGTACCCCAAGCACTCCTGGCCCGAAGACCCCTTCGCGCCAGGCGTCGTCGCTGCGCAGCCCCGTAGGCCAGGGCGGGGCGGGTAGTCGGGCACCCGTCGGACGGCCCGACGAGTGCGGGGGACGACGCTGCTCCGTGTCTACCCCCCGAGCCCGCCGAGCCACAGGCCGAGGCCGGCTGCGGCGACGGACGCGGCGAGCATCCCGAGGCCGGCGAGCAGGGACGCGGCGTAGCGGCCGGCCTGGAGCAGTCGGACTGTCTCCATGCTGGCTGTCGAGAACGTGGTGTACCCCCCGAGCAGGCCTGTCCCCAGGACGAGGACGAGCTCGTCGGAGGCGAGGTGGGTGAGGCCGAGGCCCGTGAGCAGCCCGAGGAGCAACGAGCCCGTGACGTTGATGATCATCGTCCCCAGCGGATAGTCACCGGAGGTCTGTGACCTCACGAGCCCGTCGAGGACGAAGCGGCAGGCTGCGCCGAGCCCTCCTGCGAGCGCGACGGCGAGGAAGAGGAGTGGGCTGACCTCGCTCATGCAGACCTCCGGCTGCGCCTCGGTCGTCGGAGCCAGGAGGCCAGGGCGATGCCGGTCCAGGTCGCGAGGGCGCCGAGCAGCAGCGTCCCGAGGGAGTAGAGCACGGCCAGCCCAGCCTGACCGTCGCCCACGAGGCGAGCTGTCTGCGTCGCGAGGGTGCTGTACGTCGTGTAGCCGCCGAGGACACCGGTGCCCAGCAGCAGACGCAGGTGACGACGGCGGTCGTCCTCAGGACCGCTGCGCACGAGGGACTCGAGGAGGACACCGAGGGCGAGGGCCCCGCTGAGGTTGATGCAGAAGATCACCACGTCGAGGCTGCCGGTGACAGGGAACGCGAGGACGAGGAGCTCACGCAGCGCCGCGCCGAGCGTCCCGCCGACGGCGACGAGCGCGACGCTGGACCAGCGCAGGTGCTGGGGGACTGCCCGGGCGGCCGCGTCTGTCGCATCCGTGTCGAGATCGGGGTCGACGGGCCGGTCGTGCGTCACGTCCGACCTCCTCGATCCTGTCCGGTGACTCCTGGCGCGAGTGCGGCGTGCGTACGCGCGCAGCCGCCCGAGTGTAGCGCCGACCCCTGTCGTCTGCTCACGTGTCCGCGTGGTCCTGCTCCGGCGGCAGCCGTGAGCCGGGCGAGCCCAACGACAGAGCCGTAGATGTCGCGAGTGAGGCGATGCTCACGTACTCTCCGCATGCCGCTCGGAGCCTGAACCCCTAGGGTTCACGCCATGGAAGGTACGAGCAAGAACGGAATCCACCGGGCGGTGTTCTGGCCCGCGGCCATCATCGTCCTCGTCTTCGCGGCGCTCGCGATCATCGCACCTGAGGCCTCAGAGCGAGCCTTCGCCTCGGTGCAGGGCACGATCGTCGCCAACTTCAACTGGTACTACGTCCTCATCGCTGCGGCCTTCGTGGTCTTCTGCCTGTGGATGGGCTTCAGCCGATTCGGCGACATCAAGCTGGGTCGTGACGACGACGAGCCGGAGTTCTCGGTCCTGTCGTGGTTCTCCCTGCTGTTCGCCGCTGGCATGGGCATCGGTCTGGTGTTCTACGGCGTCAGCGAGCCGCTGAGCCACTTCGTCTCCCCGCGCCCCGGCGTCGAGGGGACACCGGCGCAGCTCGCACAGCAGGCGATGTCGCAGACGTTCCTGCACTGGGGTGTGCACGCCTGGTCGATCTACGTGGTCATCGGGCTCGCCCTGGCCTACGCGATCCACCGCCGGCGCCGCCCCATCTCGATCCGCTGGACCCTCGAGCCGCTGCTCGGACGCCGTGTCCGCGGTCGCTGGGGTGACGCGATCGACGTCATCGCCCTCGTCGGCACGCTCTTCGGCGTGGCGACCTCGCTCGGTCTCGGGGTCTTGCAGATCAGCGCGGGTCTGGACAGCGCCGGCATCGTCGAGCCGACGCAGACGATGGACGTCATCCTCATCCTCATCATCACCTGCTTCGTGCTGTTCTCGGTCGTCTCGGGCGTCACCAAGGGCATGAAGTGGCTCTCGAACGCCAACCTCATGCTCGCGGCCGTGATCCTGGCCTTCGTGCTCTTCGCCGGGCCGACGCAGTTCCTGCTCCGTGAGTTCGTCCAGTCGATCGGCACCTACCTCCAGGGGTTCATCGGCGCGTCGCTCAACGTCAGTGCCTTCGCCGGCGCGGACGGCGAGGCCTGGCAGGCCAGCTGGACGACGTTCTACTGGGGCTGGTGGATCTCGTGGGCGCCCTTCGTCGGTGTCTTCATCGCGCGGATCTCGCGTGGTCGGACGGTCCGTCAGTTCGTCGCGGGTGTCATCCTCGTGCCGACGATGATCACCGCCCTGTGGTTCGCGGTCCTCGGCGGTGCCGCGCTCAAGATGGAGCTCGACAACCCCGGCAGCCTCACCGAGGGTGGCCAGGTCAACATCGAGGGTGCGCTCTTCTCCCTCCTCGACCAGCTGCCCGGCGGCTCGGTCCTGACGATCGGTGCGCTCGTCCTCATCGCGATCTTCTTCGTCACCTCGGCGGACTCGGGCTCGCTCGTCATGGGCATGCTCGCCTCGGGCGGCGACCCGGAACCGCGCCGCTGGGTCCGGGTGTTCTTCGCCTGCGCGACGTCGCTCCTGGCCATCGCGCTGCTGCTCTCGGGTGGTCTCGAGGCGCTCAAGACCGCGGCGATCATCATCGCGCTGCCGTTCTCGGTGATCATGATCGGCATCTGCTGGTCGACGTACATCGCGTTCTCCCGTGAAGACCGGGCGTACGCGAAGGCTCGCCGGGCGGCGTTCCTCAGCCACATCGGCGACTACTACGGTCTCGAGGTCGACGCACCGCTCGAGCGTCCTGCGGTGTCGCCCTTCGCGAACATCATCGCGAAGGTCAAGGCGACCACGCACCGCAGCCACGAGCCACGGGCCGGCGGGGACACGAAGACCCGCAGCCGTGACGGGGTCCCGGCCGGCCAGGCCGAGGCGCTGCGCACGACTCCCGTCGCGGACATCGCGATCGAGCCCGACCCCGGCGCGCCGGCGATCGAGGACCTCCGCGGCCCCGACGGGGACTCGACCAGCGACAAGTCCTGACACGACGGTCGACGCCCGAGGGCGACGACCCGACCCGGTCCTCGACCGGTGACAGCATCACAGACGCCCTGCGACCAGACCGGTCGCAGGGCGTCTGTCGTCTCTGCAGCGCGTGGCTGTCGGGGAACCTCACGCGAACGGCTCGCTGCAGGCTCGCGCAGCAGGGTCTAGCCCTCTGTCGGCTGCCCGATGACCGAGAGGATGTTCCCGGCCGGGTCGGTGAACCACGCGATGTCCGGTCCGCGCCCGCGCATGATCCCGCGGTCGTCGACGCCCTCGTAGCGGATGAACGTCACCCCCCGCCCGAGGAGGTCGTCGACGGCGCTGTCGATGTCCTCCACGGGGAAGTTGAGGATGGTGTGCTCGGCGGGGTGGTGGGTGTCCTTGGGGTACACGAGGACGTGGGCGCCGCTTCCCAGGTGGAGCTCGAGCATGCCGTGGTCGTCGCCGGTGACCTCGATCCCGAGGACGTCGGAGTAGAAGCTGCGGGCTGCAGCGGTGTCGTCGACGGCGAACCCGCAGAACGCCTGGTCTGCACTGAACATGGTGGTCCTCTCGGTGGTGCCTCGTCCGAGGTGTCTGGGGGGCGCGGACGAGCCCCTGAGGTCGAGGCTAGCCCTTGCTAGCCCTTGCTAGCCCTTGCTAGCCCTTGCTAGCCCTTGCTAGCCCTTGCTAGCCCTTGCTAGCCCTTGCGACCTCGGAGCGCCGGTGGTGTGGCAGGCTGTCCCGGTGCCTGCACCGACCACACCGCCCGTTCCTGCGCCGCTACGTCCTGTGCCGCCCCGTCCTGTGCGCTACGTCCTGTTCCCCGGGCGTCACCACCTCGTGACGTCCTTCCAGGTCGACTACCTCACGGCGCTCGTCGCTGGGCAGGTCTCGGACACCGTGGGGGTGCCGGTGGTCTGCGCTCCCGACGTCCAGGTCGTCTGGGCCGTGACCTCGGCGACCCACAGCGGGACGCGCCGCAACCCTGTCCCCGCGCACCGCCGCGAGGCGATGGTCGAGCGGGTGACGACTGTCGCCGGTCTGCCCTCGCTCGTCGTTCCTGTCGCCGACGTCCCGCAGAGCCCGCGCTTCGCGCACACCGTCGTCGCGACGGTCGAGGCGGGACTCGGTGTGCTGCTGGCTCCCGAGGACACCGTGGTCGCGTGCTCGACCCCGGCGGTCGCCGAGCAGTACGCGGCCGAGGGTTTCCGCATCGCGGCCGTCGAGGCCGGCGACCCGGGTGACCCGGCACGCCCGTGGGACGTCCTGGAGATGCTCGCGACGGGCGACCCTCGCTGGCGGGACCTCGCCCACCCGCAGGCCGTGGAGGTCGTCGACAGGTACCACCTCGACGAGCTGGTCCGGCGTGTGCACGACGACCCGACGGTCTCGGCCGAGGGTGACCTCACCGCCACCCGGGACTACGGCACGTACACGGCCGACTTCGACGCCGGCTCGGACCGCAAGTGGGCGCAGGTCGGGCCCTACGTGCAGCCCGGACGGGTCGTCGACCTGGGGTGCGCGGCCGGTGGGCTGCTCGAGCGTGCGGCGCGCGACCCGCGCCTGGGGGAGTCCGACCTCTACGGGGTCGACGTCTCGCGTCATCTCGTCGCCGAGGCCGAGCACCGCAAGGCGCAGGGTGTCTTCGAGAACCCCAACGTGCTCTTCGCCCAGCGCAACCTGCTCAGCGGCGCCGTGTTCGCGCCGGCGAGCGTCGACACCACGCTGACTGTCGCGCTCACCCACGAGATCTCGAGCTACGGAGCCGGGACAGATGACCTGCACCTGCTCGCCGACCGCATCTTCGAGCACACGGTCCCCGGGGGTGTCTGGGTCTGCTCGGACGTGCTCGGCCCCGCTGACGGCGACCGCCTGGTGCGGCTGACCTTCGAGGGAGCCGGAGCCGGAGCCGGGCTGGAAGACACGTCTGCTGCCCGTGACGGGACGACTCCGGCAGGGGACACCAGTCCAGACCTGACTGTCGACCTCACGGGCCGTGACGCCGACGACGTGCGGGCCTATCTCGCGTCGCTGAGCCCGGCGGGGCGTCTTCGCCAGTTCGCCCGGGACTTCCCGGCGCTCTCGGGCGGTGCCTGCGACGTGACGTGGCTGAGCCCGACGGTCGCCGAGCTCACGCTGCGCGCGGCCGCGGAGTTCCTCTATACCCGCGACTACACAGACTCCTACCTGTCCGAGTGCCACGAGAGGTTCTGCGACCTGACCTTCGACGACTGGACGGCGCTGCTCACAGGCGCCGGCTTCGAGGTCGACCCGGTGAGCCACCCGTGGCGCAACGACTGGCTGGTCGAGAACCGGTTGAGCGTCGGGGTGACCCTGACCGACGCCGAGACCGGCTCGCAGGTCGACTGGCCCGACACCCACGTGCTGCTCGTCGCGCGGCGCCCGCTGCACGCGGCTGGCTGAGCAGGGTCACGGGCCTGACGACGGGCGGCGAGGCGCGTTCTCGGTGCCTGCGACCGTCCTCCAGCCGTCGCCATCCCACCAGAACGCTCGTGCGCTCTCACCTGGCACGACGTCTGGGGCGACCCTAGGGTGATCGCATGCTCGCCACGCTGAGGTCGCTCGTGCTGTCCAGCCACCCCGGGCCGACGGCCACAGTCACGGTCCTCGCGGTCGTGCTCGCGGTCGGGTCGGGTCTGCCGGCCTGGACCGTCGTGCTGGTGGGTGTCGCCTTCTTGTGCGGGCAGCTGTCGATCGGGTTCTCCAACGACTGGGTCGACGCGGCCCGCGACCGCGCAGTGGCCCGCGCGGACAAGCCCGTCGCCCGCGGCGACGTCTCGGTCCAGACCGTGCGGGCCGCAGCGTGGGTGACCGCTGCGCTCACCGTCCCCGCGTCCTTCGCGCTCGGCTGGCAGGCAGCCCTCGCCCACCTGGTGCTCGTCGCCTCAGGCTGGGCCTACAACCTGGGCCTCAAGTGCACAGCCTTCTCGGTAGCACCGTTCATCTTGAGCTTTGGGCTGCTGCCCGCCGTGGTGACGCTCTCGGCCGACCCACCGGCGATGGCTGCTGGGTGGGCCCTCGCCGTGGGCGGGGTCTTCGGGGTCGCGATCCACTTCACCAACGTGCTGCCCGACCTCGACGACGACGCCAGCACAGGCGTCGACGGCCTGCCGCACAGGCTCGGGCGCGTGCCGTCGGGGATCGTCGCCTTCGTCGCGCTCGCCGTGGCGGCCGTGCTCGTGGCCGTCGGTCCGGTCCTGGCGGGGTCGGTCGAGAGTCCAGGTGTCGTCGCGATCGTGGCGCTCGTGGTGTGCGTCGGGATCGCCGTCTGGGGTGTGGTGCTCGTGGTGACCCGCCCGCCGGGGCGTCTGCTGTTCCAGCTGATCATCGTCGCGTCCCTCGTGGTCGCAGCACAGCTCGCGCTGTCAGGCACCGCGCTGACGGCGTGAGGGCGTGACTGCGTGAGGGCGTGACTGCGTGAGGGTGTGACGGCGTGACGGCGTGACTGCGGGACGGCCTGACTGCGTGACTTCCTGACGACGTGACGTCTGGCTGGCCGACCGTCTCCGGACGACCGCCTGACCCTGCGGCTGGCCGCGCTAGTGCCGGCCGCGGTCCGCGAGGCTCAGCGCAGCATCCGCGAGTCTCAGCGCAGCATCCGCATCGCGTAGACCGAGGCGAGAGCCCCACGGGCCGGGCTGCGCAGGGCTCCGGTGAGGAGCGCGTCCCGGACCGACGCCGCAGTCCCAGACGTCGGCCGTCCGAGCGCCATGTTGGCCTCCGCCTGCCGCGCGGCCCAGCGAGCACGGCGACGTCGTGCCGCGTCGAAGCGTGCGAGCGCCTCGCTCGGGACTGCGCCGGTCCGGGCGGCAGGGATCAGGACCTGGGCGAGCCGACCGGCGTCGAGCCAGCCGAGGTTCATCCCCTGCCCGCCGATGGGGCTGATCTCGTGGGCGGCGTCACCGAGCAGGATCGTCCGGCCCTGCACTGTCCTGTCTGCGAGCCTGCGCCTGACCGCGAAGGAGCTGATCATGCTGCACGTGCTCGGGTCGACGGCCACACCTGTGCGGTGCTCGACGACGGCGGCGAGCTGCTCGGGCGTCGGGTCGACGACCCTGGCGTCGGTGCGCACGACCCAGCGCCGCAGCCCGCCGGGCAGCGGGAAGGACTCGACGACCCCGTCGCGCTCGAGGTGGATGACGGCGTCGGGCCCCGCGCCTGTCGTGTCGAGCAGGTCTGCCATGACGTAGGTGTCGGGGTAGCTGCGCAGGGGAGCGGTGATGCCGAGCAGGTCCCGGACCGTGCTGCGAGACCCGTCCGCCGCGACGACGAAGCGTGCCGTCTCCTCGACGGCGCTGGTCGAGGTGCGGGCAGGAGCGCCGGTGCTGGGGGTACCTGCGGCACCGACAGCACCTGACCTGTCGAGAGCCCCGGAGATCCCGGTTGCACCAGGCTCGTCGACGACCCCGGTCACCCGCACGCCGTCACTCTCCTCGACGAGCGAGAGCAGCGTGGTCCCACGTCGTACGCTCCCCGGGCTCAGCGCCTCGACCCGGGCGTGCAGGATCTCCTCGGTCCGGGCCTGGGGCAGGGTCGCGACGAAGGGGAACCGTGGTGAGACCCCGTCGAAGGGCACGACGCCGAGGACCCTGTCCCGGGTGCGGGCGATGCCCCGGCGCACGAGCACGGCCTCGTCGACGACCTGCTCCGCGACGCCGGCCTCGGCGAGCACGTCGAGCGCGGGGGCGTGGATCCCGATGGCCCTGGACAGCCCGGTCGGTGCGGGGCGTCGCTCCCAGAGGACCACGTCGAGCCCGGCGTCGAGCAGCCGTGCAGCCAGCGCGAGCCCGACCGCCCCGGCCCCGACGATCAGCACGTCACGCACGGTCGGCTCCGTCGGGCGTCGTCACGGCAGTCTCGCCCCGCACGGACGTGGTGCTCTCGCTCCGCACGGCTGCTGCGCTCGCGTCGGGTGGTGTCTTGGCATCCTGTGCGACGTCCAGCACAGCGAGCACCCGGAACGGTGCCCGCCCCACGGTCCACCCCGCCGGCAGCACGGCTGCGAGCTCGTCCGGGGTGTAGCTGCGGCGGATCGAGAGCAGCCCGTCGTCGCGCACGAAGGACGCGTGCGGGCGACCTCGCCTGTGCAGCGGCAGAGTCCCGACCCAGTATCCGAGCGCGGCGAGGGGGCTGCGGGCGATGTCGTCGTGCACCACGAGGCGGCGTGCGAGGTCTGTGCTGTCGGCGAGCAGGCCGTCGAGCTGCTGCGGGCCCAGGTGGTGCAGCACGTGGTTGGAGGTGACGATGTCGAAGCGCGCCCCCTCGCGGACGAGGTCGGAGCTGAAGCACTGCCGGAACGTCAGGTTCGGCACCGGCGGCAGGCTGGTGGCGTAGGCGGTCGCCCTGTCGTCGGGGTCGATCGCGGTGATCTCGAGCCGCAGGCCGTCGCGCGTTGCCCAGCCGGCGAGCGCCCGGGGGACGTCGCCCCCGCCCGACCCGATGTCGAGGAGCGTGGTCGTGCGCTCGGCCGACAGCAACGGCCGCAGCCTGCGCACGTAGACCCCGCGCCACCCGGAGACCAGGCGGTTGACGACGACGAACTGCCTGTAGGTGCGCTGCAGCCCTTCGAGGTCGCAGTCGGGGTCGTCCATGATCTCTTCGGCGTCGAGCTCACGGTCGGCGAGGCTGTGGCCGAGGACCGCCTGGGCGAGGCTGTCGAGGGAGCGGTTCAGCACGACGCCCCGCTCGCTCGCCCGGCGCTGTCAGCTCGCCCGGGGCCGTCTGCTCGCTGGTCGCGGATCCTGTGCTGCTCCCCGCTCCTGTGCTGCTCCCCGCTCACTGCTCGTCCCCGCTCACGCGGTCGTCGCCGTCCGAGCGTCGCAGCGTGAGCAGCGCCGACTCGACGGTGAGCCCCGGCCCGAAGGCCATCGCGCACACCTGCTGCGACTCTCCAGGGGCCGGGCTGTCAGCAGCGTAGCGGAGCATCCGGGCGAGGATGAACAAGATCGTCGCGCTCGACATGTTGCCGTGCTCGCGGAGCACGTCGCGCGAGGGTGCCATCTGGGCGTCGTCGAGGGCGAGGGCGTCCTGGACCTTGTCGAGCACGGACCGTCCGCCGGGGTGCACGGCCCAGCGGGGGACCTCGGCGTGGGCGGTCGCGGTGCCGGTGCCGATCTCGGCCAGGACGGGGTCGAGGGCGCCGCGGATGTGCTCGGAGATGATCGAGGGCACGTACCTGGACAAGACCATCTCGAAGCCGTGGTCGCCGATCGTCCAGGCCATGTCCTGCTCGCCGACGGGCGTGAGCGTGGTGCGCAGCGTGTCGAGGTCGAGCACGAGGTGCCCGGCAGGTGCGGGACGCCCGGTGACGACTGCGGCGGCGGCACCGTCGGCGAAGACCGAGGACGCGACGATGACGTCGGGATCGTCGGAGGCCTCCAGGTGCAGGGAGCACAGCTCGACGCAGACGACGAGCACGACCGCGTCGGGGTCTTCGACGCAGATGGACCTCGCGGCCGAGAGCGCGGGGAAGGCGGCGTAGCAGCCCATGAACCCCACGTGCAGACGCCGGGTGGTCGCGGGGAGACCGAGGTCGCGGACGAGGACGTAGTCCGGTCCCGGGGCGAAGAACCCTGTGCAGGAGGCCGTGACGACGTGCGTGACGTCAGCCGTCCCGAGACCGCCGGATGCGGCGAGCGCGCCGCGGGCGGCGTCGAGGATCAGCCCGGGCACCTCGGCGACGTACCTGTCGTTGCGGGGACGCGTGGTCGGGGAGAGCACGTGACCGTCGGCGGGGTCGACGAAGAACGGGGCTGCGACACCGTCGGCTCCCGGGTCGAGCCGTTCGGGGCTGTCGGGGGCGAGGTCGGAGACCACGGTGTGCCGGGTGTCGATGGCCGAGGCGTCGAAGGCCGCGGAGATCAGCCGACGGGCGAGGCGGCTGCGCTCGGGCTGGGCGAGGAGCAGGTCACGCATGTCGGCCTGCTGGATGACTGTGGGAGGGACTGCCGTCGAGATGGACCGCACGCTGATGGTCATAGGCGACTGTAACTCTCGTCCCAGGTCAGCGCAGGGGGACGGGGCGTGGACGGCCTGCATGACCGACGCCCGGCAGACGTACGAGGCCCCGCACCCCCGGTGAGGGTGCGGGGCCTCGTACGAGCCAGCAGGTTCAGCCCCGGGGCGCCGGCGCCGCCCCGGTCGCCGAGAGCCACCCGACGAGCGCGTCCGGACGGTCGGTGATGATCCCGTCCACGCGGGCCTCGACGAGCGCCGCCCAGTGCTCGGGCTCGTTGGCGGTCCACACCATGACAGCGATGCCGGCCGCCTGCAGGCGTTCGAGCAGCGTCGGGTCGTCGAGCAGCAGACCACCGTGGGGGTTGCACGCCATGACGCCGAGCTCGGCGCACACGTCGAGCAGCGTGTGGTCGACCCCGAAGACGAGCAGACCACGGCGCATCTCGGGGGCGACGTCGCGCAGCGCGGCGACGGTCTCCCGGGAGAAGCTCTGCGCCACGACGCGGTCCACCAGACCCGCGGCACGGATCGCGTCGACGGCCACCTGCACGCCTGCGGCGTCCCAGTCGCCCTTGAGCTCGAGCAGCAGCTCGATGCCCGGACGGGCCACGAGGAGACGGAGCACCTCGTCGAAGGTCGGGATCTTCTGACCCGCGTACGCGGGGGAGAACCACGACCCGGCGTCGAGACGGCGCAGCTCGTCGGAGTGCATCTGCGCGACAGCACCCGACCCGTCGGTCGTCGCGTCGACGGTGTCGTCGTGGATCACCACGGGCACGTTGTCGGCGTCGAGCTGGATGTCGATCTCGATGCTGTCCGCGCCGCTGCGCCACGCCGACTCGAAGGCCGCGAGGGTGTTCTGCGGGGCCAGGGACGAGCTCCCGCGGTGCGCGATCACCAGAGGCCGGGTGCTGCGCTGGGCGGGGAGGGGGACAGGGAGGGTGGTGGTCACAGGTAGGGCTCCACGTTCTCGGAGAACGCCTTCTCCAGTCGGGGCGTGATCGCAGCCCACGCCTCGGCGGCCGGGGTGTTCTTGAGCACCATCTGCTCGATGCCGTCGGTGATGATCTGGTCACCGCCGGGCACGAACACCCGGACCCAGTCCTGGGTCCGTGTCTTCGTCTCGAGCTGGTCGATCGCCGTGCGGAACTGCGGGGTGGTCTCGTAGATCGCAGCCATCGTCTCACCCTCCTGCGCGGAGGTACGAACCGGCATGTATCCGGTGTTCGCCGAGAAGTACGCGGTGTTCTCCGCGTCGGTGATGAAGGCGAGGAACATCGCTGCGGCGAGCTGCTGCTCGGGGCTGCGCGAGGACGGGATCGCCAGACCGGTACCACCGGTCGGAACGCCCGAGCCCGAGGGGCCGTCGGGCAGGAAGGCCGTGCCGATCTCGAAGTCGGCCGCGTCGAGCAGCCCCTTGAGCGAACCCGTCGACCCGACGAAGGAGCCGAAGATCCCGGCGGCGAAGTTCGCCTGCGTGTCGGTGCCGACACCGGCGACCTTCGAGTCGTTGAACAGCCCACGCACGAACTCGCCCGCAGCCTCGGCCTCGGGGGTGTCCAGGGTGACGGTCCACTCGTCGGAGTACGCCGCGCCCTGACCCCAGAGGATGTTCTCCATCCACCAGCCGGCCCACGAGGTCCCGGTGCCCAGGCCCAGCGGTGCACCGTCGGCGGGCACCTGCTCGCGGATCGCCGGAGCCCACTCCTCGAGCTCTGCCCACGTCTTCGGGCCACGGTCGGGCAGGCCAGCAGCCGCCCACACCGTCTTGTTGTAGTAGAACAGCGGCGTCGAGCGCGCGTACGGCGCAGCCCAGTGCTTGGAGTCGAACTCGTAGTCCGAGTACAGCGTCGTGTTGAAGTCTTCGGTGTCCACGTCGAGGTGGCTGAACACCTCGTCGAGGGCCATGATCTGGCCGTTGAGGAAGTACCGGAACCACCACACGTCCGAGGAGATGACCAGGTCGGGCAGGTTCGACGTCGAGGACGCCGCCTGGAAGCGCTGGGCGACCTCGTCGTAGTTGGCGCCCGCCGTCACGAGCTTCACGGCGATGTCGGGGTGGACCTCGTTGAAGCGCTTGATGAGCTCTTCTTCGATCTCCTTGGAGGCACCCGGGTGGTTGCTCCACCAGGTGATCTCCTTGGCGGGGGTGACCGTGGACCAGTCGGTCGCCGGCTGACCGTCGGCGCGGGCGCTGCCCTCGCTGACGGACGGGCCGCTGCACGCGGCCAGGAAGAGCCCGACGGCTCCGAGACCGCCGAGCTGCAGGACGTTGCGTCGGCTGGGGATCCAGCCAGAGTCCGCAGAGAAGACGTTGGTCGAGTTCGACACGAGAGGTGCTCCTTGAATGTGGTGCTACGAGGACGTGAAGAAGGACAAGAAGAGAGATGCAGGTGAGACGAGAGGGGCCGGCAGGTCAGGCAGGAGCCGACGGGCACTGGCCCGTGTAGATCGGACGGAGGACCGGGCCTCAGCCCGTCACGGCGCCGGCCGTCAGGCCAGCCACCAGACGACGCTGCAGGACGAGGAACACAGCGAGGATCGGTGCGGTCACCAGCACCGTGGCGGCCATCAGGACACCCCAGTTGTTGAGACCGTCGACGTTCTGCAGCAGCGTCAGACCGACCGGGAGCGTCATGAGCTCCGCGTTGTCGACCACGAGGAACGGCCACAGGTACTCGTTCCACTCCGCGACCATCGAGACCAGCCCGACAGCGGCGATGGTCGGCAGCGACATGGGGAGCACGAAGCCCCACAGCCGGCGCCAGTGCCCAGCACCGTCGAGCGCCGCAGCCTCGAGGATCGACACCGGCAGCGTGAGGAAGTGCTGACGGAACAAGAAGGTCCCGAAGGCGCTCGCCAGACCAGGTACCAAGATCCCCTGGTACGTGTTGAGCCACCCGAGCGAGGCCACCAGCGTGTAGTTCGGGATGATCGTGATCTGCTGCGGGATCAGCAGCGCGAAGATCACCACACCGAAGACGATCTTCTTCCCCGGGAACTCCAAGAACACCAGCGCGTAGGCGCAGCACAGACCCAGCAGCATCTTCAGACCCGACCCGACGATCGTCAGACCGAGGCTGTTGAGGAACAACCGCCCGATCGGCAGAGTGTCCGCCACCTGGGCGTAGTTGTCGGGGGCAAAGCTCCCGGGCAACCACTGCAGGGGGATCGAGTAGATCTCGTCAGGCTGCTTGAAGCTCGCGAAGAGCATCCACACCAGCGGCACGGACATCACCGCGACAGCCACGACCATCGTCACGTACGAGGCCACGGTGCCCGGCAGGGCACCGCTGCGACGCTCAGGGCGCTCGCGGCCCTCGCCACGACCACGGGGCGTGCGGGGCGGGGTGGCGGCGCTCGCGGTCTTCTGGTGGTCGGCGCGGGTAGGCAGGTCGAGGCTCATCAGTAGTGCACCTTCCGCTCGACGAACTTCAGCTGGACGAGTGTGATGACCAGCAAGATGCCGAAGAGGATCGTGGCGACGGCGGAGGCGTACCCGGCGCGGCCGGACACGAAGCTCTCCTGGTAGATCTGGTACATGAGTGTGGTGGTGCTGCCGAGCGGGCCGCCCTTGGTCATCGCGTGGATGATGTCGAAGGACTGCAGCGAGCTGAGCAGCGTGGTGACCGAGAGGAAGAACGTCGTCGGTCCCAGGAGCGGCAGCACGATCGAGACGAGGGTGCGCCGTGACGACGCGCCGTCGAGGGCCGCGGCGTCGCGCAGGTCCTGCGGCACAGCCTGGAGGCCGGCCAGGTAGATGAGGGCGACGTAGCCGATGTTCTTCCACAGGTAGACGATGATGACCATCGCGAGGGCCCAGGGGCCGTCGTTGTACCAGTCGGGGGAGTTGAGGCCGATCCACGCGAGGACCGTGGACATCAGGCCGTAGCGCGGGTCGAAGATGAACAGCCACAGCATGCCGACGGCGATGCCCGAGAGCACGTAGGGCGCGAAGGCCACGGTGCGGGCGATGCCGCGACCGGCGAGCCGCTGGTTGAGCAGCAGGGCCAGCAGCAGACCGAGGACGAGCGAGCCGCCGACCGTCGTGACGGTGAAGATGGCCGTCGTGGTGAGGATCTCCGGTGTGCGGGGGTCCTGGAACCAGTCGACGTAGTTGCCCAGGCCCACAGAGCGGGCTGTCGGCGACCCGATGTTCCACTGCAGCGTCGAGTACTGGAAGCTCTGCACGAGAGGCTTGTAGACGAAGACGACGAGCAGGGCGACGTTCGGGCCCGCGAGGGCGATGAAGGTGAGGTACGACATCCACCGGCGGGCGCGTGGGCGCCGGCGAGCAGGTGGTGGTCCGGAGGGTGCGGGGCTGCCTGGGGCAGTCAGATCAGGGGGTGCGTCCAAGGCCGCGGAGGTCATCGCGTGACTCCAGTCAGGATCGGGGGAACGCGCCAAGACTATGGAGCGATCTGGTGCCTGATCTGCGATAACGCTCGAGTTCGGGGACTGTTCCCCGACAGTTCACCGGCCCGGTGGGCTGTGCTCACCTGCGGCCGTCGGACGACACCTGGTGGTCGTCCGACGGCCACCGCGGGGCTGCCTGCTCGTCGCCGTGGGGACATGCTGGGTGCCCGAGGTCGACCGGCCGGCTCCCCGCGTGCGGGGTCTCTGGGACGGCGGGACCAGCTGGTCCTGCGCTCGTCGCCGCCGTCCGCGAAGATGCTCCGCTGGGGTTCTCGCCTCAGCCCACGATCGCCCACGGGCGTTCGAGCAGCCCGACGAGGGTCTGCAGGAAGGCCGCTGCGCCTGCGCCGTCGACGGCACGGTGGTCGACCGAGACCGTGAGCGACATCCGCGCCCTGACGACGACCTCGCCGCCCGCGACAGCAGGTTCGTGCCGCACCGCCCCGACGGCGAGGATCGCGGCCTCGGGCGGGTTGACGATCGCGCGGAAGTGCTCGACGCCGAGCATGCCGAGGTTGGAGACCGTGAAGGTCCCGCCCTGCATCTGCTCGACCGTGAGGCGGCGGGCGTGCGCGGCTGCCGCGAGACCGGCGACCGCGTCGTGCACCCCGGACACCGGCAGCGTGTCGGCGTCGCGGACCACCGGGACGACGAGCCCGTGCTCGGTCGCGACGGCGACCCCGACGTTGACCCGTGCGTGGCGCAGCAGCACAGGACCGCTCGGGCCCACCTCGTAGGAGGAGTTCACGTCGGGGTGGGCCCGCAGCGCCAGGGCGCTGGCCCGCACGACCAGGTCGTTCATGCTGACCTTCGGCCGACCTGCGGCGACCAGCTCGGAGACCAGCGTGGAGCGCAGGGCGACGAGCTCGGTGACGTCGGCGGTCGCCGTGACCGAGAACTGGGGGACGGTCGAGGTGCTCTGCGTCAGACGCTCGGCGGAGATCCGCTGGGCCGCGGTCGTCGGGTGCTCGACGGATCCGCGGGCGAGGTCCGCAGCGCCTGCGGACCTGGAGGTCGGCTCTGCGGGTGCTGTCGTCTGCGTGGAGGGGCCACCGGCCGTGCGACGCTGGTCCGCGTCGGCGAGCGGGTGGGGCGACGTGTCGTCCGAGAGCTGGCGTGCTGTCCCGTCGTCGAGCGCCGCCTCCAGGTCTCGCCGCACGATCCGCCCGCCCGGACCCGTGCCGCGCACGCTCGACAGGTCGAGGCCGTGCTCCCGTGCGAGGCGCCGCACGAGCGGTGACGAGGTGAGTCTGGGCCCGTCGCCGGCTGCGCGGCCGGGCGGCCCGTCGACGTCGTCAGGTGCGGCGTCGTCAGGTCGGCTATCCGGGGCGTCGTCTCCCGGGGCGTCGCCACGGAGCCCCTCTGCGGCGGATGATCCCGTCGGTGTCGGTGTCGGTGTCGGTGTCGGTGTCGGTGCCGGTGCCGGGGTCTCCAGGTCATCAGGCCCGTCGAGCACCGCGATGACCTCGCCGATCCTGGCCGTCCCGCCGGCTGGCACGAGGATGTGGGTGAGCGTGCCGGACTCGAAGGCCTCCTGCTCCATGACGGCCTTGTCCGTCTCGATCTCGACCAGCACGTCGCCTGCGGTGACGGTGCTCCCGATCGTGGTGGTCCAGCTGGTGATGGTGCCCTCTTCCATGGTGTCGGAGAGGCGGGGCATGCGGATCTCGATCATGAGCGGGTCTCCGGGGTAGGCAGGGCGGGGGCGGACCAGCCGACGGCGTCGAGAGTCTCGCGGACTGCCCGCGCGACGTCGTGGGCGGAGGGCAGCGCGGCGGTCTCGAGGGGTTTGGCGTAGGGCAGCGGGACCTCGGCCATCGCGACCCGCCGGACAGGTGCGTCGAGGTCGTCGAAGGCGCCGTCGGAGATCGTCGCGGCGATCTCGGCGCCGATCCCGTAGGTGAGCCAGTCGTCTTCGACGACCACGGCGCACCCGGTCTTGCGGACCGAGGCGACGATCGTCTCGCGGTCGAGGGGACGCAGGCTGCGCAGGTCGACCACCTCGACGTCGATCCCGTCGGTGCGGGCCATGTCGTCCGCGACGGCGAGGGCGACCGTGGCCATCCGGGAGTACCCGATGAGCGTGATGTCAGCGCCTTCACGGGTCACGGCTGCTCGACCGATCTCGGCGGGTGTGTTGTCGTCAGGCACCTCCCCGCGGGTGTTGTAGAGGGCGAGGTTCTCGAGGAACAGCACGGGGTCGTCGTCGCGGATCGCGGCGAGCAGCAGGGCCTTGGCGTCGGCCGGGGTGCTGGGGGCGACGACCTTCATGCCGGGGACGAAGGCGTAGAACAGCTCGATGTTCTGGGAGTGGGTCGCGCCGAGCTGCTGCCCGCCGCCCCCAGGGGTCCGGATGACGAGGGGGACCGAGGTCTGCCCGCCGAACATGCCGTAGATCTTCGCGGCGTGGTTGATGATCTGGTCGAGGGCCAGCAACGAGAAGTTGATGGTCATGATCTCCACGACAGGACGCAGCCCGAGCATCGCCGCGCCGACGGCCGCCCCTGTGAAGCCCTCTTCGGCGATCGGGGTGTCGCGCACGCGCTTCTCCCCGAACTCGGCGAGCAGCCCCGCGGTGATCTTGTAGGACCCTTCGAAGACGCCGATCTCCTCGCCGAGGAGCAGGACGTCGGGGTCGCGGCGCATCTCTGACTGCAGGGTGTCGTGCACGGCCTGGCGGTAGGTCATCATGCTCATGCGTGGGCTCCTGTGTGCTGGGTGACGGACGAGGCGCCGAGCCCCGCGGGTGGTGCTGGTCGTGCGACCTGTCCTGAGGACGTGGTGCCCTGGGTCCTGCCGGCTGGTCTCGGCGCGGCCGGGTAGAGCGCGTCTCCGGGTAGGCGCCTGGAGTCATTCGGGACCGGTGTGGCGTACGTGTGGTCGAAGAGCGTCGAGGGGTCGGGGTGCTCGCTCGCCTCGGCGAAGGCCACGGCCTCCGCGACGTCTGCCAGGACCTGGGTGTCGATCTCGGCGAGGGCCTTCTCGTCGACGCCGTCGGCGAGCAGTGCGGCGGCGAGCAGCGCGACAGGGTCGGCGGCCCGGACGGCGGCGACGGTCTCGGGGGAGCGGTAGGCCGCGGGGTCGACCACGGAGTGCCCGCGCAGGCGCTCGCTCGTCGCCTCCAGCAGGTACGGCCGCCCTGAGCGCGCGACGGCGACAGCCTCGGCGGCAGCGCGCTCGACCGCGACAGGGTCGGTCCCGTCGACGCGGGCCGAGGCCATCCTGTACGAGGCGGCGCGCCGGAAGATCTCGGGCTCGGCCGAGGACTGCTCGACAGTCGTGCCCATGCCTGTGCCGTTGTTGATGACGACGTAGACGACCGGAAGACCCCACAGCGCCGCGATGTTGAGGGACTCGTGGAAGGCGCCGATGTTGGTGGTGCCCTCGCCCATGAGGCACATGACGACCTCGGAGCCGGACCTGTAGTCGACGGCCAGGGCTGCGCCGGTCGCGAGAGGCAGCTGTCCGCCGACGATGCCGTAACCGCCGAGCAGGCGCGACTGCGCGTCGAAGAGATGCATCGACCCGCCCCATCCGCCCGACACACCGTCGCGACGGCCGTAGAGCTCGGCCATGATGCGCCCCGGGCTGATGCCGCGGCAGAGGGCGTAGCCGTGCTCGCGGTAGTTGGTGAACAGGTAGTCGGTCGGCTCGAGGGCGGCCATGAGGCCGACGACCGTCGCCTCCTCGCCGAGGTTGAGGTGGCAGTAGCCGCCGACCTCGGCCTCGGTGTAGGCGCGCGCCGCGCGCTCTTCGAAGCGACGGATCAGCAGCATCTGCTGGTACCGGGCGAGCTGGTCTTCGCGGGAGGGCGGGGTGGTAGAGGTGGTCGTGTCGTGTGAGGGGAGTGGTGCGGCCCGGCTCATGGGGCTCCTTCGCTCGGCGGGGGACCGGCCGCAGCCGGTGCATGACTAGCCGCTGACGAGGGTGGAGAGCGCACCCTCTTAATGAAACGGCGACGTGTCATTATGTGACGGCACGGAGAGTGGATTCAAATGAAACGCTCTGGTTTCATAGTGATGGTCGCCACGCCAGCTGCTGCCGAGGAGCGATCCGCAGGCAGCGCACGAGCCCGCTCGCTGGGTGTGCCGCTCACATCTGCGCCGCGGCGTGCTCGCCCGACCGCACCACGCACCGACCCACCGACCCACCGCACCGCCGATCCACCGCACCGCCGGAAGCCCGCCCCGAGATCGAGGAGCCCCATGGCCGACGCCTCACCGGCTGGAGCGAGCGCACCAGCCCCCGTCGCTCGCAAGCGCGGACGCCCAGCCGCCCACGAGCGCGAGACCCGTCGCAGCGACATCCTCCGCGCAGCGACGGAGACCTTCCTCGCCCACGGGTACTCGGCAACCACGCTCGACCAGATCGCCGCAGCCGGACAGGTGACCAAGCGCACCGTCTACACCTACGTCGGCGACAAGGCAGCAGTCTTCACGGCTGTCGTTGACCAGCTCCACCACGACGTCGTCGCCCAGGCCGGGGCGACCGACGCATCAGACCTGCTCGGACTCAGCACCCGCATCGTCCGCACCCTGCTCTCCGACGAGGGGGTCGGTCTCCACAGGCTCGTCATCGCCGAGGCGCCGAGCTTCCGGGACCTCGCTGCGACCTTCTATGCCACGGGACCGCGTCAGTACGTGGTCGCGCTCGCAGACGCGATCTCGTCGCAGGGTGCTGTTGATGGAGGCGGCTCGGGAGAGGCCGCTGCCAGGTTGGACGAGGCGGAGCAGCTCTTCGGCCTGCTGCTCGGTGAGGCACACCGCCGCCGTCTCCTCGGCCTCGAACCCGCCCCCGACCTGGAGCGGGCGCAGACGCACGCTCGGGCTGCGCTGGCTGCGCTGGGGCTGCTGCGGGAGACCGCCTGATCCGGATATGCCGAGTCCGGGTGCGGTCCGCGGGATCGGGAGGTGCCGAATCCAGGTGTCAGCCGCGCGATCGCGAGGTGCTCATCCCGATGTCAGAGGCAAACAGTAGATTTGCCGCATGTCGACCGAAACCTCCACGAGCAGCGATCTGGCGCTGCCGCGCGCCGGAGCTCTGGCTGCGGAGTCTCATCAGGCTCGTGACGCTGCGGGTCTGCCCAGCGTCGTCGGTCACCTGTCCGGGCCCGCAGGCACTGGGCACCTCTCCGGTCGCGAAGCACGCCGATCGGGCAGTGCCGGGCACGCGGTGCTCCCACCTCCCCGTACACCTCCTTTCTCACCGCGTCGCTCGACCGACCGTTCACCAGATTCGACCCTGTCTGACTCGGCCCCCGCGTTGACTGCTGCGGCCGCGCCGGCGACTGCTCTGTCCGCGCCGTCGACCACTGCGCCCGCGCCGGCGACCGCTGCGCCCGCGCCGGCGACTGCTGCATCTCCGGTCTCTGCCGCTGCTCCCGTCGACCCTTCGAACGGAAGTTCCCGCCCACTGCCGACGACCTACGCCGAGGCCGACGAGTTCCTGGGCGTGCTGCTCGACGCGGTGGTCGCTGCCGACCGTGAGCTCGCCGTGGCGGCGGCGCGTCGTGCGGAGCTGGTCGACCAGGTGCGGACGTGGTCGAGGGACTCGGTCGACGCCCTGGCGCGGGCCCGGGGCAAGAGCCGAGGGTCGAGGGACGACCACATGATCGCGGCGCGCTCGACGACCGCCGAGCTGGCGTGCGCGCTCCGCGTGCCCGAGGGAGCGGTGATGGCACTCCTGGTCGAGTCCGAGGCCTTGGTGCACGAGCTCCCCGCCACGATGACGGCCTTGCGCGACGGGGCGTTGTCCTACAGGCACGCTCAGGTCGTCATGTCGGCGACGGCCGCACTGGACGAGGCGCCGAGACTGACCCTCGACGCGATGCTCGCTGAGCGAGCGGCGACCACCACGGTGGCGAACCTGGGCCGGGTCGCCCGGCGTGCTCGTGAACGTCACGATCCACGACCCCTGGTGGACCGTCACACGGCGGCCCTCGTCGAGCGCCACGTCGAGCTGGAGGTTGCCCGTGACGGCATGGCGTGGCTGCACCAGCTGTTGCCCGCTGTGCAGGCCTCGGCGATCTTCCACAGACTCTCGGACCTCGCAGCAGCGTGCCAGGGACCTGACGAGCCGCGAACCCTGGCACAGCTGCGCGCGGACGCCTGCGTCGAGCTGCTCCTGGACGACGATGCCCGCAGCGCCACGACCGCCGACTCGGTCTGGAGCACCCGGACCGAGGTCGACACGTCTCGTCGTACCCGCTCAGGGCGCGGCGACACCGACCCGGGCTCTCTCCCTGTGTCGATGCGCGGCATCCGACCCGTCGTCGCGGTCACCGTGCCCGTCATGACGCTCCTCGGGCGCTCCGACGAGCCCGGCGACCTCGCCGGCTACGGCCCCATCGACGCGGTGACGGCACGCCACCTCGCGGCTCACGCGCCGTCATTCCTCAGGCTGCTCACCCACCCCGAGACCGGCGCCGTCCTCTCGGTCGGCCGAGACAGGTACACGGTCCCTGCGGACCTCAGGTCGTGGCTGAAGATCCGTGACGAGACGTGCCGCTTCCCAGGGTGCTCGCGTCGTGCCGAGCGCTGCGACGTCGACCACGTCGAGGACTGGGCGCACGGTGGAACCACCTCGTACGACAACCTGATCCATCTGTGCAGGAAGCACCACCGGCTCAAGCACACCTCTCGGTGGAGACCACGGACAGGTGGTGCTCCAGCAGGACGCGGTAGCTCCGGAGACGTGCACGTCGGTAGCTCGGCCGACAGGGGCACGAGAGGTGCGGAGGGCACAGGAGGCGCGGAAGGCACGGACAGCTCGTCGCGCCCGGACACCGCACATGGCACGGACGACTCGCCGGGCTCCGACAGGTCGGGGCGCCCGGACGGGTCCATCGTCTCCTGGGACGCGCCATCGGGCCGTTCGTACGTCGACCACGCGGCAGTCTCCCTGCAGACCCCACGGAGGAATACCGGCGAGACGACCTCTCGAGTCGCGCGAGCCGACAGGCACGCAGGAGCCGCCATGGCTGCTGGCGTGTCGACGACCGAGGGGTCGACATTCGACGGCCCACCACCGTTCTGAGAGGGCAGGAGGTCCCGCCGGGTCAGGTTCGATAGGGCCCGCGTCGAGCCCAACCTGCCCGGCCCAGCCTCGCCTGACCACGAACCGGTCCGCCCGGCCCAGCTTCGCCTCAGCCCTGCCCGGCCCAGCTTCGCCTGACCACGAACCGGTCCGCCCGGCCCAGCTTCGCCTGACCCCGAACCGATCCACCCGGCCCAGCTTCGCCTCAGCCCAGCCCAGCCCGCCGCAGCCTCAGGCCTTCCGGCTCATCCTGTCGAGCCTGTACTCCTCCACGTCGAAGACGCTCTGCGCCTTCTGGATCGCCTTCGAGCTGTGCGCTCCGATCGCACGCGCGTCCAGCAGCTCGTTCCTCGCGGCCTCGAGCATGCGCCGCTCGAGGACGATCTGCTGCGTCCGCGCGTTGGCCCGCCGTGGGTCACGCGTCTTCGTGGCGACCTCGCCGACCCTCGTGTGGTTCTTCCGAACATGCTCGACCACCTCCGGCGCGACCTCGACCCCGTCGATGCGGATCCCCTCAGGGTCGTCGAGCACCGACAGCGCGGCGTCGTTGGCCTGCTGGAGGAGCGACCGGACCTCGGTGCGGTGCACGTCTCGGTCGTCACCCTGAATCTTGCTGAGCCGGATGATCAGTGGCAGCGACCCGCCGAGCCCCAGGAGCGTCACGACGGCGACCGTGAACGCGACCAGGATCAGCAGCGCGCGGTTGGGGATGTCCGACGGCAGCGACTGCGCAGCAGCCAGCGTGACCACGCCGCGCATCCCGGCCCACCCGATGATGACGCTGCCCTTGAGCGAGAGTCCCTGCTTCTCGACGAAGGCGAGATCGGCCGACCTCTGCGCGATGCCCCGCTGAGCCCGCGACTTGCGGCGCGCCATCCGGGCGTCCGACGGCGCATACGCGTCGATCTTGGCGCGTGCCTCGTCGAGGACCTCCTGCCGGCCGAGCTGTCTGCGCTCGTCCCGCCGGATCAGGGCCATCTGCGGGATCACGAAGGCGAAGCGCAGCACGACGACCAGCACCGTCAGCAGGAGCCCGATGAGCACGGCCTGGTCGAGCCCGCCACCTTCGTTCGACGCCTCCTGGACGAGCCCGCGGATCTCGAGCCCCATGAGCAGGAACACCCCGTGCTCGAGCACGAACTGCACGGTCATCCAGTTCGTGTGCTCGCTGATCCGCTCGGTCGCGGCAAGCTGCCGCGCGCCGCGGTGTCCCGTGACGAGCCCCGCCACGACCACGGCCAGCACCCCCGATGCCCCGATCTCCTCGGCGGGGATGAACGCGATGAACGGCACGATGAACGAGACCGTCGTGGTGAGCACCGGATCGTTGAGCCGGGCGCGCACCGTCACCGAGACCCAGCCGATGACCAGGCCGACCAGCACGGCGGCGGCGACCGCGTACAGGAAGTCACCAGCCACGGCCAGCAGGCTGACAGACCCCGCCGTGGCGGCGACGGCCGAGCGCAGCAGCACGAGAGCCGACGCGTCGTTGACGAGGCTCTCGCCCTCGAGGACCGTGACGAGCCGCGACGGCAGCCCGAGCCGCTTCCCGATCGAGGTCGCCGCGACGGCGTCCGTCGGGCTGATGACCGCGCCCAGCGCGATCGACGCCGCGAGGTTGAGGTCGGGGATCAACCAGTAGATGACGTAGCCGGTCGCGACAGACGTGAGGAGCACGAGCGTGACGGACAGGCCCGCGATCGGCTTGAGGTTGCGTCTCAGGTCCATGACCGGCACGTTGACGGCCGCCGAGTAGAGCAACGGCGGCAGCACCCCCGCGAGGATCCACTCGGGGTCCACCTCGAAGTCCGGGACGATCGGCGTGTAGCTGATCGCGATCCCGACGAGCAGCAAGATGAGAGGAGAGGCGATCCCGGTCCTCCGCGAGAACACCGCACACGCGACGATGAGCGCCACCGCGCCCAGGACCAGCACCATCGGTTCCATCAGGTCGTTCCTCCGCGTCCCACGACTGTCGGGGCTGCGCACCCCGGGGCAACCCTAGAACACTGCCTTTCGTGACACCCTGCGCTGGTACTGTCCTGGACCCATGAGCACCAGCCCGCACGGACCCCGCCCAGAGCACCACGACGAGGCGACGCTCGTCGTCACGGGCGCCCAGGTGATGGACCGTGACGGGACGTTCTCCCCGGCGACGGTGACCGTCGTCGGGGGGACGATCGTCGCGGTCGAGCGCGGCGGCACGGGAGTCGACGGCAGGCCGACCGGGTGCGCGGGCCACGGTGACGAGCGAGTGCCCGGCACGCTTCGGCATGACGTGCACGGTGGTGGCGCGACCTTGGACGACGTGCAGGGCGAAGGTGCGCGCCTCGGCATCAGTCGAGGTGCGAGTGACGGTGGTCCGCCGCAGGATGCTGCGGACAGGCGAAGGTCCGGAACCGTCCGTCACCTCGACGCCTCCGGCCGTTGGCTCATGCCCGGCGTGGTCGACTGCCACACCCATCTGGGGTGGACCACCTTCCTCCCCGAAGACGAAGACGAAGACGACGACGACAGAGACGAAGACGGAGCCGGGGGCTCCGCCGCGGATCACCCCATGGCTTCCGCCGCCGCCCGCGCCGACGCCGCGCTCCTCGCACGCGCCGCCCCAGGTCTTGCCGCCACCCTGCGCGCGGGGGTCACCTCGGTCCGAGACGCGGGTGGTGCTGCGTCCGCGATCCGCGACGCCCTCGTCGCCGGTCGTCTCGTGGGCCCGCAGATGCAGACGGCCGTCGCGACGATCACCGACGAGCTGGCCCGCGACCCCGCGGCGCTCCGTGCCCGGGTGCGCTCTCTCGTGGCGGAGGGCGCCGACTGGATCAAGGTGGTCGCGACCGGGGGAGTGATGGCCGCCGACGGCTCCGAGGACGAGTCGCCCTTCGACGAGCGGGACCTCCGGGCCGTCGTCGACGAGGCTGCCGGGCTCGGCGTGCGGGTCATGGTGCACGCGTGGGGCGGCGACGCCCTGACGCACTCGGTCGCCGCCGGGGTGGCCTCCGTCGAGCACGGCATGTTCCTCACCGAGCGCCAGGCAGACGCCGGGGCGGCTCGTGGTGTCGTGCTCGTCCCGACGCTCGCGATCTACAGCGAGGTCGCCGAGATGGCCCGCAGAGGAGAGCTGCCCGAGAGGGTCCGCGCCCGAGCATCCCGAGTCGTCGAGGCGCACCCGCGGGCGGTCCGTCGTGCGGTCGAGGCAGGCATGACCGTCGCGATGGGCAGCGACTTCGGCACGACAGACCAGCACGGCCGCAACCTCACGGAGATCGACCACCTGGCGGCTGCTGGTCTGGGAGCAGCCGGCGCGCTCGTGGCAGCCACGCAGGCAGGCGCACGGCTCCTCGGTCGCGGGACCGGGGTGCTCGAGCCAGGCCAGGTCTTCGACGCCGTGCTGCTCACGAGCGACCCGACCGACACTGCGGTGCTGCGCGACAGGCAGGCCGCCGAGACCGTGTTCCTCGCCGGGGCTGCTGTGGTCTGACTGCGGGTGCTGGTGGTCCTCGCGGGCCGTCAGGTGGCAGAGCTCGCTCCCCGCCGTCCCCGCCGTGTGCGCGGTGCTGCCCCCGCTCGAAACCTCCTCGTCGGCTGCTCTGCCCGCTGCGACGGCGACGCCCTCGGCGCTCGCCTCGGCCGACGCCTGCTGACCCCGTCGCCCTACCGCGCGCCCACCCTTCCCGTCATGTGGGACGATGCTGTCCACGCCGTCCGAAGCGTGAAATCGTCGGACGAGCACCCCGCGTACGCTGCCCCTTCCCGGGTGGCAGTCCTCCGCGCGCGGGCCCCGCCGAGAACCCTCGGCTGACACGACAGGAAGCACCGACGTGAACATCACGCGCCCCCGGACCATGACACGCACGACGACGACGCGGACCGCCTCCGCGGTCGCCCTGTCGGCAGCCCTGGCCGTCGCGCTCTGTTCGTGCTCCTCGGGCTCAGGGGACGCAGGCTCGGGAGGCTCGGCGACCACCCCCTCGACGGGTGCCTCGACCGAGACCACCTCCGCCGAGCCCCAGCCCGGCGGCACCCTGACCTTCGCCCGCACGCAGTCACCGACGTCGCTCGACCTGCACCGCGAGATCACCGCGAACAACGCCTTCGCGATCGACAAGGTCTTCGAGCCCCTGCTCGCCTTCGACGCCGAGGGGCAGATCGAGCCGTGGCTCGCGAGCGAGTACTCCTCGAGCGACGACGGCCTCGTCTGGACCTTCACGCTGCGTGACGGCGTCACCTTCTCCGACGGCACGCCGCTCACCCCGGCCGACGTCGTCTTCTCCCTCCAGCGCCACCTCGACATCGGCGGGCCGCTGCCGCTCGGGGCCCCGATCACCTCGATCGAGGCCCAGGGCGAGAACACCGTCGTCATCACGCTCTCTGCCCCGTACACCCCCTTCGCGGCCGAGCTCGCCGGGTTCGCCAACGGCATCCTGCCGAAGGACCTCGGCGGCGTCGACGAGGCCACGTTCTTCAAGAACCCTGTCGGCACAGGCCCTTTCGTCGTCGACGAGTGGACCGAGGGCGGCGACATCTCGTTCACGGCCAACGAGAGCTACTGGCAGGACGGCAAGCCGTACCTCGACGAGGTCGTCTACAGGCTCGTCCAGGACGACAACCAGCTCGTCGCGCAGCTCCAGGCCGGTCAGGTCGACGTCATCGACTCCGTGTCGAGCGCCAACGTCGCCACGCTCCAGTCGAACACCTCCCTCGCCGTGAGCATCACGCCCGGGTGGCAGGTCGAAGAGCTGTTCTTCAACACCCTCGACGAGCACTTCAAGGACCGCGACGTGCGTCGCGCGGTCTCCTACGCCCTCGACCGGGAGGGCATCGTCCAGGCGACGAGCTTCGGCACCGCCGAGGTCGCCGGCTCGGTCCTGCCGCCGTCGATCCCCGGCTACGACGACTCGATCACCACCCTCGACTACGACGTCGAGGCAGCCAAGGACGCGATCGCCGACTCTGCCTACCCCGACGGGTTCAGCACCTCGCTGCTCATCGCCTCGGGCAACGACCTGCGCGCTCAGGAGGCGCAGATCATCCAGGCGCAGCTCGCCGAGATCGGCATCACGGTCCAGATCGAGTCGATCGACCTCGCGGCCTTCCGTGAGCGTTTCCGTGCCTTCGACTACTCCTTCATGCTCAACGGTGCGACGAGCGACGCCGCCGACCCGAACGGCATCGTCACCTTCCAGGCCGACCCCGACGGCGGGACCAACGGCTACTGGACGCACTACTCCAACGACGAGGTCACCCAGCTCATCACCGAAGGTCGCACGCTGCCCGACGGGGACGAGCGCACGCAGGTCTACTCGCAGATCCAGCAGCTGATCGCCGACGACGCTCCCTTCATCCCGCTGTCCTACCCGTCGAACATCAAGGCCTCGTCGGCCAAGGTCCAGGGCCTCACGGTCCTGCCCAACGGCAGCGTCCGCCTCCAGGACACCTGGCTCGAGCAGTAGATGACCCGGGGTTCGCTCCGGTGGCTGCGGCGCACCGCCCTCACGGTGGTCCCCGTGGTCGTCGGGGTGGTCCTGGCCACCTTCTTCCTCCTGCGGCTCGTCCCGGGCGGTCCGGCCGCGGCGATCCTCGGCGACCAGGCGACCGACCAGGCCGTCGCCGACCTCGAGGCCGAGCTCGGCCTGGACCATCCGCTGCTCGCCCAGCTGTGGAGCTTCGTCGTGAGCGTCGTGGTCCACGGCGACTCGGGGACCTCGCTGCTCTACGGGGTCCCCACCCGTGAGCTGATCCTCGACAGGGTCGGGGTGAGCCTGGAGATCGTGGCGCTCTCGGTCGTCTTCACGGTCGTCCTCGTCGTGCCGCTCGCGCTGCTCGCGGCCCTGCACAAAGACCGCGCGATCGACCACGTGATCCGCGTGGTCCCCGCGGTCGGGCTCGCCATGCCGACGTTCTGGGTCGGTCTCCTGCTGATCCTCGTCTTCGCCGTCAACCTCGGCTGGTTGCCCGCAGGCGGCGGTGACCAGGGGATCCGCAGCCTCGTGCTGCCAGCAGCAGCCGTCGCCGTCTCGCTCACCCCGGTCCTGGTCCGCACGCTGCGGGCACAGCTGCTCGAGGTGCTCGACGCCGACTTCGTCGCCACCCTCACGGCCGCGGGACTCCCGCGACGGAGGGTCCTGGTGCACGTGCTGCGCAACGCGGCCCTGCCGACGGTGACCCTGTTCGGCCTCAACATCGCCTACATGATCGGAGGGACCCTCGTGGTCGAGCGCGTCTTCGCGATCAACGGGCTCGGCGCCCTGATGTTCGACTCGATCGGCAGCCGGGACTTCCCGGTCGTCCAGGGTGTCGCCCTGTTCTGCGCGGTGCTGGTCGTCCTGGTGACGGTGCTGACCGACCTCGTCGTCAACCGTCTCGACCCACGCACCCGGATCGCGGCATGAGCGCCGACCTCGTCGCGGCCGCCGCCGAGCCCCCCGCAGACCGGCCGGGCCGGTCCGACCGCCCAGACGTCGTGGTCGAGCCAGCGGGCACCGGCGAGACGGACCCGCGCGACGGACGAGAGCGCATCGCCCGCCGCGCCGACCCGACGTGGCGCCGCGCGCTGCGCACCCCCGCCTTCGTCGCGGGCGTCGTCGTCACGGCATCGATCGTCGTCGCTGCCGTCTTCGCCCCGCTGCTCGCGACCCACGACCCGGCCGCCCAAGACCTGCTCAACGGTCTCCAGGGACCGTCAGCCGCGCACTGGCTCGGGACCGACCAGCTCGGCCGCGACCTCTACTCACGCCTGCTCTACGGGGCGCGGACCGATCTGCGGATCGCGGGGCTCGCCGTCGTCGTGCCCTTCGTGACGGGGGTGCTGCTCGGCACCGTCGCCGGCTACGTCGGCGGCCGGTTCGACTGGGTCGTCGCCCGGGTGGTCGACACCGTCGTGGCCTTCCCCTTCTACGTGATCGTCGTCGCGGTGGTCTTCGCCGTCGGCGCGGGGGAGAAGGGCATCTACGTGGCGCTCGCCCTGGTCGGGTGGGTCACCTACGCACGGGTGCTTCGCAACACGACCGCCGTCTACAGGGCGTCCCCCTGGGTGGTCGCAGCACGGGGTGGAGGCCTGTCCCACGGCAGGGTGGTCGTGCGGCACATCCTGCCGAACACCCTCACCCAGGCCGTGGTCCTGCTGATGAACGACGTGGTCTTCGTCATCGTCGCGGTCGTCACGCTCAGCTACCTCGGTCTCGGTGTCCAGCCGCCGACCCCGGACTGGGGGACCATGATCACCGACGGCAAGGCCTTCATCTCCACGCAGTGGTGGCTGTCGGTGGCCCCCGGGGCGCTCGTCGTCTACACGGGCATCGGGCTGTCCCTCCTCGGCGACGGCATCGCCGACGTCTGGAGAGCCGAGTGATCGGGAGCGCTGCGCGGCCAGGACCGCCGCACGACCAGGACAGCCGCACGACCAGGACAGCCGCACGACCAGGACAGCCTCGTGACCAGGACAGCCTCATGACCAGGACAGCGACATGACCAGGACCGCCGCAGCACCCGGCCACGCCGTCACCGTCCGCGGCCTGACCATCGCCTCACGGGCGGGCACGCTCGTGCACGGCGTCGACCTCGACGTCCCGGCAGGCGCCGCCGTCGGGCTGGTCGGGGAGTCCGGCTCGGGCAAGAGCCTCACGCTGCGCTCCGTGATCGGTCTGCTGCCCCGCGGCGTCGAGATCACGGGCGGGAGCATCGGCGTCACGGGCCGGCTCGGCATGGTCTTCCAGGACCCGTCGAGCGCCCTCGACCCCCTCGTCACCGTCGGCAGCCAGGTCATGGAGGTCTGCCGTCACGTCCGGGGGATGACCAAGGCGGCTGCACGCTGCCGCGCCGTCGAGCTGTTCGAGGAGGTCGGCATCCCCGACCCCGAGCGTCGGCTGCGCTCCTACCCGCACGAGCTGTCCGGCGGCCAGCGCCAGCGCGTCGTGCTCGCCGTCGCCCTGGCCGCCGAACCCGACATCCTGCTCTGCGACGAGCCCACCACGGCGCTCGACGTCACCGTCCAGGCGCAGGTTCTCGCGCTGATCGAGAGGCTGCGGGTCGACCGCGGCCTCACGGTGGTGTTCGTGAGCCACGACCTCGCTGTCGTCAGCCAGGTCTGCAGCACTGTCTCGGTGATGCAGGCCGGCCGGGTCGTCGAGTCCGGGACGATCGACCAGGTGGTCGGCGCGCCGCAGCACCCGTACACGCGCACGCTGCTCGACGCCGTGCTCGAGATCCCCGAGGCAGGAGCGCCGTGAGCAGACCAGAGCACCGCGAGCACCACGAGCAGCAGGGGACGACGGGAGCTCGACATGCCCAGGCCTCCGCAGGGCCCGAAGCCCTTCGCTCACCGGGTCCTCGCCCCCCGCGTCTCGAGCTGCGCGACCTCGAGATCGCCTACGGAAGCACCCGGGTGGTCCACGGTGTCAGCCTGAGCGTCGAGGCCGGCAGCGTCCTCGGGATCGTGGGCGAGTCCGGCTCTGGCAAGACCTCGGTGGCCCGGGCCGTGGCCGGAGAGCTCGCCCCGGCCGGGGGGCAGGTGCTGCTCGACGGCGAGGTGCTCACCGGCACGTCCCGCACCATCGCGCAGCGGCGCGCCGTGCAGGTCGTCTACCAGGACCCCTACGCCTCGCTCAACCCGCGCATGACGGTCGGCCAGGTGCTGCGCGAGCTCCTCTCCGTCCACTCGATCGTGCCGCGCGGACAGGTGCGGAGCCGCAGCGTCGAGCTCGTCGAGCTCGTGCGGCTCCCGCCCGAGGTGCTCGACGCCCGCCCGCGCCAGCTCTCCGGTGGTCAGCGGCAACGGGTCGCGATCGCGCGGGCCCTCGCCCTCGAACCTCAGGTGCTCGTCGCCGACGAGCCCACCTCGGCCCTCGACGTCTCCGTCCAGCGCACGGTGCTCGACCTCCTGGCCGACCTGCGCGAGAGGCTCGGGCTGACCGTCGTGCTCATCTCCCACGACCTCGCGGTCGTGCGCCGGCTCTGCGACGCGGTGGTCGTCATGCGCGACGGCGTGATCGTCGAAGACGCGCCTGCCGACGCCTTCTTCCGAAGCCCCCAGCACCCCTACAGCCGCGCCCTGCTCGCCGCTGCACCGCGCCTGCGCCAGGCAGACCGGCTCCCCGAGACGACAGAGGACCTGCCGTGACGCACGTCGCCCACCCTGACCGCCCCGCCCACCCCGACGCCTACCTGCTCGACCCCGCGCCTCTCCTGCCGTCGACGCTCGCAGGCATCGAGCAGCAGCTCGCCCGGCTCCTCGGCTCCGACGACCCGGTCGTGGTGTTCCAGGCCGAGGCGATCCTCGCCCTCGAGGCTGTCGCGACAGCCCTCGCGGCACCAGGCCGGGTGACGATCAACGTGGCGACGGGACCGTACGGCGTGATCTTCGGCGACTGGATGCGCCGCGCGGGCGCGAGCGTGGTCGACGTCGAGAGCGCGCTCGACTCCGTCGCGACGGTCGAGCAGGTCGTTGCGGCCCTCGACGCCCACCCGGACGTGTCGGTGCTCGCCCTCGCCCACGCCGAGGCCGCGACAGGCGGGTCGAACCCCGTCGCCGAGATCGTGCGGGCCGCCCGCGAGCGGGGCGTCGTCACGGTCGTCGACGCCGTCGCCTCGGTCGGGGCCGAACCCGTCGACCCGACCGCCTGGGGCGCCGACGTCTGCGTGATCGGACCGCAGAAGGCCCTCGCCGGGCCCGCCGGCATCAGTGCCGCGACGGTGTCGGACCGTGCGTGGGACCTCGCGGAGTCGCACCCGGCCCCGCTGCGGAGCTCGTCGCTCTCGCTGCTCGACTGGCGGGACGGCTGGTTGCGGACGGACCGTTCGGTCATCCCGGGGACCCCGTCGGTCCTCGAGACCCGTGCACTGGGTGCTGCGCTCGACAGGGTCGAGACCGAAGGGCTGGCGGCTGTCGTGGCACGTCACGAGGCTGCGGCGTCGCGGGCACGTGCGGGTCTGGTGGATCTCGGGCTCAGGCCCTGGCAGCGCGGACCGCAGGGATACGCGTCGGTCGTCACGACTGTCGCCGTGCCTGAGGTCGTCGACCCTCGAGCCTTCACCGAGGCTGCCGTGGCCGCAGGCCGAGGTCTGGTCGTCGCCGGCCCCGGCTCGCTCGGCGGTCGGCTCGTGCGGATCAACCACACCGGACGCAGCGCGACGGCCGAGGCTGTCGACCTGGCGCTCGAGGCCCTCGCGACGGCGCGCGCCACGGCGGGCCGCAGGACCAGGTGAGCGGCGTCGCTCGGCCGGCCAGTAGCCAGTGCCGCCTCGTGCCTCGTGCCTGAGCGTGCGACGTCACCAAGATCTCGTGTGACAGCATCCGGGGTGTTCTCCCCATGCCCGCACCAGGCATCTGCCCAGCGCAGGGGGTTACGATGCGACGGGTCCTGCGGCGTCGCCGCAGCGACAGCATCGCGGGCGAGAGCCCACGTCACCACCTACGCGGAGGACATCCATGGCGTTCTGGGACCAGCTCAAGACGAAGACCTCGGAGATGAGCGAGCAGCTCTCGACGAAGACCAAGCAGTTCAAGAACAAGGACTTCGCCAACGGCAGCATGGCGATGTGCGCGCTCATCGCCGCCGCCGACGGCTCGATCGACCCCGCCGAGCGTCAGAAGACTGCCGCGCTCATCATGAGCAACGACGTGCTCGCCGTCTTCCCGCCGGCTGAGCTCAAGGAGAAGTTCGACCACTTCTGCGACCGTCTCGAGCGCGACTACGACTTCGGCAAGGTCGAGGCCATCAGCGCGATCTCCAAGCTCAAGCCGAAGCAGGACCAGGCACGCGCCGTCCTGCAGATCGGCGTGATCATCGGCGGGGCCGACGGCACCTTCGACGAGCACGAGCGACTGGCCGTCCGGGAAGCGTGCTTCGCCGTCGGGATCGCTCCGACCGAGTTCGACCTCTGAGGCTGAGCACGAAGATCTGGACGAGCGGCGTCGGGGTGAGTGATGTCCGGGCGAGCGTCCTCTGGACGAGCGACACCTAGACCAGCAACACCTAGACGCTGCACGACGACGGCGGCTCCTTCTCGACGAGGGAGCCGCCGTCGGCGTGAGGAGGCTCAGACGACGTCAGTGCTCGAGACGACGTCAGTGCTCGAGACGACGTCAGTGCTCGAGACGACGGCAGTGCTCGAGACGACGGCAGCCCTGCCTCAGACGATGTCCGCGAGCGTCCGACCCGTGACGAGAGGCTCGGCCGTGCGCAGCGGGTTGAGGTTCGTCACGGGGGCCTCGACGGCTGCGGGCAGCGAGACCACGGTGTCGACGGACACGAAGGAGTGCCCGAGCTGCGGCTCGAGGACGGGGTACGTGCCGTCCGTCGCGAGCCTCACGGCGGCCCACGGCAGGTTGAGCCCGGTGAGCGAGGCGGCGTACAGCCCGCCTGACGGTCGGGTGTTCACCTCGAGGAGCGCGAGCTCTCCCCGCCACCAGCGCAGCTGCGTGTTGGTCAGGTACGCGAGCTGGTAGGAGTCGACCATCCTGTGGGCGATCTCCACGGCGCGCGGCTCGTCGTCGAGGAAGGTGCGCTTGCGCCCGGACTTGGCACGCGGCAGCGCCGCGAGGGTCTCGCCGAAGGGCGTCGAGAGGCAGTCGACGCTGATCTCCGGGGACGCCATGTACGGCAGCACCATGAAGGTCGGCAGCTCGCGGCCGGCTGCTGCGGCACGCTCGAGGGCGAAGGCGACCTCGTCGGTGCGGATCTTGTGCGCGGGGGCGGCGAGCAGGTCGTCGAGGGAGGCGACCGAGTCGTCGAGGATGCGGAAGCCCTCGGCGCCGACACCCTGGAGCGGCTTGATGCAGACGACCTCGTCGGCCTCGAGCTCGGCACGCAGCGACGCGACGGCGTCGACGAAGGCGTCCGCCCCCTGGGCCGTGCGCCACGGCGGCACGGGCACCCCGAGCGCAGACGCCGACGCGTAGGTCGCGTCCTTGTCGTCGAGCAGCGCGATCGACGCCGCAGGGGAGGCGAGCACGTGCACACCGATCGCGGCGAACTCGGCCGTGCGCTGCGCGATCGCGAGCATCTCCTTGCCGGGCAGCAGCACGTCGATCGCGTGCTGCTGGCAGAAGGCCAGCGCCCAGTCGACGTAGGCGTCACCGGAGAGGCGCGGCTCGATCTGGGTGACGTCAGCTGCCTGGAGGACAGGAGAGGTCTCGTCGGTGTGGGTGGCGAAGAGCCGGACGGGCGTGTTGTCCGGGTTGGAGCGGAGCATCTGCAGGAACCAGTAGTTGGTCGCGTAGGTGCGGTTGAGCCAGATGTTCAGTGTCACGGAGTCCCTGCTCGACAGCGGTAGGAGAGGTGGAGGACCTGGTGCGTCGTCGAACCTCGCCTCGACGCACAAGTTTACGCTGGTCGCGAACTTCGCGGTACCACGCCCCGCAGTCTGCTGAGTCACGTCTGCGACGGGTCGACCAGGGGCGACCAGGGTCAGGCAGGAATGTCAGGCGGCCCCGGTAGCTCAGGCGCCACCGGCGAGCTGCTGCTCGAAGGGCACGAGACCTGCCAGGAGATCAGGGACTGCGGACGTCGGCTCGTGGGCGGCCACGAGAGCCGCCAGCTCTCCGGCGCCTCGGGTGATGCGCGACGCCAGCTCGCCTGTCGAGGCGTCGCCGGAGCCCCAGTCCTCGGAGGCCGCGAACACTGCGGTCGGTGCCACGACGGCCCGCAGGTACGCGAAGAGCGGCCGCAGCGCGTGGTCGAGGGCGAGGGAGTGACGGGCGGTCCCAGCAGTCGCCCCGAGCAGGACGGGAGTCCCGACGAGCGCCTTGGAGTCCAGGATGTCCACGAAGCTCTTGAACAGGCCCGAGTACGACGCCGTGAAGATCGGCGTGACCGCGATGACCCCGTCGGCGTGCTCGACAGCCTCGACGACCTCCTTGAGGCGCGGAGACGGGAAGCCTGTCAGCAGGTTGTCGGTGATGTCGTGCGCGAGGTCGCGCAGGTCGACCGTCCGGAGCTCGACGGCGACACCGCGCCCCTCGAGGTCGGTGACGGTGTCGGCCACGAGACGGTCGGCGAGCAGGCGGGTGGAGGACGGCTGGCTCAGGCCTGCCGAGATGGCGACGAGTGTGCGGGTGTTCATGGTGGCTCCTGCGGGTGCGTGAAGGATCGTGAAGATGCCGTGGTGGTGCGAGGTGGTGCGTGTCGTGCGAGGCGGTGCGTGTCGTGCGAGGCGGTGCGTGTCGTGCGAGACGGACGAGGTGGTGCGGGCTCGTGCCTGCTGGTGCGGGCTGGTGACTGCGTTCGCTGCGGATGGTGACCGGCGGCAGTCCGTGACAGCAAGGCTGCCGTCACGGCCCTGCCCTCAGTCGGGGATCGAGTCCTGGGCGGTCCGCAGCGTGGTGCAGAGCTCGAGCAGCATCGTCAGCTGCTGCTCGTCGAGTGCGGGCTCGAGGTACTTGCGGATGCTGCGCACGTGCCGGCGCCCGATCTCCTTCTGGAGCGCGGCACCCTCGTCCGTGAGACGGATGAGGGTGCCGCGCCGGTCGCCCTCAGCAGCGCAGCGCGTGACGAGCCCCTTGGACTCGAGGCGTTCGACCATCCGGCTCAGGGACGGCTGGGTGACGAGCACCTCGCGGTTCAGCTCGTTGAGACGCAGACCCGCCGGTGCTGAGGTCAGGGTGAACAGCACGTCGTACTCGCGCATGCTCACCGGGTGCCAGATGTCGTCGGCGGAGAACCTGCGCATGAGCGCGACCTGAGCCCGGAACAGCGCCTCCCACGACGCTGCCGCGAGACGGCCGTCGACTGAGGGCCTGGTCGCGGGCGACGAGCCTGAGGTCGACGAGCCCGCGACCGACGAGCCCGCAGCTGACGGACCTTCGACTGACGAGCCCTCGACTGACTGGCCCGCGGCCGCCCGGCCCGGAGACCGGACGACCTCGGTCGTGGTCATCGTGCGGCGACGGGCGAGGCGCCCGTGACGTCGTCTGCGGGTGCGTAGACCGTGGAGTCGTGCGCCCCGCCGGCCTTCGCCACGAGGGAGGCGTGGGTCGGGGCGTCCGGGACGTGCGCCGGGCGTCCGACGGCCAGCTCCTTGCGGAGCACGGGCACGACCTCTTCGCCGAGCAGGTCGAGCTGCTCGAGGACCGTCTTGAGCGGCAGTCCTGCGTGGTCCATGAGGAACAGCTGGCGCTGGTAGTCGCCGACGTGGTCGCGCATGGCGGCGTAGCGGTCGATGACCTCCTGCGGGCTGCCGACGGTCAGCGGGGTCTGAGCCGTGAAGTCCTCCATCGACGGGCCGTGGCCGTAGACCGGGGCGTTGTCGAAGTACGGGCGGAACTCGCGGCGCGCGTCCTGGGAGTTCTTGCGCATGAAGACCTGACCGCCGAGCCCGACGATCGCCTGGTCGGCCGTGCCGTGGCCGTAGTGCTCGAAGCGCTGACGGTAGAGCGAGACCATCTGCTTCGTGTGCTCGATCGGCCAGAAGATGTTGTTGTGGAAATAGCCGTCGCCGTAGTACGCGGCCTGCTCGGCGATCTCCGGGGTCCGGATCGACCCGTGCCAGACGAAGGGCGCCACGCCGTCGAGGGGGCGCGGGGTCGAGGTGAAGCTCTGCAGGGGGGTGCGGAACTTCCCCTCCCAGTCGACGACGTCCTCACGCCACAGGCGGTGCAGCAGCGCGTAGTTCTCGATCGCGAGGTTGATGCCCTGACGGATGTCCTTGCCGAACCACGGGTAGACGGGCCCGGTGTTGCCGCGGCCCATCATGAGGTCCATCCGGCCGTCGGCGAGGTGCTGGAGGGTTGCGTAGTCCTCGGCGATCTTCACGGGGTCGTTCGTCGTGATGAGCGTCGTGGACGTCGAGAGCAGGATGCGCTCGGTCTGCGCCGCGATGAAGGCGAGGGTGGTCGTGGGGGAGGAGGGCACGAAGGGCGGGTTGTGGTGCTCGCCCGTCGCGAAGACGTCGAGCCCGACCTCTTCGGCCTTGCGGGCGATCGCGATCGTCGCCTTGATGCGCTCGTTCTCGGTGGGGGTGCGGCCTGTGGTCGGGTCGGGGGTGACGTCGCCGACCGTGAAGATCCCGAACTGCATCATGGTGCCCAGCTCCTTAGATGTATGCGTTTGCATGTAGTTTACGCCTCAACTATCGAGGTGTGGGAGGTATTCCCGCTCGGACGTCCGTGAGGTGCGACACCTGAAGGCCTCGAAGAAAAAGTGTGCCAAGCGCACCGCGCGCCCTGGTGGCAACCACGCCCAGACCGCACCACCCGCCAAGCAGCCCATATCGGAATCCACGGCGGAAGATCAAGGCCCTAAGGCCCCCTTCGAGTGACCCACGTCACGCCTACGCTGCTGGAGGCGTTGGCACAGAGCCCGCGCACCCCCGGCACCCGGCCAGGCCGCTCGGTCTGACCGACCTGCGAGGACAGATGTGAGGAACCACGGTGAACCAGCTCTTGAGCACGGTGATCTTGCCCGCGGAGGTGCGCGCTGCACTGGAGTCAGCCCCGGACGTCTTCGTCCCGACGACCCGCAGCGACCTGCTCGACCGCGCGACAGGGGCAGGCGCACCGCCCACCTTTGACGTCGTCTACGACGTCCAGGGGAGGGGGCCCGTCAAGGAGGCCGACGTGGTCCGGTGCAAGAACGGGATCGTCGTCAACTACCCCGAGGACTACCTGCGTCGGCGTGACCCGGACTGCATGCGCATCGCCGACGACCTGCCGACAGACAAGCCTCGGTACCGCGACACCTTCGGGGCCGAGTTCGCCCCGGTCCGCCAGGAGACCCTCGACTGGCTCGCCTCGCAAGAGCTCCTCGTCGTGCCCTTCCGCGCGGGCGGGCTCACCTACGGCACGCCGTCCCTCGCGATCGTGCCGGCCAACGCAGCGTTCTTCGCGACGGCCCTCGTCGACCTCCAGGGCTTCGTCGACCTGGCCGAGTCCGAGCCCTTCGCGCCCCGGTCGATCATCTACGTCGCGCCTCCGTTCCGGCACACGCACTTCGACGGGCGGCAGGTGGTCGTGCACGACCGCTCGGAGACGCTCCACGAGATCTTCTCCTACAACCTCTACCCGGGTCCCTCCGCCAAGAAGGGCGTCTTCTCGGTCCTGCTCGACATCGGTGAGCAGGAGGGCTGGGTCACCGCCCACGCGTCTGCCGTCCGTGTGACCACGCCCTACGAGAACGAGACCGTGATCATGCACGAGGGCGCATCGGGCGGAGGCAAGTCCGAGATGCTCGAAGAGCTGCACCGTGAAGACGACGGCCGCATCCTGCTCGGTGTCAACGTCGTCTCCGACGAGCCCTACTACATGTCGCTCAGCGAGGTCTCGACCCTCAGCCCGGTCACCGACGACATGACGCTCTGCCACCCCTCGATCCAGAACGACTCGGGCAGGCTCGTGGTGACGGACGCCGAAGACGGCTGGTTCCTGCGGACCGACAGCATGACGTCCTACGGCTCCGACCCGAACCTCGAGTCGGTGACTGTCCACCCCGACGAACCGCTCGTGTTCTTCAACATGCAGGGAGTCCCCGGGGCGACCTGTCTCATCTGGGAGCACACCCTCGACTCCGACGGGACCCCGTGCCCGAACCCGCGCGTCGTCGTGCCCCGCCGGATGATCAAGAAGATCGTGCTCGACGCCGCCGAGGAGGTCGACGTCCGCAGCTTCGGCGTCCGGATGCCGCCGGCGACCCGCGACGACCCCAGCTACGGGATCATGGGGATGCTCCAGGTGATCCCGCCCTCGCTCGCCTGGTTGTGGCGTCTCATCGCACCGCGTGGGCACAAGAACCCGTCGATCATCGAGACCCAGGCCTCTGTCGAGGCGACCAAGCACCGCATGGTCGCCGAGGGGGTCGGCTCGTACTGGCCGTTCTCGACAGGCACCAAGGTCGCTGCCGCGAACCTGCTGCTGCGGCAGATCGTCGACGCGCCGCGTACCCGGTACGTCCTCGTCCCCAACCAGCACATCGGGGCCTACAAGGTCGGCTTCACGGCAGAGTGGCTGACCCGCGAGTACCTGGCTCGTCGCGGTGGTGCGACCTTCAGGCCTGACCACCTCACGCCGGCCCGCTGCCCGCTCTTCGGCTATGCGCTGACCGAGATGAAGATCGACGGACAGCTCGTCCGCCCGACGTTCTTGCAGCCCGAGAACCAGTCCCAGGTCGGGGAGGAGGCCTACGACACCGGCGCGAAGATCCTCACGGACTTCTTCAAGAGCGAGCTCCCGCAGTTCCTCACCGACGACCTCGACCCCCTGGGCCGCGCGATCATCGAGACGTGCCTGGCGGACGGGAGCGTCGAGCAGTACGCCGCGCTCACCCCGAGCGTCTAGCGGGTCGATGCGGTCGAGGTGCGACCAGGCCGGAGACGCTGCAGCAGCAGGTAGAGCTCGCAGCCGAGGCAGAGGTCGAAGGCAGCGTTGAGGAAGGCTGCCACGAGGGCGACCGCAGCACTGACAGGAACAGCCGCAGCGACACCGAGCACCCCGAGGAGCAGACCCACCGCGGTGACTCCCAGTCCGACCCCCTGGGCGAACCGCGGTGGGCGAGGGTCTTCGAGCTCGGCCGGCGCAGACAGGCGCGGGCGCACCCAGCGCCGGAAGATGGCGCCCTGGAGCGTCCCCTGCGAACCGCGCACCGTGCCGACGGCGAAGAGCAGCACGGCGACCCCGAGCAGCACGAAGGCAGCCGTCGACGTGCCGAGCAGGACGACGACAGCCAGCAAGATCGCCGTCAGTGCCGCCCCGAAGCGCGGGCCTCGGGGGTCGATGCCCGCAGGAGCGCCGGCTGTCGGTGTCGGGGAGGTGGTCTCGGTCATGCTCGTCTCGTCTCTGATCGTGCCGGGCGCTGAGCCTCCGGGACCACGTCGAGAGCCACGAGCGCCTGGGTGGGGGTCATCGCACCGGAGCTCCGTCCTCGCTCCAGGCCCGCGCCGTCGAGCACGATGACCGTCGGTGTCCTCAGCACCCGGAGCGTCCGCACCAGCTCCGGGTGCTGCGCCGCGTCCAGCTCGACGTGCGCGACCCCCGGTGCGTCCTCGACCAGGCGGCTGAGGACAGCGGCCGTGCGACGGCACGGTGTGCAGACCTCGGAGGAGAGCTGGACGAAGGTCGCCCGGCGCCCGAGCGTCGCACCCGCAGCCTGCACGGCATCGAGGAGCAGCTGGTCGGCCGGGGGAGCGGAGTCCCGCGAGGGGCGCACGGACCGCACGGTCCCGGAGCGCTGAGCCCGGAACCACCAGGCGGCCGAGACGATCCCGAGCAGCACGACCAGCAGGACGGCGCGTCCGCCGGTCGTCGTGAGGAGAGAGGTCATGAGCTCCTGCGATCGTGGCGGTCCGACGGGTCGGTGCAGTGAAGCACGTCAGGACGACGATCGGTGCAGTTGGGTCCCCACATCTCACCAGTCGAACCTGATCTGCGGTTCCTGATATAAATAGTGTGCCAAGCGCATACCGCTAGCCGGGAGACCACCGAAATGCCCTCACCACCCACACCAGCACGGATCAGATACCCACGGCCGCCCGTCACCCTCCACGAGGCGGAGACCGTCTGGCGTGACCTCGCGAGCGCTGCCACGGCCGACGGGGCGAGACCGGAGACCGTGCGCCTCGCCGTCATCGTGGGGCTCGTCCGGTGCACAGGTGCCCGCTATTCCGACCTGCTGCGCTGCACGGTCGACTCCTTCGACCTCGAGGAGGGGAGCGTGGCGGTGCAGCACGGCAAGCACCGGGTCGTCCACGAGCACCTGCTCGACGACAGCGCCCTCGTCGTGCTGCGACGCTGGCTCGTCGTGCGAGACGAGCTGTGCGTCGAGCTGGAGGGGTCGGTCCCGCGCGCGCTCCTGCTCACCGTCCACCACACCCACGACAACGGGGTCACTGTCGCTGCGGGGCTGCCCATCACCCGGCAGGGGCTCGTGCTCTCGTGGCGGCGGTTCGTCCAGCGCACCAACGCACGGCACGCAGGGGTGCGGCCGCCGCTGCCGACACGCTTCGAGCAGGTGCGCAGGGCCTGGGCGGCGACCGACGAACCCTGAGCCGGACCAGAGAGGTCTGAGAGGACCACGACGGGCACCTACGATCGTCTGATGCCCTCGTACCGCGTGGTCCTGACCGTCGGAGCCCTTGCACAGGGCGTCGCCGCACCTGATGTGCTGCCGGCAGCAGCCCAGGCGGCACGAGACCTCGTGACCGTCGAGGCCTACGACGTCGGCGTCGTCTCCGGCGAAGCTCGTCTCACCGTGAGGTTCACCGCCGACGACGACGCGTCGGCCTGGCGTGTCTACGACCACGTCTGCTCGACCACAGGAGTCCTCGTCGACGTCCCGGCGGCGCGGCTCACCCAGCGCTACGGACCCAGGTGGCACCCGGTCCGTCGGGGCTGAGCTGTCGGGGCTGAGCTGTCGGAACCGTCTCACCGGACCGTCTCACCGGAACCCCTCTCCGCGGCACCCGTGGCGCTCGGTGCGACGGCGTCCTAGTCTGGTGCTCTCCTCATCGGCGAGGGCGGGACCATGGTGTGGATCGTGCTTCTGGTGGCTCTGCTCGTCGGCGTGCTCGCGGCCTGGGTGCTCCTCCGGCGGGCTCGCTCGTTCCCGCGCGCCCGTCCCTCGTCGAAGCCTGCGGCACCTGAGATCGACCCCTTCGAGATCCTCGCCCTGCAGCTGCGCCTCTCGACTCTCGCCACGCAGATCCAGCGCATCGAGCACGACGAGACCTCTCTGGCCCGGGCCCACCACCTGCGGGCCACCCAGTACGCCTACGACGCGATCCTGCGTCAGGCGTGCCTGCTCGTCGGGCTCGACGACCAGTCTCGGTCACCGGCGACAGACGAGCTGGTCAGCGACACCTGGGTGGTCGACGAAGACGAACGGATGCGGCAAGAGCTCGAGCTCTGCGCAAGAGGCTGGTCGTGGTGACAGCCACCCGCCTGGGTGCCGTCACGCAGGGATGTCGCTGACCTGCCAGCCCCGCACGACGGGTACTGCCCCGCCGGCTGTCTCAGACGCGACCAGCTGGTCGTAGGAGGCGAGGTCCCGCGGACGCAGCAGCACGGCCAGCTCGACGCCCGTCCCGTACGCAGGCGTCGCGAAGACCGCCCTGTGCACGTGGCACCATTCCCGCAGGACGTTCTCGAGGCGCCCCGCCGACGCGTGGTCCGTCTCGAGAACGACCTCGACCCGGGGCTCGCGAGCAACGACGGTCGCCCTGTCGAGCACCTCGCTCACCGACGACGAGTAGGCCCGGACGAGGCCACCAGCCCCGAGCAGGACGCCGCCGAAGTACCGGGTGACCACCACGACCACGTCGGTGAGCCCGCGGTGCCGCAGGACCTCGAGCATGGGCACACCGGCGGTGCCCGACGGCTCGCCGTCGTCCGACGAGCGCTGCCTGTCGGCGCGCTGCCCGACGACCAGCGCCACACAGCTGTGCCGGGCGTCCCAGAGCTCCTTGCGGACAGCCGCGACGACAGCGTCAGCCTCCTCGACCGACTCCACGTGCGTGGCCCGGGCGATGAACCGCGACTTCTTGATGACGAGCTCGTGGACCGTCGTGCCCTCGACGGTCGACGGCAGCACGAGGTCTGCCGGAAGGTCTGCGGGCAGCTCGAGGCGAGGGGTCGGGTCCACCGGGCGAGCCTACGCGGGCTCGCGCAGGCCCGTGCAGGACCGGGTGGCCCCGGGTGCGCCATCCACGGGCTCGTCCGAGACTGGAGTGGACCCATCCACCGGCGGAAGGAGCACACAGTGCCACGCGAAGACCCAGGACCGAGCGTGAAGGACCCCGAGCTCTACGAGAAGCTCCGCGACGAGGGCAGCTCGAAGGGCAAGGCCGCAAGGATCGCCAACGCGGCCGCGCGAGACTCGCGGTCGCAGGTCGGCAAGCGGGGCGGCGACTCTCCGCCCTACGACGAGTGGACCGTCGCAGAGCTCCGCGGCCGTGCGAAGGAGATCGGGCTGACCGGGTACTCCTCGATGCGCAAGGCCGAGCTGATCGAGGCCCTGCGCAGCTGAGGGCCAGCTGAGGACGCTGCTGCACCGTTGAGCTGAGACTGCGTTCAGCTGAGACTGCGTTCAGCTGAGTCTGCGTTCAGCTGAGTCTGCGTTCGGCTGCCGCACCGTTTGGCTGCCGCACCGTTCAGCTGCACCTCCGCGCAGCCGGATGACCGCCGTGGCTCCCCGCAGCTGTCTTCCGTCCAGCCCTCCGCAGCCCTCGACGGACGCGTCCACCACCCAGACGCGACGAAGGCTCCGACCGTCTCGGTCGGAGCCTTCGTCGTCAGGGGGGTCTGTGACCCTTCACTCCCGGGTCAGGAGGACTTCTTGGCCTTCTCGTCAGCCTTCTCGGCTGCACCGACCTCGGTCGTCTCGTCGGCGGTGCTCAGCGAACCACCCGAGGACTCCAGGTGGGCGCGCACGAACCAGTGGAACAGCTCGAGCTCGTGCAGGTGACCGATGAGCAGGTCGTTCGTGACGTCGTCGAGCTCTTCGACGTCGGTCGCTGCCTTGCGGTGGTCGGTGATGACGCCCTGGTACACCTCGTCGAGGGCACCGAGGTGCGCGATCGTCGTGGCACGGCCGAGGGAGTAGTCGTCCCAGGAGCGTTCCGACACGATCACTCCGGGCGTCCCTCGGGGGGCGACACCGAGGGTCGCGATGCGCTCGGCTGTCGCGTCGACCATGAGGCGGACGGCGTCGACCTGCGGGTCGAGCATCTCGTGGACCGCGATGAAGTGCGGGCCCACGACGTTCCAGTGGATGTGCTTGAGCGTCAGCGCCAGGTCGTTCAGGGCGGTGAGACGGAGCTGCAGGATCCGGGCGACCTCCTGGCCCTGCTCAGGCGTGAGCGAGGGGACGGTGTACTTGGGCAGTTGCTTGCGAGCCATCATGTTCGCAGTCCTCCAGACGTGATCCGATGGGTGGTGAACCACCTGTCTCCATCGTGCACCTGGACGGCGGACTTCGCAGAAGTTAGGCGCGCTGCCCTGACGCATCGTGGCCGGTGGGGAGCCCGTTCCGCAGCAGCAGGGCCAGCGAGAGAGCGGCGACAGCCCCCAGCACGGCGAACCACGGCCAGGTCATCGACGACGTCGAGCCGGACACTGCCGTGAGCGCACCAGCCAGCAGCGCGACCAGCTGGCCGACGAGATTCAGCACGGCCGCCCGGCGCCCCTCCGTGACGAGGACCGCGGCCTCGACCTGGGTCCGAGGAGCAGCGACGGTGGCGAACCAGCTGAGCCTGAGGACCGCATGGACGAGGACCATCAGCACCGGCGTCCGCCACGTGTAGCCCGCGGGAGCGGTCAGCACGAAGGGGAGCAGCATCAGCCCGACGGCGATGGCCCCGAGCCCGTAGCCCGGTCGCCGGGCGTTGGCGACGGTCCCGGCTGCGAGCCCGAGTGCCGCAACCGTGACGAGCGCAGCCGAGACCTCGCTGCCGGCCATGCCGACGAGCAGCCCGGTCAGGACAGCGACCCCGAGCGCGACGTGGAGAGCCCAGCCGGGCACAGATCGACCGATCTCGATCTCTGCGCCCTTGCGTGTGCGCGGGGCGGGTGCGGAGCTGGTGCCCGTCATGGCCGCGGTCTTCTCGGTCCCCTCCGACCGCCGGCTCACGAGTGCCCCCGCACGGCCCTGGCACGGGCCCGCAGCGCGATTGACGGATCACCCGACGCCCACCGCAGCACCGTGACCCCAGACCTCGAGAGCTCGAACAGCCTGTCGCGTCGAGCGATGTCGGTCAGGCGCCACGCGTGCACCTCGCGACGGTCGAGCCCACGCAAGATCTCCTCCGGGAGGGTGTCGACGGCGACCACCTCGTGCCCCTGCGCGCTCCACCGGAGCGCGATCTGCGAGGCCGAGTCGTCGAGGAAGGTCGAGAACAGGTAGACCATGGAGCCCGTGGGGATCTGCGGGGGTCGCTCACGATGCCGAGGCGCCCCGGCCGGCCTGGCCAGCGCGAGGGCGTGCACCACCCGCTGCAGATGACGCTTGCCGCCCGACATCGGGACAGGGGTGTGGAGACGACCGAGGTCTTCGAAGCCCAGCCTGTCGCCGCCGTCCACGACGACAGTGGCGATGGTCGCGGCAGCCTCACGGGCGATGTCGAGAGACGTCTGCACGTCCGGGGCGGTCTCGCGGTACCCGCCCCAGGTCGCGACCTCCGGGCCCACGTCGTCACGCGAGTCGACGACGATCACCACGGAGGCCTCCGAGGCCGCGAAGGTCCGCCGGACGTAGAGCTCGCTCACCTCGGGGGAGCGACGCGCGGTCGTGCGCCAGTCGACACGGCGGACCGAGTCCCCGGGACGGAACAGGGCGATGTCTCGCAGCTGAGACCCGTCACCAGGGCGCCGCGAGCTGTGCGGCCCCGTGAGACCACGCAGCTGGGACCTCACCGGGACGACGTCGAGCCTGCGCACGCGCGGCAGCACGAGCACGTGGTCCGGTGCGACGTGCGAGGCGTCGAGGAACCAGCCGCCCTCGTCTGCCAGCGGCACGGCGTCGATGCTGAACAGCTCACGAGGTCCCGTCCGGACCGACGGCGTCGTCAGGTCGACCGTCCGCGCGCCGCCGGGAACAGCGACGAGCGCGTCGAGCGGTTCGTTGCCCGGGCTCGAGGCCTGCACCCTGACGACAGAGGCACCGTCCGGGACCTCGAGGGTCAGCGCGACGACCAGCTCGCGGTCGCGCACCGCGGTCCCACCGGCGACAGTCGTCACCCGGACCGGGCCCGTCGGGCGGTTCGCCGCGGCCCAGACCGCCGAGAGCACGAGGGGCACGGCGAGGGCGACGACCTGAGGCCGCCCGAAGACGAGGCCCACGCAGACGAGTACCAGGCCGGTGAGAGCACTCACGACCACCACGGCGTCGCGCTCCCACCGGGCCGGCGCAGAAGAGCGGGCGGCTGCGGCCTGCTCGGCCCCGCCCCTCGTCATCACCCCGCCGCTCGTCATGGCCCCGCTGCTCGTCACGGCCGTACGGACGCGCTGTCCGCCCCGGCCACGGTCGCAGGACCCGCGACCTGGTCGAGCAGGCTGATGACGAGGGTCTCGGTGCTCGTCCCCGCAGCCCACGCAGCAGGGCTGAGCGTCAGGCGGTGCGCGAGGACGGGGACGGCGACGGCCTTGACGTCCTCGGGGAGCACGTAGTCACGTCCGTCGATGACTGCCAGGGCGCGGGCGACGAGCATGAGCGTCTGCGAGCCTCGCGGCGAGGCCCCGACCTCGAGGTCGGACAACGAGCGCGTCGCGGCAGCCAGGTCCACGCAGTAGCGGATCACGTCGGGGTCGAGCGTGACGTCTTCGACGCCCGACTGCATGGCGAGCAGCGTCTCGGGCGAGACGACGGCCTGGACCGGGCTGAACTCCTGGCGACGGTCGAGCCTGCGGTTCAGCACGTCGAACTCGGCCTCGCGGTCCGGGTAGCCGACGGCGAGCCGCACCATGAACCTGTCGAGCTGGGCCTCGGGGAGCGGGTACGTGCCCTCGTACTCGACAGGGTTCGACGTCGCCATGACGTGGAACGGCAGGGTGAGGGGGTACGTCGTCCCGTCGATCGTCACCTGGCGCTCAGCCATGGCCTCGAGCAGCGCCGACTGCGTCTTGGGGGCGGTGCGGTTGATCTCGTCCGCGAGGAACAGACCGGTGAAGACCGGGCCCGGCCTGAAGACGAACTCGCGCGTCGCCGGGTCGTAGACCGTCGAGCCCGTGATGTCGGCCGGCAGCAGGTCCGGCGTGCACTGGAGGCGTGCGAAGTCGAGACCGAGGGCCGACGCCAGGCTGCGGGCCGCGAGCGTCTTGCCGAGGCCTGGCACGTCCTCGAAGAGCACGTGCCCGCCTGCCAGGATCGCCGCGAGGGCTGTCCGCAGCGGCTTCTCCATCCCGACGACCACGGTCCCGACCTCGGCGAGGACCCGGGCAGACAGCTCGGAGATCTCGGAGACCTGGAGGGAGGTGGGGGCAGGTGCGGAGGTCATGCGGCGCTCCTCGTGAGGGTGGGGGTGCTGGGGTGGGGAAGACGGTGTGCTGCGGGCTGTGCTGGTGAGGCCTGCTGGGGTGTCGAGGCTCGCCGGGCTGTGCGACGGTCGTGACACATCAGGTCGACCTCGGTGGTGCGGTGCCTGCTGGGTCGATCTCCGTCAGCCGGTCGATCGCTCGCAGCAGGTGGGGGAGCGTCGGCTTGTCGAGGGAAGACTCGACGAAGGCGTACGTCTCGTCGCCCAGCAGCCTCCGCGCGGCGGGTGCGTCGGCGGGGTCGTCGAGGTCGACACCGAGCAGCCGGAGCCTGGTGCTCGCCGTCGCACGGACCGCGCGCACAGCCCGTGGCGAGACGGCGTCGTCCTTCGACAGCAGCGTCCAGGACAGGTTGGAGACGTCGTCGCGTGCGCCGTCCTTGACCGAGACCTCGGTGCGGGGCCATCGCGGCGACCGCGGCTCGGGCTGCCCGACCACGAAGACCGTGACCGCGACGGCTGCGAGGAAGGCCATGAGGGTGTGCGCCAGGTCGGTCCCCGCGGCGAGCAGCAGCATCGCCGCGACTGCGGCCTCGATCGCCACGTAGACGGCCAGGCGGATCATGCGCCGTCCTCCGTCGATCGGCGAGCCGGCAGCTGGCCCCCCGGAGCGGGTCGTCGCGCCGGACGGCCAGGACCGCCTGCGCCACCAGGTCCGGCAGGCCCACCAGCTCCAGCCTGGCCGCCCGGACCTCCGTTCTCCGCAGATCCCGACGACCGGAGGTCCTCCACGAGTCGCTCGAGAGCATCGGCAGCCGTCGCACCCTCGGCAGGGGTGATGCGGTGCTCGGTGAACCTCGCGCGGTGGTACAGCCGGAGCAGCGTCTGGACGTCCGCAGGCCTCGCGGACGTCGTCCCGAGGACCGCGACGGTGAACTCTGTCGGTGTCTGGGCGGGCGTCCGGGCTGTCCCGCTCTCCTCAGCGGCGCGCTCGAGCGCGACCCAGGCTGCCACCACGTCGTCGGTGGGGTCGGTCGAGGCGCGCAGCCGCTGGGCGGCGAGCCCGGCCGCCTCTTCGAGGGCGGCGACGGGGACGACGGCAATGATCGCCGACGCGCCGTCTCCGACGACAGGGTCGGGTTCTCTCTCGCCCCGGTGCCACGGCGGCAGCCGGCGCCGGACGACCTTGCGGACAGCCGCGACGATCGCGGCGAGGAGCAATATCCCGAGGATGACCATGAGGACCGTGCTCGCGCCGTCGCCCTGGTTCTCCCGCTCTTGCAGGAAGTCCTCTGGGGTCGGTTCCGGAGAAGGTGTCGCGGTGATCTCCTCGAGCGGCGCCATCGTCACCGGGACGGGGTCAGGCTCGGTGACCTGCCACGGACCGCTGAGCGCAGACCCGACCACGACCAGCAGCAGGAGCAGGGCCGCGAGCGCTGCGGCGGTCGCGGGACCACGGCGCGGCCGACTGGCACCGGGCCGTGGTGCTCGCGCCTGCGCGAGGAGGCTGCTCGCAGGCGCTGAGGTGCGGTTCTGCTGGTGTGGTGACGTCATCGTGGCGCCCACCTTAACGTGCTACGGGCCACAGGGCTGGAGGCCGGAGACGGCGTGGGGGTCCTCCCCGGTCGCTGCCCCGAGCGGAGGCCGGTGCTGCGCTCGGCCGCGTGGCGGTGTCACGAGCGCTTGCGTCCTAGGACGAAGGCGCGCATCCGTTCTCTGCCGACCGTGGCGATCGCGGACAGCGGTATCCCGGCCGGGCAGACGATCGCGCACTCGCCGAAGGTGGAGCAGGGCCCGAAGCTGCGCTCGGCCTCGTCGATCATCGCGACGGCTCGTGAGGATCGTTCCTGCTGGGCCTGCGGCAGGAGCGCGAGGTGCTGGAGCCGTGCCCCTGTGAAGAGCTGGGCGGAGCCGTTGGGGCAGGCTGAGACGCACGCGCCGCAGCCCGTGCAGGCGGCGAAGTCGAGTGCGGTCTCGGCGGTCGCCGTGGTCACGGGCAGCGCGTCGGCGTCGGGCGCGGTGCCTGCGTCGACCGAGACGTACCCGCCCGCCTGGATGACCCGGTCGAGGGCGGACCTGTCGACCACGAGGTCTCGGACGACCGGGAAGCCTGCGGAGCGGAACGGTTCGAGGACGATGGTGTCTCCGTCGGCGAAGGACCGCACGTGCTGCTCGCAGGCAGGGGTGTTGTCGAGGGGGCCGTGCGGGGAGCCGTCGACGTCGATCCCGCAGCAGCCGCAGATCCCCTCGCGGCAGTCGGAGTCGAAGGCCACGGGTTCGAGGCCCTGGGTCACGAGCTGGTCGTTGAGCCGGTCCAGGAGCTCGAGGAGCGTCATCTCAGGGGTCGCGTCCGTGACGAGGTAGGTCTCGAAGGATCCACGGGCGCGTGCCGACTGCTGGCGCCAGACCCTGAGTGTGAGCCTCACGTGTAGCTCCTCGTCTGCAGCGGGACGGCGGTGAAGGTCAGCGGTTCGTCGTGGCGCACGAACCGTCCGCCGTCCTCGGGTGGTGTGGTGGGTGACTCCCAGCCGGAGACCAGGCACCAGGCGTCGTCGTCGCGGCGGGCCTCGCCGTGGTCGGTCACGTGGTCGGCGCGGAAGTGGGCTCCGCAGGACTCGTCCCGGTCGAGGGCGTCGAGGCACAGCAGCTCTGCCATCTCGAGGTAGTCGGCGACCCGGCCTGCGCGCTCGAGCTCTTGGTTGAGCTGGTCGCCCGCGCCCATGACCCGCACGTCGCGCCAGAACTCGGCGCGCAGCGCGCGGATCTCCTCGATGCCCCGTGAGAGCCCTTCGGGGGTGCGGGTGACGCCTGCACTTCTGTAGAGGATCTCGCCCAGCTGCTGGTGGAACCTGTCTGGTCCCCGGGTGCCCGTGCTCTCGAGGAGGCGGGCGATGCGTTCTTCGACGGTCCGCAGCGCGTCGGTCACGGCGTCGTCGTCGTGCGGCAGGACCGGGGTGCCGAGCAGGGGTGCGAGATAGCTGGGCACCGAGTAGGGGAGCGTGAACCATCCGTCGACGCAGGCTGACAGGAGGGAGTTCGCGCCGAGCCGGTTCGCACCGTGGTAGCCCCAGCCGGCCTCGCCGCCGACGAAGAGACCTGGGACCGACGTCATCATGTCGTAGTCAGACCACAGGCCGCCCATCGCGAAGTGGGCACCGGGCGCGATCCGCATCGGTGTCTCGAAGGGGTCGTCGCCGGTCGCGCTCTGGTACATGTCGAAGAGGTTCGAGTAGCGCGCGTGGACGACGTCCCGTCCGAGGCGTGCGAGGGCGTCCGAGAAGTCGAGGTACACGGAGTTCGCGAGCGGGCCGACACCGAAGCCGGCGTCGATGCGTTCCCGTGCCGCCCTGGAGGCGACGTCGCGGGGGGTGAGGTTGCCGTAGGTGGGGTAGCGACGCTCGAGGTAGTAGTCCCGCTCGGCCTCGGGGATCTCTCCGGGCGCACGGGGGTCGCCGGCGACGAGAGGGACCCAGATGCGTCCGTCGTTGCGCAGCGACTCTGACATGAGGATCGTCTTGGACTGCCACTCGCCCGAGAGCGGCAGCGCGGTGGGGTGGAACTGGACGAAGCAGAGGTTGGAGACGAGGGCGCCGCGCTTGTGCGCGCGCCACACGGCCGTCGCGTTGGAGCTCTTGGCCAGGGTGCTCTTGTGGAAGATGTTCCCGTACCCACCCGTGGCGAGCACGACGGCGTGCGCCGTGACCGCTCGGACCGCGCCTGTCACGAGGTCTCGCACGACGATCCCCTGGGCGCGGCCGTCCGCGACGACGAGGTCGAGCATCTCGTGGCGGGTGTGCAGCGCGACCGTCCCACGGTCCACCTGTCGCAGCAGAGCGGCAGCGCCGGCGACCTGGAGCTGCTGGCCGGTCTGGCCTCGTGTGTAGTAGGTGCGGGAGACCTGGACGCCCCCGAAGGAGCGGGTGGCCAGGCTGCCGCCGTACTCCCGGGCGAAGGGGGCACCGATCGCCGTCATGTGGTCGACGACCCGGACCGACTCTTGCCCGAGCCTGAAGGCGTCTGCCTCGCGGCCGCGGAAGTCACCGCCCTTGATGGTGTCCTTGACGAACCTGGAGACCGAGTCGTTGTCGACCGAGCGCGCCCGCGCCGCGTTGATGCCGCCCTGGGCGGCGACGGAGTGCGCCCGCCGCGGGGCGTCGTGGTAGGTGAAGCTCTCGACGTCGTACCCGAGCTCCCCGAGTGCCGCGGCTGCGCCCGCGCCGGCCAGGCCGGTGCCGACGACGATGATCTTCAGCCGGCGGCGGTTGCTGGGGCTGACGAGGTTGTAGTGCAGCCGTCGGTCGTCCCAGGCACGCTCGGGCTGGGTACGCGGGACGTTGCCGTCGATCGCGTCCCCGATGATCCGGAGCGTGTCGACGTCGAGGACACCGTCTCCGGTCTTCTCGTGCGTGGTCATGAGACGGCTCCTGTCAGGACGGCGAGCGGGATGAGTGCGTTGCCGAGCAGCAGCGCGAGACCGACGACGCCGGCGAGCGCTGCGGCCACCGCACGCAGACGCCGGCCCGTCCCGCCGAGGTCGTTGACGACGCTCCACAGGCCGTGGGCGACGTGGAGCAGGAGCACGACCATCGCGGCGACGTAGAAGAGGGCGACGACCGGTCGCTCGAAGCTGTGGACGAGGTTGTCGTAGGCGTTGCCGTGCTCGAAGCGGTCGCTGGCCACCGGTGCTGCTCCGACGGTGAGGTCCAGGACGTGGAAGACGACGAAGAGCAGCAGGACCGTGCCCGTGACCATCATGGAGCGGGCCTGGAACGCCCGGACTCCTCGGAGCCGCCTGCGCGGGTAAGGACCGCGGGCACGACGGGCACGGCCCCGGACGACGACGGCCGCGCAGACGTGCACGACGAGGCAGAGCGTGAGGACAGCCCGGAAGATCCACACGAACCAGCCCTCGGGCACGAGGGGCGCGAGCAGGTCGCGCTGCAACCAGAAGGCGTAGTGGTTGAGCTCATCCTTGCCGAGGAACACCTTGAGGTTGCCGAAGAGGTGGAACACGGCGAAGGCGACGAAGACCGTGCCTGTCACGGCGAGCGCCACCTTGAGCACCCAGGTGGGGGGGAGAGGCTGACGGGAGGTGACAGGACGAGCTGAGGAGCGCGCCCGTCGGTCGACGGTTCTGACGGGGTGGCTCACGCAGCAGGACCTCCTGGTCGGCGAGCCGCCCGTCCGGAATGTGACGTGGCTCCCGGTCAGCGTAGGAGTGGCGTGACCTGCAGCAGTGGGACGAGAGTCCTGGTGCGCGGTGGTGCGGGGTGGTGCGCGGTGCGGTGCTGTGCGGTGCTGAGCGCCGCCTCCAGCTACGCCAGCAGCGACACGGCGTGCTGCCCGGCGACCGCCGCGGCCAAGAAGGCCGCAGGGTCCTGAGCCGTCCCACGCCCCATCGTCGACAGGCGGACCGGTGAGCCCTCGAGGGCGTCTGCGAGCGCCTGGGTCGCCTCGACGTCGACGAGGGTGTGCCGGGCTGTCGCGCTGGCGAGGGTGAGCGCCTGCTCGCGGACCCTCGCCTCGAGCGCGCGCGGGTCGTGGCCGGTCTCGGCGAAGCTGTCGGCGACCTGGCTGAAGCCCGGGACGGGGACGTCGGCCCTGAGCAGCGCGACCCGTCCGTAGGCGGTGAGGGAGTGGTGGGAGATCCCCTGGTGGCGGGGGCGGGGGTCGGCCCCGGACACCCGCAGGGAGGCGACGGGGCGTCCGCCGAGGGTGGCTGCTGCGTTGACGGCCTCGCCCGCGGCGACGCCGGAGAACCCCCAGCGGGTGCCTGTCCCGAGGTTCCCCGGTCCCTGGGCGACGACGGCGAGGTCGGCGTCGAGGACGTGGCGGGCGGCGAGGAGCCCGGTGTGGACAGTCACGGCCTCGTGGTCGCCGCCGTAGGCCTGGCCGACGGTGACGGTGGCGTCGGTCCATCCTGCCTGGCGCAGGGTCGAGACCGTGCGGGAGAACCAGGCGGGGAGCGCGCCGCCGTCGGTCATGACGTAGACGATGCGCGGCTGCGTGCGTCCGAGGACCTCGGCGTGGTGGCGGGCGCCGGCGATGATCGCGGGGAGCGCGGAGTGGAGGTCGGCGACGACCACGGGCATGGCGTCGAGGTCGTCGGCGTCCTCGAGCGTCTCGTGGTGGGGCGACTCCTGCTCGTCGATGCCGAGCACCATGGTCTGGTGGGGTGTGTAGCGGGCCTTGACGAGGTGTCCGGGCCCGTCGGGAACCGATGCGCGGGCCACCTGCTGGTCGTCGCTCGGCAGGACGGCGACGACGAGGGCGTAGCCACCGGTGCCCAGGCCCCGGTCGAGGGCCGTGGTGTTGAGCAGGACGTGGTCGCCGACCGTGGTGGGTCCGACGAGGGCCGGGTAGGCGAGCGCACGGAGGGTGCGGGGCGCCTCGGTCGAGCCGTCGGGCGCGGTGCTCGGGTCTGTGGTGACGGTGAGCTCGAGCGCCCCGTCCCAGCTGTTGCCTGTCGAGAGGATGCGTGCACCGCGCCAAGTCATCACGGGTCAGACGCTACTCGACGTCGCGGGAGGCCGGTGGTCCACAGCCTCCCTCTGGTCTCCTCACCCACCACGGCCGTCTCGTGTCGGGCGTTGTGGGCGCGTGGCGGGCGCTAGCGTAGGGGCGTGCCTGCGACCACCCCACCTGCTGCCCGACTCCTGAACCTCGTCATCGCGCTCATGAACACGCCGTTGCGCATGACCAAGGACGACGTCCGCGCATCCGTGGCGGGCTACGACGAGGCGGCGACGACCGAGGCCTTCGAGCGGATGTTCGAGCGTGACAAGGACTCCCTGCGTGCCCTCGGCGTCCCGATCGTCACGGTCGACTCGGGCGGGCACGCGCAGGACGTGGGGTACAGGATCGACAAGGACGCGTACGCCCTCGAGGAGGTCGACCTCACCCCGGCCGAGCTCGGTGTGCTCTCCCTCGCCGCCCAGTTCTGGCAGGACAGCGCTGTCGCGGTCGACACGACGAGGGCGCTGACCAAGCTGCGGTCGGCGGGGGAGTCGGCCGAGCTCGGCGAGGCCGCGGACGCCGTGGCGGGTCTGGCGCCGCAGGTCCGCTCTGTCTCCGACGCCTACGAGACGCTGCTCGACGCCGTCGTCGAGCGTCGCGCGGTCACCTTCACCTACAGGGCCGCGAGCACTGGGCAGGTGCTGCGCCGCACCGTCGAGCCGTGGCGTGTGGTCGTCCGTGACGGCGGCTGGTACCTCCTCGGGCACGACCAGGACCGGCGCGCTGCACGCGCCTTCAAGCTGACCCGCGTCGAGGGGCCGGTGCGGGCCACCGGACCGGCCGGCGCCTTCGACATCCCCGCTGACCTCGACGCCGACGCGCTCATCGGGCTGCGCCGTCCGGCGCCGCTGCGCTCGGCCGTCCTCGCGCTGCGGCCCGAGCGTGCCGGTGCGCTGCGTGCCCGTGCGCGGGTCCACGGCGACGAGACCGTTGGTGCGGTGCCAGGCCGGGACGTCGTCGTGGTGGACTTCACGTCGGTGAGGACGATCGCGGACGAGGTCGCCGGGTACGGTGACGCTGTCGTCGTGCTCGACCCCCCGGACGTGCGTGCCGCCGTGATCGACAGGCTGCTCGCCGCGACCAGACTCACCGGACCGACCGAAGGAGCGCACCGTGGCTGAGCGGGCGACAGAACGCTTCGTGCGCCTCGTCGGTCTGGTCTCCTTCCTCGAGGCCTCGGGCCCCGTCCCCGTGGACGAGCTCGCGCGGCACTTCGGTGTCACCGCGAAGCAGATCCTCGCCGACGTCGACACCCTGTGGGTGTCGGGGACCCCGGGCTACTGGCCGGACGACCTCATCGACTTCGACGCCGACTCCTACGACCGCGGCGTCGTGCACCTCACCGAGGCCCGCGGCATGACCCGCCCGCTGCGGCTCGGCACCCGGGAGGGCATCGCCCTCATCGCCGCGCTCCGGGCGCTGCGCGAGGCCGTGTCGGCCTCGGGCGACGACGAGCAGGCGCGGGTGGTCGAGTCGGCCCTGACCAAGCTGACCGTCGCCACGGGGGACGCGGCGTCAGCGCTCGACGTCCGCGTGACGGTCGACGCGTCGCAGGAGGTCCTCGCGGCGATCCGGTCTGCCACGACCACGGGCCGCAGGCTCCGGATCGACTACGTCGACGCCTCAGACGTGACGACCCGACGTGTCGTCGAGCCCTTCCGCCTGGTCCCCTCGGACGACGTGACGTACCTGCACGCGTGGTGCCTGGACGCCCAGGGGGAGCGGACCTTCCGCACCGACAGGATCCTCGCGGCCGAGGTGGTCGACGAACCTGTCACGCACACCGCCGGCCGGTCCGAGGGGACCCGCGCCTACAGGCCCGCAGGAGACACCGTCGTCGAGCTCGTGCTCTCGGCCCAGGCGCGGTGGATCGCCGAGCAGGTCCCCGTCGAGTCCGTGACGAACATCGACGAGACCCGCTTCGCCGTGACGCTGCGCGTCGCGAACCCGTCGTGGTTGCGCCTCTTCCTCCTGCGCAACGCCCCGCGGCTCATCGCGGTCGGGCCCGACGAGGTCCGCGAAGACGTCGCGGTCGCCGCACGACTGGCCCTCGCGGAGTACGAGGCGCTCGGGTTGCACGGGGACGAGAGCGCCGAGGGTGGCGAGAGCGCTGGCGTTACGCAGGGCACAGCCCGCGTCGAGGGTGCTGCCGGTGCCGACGGCCTCGACGGTGCCAGCAGGACAGACGGGGCCGCTCAGGACGTGCAGCCCCCCGTCGGGGCCTAGGCTGGCTCGCATGTGGTTCTGGATCTGGTTCGTCCTCGTGGTCGCCGCCCTCGCGGGTGCGGTCCTGCTCGCGCGCTCCCTCTGGCGGCGCCTGCGCCGCACGGCACGTACAGGCGGTGAGGCCCTGTCCACCCTCGAGAGGTTCGCCGAACGGGTCGAGGCCCTCGAGGGCATCCCGGTCGGGCCAGAGCCGCGAGGCGTCGACGTCTTCGCCGACGCGGCCGCCCGCCACGACCTCGCCGAGCTCGTCGCGGACCGCCGTGCGCGGCGTCGCAGCCGGCGCCGCGCACGCTACGCCGCAGACGCGGACCGCTACGAGACGTGGCGCACCATCGACCTCTGACGATGTGCCAGCGGCATTGAGCACGGGCCTCGCGTGGTGCAGACTGAGTGAAGCGCTTCGACGAAGAAGCGCCTGCACCAGGCAGATACTTCGGGCAGGTACCCTTCGCAGTGCGTCACCGGATCTACGATGGAACGACCACGCCCACACCAGGAGGCACCCATGTTTGGGAACGCTGTCAAGCCCACGCACCTGCTCATCTTGCTCATCATCATCGTGCTGCTCTTCGGGGCGAAGAAGCTCCCGGACCTCGCCAAGAGCGTCGGCCAGTCCCTGAAGATCTTCAAGAAGGAGATGAAGGAGCTGACCGAGGACGACGACAAGCCCGCGCCGACAGTCCAGGTCGTCACCCCTGAGCAGGGCGCAGCCACACCCCCTGTCACCCCCGTGGACGTCACCGCCAACCCGCCGCGGACACCGTCCGGGAGCACCACCCCGCCGCAGGCGTGAGCGTGGCGCAAGGCTCCCGCCGGTCTGAGGAGCGCGCCGAGAAGCTGGCCGCGAAGGGCAAGATGCCCCTGCGCGGCCATCTCCTCGAGCTCCGCCGGCGACTCTTCCTCGCCGCCCTCGGCATCGTCGTCGGTGCCGTCGGCGGCTGGTTCTTGTACGACCCTGTGTTCAACCTGCTGCAAGAGCCTCTTCTCGACGCTGCCGCGCGCCTCAACCAGCCGATCAACATCAACTTCGGCGGCATGGCCACGGCCCTCGACATGAAGATCAAGATCTCGCTGTTCATCGGCGTGATCATCACCAGCCCGTGGTGGCTGTTCCAGCTGTGGTCCTTCATCACCCCGGGGCTGACCAGCAAGGAGAAGCGCTACACCTTCGGCTTCCTCGGCTCGGCGGTCCCGCTCTTCCTCGCCGGCGCCTTCATGGCCTGGATGATCCTGCCGCACGCCGTGAAGATCCTCACCGACTTCCTCCCCGAGGGTGCGACGAACTTCCAGGACGCGCAGACGTACCTGAGCTTTGTCATGCGTCTGCTGCTCGCCTTCGGCCTGGCCTTCGTGCTGCCCGTCGTCATGGTCGCCCTGACCTTCGCGGGTCTGGTCCGAGCCGAGACCTGGGCGAGGGGGTGGCGATGGGCCATCGTCATCGCCTTCACCTTCGCCGCCGTCATGACCCCGACCCCCGACGCGCTCACCATGATCCTCGTGGCGCTGCCCATCGTGATCTTGTACTTCGCGGCCCTCGGGGTCTGCGTCCTGCGAGACCGCGCGGTCGACAAGCGCACGGCTGAGCGCGACGCCGAGATCGACGCGTACGACGTCTGACCGTGCACCTGTGACCACGACCCCCGCACGAGGCGGGCCGGTCGCCAGAGCCTCGACGGGCGACGGTGACCGGCCCCCGGCCCGCCGCACCGTCGGGCTCGTCGTCAACCCGACCGCGGGGCACGGCCGCGGACGCGAGGCCGGGCTGCTGGCCTCACAGCTCCTCACCCGAGCCGGTATCGAGGTCCTCGACGTCTCGGGAGCCTCGGTCGCCGACGCCGTCGCCCGTGCCCGCGCAGCGGCCCTCGACGGGCTCGACGCGCTCGTCGTCGTCGGGGGAGACGGCATGGTGCACCTCGGCGTCAACGCGACGGTCGAGACACCCACACCGCTCGCCGTCGTGGCCACGGGGTCGGGCAACGACTTCGCGCAGGTCCTCGGGCTCCCCGTCCACGACGTCGCCGCCTCGGTCGCCCAGGTCGTCGCCGCCCTCGAGCGGCCAGCGCGAGCCGTCGACGCCGTGCACGTCGAAGCCGTCGTGCCGGGCGGTCGGCCGCACGACCCCGCCCACGGCGACGACGCCTGGGGCGGACGCTGGTACGCAGGGGTCCTGTCCCTCGGGCTCGACGCCGACGTCAACGCCCGCGCCAACACCTACAGCTGGCCCTCGGGCCACGGCCGCTATGTGCGGGCGGTCTTCGCCTGCCTCGCCGGGTTCTCGCCCTACGGGTACAGGCTCACGACCGACGCCGGGACGCAGACCTTCCGCGGGACGCTCGTCGCCGTCGCCAGCTCCCCGCAGATCGGCGGCGGGCTGCGCATAGCCCCCGACGCCGCTGTCGACGACGGGCTCCTCGACGTCGTCTACGCGACCGAGCTCTCGCGCCGCGGCATCCTGCGGCTCTTCCCCCGGCTGTACAAGGGCACCCACCTGAGCCACCCGGCCGTGCACGTGGTCCGCACGAGGAGCGTCGTCATCGAGGCCAGCGGCGACGGCCGCGTGCCCCCGGTGGCCTTCGCCGACGGCGAGGTCGTCGGGCCTGTGCCGCTGCGCGCCCAGGTGCACCCCGGGGCGCTGCGCGTGCTGGCCTGAGGAGCAGACCGAGACAACAGGTCAGGGAAGCCTGCCGCCGCCGGCCTCCAGACCGCGGACCCGCCGACAGCGACCTAGGCTGGACGCATGGCACCCCCTTCACGACGCCGCAGGTCCGCACCCACCCCGCAGACCAGCACCCGGTCCACCTCGAGCGGGCCGAGCCCCGCCGAGCGCTACCAGCAGTACCGCCAGCGGGCCGAGCTCGAGTCCCGCGAGGTCACCGCCTTCCGTCAGACCCTCGACTTCGAGCTCGACGACTTCCAGCTCGAGGCCTGCGCAGCGCTCGAGCGCGGCCACGGTGTGCTGGTCGCAGCCCCCACAGGCGCCGGCAAGACGATCGTCGGAGAGTTCGCGATCCACCTCGCCGTCACCGGTGGTCGCAAGGCGTTCTACACGACCCCCATCAAGGCGCTCAGCAACCAGAAGTACGCCGACCTCGTCGCCCGCTACGGAGCCGACAAGGTCGGTCTGCTGACCGGTGACACCACCATCAACGGTGAGGCACCCGTCGTCATCATGACGACCGAGGTGCTGCGCAACATGCTCTACGCGGGCTCGCCGACCCTCGACAACCTCGGGTACGTCGTCATGGACGAGGTGCACTACCTCGCCGACAGGTTCCGCGGGTCGGTCTGGGAAGAGGTCATCATCCACCTCGCCGCCGACGTCCAGCTCGTGTCGCTGTCGGCGACGGTCTCGAACGCCGAAGAGTTCGGCGACTGGCTCGAGATGGTCCGCGGCGACACGACAGTCGTGGTGAGCGAGCACAGGCCCGTCCCGCTGAGCCAGCACGTCGTGGCCGCCCGCCGCGGTGCCGCACCGGGTGGGCTCTTCGACCTCTACGCGCACACCGTCGACCCGACGGCCCCGGGCCCCAACCCGCCGATCAACCCCGACCTGCTCGCCCTCATGCGCCAGGGCGACTCCTTCCGCGGAGGCGGCGGCCGGGGCCGCGGGTACCGCAGCGCCCGCGGTCAGGGCGGACCCGGCGCGCGGGGCAAGGACAGTGCGCGCGGCTCCGCAGGGACCACCGGACGACGCGGACCGGCACGGTTCACCGTGGTCGACGAGCTCGACCGTGCCCGGCTGCTCCCGGCCATCTACTTCATCTTCTCCCGCGCGGGCTGCGAAGGAGCCGTCGCGCAGTGCGTCGGTTCCGGGCTGCGCCTGACCACCCCCGAGCAAGAGCTCACCATCCGCGGGATCGTCGAGGCCCGCTGCGCGAACATCCCCTCCGAGGACCTCGCCGTCCTCGGGTACTGGGGCTGGCTCGACGCCCTGACCCGTGGGATCGCCGCGCACCACGCCGGCATGCTCCCGCTGTTCAAGGAGACCGTCGAAGAGCTCTTCAGCGCCGGTCTGGTCAAGATCGTCTTTGCGACCGAGACCCTCGCCCTCGGCATCAACATGCCGGCGCGCTCTGTGGTCCTCGAGAAGCTCGTCAAGTGGGACGGTTCCTCCCACGTCGACCTCACGCCGGGGGAGTACACCCAGCTCACCGGACGTGCCGGGCGACGCGGCATCGACGTGGAGGGTCACGCGATCGTCGTCGACCACCCCGGTCTCGACCCCGTCGTCCTGGCAGGGCTCGCCTCCAAGCGGCTCTACCCGCTCAAGTCGAGCTTCGCCCCGACGTACAACATGGCCGTCAACCTCGTGTCCCAGGTGGGCCGCGAGCGCGCCCGCGAGATCCTCGAGACGTCCTTCGCGCAGTTCCAGGCCGACCGCGGTGTCGTCGGCCTGGCGAAGCAGGCTGCTGCGAGCTCGGAGGCCCTCGACGGGTACGCCGAGGCGATGCTGTGCGAGCAGGGAGACTTCCGGGAGTACATGCGGCTGCGCAAGGCGCTCTCGGCACGGGAGACCGAGCTGTCGAAGCGGGCGACCAACGAGCGGCGCAGCGAGGTGGTCCGGGCGCTGGAGGCCTTGCAGCGGGGCGACCTCGTCGAGATCCCGTCGGGTCGCCGCGCGGGCTACGCCCTCGTGCTCGACCCCGGGGCGGACGGTGGCTTCGACGGTCCGCGCCCGACGATCCTCAGCACGGACAGGCAGGTCAAGAAGCTCACGGTCGCCGACGTGCCGCAGGGGTTGCGGGTGGTCGGCGAGGTGCGGATCCCGAAGACCTTCAACCCGCGCAACCCCGGGTCGCGGCGGGACCTCGTCTCGTCGATGAACACCCGTCTGGGGGCCTTCGCGGACACCGCCGACGGGCAGGTGCCCGGTCGTCGCTCGACACGCCGTGGTGCCGGTGACGATGCAGAGCTCGCCCGGCTCCAGGCGGCGCTCCGTGCGCACCCCTGCCACTCGTGCCCCGACCGCGAGACGCACGCGCGCTGGGCGTTGCGGTGGGAGTCCCTCGACAAGGAGCACAAGGCCCTGCTGCGACGCATCGAGGGGCGGACCGGCTCGATCGCCAAGGTCTTCGACCGCATCTGCGACGTGCTGCGCACCCTGGAGTACCTGGAGCGCGACGAGCACGGCGCGCTCGTGGTCACCCGGGCGGGGGAGAGCCTCAAGCGGCTCTACGCCGAGAGCGACCTGCTGCTCGCCGAGTGCCTGCGTCGAGGGGTCTGGGACGACCTCGACCCTGCAGGGCTGGCGGCGGCGGTCTCGACAGTCGTGTACTCGGCGCGCCGCGACGACCGCGAGGACGAGCCGCACGTCCCCGGCGGGCCCGACGGTCGCCTGGCGCTGGCCCTCGACTCGACGGTGCGCATCTGGTCGGCGCTCGACGACCTCGAGGACGCCCACAGGCTCGAGGCCACCGGCCCCCTCGACATGGGTCTGGTCGAGGCCGTGCACAGGTGGGCGTCGGGACGCAGCCTCGACGTGGTGCTCAAGGGGACCGACCTGGCCGCCGGCGACTTTGTCAGGTGGTGCAAGCAGATCATCGACGTCCTCGGCCAGCTGACCAAGGCCTCGCCTCAGGACCACGTGAGGGTGACGGCGAACAAGGCCATCGACGCGATCCGGCGCGGGGTGGTGGCGTACTCGAGCGTGTGACCGGTGGGCGCGCGCGTCGCCCGGGGGCGCAGGCGGTGTCTGCGCCCCCGGTGGACCACCTGAGCCCACAGGTGGCCTATCGTGGTTCGTCGTGACTTCCATCGTGCTCCGTGGCGGCATCATCCACTCTCCGGCAGACCCCTTCGCCGAGGCGATCCTCGTCGACGACGGGGTGGTGACCTGGATCGGCGCGAACGACACCGCCGACGGCCTCGCCGCCCGGGCCGACCGGGTGATCGAGCTCGACGGGGCGCTCGTGGCACCCGGCTTCGTCGACGCGCACGTGCACGTCGTCGAAGAGGCGCTCGCGCGGGCAGGGGTCGACCTCAGCGCAGTGACGTCCCGCGCCGCGGCCCTCGAGGCGATCGCCGAGCGCAGCCGGGCGCACTCAGCGGCCGACGGTCCGCTGCTCGCCCACGGCTGGGACGAGAGCCGGTGGGACGACTCCCGTCCGCCCACGGCCGCCGAGATCGACACCATGACCGGCGGCGCAGCCGTGTACGCGTCGCGGGCCGACGTGCACTGCGCTGTCGTCTCCAGCAGGCTCGCCGACGAGGCCGGGCTGCGGGGTCTGCCCGGCTGGCGTGAGGACGGCTTCGTCACTGGGGAGGCGCACGTCGCAGCGCGAGGTGTCGCGCGAGCGCTGTCACCGCAGGCCCGGGACAGGCTCGTCGAGGCGGGCCTGCGTGCAGCCGCGGCCAGGGGTGTGGTCAGCGTGCACGAGAACAGCGCACCAGGCCTGGACACCCGCGAGGGCCTCGCCTCGCTCCTGGCGCTCACGGCGTCAGACGACTCGGGCCTGCCGCTCGTCATCGGATATCGCGGTGAGCTGTGCCGCACGGCCGACGAGGCTCGGGAGATCGCGAGCCAGATCCCCGGCCTGCGAGGTCTGGCAGGTGACCTCAACGTCGACGGGTCGATCGGTGCGCGCACGGCCGCGCTCCGGGCCCCGTACGCCGACGCGCCCGGGCACGCCGGTGCGCTCTCCCTCGACGCCGAGCAGGTGCGCGACCACGTGCTCGCCGTGACCGAGGCGGGTCTCCAGGCCGGTTTCCACGTCATCGGCGACCTCGCGATGGACACGGCGCTCGCCGGGCTCGCGGCGGCTGCCGAGACGGCGCGCAGCGCCATGCGCAAGATCGGGCACAGGCTCGAGCACGCGCTGCTCCTCGACGACGCGGCCCTGCAGGCCCTCGTTCCCCTCGGTGTGGGTCTGAGCATGCAACCGGGCTTCGACGCCGCCTGGGGAGGCCCTGGAGGCCTCTACGAGGCACGCCTGGGCAACGAGCGGGCGGCGGGCATGAACCGCCTCGCCGCGATCGCGTCGGCGGGCATCCCGACGGCCTTCGGCTCTGACGCGCCCGTCACGCCGCTGCATCCCTGGGCGGCAGTCCGTGCAGCCGTGTTCCACCACACCGCCGACCAGCGCATCTCCGCGCGGGCCGCGTTCCGTTCGTCGACGCGCGGCGGCTGGCGCCTGGCGGGGCTCGACCACACCGGCGCCGGTGAGATCCGGGTCGGCGCGCCCGCGCACCTGGCGGTCTGGCGGGCCGAGCAGGTCACCGTGCAGTCCGAGGCCGCCGGGCTGTCGTCCTGGAGCACGGACGCACGGTCGGGTACCCCGCTGCTGCCGGACCTCACCGATCCCGCAGCCACCCCGACCTGCGTCATGACGCTGCGTGCCGGGCGGGCCATCTACGACACCCTCGGCTGAGGCTGGGGCTGGGTCTGGGCCTTCGGTCGCAGGGTGAGGCTGACGCTGGGTCTGGGCCTGAGGCGTGAAGGGCTCGTGAATCCACCCTTGACACGACTCCGAGGGGGACGAGTAGGTTCGTCTGGTGCGCGAGCGCGGCGCTCCGGCGTCCAGGGGTCAGAACCTCTCTCTGCGGGCACCAGACCAGCGACGTCGTCGCAGTTCTGGGTGGGTCCGCGCGTCCAGTAGAAAACGACGTCCTCGGACGTCGGCCCGAAGGACGCGCGGGCCGCCCGCCCACCACAGGCGACCACCAGCCTGTCCCCACCTCGGTGACGTACCCTGCACGGGTGCCCGCCCGACCTGTACCCCGCCTGCTCGCCCTCCTCCTCGCCGCCGCCGGTGGCCTGGTCACGGATCTCGCCTTCCCCGACACCGGCATCTGGGTGCTCGCACCCGTCGGCGTCGCGATGCTGTTCCTCGCCGGGAACCGCGACGCACCGTGGTGGAACGCCCTGCTCGGGGTGGTGTGGGGGGTCACCTTCTTCCTCAGGCACATCCAGTGGGCGCAGTACGCGGTCGGTGACGTCCCCTGGATCGCGCTGAGCGTCCTCGAGGCGCTCTTCATCGGGGTGGTCATGCTCGTGTGGACGTGGGTGCGGCGCGTCCCGCGCATCGGGCGGAGCGTCCTGCTGCAGGTGCTCTCGTTCTCGACTCTGTTCGTCGCGGGGGAGGTCGCCCGGTCGGCGGTGCCCTTCGGAGGGTTCCCGTGGGGTCGGCTCGCCTTCTCCCAGGCCGAGTCGGCCCTCGGCAGGCTGGCCTGGGTGGCCGGGGCGCCGCTCGTCTCCTTCGCCGTCGCGGCGGCCGGTGCGCTGCTCGCCGTCGCCGTGCTCGCCATGCTCCGCGTCCAGCTCATCACTGTCGGGGCGTCGCTGATCGCCGCCGTCGCGATCCTCGCGGTCGGCCTCGCGGTGCCTCTCGGCACGCAGGCAGAGTCCGGCACGCTCGCCGTCGGCGCCGTCCAGGGCAACGTGTCCAAGCCCGGCCTAGACGCCTTCGAGAACCGCCGAGAGGTGCTCACCAACCACGTCGACGGGACGTACTCGCTGCTCGACTCGGTCGACCAGGGCGACCTGGACATCGTGCTCTGGCCCGAGAACGGCAGCGACTACGACCCCCAGGTCGACGCCGAGGCCGCGCGCGACATCGACGACGCGGCCGCGGCTGTCGGAGCACCCATCCTCGTCGGCGCGCAGGAGTTCCCCGAGAGCGGCGGCCGGTACAACGTCGGGCTGCTCTGGGAGCCCGGGGTCGGCGTCGTCGACAGGTACGCCAAGCAGCACCCGGCGCCCTTCGCCGAGTACATCCCGATCCGTGAGCTCGTCCGGCCGTTCTCGTCGGCCGTCGACCTCGTGACGAACGACATGATCGCCGGGACCGAGGTCGGCGTCGTCGACCTCGACTCGGAGCGCCTGGGCCGGACGGTCTCGATCGGTGACGTCATCTGCTTCGAGATCGCCTACGACGGCCTCGTGCGCGACTCCGTGGCAGCCGGCGCCGAGATGCTCGTCGTGCAGACCAACAACGCGAGCTTCGGCCCCACGGCCGAGTCCACCCAGCAGCTCGCCATGTCCCAGATCCGGGCGATGGAGACGGGCCGCGCGACAGTCCAGATCTCGACCGTCGGAGTCAGCGCCGTGATCGCCCCGAACGGGACGATCGTCTCGCGCACGGGTCTGTTCACCCACGAGCAGATGATCGAGGACGTCGCTCTGCGGACCTCGACGACGCCCGCCGTCGCCATCGGTCCTGCGGTCCCGTGGGTCGTGCTCGCCGCGACGCTGGCACTCCTCGTGGCCGCGGTCGGTGCCGGTGCCCAGCGCCGCCGCGAGCGGGCCGCCGAGGTCACCGGCCGAGGAGCTCCGCGGTCTCGCCCGTCCGCAGGCCGCTCGGCTCCGAAGAAGTAGTGACAGGGACGACTCGCGGCCGGCGGGCGCGCGAGGGCGCACCCCCGGCTACAGTCCTGGGGGTGCGCACAGCGCGCACGGCCTCGGGAGCGTCACCGAGCACGACCGAGAGCCGGCACGGCGAGCAGGGAGCAGGATGGATCCGCAGGTAGACCGCGTCCTCGTGGTCGTCCCCACGTACGACGAAGCACTCACGGTTCCCACGCTCCTCGCAGGGATCCGCGAGCACGCACCCGGCGTCGACGTGCTCGTCGTCGACGACGCGAGCCCCGACGGGACAGGGGACATCGCCGAGGCCCTCGCAGCGCAGCGCACGGCCGACATCGCGGCGGCCGACCTCACGTCCGAGGGGTCGCTCGGTGCCGTCCACGTCCTGCACAGGCAGGGCAAGCAAGGACTCGGGACCGCGTACATCGCCGGGTTCCGCTGGGGCCTCGAACGCGGGTACGACGTCGTCTGCGAGATGGACGCCGACGGGTCGCACCGCCCCGAAGACCTCCCACGGCTGCTCGCGGCGTCGTCCGCCCAGCCGCACCCTGCCCTGGTGCTCGGGTCACGCTGGGTGCCGGGCGGGTCGGTCGTCAACTGGCCGCGGCACCGCGAGGTGCTCTCGCGCGGCGGCAACACCTACGTGAGGGTTGCGCTCGGGCTCCGCCTCGGCGACGCCACAGGCGGCTTCCGCGCCTACAGGGCCGAGACCTTGCGAGGACTCGACCTCGGCTCCGTCGCGTCGCAGGGGTACTGCTTCCAGGTCGACATGGCGTGGCGGGTCGCCCAAGCCGGCGGCCGCGTCGTCGAGGTGCCCATCACCTTCGTCGAACGGACGGCGGGGGAGTCGAAGATGAGCCGCGGGATCGTCCAGGAAGCACTGCTGAAGGTCACCGTGTGGGGTGTCGCGCACCGCGCGCAGCAGCTCCGCGGGCTCGTCACCGGACGCCGACGCAGCAGGTGAGGCGTGGCGGCAGGTGAGACGACCGCCTACGCCGCGTCTCCCGGCGGCGTCAGTGCGGGACGCCGCCGGGACGTGCGCCGTCAGCTCGTGAGGGCTGCGCGCACCTTCTGCGACAGGGCCTTGCCGTCGACACGGCCGAGCCCGGCTGCGGCCGCCTGCACGGCCTTCATGACTGTGCCCATGTCCTTGGGGCCGCTCGCCCCGGTCGACGCGATGGCGTCGACCACGAGGGCGTCGACCTGCTCGGGGGAGAGCGAGGCGGGCAGGTAGCCCTCGATGAGGTCTGCCTCGGCAGTCTCGTTGGCGGCGCGGTCGTCAGCCTTGGCGTCGGCGAAGATCTGCGCGCTCTCGCGGCGCTTCTTGACCTCCGAGGTGAGGACGGCCTGCACCTCCTCGTCGGAGAACTCCCGTGCCACGGAACCCGACTTCTCAGCGGTCCGGACGGCTCCGATGATCTGGCGGAGGGTGCCCGTCGTGAACGTGTCACGGGCCTTCATGGCGGTGGTCAGGTCTGAGGTGAGGCGCTCGAGCGTGGTCATGTGACTATCATGCCCGGCTGCGGCAGCACCGCACGACGAAGGCCGCACCCTCACATGTCGTGACGGTGCGGCCTTCGTCGTGCGGTGCTGCCGGCCAGCGCTCTCGACGACTGCTCTCGAACGACGCTGCCGACCTCGGCTGGTGCCTGGTGCTCAGGCGCTGCGGCGGAGCTTGCCAGCGCGCAGCAGTGCGAGACGCTCGTCGAGGAGCTCCTCGAGCTCCTTCATCGAGCGACGCTCCAGCAGCATGTCCCAGTGGGTGCGCGGCGGCTTGCCGGACTTCGCCTCAGGCCTGTCGGCGTCGCGGAGCAGAGCCTCTTCGCCGCACCGGCACTCCCAGACGACCGGGACCTCAGCCTCGGTCGAGAACGGGAGGATGATGGTGTGCCCGTTCGGGCAGTCGTAGTGGGCCTGGAACCGCGGGGCGAAGTCGACGCCCTCGTCAGATTCCATGCTCTTGGCGCCGATGCTCATGCCGCGCAGCGAGCGGTCTGCCATGTGTCCTCCAGATGTCTGCGGTCCCGGTCGTGCAGCTGACGGGTCAGCGTGCGTCCGGGCGGGTGTCCTGCTGAGTAGAACGGGTCGTGTGGTCGAGATGTTCCTGACGCGCGTGAAGGTCTCGTGAACCAGCAGACTGTGCAGCAGCGAGGCTGCGAGCCGGTGGGAGAGAGACCAGGACGACGCCGAGGTCAGCGTGCGGGCCTGGGCTCCTGGTGCGGCGTCGCGCGACTCGCGCCCGCCTGGCACTCAGGTCTCAGAACCGAACCACTGTACCGTGCCTGCGGTCGCTCCCGCATGCTGGGAGCGAGTCGCACCGGTCACAGGGTCGGCCCGGTCACGGTGTCGGCCCGGCGCAGCGCCGGCTCGATCGCAGCATCCGCTCAGGCAGAGTCCCAGCTCATGGTGCCGACCGACCGCTCGTCATCGGTCGCAGCTCGCCCGGTCGAGCGGCACGGCGCGGTCGCTCCCGACCGCGGCCACGAGGTCGACCGTCCAGCCGGCGTCGTCGGCGACCTTCCACAGGGCCCTCGCCCACCGCTTCTCGAAGGCTCCGAGCCCACCACCCGAGGGTCGGCTGATCGCGACCAGGACTATCAGACCGTCGGGGTGCTGGGCGAGGACCGTCGAGACGACGTCGACGATCTCGGCGACGGGTCCCGACGAGGGCAGCCCGGGGAGGCCGTCGAAGGGGATCGCGAGAGGGACGACCTGCCGCGCCCCGTCGAGGAAGGTGAACCACAGCACCGGTGACGAGGACAGTCGCGGTCCGACCAGACCGACCAGGTGGTCGAGGACCTCTCTCCCGGTGATCAGCGTCGTCCCCGGCTGGCAGGGAACCTCTGGCCTCGGCCGGGTCAGCAGATCGGTGCTCTGGGTCGCAGGGAGCCGTGCGTCGTAGCCGGTGTCGTGGATGGGACGTGCGTCGTCGTGTGTCATGCGGTCGACCCTGCTGTGGTCGGGCCCTCCGGGACCACGACGAGTCGGCCCCCTGTGTAAGGACACCTCCGTCCACAGCTCTCGCGCGACCAGAATTGCCTGGAACCCGCCGGAGCAGAGGTGGCCAGCGTCCGGACGCTGGTCAGGCACTGCGTACGATGGAGCGCCCACCCCGCACCACCCAGGAGACGCTGACCCATGACCGAAAGCAGCGGCGAGTCCGCTCTCGCACGGTCTTTCAAGGCCCTCTCCGACCCGAGCAGGCTCCGGCTGCTCTCGCTCGTCGCCGCTCACGACGGGGGAGAGGCGACTGTCGTCGACCTCACCGAGCCGCTCGGGCTCAGCCAGCCGACGGTGTCCCACCACCTGAAGATCCTCGTCGAGGCCGGGCTGCTGACCCGCGAGAAGCGCAGCGTGTGGTCGTACTACGCGCTCGTCCCGGGCGCGCTGGGCACGCTCGGGCGGTATCTGCGGGACGCGGACGCCGCCTGGTCGCCTGCCGAGAACGGCTGAGCCACCCGGCACAGGGCTGACCTCTGCGGCACGAGATTGAGCTCTGCGGCACACGGCCGATCCCTCGGGCCGCCCGACCACCGCTCCGACCGCGCGCCTCCGACGCAGCGCGGAGACCGCTCGGCCGGTCGACCGCCTCCCTCGAAGACCTGCGCCGCCCTCGTCAGCTGCCGTCGCGCAGGTCGGCGAGCCTGTCTTCGCTGTAGACGATCTCGTCGAAGCGCGCGACGCACCGCTCACCCATCGGGGCCTGAGACAAGAACCCGACAGTCGGGACCTGGGGCGAGCCGATGCGGAACACGCGGACGAAGTCCCACCTCGTCCCGTCGACCGAGGAGTGGAAGGCCCAGGCCTCGCCGACACGGCTGAGCCGCAGGTAGACCTCACCACCGGTGACGACCACGGAGTTGCAGTCGTCGGAGTACCCGTCGGTCACGACGCTGACGACCATCACGTCGCCCTGCGGCGACCGCTCGAAGCAGAGCTTCGCCCAGTGGTCGGCGTCGATCCACAGGCACAGCGCACCGGCGTCGAAGGTCGACCGGGGCGCGTCGACCCGGACCCTCGCCGAGAGCGTGAGGTCGCCGGTCGGCTGGAAGCCGAGCGCGGCCGCCCGGTGCTGCTGCGGTCCTCCAGTCGGGTCGTTGCTCCAGTCGACCCCCGCCGCGGCGGTCAGGACGAGGGTGCCGTCGTCGTCGAGGTGGGCGTCACCCTCGAGGGGTGCCCAGGAGAGCGGCGGGAGGCCGGGGATGTGGAGTGCCACGGTGCAGTCCTTCGTACGGTCCGGTGATCGGTGCGGCGCGACCGCGTGCGGGTCGACGCCTAGAGGATGCTAGCGAGCGAGGCCAGTGCCTGGACAGGGGCATCCCCGACGGGCTGCAGGACCACGCAGTCAGCCCCCGCCGCACGCATCCGGGCGAGCGACGCCCTGGCGTCGTCCCTGGTCCCGCTGACCGTCAGGGCGTCGACCCACGCGTCGGGGAGCGCGGCGACGAACTCTGCCCGGGAGCCAGAGCGAGCCCGCAGCGCGACGATCTCGTCGGCGAAGGGCAACGGCCGCAGGTGGGCTTCCCAGCCCGGCTCGCCGATCCACTCGAGCCCTGGACGGACCGCCTGACGGGCAGCGTGGGCGTCGACGTCGACAGCGGCTGCGTTGTACGCGACGACGCGGTGCTCAGCCGTGCCGATCTGCTGGCGGGCCTGGGCGATGTACTCGGGAGCCGACGGCTCGGCGAGCACGGTCCCGTCAGCCACCCGTCCGGCGAGCGCGAGGGAACGGGGACCACGGACCCCGGCGAGAATCGGCGGCGCCGTCCGCGGGCCGCCTTCGAGCTGGACCGCATCCAGGTGCACGTAGCGTCCGTCGACACTCACCGACTCGCCGGAGAGCAGGGCGCGCAGCGCGGTGACGTGCTCCTCGAAGGAGGTGAGGATGCTCTCGGGCCAGGCGCCGACGCTCTGCATCCACGCAGGCATGCCGTGCCCGATCCCGAGGTGCAGGCGGTCGCCGAAGAGGTCGACGAGCGTCGCTGCCTCCATCGCCGTGAAGGCGACGTTGCGCGCGGAGGCCGGCAGGATCCCGACCCCGACCCGGATGCGTGAGGTGACCGCGAGCGCGGCCGAGGCCTGCGCGATCCCGCCGCGGAACCCGAGGTCTTCGACGACCCAGAGCTCGTCGAAGCCTGCGTCGTCTGCGGCGCGGGCGAAGTCGAGGATCTGGTGGGCCGGGAGGTCCCGGGGGAGCATGATGCCGATCTCAGGGAGTGCGCTGTCCGGGGTCGCGTCGTCACGAGTCATGGGTACTACCGTACACATCACCGTCGAACCGCACAGCACCGTTGAGTCGCACGCCATGTCGCCAGCTCAGCGAGACGTGACGGCCGGCCAGGACTCGGATCTCGGCAGGATCCCTGCCACGGCTGGCCGTCATGCTCTCAGCCGGGCTGGTCTCCACTCTCGGCAGAGGCGACGGCCGCTCCGGGAGGCACCGGCGCCCCGTCCGACGTCGCCCGGCCCCGAGGCCTCGCGGCCGACGTGAGCAGCGAGGCGAGGGCCACGACGACGAGCACGACGACCATCGCCCCACGGAGCCCGTAGTGCTCTCCGAGGAAGCCGAGCAGGGGTGGGCCGACCAGGAAGGCGACGTAACCGGCCGTCGCGACGGCGGCGACCGAGGAGGTCGGGTCGTCGCTGTCGCCTGCGGCCGAGAGCGTCACGGGGAACCCGAGCGCGGCACCGAGGCCCCAGAGGATCACGGCGCAGCCTGCGACGACCACGTTGTCGGCGAACACCACGAGGGCGATGCCGGCGGCCGAGACGAGGGCGCTGACGCGCAGGACCGCGACGTTGCCGAAGCGGGCGAGCAGCGGCTCGCCCGAGAACCGGCCGATGGTCATGGCGGCCGCGAAACCCGTGAAGATGACGGACCCGAGGGTCTCGGACATGCCGTGGCCGTCGACCATGAGCAGCGGCAGCCAGTCGCTCGCCGAGCCCTCGGCGAGGGCGAGGGCGAGGACGATCAGCCCGAGCATGAGGATGCGGCTCTGCTTCCAGACGGAGAGTTGCTCACGCCAGGTGGACGAGGCTTCTGTGCCCTTGCGGGCGAGCCCCGTCGTGGCCGGTACGGTCGGAACGGCCCACAGGGCGGCCGCGGCGCCTGCCACAGCGATCGCGGTGAGGTGCCAGACGACCGGGAAGTCGACAGCGGTGAGACCGATGCCGACGGTGGCCCCGACCACCGTGCCGAGGCTGTAGCACCCGTGCAGCATCGGCAGGACAGACCGGCCCGAGGCGTTCTCGATGTCGGCACCCTCGATGTTGATCGCGATCTCGGACATCCCCACGCCACCGCCGACGAGGGCGAGGCCGACGAAGACGCCCGCCGTGAGACCCAGGCCTGACGCGATGCCCACGAGCGCGAGCCCCACGACGAGGCTGGTGCCCCCGATCGCGATGGTCCGCCGGGCGCCGTGCGCCCTGACGACGGAGGCAGAGGACAGGACACCCGTCATCGAGCCGACCGAGAGCCCGAAGAGCACGAGGCCCATCTGCCCGGTCGAGGCGTCGAGCAGGTCGCGCACGGCCGGGGTGCGGACGACCCAGGAGGCCATCGAGACGCCGACGACGAGCATGAACACGAAGACGGCCGTCCGTCGACGGCGGAGCTCGGGGCTGAACGGCGGGCGGGTGCCGACGGGGGTGCTGTGCATGTGTACGAGCGTACCGCTGAGGTCGTGGCGCCCAGGGCGGGTCTGAGAGGATGGCCCGATGGCCAGGCGATTCGACCCCACACGACGAGACCGGATCGTCGACGTGACCATCGAGGCCGTCGCCGAGCTCGGGGTCGCCGGCATCTCGGCGAGGCGCATCGCCGCCCGCGCGGACGTCCCCCTCGGGTCGATGACCTACCACTTCACCGACATGGACGAGCTGCTGCACGAGGCGTTCACGCGGTTCTCGCTGTCTGTCGCGACCCGCTTCGAGGCTCGGCTCGTGGCCGCGACCACCGTCGACGAGGCGAAGCAGGCCGTCGCGACGCTCGTCCTCGACGACCTGGCGCAGTCGCCGCGCGAGCTGGTGCTGACCCACGAGCTCTACACGCTGGCCGCCCGGGACGCGAGGTACCGGAGCATCACGCGCGAGTGGATGCGCCGCAGCCGCTCGGCGCTCGAGCGGCACTTCAGCCCGGACGTCTCGCGCCAGCTCGACGCCCTGATCGAGGGGCTGACCATCCACCAGGCTCTCGACACCGAGCCGCACGACCCTCGGGTCACCGTCTCGGCGATCGACGCGATCTGCCGCGGAGCCTGACGGGCCGGTCCTTCCCGCCGCCACCTCGGACGTGGCACGATCGGTGCCGTGACAGCCAGGGCATCGGGCGAAGACCAGCTGCGCGACCTGGCGCGGCTGCGGCGGGTGCGCGACAGGATCGACCGCGACTACGCCCAGCCCCTCGACGTCGAGGCGCTGGCACGTGGCGCGAGCATGTCGGCAGGTCATCTCAGCCGCCAGTTCCGCGCGGCCTACGGGGAGTCGCCCTACTCCTACCTTATGACCCGGCGGATCGAGCGGGCGATGGCCCTGCTGCGGCGCGGGGAGATGAGCGTGACCGACGTCTGCTTCGCCGTCGGCAGCTCGTCCCTGGGGACCTTCAGCACCCGGTTCACCGAGCTCGTGGGCATGCCCCCGAGCGCCTACAGGAAGCAGGCGGCATCTGCGGCGGGCCTGGTCGCCGGCGAGCTCCCACCGTGCATCGCCAAGCAGATCACCCGACCCGTCAGGAATCGAGAAGCACCGACCGTCGCGGCAGACCTAGCGTGAGCCGCATGGACCTCATCATCCACTGGACCTTCCTCAACCACGACGACGCCGACGCGGCCCTGGCCTTCTACCGCGACGCCCTCGGTTTCGAGCTGCGCAACGACGTCGGCTACGGCGGCATGCGGTGGCTCACCGTCGGCCCTCCCGGGCAGCCGGAGACCTCGGTCGTCCTGACCCCACCAGCCGCGGACCCGGGCATCACCGACGACGAGCGCCGCACGATCACCGAGATGATGGCGAAGGGGACCTTCGGGCACCTCGTGCTCGCCTCCTCCGACATGGACGCGGCCTTCGCCCAGGTCCAGGCCAGCGGCGCCGAGGTGGTCCAGGAGCCGACCGACCAGCCCTACGGGGTCCGCGACTGCGCCTTCCGTGACCCCGCAGGCAACCTCATCCGCATCAACCAGCTCGGCTGAGGGTCGGTGCCGCACCGGCACCTCACCGGCACCTCACCAGCACCGTCGGAGCACTCCTGACGAGACTGACCTGGCCCGATGCACAGCCCTCACGACGGGTGTTCCGCCTGGGGGCACAATCAGACATACTTCTCAGTCAGGGTCCGGCGCATCGCTCGGACCTGGTCAGCACGCTCGAACCTGGCGAGCACCGAGAGACCACCCAGCGGGCGTCCGTCGGGTACGCCAGCGGAGCGCCACAGCCGCCGCGGCCGCCCGAGGCACCGCCGATCCACTCCACAGACAGGGACACGATGGCCACGAGCACGACGACAGGGACCGCCCCCGGCACGCAGCCGCACGCGGCTGACACCCACGACCTCATCAGGGTCCGGGGTGCCCGCGAGAACAACCTGCAGGACGTGAGCCTCGACCTGCCCAAGCGCCGGTTGTCGGTCTTCACAGGGGTGTCAGGGTCAGGGAAGAGCTCGCTGGTCTTCGCCACGATCGCCGCCGAGTCGCAGCGGATGATCAACGAGACGTACAGCGCGTTCCTCCAGGGGTTCATGCCCAGCCAGGCCCGACCCGACGTCGACCTGCTCGAAGGGCTGACCACCGCGATCATCGTCGACCAGGAGCGCATGGGCGCGAACTCGCGCTCGACGGTCGGGACCGCGACGGACGTCAACGCCATGCTCCGCATCGTGTTCAGCCGGCTGGGCCAGCCCCACGTCGGCTCGCCCCAGGCCTTCTCCTTCAACGTCGCCTCGATCAGCGGCGCCGGCGCCGTGACCATCGAGCGTGGCGGGTCGACCGTCAAGGAGCGGCGCAGCTTCAGCATCACCGGAGGCATGTGCCCCCGGTGCGAAGGCATGGGGACAGTCAACGACATCGACCTCACCCAGCTCTTCGACGACTCGAAGTCGCTCAACGAGGGGGCGCTGACCATCCCCGGCTACACGGCCGACGGCTGGGGGGTCAAGATCTTCACGGGCTCAGGCTTCCTCGACCCCGACAAGGCGATCCGCGACTACACGAAGAAGGAACGGGCGGACTTCCTCTACAAGGAGCCCGTCAAGGTCAAGGTCGGCGACATCAACATGACCTACGAGGGCCTGATCCCCAAGGTGCAGAAGTCGTTCTTGTCCAAGGACCGCGAGGCGATGCAGCCGCACATCCGTGCCTTCGTCGACCGTGCGGTCACCTTCACCACCTGCCCGGACTGCGACGGCACCCGCCTCAACGAGGGGGCGCGGTCGTCCAAGGTCGCCGGGCTGAACATCGCCGAGGCGTGCTCGATGCAGATCAGCGACCTCGCGACCTGGGTCCGGGAGCTCCACGAGCCGTCGATGACACCGCTGCTCGACGCGCTGCGCGACACCCTCGACTCCTTCGTCGAGATCGGTCTCGGGTACCTGTCGCTCGACCGGCCCGCCGGGACGCTGTCCGGGGGAGAGGCCCAGCGCACCAAGATGATCCGCCACCTCGGGTCGTCGCTCACCGACGTCACCTACGTCTTCGACGAGCCGACGATCGGGCTGCACCCGCACGACATCCAGCGGATGAACCGCCTCCTGCTCCAGCTGCGGGACAAGGGCAACACCGTCCTGGTGGTCGAGCACAAGCCTGAGATGATCACCATCGCGGACCACGTGGTCGACCTCGGTCCCGGCGCAGGGACCGCCGGCGGCCAGATCTGCTACGAGGGCACCGTCGACGGTCTGCGCGAGAGCGACACCCTCTCCGGACGGCACCTCGACGACAGGTCGCGCGTCAAGGAGACGGTCCGCCCGCACCGCGGCGCGATCGAGATCCGCGGCGCGAGCGCGAACAACCTCCGCGACGTCGACGTCGACATCCCGCTCGGTGTCCTCGTCGTCCTCACCGGCGTCGCCGGGTCGGGCAAGAGCTCTCTCGTGCACGGCTCGATCCCCGCGGGCGCCGGCGTGGTCTCGATCGACCAGACCGCGATCCGCGGGTCCCGCCGGAGCAACCCGGCCACCTACACAGGGCTCCTCGAGCCGATCCGCAAGGCCTTCGCCAAGACGAACGGCGTCAAGCCTGCGCTGTTCAGCGCCAACTCCGAGGGCGCGTGCCCGGTGTGCAACGGCGCCGGTGTCATCTACACCGACCTCGGCGTCATGGCGAGCGTCGCGTCACCCTGCGAGGTCTGCGAGGGGAAGCGGTTCCAGGCCTCGGTCCTCGAGTACCACCTCGGCGGACGCGACATCTCCGAGGTGCTCGCGATGTCCGTCGCCGAGGCCGAGCAGTTCTTCGGCGCGGGGGAGGCGCGCACCCCTGCCGCGCACGCGATCCTGGTCCGTCTGGTCGACGTCGGGCTCGGGTACCTGCGTCTCGGGCAGCCGCTGACCACGCTCTCGGGTGGTGAGCGCCAGCGTCTCAAGCTCGCCACGCACATGGCCGAGAAGGGCGACGTCTACGTGCTCGACGAGCCGACGACGGGCCTGCACCTCGCCGACGTCGAACAGCTCCTCGGGCTCCTGGACAGGCTCGTCGACTCCGGGAGGTCGGTCATCGTGGTCGAGCACCACCAGGCCGTCATGGCGCACGCCGACTGGATCATCGACCTCGGACCGGGAGCCGGTCACGACGGCGGCAGGGTCGTCTTCGAAGGAACCCCCGCCGACCTCGTCGCCCAGCGGTCGACACTCACCGGGGAGCACCTAGCCGACTACGTGAAGAGCTGACCTGAGGCACGAAAGTCCGCCTAGAACCACCTGAGGCGGACTTTCGTCCCGGGGAAGAGCGCCCTTCGACCAGCAGGATGCAAACGTGTGCATCGACAGATGCCCATGAGTGCAGACCTACGAGTCGCGGACCGAGGACGTTCTATGACACCCCAAGCCCAGATGCCCCAGAGCAGCACCGCAGCACCAGCACCGCTCACGCTCCACCCCGACAGGGCGCTCCCGACAGACCCGCGCCAGCGCGACGTCGCCCGGCAGATCTACGCGGAGACCCGTTCCCTCCCGATCATCTCGATGCACGGCCACGTCGAGGTCGAGGCCTTCGCAGACAACCTGCCCTTCGCCGACCCGGCCCAGCTGCTCGTGGTCCCCGACCACTACGTCACCCGCATGCTCGTCTCGCAGGGGGCAGCCCCTGAGTCCCTGGGCGTCCCGCGGGTCGACGGCGGCCCTGTCGAGACCGACAGCCGGGAGATCTTCCGCAGGTTCTGCGCGGGCTGGCACCTCTACAGGGGGACACCCTCCAGGTACTGGCTCGAGCACGAGCTCGTCGAGGTCTTCGGGATCGACCAGGTGCCCTCGGCGGCCACGGCAGACACGATCTTCGACACGATCGCCGCGCGCCTCGCCGAGCCCGACTTCCGGCCGCGCCAGCTGCTCGACAGGTTCGGCATCGAGCTCATCGCGACGACCGACGCCGCGACGAGCACGCTCGAGCACCACGCCCGGCTCGCGGCAGAAGGCCTGGGGGACCGGGTGGTCCCGACCTTCCGTCCCGACGCCGTCGTCTACCTGGACCGCCCGACCTGGCGCGCAGACATCGACGAGCTCGGCACGGTCTCCGGGATCGACACCGGGCACTACGCCGGCTACCTCGCCGCCCTGCGCCAGCGCCGTGAGGCCTTCGTCGCCGCAGGCGCGCTGGCCAGCGACCACGGGCACCTGAGCGCCGACACCACGCCGCTCTCCGACACCGTCGCCGCCGAGATCTACGCCCGCGCGCTCGAGGGCGCCGTCGAGCCCGCAGAGGTGCAGGCCTTCGCCGCCCACATGCTCTTCCAGATGGCCGCGATGGCCGCCGAGGACGGGCTGGTCATGCAGATCCACCCCGGGGTCCTGCGCGACCACCACGACGCCGTCTACCAGGCGCACGGTCAGGACAAGGGCTTCGACATCCCCGTCGCCACGGAGTACACCCGTGCTCTGCGGCCGATGCTGCAGGCCTTCGGCACGCACCCCGGCTTCCGCGCGATCCTCTTCACCGTCGACGAGACCGTCTACAGCCGCGAGCTCGCGCCGCTCGCCGGCGCCTACCCGTCCCTGCGCCTCGGCGCCCCGTGGTGGTTCCTCGACTCGCCCGAGGGGATGCGCAGGTTCCGCGAGACCGCGACCGAGACAGCGGGCTTCTGGAACACCTCGGGCTTCGTGGACGACACCCGGGCCTACGTCTCGATCCCGGCTCGGCACGACCTCTCCCGCCGCATCGACGCCGGGTTCCTCAGCAGGCTCGTGACCGAGCACAGGCTGACGCACGACGAGGCCGTCGAGACCGCGGTGGTCCTCGCCCACACGCTGCCGCAGACCTCGTACGCCAGGCGTCCCTGACGCCTGTCCCGGGTCGTCGGCCACAGCGTCGACGGCCCGGGAACCGCACTGCACCCCGCGAATCCCCCCTCGAAGCCCCCTTCCTAGCACCCAAGGACCCCCATGACCTCCGCACCTGAGGCAGCGCCGCCCAGCTCGCGTCCCGCAGCCGACCTGCACGGCAAGCTCTCGCTCCGCTCAAAGCTCGCCTACGGCCTCGGCGACATGGGCAACGGCTTCATGTTCGACCTCGGACAGGCCTATCTGCTCAAGTTCTACACCGACGTCGCCGGCATCCACCCGGCCGCAGCGGCCGGCGTCTTCGTCTTCACCAAGATCTTCGACGCCTTCATGGACCCCGTCGCCGGGATCTTCGTCGACCAGCGCAAGGGCGGCGGCCGCCACGGGCGCTTCAAGCCCGTGATGATGTACTCCTCGATCGCGCTCGCCATCCTCACCGTCGTCACGTTCCTCACGCCCGGCGGCACCGACGGCGTCAACCTCGTCTACGCCTACGGGTCGTACATGGCGTGGGGCGTCCTGTACTCCTTCACCAACGTGCCCTACGGCTCGCTCGCCTCCGTGATGACACAGGATCCCGAGCAGCGCGCCCAGCTGGCCTCGTTCCGCCAAGCAGGCTCGGTCACCGCCCTGCTCGTCACCGGCATCGCCTTCATGCCGATCGTGCACGCCTTCGACAACGAGCGCGTCGGCTTCGCGACCGCCGCCGGGGCGATGGCTGTCGTAGGGATCATGGGCTTCTACGCGACCTTCCGCGGCACCCGCGAGGTGGTCCCCGTCGCACGGTCGACCGAGAAGATCACGCTCCGGGGCTTCGCGACCACCATCGGCCAGAACCGGGCGCTCCTCGTCCTCATCCTCATGACGGTGTTCTCCATCTCGGCGTACAACATCAAGCCCGCGATGATCGTCTACTTCACCGACTACAACCTGCAGAACCAGGACCTGCTGTCTGTCGTGAACTTCTTCGGCATCGGCTCGTCGATCCTCGCCATCCTCACGATCCCCTTCCTGGTCAAGCGCTTCGGCAAGAAGCAGGTGGCGATCTCCGGCTTCGCGCTGGCTGCGGTCGCCGACGGACTCAACTTCCTGCTGCCGACCAACACCGTGGTGTTCACCATCCTGTACAGCCTCTCCTTCGTCGGGATCGCCCTGCCCAACGGGATCACCTGGGCTCTCGTCTCCGATGCGATCGACTACGGGCACTGGCGCTCCGGCGTCCGCCGCGAGGGCATCACGTACTCGATGTTCAACTTCTCCCGGAAGATCGCCCAGGCCGTCGCCGGCGGCGCCGCAGGGTTCGGGCTGTCCCTCATCGGCTACGTCCCGAAGTTCACCTCCGACCCGGCGATGGCGGACCAGGCTGACGGCATCCTCCAGGGGATCAAGTCGCTCCAGACGCTCTACCCGTGCATCGCGCTGACCATCGCCGGCGCCGTGCTGTTCTTCCTCTACCCGTTGACCGACAAGCGCATCACCGAGCTCGTCGCCGAGACCCGCGAGCGCGAGGCAGCGACCGCGGTCTCCGACGAGCCAGGTGCCCGCTGACGCGCGAGGAGCGCGTGAGGCCTCAGGCGAACCAGCCCACCCATCCCGAGCACAGGAGCTCTCCGTGACAAGCACCACCCCCGCACCAGAACCCGCAGCCCCCGACGTCATCGCCCACGCCGGCGGCACCCACGACATGGGCACCCCCACCGGCTCGACCGGGACCAGCGTTCTCGGCGACGACGGCCCGTCGCGCCTGACCAGCAGCACCCTCGCCCTAGCCGACTGCACCCTGCGCCTGGCGGAGGGAGACGAGGTCGTCGTGGCGATCCGCGACCTCCCCGCAGGGACGCGACTCACCGCTGGCGACGACACCCTGGTCCTGCGGTCCGACGTCCCGCGCGGCCACAAGCTCGCGGTGCAGGACGTCCCCGCCGGCGGGCAGGTCCACAAGTACGGCCAGTCGATCGGCCGGGCGACGGCACCTGTCGTCGTGGGTGACCACGTCCACGTCCACAACCTCGGCATGGACGCCGCCGCCGCGGAGCACGAGCTCGCGACGGTCCACACCGAGCTGCCCGTCCCGACAGGCCCGACCCGGACCTTCGACGGGTACCACCGCGCCGACGGTCGTGTCGGCACCCGCAGCTACGTCGCGATCCTCACCTCCGTCAACTGCTCGGCCTCGACAGCCCGGATGATCGCGGACAAGGTCACCCCGCTGCTCGTGGACTACCCGAACATCGACGGAGTCGTCGCGCTGACCCACCAGAGCGGCTGCGGCATGATCCCGGCGTCGTCGGGCGGGACGATGTTCCAGCGGACCCTGCACGGCTACGCCGCGCACCCCAACGTCAGCGGGCTGCTGGTCCTCGGGCTCGGCTGCGAGATGATCCAGGTCCAGTCGATCACCGACACGCTGCCCATCGCCACAGACACCCTCGTGGAGTCCCTCACCATCCAGGACCAGGGCGGCATCCGCGCGACGGTCGAGGCCGGGGTCAAGGCTGTCGCGGCGATGCTGCCGATCCTCGACACACGTCGTCGCGCGCCCGCGCCGATCTCCGAGCTCGTGCTCGGTCTCAACTGCGGCGGCTCGGACGGCTACTCGGGGATCACCGCGAACCCGGCCCTCGGGTACGCCTCAGACCTCCTGGTCGCGGCTGGGGCCACCTCGGTCCTCGCCGAGACCCCCGAGGTCTACGGGGCCGAGCACCTCCTCACGCGGCGGGCCGTGTCCGAAGACGTCGCCCGGACGCTCCTCGAGCGGATCAGCTGGTGGGAGAAGTACGCCGAGGAGGGCGGCGGCAGCCTGGACAACAACCCGTCGCCCGGGAACAAGGAGGGCGGTCTGACGACCATCCTCGAGAAGTCTCTCGGTGCTGTCGCCAAGGCCGGTCACGCCGACCTCTCAGCCGTCTACCAGTACGCCGAGCCGATGACGACCCGCGGCCTCGGCTTCATGGACACCCCCGGGTACGACCCCGTGTCGGTGACGGGCCTGGTCGCCGGGGGAGCGACGGTCGTCTGCTTCACCACGGGCCGTGGGTCCGTCCTCGGCTCCCGTCCGGCACCGACCATCAAGCTCGCGACGAACACGGAGATGTTCGAGCGGATGTCGGACGACATGGACCTCAACTGCGGTCGCATCGTCGACGGCACCTCGACCCTCGCGGAGGTCGGGCTGGAGATCTTCGAGTGGATCATCGCCGTGGCCTCGGGCCGCACGACGGCGAGCGAAGAGCTCGGGCTCGGTCAGGACGAGTTCGTGCCGTGGCAGCTCGGCACCGTCACGTGAGCACCCGCAGGGCTGAACCGACGACCCAGGCGCCCGGGACCACAGCCGCGCCCGGCTCCCGCACGCCATCGACCGACGACCCAGAGGACACACCCATGCAGCCGCTCGACAGCACCACGGTCCGCCGCACAGCCCGACCTGTCACCGTGCTCCAGATGGGCGGCGGGAACTTCCTGCGCGGCTTCGTCGACTGGATGATCCACGTCGCCGACGAGGCTGGCGTCATGGACGCCGGTGTCGCAGTCGTCCACGTGACAGACCGGCCCGACCCCGCCTTCGAGCTGCTGCGAGCGCAGGACGGGCTCTTCCACGTCACGCTCGAGGGCATCAAGGACGGGCAGCCTGTCCGCGAGATCACCCGGGTCGAGTGCGTCCAGGAGGTCGTCGCCGCGCACACCGAGTTCGAGCGCTACAGGGACCTCTACCTGGGCGCGGACCTGCGGGTGCTGGTGTCGAACACGACCGAGGCGGGGATCGTCTGGGTCGAGGACGACGACATCACCGCCCGTCCGCCAGCCTCCTTCCCGCTCAAGGTCACGGCCCTGCTGCACGACAGGTTCGAGCACTTCGGTGGTGACCCCACCAAGGGGCTCGCGATCGTCCCGTGCGAGCTCATCGAGGACAACGGGTCGACCCTGCGGGAGTACGTGCTGCGGCACGCGGCCGCCGCCGGTCTGTCCGAGGAGTTCCAGCAGTGGGTCCGAGAGTGCTGCACCTTCAGCGACACCCTCGTCGACCGCATCGTCCCGGGCTTCCCGCGTGACGGCATCGCCCGTATCCAGGCCGAGACAGGCTTCGACGACCAGGTCGTCGTCAAGGGTGAGTACTTCCACGTGTGGGCGATCAGCGGGGGAGAGGCTGTGCGTGAGGTGCTGCCCCTCGACAAGGCCGGGCTCGACGTGCGGTTCATGGAGGACATCGCGCCGTTCCGCGCCCAGAAGGTCCGGGTGCTCAACGGCTCTCACACTGCCCTCAGCGCCGTCGGGCTCCAGCTGGGACACGAGAGCGTGCGAGAGGCCTTCGAGGACCCGGCTGTCCGGCGCTACGTCGACGAGCTCGTGGCCGACGAGGTCCTGCCGACCATCGACGGGGAGCCTGAGGTGCTCCGGGGTTTCGCGGCCGGGATCCTCGAGCGTTTTGGCAACCCGTTCTTGCACCACCGACTGGCGGACATCGCGCTCAACGCCGTCTCGAAGTGGCGCACCCGGAACCTCCCGGTCTACGTCGACAGGGTCCGGGCGGGGGAGAGCGCACAGCTCACCGTGCTCTCGCTCGCCGCTGTGCTGCTGCTGCAGTCCGGGGCGGCCGCCGTCCCGGGCTTCGTCCCCGTGGACGACGCCGGTGCACTGGCGCTGCTCGCCGGCGGACCCGGTGCCGGTGGGGACGGAGGCGCCGGGGACGGAGCTGACGAGGCTGCCGTGTGGGTCGGGCGAGCTGTCCGTGGTCTCGACCTTGCCGCAGGGCTCGACCCGGTCGAGGCTGACGTGCTGATCGCTCGCACCGCAGAGATGGTCGAGTCGCTCACGACCGAGGGTGCACGCGCCACCCTCGCCAGGGTGCTCGCCGAGACCACCGTCGGCTGACGGGGCTGGCCCCACCCGCGATCGACCGCGGTCTCACGCTCCGGCGTGAGGCCGCGGTCCTGTGCTCTCCCTGACCACCAGAGACGTGGGGATGTCGAGCGGCGGGCCCTGGGGCCTCTCCCCGGACAGGTGCGCGTGCAGCCGGTCGACCGCGACGGCACCCGCGTGCCGCAAGGGGATCGCCACCGATGTGAGGGCGGGGGTGATCAGGCCGGCCATGACGATGTCGTCAAAACCGACCACGCTGATCTCACCCGGGACGTCGACACCCTGCCGGACGAGCCGGGCCAGCAGGCCCACCGCCATGACGTCGCTGGACACGAGGACTGCGCTCACGCCGGAGCGCATCGTGGCGTCAGCGGCGCTCGCTCCACCGTCGACGGTGGGCGCGAAGGTGCCGATCTCGACGCCGGACAGGCCGTGCTCGTGCGTCGCGACGTGGAAGGCCTGACGACGGTCTGCGTTGGACCGGCTGCTCCCTGTCGCCGAGACGAACCCGATGTCGCGGTGCCCGAGCCCATGGAGGTGCTCTACGGCCTGCCGCACGCCGCCCGCGTTGTCGAAGGTCACGGGTGGCACGGCGCCCGGCGCGTCGGCACCGGAGCCGCGGTTGACCAGGACCATCGGTTGCAGCCTGGCGGCTGCAGCGAGCTCGGTGTCGCTCATGCGGGGCGAGCACAGCACGAGGGCGTCGACGTTCCGCGCGAGGGTCGTCACCAGCTCGACCTCGGTCGTCGGGTCTTCGTCGCTGTCCGCGAGCAGGACGGAGTACCCGACGTCACGGGCGCGGTGCTGCACGCCGCGGACGATGTCGGAGAAGAACGGGTTCGACAGGTCGGGGACGACGATGCCGAGCGCGCCGGTGCGCCCGGTCTTGAGCGTGCGGGCTGCCCTGCTCGGCACGTAGCCGATCTGCTCGGCGAGCGTCAGGATGCGGTCGCGTGTCGTCTCGTCGACCTTCTCCGGCCTGGAGAACGCCCGCGAGATGGTGGACGGGGAGACCCCGGCGAGGGCGGCCAGGTCACGGATCGTCGCTGCCATGACCTGCGTGCTCCTCGCGTCCGGGCAGTCCTGGGCGGCCTGCGACTCACCACATCGTAGGGGGAGCGGCGGGCCGTCTGGTCCAGGTCAGCCGGGCGCCGTGACGAAGACGTCGAAGAGCTCCGGGTGGTGGGCGTGCACGAGGACACCGAAGACGACGAGGTCGAAGAGGAGGTGCACCGCCACGACGTAGGTCAGCGACGCGCTCTTGGCGAAGATCCAGCCCTGCACGAGCGCGAAGGGCACAGTCAGCAACGGGCCCCACTCGCGGTAGCCGAGCTCCCACAGGAACGAGACGAAGACGACCGACTGCAGGATGTTCGCGGTCCAGAGCCCGAAGTGCGCGCGCAGCAGGGCGAAGACCGTGCAGATGAAGAACAGCTCGTCCCAGATCCCCACGGCGTTGACACCGAGGAACAGCCGGGCGATGTCCTGGTCGCCGTCGAGGTCGGGCCAGTTCTGGTACGCCCCCGACCCGATGAAGTACGGCGGGAGGATGAGATAGCCGATGACGACCACAGCGACCAGGTAGCCGATCTGCAGCCGGGTCCAGCGTCGCCCTGTCGCCACGGGGAAGGTAATCGTCCGCTGCCCGAAGACCCAGCGCGAGAGCGCCCACGGCACGAGCACGGCGAGGGACAGCGCGACCGTGAAGCGCAGCATCCCGGCGTCAGAGAGGTCTGCCTGGAGGGAGATCGCGGAGATGATCGCCATGCCGAGGGCGATCAGCGCGAGGTCGCGTCCGAGCCGGCGGTCCACGGCGAGCGCGAGCGCGATGCCCAAGACGAGCGGGACGAAGCCGAGAGGTCTGACGTGCACGGCGAAGATCAGGACGGCCGAGCCGCAGACGAGCGCTGCGGCGAGCAGCCTGGCTGGGGAGCCCACGGACCATGGACCGAGCTGGACCTGGGCGGGCGCTGTGGGCGTCGTCGTCACCCCGCCCAGGGTGCCACGGGGCCACGGACGTCGCGCGTCGGACCTGGCTCGGTGCCCCCAGTGCGGGGTGCCCGGTGCTCGCCGGGCTGGACCGGGCAGCCTGCCTCGCGGCCGATGACGGGCCGTGGCCGTGGCCGTGGTCGTACGCTCGCACCATGGAGTACGACGTCCGCGGGACGAGGGTGCACTACGTCGAGCGCGGCCAGGGTCGGCCCGTGCTCGTGCTGCACGGCGCGGGCGTCGACCACCGCGAGACTCTCGCGGCCTTCGAGCCTACGCTCGCTCGGCACGGTGGGCTCCGTCGGCTGTACCCGGACCTGCCCGGCTCAGGGCGGACACAGACCGCCGAGACCGTGAGCAGCGCCGAAGACGTCCTCGGCGTCCTGACCACGCTGGTCGACGAGATCGTGGGGGACAGGCCGCTGATCCTCGTAGGCCACTCCGCCGGTGCCTATTGCGCCCGCGCCCTCGCCGACCGGGCGCCCCAGCGTGTCGCCGGTCTCGTGCTCGTGTGCCCGCTGCTGCCAGGCAGGCACGACGTCCCGCCGCTCCAGCCCGTCGTGGCTGACGACGACCTGGGTGACGCCGATTTCCGCGCGTACTTCGTGGTCCAGACCCCGGCCATGCTCGCGCGGTACAGGGAGGTCGTCGCACCTGGGGTTGCCGCGGTCGACGCCCCCACGGCCGAGCGCATCGGAGCGCGCTGGGAGCTGGCGACCAGCGACGAGACCTACGCAGGTCCGGTGCTCGTCGTCGCAGGGCGCCAGGACTCGACCGTCGGCTACGCCTCGGCGATCGACCTGCTGGGCCGGTATCCCCGCGCGACGCTCGTGGTGGTCGACGGTGCCGGGCACGCGCTGCCCCACGAAGCGCCCTCGGTGCTGGGTGGGATCCTCGACGGCTGGCTCACCGATGCCGTCGAGCACCATGGCTGAGCCTGTGACCCATCCCGAACGTGACCCACTGGAGGAGACACCATGACCACGCCGACGATCGACCCTGAGCTCGACCTCACCATCGAACGTGTGATCCACGGCCCACGGTCCAGCGTGTGGCGCGCCTGGACGGAGCCCGCACTGCTGGAACGCTGGTGGATCCCTGCACCGATGGTCACGCACGTCGACACCCTGGACGTGCGCCCGGGCGGCGGCTTCGTCACCCAGATGAGCGAGGACGGGGCGACCTTCGTCCCGCACACCGACACGGTGTTCCTGGTCGTCGACGAGGGTCACCGGCTGGTCTTCACGAACGCCGTCAACAGCTCGTGGCGCCCGACCCGGCCCGAGCCTGTCTCGATGACCGCAGAGATCATCCTGGTCGACCACCCCGAAGGGACCGCCTACACGGCCGTCGTGCGGCACGGCGACCCTGCACAGCGCCGCCTGCACGAAGACCTCGGGTTCTTCGACGGCTGGGGCACTGTCACCGCGGCGCTCGCGACCCTCGTCGAGCAGGGCGGGGCCGTCGAGCAGGGCGGGGCAGCCTGACCGCGACGGCCCAGCGGGGGAGTCGCAAGCACGCAGCAGGGGAGTCGCGCCGTTCTTCTGCTCGCGAGAACGCCGTCAGTCCTTGCGGACGGCGTAGCGGAGCCAGACCACCCCGCTGTCGAAGCGGTGGTCGTCGAGCAGGTCGAGGTTCAGCGGCAGGTCAGCGGGCAAGAACCGCAGACCGTCGCCGACCGACACGGGGGAGACGTAGGGCTGGACCTCGTCGACGATCCCAGCGCGCAGGGCGTGGGCCGCGAGCGTCGGGCCTTCGATGGTGACGTCGTGGTCGAGGGCGTCGACCATCGCCCGCACAGCCTGGGGGTCGAACGTCCGTTCGAGGGTCGTCTTGGCCGTCGAGGTGGAGTCGAGCGTCGTCGAGTAGACGATCTTCTCGGCGCTCTGCCACACCGTCGCGAAGCGCCTGACGAAGTCTGGGTGCGACGGGTCGTCGAGCGCCCTCTCCCAGAACGTCATCATCTCGTAGATGCGCCGGCCGTACAGATACGTGGTCGCAGACGCGAACTTCTCCGCGATGAAGTCGTGCAGCTGCTCGTCGGTGCTGGCGCCCCAGTCGGTGTTGCCCGAGGCGTCCGACGCATACCCGTCGAGCGACGAGATCATGGAGTAGATCAACCGTCCCATGAGGTTCACTGTAGGGAGCCGCGTCAGTACGGTCTAGAGGCATGGTCAAGGTCATCGTCGAAGCTTCGGACCGCCACGAGAACGGCCTGAACAGAGCCCCTCTCGGCCACTTCCCCGTAACGCCGATAATGTACGTTATGACATTATGGCGATCATCTGGCCTCCACGACCCTCTCCGGAGAGCCGATCCGGCGAGATCTTGCCGGGTCGACCCTCCGACAGATGTCGACGACAGCCGCCGCCTCACGACGAAGACGAGTCCAGAACCAGCACGCCTGCGTCATCGGCAGCGAACCCCCAAGACGTCAGCCATTCGGGACCGTGATGCGCGACAACTGTTGACCAGCCCAGATCTTCCACAGCATGCACAGCGTCCATCAGCAACGCTCGTGTGACTTCGTGGGTGACGCCGGACGCGACGTCAAAGCTGCACACGGCGGGCGGATCTCCAGACTCTACGGATATCGCTCCGAGAATGTGGCCCGACTGGTCCGTGGAGATCGCGTATCGCCACAGGAGCAGCCTCCCCTCCTCCCGGACGGTCTGAGGCCTCGCGGCCTCAAAGCCCGCTGCCTGGAGTCTCCGCGTGTCCGAGTCACCAGGTTCAACGTCACGGATGTGGAACGCAGCGGTGGCGGGATCCTCCTTCAGGTCAAGCCAAGTCACTCCCTCGCTCCTGCTCCGAGGCGCTCTCCGTGTAAGGCCTGTCAGCAGCTCCTCCATGACGGTGACGCGAACTGCGTATTCGACCCACTCGTCAATCGTCCCGGGGTCCCATCGAGTCCAGATGGGATCCCTCGACGAGTTCGGTATGGCAAGCTTCACCCCGAAGATCGTCGGATTGTGTTCCCACCAGAAAGTGATCTGAAGCTCGCCAGCTTCCGCAACCACGGATCTCAATCGGAATTCCACCCCAGCCCCGGGATGCTCCAGCTTCTCCTTCGCCAGGGAGAGCACCTCTCTCACATCGATCGACTCGTCCACGGCTTTCAATCCAATCTTGAGAGTTCAACGAACGAGAGAGACGCACGCCGCTACCCTGCGTTGACTCCCCCCTTGACCCAGTCAGGACACCACGTGACGCCTTCGTAGTAGGTCGCCATGACACCCTTCGGGCCCCCAATGACATTGTGGCGATATGGAGAGGCCAGGCTCGACCTCAGTCGCCCTCTCCCGGAAGCTCTGCGTCACGGTCGACGAGCAGCACCTCGAAGCTGGCCTCACGCAAGCGATCGACCAGGTCCGTGCTGCACGAGATGTACAGCGAGTCGTGGTAGATCGGGCAGGCCAGCAAGAATGACCCGTCGTCCGGCCACACGAACACCGGCAGCCTCAGGTGCTCGTCGTCCGCGGTCCGGGCGCCGAGCCACGAGACCGGTGCTCGGTGCGGCACCAACCCTCCAGACCGTCGAGCCAACCCGGTGAGCCACGGCGGACAGCCGGTGTCGAGCCCGTCGGTCTCTCCGGCGTAGCCCTCCCACAGGAAGAACCAGCACTCGTCCGGAGTCGCGGTGTGCTCGCCGAGGACAGCGGCGAGCGCGACAGAGAACACCCGTCCGGGCGTGGCGTACGCCATCCTCAGACCGGTGCGCCCCACCGACTCCAGGCAACGCTCGAGATCTGACCACCGCACGTCTGGCGTCAGCACGCTGTCGGCCGCGCCCGTCGTCTCGTCGTGAGCGACGTCGAGCGCGGCGACCTGCGCGGCGACCTGGGCGACGAGCCCCTCCCAGGGCCACCGGCTGTCGCCCGGGCCGTGCAGAGGGAGGAAGATCCGTGCCGCGACCTCGTGCGTGGACGTCGTGAAGGCACTCACCCGCAGGTCCTCGGGCCCCAGGCTAGGGACGACGCCCATCTGCCCCCACCCCCTCCCCTGCGACCACGACGCGCGCCCGTCCGTGGTGCGCTCCAGCCCATGCTAGACGAGCGCTACGGCGCGGATCAGCGCGTCACCAGGCCGAACGCCCCGCCGCCGTCTAAGGTCGTCGGTGTGGACGACCTCGAGCACACAGCCATCCGATTTGCGCAGAAGACGCTCAAGCGAGCCATCGTCCTGTCCGCCGTCACACCCTTCGTGGTCGCCGGCGGCGTCGTGGCGCTCGACCACTGGTCCAAGCGCAAGAAGTCGCGCAAGGCGGTCTTCCCGCACTCGAGGCCCGTGAGCTCGACGGTCGAGACGACAGGGACCACGATCTACACCTTCGGTGAAGACGTCTACGCCGCCATGCTCGAGGCGATCGAGGGCGCGACCGAGCGCATCTTCATCGAGACGTACATCTGGAAGGGCGACGAGGTCGGCCGCCAGTTCAAGGACGCGCTCATCGCGGCGCACGAGCGTGGCGTCGAGGTCTTCGTGGTCTACGACGGCTTCGCCAACGCCGTGGTCCCCCGGTCGTTCTTCAGGTTCCCCGAGGGCATCCACGTCTTGGAGTACCCGATCTTCCGCCCGCAGGTGCTGCTCATGGACCTCAAGCACACCGGCCGAGACCACCGCAAGATCTTGGTCGTCGACGACGAGGTCGGGTTCGTCGGCGGGTACAACATCGGCACGCTCTACGCGACGCAGTGGCGCGACACGCACCTGCGGGTCACCGGGACGGCGGTGTGGGAGCTCTCGAGCGCCTTCGTCGACTTCTGGAACCTCAACCGCAAGGACAAGCACCCGGCGATCGACTCCCCCGGCACCATCACGTGGGTCCCGGGCTTCCAGGCTGCGCGCAACGCGCCGGCCCGTCGGGTCTACCCGATCCGCAACCTGTACCTCGAGGCCTTCCGCAGGGCGACGAGCCACATCTACCTCACGCAGGCGTACTTCATCCCCGACCGTGAGCTGCTCGAGGTCCTCGTCGCCGCGGCGCGCCGCGGGGTCGACGTGAGGCTCATCGTCCCCGAGGCGTCGAACCACGTGCTCACCGACTGGCTGTCCCGCGGGCTCTACTCCCAGCTGCTCCGCGCCGGTGTGACCATCTGGTTGTTCCGCAACGCGATGGTCCACGCGAAGACCGCGACAGTCGACGGGCGCTGGACGACCATCGGCACGGCGAACATCGACAGGCTCAGCCTCACCGGCAACTACGAGATCAACATGGCGATCTACGACACGGGGATCGCCGCGCAGATGGAAGACATCTTCGCCCTCGACCTCACCAACTGCCGCGAGCTGCAGCTCGACGCGTGGGAGGCCCGCTCCCCCGTCGCGAAGATCGGCGAGCTGCTGCTCACCCCGCTCAGCCCTCTGCTGTGAGCACCCGCTCCATGGTGTCGAAGAACCCCCGGTAGCCCTCGGCGAGCTGGGCGTACTGCTCGTCGGTGAACCCGCTGTTCATCTGGGTGAAGATCATCTCGGTCCCGCCCTCGACCGCGACGAGGTCGACGGTCAGCGGCGCCCCGGGATCGGTGCCCGGCGAGTCGGTCATGGTCAGGACCAGCCGGTTCGGCGGGTCGACCTCGACGAACGAGCCTTCCCAGTGGATCTGGTGCCCGTCGGGCAGGTGCATGACCGCGCTCCACGCGCCGCCGGGGCGCACGTCCATCGAGAGGGTGTCGAGCGGGACGTCCACGGCGTCGGTGCCGAACCACACCGAGAACACCTCGGGCATCGTCCAGGCCGCGAACACGCTCTCCGGGGTGACGGGGAAGGTCCGGGTGATCGTCAGGCCGTCAGTCATGGTGCACTCCTCGGAGGGTGTGATGGTGCGGTCAGGTGGTCGTCAGACCCTGTCGGCGTCGGCGATCTCTTCCTCAGGACGCGGCGGGACCGTCTCGTCGGCCTCGATGACGGGCACCTCGTCGTACTCCGGGTGCTCGTCGCGGATGGCCTCGGCGGCAGCCTGCAGGCTGTCGGTCTCGCTCGCGGGGGTGGCGCTCGGCTCGGGGACTGTGCTCTCGCTCATGATGCTCTCCTCAGCTGGTGGGACAGACCTTCACGCTAGGCACCCCTGCTCACCTGCGCCACCGCGCACGCGGGGACAGCCCCCCGCGCCACCGCGATGCGAGACCGCACCTGCTCGTCAGCCGACGACGAGCACGAGGTCGCCGCCCTCGAGCTGCTGCACCCCACCGATCGCCAGCCGCTGGACGACGCCCTCGACGGGGGTGGTGATCGCAGCCTCCATCTTCATCGCCTCGACCGTCGCCACGGTCTGGCCGGCCTCGACCCTGTCTCCCTCGGCGACCACGGGGGTCACGGCCCCCGCGAAGGGCGCTCCGATCTGCCCGGGGACCTGTGGGTCTGCCTTGTCTGCCACGGACCCGGAGACCTCGATGCTGCGGTCACGCACCGGGATCGGACGGATCTGCCCGTTGAGCGTGAACATCACGCTGCGGATCCCGCGCAGGTCGGGTTCGCCCACGGCCTCGAGCCCGACCAGCAGCCGGACCCCACGGGCGAGGGCGATCTCGACCTCTTCGCCGCGCTGCAGCCCGTACAGGTAGGTGCTCGTCTCGAAGACGCTCACGTCGCCGTAGGCGGCGCGCGTCGCGCGGAAGTCCTTCGTCGGACCGGCGAAGAGCAGCTGGTTGAGCCGGTCCCGACGCTGCGCCGAGTCTCCCGCCAGGGCCGCGAGATCCTCGTCAGAGAGCGGGGTGACACCGGCCCGGACCGTCCGCCCGGCGAGTGCGCGCGTCCGGAAGGGCTCGGGCCAGCCACCGGGCGGGTCGCCGAGCTCGCCGCCGAGGAAGGCGATCACCGAGTCGGGGATGTCGTAGTCCTGAGGGTTCTCCGCGAAGTCCGCAGGGTCCGCGCCGCGAGCGACGAGCTGGAGCGCGAGGTCCCCGACCACCTTCGACGACGGGGTCACCTTGACGAGCCGCCCGAGGATGCGGTCGGCCGCGGCGTAGGTCGACTCGATCTGCTCGAACCTGTCGCCCAGACCCAGCGCGATCGCCTGCTGACGCAGGTTCGACAGCTGGCCACCGGGGATCTCGTGCGTGTACACACGTCCGGTCGGGCCCGTCAGCCCCGACTCGAAGGGGCTGTACAGGCGGCGCACGGCCTCCCAGTACGGCTCGAGGTCGCAGACCGCGGCCAGGGACAGCCCCGTGTCGCGCGGGGTGTGCTCGAGCCCGGCGACGAGCGCCGACATCGACGGCTGGCTCGTGGTGCCGGCCATCGCGGCGCTCGCCACGTCGACGGCGTCGACACCTGCCTCGACCGCGGCCAGCAGCGTGGCCATCTGCCCGCCGCTCGTGTCGTGGGTGTGCAGGTGGACGGGCAGGTCGAAGCGCTCGCGGAGCGCCGTCACGAGACGCGTGGCCGCGGCCGGGCGGAGCAGACCGGCCATGTCCTTGATCGCGAGGACGTGCGCACCGGCCGCGACGATCTTGTCGGCCAGAGCGAGGTAGTAGTCGAGGGTGTAGAGCGTCTCGTCCGGGTCCAGCAGGTTGCCCGTGTAGCAGAGCGCGACCTCCGCGACGGCGGTCCCGGTCGCCCGGACGGCGGCGATCGCCGGGGCCATCTGCTCGACGTCGTTGAGGGCGTCGAAGATGCGGAAGATGTCCACGCCCGTCGCCGCAGCCTCCTTGACGAAGGCCTCCGTCACCTCGGTCGGGTACGGGGTGTACCCGACGGTGTTCCGGCCGCGCAGCAGCATCTGGATCGCGACGTTCGGCAGCGCCGCACGGAGCTTCGCGAGCCGCACCCAGGGGTCTTCGCCGAGGAACCGCAGCGCGACGTCGTAGGTCGCCCCGCCCCAGGCCTCGACCGAGAGCAGCTCGGGGGTGAGCCGTGCCACGTAGGGCGCGACGACCTCGAGGTCGTGCGTGCGGACGCGGGTCGCCAGCAGCGACTGGTGCGCGTCACGGAAGGTCGTGTCGGTGACCGCCACCGCCGTCTGATCGCGCAGTGCGCGGGCGAATCCCTCGGGACCGAGCTCGAGCAGGCGCTGCCTGCTGCCCGGGACGGCAGGCTCGGTCACGTCGACGGCCGGGAGCTTGTGCTTCGGCTCGATCGCGCCCGTCGAGGCACCGTTCGGCTGGTTGACCACGACGTCGCCGAGGAAGGCGAGCAGACGGGTCCCACGGTCGGCGCTCTCCCGCGCGGCGAGGAGCTCCGGACGCTCGTCGATGAACGACGTCGAGACGTCGCCCTCGACGAAGGCCTCGTCGGCCAGCACGGCCTGGAGGAAGGGGATGTTCGTGCGGATGCCGCGGATGCGGAACTCGGCGAGGGCACGCCGAGCACGTCGCACGGCCGTCGGGTAGTCGCGGCCGCGGCAGGTGAGCTTGACGAGCATCGAGTCGAAGTGCCCGGAGATCTCAGACCCGGCCGTGGCCGTGGCCCCGTCGAGGCGCACACCTGCGCCGCCCGGGGACCTGTAGGCGACGATGCGCCCGGTGTCCGGCCGGAAGCCGTTCGCCGGGTCTTCTGTCGTGATGCGCGTCTGCAGGGCCGCGCCGTTGACCCTGACGTCCTCCTGCCGGATGCCGAGGTCTGCGAGGCTCTCCCCTGCGGCGATCCGCATCTGCGACGAGACGAGGTCGATGTCGGTGACCTCTTCGGTCACCGTGTGCTCGACCTGGATGCGCGGGTTCATCTCGATGAACACGTGCTGACCGGCCCGCTCCCCCACGGTGTCGACCAGGAACTCGACGGTCCCGGCGTTCTGGTAGCCGATGGCGCGGGCGAACTTCACGGCGTCGGCGCAGAGCGCGTCGCGGATCGCGGGGTCGAGGTTCGGTGCCGGGGCGATCTCGATGACCTTCTGGTGCCGGCGCTGGACCGAGCAGTCGCGCTCGAAGAGGTGCACCACCTCGCCGCTGCCGTCCGCGAGGATCTGCACCTCGATGTGGCGCGGGCGCAGCACGGCCTGCTCGAGGAACATCGTCGGGTCGCCGAAGGCGCTGTCGGCCTCCCGCATCGCCGCCTGGAGCGCCTCGCGCAGGTCTTCGGGGCGGTCGACGCGGCGCATGCCACGGCCACCACCACCGGCGACGGCCTTGGCGAAGATCGGGAAGCCGATGCGCTCGGCCGCTGCGACGAGCTCGTCGAGGTCGGCCGAGGGCTCGCTCGACTCGAGGACGGGGATGCCCGCCTCCCGTGCGGCTCGCAGCGCGCGGACCTTGTTGCCGGCGAGCTCGAGCACCTCGGCGGGTGGACCGATGAAGGTCAGCCCGGCGTCGACGCAGGCACGGGCCAGGTCAGGGTTCTCGGACAAGAACCCGTAGCCGGGGTACACGGCGTCGGCGCCAGCACCCTTCGCGACCCGGATGATCTCGTCGATGTCGAGATACGCGCGGACGGGGTGCCCCTCGTCGCCGATGAGGTACGACTCGTCGGCCTTGAGGCGGTGCTCGGAGTTGCGGTCCTCCTGCGGGAACACCGCGACGGTGCGCGCACCCATCTCGTAGGCGGCACGGAAGGCGCGCACGGCGATCTCCGCTCGGTTGGCGACCAGCACCTTGGTGAACACGCAGACATCCCATCGTTCGGGGGCTCGACAGCCTGGACGGCTGGCCCGATCCTCCCACGGACAGTCCCGAGGTGGGTGAAGCCTTCCGACCCACGGACGGTGATCGCCGGGAAGCCCCCGATCACCCCTGGTCGCAGGGCTCTGGGCCCTTTCGTCCCACCACCTCGCACGGCTACAGTTGCCGCGTGCCAGTGCTAGGTGTCTGCAGTCTGAAGGGCGGCGTCGGCAAGACGTCCGTCACCCTGGGTCTCGCCTCCGCCGCAGTGGCTGCGGAGATGCGCACCCTGGTCGTCGACCTCGACCCCCAGGCGGACACGACCCTCGCCCTGGGCGCGACAGGTGCCGCGGCACAGGACGTCGCAGCCGTCCTGGACAACCCGGCCCGGTACGTCGTCGACTCGGCGATCGCCTCGTCAGCCTGGGACCCCGACCTGCTCGACGTCCTCGTGGGGTCCTCGGACTCGGTCCGTCACGACGGTCCGACCTACGAGCACAGGCTCCAGAACCTCTCGAACGCGCTGAGCCCCCTCGACGAGTACGACCTGGTCCTCGTCGACTGCCCGCCCTCGCTCGGTGGCCTGACCCGGCAGGGACTCACGGCGTGCACCCGCGCCCTCGTGGTGACCGAGCCCGGGCTCTTCTCCGTCACGGCTGCGGCGCGCGCCTTCCAGGCGATCGACGCCCTGCGACGTGGCCCGGCGCCCGGGCTCCAGCCGCTCGGCGTGGTCGTCAACAGGGTGCGGGCGCGCTCCTCCGAGCAGACGTACCGCCAGCAGGAGCTCGACGGCATGTTCGGGCCGCTGATCCTCTCCCCCGCGATCCCCGAGCGCGCAGCCATGCAGCAGGCGCAAGGGGCTGGTCGGGCGATCCACGACTGGCCCGGCACCTCGGCGAGCGAGCTCGCGCAGGGCTTCGACGCTCTGCTGGCCCGGGCTGTGCGCGCGATGTCGGAGGTCTGAGACGCTCCACGCCTGAGCCGCCATGCGCCGATCAGTCGGGCGCCGAGACGGACGCTGCGACCGTGGCCCCAGTGCCGACCTGGTCCGGCCAGGGCCTCTGGGGTGCTCGGTCAGCCAGCCCCTGTCAGCCGGCGGTGCGGGCCTGGCGGCGTGCCGACAGCTCGTCGGGGACTGCTGCAGCCGGCTCGAGGCGCTCTGTCGGCAGGGTCGCGAGGGTGCCCTCGACCTCACGCCACACACGGCCGACGGCGATCCCGAAGACCCCCTGGCCGCCCTGCACGAGGTCGATGACCTCGTCGGCCGAGGTGCACTCGTAGACCGAGGCGCCGTCGCTCATCAGGGTGATCTGCGCGAGGTCGTCGACCCCGCGCTCACGCAGGTGCATCACTGCGGTGCGGATCTGCTGGAGCGAGACCCCGGTGTCGAGCAGACGCTTGACGACCTTGAGGACGAGGACGTCCCGGAAGCTGTACAGACGGTGGGTGCCAGAACCTGTCGCGGGACGGACCGTGGGCTCGACCAGACCGGTACGGGCCCAGTAGTCGAGCTGGCGGTAGGTGATGCCAGCAGCACGGCACGCGGTCGGACCGCGGTAGCCGATGGACTCGTCCAGGTCAGGGAGGTCCTCGTCGAAGAGGAGTCCCTGCGTGCGTCGGGGAGCGGGCGTCCCACCAGGGACGCCGTCACGACCGGTTCCGCTCACAGCTGCCTCCGTCTCGATGCCTCCACCTGGACCGCGCCGCAGGCTGCTGCCCGACGCCGTGCGTCGGTGCGCCTGCCGCTGTGCGACGGACCCCAGGTCGCGTCGGCGGGACGTGCCCGCCGAGCACCCGGTTCGTGGATGACCATGCTCACGCTAGGGGTCCGCGGTCACCGGGTCAACGACCGTCGGCGGACGACTTCTGGCGTGTCGGCCAGCGTCAGCGCGGGAGCTCGTCGATCCCCTGGCGGACCCACACCGTGTGCAGGCGCGCCATGAGCTCACCGAGCTCGGACGCCGTCGCCGCAGCCTGTCCCCGGGCGGCCGGTGACTGCTGACCGCGCAACGGCGAGACGACCTGGTCGACGAGGGTCACGTGCCTGTCGGCAGCCGACCGGAGCGTGCGCAGGTGCCGCGCCTCGATGCCGTAGACGCCGAGCTGGGCGGCCGTCTCGACGACGTCGCGCGCGAAGGCGTCAAAACGACCGCCGGCGTCAGGACGCAGCACACCGGCGTTGACGAGCTCTTCGACGAGCGCCACCGGCACCCCGCACTCGGCGGCGAGCAGGTCGGAGCTCGACGGCCCACGACCAGTCGTCGCGGTCTGGCCACCTCGTGCGACGAGCCGCGGGATGAGCGGCCTGTCGCTGCTCGCCACACCCTCGTCGAGGGCGCTCAGCTTGTCCTTGATGACCTTGAGCGGCAGGTACCTGTCGCGCTGCTCGATGAGCACGAAGCGCAGTCGCTCGACGTCGGCAGGGCTGTACTTGCGGTACCCGGACGAGGTCCGGACCGGCTCGACGAGCCCCTGCTCCTCGAGGAACCTCAGCTTCGAGTGGCTGATCGCCGGGAACTCCAGGCGCAGGCTGGCCAGCACGTCGGAGATCCGCATCGTCGCCTCGCGCGAGATGCCGTGGGGCCAGGTGTCGACGACCTCGGGAGCGGCTGCGTCGTCGCCCTGGTCCCTCGTCGGGTCGTGCGTGGGGCGCGCTGCGGTCACTCGGCGGCCGGCCCGTCGCTGGTCGCCTCGTGCTGGCGGGGGCTCGGGTAGAAGAGCATCCGGTACTTGCCGATCTGCACCTCGTCCCCGGCCTTCAGGAGTGCCGAGTCGATGCGCTCACGGTTGACGTACGTCCCGTTGAGCGACCCGATGTCCCGGACCCTGAAGTCGTCGAGCTCGCGGACGAACTCGGCGTGCTTGCGCGAGACCGTGACGTCGTCGAGGAAGATGTCCGACTTCTCGCTGCGGCCCGCGACGGTCTTGTCGTCGTCGAGGAGGAACCTCGACCCGCCGCTCTGGCCACGGCGCATCACCAGGAGCGCTGACGTGCGCGGCAGGGCGGCCACGGCCGCCTGCTCCTCGGCAGTGAGGCCTGGTGCTGCGGAGACGTCGTCCTGCAGACCGCTTCCGAAGCTGATCGTCGTGTCTCCGAGAGCCCTCTGGGCGGCAGCACGCGACTGGTCCGGCTGGCCCCCGGGGACTTCAGTGCTGCTACTCATGTCGCCTCCTGATCATGCGGTCCCGCGGTCGTCCACGGGTCTCTCTCGGCACTGACTGCGCTACCGGTCCGGCAGGCATCTGATCTGCACAACCTTAGATGGTCCGTCTAGGTGACGAAACCACCTCGACCCGCCCGTCTCACCCGTGCCGACCTGCTGGAGAGCACCGACGGGGCAGATCTCACCCGTCTGTCGCGGGCTTCGCGAACTGGGGGTCGGCCGGGTCGCGGACCGACCGGATCTGCACGAGCTCTTTCTGGGCGATCGTCGTGCGGCCACCGCTCGTGGTGATCGAGGCCATCGCCCCGCCCGGGATCGCCATCGCCGGCTCGAGGGTCTGCGGGTCGCCGATGACCGTCCAGCGGTAGGGCGGGGCCACGACGATCCCGTCGACCGAGACCCCCGAGGCTGTGTCCTCGAAATAGCTGCTGGTCACCATGCGGATCCCGTTGACGTCGATCGCCTCGGCGCCGGCGTTGCGCAGCTCTTCGAGGACGTTGAACAGGCGCGCAGCCGAGATCGGCGAGTCACCCTGCACGATCTGGATCTCGAGACCCGGGCCCTCGGCCGGCAGACGACCGGAGAGGATCCCCTGGATCTCGGCGTTCTTCTCGGCGAGCTCGACGGCCGCCTGCTGGGAGTCCGAGCCGGACCTCAGCTCGAACTCGGTCTCGCGCAGCGACGACGCCTCGCGCTCGAGGCTGTCGGATCGCTTGCTCACGTCGTCGAGGATCCGCACGAGGTCGGACTGGCGCAGGCCGGAGAACTCGTCCTGCTGGTTCTGCTGCAGCTGGACGACGAGCGCGAAGCCGAGGACTGCGCAGAGGACCGCTGCGAGCACCTGCGCCCGCGTCATCCGGGGACGGAAGGCCGACCGGAGACGGCTGCCCGGGGTCATCGCGGCGCGGGCGGCGCGACGCGCCTCCTCCGGGCTCTGCGGAGCCTGCTCGGAGCCCGACTCAGACGGGTCGGGACTCGGCGCGGCGGTCGTCGAGGGCCTCGCTGCTGATCCGCTGGCAGCAGGGCGCGGGGCTGGCGACGCGGCGGCCGGACGACCAGGGCGTGCGGCCGCGGCAGGCGTCGAGGATCCCGCCTTCTTGACGGGTGGTGGCCGCATGGCCGTCTCGCCGTCGTGCGCAGGGTTGGGCACGACCCTGACGACGCTCAGCGGGAGGACGACCTCGATCTCGTCGGTGTCCGGGTGGGTCTCCGCCCGGCTGCGGGGCGCGGTCGCCCCGACGGGGATCGAGGGCGGAGGCGTCGCGGCGGCGGGAGTCTCGGCGGCGGGCGTCTCGGCGGCGGCTGGCTCGGTCTCACCGGCAGCAGTCTCGGTCTCGCGGGCGACGTCGGGCTGCACGTGCGCGTCGGACGTGGCCTCGGGAGTGTCACGCGTGCCCTCGTCGGGGCCTCCGGTCGGCGTGCTCATGCCTTGAACAGGTGACGGCGGATGGCCGCAGCGTTGGAGAAGATGCGGATGCCGAGCACGACCACCACGCCTGTCGAGAGCTGCGTGCCGACGCCGAGCTGGTCACCGAGGAACACGATGAGCGCGGCGACCACCACGTTCGACAAGAAGGACACGAGGAAGACCTTGTCGTCGAACATGCCGTCGAGCAGCGCGCGCAACCCGCCGAAGAGCGCGTCGAGCGCAGCCACGACGGCGATGGGCAGGTACGGCTGGAGGTACACGGGCACCGTGGGCTCGAGGAGCAGCCCGGCGACCACCCCGATCAGCAGACCGAAGACCGGAATCACGTGTCACTCCCCCACCCAGTAGTTCCTGACGCCTCGGTCAGCATGTCAACCCTCGTCATTATCCTTGCCGACGGGGCCTGCGTAGAACAGCACGCGTGTCGGCCCCGCAGGCACTGTGAGCTCGTCGCTCGACGAGACGTTCGTCTTGATCCCGTACTGCGACCCGAGAGCGCTCAGCTGCCGGGCCGCGGAAGAGCGCGCCAGGCCGGTCTCCAGGTCGTTCGTGCCACCGATGGCGACCACCTCGTACGGGGCGCTCACACCGACCAGGTCGACGAGGATCGCGCTCCCGGCGCTGCGGATCGCCGTCGTGGACGTGAGGCGCTGGTCGTTGACGGCGATCGCCTCCGCGCCGGAGGCCCAGAGGGCGTTGACCAGCATCTGCAGGTCCGAGTCCTGCACGAGCGCCGCCGGCTCGTCGGCCGCGTTGGGCCCGTTCTCGACGGTGACCACGATGCCCTGGCCGCGGGCCGCGATCGTCCCGTTGGAGAGCCCGTCCTGCGTGAGCTGCTCGACAGCCTCCGGGTCGGAGGACGACAGCGCGGCGTCCCGCAGCTCGTCGATCGACGCCTGGAGGTCGGTGTTCGTCTGCGTCCGCTCGGCGAGCTGCGCACGACGGCTCGTGATCTCCTCGACGAGGAGCTCGCGCGCCGCGACCACCCCGGGTTGGGGTGCACGCAGCTGCTGGGCCGCGCTCGCCGTCGAGAAGCCGAGCACGACAGCCAGGACGAGCAGCCAGATCACGGTCCGGTTCCGGCGCGGCGGCGCCTCGCCCCGCGCCTTGCGACGTGCTGCCTCCGCGTAGCCCGCGTCGAGCGGTCGGTGCATCACCTCGTTGAGGAGGGTCATCGAGGCGTCGACGGGTGGGCGCTTCGCCAGGCTCGGGTCGTCCACGTGGTGGCCCGGCGTCACGACGGTGCCCCTGCGGCAGCGCGGTGCTCGGCGACGAGCTCGCGGGCCTGCACCACGTAGAGCGCACCCGAGGCCCAGTAGAGACCCACGCCCCACCACGCGAAGGCCCACCCTGCGGCGTGCGCGACTGCGCCGAGCGTCCCTGACGACTCCGCGAGCAGCAGCAGCGGGAAGGCGTAGAGCAGGGCGAAGGTCGCCGCCTTGCCGAGGAAGTTCACCGGCAGCGGCCCGTAGCCGAGGCGCGTGAGCGTCGGCAGGAGGCAGGCCATGAGGACGTCCCTGGACAAGATCACGACGAGCAGCCACAGCGGGACGACGTCGCGCCACGCGAGGGCGACCAGCGTGACGAGGATGAACAGGCGGTCGGCGGCAGGGTCCAGCACCTGGCCGAGCTTCGACACCTGGTCGAGCCGGCGGGCCACGGCGCCGTCGAGCCAGTCGGTGAACCCGGAGAAGGCGAGCACGAGCAGGGCGGCGACGTCGTGGGAGGTGATGATGAGGACGGCGAACACCGGCACGAGGGCCAGGCGCAGCATGCTGATGAGGTTGGGGACCGTGAGCACGCGTGTGCTCACCTGCTGCTCGTTCACCTCGGCCACCGCTGCCTGCCCCTCACCGTGCGCGTCCCTGCTGTGCTGTCATCTTAGGGGGCGGCACCGTCACGCCCTCCCCTGCTGCGTGCGCGACCAGCACCTTGTGGTCGAGGTCACCGCGCCCGACGCTGGTCTGCGACACCCTCCAGGGCGTACTGTGGAGCCATCCCTCGGAGTTTGTCGCGGGTCCCGCGTGTGCGTGTGTCAGTGGCCGGTCACGGCCCAGTGTGTGTGTTTCGGGATTGCGACTCCAGATCGACAGGTCGAGCTGACCTCCGCTTCCCCCACACCACTGAACGGTTGTAGTCCTCCATGACGTCTTCTGACACCTCTGCGCCCGAGAGCGCCCTCACCACCCCCACGCCTGCTGCTGAGGCAGTCACCTTCGCGGACCTCGGCCTCCCCGCCGAGCTGCTCTCCGCGGTGCTGGACCTCGGGTTCACCATCCCGTCGACCATCCAGGAGAAGGCCATCCCGGCCCTCCTCGCCGGCAACGACATCACCGGTGTCGCCCAGACGGGTACGGGCAAGACCGCGGCCTTCGGACTCCCGATGCTCGCCGCAGTCGACCCCGAGCTGCGTCGCACCCAGGCCCTCGTCCTGGCCCCGACTCGCGAGCTCGCCATGCAGGTCGCCGAGGCCATCGAGACCTTCGCCAAGCACCTCCCCGGCATCGAGGTCGTCCCCGTCTACGGTGGCTCCCCCTACCCGCCCCAGGCTCGTGCGCTCTCCCGCGGCGCGCAGATCGTCGTCGGTACCCCCGGTCGTGTGATCGACCACCTCGAGCGTGGCACGCTCAAGCTCGGTGACATCCGCTTCCTCGTCCTCGACGAGGCCGACGAGATGCTCCGCATGGGCTTCGCCGAGGACGTCGAGAAGATCTTCGGCGCCGCTCCGGTCGAGCGTCAGGTCGCCCTGTTCTCCGCGACGATGCCCCCGCAGATCCGCCGCGTCGCGCAGCACCACATGCGCCAGCCCGTCGAGATCGCCGTGTCGCGCCAGTCGTCGACCGTCACCTCGGTCACCCAGCAGTACGCGGTCGTGCCCTTCCGTCACAAGGTCGGCTCGCTGACCCGCGTGCTCGCCACCTCCGACGCCGACGCGGCGATCGTCTTCTGCCGCACCCGTGGCGCAGCAGAAGAGGTCGGCTCCGCCCTCATCGAGCGTGGCATCTCCGCCGCGACCATCTCCGGTGACGTGGCGCAGAAGGACCGCGAGAAGATCGTCGAGCGCCTCCGCGCCGGCGCCCTCGACGTCCTCGTCGCGACCGACGTCGCGGCCCGTGGCCTCGACGTCGACCGTATCGGTCTCGTCGTGAACTTCGACATCCCCGGTGAGCCCGAGGCCTACGTCCACCGCATCGGCCGTACGGGCCGTGCCGGACGCACGGGTGTCGCGCTCTCCTTCGTCACCCCGAACGAGCGCGGTCGCCTCAAGCAGATCGAGCGCACGATCCGTCAGCAGCTCGTCGAGATCGAGATCCCGTCGCCCGCCGACGTGTCGGCCCACAAGGTCGCCACGCTCCTCGGACGCGTGGACGCCCGTCGTGACGCCGGCCGCCTCTCGATGTACAGCGACCTCATCCGCACGCACATCGACACCCACGGCACCGACCCGGCCGAGCTCGCCGCGATCCTCGCAGCCCTGGCCGTCGGCGACGACGGCCCCCAGGCTCGCGAGGAAGAGGCAGCCTTCGAGGCGCAGCGCGCCGAGGCCCGTGACGCCCGCAAGCGTCGTGACGACGACCGCGCCCCGCGCGAGCGCCGTGACAACGACCGTCCGTCGCGCGGTGTCCGCCGCGAGTCGACCGGCACCCGGTACCGCCTCTCCGTCGGTCACACGCACGGCGCCCAGCCGAGCGGCATCGTCGGCGCGCTGACCAACGAGGGTGGCCTCTCGGGCAAGGACCTCGGCAAGATCGACATCTTCCCGTCCTTCTCGCTCGTCGACATCAGCGCCCCGCTCGACTCCGAGACGATCGACAAGATCTCCCGGGCCCGCGTCGCCGGCAAGGCGCTGCGCATCAAGCTGGACGACGGCCCCGCGCCGACCCGTCCCGCTGCTGGCGGCCCGCGCAACAGCGCACCGTCCGGCCGTCGCGAAGAGCGTTTCGACCGCAAGCCGCGCACGGACGCCCGCTACTGAGGCGCTGCTGACCGGTCGTCCCTGCGGGGACGACCGGTCGTAGGCACTGCGCACAGCACGACAAGAACCCCCTGCCTCTCGAAGCAGGGGGTTCTTGTCGTCTCGCTGACGGGCGGGGCTGACCGGCCTGCGGGGCCGAGCGCGTGCTGGTGTCAGACCGTGGGGCCCGAGCCGTCCTGCTCCTGGCCCTCGCCGTGGCGGACCACGAGGGCTGCGAGGCGCCGGGCCTCGCGCACCGCGTACTCGCCGTCGGCTCGTTGGACGGCCATGACCGGCCAGGTCGTGCCGTCGGAGATCTCGAGGAGCACCCACGGGTCGCCCGAGCCGAACCGCACTGCGAGGACCTGCGTCCACTCGAGGGTGCGCACTCGCAGGAGGTTGCGGACCGTGACGCCGTGCTCGTCCACGCGGGCGCGGACCGTGGCCTGACGCCAGAGGAAGACGCACCCGGCGACCAGGACCACCGAGGTGCCGAGGGCGTCGGCGGGCTCGTAGCCACGGCCGTCTGTGCCAGGAGCCTGCCAGAGGACGAGGAGTCCCCCGAGCACGATCACGACGATCGCACCGCAGGCCACGTAGCGGACGAACCGTGGCCTGAGGTCTGCGTAGACGTCACGTGCCATGGGCACTCCTCTCCGACCGGTCAGACGGCCGGGACCGTCAGAGCCTGCAGGCGTGGATCGAGGTCACCAGGATCGCACGGGCACCGACGTCGTACAGGGCGTCCATCACCTGGTTGGTCTCGGCGCGGCGGACCATCGCGCGGACGGCAGCCCAGTCGCGGTCGTGCAGCGGGGAGACCGTCGGCGACTCGAGGCCCGGGGTGATCGCCACGGCGGCGTCGACGAGAGACGCGGGGACGTCGTAGTCCATGAGGACGTACTCGTGCGCGGTGAGCACACCCTGGAGACGACGCGTCAGCGTGTCGAGACCGGCGGGCGACTCGACACCCTTGCGGCGGATGAGCACAGCCTCAGACCTGAGGATCGGGTCTCCGAAGATCTCGAGCCCGGCGGCGCGCAGCGTGGTGCCGGTCTCGACGACGTCGGCGATGACCTCGGCGACACCGAGACGCACCGAGCTCTCGACGGCACCGTCGAGGTGCACGATCGCTGTCGGGGTGATGCCGTGCTCGGCCAGGTACTGGCCGACGAGCACCGAGTACGAGGTCGCGACGCGGCGTCCTTCGATCTGCGCGATGTCGGTGATCTCACCGGTCGGCGCGGCGAAGCGGAAGGTCGAGCGGGCAAAACCGAGCGGGAGGTGCTCCTCGGCGTCGGCGGCCGAGTCGAGCATGAGGTCGCGGCCGGTGATCCCGGCGTCGACGGTCCCGGCACCCACGTACACGGCGACGTCACGCGGGCGGAGGAAGAAGAACTCCACGTCGTTGTCGGGGTCGGCGAGCACGAGCTCGCGGGTGTCACGACGCTGGCGGTAGCCAGCCTCGCGCAGCATCTCGGAGGCGGGCTCGGACAGGGACCCCTTGTTGGGGACGGCAATACGCAGCACAGGAGGACTCGCGTTCGTGAGAGAGGACGGGCGGTTCGTCAGAGGTAGGAGTACACGTCGTCGAGGCTCAGCCCCTTGGAGACCATGAGCACCTGCAGGTGGTAGAGGAGCTGGGAAATCTCCTCGGCCGTCTCGGCGTCGCTCTGGTACTCGGCGGCCATCCAGACCTCGGCGGCCTCTTCGACGATCTTCTTGCCGATGGCATGGACCCCTGCGTCCAGCTGAGCCACTGTGCCGGATCCGGCGGGTCGGTCAACGGACTTGGCGGTGAGCTCTACGAACAGCTCTTCGAACGTCTTCACGCCGACTACCTTAGTCGCCGGATCCGCTCCGCACCGACCGGTGTCCGACGGGTGGCACCCGTCGGACACCCCGGGGTCAGAGCGAGCGGAGCGCGAGGACCGTGGCGATCGCCGCCTCGACGGCCTCGGCGCCCTTGTCCTCGGAGCTGTCGGGCAGCCCGGCACGGTCCAGGGCCTGCTGCTCGGTGTCGACGGTCAGGACGCCGAAGCCGACGGGCACACCCGTGCGGACCGCGACGTCGGTCAGCCCGAGGGTCGTCGCCTGGCAGACGTAGTCGAAGTGCGGGGTCCCCCCACGGACGACGACACCGAGGGCGATGACGGCGTCGTAGCCGGCCTCCGCCGCACGGGCCGCGGCGACCGGCAGCTCGAAGGAACCCGGCACCCGGACCTCCTTGACGTGGGTCACGTGCGCGGCGACGAGCGCGCGACGAGCACCCTCGAGGAGCCCGTCCATGATCTGCGTGTGCCACTGGGCGGCGACGACGACGACCCGCAGGCCCGTCCCGTCGACCGTGATGCTGGGTGCTCCTGCGCCGCTCATCGTGCGTCCTCCGTCTGCTGTGTGGTGCTGGTCGTGGTGGTGGCTTCGGTCCCCTGGGGGGCCGGGTCCGCCGCGACCTGCGCGGCGAGGACGTCGCTCTCGGCGACGACGGTGTCGAGCACGTGTCCCATGAGCTCCTTCTTCGTGCGCAGGTACCGCTCGTTGTGGTGGGAGTGGCCGACCTCGAGGCGGACGGTCTCGGTGACCTCGACGCCGTGCGCGGCGAGCCCCGTGGACTTCGCGGGGTTGTTGGTGAGCAGCCGGACGCGCTGCAGGCCGAGGTCGACGAGGATCGCCGCCGCTCCCCCGTACTCGCGCCGGTCCGCAGGCCAGCCGAGGTCGAGGTTCGCCTGCACGGTGTCCCGGCCTGCGTCCTGGAGCTCGTAGGCGGCGATCTTCGCGAGCAGACCGATGCCGCGGCCCTCGTGGCCCCGCAGGTACACGACGGCGCCACCCTCACGGGCGACGGTCTCCATCGACGCCTCGAGCTGGGGACCGCAGTCGCAGCGCAACGACCCGAAGGCGTCCCCGGTGAGGCACTCGGAGTGCACCCGGACGACGGGGACGTCGTGCGGGGCCTCGACGCCGACGGGCACGAGCGCGACGTGCTCGGCGCCCGTGCGCATGTCGCGGTACCCGTGGATCCTGAAGGTGCCGTGCGCCGTCGGCAGGTCAGCGACGGACGTCGCGTGGACTCGTTCGCCCGGGAGCGGGAGCGGCTCGGCCTCGACGACGGGGTCGTGCTCGCGTCGCCAGGCGATGAGGTCTTCGATGGTCAGCAGCGCGAGCCCCTCACGCTCGGCCAGCGCGGAGAACTGCGGCATCCGCATCATCGTGCCGTCGTCGTTGACGAGCTCGGCGATCCCGCCGACCTCGCCGAGGCCAGCGAGACGCACGAGGTCGACCGCCGCCTCGGTGTGCCCAGCGCGGTGCAGGACACCGCCCGCCACAGCGCGCAGCGGGAGCACGTGGCCCGGTCGGATGAGGTCTCCCGAGCCTGAGGCGGGGTCGGCCAGCACGCCGAGGGTCCGGGTGCGGTCAGCGGCCGAGATGCCTGTCGTGACCCCCGTCGCCGCGTCGACCGTGACCGTGTAGGCCGTCCGACGAGGGTCCTGGGACTGCGGGACCATGAGCGGCAGCTCGAGCGCGTCAGCCCGCGACGCGGGCATCGGCGCGCAGAGGTACCCCGACGAGTGCCGGATGGTCCAGGCCACCCACTCGGTGCTGACGGTCGACGCTGCGAAGACCACGTCGGCCTCGTTCTCCCGGTCCGGGGAGTCCGAGACGAGGACCGGGCGTCCTGCCCGGAGCTCGTCGAGAGCCTCCTCGACGGTTGCGAGACGGGCGTTCATGCCCGTGCCCCGAGCAGACGCTCGACGTACTTCGCGATGACGTCGACCTCGAGGTTCACGGCGTCGCCGACCACGAGGGAACCGAGGGTGGTCGCCTCGAGGGTGGTCGGGATGAGCGACACCCCGAAGGTCGTCGTGGTCACGCTCGTGACGGTCAGCGACACCCCGCTCACCGTGATCGAGCCCTTCTCGGCGACGTACCGCGCGACGTCGGTGGACGTCTCGAAGACGAGGTCGTCCCACCTCTCCCCAGGGCTGCGGCTCACCAACGTGCCGACGCCGTCGACGTGCCCCTGGACGATGTGCCCGCCGAGCCTGGCGTCGGCCCGCATCGCGCGCTCGAGGTTGACCCGCCGACCGACGGCCAGCGACCCGAGGGCCGTGCGGCTCAGCGACTCCGGCATGACGTCGGCGGTGAACCCGCCCTCGGGGAGAGACGTGACGGTCAGACAGACCCCGTCGACCGCGATCGAGTCCCCGAGCCCGGCGTCCGAGACGACGAGCGGGCCCGAGACGGTGAGGACGGCGTCGCTGCGCGTGCCGTCCGGGAGCTCGAGGGCCGTGACGGTCCCGAGCTCTTCGACGATTCCTGTGAACATCTGCTTCTCCTGGTCGGTGGTGCAGGCCGCTGTCGGCGGCCGAGGTGGTGAGGTCACGCCCGCGCGCGAGACGGGCGAGACCTAGGGACGAGCGGAGGGCTCAGCACGCTGTGCGCGGAGCCGCTCGACCGTCAGGGCGGTGGTCGCACGGCCCGGGCCACGACGAGGACGTCCTCGCCGAGACGCTGCACGGTGCTCGTGGACCACCGGACGGCGTCGTCGATGCTCTGGCCACCGAGCGGCCCGACGACCCGTCGGCCCTCGCCCACGAGTACGGGCGCCACGTAGGAGTGGATCTCGTCGACCACGCCGGCCGAGACGAAGGCCGTCGCGACAGTCGGACCGCCCTCGACGAGCACGTGCCGCACCTCGAGCGCGGCCAGCCGTGCGAGAGCCTCGAGCACGTCGTGGGTGGTGAGGTGGATGAACCTCCCGTCGTCACCGCGGATGCGGGCGTCGTCCGGGACGGGGCGCTCCCCCATCACGGCACGGAGCGGCTGGTGGACCGGTGTGGTCGACGACCTCTCGTGGTCGTCAGCCAAGCCCGTCGCCGGACGCGCTGTGAGGGTCGGGTCGTCTGCGGCGACGGTCCCCGAGCCGACGAGGATCGCGTCGACGGTCGCCCGGACGCCGTGCGCGTGGCCACGTGACTCCGGTCCGGTGATCCACCGGCTCGATCCGTCGGCGGCAGCGACGCAGCCGTCGAGGCTCGTCGCCGTCTTGAGCGTCACGAAAGGACGCCCGAGGCGGACCGACGCGAGCCAGACCCGCAACAGCTCTTCACCGGCGTCGAGCATCAGCCCGGTGCGGACCTCGACACCGTGGGCGCGCAGGTGCTCTGCCCCGCCGGCTGCGACAGGGTTGGGGTCGCTCACGCTCACCACGACCTCGCCGACCCCCGCGTCGAGCAGCGCCTGCGCGCACGGACCCGTCCGGCCCGTGTGGTTGCAGGGTTCGAGGGTCACGACTGCCGTCGCTCCACGGACGTCGACGCCCGCGGCCTCAGCACGCGCAAGAGCGTCAGCCTCGGCGTGAGGTGTGCCCGCACCGCGGTGCCACCCGACGGCAAGGACGTCACGCGCGAAGATGCCTGGCGCGTCTGGTCCTGGGGCGGGCGCCAGCAGCACGCAGCCGACCTGCGGGTTGGGGCCGTGCGCGGGGCCCCGGCGAGCGAGGTCGAGGGCGTACGCCATCGCCTCGTCGAGGGTGAGTGGTGCTGCGTCCACGGAAGTCGCCTGTCTCTGCCTGTCGGTGCGGACGCGCTCCGGGGCAGGACGAGCGTGCCCCCGGAGGGTGCACGACATCACGGTGCGCCTGAGGCGTCGTGAGACACCGGCGCACCGCCACGAGACTCTTCCCATCCGGACTTTGACCGTCGGTCCTGGAGTTGCACCAGATCAACCGCACCGAGGTGCGGGTCGCGGACTGTTACCGCCGGCTCGGATTTTCACCGACCCCAGAGCACGTGTACTTGCTGGGGTCCACTATGCCACGAGCCCCGGACAGTCGTCTGGGTCGTCTGCCCGCGGCGCAATTCCCTGGCCAGGGACCTCACCCTCGGAGCAGGATGAGCCGATGCCCGACGACAGCACAGCCCTCAGCCAGGACGACAGACCGCATCGCTCCCCCGTCTGGACCGCCGACGTGCCCGGCGCGTCCGGGAGCCGGCTCGTCCGGCTGCCGACCGACGCCGTCGACGCCCTCGCGGCCGGCGATCTCGCGACAGCCCAGGGCGCCGTGGGCGACGACCTGCGCCTGACACCGTTCCTCGTGAGCCCGGGATGCCGACGAGTCTGGGTGTACCGCAGCCGACAGCTCGCTCGCACACCCTCGGACGCGGCCTGGGTGACGCGGCTGCTGGTCACCCCGGCGGGCGAGGTCGTCGGACGAGCCGGCTTCCACGGCGCCCCGGAGAGCGGCACCGTCGAGGTCGGCTACGAGGTCGACCCAGCGCGCCGCCGGAGAGGCCACGCCCGCGCTGCCCTGCGCATCCTCCTCGACGTCGCACGCCGTGAACCGGACGTGCGGACGCTACGTGCGACCGTCAGCCCTGACAACGAGGCCTCTAGGTTGCTCGTCGAGGCGCACGGTCTGGTCGTCACCGGCGAGCAGTGGGACGAGGAGGACGGTCTCGAGACGATCTTCGAGGTCGGGGTCGAGGCGTAGGTGAGGCGGCCGCTGCGCGGCTAGTGCCTGTGCGCCGACGCCATCGTGCGCAGGGTGTCGATCTCAGCCGGGATGTCCTCGGCTCCGTAGACGGCAGAGCCCGCGACGAAGACGTTCGCACCGGCCTCCGCCGCACGGTCGATGGTCGAGCGCGAGATGCCGCCGTCGACCTGGAGCCAGACGTCGAGGTCGGCCTCGCCGATCGCGCGGCGGGCCCGCTGGATCTTCGGGAGCGTGCCCTCGATGAAGGACTGGCCGCCGAAGCCGGGCTCGACGGTCATCACGAGGATCATGTCGATCTCCGAGAGCAGGTCGAGGTACGGCTCCACGGGCGTCGCGGGCTTGAGTGCGAGCCCGGCGCGGGCGCCGAGGCGACGCAGCTCGCGGGCGAGCCGCACGGGCGCGGCTGCGGCCTCGGCGTGGAAGGTCACCGACTGCGCGCCGGCCTCGGCGAAGCCCGGTGCCCAACGGTCAGGGTCTTCGATCATCAGGTGCACGTCGATCGGGATCGGCGACACCTGGACGATCCGCTCGACGACAGGCAGACCGAGCGTGAGGTTCGGGACGAAGTGGTTGTCCATCACGTCGACGTGCGCGTAGTCGGCTGTCGAGATCGCCTGGAGGTCACGCTCGAGGTTCGTGAAGTCCGCCGACAAGATGCTGGGTGAGACGAGTGCACTCATGCGGCCCACACTAGGCCGTGCAGCACGACGATCCCAGCCGAGCAGCAGCCCGGACAGGCCGCACAGGTCACCGTCGGGCCCGGTGACCTGCAGGCCCGGTCGCCCACAGACCCGGTCGTCTACAGCCCCGGTCGTCTACAGACCGGTGCGGCGCAGCAGCGTGAGGTGCATCGCGTCCGTGCCGTGCAGGTGCGGCCACAGCTGGACGTCGAGGCGCTCGGCGAGCGGGACGTCGGTGCCGGCGATCTCCGTGACGAGGGCGCGCGCGTCGAGCATCTCGACCGCCCCCTCGGGGAGCGCGGCGAGCACGTCCGAGACGACAGCACGCGTCTCGGCGAGGTGCGGCGAGCACGTCACATAGCCCACCACTCCCCCGTCCCGGACGGCGTGCAGCGCCGACGTGAGCAGCTCCCGCTGGAGCGCGGCGAGCACCTTGACGTCCGCGGGCGAACGGCGCCAGCGCGACTCCGGACGCCTGCGCAGCGCCCCCAGTCCCGTGCACGGTGCGTCGACGAGGACGCGGTCGTAGGCACCGGGCTCTTGCTCGCCGATGTCACGACCGTCCCACACCTGCACCCGCTCGACGGAGTCGGCCGGCACGGCGACGAGCGCACGGTCGACGAGGTCTGCGCGGTGCGGCTGCACCTCGTTGGCCACGACCCGCGCGCCGCGCGTCCCGGCGATCGCCGCCAGGAGCGCAGCCTTGCCGCCGGGGCCTGCGCACATGTCGAGCCACCGGGCGTCGGCCCCCTCGACAGGCGCCTGGGTGAAGGCGAGGGTGACGAGCTGGCTGCCCTCGTCCTGCACCCCGGCGAGCCCGGCGCGGACCGCGGGTACAGCGCCCGGGTCGCTGCCGTCGAGCACCACCGCGGTCGGCGTCAGACGCCCGGGGCGAGACTCGACCTGCTCGCCGAGCTCTTCCTGCGTGACCAGACCTGGACGGGCGACGAGGGTCACCCGAGGAGCCGCGTTGTCGGCCTCGAGCAGCGACCCGAGCTCGTCGACGGGACGCCCCGAACCCACGAGCGAGTCGCGCAGCGCGCGGGTGATCCACTGCGGGTGGCTGTCGACCACAGACATCCGGGCGATCTCGTCCGTCTGTGCCGCCTCGACGGTCTCGAGCCACTCTTCGAGCTCGGTGCGCGAGATCTTGCGCAGCACGGCATTGACGAACTGCGCGCTGCCGGCGCCGACACGCTCACGCGCCAGACCGACAGTCTCCGAGACAGCCGCGTGCGAGGGGACGCGCATGCCCAGCAGCTGGTGCGCGCCGAGGCGCAGGACGTCGAGGACCGGGGCGTCGATCTTGTCGAGAGGGCGGTCCACGCACTCGGCGATGATCGCGTCATAGCGACCGCGCAGCCGCAGCGTGCCGTAGGCGAGCTCGGTCGCGAAGGCGGCGTCGCGGCCGGAGATGCTGCGAGACCGCAGCATCGGCGGCAGCACGAGGTTGGCGTAGGCGTCGGAGTCGGCGACCTCGCGCAGCACGTCGAAGGCGACGAGACGGGCGGAGTCGGTGCCCTTGCGGCGCTCGCTCGGGGCGAGCGAGCCGCGGTGGCCCTCTCCGCGGGCACGAGCGCCGCCGCGCTCGCGACCCTTGGCGTCGCGTCGGTCGTCGGAGCCACGCCGGTCGTCAGCGCTGCGTCGGTCGTCGGTGCCGCGCTGCGGGGTACGGTCGTCGGCGCTCATGCGGAGGCCTCCTGGCCGAGGCGGATACCGTCGCCGAGGCGGGCCCCGCGGGCCCAGTCGGCGGCGTTCATGGGCTTCTTGCCTGCGGGGCGGACCTCGCCGAGCTCGACGGGCACAGTCGCCGTACCCACCCGCACAGCCGACTTCGTCACCTGGACCTCACCCGGCGCGAGGGACACCTCGAGGGGCTCGTCGAGCGGGGTCACCGGGCCGAGACCGAGACGGGAACCGTCGGGCAGGGTCGTCCAGGCCCCGGGGGCGGGGGTGCAGCCGCGCACCAGACGGTCGACGGCGTGGGCAGGGTGGGTCCAGACGACCCGGGCGTCGTCGACGGTGAGCTTCGCGGCCAGGCTCACGCCGTCGGTCGGCTGCGGCACGGGGATCATGTGGCCGTCCTCGATCGCGTCAAGGGTCGCGACGAGCAGTCCTGCGCCTGACCTGGACAGCCTGTCGAGCAGGTCGCCCGAGGTGTCGCGGCGGCGGATCGTCTCGGTCGCGGTGCCGAGGACGGGTCCGGTGTCGAGGCCTTCCTCGATGAGGAAGGTGGTCGCGCCGGTGACCTCGTCGCCCGCGATGACGGCCCGCTGGACGGGCGCCGCGCCGCGCCAGGCGGGCAAGACAGAGAAGTGCAGGTTGACCCAGCCGTTGCGAGGCACGTCGAGCACGGCCCTCGGCAGGATCTCGCCGTAGGCGACGACAGGCGCGCAGTCGACCTGCAGGGATTCGAGACGCTCGACGAAGCCCTCGCTGCGCGGGCGGTCGGTGATGACCTCGATACCGGCCTCCTCGGCACGCTGACGCACCGGGCTCGGGACGAGCTGTCGTCCGCGCCCTGCCCGTGCGTCAGCACGGGTCAGCACGGCGACGACCTCGTGCCGCGACCCGATGAGGGCCTCCAGGGCAGGGACAGCTACGGCCGGGGTCCCGGCGAAGAGCAGACGCATGCCCCCAGTCTACGAGGGCGACAGCAGGGGCCTGACGCACGGTCGGCCACGGAGCCGGGTGCCCTGGCCTGAGGCTCGCATGTCCTCAGCCCAGCAGCCCCAGCCTGACGAGCTCGAGGCGCAGCGCCTCGGCCGAGGTGAAGTGCACGGCGTGCAGCCCGACGCTCCGAGCGGCCTCGACGTTGCGAGGTGAGTCGTCGACGAACACCGTGCGTGCCGGGTCGAGCGCGAACCTGTCGATCGTCAGCCGGAAGATCTCAGGGTCCGGCTTGGCGAGGCCGACCTCGCCGGACACGACGATCCCCTCGAGCACGCCGATCGACGGGGCCGCGGGGACGGCGTGGTGGAAGAGCTCGGCCGACCAGTTGGTGAGCCCGTAGAGCCTGGTGCCCGTCGCGAGGAGCTCGTCGACGATCTCGGCCGAGCCTGGGACCGGACCGGTGAGGCTCGCTGCGAAGCCGTCCACGTACCTGTCGACGAGGTGGGCGTGCTGCGGCCAGCTCTCCTCGACGAGGGCCCTGAGCTCGGCCCACGGTCGCCCGGCGTCCTGCTCGTGGTTGCGCACCAAGAAGTCGGTCTCGGCGAAGAACGCGTCGACCTCGCCATGGCTGAGCCCCTCGAAGGGACCGTAGGGGTCCCAGCCGACCAGGACGTTGCCCAGGTCGTAGAGGACGGTGTCGACGACGGGAACCGCTTCGACCACGCGGACCGCTTCGATCTCAGGGGCACTCTCGTCGATGGTCACAGCATCTCCTTCGGGTCGAGGACGACAGTGATGAGCCCAGCCTCCCGGCGGGCGCTCGCGACGGCGAGGGCCGCCGCGAGATGGCGGGCGAGATCACGCCCTCGGGCGACCGGGACACGCAGGATGGCACGGACCTCGGCCTCGAGGCCTCCCCCGGCGCGCGACCGCGCAGTCCCGCTGCCGGGCTGGACAGCTCGGCTGACCGCGGGTCGACCGGTGCGGCCGACCGACGGCGCGCGCTCGGGCTGGGCGGCCACGACGGGCTCGGGGAGCTCGACAGGCCCGAGGACGGACCCACCCTCGGGGAGGGTCACCCTGGAGAGGAAGAGCGCCACGGCGTGCCGGTCCCCGGTGACCGACGCGATCCGGACGGCCGGGGGCATGCTCAGCTCAGCCCGCTCGTCGAGCTCGCGTCCGGCCAGGCCCGCAGGGTCCCAGCGGACCAGGGCGTTGGTGGGGGTCGGGGCTGCGTCGCCGACGAGCAGCAGCCGCCCGCCGAGCCGGCTCGGTCGCACGAGCGCCCCGGCGGTGATCCAGCGGTGCAGAGCCTCCTGGTCGGTGTACAGACCGACGGGGCTGGTCGAGACCGCTGCGTCGAGCAGCACCCCGACGGAGTACCCCGACGGGGCGACAGGCTCGGCACCGGGCGTCGAGACCACGAGTGCCGGCTTGTCGGGCACCTCGGAGAGGATCCCGGAGGCAGACCGGGCGCCCGAGACCCGCACGGTGGCACCCGGGAAGGCCTTGCCGAGCTCTTCAGCGGTGCGGTCGCTGCCGACCCGGACCGACCGGAGGCCTGTCGCGGAGCACTCGGGGCAGCGCCAGCCGCCCGCGAGAGCGCCGCACCACGAGCACTGCGGGACCGCGTGCGCTCCGTGGAGGGCGAGCGGGCCGTTGCAGGCAGTGCAGCGGGCAGCCGTCCTGCACCGGACGCAGGCGACGACGGGCAGGTACCCGGCGCGCGGGACCTGGACCAGCACCGGGCCGTCGAGCAGCCCCTTGGTGATGGCCTGCCACGCAGCCCCGGGCAGGCGCGCAGCCCCGGCTGGTCCTTCGCGGGCGACCTCGACCGAGGTGAGCGCCTCGACGCGAGGGGTCTCGGTGCGCACGGTCTGACGGTCGGCGACGATCTCGCGCGCCCACCCGCTGCGGACGAGGGCCTCGGCGTGGATCGACCGGCTGAGCCCTCCGACGAGCACCGCGCAGCCTGTCTGCTCGGCCCTCAGCGCGAGGATCTCTCGCACGTGCGGGTACGGCGCCCGACGCTCCTGGTGCATGGCGTCGACGTCGTCCCAGCACACGGCGAGCCCGAGGTCGGCGACGGGCGCGAAGGCCGCAGCCCGGGTACCGATGACGATCTGCGCCTCGCCGCGCAGGGCGGCGAGGAAGTTGCGGTAGCGCGGCGTCGGTCCGAGGTCGGCGGTCAGCGGGACGAAGCAGGGTGCCTCCGGCTGCTCGGCAGCGTGCTGGGGCGACCACCCGGGCACGCCAGCCTCTACGAGGGCCTGGGCGAGCCTGTCGACGTCGTGGGCGTCCGGGAGGACGACGACGGTGCCCCGGCCGCCGGACGCTGTCGCGAGAGCCGCCTGCGCCAGCGCCGCCGGCCACCCGGCCGTCCGGCCCTGGCCGGGGAGCGCGGTCCAGACGGCGCGCGGAGAGTCCCCTGCCCGCAGGCGCCCGAGGAAGGCGTCACCGCCGCGGTAGACGGACCAGGCCGTCACGCTGCCGGCTGTCGTAGCCGTCGGGACCGGGGCGGTCAGGTCCGGCTCCGCGCCAGTCGCTCCGGGCTCACCTTCCGCCCCGGACGCTACCCGCGTCTCGAGGGCTGTCGGCTCCTTCTCGACGCGGGCGAGCCGCGGCGGCACAGCCAGCCGCAGGACGTCGCTCAGCGAGCCCGCGTAGTAGTCCGCGACCCGGCGCGCGAGGTCGGCGACCTCAGGGGTGAGCACAGGCTGCGGTGAGACGACCTTGCGGATCGCGACCAGGTTGCCGGTGTGCGTGGTGCTCGCGGCGCGCTCCATGACGTAGCCGTCGACGTCTTGAGCGCCGAAGCGCACCTTGACCCGGACCCCGGGCTGGGCGTCGTCTGACAGCGCCGCCGGGACCGTGTAGTCGAAGAGCCTGTCCAGGTGGGCGGGTGCAACGTCGACGCACAGCCGGGCTATCGGCAGGTCGGTGGCGAGCGCGAGACCTGTCTCCGACCTCGACGGGACCGGCCTGGGCGCAGAGAGGCCTGGCAGCATCTGCTGCTCGCTCTCGGGCTGGGCGGTCACCCGTCTCCTTCGTCTCGTCTACGGCTCCCCGGGCACGTCGTGACGACAGCCTCGGGCACCAGGTCTCCTCCTACCCTAGGAGACCGGACCGACAGCATCGTCCAGCGCGCGGGTCCTGTGCACGGAGACCGCCGAGACCGCGCTGTGGACGAGCAGGTGTCCTGCTGCGCCCCTGGAGACCAGCGTCAGACCGCGGACTGGAGGTCGGCGACCCTGTCGGTCCGCTCCCAGGTGAAGTCCGGCAGCTCACGGCCGAAGTGACCGTAGGCCGCGGTCTGCGCGTAGATCGGGCGCAAGAGGTCGAGGTCACGGACGATCGCGCCTGGACGCAGGTCGAAGACCTCCTTGATCGCCGCCTCCAACCGTGCGCTCGGGACGGTCTCGGTGCCGAAGGTCTCCACGTAGAGGCCCACGGGGTGCGCCTTGCCGATCGCGTAGGCCACCTGGACCTCGCAGCGGCGGGCGAGCCCTGCGGCCACGACGTTCTTCGCGACCCAGCGCGTGGCGTAGGCGGCGGAGCGGTCGACCTTCGACGGGTCCTTGCCGGAGAAGGCGCCGCCGCCGTGGCGGGCCATGCCGCCGTAGGTGTCGACGATGATCTTGCGTCCGGTCAGACCGGCGTCACCCTTGGGCCCGCCGACGACGAAGGTCCCGGTGGGATTGACGATGAGCCGGTGGTCGGCGGAGGAGAGGTCGAGCTCGGCCAGGACCGGGGCGACGACGAACTCAGCGACGGCTGCGCGCAGCTCGTCCTGGCGGACGTCGGGGTCGTGCTGGGTCGACAGGACGACGGTGTCGATCGCGACGGCCTGCTGACCGTCGTAGGCGACGGTCACCTGGGTCTTGCCGTCAGGACGCAGACCGGCAAGCGTGCCGTCCTTGCGCACCTGCGCGAGGCGCTCGGCGAGACGGTGGGCGGCGAAGATCGGCAGCGGGAGCAGCGTGGCGGTCTCGTCGGTCGCATAGCCGAACATGAGGCCCTGGTCCCCGGCGCCCTGGGCGTCGAGCGGGTCGACCTCACCGCTGTCGACGCGCATCTCGAGAGCCTTGTCGACACCCTGCGCGATGTCCGGCGACTGCTGGCCGATCGACACCGAGACCCCGCAGGAGTCCCCGTCGAAGCCGATCGAGGACGAGGTGTAGCCGATCTGCTTGACGACCTGGCGGACGATCTGAGGGATCTCGACGTAGGCCTCGGTGGTCACCTCGCCGGCCACGTGCACGAGGCCCGTGGTCACGAGGGTCTCGACCGCGACACGGGAGGACGGGTCCTGCTCGAGGAGGGCGTCCAGGATGGAGTCGGAGATCTGGTCGCACACCTTGTCCGGGTGTCCTTCGGTCACGGACTCGGACGTGAACAGGCGCAGAGACTCAGTCATGCCGGACAGGATACGGGGAAGGTGGTCGGGCTCGTGCAGCAGGTCAGTCGTGTGAGACAGAAGTGCCTGCGGCTCCGCGCACCGCGACGACCTGGTCGAGGACCGCAGCCGCGACCTCGCGCTTGCTGCCCTCGGCGGACCCGAGGGCCTCGCCGTCGGCCGTGAGGATCGTCACCGCGTTCGTCGGGGCACCGAAGCCGAGGTCGTGACCGACCTCGTTGAGCACGAGCAGGTCTGCCTTCTTGCGACGCGCCTTGGCGCGCCCGTGGAAGAGCACGTCCCCGTCGGCGTCGCCCGTCTCGGCGGCGAACCCGACGATCGTCTGGTGCGGCGCACGCCTCTCGACCAGCCCCGCGAGGATGTCGGGGTTGACGACCAGCTGGATAGGAGCGACCACACCGTCGGACGTCTTCTTGGTCTTGTGGTCACCGACGCTCGCCGGACGGAAGTCGGCGACAGCCGCGCTCATGACGATCACGTCTGCGGTGAGCCTGTGCTCGTCCACGGCCTCGGCGAGCTGGGCCGTGGTCTCGACGTGGACGACGCTCACTCCCTCAGGGTCGGGGAGGATCACGTTGGCGGCGACGAGGACGACCTCGGCCCCGCGGTCGCGGGCTTCTTCGGCGACTGCGTAGCCCTGCACCCCGGTGCTGCGGTTCCCGAGGAACCTCACGGGGTCGATGGGCTCACGCGTCCCGCCGGCGGTCACGACGACCCGGGTGCCCGCGAGGTCGCCGCTCTCCCCCGCTGTGGCGGGCGTCGGCTGGCCGCTCGCGGCGCCGCTCTCGGCGGCCTCCAGGCGCGACGACGTGCTGCTGGTCGGCGTCTCGACGAGAGCGAGTGCGGCCTCGGCGATCACCTGAGGTTCGGGAAGACGGCCCGGTCCGGTGTCGGCGCCGGTCAGGCGCCCCGACGCAGGCTCCAGCACGTGAACGCCACGCTCGCGCAGCGTGGCGACGTTGGCGACGGTCGCCGGGTGCAGCCACATCTCGGTGTGCATCGCCGGGGCCACGAGCACCGGGCAGCGTGCCGTGAGGAGGGTGGCGGTGAGGAGGTCGTCAGACCGGCCTGTCGCCATCCTGGAGAGCAGGTCTGCGGTGGCCGGTGCGACGACGACGAGGTCGGCCTGCTGCCCGAGCGAGACGTGCGGGACGTGCGGGACGTCCGCGAAGACCTCGGTCGAGACAGCGCGGCCTGAGAGCGCCTCCCAGGTGGGAGCCCCCACGAAGCGGAGAGCCGCGGCTGTCGGCACGACGGTGACGTCGTGCCCAGCCTCCGTGAAGGTGCGGAGCAGCAGGACGGCCTTGTAGGCCGCGACCCCGCCGCTCACGCCGAGGACGATACGCATGCGCTCGGGCACCCTCTCAGCTCTTCGCGAGTGTCTAGCGGTCGGTCAGGAGGCGTCCGCGTCGGCGGCCGGCTGCTCGATCGGGTTGATCGTGAGGAGGCCGGCGTTGATCTCGCGCATGGCGATGGAGAGCGGCTTCTCCTGGTTGCGGGTCTCGACGAGCGGGCCGACGAACTCGAGGAGCCCCTCGTGCAGCTGCGAGTAGTACGCGTTGATCTGACGGGCGCGCTTGGCCGAGTAGATCACCAGGGCGTACTTGGAGTCAGCGCGGTCGAGCAGGTCGTCGATGGGCGGGTCGGTGATGCCCACAGGGGCGGCAACGGTTCCAGACACGGGTCAACTCCGAGGGTGGTGAGGATGGATCAATGGACCAGTCTACTCGGTCGCGGGCGCGCCGAGGCCTGCCGCGTGGCCGCACCGTCGTGTGACGTGCGACCCCGCGGCGGAACGGGGCTCAGCGCTCGACGACGGGGTGCGGGGTGAGCCCCATGACCGAGACGAGCTCGTCGGCCGCGCGCTGGACGTCGTCGTTGACGATCACGTGGTCGAACTCGGAGGCTGCGGCCATCTCGACCTTGGCCGTCGCCAGGCGGCGCTCCCGCTCTTCAGGTCCCTCGGTGCCACGCCCGACCAGGCGGCGCTCGAGCTCTTCCCAGCTGGGCGGGGCGAGGAACACGAAGCGGGCCTCGGGCATGGAGGCACGGACCTGACGAGCCCCCTGGAGGTCGATCTCCAGGAGGGTCGCCACGCCCGCGTCGAGCTTGTCCTGCACAGGCCCCCGCGGGGTCCCGTAGCTGTTGCGACCGTGCACCACGGCCCACTCGAGGAGGTCGCCGTGAGCCACCATGTCGGCGAACTTGTCAGGTCCGACGAAGAGGTAGTGGACGCCGTCGACCTCGCCGGGGCGGGGCTGGCGTGTCGTCGCGGAGACAGACAGCCAGATGTCGGGGTAGCGCGCGCGGATGTCAGCAGAGACCGTGCCCTTGCCGACAGCCGTGGGTCCGGCGAGGACCGTCAGGCGCGACGACGTGGGTGCGGGGGGCGTTGCAGGAATGATCAGCCGAACCTTTCGACGAGCGCCGCTGCCTGGTGCGGTCCGAGCCCACGCACACGTCGGGACTCGGCGATGCCGACCTCCGACATGATGGCGCGGGCCTTGACCTTGCCGACTCCCGGCAGGGACTCGAGCAGCGACACGACTTTCAACTTCCCGATGACGTCATCGGTGCGTCCTTGCTCGATGACTTCGGAGAGGACCCCTGAAGAGTACTTCAGACGGTTCTTCACCTCAGCACGCGCCCGCCGGGCGGCGGCCGCCTTGTCGAGCGCAGCAGCGCGCTGCTCTGGGGTCAGTTCAGGTAATGGCACTCCGGTCACCTTCTTCGGACGAGCGGAAACGTACTTGCGAAACTAGCCACGTTTGGGCTGGTCGGCAACGGGAACGTGGCCTGGGCCACACTCGGGGTGCCGGTAGGTCGCGATTGAGGCGAAACGTGACGACGCCGGGGCCTCGTGCGTGAGGTCCCGGCGTCGTCGTCTGTGCTGGGTGCGGTTCCGTTCAGCGGGTCGCGAGGGCTCCACGAGCCTCGTCGGCCGCGGTCTTGGCCGCGGTGCGCAGGGCTGCGACATCAGGTCCGGCGGCGAGGACCCCGCGGGAGGACGAGGCGAGGACCTGCGACCTCGCGTCGCCGAACACCGCGGCGAGCTCCTCGGCACCGGCGCCCTGGGCACCGACACCGGGTGCCAGCAGGGGGCCGCGCACGGCCGCCAGGTCGACCCCAGCGGTGCGGGCAGCGTCGCCGATCGTCGCACCGACGACCAGGCCGATCGACCCGAAGCCACCGCTCCCCCAGTCGGCTGCGCTCTCTGACGCCTCTGAGCCGGGCGCCTCGAGGTCGACAGCGCCGAGCTCGACGGCGCCGAGCTCAGCAGCGTTGAGCTCGGCGGCGAACCGCGCCATCTGCGCGGCCACGCTCTCCCCACCCGCGGAACGCGCGTGCTGCACCTCGTGACCTTCGGGGTTGGAGGTGAGGCACAGGACGAACAGCCCGCGGCCTGTCGCGAGGGCGAGCTCAACGGCAGGCGTGAGCGACCCGGCTCCGAGGAAGGGTGAGACCGTGAGGGCGTCACCCGCGAGCGGCGACCCGTCGGCGAGGTACGCCTGGGCGTACCCGGCCATCGTCGACCCGATGTCGCCGCGCTTGGCATCGACGATGGTCAGTGTCCCGACCTCGCGCGCCGCGGCGATCACCTCTTCGAGGACCGCGACCCCCTTCGACCCGTGCCGCTCGAAGAGTGCCGACTGCGGCTTGAGCGCGGCGACCCGTCCGCCGAGGGCATCGACGACGGTCAGTGCGAAGGTCCGCAGGCCGTCCGCGTCGTCGGTCAGACCCCAGGCGTCGAGCAGACCGGGGTGCGGGTCGATCCCTGCGCAGAGCGGTCCGTGCTCGGCCATGGCCGCGGCGAGCCGCGCCCCGAAGGGGGCGCGGCTGCCGGCTGGTCCTGCGGTCGGGGTGCCCGTCACCGGGCGCCCTGCACGGTGACGTACTCCTGGAGGCTGCGGACCGTGAAGGGCCCGGCCAGGACGGCCTCGATGCCCTGGACGGCCGCGGCCAGCTGGGAGACGGTCGTGATGATCGGCTTGTCGGCGGCTGTCGTCGCTGCGCGGATCTCGTAGCCGTCGGCGCGTGCGCCCTGACCCGAGGGGGTGTTGACGACCATGTCGACCTCGCCGTCGGTGATGAGGTCGACGATGGTGGGCTCGCCGTTCTCACCGCGTCCGGCCGAGTGCTTGCGCACGACGGTCGAGGCGATGCCGTTGCGGCGCAGGACCGTCGCGGTCCCCTCGGTCGCGAGGATCTCGAAGCCGAGCTCCGCGAGGCGCTTGACCGGGAAGACGATCGAGCGCTTGTCGCGGTCGGCGACCGACACGAAGACCGAACCGCTGGTCGGCAGGCCGCCGAAGGCCGCCGCCTGGGACTTCGCGAAGGCCGTCGGGAAGTCGTCGTCGAAGCCCATGACCTCACCCGTCGAGCGCATCTCCGGGCCGAGCACGGTGTCGACGGCCACGCCGTCGGCGGTGCGGAAGCGCTTGAAGGGCAGCACGGCTTCCTTGACGGCGATGGGCGCGTCGAGGTCGAGGGTCGCACCGTCGCCCTCGGCGGGCAGGACACCCGAGGCGCGCATGTCGGCGATCGAGTGGCCGACCATGAGCAGCGCCGCGGCCTTGGCGAGCGGGACGCCGGTGGCCTTGGACACGAAGGGCACGGTCCGCGAGGCGCGCGGGTTGGCCTCGAGGACGTAGAGCACGTCGGAGACGAGGGCGAACTGCACGTTGAGCAGACCGCGCACGCCGACGCCCTTGGCGATGGCCTCGGTCGAGCGGCGGATGCGCGCGATCTCGGCCTCGCTGAGCGAGACCGGGGGCAGCACGCAGGCGGAGTCGCCCGAGTGGATCCCGGCCTCTTCGATGTGCTCCATGACGCCGCCGAGGAACATCTCCTCGCCGTCGTAGAGGGCGTCGACGTCGATCTCCATCGCGTCGTCGAGGAAGCGGTCGATGAGGATCGGGGCGAGGTGTCCCCCGGCCTTGGCGACCTCGCCGAGGGCGCGCTCGACGTAGCCAGTGAGCTGCTCCTCGGAGTAGACGATCTCCATGCCGCGTCCGCCGAGCACGTAGGACGGGCGGACGAGGACCGGGTAGCCGATGCCGTCGGCGATCTCGCAGGCCTGCGCGAGGGTCGTCGCGGTGCCGAAGGCGGGGGCCGGCAGACCGGCCTCGCCGAGGACGCGGCCGAAGACCTCACGGTCCTCCGCGGAGTCGATGGCCTCGGGCGAGGTGCCGAGGATCGGCAGACCCGCGTCGGCAAGACGCTGCGCGAGGCTCAGCGGCGTCTGGCCGCCGAGCTGCACGATGATCCCCTTGATCGGACCGGCGGCCAGCTCAGCCTCGTAGACCTCGAGGACGTCTTCGAAGGTCAGCGGCTCGAAGTAGAGGCGGTCGGCCGTGTCGTAGTCGGTCGAGACGGTCTCGGGGTTGCAGTTGACCATGACGGTCTCGTAGTCGCCCTTGAGGGCGAGGGCTGCGTGCACGCAGGAGTAGTCGAACTCGATGCCCTGACCGATGCGGTTCGGGCCCGAGCCGAGGATGATCACGGCCTCGCGCTCGCGCGGCTTGACCTCGGTCTCGGCGTCGTAGGACGAGTAGTAGTACGGGGTCTCGGCCTTGAACTCCGCAGCGCAGGTGTCGACGGTCTTGAAGACCGGGCGCACCCCGAGGGCCTTGCGGACCTCGCGGACCGTCGCCTCGCCTGCGGAGCGGCTGCCGCCGATGCCGCGCAGCGACGCGATCTGCGCGTCGGAGAGCCCGTGGCGCTTGGCGCGGTCGAGGACCACGCGGGTGAGCGCCGGTGCGGCGGCCACCTCGGCGGCGATCTCGTTGACGAGCTGGATCTGGTCGAGGTACCAGGGGTCGATCTTCGTGGCGTCGAAGACCTGCTCGATGGTCGCACCGGCACGCAGGGCCTGCTGGGTCTGCACGAGGCGGGACTCGGTCGGCCGGGCGATCTCGACGAGGAGCGCGTCGAGGTCGGCGCCCGTGGGCACCTCCCCGTCCCAGTGGAAGGTCGCGCCGGACTTGTCGATCGAGCGCAGCGCCTTGCCGAGGGCCTCGGTGAAGTTGCGGCCCATGGCCATCGCCTCGCCGACGGACTTCATGGTCGTGGTGAGGGTGTCGTCGGCCGCCGGGAACTTCTCGAAGGCGAAGCGCGGCACCTTGACGACCACGTAGTCGAGCGAGGGCTCGAAGGACGCCGGGGTCGACCCGGTGATGTCGTTGGGGATCTCGTCGAGGGTGTACCCGACGGCGAGCTTCGCGGCGATCTTCGCGATCGGGAAGCCCGTGGCCTTCGAGGCGAGGGCCGAGGAGCGCGACACGCGCGGGTTCATCTCGATGACGACCACGCGGCCGGTCTCGGGATGCACGGCGTACTGGATGTTGCAGCCACCGGTGTCGACGCCGACCTCGCGGATCACGGCGATGCCGATGTCGCGCAGGTTCTGGTACTCGCGGTCGGTGAGGGTGAGCGCCGGGGCGACCGTCACCGAGTCACCGGTGTGCACGCCGACGGGGTCGACGTTCTCGATCGAGCAGATGACGACGACGTTGTCCGCCTTGTCACGCATGAGCTCGAGCTCGTACTCCTTCCAGCCGAGGATCGACTCCTCGAGGAGCACCTCGGTGGTCGGCGAGTAGTGCAGGCCCTGGCCGACGATGCGGCGCAGGTCCTTCTCGTCGTAGGCGATGCCCGAGCCCAGGCCACCCATCGTGAAGGACGGGCGCACGACCATCGGGTATCCCAGGTCGTCGGCGGCCGCGAGGGCCTCCTCGACGGCGTGGATGATGACCGAGCGGGCGGACTCGCCGCCGCACTTCTCGACGACCTCCTTGAACTGCAGGCGGTCTTCGCCCTTCTGGATCGCGGCGATGTTCGCGCCGATGAGCTCGACGTCGTACTTGGCCAGGACACCGGCCTCGTCGAGGGCGATCGCGGCGTTGAGAGCCGTCTGCCCGCCGAGGGTCGCCAGGACGGCGTCGGGGCGCTCCTTGGCGATGATCGAGGTGAGCACCTCGGTCGTGATGGGCTCGATGTACGTGGCGTCGGCGAACTCGGGGTCCGTCATGATCGTCGCCGGGTTGGAGTTCACCAGGACGACACGGATGCCCTCCTCCTTGAGCACCCGGCACGCCTGGGTGCCCGAGTAGTCGAACTCGCACGCCTGGCCGATGACGATCGGCCCGGAGCCGATGACCAGGACGGAGTTAATGTCTGTTCTGCGAGGCACTGGTCAGTTCTCCTTCTGCGACGTGGCGGTCTGGGTCCCCGCGGCCGAGAGGCCTGCGGCGGACGACGCACCTGACGTCATGAGGTCGAGGAAACGGTCGAAGAGGTACGAGGCGTCGTGCGGGCCTGCGGCTGCCTCCGGGTGGTACTGGACGGAGAAGGCCGGGATGTCGAGGCACTCGAGACCCTCGACCACCTGGTCGTTGAGGCCGATGTGCGACACGATCACGCGCCCGTAGCGGTCGGTGTGCGGCGCGACGGTCTCGGCGCCCACCGGGGCGTCGACCGCGAAGCCATGGTTCTGCGAGGTGATCTCGACCTTGCGGGTCGCGAGGTCCATGACCGGCTGGTTGATGCCGCGGTGGCCGTAGGCCAGCTTGTAGGTGCCGAAGCCGAGGGCCCGCCCGAGGATCTGGTTGCCGAAGCAGATGCCGAAGTACGGCAGGCCGCGGTCGAGGACCTCACGGAGCAGCTCGACCTCGTGGGTCGCCGCCCCGGGGTCTCCGGGGCCGTTGGAGAAGAACACGCCGTCGGGCGAGAGCGCCACGACGTCGTCGATCGTCGAGGACGACGGCAGCACGTGCACGCGGATGCCGCGCTCGGCGAGACGCTGCGGCGTCATGGCCTTGATGCCGAGGTCGATCGCGACCACGGTCTTCAGCGGAGCCTTCCCCGCGAAGTCGCCGAGGGGCTCGATGACGTAGGCCTCGTCGGTGCTGACCTCGCCGGCGAGGTCGGCGCCCTTCATCGACGGGGCCGCGAGGACCTCCGCGACGAGGTCGTCGATCGACCGCGGGTACCCACCGACGAGCAGCGCGTCGCCGGAGAACACGGCACCGCGCATCACACCGCGCTCGCGCAGGTGACGTGTCAGCGCGCGGGTGTCGATGTCGGAGATGCCGACGACACCCTGACGGACCAGCTCGTCCTCGAGGGTGCCCACGGCACGCCAGTTCGAGGGGCGTCGGGCAGGGTCGCGCACCACGTAGCCGCTCACCCAGATCTTGCCGGACTCCGGGTCGTCGTCGTTCACACCCGTGTTGCCGATGTGCGGCGCCGTCATCACGACGATCTGCCGGTGGTACGAGGGGTCGGTCAGCGTCTCCTGGTAGCCGGTCATGCCGGTGTTGAAGACGATCTCGCCGACCGTGGTGCCGTGCGCGCCGTAGGCACGGCCGGAGAAGGTGCGACCGTCTTCCAGGACGAGGAGCGCTGCGTCGGAGACGTCGGTCTCGGGGGTCTTGGTCGCGTGGAGCTGCGTAGTCACTCGGACTCCTTGATGTCGGTACGAGAGTCGGGGGAAGAAGGAGACGACGACGCGAGCGCGCTCACGGCGTCGAGGAGGAGGGGACGGTCGGCCTTGCGCTGGGTCCGCACGCCGGTCTCGAGGGCCGTGCGCTCACCCGTCGGCGACAGCGTCGACCAGGCGATGACCACGAGGCCCTCGCCGCCGACGTACTTGCCAGCCATGCCCGAGGTGCGCGAGGCACCCGTGAGGTCGGCGACAGGCACGAAGAGGTCGGTGGCACCTGCCCGGGCGACCACGACACCCGCGTCGAACACCTGCACGACAGCCTTGGCCCTGTACCCGAGTTCGCGCGCGGCGACCCTGTCGAGCCAGTCGCCGGCCGTGGTCGTCGACACGTACGTGCCCTCGATCGGCGCCGTGCGTGCGGCACCGAGCTCTGCCTCGGCAGGCACCTCGGCGAGCGTCGACACCTTGGTCGCGCTGCGCGCCTGGAGCGAGCGCCAGCCGCGCCACATGATCACCAGCAGCAGGGCACCCACGGACAGCATGATCGCCACGGCGACAGGGAGGGGCAGGTTCATCGAGCCACCTCGGCCTGCTCGACCGGACGGCCCTCGAAGACGGTCGCCCGACCCCGCAAGAAGGTCGCCACGACAGCACCGGGCAGCTCGTGACCGCCGAAGGGCGAGTTCGCGCTCGCGGTCGCCTGCTCGGCCGGCACGACGACGCGGGTCGCGGACGGGTCGACCAGCACGACGTTGGCGGGCTCGCCGACCTCGAGCGGACGACCCTGCGGACGGGCACCCTCGTCGATGCGGCCGATGCGCGCCGGCGCTGTCGAGAGCACACGGGCGACGTCGGCCCAGGTCATGCGACCGGTGTCGACCATGGTCTGCTGGACGACGCTCAGCGCCGTCTCGAGGCCGGTCATGCCGAAGGCCGCCGCAGCCCACTCGCAGTCCTTGTCCTCGCGGGTGTGGGGGGCGTGGTCGGTCGCGACGATGTCGATCGTCCCGTCGGCCAGGCCCTCGCGGACGGCCTCGACGTCTGCGGCCGTGCGCAGCGGCGGGTTGACCTTGAAGAGGGGGTCGTAGCCGCGGGCGAGCTCGTCGGTGAGGATCAGGTGGTGCGGGGTGACCTCGGCGGTCACGTTGATGCCCCGGGCCTTGGCCCAACGGATGAGGTCGACAGACCCGGCGGTCGACAGGTGGCACACGTGCAGGCGTGAGCCGACGTGCTCGGCGAGCAGCACGTCGCGGGCGATGATCGCCTCCTCGGCGACAGCCGGCCAGCCGGCCAGCCCGATCTCGGCCGAGACGACACCCTCGTTCATCTGGGCGCCCTCGGTCAGGCGGGGCTCCTGGGCGTGCTGGGCGATCACCCCGTCGAAGGACTTCACGTACTCGAGCGCGCGGCGCATGAGGACCGGGTCCCACACGCACCTGCCGTCGTCCGAGAACACCCGGACCTGCGCGGCCGACGAGGCCATCGAGCCGAGCTCGGCGAGGTGCTCCCCCGCCAGGCCCACGGTCACGGCGCCGACGGGGTGGACGTCCGCCCAGCCCGCCTCGGTGCCGATGCGCCAGACCTGCTCGACCACACCGGCGGTGTCCTGGACCGGGGTCGTGTTGGCCATCGCGTGGACGGCCGTGAACCCGCCGACGGCCGCGGCGCGGGTCCCCGACGCGATCGTCTCGGAGTCTTCCCGGCCCGGCTCCCGCAGGTGGGTGTGCAGGTCCACCAGGCCCGGGAGGGCGACCAGCCCGGAGCAGTCGACGACCACGGTCTCGTCGGAGCCGTCCGCGCTGAGCGTGCCAGCCGGGGCGACAGCCTCGATCACACCGCCGGCGAGGACCATGTCGACACTGTCACCACCGAGGGGCGACACGTGGGAGAGGAGATACCTGGTGGTCATGACTGTCCTGCTTCCTTCGGGGAGACACCGTTCTTGTCAGAGGCACCGTGCTTGTCGGACGCCTCGTGCGTCACGTCTCCTGCGAGCAGGAGGTAGAGGACGGCCATGCGGACCGCGACACCGTTGGCGACCTGCTCGACGATCACCGCGCGCGGCGAGTCCGCCGCCTCCGCCGAGATCTCGAGCCCGCGGTTCATCGGGCCGGGGTGCATGACGATCGTGTGGTCCTCGAGCAGCCGCAGGCGGCGCGCGTCGAGACCGTAGTTGCGGGTGTACTCGAGAGGGCTCGGGAAGAACCCTCCGCCCGAGCTGCTCATCCGCTCGCGCTGGACACGCAGCATCATCACCGCGTCAGGCTTGCCGTCACCGAGGACCCAGTCGAGGTCGTAGGACACGTCGCAGGGCCACGCCTCGACCCCGACGGGCACGAGGGTGGGCGGCGCGACGAGCGTCACCCGGGCACCGAGGGTGGTGAGCAGCTGGACGTTCGAGCGGGCCACGCGCGAGTGCAGGACGTCACCCACCACGGCCACGTGCAGACCGGAGAGGTCCTGACCCGTCCCGGCGCCGAGCAGCGGTGCGCTCGCGGGGTCCCGCGCGTCGCGGCGCTCCCCCGTGAGGTGGCGGCGGATCGTGTACGCGTCGAGCAGCGCCTGCGTCGGGTGCTGGTGCATGCCGTCGCCCGCGTTGATGACAGCCGAGTCGACCCAGCCAGCGTTGGCCAGCGTGTGCGGCGCCCCGGAGGCCTGGTGCCGGATGATCACGGCGTCGGCCCCCATGGCCTGGAGCGTCAGCGCGGTGTCCTTGAGGGACTCCCCCTTGGAGACGCTCGAGCCCTTGGCGGAGAAGTTGATGACGTCGGCCGAGAGGCGCTTGGCGGCTGTCTCGAAGGAGATGCGGGTGCGGGTCGAGTCTTCGAAGAAGAGGTTGACCACGGTGCGCCCGCGCAGCGTCGGGAGCTTCTTGATCTCCCGCGACTGCGTGGCGGCCATCTGACCGGCGGTGTCGAGGATGCGGATCGCCTCGGCGCGCGACAGGTCCGCCGTCGTGAGGAGGTGCTTCACAGCCCTGCCTCCTCTGCCTGGGTCCCGGCTGCCACCGGGGCCTGGCTGATGAGGACGGCGTCGTCTCCGTCGATCTCGGCGACCCGCACGTGGACGCGCTCGGACACCGAGGTCGGCAGGTTCTTGCCGACGTAGTCGGGGCGGATCGGCAGCTCGCGGTGACCGCGGTCGACGAGCGCGGCGAGCTGGACGGCGCGCGGGCGCCCGATGTCGCTGATCGCGTCGAGCGCCGCGCGGATGGTGCGGCCGGAGTACAGGACGTCGTCGACGAGGACGACCACCTTGCCGTCGATCCCGCCTGCGGGCAGCGTGGTCGTGCCGATCGCTCGCGGTGGCTGGCGGTGCAGGTCGTCGCGGTGCATGGTCACGTCGAGGGTGCCGACGAGGCTCGTGGCGTCGAGGCCGGGCTCGACCTCGGCGAGGCGCAGCGCGAGCCGCTCGGCGAGCGGGACACCCCGGGTCGGGATGCCGAGCAGGACCACGTCGGCGCCGCCCTTGTTGCGCTCGAGGATCTCGTGGGCGATGCGGGTCAGCGCCCGGGCGATCTCGGGGGCTCCGAGGACCTCGGTCGGCGCTGGGGGCACGACGGGTGAGGACTCGAGGGGGGACGACGCAGGAGCGTCGTGGGGCACAGCAGGGCCAGATGTCATCTGGCGACCTCCTTCTCCGCCTCTCTGGACGGCTCTTAAAGGATGTCTTGCAGGACGTCACCCACCTTACAGCGACCCCGGGCGGCGCCCGTGCGGGGTGGCGCATGGTGAGACGACCTGTCCCTGCTGCGGGTCGTCAGGCTGCCGCCGGGCGCTCTGGCGCCGTGCTCGTCGAGATGCCACGGACGCACCGTCACTCGGAGACCGGGCGTTCTGTCAGGCGACTGCCGAGCCCTCTGCCCCGGCTGTCGTCGGGGCGTCCCGGACGCCGAGCCAGCTCACCAGCCCGCCGAGGGCGAGCAGCACGGCTGTCAGCACCAGGGCTCTGTGGAACCCCGCAAGGTCGAGCGTCGGGCCGAGGACCACCCCGGCGCAGGCGATGACCACCAGCCCGGCCACCCGCGAGACCGCGTTGTTGACCGCGGAGCCGATGCCGGCGTCCTCGGGCGGGACCGCAGCGAGGATCGACGCCGTCAGGGGAGCCACCGTCGCGCTCAGACCGAGCCCGAAGAGCAGCACACCCGGCAGCAGCTGGGTGAGGTAGTCCGCGTCCTGCGTGGTCGTCAGCATGAGCAGGTACCCGGCGGCGGCGAGCAGCGGGCCTGCGGTCATGAAGACGCGCGCACCGTAGCGACCTGCCAGCGACCCGGCGCGGGACGACAGCACGAGCATGAGGAGCGTGACGGGCAGCATCGCCAGACCGGCCGCCGTCGCGCTGTAGCTGGCCACCTGTTGGAGGAACAGGACCACGACGAAGCCGCCGAAGGCGAGCGCCCCGTAGACGAAGGCCGTGGTGAGGTTCCCGGCCGAGAAGTTGCGCACTGCGAAGAGCCGCAGCGGCAGGACAGGGTCGGCCACGCGCCGTTCCCACAGCACGAAGACGACGAGGGCCAGGACGCCGAGGACCAGCGGTCCCCAGACCAGCGGGTCGCCCCAACCGAGCCGTCCTTGCTCGATGAGCGCGAAGACCGTGCCGGCCAGACCCAGCGCGACGAGGGCCGCGCCTGCGACGTCGACGCGTCGCGACCTGTCCCGCTCACCCCGGTCGGTGCCCCGCAGCAACCAGGCTGTCACCGCGACGGGGAGCACGTTGACCGCGAAGACCCAGCGCCACGACGAGGTGTCGACGAGGATCCCGCCGAGCAGCGGCCCGGCGATCATGGCCGTCCCCGTCCACGCCGTCCAGGTGCCGATGGCCCGCCCCTGCGCCTCGCCGCGGAAGGTCGCGACGATCATCGCGAGGGAGCTCGGCACCAAGAGCGCCCCGGCAGCGCCCTGGACAGCACGGGCGACCACGAGGACCACCCCTGACGGGGCGACAGCGCAGGCGAGCGACGCGAGACCAAAACCGACCAGCCCCCACGAGAGGACACTCCGCCGGCCGAGGACGTCGGAGAGCGACCCGGCCACGAGGATCAGCGCCCCGAGGGTCACGAGATAGGCGTCGACGACCCACTGCTGGAGGGCGAGCCCGTCGAGCACTCCCCCGTCCAGGTCCCCGGCGATCGCGGGCAGTGCGACGTTGACGACCGACCCGTCGAGGAACACGACGAAGGACGCGAGGATCGCGACCACGAGGACACGGCGTTCGGCAGGCTTCACAGGCTCACGCTAGACCCCGGGGTCTGTGCATGCTGCTCCTCGGCTCCGCCGCCTGGCGACCCGGGGGTGTCAGGTCCCCGAGATCACCCTGTCGCGCACGACCCTGCGCAGCACCTTGCCGATCTGCGACCTGGGCAGGTCCTTCATGATGACCAGCTGCTTGGGCAGCGCGTAGCGGGCGACGTTCTTCTCGCACCAGGCCCGGACGGCCTCGAGGTCGACACCCGTGGCGTCGCGTGCCAGCACGAGGGCCGCGACGACCTTCTCCCCCAGGTCGCCGCCCGGGAGGCCGACCACAGCGACGTCCTCGACACCAGGCATGGTCCGCAGGCAGTCCTCGACCTGCGACGGGAAGACCTTGAACCCGCCGGTGATGATCATCTCCTTGATGCGGTCCACGGCCTGGACGAACCCGCCGTCGTGCATGACGACCACGTCACCGGTCCGCACCCAGATCTTGCCCTGGAGCTCGACGAGCGACTCGGCTGTGTCCTCCGGGCGTTCCCAGTAGCCCGCGAAGACCTGCGGTCCGCTGATGAGCAGCTCGCCGCGCTCCCCGGACCCGAGGATCTTCGTCGGGTCGTCCTGGTCGACCACGAGGATGTCGGTCGACGGGAAGGGCAGACCGAGCATGCCGGGCCGGCGCTGGTCGGAGAGAGGGCTGCCGAGGGCGACCGGGGAGGTCTCGGTCATGCCGTACCCCTCGATCGCGAGACCGCCGGTCACCTCTTCCCAGGCCTCCGCCGTCGCGAGCGGGATCGGCATCGCACCGCAGATGGCGTACCGGAAGCTCGTGAGGTCGGCGCCGGACTCCTTCGCCGCAGCCGACAGCCTGTCGAGCATCGGGGGCACCGCGGGCAAGAACGACCCGGGCAGGCGCTTCTGGGTCGCCAGGACGGACGTCACGTCGAACTTGGGGAACAGCACGAGCGTCGCGCCGATCCGCATCGCGTAGGTGAGGCAGAGCATGAGACCGAAGGCGTGGAAGAACGGGAGCACGCCGTAGACGACCTCGTGGCCGTCCTCCTCGACAGACTCACGCTCCGCCCCGGTCCACTCGGTGCCCTGCACGACGTTGGCCACGAGGTTGCGGTGGGTGAGCATCGCGCCCTTAGGAGTCCCGGTCGTGCCACCCGTGTACTGCAGGAGAGCAAGGTCTTCGGACTCCGGGTACGGGTGGTCGGCGGGCAGCGGCGACGCCTTCGAGACCAGCTCGTGCCAGTAGGTCGTGCCCGAGGGCAGGGCGGCACGCATCGTCGCCCGGAGGGCCTTGGCCTTGCTGATCGGGAGGGAGAGCGCCAGGCGCTTGAGCGTGGGCAGGTCGCGAGACATGTCGACGGCGATCACCGTCCGGACCGGCGTCTGCGCCTGGACCTCGAGGACCCGGACCGCTGTGTGCTCCCAGCAGATCGCGACCACGGCACCAGAATCCGTGAGCTGGTGCGCGAGCTCGCCTGCGGTGTACGTCGGGTTGTGCTCGACGACGACAGCACCGATCCGCAGCGTCGCGTAGAAGGCGACCACGTGCGAGGCGAGGTTCGGGAGCGCGATCGCGACCCTGTCACCCGGGCCGACACCGAGGTCGAGCAGGGCGCTCGCGGCGCGGCGGACCTGGTCGAGGAGCTCGGCGTAGGTGGTCGTCGAGCCCATGAAGTCGAGGGCAGGCCTGTCCGGGAAACGCTCGGCGGCGCGCTCGAGCGAGGCTGTCAGCGGTTCGTCGGGCACGGTGATGTGGTGCGCGACTCCGGGCGCGTAGGAGGACAGCCACGGGCGGTGTTCGATCGACGAGGTCACCCGTCGAGAATAACCTACGGACCCGTAACCTACGGGGCCGTAGGTCCCGAGAGGCCCGACGGTCGCAGAACCTCCCCACCTGCTACGACTCCTCGCCACAGGACGCACGCAGGCCCGGACCGTGAACGGTCCGGGCCTGCGTGCGGTGGCGTCTCCCTCGAGGACGAGGGGTCAGGCCAGGATGGTCGGCTTCAGCTCGAGGATGCGGCCGAGGAGACCGTTGACGAAGACCGGCGAGTCGTCGGTCGAGAGCGACCTGGACAGCTCGACAGCCTCGTCGATCGCGACGGCGTCGGGGACGTCGTCGTTGAAGAGGATCTCCCAGGTGCCGATGCGCAGCAGCGCACGGTCGACTGCGGGCATACGGTCGAGCGACCACTCGTGCGAGTACGTCTCGAGGAGCTCGTCGATCCGGTCGAGGCGGTCGATGACCCCCTCGACGATGTCGGCGGAGTACTGCGGCAGGGCTGCCTCGGTCCCCGGCTCGGCCACCCGGTCCGCGAGGAGGGTGATCGGGTCGAGGTGACGCTGCTCGGCCTCGAAGAGCACGTCGAGCGCGCGCTTGCGGGCCTTGGTCCTGGCTCCCACGTCAGTCGTTCACTCGGCCGAGGTAGCTCGAGTCGCGGGTGTCGACCTTGACCTTGGTTCCCTGCTCGAGGAACAGCGGGACCTGGATCACGTGACCGGTCTCGAGGGTGGCGGGCTTGGTCCCACCGGTCGAGCGGTCGCCCTGGAGGCCCGGCTCGCTGTAGGTGATCTCGAGGACGACCGACGGCGGCAGCTCGATGTAGAGGACTGTGCCCTCGTTGGTCGCGACGTTGACGACCTGGCTCTCGAGGAGGAAGTTGGCGGCGTCGCCGACGACCACCTCGGGGATGTTGATCTGGTCGTACGTGCTCTGGTCCATGAACACGTAGTCCGTGCCGTCCTTGTAGAGATACTGCATGTCGCTCTTGTCGACGGTCGCAGTCTCGATCTTCAGGCCGGCGTTGAAGGTCTTGTCGACCGTCTTGCCCGAGGTCACGTTCTTCATCTTGGTGCGGACGAACGCGCCACCCTTGCCGGGCTTGACGTGCTGGAAGTCGATGACGGTCCAGAGCTGGCCGTCGAGCTTGAGCACAGTGCCGTTCTTGATGTCGTTGGTGGTAGCCACGGTGGTCTTCCTGTCGAGTGTTCAAGGATCAGGCACCCGACGACCGGACGACGAGCCCCGGCACCGGCGAGGTGCAGGGCTGATCAGGGAGCGGACCGCACGAGAGCGTGGGCCAGTCTACCTCAGCCGATCCACCACAGACCGAGGACCCCGAGACCAGCAGCCCAGACGATCGAGGCGAGCGTCCCGACGACGAAACGCTCCGAGGCACCCGGGTTGTCCTTGAGCTCGGGGTACCTGCCCAGCCCCTTGATCGCCACGAGGATCGCGATGCCACCCGGATAGCCGACGAGGATCAGGCCCGTCACCGCGAGCCGCTCGAGGATGCCGATCCAGGTTCCGCCGCGCAGGGCGGCGACGGCGGTGGGGCCGGTCGGGCCGGGATCGGCGGGGCTCGGGGCGGCACCCGCCTGCTGTCCGGTGCCAGCTGGGTCTTCCACGCCAGGGGCTGAGGTGCCTGTCGACGAAGCGCCGGTGGCGGCGGCATGCCCCGTGGGGTCACTGTGGGTACCTCCCCCTGCTCCGCTGGTCGACTCGGCAGCACCTGTGCGCGCGGCGAGGTGCAGCACGCCCCGCGTGACGTAGTAGCCACCGACGATGCTCAGCACGATCAGCCCCGCGGCGATCGCCAGGGCGACGCCGGTGCTCGTCTGTGCGTGCACCGGTGGGTGCCCGTCGGGCAGATAGGGCTGGACCTCCGCGACGAGGGTGGCGAGGTTCCCGGTGCCGAGCACCGTGCCGATCAGACCCATCAAGACATCTCCCCTGCAGTCGACTGAGCCGCACGCTACACGCAGGGTCCGTCACAGGGAACGCTGGGACGGCAGGGACCGCGCGTCGCGCTCAGATGGTGTCGAGCTCGCCGAGGAGCCTGGCGACCACGGGTCGGGCGGCACGCTCTTCGGCCCAGAGGGCGGCGCGCACGCGCTGGCTCACGGCCTGCTCGCTCACCCCAAGCCTCCGCGCGACCTCGCGCTGCGTCGCGTCAGCACCAGACCTCTCGAGGTCGACCAGGAGGTCGACGACCTCCCAGCCAGCAGTAGACCGGCGCTCGACCACCGCGCCGAGCAGGTGGACGACCGCCTCCACGTCGGCTGACGCCTGGCCGTCCCCACCTTGGATCGCGACGGGGACTGCCGACGAGCGACGCTTGGCACGATCGATCGCGGCGCGGGCCCTGACGAAGGCGGGTCCGGAAGCCTCGCGGCTGTGCTCTGGGAGCGGGTCCTGCACCTCCCCCACACCGACGCCGGCGCGCCATCCGCCGAGACGGACGATCTCCAGCACGAGGGCGAGAGCCGTCGAGGGCGACGAGACGACAGCCTGGACCTCGTCCCCGACGGTCCGCTCGAAGGGCAGCTCGATGCCGTCGAGGCGCTCGCCCCAGACACCTGCACGCGCCAAGAAGTCGGGGACCTTGTCCCCGCGGGTCGTGCTGCGCTGCTGGTCTACCGTGAGGACGATCATGACTCAAGGCTAAGCGCTTGATCCTTGGTGTTCAAGGATATGTTCTGGACTTCAGGTCGAGGTGCTGAGCTGCAACGGGGGCGCGCATGCGCTTGGCACACTATTTTTGGGGCACACCAGAGGCCGTCTCTGAGGTCGACTCCGGGCCTCAGCCCAGCGGTTCAGCCGGCGAGAGCGAGCAGCGCCAGCCTGTACGAGTCGAAGCCAAAACCCGCGACGGTCCCCGTGGCGACGGGCCCGACGACCGAGAGATGACGGAACTCCTCCCGGGCGTACGGGTTGGAGATGTGCACCTCGACCAGGCGCAGTCCCCCCTTGGTCACCTGCGCGGCCGCGTCGCGGAGCGCATAGGAGTAGTGCGTGAACGCAGCCGGGTTGAGCACCACGTCGCTGCGTGTGTCGACGGCCTCGTGGAGCCAGTGCACCAGCTCGGACTCGTCGTCGGTCTGGCGGACCTCGACCTCGAGACCGAGCTCGCTCCCCCACCGGGCGCCGGACTCGACGAGGTCGGCGAAGGACAGAGAGCCGTAGACCTCTGGCTCTCGTACGCCGAGTCGTCCGAGGTTGGGGCCGTTGAGGAGCAGCACACGTGTCATGCCCGGGAGCCTAGTACGCGGGCCCCCGACAGGTGACCTGTGCCCACGGACGCCGGACGGGAGGCGGCGCGTCAGGTTGCCGCTGTCTGAGCCTCGACGATCGGAGGGCGCCGCTCGGCCGACTCGACGGCGTTGCCCGCCCACCACTCGCGGTGCCCGTCGCTCGACCGGACACGCACCGGGCCGCCGATGCCACGGCCGCGACCCGTGCGGCGGAAGATCTCCACGGTCACCGGACCCGTGATGTCCCCGTGCTCAGCACGACCCGGGAGCGTGAGGTGCAGGTACGGCAGACCCTGCGCATCGCGGTCGCCCCAGGCAACCACCTGGCGTCCCTGGCTGTTCCCGCTGCCGAGGCCGCGGGCGCTGCGCACCTCGACGGGGATGCCGCGGGCAGCGACCGCCCAGCTCCGGCGGTCCGAGACAGCCATGAGCAGCACCCCGACGGCGAAGGGCGCCAGGAGCAGCACGAAGAAGGCGCACGCCCACCCCGCAGTCTCGCCCCAGAACGTCACGGCGCCGACGACAGCTCCCGCGGTCGCGGCCCAGAGCAGCGCCACCCCGATCCACAGGCTCGAGGAGAGCGAGGAGCGTGCAGCCCGGAACGAGGCGTCCGCGGTGAGTGGAGAGGTCATGCCGTCATGCTGCACGGCTGGGCACCCGAGCGCACCCCGCCGCGGTGGGGAGTCCTGCCCTGCACCCTGAGCACGGACCTGTTCACCCCCGACACTCTCGACGAGCCGCCGGGCACAGCGCGCTCTTCTGCCACGACGACCGCGCCTGACCGACGGAACACCGCTCTTCGACGAGAACGGCGGCGCGTCGACCGGAGCGTCGGCTAGAGCGAGATGGCCCTGCTGGTCGGTGCGTCTGCGCTGATCTCGGCGTATGCAGCGGCGAGCAGCGTCGGGTCGGGGCCTTCGAGGCGGGTCGGCTTGCCGATGCCGTCGAGCACGACGAAGCGCAACAGGTCGCCACGGGACTTCTTGTCGCGGCGCATCACCGCGAGCAGCTGCTCCCAGCGGTCACCGCGGTACGTCAGCGGCAGACCCACCGACGCGAGGATCGACCTGTGGCGGTCGACGACCTCGTCGTCGAGGCGGCCGGCAAGACGCGCGAGCTCGGCCGCGAAGACCATGCCCACCGACACAGCAGCCCCATGACGCCACGCGTAGCGCTCGACCTGCTCGATCGCGTGGGCGAGGGTGTGCCCGTAGTTGAGGATCTCGCGGAGCGAGGCCTCCTTGAGGTCTTCGCTGACGACACGCGCCTTGACAGCCACGCTGCGCTCGACGAGCTCCCGGACGACGTCCCAGAGATGGTCGTCGATGCTCGCGGGCCAGGTGCCGAGGGCCTCGGCGTTGGCCTCGACGAGATCGAGGATCACAGGGTCGGCGATGAACCCCGTCTTGATGATCTCGCCGAGCCCCGCGACGAAGTCCCAGCGCGGCAGCGTCTCGAGGGCGACGAGGTCGCACAGCACGCCGACGGGCGAGTGGAAGGCACCCACGAGGTTCTTGCCCTCGGCCGTGTTGATACCCGTCTTGCCGCCGACGGCCGCGTCGACCATCGCGAGCAGGGTCGTCGGGATGTGCACGACCGAGATGCCGCGCAGCCACGTGGCGGCGATGAAGCCGGCGACGTCGGTCGTCGCCCCCCCGCCGAGCGAGACGATCGCGTCGCTGCGCGTGAAGTCCGACTGGCCGAGCACCTGCCAGCAGAAGGCCACGACATCGACAGACTTCGCTCCCTCGGCGTCGGGGATGACGGCGAGGAGGGCCTCGTAGCCCTGCGCGAGGAGGTCTTCGCGGACGACCGCGGCAGAGGCCTCCATCGCCTCGGTGTGCACGACGAGGACCTTCTTGACACCGGTGCCGAGCAGGCGCGGCAGCTCGCCGAGCAGCTGCTTGCCGATGAGCACGTCGTAGGAGTGCTCTGCGTCGACGCGCACGACGGAAGGAGCCGGTGCGGCAGTGGTCTCGGGCGTGGCAGTCGTCTCGTCGGTCACGACGGGTCCTCCGGTGGGGTGGGGCGGACCAGGGCCTCGTGGATCTCACGGGCGACCTGGGCGGCGGTCTTGGCGTCGGTGTCGACACGGTGGGTGGCGATCCGCTCGTACACGGGGCGGCGCGCCTCCATGAGGCTCGCCCACTTCGCACGAGGGTTGCCGAGCAGCAGAGGGCGGGCCTGGTTGAAGCCGACGCGGGGTGCGACGTGCGTGAGGCTCACGTCGAGGAACACGACGGCGCCGCCGTCGTGCGTGTACGCCTCGAGGGCGGCCTGGCTCAAGGGGTCGAGGACGGCTCCGCCCCCGAGGGCGAGCACCCCCTCGTGGACAGCCAGGGCTGTCGTCACGGCTTCGCGCTCGAGAGCGCGGAAGTGCGGCTCGCCGTCGTCGACGAAGATGTCGGCGATGGCCTTGCCGGCCGTCACCTCGATGTCGGTGTCGGTGTCGCGCAGGTCGACGCCGAGCAGCCCGGCGAGCAGCCGGGCAGTGGTCGACTTGCCGGACCCCGGCGGGCCGACGAGCACCACACGCGGGCTCTGCGCCCCTGCGCCTGTCGGGGACACGATCAGCGCAGCAGCTCGGGGATGGCGGCCAGGTACGCCTCGGCGTTGCGGCGCACCTCGCCGACAGAGTCCCCGCCGAACTTCTCGAGGACCACGTCGACGAGGGTCAGCGCGACCATCGCCTCGGCGACCACGGCTGCCGGCGGTACGGCGCAGACGTCGCTGCGCTGGTGCTGGGCAGTCGCCGGCTCCCCCGTCGCGACGTCGACCGTCGCGAGGGCGCGCGGGACCGTCGAGATGGGCTTCATCGCGGCGCGGACCCTCAGGACCTCACCGTTGCTCATGCCGCCCTCGATACCACCAGCACGGTTGGTCCGGCGACGCAGACGGCCGTCGTCGTCGCGGTCGATCTCGTCATGAGCCTGCGAGCCGCGGCGGGCGGCCGTGCGGAAACCGTCGCCGACCTCGACGCCCTTGATGGCCTGGATACCCATGAGGGCCGCGGCGAGCTTCGCGTCGAGGCGACGGTCGCCGTGCGTGTACGAGCCGAGACCCGTCGGGACGCCGTAGGCGAGGACCTCGACGACACCACCGAGTGTGTCGGCGTCCTTGTGGCACGCGTCGATCTCGGCGACCATCGCGTCCGAGGTGGTCTTGTCGAAGCAGCGGACCGGGTCGGCGTCGAGGTACGCGACGTCGTCGGGCGACGGGAGCACGGCGTCCTCAGGGGTGAAGACCGGGCCGATGCTCGTCACGTGCGACACGAGACGGATGCCGAGAGCCTGCTCGAGGAACTTCGCGGCGACGGCGCCGAGGGCGACACGCGTCGCGGTCTCCCGGGCGGAGGCGCGCTCGAGCACAGGACGGGCGTCGTCGAAGGCGTACTTACGCATGCCGACGAGGTCGGCGTGGCCCGGACGCGGACGGGTGAGCGGCGCGTTGCGCGCACGGTTCAGCAGCGCCGGGTCGACAGGGTCGGAGGCCATGACGTCGACCCACTTGGGCCACTCCGTGTTGCCGATCTCGATCGCGAGCGGACCACCCTGGGTGATGCCGTGCCGCAGACCGGCGAGGATGCGCACCTCGTCCTGCTCGAACTTCATCCGGGCGCCGCGGCCGTAGCCCAGACGACGGCGCGCGAGCGCGTCCTGGATGTCGGAGGTCAGCACCTCCACACCTGCGGGGACACCCTCGACGATGCCCACGAGTGCAGGGCCGTGCGATTCACCTGAAGTCAGCCAACGAAGCATGCGGACATCTTCCCACGGACCAGGGACGACGACGCCGGGCGCCCGAGTGTCGGACGCCCGGCGGGGCGAGGTGTGCCGGGCGCCGACACTCGGTACCAGCCAGGTCAGCTGGTTGTCACCGCAGGCTCCTCGGCAGTGGGAGCCGCCGGCGCAGGTGCGGCATCGGCGTCCAGGACGTAGACGTAGCCGCTGATGACGATCTCCGCATCACCCTTGGCCGTCGCGGGGCGCCCACCGCTCGCGCCGGTCTCGTCCTGGCCGGTGAGGGAGACACCGGTCGCGAGGAAGAGCCTGGACGTCGCGGTCTGGAGAGCCTTGACGTACTCGAGCGTCGCAGTGGGGTTACCGAGGACGGTGACCGTGACCGGGACCGCGTAGAGGCCAACGGGCGCACCGGTGACCGCCGCGACTCCAGGGATGGCGGCCAGGGACGCGAGGACCGGCGTCGAGGTCGACGACGTGACGTCGACGACGAACGCACCCGTGCCGAGCGAGACGTTCGCAAGCTCGACGTTGAACGCCGCCTGCTCGAAGGTCGCGGGAATCTGGCTCTGGAGCCCGGCGAGCGTACCGCGGAACTCGTCGATTTTCTCGAAGTCTGACTTCAGCTGTGCGATCTGCACCTCGAGCAGATCGTTCCGGTCCGCCTCCTGGACAGCCTGCTCGCGGGCCAGGCTCGCCTCGTCGAGCTGCGGGGAGATCGCCAAGAACCAGGCGATCGCGAGCAGCGCGGTCGAGATGGCCGCCGTGCCGATGATCCACGGGGTCGATGCTGACGTCTTCACTTGGAATCTCCTTCAGGGCCGAACCGGCCAGAGAGCGCGTCGACGCTCAGCTGCACGGTCGAGGTGACCTCGTAGTAGACGACACCGTCTTCCTCGCCGACCGTCTGGGTCAGCACCTGGGCGTCGTGCATGCCCTCGATGCTGTTGAGCATGTCGATCCAGGCTGCGGTGTCCGGCAGCGTGGGCGACCTGTGTGTGATCGCGACCGACGCGATCCCGGCCCCCACCAGGGGGTCTGCTGGGACGGGCGGACCTTCGAGCGGGTTCATCGCGGTCGTGGCGAATGCGGTGAGCTGGGAACCGGCCGGCATCTGGAGCAAGACAGCGTAGAGGTAGTCGCTCCAGAGGATCTCGCTGCCCATGCCGACTGTCCTGGCGAGCTCGGCGTTCGCGATCTGCCCCTTGATCTGCGGCACCTCGGAGTACGTGCTCTGCTCCTGCTGGAGACGGAGAGTCTCCGCCTGGACCGTCTCGAGCTCGGACTGGGCTGAGCTCACCGAGAGCATGCTCGCCACGTACCCGAGCAGAGCCACGATCAGCACGACGCCGAGGACGAGTAGGAGCCACACCTTGACACGCTGGAGAGCGCGCCCCGCGCGGACCGAGGCTGGGAGCAGGTTGACCTGCGGCAGCGAAGGGGCGCCGGCGATCATGCCGGTCGATGCGGCCCCAGGTGCCTTCTTGGCCTTCTTCACGGAGAAGCGGGGCTGTGTGTCGGTGCTCATGCTGCGACTCCGAAGGCCAGGCCGAGCGGGACGCTCAGCACGTGCTGTATCGCCTCGAGCTCAGGGCCCTTCGGCATGTCGGGACCGGTCGTCATGGTCGACAGCGGCAACGCGACCGAGACGCCGACGCGGGCTGCGGAGGAGACGTACTGCCCAAGACCTGAGAGCTGGGCTGCGCGGCCGGTGAGCAGGACCATGTCGAGGGCCTCCCCCGGGTTGTTCATCGCGAAGTAGGAGAGCGTGCCCCGGACAGCCTCGACGAGGACGTGGCCGACCTGGGCGACGGCTTCGGCTGCTGGTCGCAGCTCCGGCGGGACAGCCAGGCCTATCCCAACCTGTCGCTTGATCTGCTCCGCCTGGGCGTCCGAGACCCCCATGGCGGACGACACCGCGTCGGTCATGTCCTGGCCGCCTGTCGGGAGCACACGGACGAACTGCGGCATGCCGCGCGAGACGATGACGACCGTCGTGATGCGGGCGCCGATGTCGACGAGGGCGACGGTCCTGTCGACCCATGGCCCGCGTGCGAGGCTCCGCGTCAGTGCAAGAGCTGTGAGGTCGACCATGACAGGACGCAGCCCGGCAGCCGTGACGGCAGCCACGTTCGACTCGACGGTGTCTTTCGTCGCGGCGACGAGGAGCCCGTGGACGACGGGGCCGTGCTGACCCTCGGACGTGCCCGTCGGGACGTAGTCGAGGAGCGCGTCCTCGACCGCGACCGGGATCTGGTCCTGCACCTGGTAGGGCAAGGACTGGCGGATCTGGTCGAGGGGCATCGCCGGGAGGTCGAGGTCACGGACGAGGACGCGCTGGTTCCCGACACCGATGACGACGTCCTTCGACCGGAACTTCGTCTCGCGCCACAGCTGCTTGATCGCCGTCGCGACGACGTTCGGCTCGACGACCTCGCCGTCACGGATGGCACCAGCTGGCAAGGCAACCTCGCCGAACCGGACGACCTCGGGCGTCTTCGTGGCTGCGGGGCCCTTCGGCCCGAACTCCACCTCGACGGCACGCACGCTGGTGCTGCCGATATCTAGCCCGATCACTCGTGACTTCGCCACCGCACATCTCCTTCACCGGACCCCGGATAGGTCCGGAAGGAGTATCGACGCCTGTCAGGCTGGTCTTGAGCCGGGTGTGAGGCCCGCTCCACTCTTCACCCGTCAGGTGAAGGTCGAGAGGTACGCGTCCCAGACCCGCTCACCGACGACCATGCCGACCACGGCACCCAAGAGCATCCACGGTCCGAAGGGGATCGCCGTCTTGCGGCCCGCGGACCGAGCACCGAGCAGCGCGATCGAGAACACCCCGCCGAGCAAGAATCCCGCGAACCCGCCGACGACCAGGGTGCCCCAGCCGACCGACGCCAGATAGGCGCCGAGGATCGCCGCGAGCTTGACGTCCCCGAGGCCCATCCCGGGCGGGTAGACGATCACCAGCAGCAGGTAGAAGGCGAAGAGCACGGCGGCACCGACGGCTGCGCGCAGCAGAGACGACCAGTCGCCGTTCCCCCACGCGGCCAGCGCGAGGAGGGCGGCGACCACGGGGTACGAGCCGACGACGATCACGTTGGGCAGGCGCTGCGTCTCGATGTCGATGAGAGTGAGTGCGATCGCGATCGCGACGCCGTAGAGGTACGCAGGCAGGGTCCACGCAGGACCGACGGTGAAGGCGACGACGGCGAAGGCCACCGCAGTCCCTGCCTCGACGAGGGGGTACCGGGCCGAGATGGGCTCGCGGCAGTCGCGGCACCGCCGTCCGAGCAGGACCCAGGAGAGCACGGGAACGTTGTCCCGGGAGCGGATCTGCGTGCTGCAGGCCGGGCAGGCGCTCGGCGGCGAGACGACAGACTCGCCCCGCGGGACGCGCCAGACGACCACGTTGAGGAATGACCCCACGGCAAGGCCGAGCACGCCGGCGAGGAGCGCGACGAAGAGGTCCGTGGTCACCCTGTCTTCAGCCTCCCGTCGGTCTGCAGCTCTCCGCTGTACCGCGACGACCACTCAGAGTTGGCCCAGTGCGGGAAGTACGGCGGCGCAGAGAACTTGAGCCGCAGATCATACGTGTAGAGCTTCTCGTAGCCGGTCATGCCCGGCCCGGTCCCAGACCCCACAGCCCCTCGCCAACGCTGCGCAATCGATCCGGTGACCTGCAAGGTGCCCTTCTTGGGGCCGATGTTGTACCTCTGGACGAAGAAGGAGTGCTGGAGCGTCTGGATCGAACCGGCGATCTGGATTCCGCTCGTCGGGACGATCTGGTTGGTCGTCGGGTCGGTGTAGCGCTTCGGCCAGGTCCCGTCGTTGACGTAGCTACCGGTCCCCGCCTCGTCCTCGTTGGCAGGGGTTGCCCAGCTCCACGAGTTGTTGCGGCCGGTCGCGCTGACCGTCACCATCCGCGGGTGCATGACCTCGACGGAGTTGGTGGCGACCAGGCCGAGCATGTCTTCACCGAACCGGCCTCCGGCGAGCACCACGTCGCCCGTCGCGATGACCGACTGCTCCGCAGCGACGGTCAGTCGGCCCTTGAGGACGCCCTCGACGTAGAGGTTCCCCTCGCCGTTCAACCTTGTGGCGTCGGTCATGTTGAGGTCGTACGTGTACGACGCGCCGCTGCGCGGAGTGAGGTTCTGGGCATAGGTGCCCAACGGCAGCTTGCTGCCCGCAGGACCGCCGATCTCACCGCCGTAGAGCTGGCGGCGGTCAGCCGACGGCGAGGATGCGACGTAGACGACCTGCTCGTGCGGGACCGGTACGGTCGCGCCGTTCGCCGAAGCCAGAGCCGAACCGGTACCGCAGCTCGGCACCTTGCCGTCGGGCGTCGGGATCGCGATCTTGGCGCCGGAGAAGTTCGAGTCCTTGCTCCAGACCGTCATGGTCCCGCCAGCGTTGAAGATGATCCTCGTCGCACCGTAGTAGTGGCATCCAGGGTAGGTCGCAAACTCTGCGGACGTGTCCTGCAGGTAGAGGGCGCTCGAGTACACGGGCTGCTTACCAAAACGACCCGTCGATCCGCTGCGCAAGCACCTGTTCCACGTCGAGGTCGTCGCGGTCACGTTGACGCAGCTCGAGTTGGCCGACTCGATGCCCATCTGGAACTGCGCGTTGCTCGAGAGGATCGCGTCGTTGGAGAACACACGTCCGTCAAGCGTGTCGTTCGCGATGAAGGTGATCTCGGAGCACCCCGACCGCGTCTGCCAGAAGTACTTCGCCAGACTGTTGCCACGCTTCCCGCAGCTGTCGTTCGGCGCCCCGTTGGGGTAGCTGATCTTGTTGGCCGGGTCGGCTGACTCGAAGTCCGTGTAGTACACGAAGTCCGTCGAGCCTCCCTTGCCGACAGCAGCCTCGATCGTGCGGTAGACGCCCTTCGACCGGCCGGTCGAGGTGACCATGACGGTCCCGTCGGTGAGGGCCTTGGAGGAATCGACGGAGTAGTGGAAGTGCGGTGCGTCCGCCGCCTGGGTCCCTGGGCTGACGGCCTGCCACCCGGCCGGGGTCGAGGCCGACCAGCCGCAGGAGTTCACCGTGGTCATCGGACCCTTCAACGCGACGTTCGCGCAGTCCACCCGCGCGTAGTACGAGTCGTTCCGGTTGAGCTGGCTGATGTAGTCGTCGATGCCAGCCTGGGCTGCCGACATCGCGCTCGAGTAGTCCTGGTCGTGGCGGGCGAAGCGCTCGCTCTGCATGACGTACGCGAGCCCGGCGAGCACGAGCACCATGAGAGTGACCATGGAGCCCATGACGAGGACCATCGCCATGCCGGAGTCGTCCGCGGCGCGGGGTGTCCTCTTCATCACTCAGTTCCCGTCTTGATGAGCGACTGCGCGTTCGGCAGCAGCACCCGCTGGATGTAGGTGGTCGGCTCTGCCCTGTAGGAGCCCTTGCCCTGGACGGCCACGGTGAGCTCGACGGAGAGCACCTTGCCGAGCTGGTCGGCAGCCAGGGTGCCGTTCGAGGGCAGCGTCATCTTGGCCCCGTCGGCGTCGAAATACGTGAAGACCGGCTTGCTGGTCTGGACCCCCCGAGCGAGGACGCGGGTCTTGATGGTCGCTGCGCATCCCGCTCCCCCCGTGCAGTACGCGTACCCGGAGGCCCCGGGGTTCGGTGAGCTGGGTCGTTGGACGGTCTCGACGAGCTCACCCGCACGAGCCCCTGTCATCACCTCGTAGGTGACCCGGCTCGGCCCGACGGAGTTCTTGGGGTTGTCGAGGTTCGAGTAGAACTGCACCTTCGCGGTGGACCCTTGGACGAACCCCGGGCTGGTGCAGCCGGCACAGGTCGCCGCCAGCTGGCTCGGTGTCACCGCGGCCCGCAGCGTCTTGGTCATGCTGGCGACCGCCACCCGGGCCGCGTCCACCTGGTCCTGGCGGGAGATGTTCTCCTGATTGGTCCGCTGGACACCGATGACCAGGGCTGCGGTCATCGCGGCGACCAGCGCGGTGACGATCATGGTCACCATGAGCTCGACGAGGGTGACCCCTCTGTCGTCGGCGGAACGTGAACGGACCCGCCCCAGCAGCGTCGGCTGCCGCGTCGCCTGCACTAGACCGCGCCCGGCAGGACGGGTCTCGAGATCTGTGGTCACGGCTGCGCTCCAGGTCCGGTCCAGGTGAAGGTCGTGTCGGCGCCGTACGGGACGGCGACGAGGCCTGTGCTCGAGCACGGCTGGTCGGTCGCGGGTCTGCCACCCGCGTCCTGTGCAGCGAAGACGTACCAGTCCCCCGCAGGCAACGTCACGGTCGCAGCCGGGCCGGCACCGATGATGACTGCCGCACCCTCCGGGTCGGCTGGCAGGCACGCGTCGTCGGCCGCGTGAGCGGGGACCGCCCAGAGGGGGCCCTGGTCCGCCGGTGCCTTGGTGATCGTCAGCGTGCTCGGCTTCCAGACGACCTCGGTCGCGCCGCCTGCACTGAGGTTGACGGCCGCTGGTCCGGGCGAGCAGCCGACGAGGTCACTCTGAGCGGCGAAGCTCCACGACCCAGGAACGAGCTCGAACCCGGCCGGGTCGACCGCGATGGCACCTGGCGCAGCGCAGTCGGTGACACCAGGTCGCATCGCGAGGATCGTCGTGCTGGCAGGAGCACCGGTGATTGACCCCTGGGCGAGGATGATCGGGACGTCGAGACGGCCCGTCCCGCCTGGTGTGAGCACCACGGACGGGTAGGAGCTCGGGGCCGTCGTCCCGTAGAACGCGCCGTAGGTCGTCGGCCAGAGGCCGCCGATCGTCGTCCGGACCCCGGTGACGACGTGCGAGGTGAGCCCGCTCGACCCCTGGAACACAGACTGGTAGACGCTGAGCGAGCTGCCGGCGACGTCGGCATCGACCACGTCGCCACCGACCACGGTCAGCTGGAGCGAGGCGGCACGGTCGTAGGCCATGTCGATGGAGGAGTTGAGCTGCCCCTGGGTGACGTTGCCGACGAGACGGGTCGGGGCGGCGTTGCCGGCCATGTCGACGTGCCCTGGGTCGGAGAGGCGCACGGAGTACGACGTCCCCGTGGTGCCGGTCTTCGGGCGCACCTCGACGACGGCGCAGCCCGCATCGTCAGTGGTCCCCGACCGGGACTCCCCGGTCGAGAAGACGGTGACCGTACGACCCGGGTTCGGGCGGCCGGCCGCGTTCGTGACCTTCACGGCGACGTACGACGTGGTGGTGGACAGACCGACGCCCTTGGGTGGAGCCAGGTTCGTCGTGTTGACGACAGGCTTCGTCTGCCCCATCGACGGCCACGTGACCTCGACACGAACATTCATGGTGGGGTACTTCACGAGGGACCCGCCCTCGCAGGCCGAGGCCGCGGAACCTGTGACGTTCCAGGCGACCGAGCGCTTCACGGTGTACGGCTTGCCGTCGACGACGAGGGCTGAGCCAGCAGCACCGAAAGAATGGGGATTGATCACGGTGCCCGCAGTCATGAGGTCCAGCGGACCCTGCTCCGACTTCATGAACTGCTCGCGGACGTAGTCGACCTCGCGGGCCGCCAGGTTCGAGGCAGCGACGCGGGCGCGGTTGTTCACCGTCGACGCCTGCGTCTGCAGCACGATCGCCAGGACCGTGGACGTGAGGATGCCGAAGAGCACGACCGCCACGACGACCTCGATGAGGCTGGTGCCGCGGTCGCGCGGACCGTGCACGTCCGAGCTGGGGAACTTCATGGGGGCCTCTCACGTCAGCCGATGTCGTCGAGTCTTCTCAGCGCGTGTGGGGCGGGGGCTCTTGGCCCACGCCCCACACGGTCAACCGTCGATCGTCTCCGAGGAGAAGATCAGCAGGTGCCTTCCTGCAGGCCACCCGCAGCCGAGTACTTGAAGCCGACCTTCGCCTTGTCGCCCTTCGCGTTTGTGACCGCCACGCACCAGTTCTCGGACGTCGCTCCCGTCGCGGGGACCAGCCCAGTGAAGACAACGTTCGCGCTCGCATTGCCGATCTTGTCCGAACCGATGGTGTACGTCTTCTTGTCCGCCGACTGCGCGACAGTGGGCGCCGTGGTGCTGTCGACGAAGTAGGTGGCGACCTCCTTGCCGATCGTCGACACGTCAGCCTTGGCCGCAGCGTCCTGGGCCTTCTTCTGCTGGTTGAGGAAGAGGGGGATCGCGACGGCGGAGAGGATGCCGATGATGATGATGACGACGAGCAGCTCGATGAGCGTGAAGCCCTTGTCGCTGTTCTTTGCCGCATTGATGCGAGCGAGCATGATGCGCTCCGGTTTCTGTGACGAGGTAAGGGGTAAGTCCCGGTCGCGATCGTTCCCGTCCGGGTTCACTGCTGGTATCGGCACCGGGGCTCTACGCCTTGAGCACAGAATCTGCGTCTTCGCCATTCTTCACCCGCTGACCAGCGCGGAGGCTCAGCAGAGCCCCTCGGAGAAGCCCTCTTCCGCGGAATAACGCAGGCCGTCGGCGCTGGCTCCCCCGAGATCGTTGACAACAGCGACGCACCAGTCGTTGCGCGAGGTGATGGTCGTGCTCGCATGCAGCACGACGTGCTCCGAGCCTGCGGCGATCTTCTGCGTCCCGAACAGATATCCGCGCGACGAGTCCTGGGTCAGTGCGGGCGCTTCTTCGTGGTCGACGAACCAGGTGACGAGCTCTTTGCCGAGCAGCGCGACGTCGGCAGTCGCTGCGGCGTCTTGTGCCTTCTCCCGCTGCGACAGGAAGACCGGGATCGCGATGGCCGCGAGCAGGCCGAGGACGATGATCACCACGAGCAGCTCGACGAGGGTGAATCCACTGTCAGGTCGCACCCGCAGAGCACGGCTCGTCTGCGAGGTGCGGAGACCCTTCATCCGACGAGCTCGAAGATCTTGAAGATCGGCATGTACAGCGCGATGATCATCGATCCGACGATCGCTCCGAGGAAGACGATCATGATGGGCTCGATGAGGCTGGTGAGCTGCTCGGTTGTCGACTCGACCTCCTGGTCGTAGAACTCGGCGATCTTCTCGAGCATCTCGTCGAGCGCGCCGGTGTCTTCACCGACTGCCATCATCTGCACGACCATCGCGGGGAACACGTCGTGCTGCGCGAGCGGTCCGCTAAGCGACTTACCGCTGCGGACGGAGAGCTGGACGTCCTTGATGGCGTCCGCGATGACGACGTTGCCGCTCGTCTCACCGACGATGTCGAGCGCCTGGAGGATCGGGACACCTGCGTGCAGCATGGTGCCGAAGTTGCGCGTGAAGCGCGCGATGGCCACCTTGCGGAACAGCCCCCCGAAGACCGGGATCTTCAGCTTGATCGGGTCGAGCGCGTACCGCACCTTGTCGTCGTTCTTGTGCTTGTTCCACCAGAACGAGCCCGCGACGATCAAGAGCGCGAGCGGGATCGCGGCAATCTTGAGGACCTTGGACAGGAACACGAGGATCTTGGTGGGCGCCGGGAGATCTCCACCGAGGTTGGTGAACATGTTCTCGAAGACGGGCACGATGAACAGCAGCATGCCGGTCACTGCGAGGAGCGCGATGCAGAGCACGACGACCGGGTACGTCATCGCAGACTTGATCTTGGCGCGAAGCTTGACCTCGGACTCGAAGTTCTCGGCGACCGAGACGAGCACCTGGTCCAAGAACCCGCCGACCTCTCCGGCGCGGATCATGTTGAGCATGATCGGCGGGAAGACCTCGACGTGGCGTGCGAGGGCGTCGGACAGCGACGAGCCGGCCTCGATGTCACCGCGGACCGTGCCGAGCACCTTGCTGAGGGTCGGGTTCTCGGTCTGCTCGGTGAGGATCGAGAGCGCACGCAGCAGGCTGAGCCCCGAGTTGATCATGGTCGCCAGCTGGCGCGCCATGATCGCGAGGTCCTTCATCTTGACGGTGCCGCCCTTGCGGCCGAAGGTGATCTCGCGCTGCAGACCCGTGTTCTGGACCTCGGAGATCGACAGCGGGGCCACGCCCATCGTCTTGAGGCGGTTCGCGACGGCGATCTCGGTGCTCGCCTCGATCCGCCCCTTGATGAGCTTCCCCTTGGGGTCGCGCAGCGTGTACTCGTAGGTGCGCTGGCCAGCCATCTCAGAAGCCCCCGATGTTCGTGGCGGCCTGCTGGAGCGCAGCGCCACCCTGGTTCATGCGGGCCTGGCGCCCGGTGAGCTTGTTGAAGTCCTCCATGTGGTGGCACTTCTCGAGGCCGGTGTCGTACGTGATCTGGTTGGTCCGCACGAGGTCGGCAAGGTGCTGGTCCATCGTGTGCATGCCCAGCTGCTGGCCGGCCTGCATGGCCGAGTAGATCTGGTGGGTCTTGCCCTCGCGGATGAGGTTGCGGATCGCCGGCGTGCCGATCATCACCTCGGTCGCGACGATCCGGCCCGGCCGTCCCGTGCGCTTGCAGAGGGTCTGGGACACGACACCCTGCAGGGCACCGGCGAGCTGGGTGCGCACCTGCTGCTGCTGCTCGGGCGGGAAAACGTCGATGATGCGGTCGACCGTCTGGGCGGCATCCTGCGTGTGGAGCGTCGCGAAGACGAGGTGACCCGTCTCCGCCGCCGTGAGGGCCACCGAGATCGTCTCGAGGTCACGCATCTCACCGACGAGGATGATGTCGGGGTCCTGTCGCAGCACGTGCTTGAGCGCGCTCGCGAAGCTGTGCGTGTCGGTCCCGACCTCGCGCTGGTTGACGATCGACTTCTTGTGACGGTGGAGGAACTCGATCGGGTCTTCGACCGTCATGATGTGGTCGGCACGGGTCCGGTTCGCGAGGTCGACGATCGACGCGAGCGTCGTCGACTTGCCCGAGCCTGTGGGACCTGTGACGAGGACGAGCCCGCGGGGCAGGCCTGCGAAGTTCGCGACGACCCCCGGGACCCCGAGCTCTTCGAGCGGCTTGATCTCGTACGGGATGACACGGAAGGCCGCACCGACGGACTCGCGCTGCTTGTAGAAGTTCACGCGGAACCGGGCCAGCCCGCGGACCGAGTACGAGAAGTCGAGCTCGAGCTTCGACTCGAAGGCTTCACGCTGGCGCTGGGTGAGGATGTTGTAGAGCGTGCGCTGCAGGTTGTCCTGACCGATCTCGGCCTCTCCCTCGAGCGGGACCAGCGAGCCCGTGCGACGGATCACCGGAGGCGCGCCGACCGTGAGGTGCAGGTCCGAGGCGTTCGCCTCGACCATCGCCCGGAGCAGGCCGTCGAGGTCGAGGTCACCGGCCTCGGCCTGGCGTGACATCCCCATCCGGGCGCTGCCTGCGGCGGGCTGTGCGGCAGGAGCAGTCCGCGCTGGGGGCCCCGCAGGGCGCTGAGCGGTTGCCGCAGTCTGGACCGGCTGTGAGGTCGGCGCCGATCCGGTCGGGGAGCCGCCTCCGACGTGGCTCGCCGAGACCGGCGGTGAGAGCGGCGCCGAGTGCGGCTGACCCGTCGGAGCGGCCCACTGGTTCGTCTGCTCAGGGGCTACGTCGAGGACCCGGACCGTCGGTGCCGGAGCAGGCTCGTTCCGGGGGCCACCCCACCGAGGGCCTGACGTCTGAGCGGCGAGTCCTTGTGCTTGTGGGGCGGCAGCCTGGACATGTCCAGCTGGGGCGGTCCCGGCCCCGGGAGCCACACCGGACACCACACGCACCGGAGCGGCAGGAGGCTGGGCCAGGTAGGCCGGGGCTGCTGTGGGAGCGGGAGCTGCGATGCCGAAGCCCTCGGCAGTGACCGCTGGCACCGCAGAGCCGAACCCCTGCATGTCTGCAGCAGGTCGCTGTCCGCCGGACGGGGCACCGACAGGAGCGACACCGCCGTCCTGCTCTGGGGTGTGGCCGTAGAGCGAGCGTCGCGTCGGTGCGGCTCCGTCCTGCGGCGCCGTCCGCATCCTCAGCGGCGCAACCTCGGACCCTGCAGCACGGGGAGCCTCCTGGAACGGAACGTCGACGTCACTCACAGATCTACCTCTCACCGGGGCACCGCACCGAATGCGCGACGCCACCTCATCGGCGCTCTGCGCCCCCGACTTAAGCCACGACGCGGAGGATCTCTTCGATCGACGTCTGCCCCGCCACGACCTTCATCCAGCCGTCGTCGCGCAGGCTGCGCATCCCCTGTGCGAGCGCCGTCTTGGCGATGTCAGCCGACGAGGACCCGGCGACAGCGTGCCGCTCGATGTCCTCGGTGACCCGCATGACCTCGTGCAGCGCGAGCCGCCCGCGGTACCCGGTCCCTGAGCACGTGGTGCAGCCACCCGGCCTGTGCAGCACAGGCTTCGTCTCCCCTTCAGCCCAAGGGAACCGCGCAGCAACGAGCTCGACCTCGCTCGGCTCGTACGGCTCCTTGCACTTCCCGCACAGCCGCCGCGCGAGACGCTGCGCGACGATGCAGTCGATCGCCGACCCGACGAGGAACGGCTCGATCCCCATCTCGACGAGGCGCGTGATCGCCGACGGTGCGTCGTTGGTGTGCAGGGTCGAGAGCACGAGGTGCCCGGTGAGCGCGGCCTCGATGGCGATCTGCGCGGTCTCGTGGTCGCGGATCTCACCGAGCAGCACGACGTCGGGGTCGGAGCGCAAGATGGACCGCAGCGCCCCGGCGAAGGTCAGACCGGCCTTGGGGTTGACCTGCACCTGGTTGATGCCGGGCAGGCGGTACTCGACGGGGTCTTCGACGGTGATGACGTTGATCTCTGGCTTGGACACGGCGTTGAGCGTCGCGTAGAGCGTCGTGGACTTGCCCGACCCTGTCGGCCCGGTCACGAGGATCATGCCGTAGGGCTTGTTGTACGCCTCGGAGTAGACCTCGTAGTTCTCGTCGCCGAAGGACAGGTCGCGCAGGTCCAGGCTGGCGGTCGAGTTGTCGAGGATACGCATGACGATCTTCTCGCCCCATACCGTCGGCAGCGTCGCGACGCGGAGGTCGATCTTGCGCCCGTTGTGCGTGACGGACATGCGACCGTCCTGGGGCTTGCGGCGTTCCGCGATGTCGATGTCGGAGAGGATCTTCACCCGGGAGACCACTCCCCCGGTGATGTTCTTCGGTGAGCGCTGCATCTCGTGGAGCACACCGTCGATCCTGTACCGGACCCGGAGGTCGTGCTCGCTCGGCTCGATGTGGATGTCGGAGGCGCGGTCGGTGATGGCCTGCGTGACGATGAGGTTCACGTACCGCACGATCGGCGCGTCGTCGTCGACGGAGTCGCCGATCTTCGTGAGATCGACGTCCTCGGCGCGCATCTCCTCGGAGAAGGCGCTCGTGAGGTTGTCCATCTCGTCGTCCGCACGGACGAACCTGTCGATCGCGCGCGAGAGGTCTTCGTGCGTGGCGACGACGGGCAGCACCTGCATGCCGGTCGAGGAGCGGACGTCGTCGACCGCGAGCACGTTGCCCGGGTCGGCCATGGCGAGCACGATCGCGTCGCCCTCGAAGGCGATCGGCAGCACCGTGTACCGGCGGCAGACCGCTCCGGTGAGCCGGCCGACGGCCGCGCGGTCGACGGGGAAGGTGTCGAGGTCGACGAACTGCATGCCGACCTGCGCGGCCAGCGCCGAGACGAGCTGCCCCTCGGACAGCACACCCAGCTCGACGAGGACACGCCCGAGGCTGGTGCCGCGGACCACCTGCTCGTCGAGGGCTGCCATCAGCTGGGCCTCGCTGACGAGTCCTTCCTCGAGCAGGATCTCTCCGAGCTGCTTCATGACCACTCCTCACCTCGCTGCCGCAGGAGGTCCCGCGGCAGTCTTGACGTGAAAGGTGTCTCGGCACGACGAGGACCGACCTTGAGCAGGAGTAGCGCACGTCACCCTGGCGGTGAGACTCGGGCGAGGGCCGTCAGCCGTCCCTCAGTGCGCGAGGGCAGCCTCGAGCGCGTCGTCCATCGCCTGGACCGGTGCGACGTGCCCGGTCATGAGCCGGACCTGCTCGGCCGCCTGGTGCAGCAGCATGCGCTGCCCGGGGACGGCCGTACCGCCGGCGTCGCGCCAGGCGGCTGAGAGCGCGGTGACGCGCGGGTCGTACGCGACGTCCAGCAGGATGCCGTGGACAGGCTTCCCCAGCGCGAGGATCTCCTCAGCGACGGCGTCTGCACCGTGCGCGGGGAGCGTCGAGACGACGACGTCGGCTCGCACGGCCGCAGCCGCGGCCTCGGCGATCGGGTGGAAGCGTGGCACGAGGCCCATGCGGTGCGCTGCGCGCTGCAGGTCGCCGGTGCGACCGAGCGAGCGGACGTACACGTCTGCTGTCGGGATGCCGAGCTCGGCGAGGGCTGCGAGGGTCGAGGCCGCCGTGGCACCGGCACCGAGGATGACAGCACTCCGCGGACCGGGGTCCTGCGTGCTGCCTGTGCTCGCAGCTGCGCTGGTCGAGGCCACTGGACCGGACCCGGCGACCGGGTGCCCGTCGTCGCCTCCGCGCGGGCCCCTCAGCGCACCGCCCTCACGCAGGGCGACGACGAGCCCGTAGACGTCAGTGTTCGCCCCCACCAGAGTCCGTGCAGCGCCAGCCCCCTGGAAGACGACGGTGTTCACGGCACCCGTGACGACGGCGAGAGGATCGACGTGGTCGAGCATCCCCATGACGGTCTGCTTGAGGGGCATCGTCAGGCTGAGCCCCTTCCACGAGTCGTCGAGACCTGCGAGGAAGGACTCCAGCGTGTCCTCGGTGACGTCGACGGCCTCATAGCTCCAGTCGTCGAGCCCCAACGACTCGTACGCCGCCCGGTGGAGGACAGGCGAGAGCGAGTGCCCGATCGGGTGACCGAGGACAGCGGCGCGAGATCTTACTGGCGGGCGTCCAGCCATGCCTGGTACTCCCTGCGGTTCACGTTGTGCTCGTCGTTCGTCTCAGCGAACTTCGTCTCGCCCGTGTCGGGGTTCACCGTGACGAAATAGAGGTAGTCCGTCTCCGGTGCGTTCAGCACGGCCTCGATCGACGTGCGGCTCGGCGCGGCGATCGCCGTCGGCGGCAGGCCGGTGTTGAGGTACGTGTTGTACGGAGAGTCGATCGCGCGCTGTTCTGCCGTAGTCGTCGCGTCCGCCGAGGTACCCACGAGGTAGTGGATCGTCGAGTCCATCTGCAGGCGCATGCCGTCGGCGATGCGGTTGTTGATGACCCCGGCGACGAGCGCCTGGTCTTCTGCGCTGATGTTGCCCGACTCCTGCTGGACGATCGAGGCCTCGGTGAGCACCTGCTGGCGGTCTGCCGCAGGGACTCCGAGCTCGTCGAGGGTCGCCACGGTCCCGGCGACCATCTCGGCGATCATCTCCGTCGGCGCCGTGTCTTCGCCGAACTGGTACTGCTTGGGCGCGAGCCAGCCCTCGTAGCTGCCGCCGGCCTCGGCCGGCAGACCGGTCGCAGCGACGTCAGCCATCGCCGTCTCGAAGTCGGCCTCGGGGATCCCGGTGACCTCAGAGAGCTTGGTGACCGTCGTGGCGACGCTGTACCCGGGGCGCTGGTCGACGAGGAAGTCCGAGCGGTTCCCGGTGTCGAGCAAGAACTCGACCGCACGCGCAGCGGGCATCTCCTCGCGCAGCGTGTAGGTCCCCGGCTGGATCGACCCCGCAGCAGGGTTGGCGGTGTACGCGGAGACGAAGGCCGGCACCGAGGCCACGACGTTGGCGTCGAGCAGAGCCTGACCGATCGCGGTCCCCGTCGCGCCCTGCGCCACGGTCACCTGGACAGAGCCTGTGCCAGGCCCGGGGAAGTCCTGGGCTGCCTCGTCACGGCTCAGCGGGTTGAGCCCCGAGAAGAAGTCTCCTCCGCGGTCCCAGACGACGTAGCCGATACCACCGAGCACAGCGAGGGAGAGGACCACGGCGACCAGGGCGCGCCGACGGCGCTTCGCGGCACGGCGACGTGCTTCGCGCAGCGCCCGCTTCTGAGCCCTGGAGAGCTGTCGCTCGTCCTCCGGCTGCTCAGAGACGGCGGGTCCTTCGAAGAGATCGTTCACCGGATGGAGCCTCCACTGTCATGACGAATGTCCTGCGCCCCCACAGACAATCTGACAACCTACTGCACCACGCCACAGATTGACATCTGACGTCAACCCGTCGGCGGGCCGCGCCCGCACCCTCAGGATACGTCCTGCGGGCTCCGGCGAGTCAGGACTCAGGCGTTCGCGTCCCGCCACGCCTGCAGCGCCTTGAGGCTGTCCTGGTACTCGGTGTACGTGTCGGAGAACTGCACGACCTTCGCGACGGGGTCGACCACGACGAAGTACCGGGCCGTGGTCTCGGCCGGCGCGACGGCCGCCTGGAGGGCCTCAGGGCTCACGGTCGAGATCGGCGAGGGCGGCAGACCGACGTGCAGGTACGTGTTGTACGGGAGGTCGGTCTCGCGGTCTTCCTGGGTCACCGGGGCGTCGTCGGCGAGGCCGAGCGCGTAGCGGACCGTCGAGTCCCGCTGCAGCACGGTCTCGCTCTCGACACGGTTGGAGAACACCCCGGCGACGGCCGCCTGGTCCTCGGGGAGCACCTGCTCCTCCTCGACCAGGGAACCGAGGGTCAAGACCGCGAGGCGGTCCTCAGGGGCGACACCCGCGGCGTCCAGGGTCGAGACCGTCGAGGCGATCATCGCCCGGATCATCTCGACGGGCGTCGTGCCGAGGGTGAAGTGGTAGGTCCCCGGGGCGATCCAGCCCTCGTAGACCCCTCCGGCCTCGGCGGGCAGACCCGTGCCGGCGACGTCGGCGAAGGCCTCGTCGAGCTGCGCCACGGAGACACCGGTGATGCGGGCGAGCTCGGTCTTGATCTCGGGCACGGTCAGCCCCGCCGTCACCTCGACGGTGAGGTCGGCGAGGTTCTCCGGGTCCAGGAGCGCCGTGATCGCGTCGGCGGCCCGCATCTGCCGGAAGACGTTGTAGGTCCCCGGGGCGATGGTCGTCGCGTCGGGGTTCTGGCCGTAGGCGGCGACGAAGACCTCGACCGAGCTGACGACGCCGGCATCCACCAGCGAGGCACCGAGCACCTCGGGCGTGACGTCTGCGGCGACGGTCACCTGGACAGGTTCCCCACCAGGCCCCGGGAAGTCCTCGACAGGCGCCTGCGTCGTCGCGACCAGCGTCGGCTGCTCGTCGGCAGAGAACATGTCGGCCCCACGGGTCCACATGACGTAGAAGACCGCGCCGACCACGAGGATGCCGACCAGGACAGAGAGGAGCACCCGCTGACGGTGCCGGGCGGCAGCGGCACGCTCGGCTCGTTGGGCGTCGCGTCGAGAGGGCACCGCACCGTCGCCGGTCGCCGTGCCTGGTCCCTCCGTGCCCCGCTCGTCCACGCTGGTCGCTCTCTCTTCTCTCGTGTCGTGCTCGTCGTCGGACAGTCCTCACGGGTGCTGTGCCGTCACTGCGTCGTGCTGCCGTCGTCCTGGCCGTGCCTGGTCTCCGCCGCTCGGAGGTCACCACGGTCGCCCGCGTCGTGGCTCCTGCTCGGTCCGCCCGTCTGCCTCGACCTGACGGCCACGGCACTGGGCCGCCGTCTCTCGGCGGTCACCGCCCAGCCGGGCTCAGACCTCGACGAGCTCCCCCGGACGACGCTGCGACCCGCGCTCGAAGTCGAGCGCGGACTGCAAGATCACCACGGCAGCCACCTGGTCGACCACGGCCCGGTGCTTGCGGCCGGCCCGACCAGAGGCGTGCAGCGCCTGGTGCGCCGTCACCGTGCTCATCCGCTCGTCGACCAGTCGCACCGGGACCGGTGCGACGAGACGAGCGACCTGGACAGCGTACGCACGTGCCGAGGCCGACGCTGCACCCTCGGCGCCCGAAAGGTGCCGTGGGAGCCCGACGTACACAACCTTCACACCACGCTCGACCACCTGCTCCGCGAGGACCGCAAGATCTGTCGGCACAGCAGCAGGGTTCTTGGTCGCCGTGACGAGGTCGCGCGGGAGCGTCTCGACGGGGGTCGCGATGAGCCCGTCGGGGTCGCTCACGGCGACCCCGACGCGCACGCTCCCCACGTCGACGCACAGGCGTGCGCCGCGCTCGAGCGCCTGCTCCTCGCTCACGCCAGCTGCGCCGCGACGCCGTCGCGCAGACCGGCCAGCGCAGCGGGCACGGCGGTGACGTCCTGGCCACCACCCTGTGCCATGTCGTCCTTGCCGCCGCCGCCACCACCGAGGACACCCGAGGCGGCCTTGACGAAGGCACCAGCCTTGAGGCCACGCTCGCGTGCGGTGGCGTTCGTCACGACGACGACCAGCGGACGCTCCTTGCTCACACCGGCGACCGCGACGACAGTCGGCGCAGACTCGCCGAGGCGACCGCGGACGTCGAGGGCGAGGGCGCGCAGGTCGTCGGCCGAGGCCACCTCACCGGCGTCGTGGGTCACGACGCGGGCGTCGCCGACCACCTCGGCCGAGGCAGCGAGCTGACCCGCAGCAGCGAGCAGCTGCCCCTGACGGACCGCGGCAAGCTCCTTCTCAGCCTCCTTGAGGCGCGTGATGAGACCGCCGACACGGTCCGGGAGCTCCTCCGTGCGGACGTTGAGCATGCCCGTGAGCTGCCCGACGAGAGCGTGCTCCTTGGCCTGGAAGCCGTAGGCGCCGTCACCGACGAGGGCGTCGACACGCCGGACGCCCGAGCCGATCGACGCCTCGCCGAGCAGGGTCACCAGACCGAGCTGCCCGGAACGCTTCACGTGGGTGCCCGCGCAGAGCTCGCGCGACCAGTCGCCGCCGATCGAGACCACGCGGACCCTGTCGCCGTACTTCTCGCCGAAGAGGGCCATCGCCCCGAGCGCACGGGCCTCGTCGATGTTCATGATCTGCTCGGTCACCTCGAGGTCTTCGGCGAGCTGGGTGTTGACCCGCTCCTCGATCTCGGCCAGCGCGCCCTGAGGCACGGCCTGGCTCGACCTGAAGTCGAAGCGGATACGGCTCGGGGCGTTCTCCGACCCGGCCTGGGTCGCGTCCTTGCCGAGCGACTCCTGGAGCGCCTTGTGGATCATGTGCGTCGCCGAGTGCGCACGGCTGATCGCCTTGCGACGGGCTGTGTCGATCGTCGCGGTGCCCGACTCCCCCATCGTCACCGTGCCGTCGACCACGCGGCCGCGGTGCACCGACAGGCCCTTGATGGGCGCCTGGACGTCGTCGACCTCGATGGTCGCACCACCGTCGAGCACGATGGTGCCCTGGTCGGCGAGCTGACCACCGGCCTCCGCGTAGAAGGGCGTGCGGTTGAGGATGACCTCGACCGAGGCCGGGGCCGTCGCGACAGGTCCTGGGACGCCGTCCACGATCAGACCGACGACCGAGGCACGAGCCGTGGTGTCGGTGTAGCCGAGGAACTCGACAGGAGCACCCAGACCGCTCTGGAGGGTCTCGTAGGCCGCCTTGTCGGCGCCGCCCGTCCGCTTGGCCAGAGCGTCGGCACGGGCACGCGAACGCTGCGCCTGCATGAGCGACCTGAACGCGGTCTCGTCGACGGCGACCCCGTGCTCCGAGGCCATCTCGAGGGTCAGGTCGATCGGGAAGCCGTAGGTGTCGTGGAGCTGGAAGGCCTCGGCACCACCGAGGACCGCCTTGCCCGCACCGGCCGAGGAGAGCGCCGAGCCGACAGCGTTCTCGAGGATGGTCGTACCCGCCGTGAGGGTGCGGCGGAAGGCCTCTTCCTCGGCGTAGGCGATCGAGGTGATGCGGTCGAAGTTCTCACCGAGCTCGGGGTACGAGGCCTTCATGACCTCGATGCTGGCCGGCACGAGGGCGGGCAGAGCGGGCTCGTCCACGCCGAGCAGGCGCATGGCGCGCACCGAGCGACGGATCAGGCGGCGCAGCACGTAGCCGCGGCCCTCGTTCGAGGGGCGGATGCCGTCGCCGATGAGCATCACGGCAGAACGGATGTGGTCGGCGACGACACGCATGCGCACGTCGTCGTCCTCGACAGCGCCGTAGGCCTTGCCCGAGAGCTCCTGGGCCACCTGGATGACCGGGAAGACCTCGTCGATCTCGTACATGTTGTCGACGCCCTGGAGCAGGAACGCGACGCGCTCGAGGCCCATGCCGGTGTCGATGTTGCGCGAGGCGAGCGGGCCGATGATCGGGAAGTCGTCCTTGGTGCCGCCGTCGGCACGCTCGAACTGCATGAAGACGAGGTTCCAGATCTCGATGTAGCGGTCTTCGTCGACGACGGGGCCACCCTCGGCGCCGTACTCGGGTCCGCGGTCGATGTAGATCTCCGAGCAGGGCCCGGCCGGTCCACGGGCACCCGTGGACCAGAAGTTGTCACGCATGCCGCGGGACTGGATGCGCTCGTCCGGCAGCCCGGCCACGCGCTTCCAGATCTCGCGGGCCTCGTCGTCCTCGTGGAAGACCGTCACCCACACGAGCTCGGGGTCGAAGCCGAGCTTTCCGTCATCCACGGATCCCGTGATGAAGTCCCAGGCGTAGGCGATGGCCTCTTCCTTGAAGTAGTCCCCGAAGGAGAAGTTGCCGTTCATCTGGAAGAACGTGCCGTGCCGGGTCGTCTTGCCGACCTCTTCGATGTCGAGGGTGCGCACGCACTTCTGCACGCTCGTCGCCCGCTTCCACGGAGCCGTCTGCTGCCCGGTCATGTACGGGATGAACGGCACCATGCCGGCGATCGTGAAGAGCGTCGACGGGTCCGGCGAGATCAGGGACGCCGACGGGACCACGGTGTGCCCGCGGTCGGCGAAGTAGGTGAGCCAACGCTGGCGAATCTCGGCGGTGCGCATGAAGTCCTCTGGCTGGGCGATGGGGCGGCGGACGGCACGACGAGGTCGTGCCGCAGACGGGCGTCGATCAATCTTAGTCTCCGTGCGTGCTCTGACGAGGCAGGGCGCTGGAGGGCAGAACAGGGTGGGGCACCACAGGGCGCCGGAAGGTCGTGCAGCGGACCGCACGACAACGGTGTCCTCGGTGCCGTCGAGGACGGCAGCTGTGCGAAGAGCTCCGCGTGGCTCCTCAGAGTCTCAGAACGAGTAGCCGAGCTCGTCGTCCTCGGGGTCGTCCAGGTCGCGGTGCCGGCCCGGGGCGCGGTGCCCGGGAGCAGGACGTGAGGCGTCGCGACGGGCGCGGAGGTCGTCGACCGAGCCCTGCGTGCGGGCCAGCAGCGAGTCGCTCAGCTGCTCGGCACGCTCGTCACGCGCAGCGCGGAAGTCGTCGAGGAACGCCGAGGCGGCCTCGGACAGCCTGACGCCCGTCGCCTGGGCTGTCGCGGTCGCCTGGTCGACCAGGGTCGCCGGTGCGTAGCGGCGGACCACCTGGCGGCCCTTGACGACCACGACCACGGTGAGCGCGACCCCGGTCCCGAGCCAGAACAGCCGCGACATCAGCTGTCCTTCCCGGTGCCGCGGACCTTCGACGCGGCCTGGCCGAAGGCCTTGCGCACCCCGTAGGAGAAGGCGGCGACCTTGACGACAGGAGCGCCGAAGGCTGCCGCGTACAGGCCCGTGAGCGCTGAGACGTTCTGGCTGACCTCAGCCGCCGACGTGGTGATGGTGTCGACCTTGACCAGCTGGGAGTTGGCGCTCGCGACGGTCTGCGCAGACTCGTCGAGGATCGGGACCGAGTGCGCGGTCAGGTCCTTGATGCTCTCGGTCGTGGTGTCGAAGACCTTGCCGAGCTTGACGAGCGGGACGGCGAGCAGCCCGACGAGAGCGACGAACGCGACGGCCGCGATGAGTCCTGCGATGTCACCGATCACTGAGTACTCCTGCACTGTTCTCCGGGCCGCTCCGGACCCGGGACGAAGACGACCAGGGGCCCTGCCCCCACCCGCCTGTTGGCTGGTGCGACCTTACCCGCCCACGGCGGCCCGATCCATGCGAGCACCTGTGCGCGAGGCAGGCTGCCCGGCGCCACGCTCCCCCGGCGGCACCCGGGAAGACCCGGTGCGGGCACCCGAGCAGGCGCAGCTCCCCCACCTGCGCCGGGATGCACGACGCCCCGCCCGCAGAGTCTGCGGACGGGGCGTCGTGGATGGAGCAGGTGCGGGTCAGCGCGAGTAGTGCTCGACGACCAGCTGGACCTCGCAGGTCACGGGGACCTCGACACGCTTCGGCGCACGCGAGAGCACGAAGGAGAGCTTCTCGAGGGAGACCGTGAGGTACGGCGGGACGGCCGGGAGGACGTCGCGGTGGGCGCCAGCAGCGGCGACCTGGAACGGCGTCATGGCCTGGCTCTTCGGCTTGACCTGGACCGTCTGGCCCGGCTTCACCTTGAACGAGGGGCGGTCGACGATCTTGCCGTCGACGAGGATGTGGCGGTGGACCACGGCCTGGCGGGCCTGGAGCGTCGTGCGGGCGAAGCCGGCACGGAGCACGAGGGCGTCGAGGCGGGTCTCGAGGATCTCGACGAGAGCCTCACCGGTCAGACCCGGAGCCTTGCGAGCGTCCTCGAACGCACGGGCCATCTGCTTCTCGCGGAGGCCGTACTGGGCGCGCAGACGCTGCTTCTCACGAAGACGGACCGCGTAGTCCGACTCGGTGCGGCGGCGGGCACGGCCGTGCTCGCCGGGCGGGTAGGGACGCTTCTCGAAGTGCTTGACGGCCTTCGGGGTGAGCGCGATGCCCAGCGCGCGGCTCAGGCGGACCTGGCGGCGCGAACGGGTCACTGAAGACATAGAGAGTTCTTCCGTTCCTGTCGTGGATGTCGATCACACGCCGCTGCGGTGCAGCAGCGTGCGGGACCAGCCGACGGAGACCCACGATCGTGCTCGAGCGGGTCTCACCGGGCCGAGGTCCCAGGCGGTCGCCCCAGAGGGCAACCTGAGAAGTCTAGCACCGGGGACGGGCAGCTCCGGCCGGAGTGGTCGGAGAGGTCGGAGGGACGAGACGACCCGCTCAGCCTGGTTCGCCGCGCAAGATCTTCTTGACCCGCTCCATGCGCTCGGACACCGACCGCTCGAAGCCACGGTCGCTCGGCCTGTAGTACGTCGTGCCGACGAGGTCGTCCGGGAGGTACTGCTGCGTCGCGACGGCGTGCGGGGCGTCGTGGGCGTACCTGTAGCTCTGCCCGTGCCCGAGAGCCTTGGCCCCCGAGTAGTGGGCGTCCCGCAGGTGCGGCGGGACCGTACCGACCTTGCCGGCCCTGACGTCGGCGAGGGCCGCGTCGATCGCCATGTAGGCGGCGTTGGACTTCGGGGCCGACGCGATGTGCACGACAGCCTCGGCAAGGATGATCCGCGCCTCGGGCATGCCGATGAGCGCGACAGCGTTCGCCGCGGCCGTCGCGGTCTGCAGCGCGCTCGGGTCCGCCATGCCGACCTCTTCGGCCGCGGCGATGACGATGCGCCGCGCGATGAACCGGGGATCCTCCCCCGCAGCGATCATCCGGGCGAGGTAGTGCAGCGAGGCGTCGACGTCGGAACCACGCATGGACTTGATGAAGGCGCTGATGACGTCGTAGTGCTGGTCGCCGTCCCGGTCGTAGCGGACAGCGGCCACGTCGATCGCGCGTTCCATCGTCGCGAGGTCGACGACCACAGGCGGGTCGTCGGCACCGGCGACGGGGTCACCAGTCCTGTCATGGTCGGAGAGCGCCGCCCCGGCGGCCGCCTCGAGGATCGTCAGCGCCTTGCGGGCGTCTCCTCCGGCGAGCCGCAGCAGGTGGTCCTCGGCGTCGTCGTCGAGGGTGACGGTCCCGCCGAGCCCGCGCTCGTCGGCCACAGCGCGACGCACGAGCACCCGCACGTCGTCGGTCGTCAACGGCTGGAGGGTCAGCAGCAGGGAGCGGGAGAGCAGCGGGGAGTTGACCGAGAAGCTCGGGTTCTCGGTCGTGGCCGCCACGAGCGTGACCCAGCGGTTCTCGACGCTCGGCAGCAGCGCGTCCTGCTGCGACTTGGAGAACCTGTGCACCTCGTCGATGAACAGGACGGTCTCCGACCCCCCGGTCGCGAGCCGCCGCCGGGCGTCCTCGATCACCGAGCGGACGTCCTTGACACCCGCGGTCACAGCCGAGAGCTCGACGAAGCGCCGCCCAGAGCTGGTCGCGATGAGGTACGCGAGCGTCGTCTTGCCGGTGCCGGGCGGACCCCAGAGGATCACCGAGCCCGGTGCGGCACGTCGGGAAGAGTCGTCGGCGGGCTCGACGAGCCTGCGCAGCGGCGAGCCCTGGACGAGCAGGTGCTTCTGCCCGGCGACCTCGGCGAGGGAGGCCGGGCGCATGCGGACGGCGAGCGGAGACCCGGAACCGACCCTCGGGACACCGCTCACGTCCTGCGTCGTCGAGTCGAACAGGTCCATGGCTCCAGCCTAGGCGCTCCCACCGACGCCGGCGGTCGACCCCGCACGCCGCAGACCTCTCGCGTAGCCCTCGACCCCTCCGGGATGGGATGCTGGCCAGCGTGTTCGAGAACCTAGGACGTCGCGTGAGCGACCACCCCCGCACCACCATCTCCGTCTGGGCCGTGCTGACGGTCCTGGGCATCGCGCTCGCGCTCTTCGGGGTGCACGGCGAGAGCCTGTTCTCGAGGCTCACGACGGGTGACCCGACGGTCGCCGGGTCGGAGAGCTCGGAGGGTCAGGAGATCCTCGCGGCGATCGGCGACGACGGCGAAGACGTGACGCTCATCGTCGATGGTCTGCCGCCCACGACCGAGGGCGTGTCCGAAGTCCTCCAGCCCGCCCTCGCAGCCGTCATCGCGATCGACGGGGTCGAGACCGTCCTCGACCCGGTCTCGCTCCCCGACGGCCCGACGAGCGAAGCAGGGAAGCTGCTGACGGCGGACGACGGCGACGGCTTCGTCGTCATCGTCTCCCTCGACCCGGCGCTGAGCGAGGACGACGCGTCGTCGGCCGTCGCCGCCGTGGTCACCGCCCTCGACGCGACCACCTCGGCGCTCCAGGAGCTGGAGCCCGCCACGACAGGCCTCGTCGGCTCGACATCGCTGGTCATCGATGCCATCACGCACCAGGTCGAGCAAGACCTCGCGACGGGCGAGACCGTCGCGCTGCCGGTGGCGCTGCTCATCATGGTCCTCGTCTTCGGCGGCTTCCTCGCCGCGGCGATGCCCATGGCGGGGGCGCTCGCCTCGATCGGCACGGGGCTCGGTGTCCTGCTCGGGCTCTCCTACCTCATGGAGGTCGACGCCTCGATCGTGAACGTCGTCACGGTCCTCGGGCTCGGGCTGTCGATCGACTACGGCCTGCTCATCGTCTCGCGCTTCCGTGAAGAGCTCACCCGCCTCGACGGTCTCGAGGGGTCCGAGCCTGCGGACGCGCCACGACGGCGCAGCCGCAAGGACACCCGGGTCGCCGACGCGCTGATCCGGACGATGGCCACAGCCGGGCGCACCGTCGCCTTCTCGGCACTGACCGTCGCCATCTCGATCGCCGGGCTCATGGTCTTCCGCCCCGACATCCTGCGGGCCATCGGTGCTGGCGGGCTCTCGATCATCCTCGTGGCTGTCGCGACGGCCCTCACCCTCGTGCCGGCGCTGCTGCGCCTGGCAGGCCGGCGGCTCGTGCGGCCCGGTCTGCTCACCAAGATCCCCGGGGCGGAGCGCGTGCTGCGCCACACCGCCGCCGTCGACAGCGACGAGGGCGTGTTCTCTAGGCTCGCGGCGCGGGTCCAGCGACGCCCGGGGTGGGTGGCCGTCGGCTGTGTCGTCGTGCTGCTCGGCCTCGCCTCCCCGGTCCTCGGGCTGCAGATGCGCAACTCGGGGATCGAGATGCTGCCGACGTCCTCCGACCAGCGGCAGTTCGTCACGCGGCTCGCCGAGCAGTTCCCGTCGACGTCCTCCCCCGAGATCGTGGTCGTCGCAGACGTCGACGTCTCCGAGGAGGTCGACGCCGACGGCGCGATCACCGGGCCGCTCGCCGACTGGGGCGTCGCCGTCACCGAGATCGAGGGTGTGGACACCGTCACCCCGCCCTCGCCCGAGGGCCGCTACTCGGTGGTCGGGATCACCCTCGACTCGGGCGACGCCGGAGGCCAGCAGGCCCTCGACGTGGTCGCCGAGATCCGGGCTCTCGACCCCGGGTTCGACACCTGGGTCACCGGTCAGGCGGCCAGCCAGGCCGACTTCGTCTCAGCCCTCGCCGACAGGGTCTGGTGGGCCGTGGCGATCGTCGTCCTGGCCACCTTCGTGCTGCTGTTCCTCATGACCGGGTCAGTGGTGATCCCCCTCAAGGCGCTGCTCACCAACGCGATCTCGATCTCCGCGTCGATGGGGATCCTCGTCTGGGTGTTCCAGGAGGGGCACCTGTCAGGTCTGCTCGGCTTCACGTCGACGGGCGGGATCGAGACCTTCGTCGTCGCGCTCGTGGTGGCCTTCGCCTTCGGGCTCGCGATGGACTACGAGGTGTTCCTGCTCTCGCGGATCAAAGAGCTCTACGACGAGGGAGTCGACCCGGAGACCTCGGTGCGCCTGGGGCTCCAGCGCTCGGGCCGGATCATCACCTCGGCCGCGGCGATCATCATCGTGGTCTTCGCAGGGTTCGTGCTCGGCGACCTGCTGATCATCAAGCAGGTGGGCTTCGCGCTGGCCGTCGCCGTCTTCATCGACGCGACCCTCGTCCGGATGCTGCTGGTCCCGGCGACCATGACCCTCCTGGGCCGGTGGAACTGGTGGGCTCCGGCTCCGCTGCGGAGGGTGCACGAGCGGCTGGCGATCATCCACTGAGCGGGAGCCTGTGAGCTGGTGGGGCCTCGCGCGGAGACCCCACCAGGATCACCTGCTCGCCCTGAGACGCACGCCAGGCCGGCTCAGCCTGGAGCGCGCCGCACCGACATGAACTGGTGGTCGAGGCTGAACCCGAGGCGCTGGTACACACGCCGGGCACGGTCGTTCGTCGCGTAGAGCCCGAGGTGGACCATCGGACCGCCGACACGAGGCGTCCGCCGCAGACCGTCGTCGACGGCCGCTGCGAGCACGAGACCGGCCAGCCCTCGGCCACGGTGCGCAGGGTCGACACCGAGCGAGACGAGGTGCGGGGGCGCGCCGGGGAAGATGTCGAGAGCACCGACGGTCGCGACGAGAGCCCCGTCCTCGCTCTCGCGCACACCCCACCAGCCGGTGAGTCTGGGGTCGCCGGGCAGCGTCGACGCGATCGGGTGCGCCCTGTCGAGGCAGTCGGTCACGAGCGCGTCGGTCTCCGGACCCGGGGTGAACCTCTCGACCGTCACCTCACGCGACCCGGACCCGTCGGGCAGGACGACCGGCGCGTCGGGCAGGACCAGCGGTGCGCGGGTCGACATCCAGTCCCACTCCGACGTCGTCGTCGACGGCCCGGCGAGCTGGTCGCGGACCTCGCCGTCGACAAGCTCCCACGACCCCCGGGCGAGGGTGAGCGTCTGCGGCGCGGGCGCGGCGAAGGCCGCCGCCGACTGCGTGAGCAGCCGGGCGACGGCCTCCGGGCGTCCGATGCCGACGAGCGACCGACCCGGGTGGCCGTCGAGGACCAGCACGCACGCCTCGTCGTCGCAGGCGTGCGCGTGGAGCTCGTCGTCAGCGCGTTCCCCCACCAGGTAGGGGTCCGCGTCCCACGGGGTCGGCAGCGAGCCGACGGTCCTCACTCGACAGGAGCCTTCGGGACGCTGTCGACACCTGCTTCCTTGCGCTGCTGGGCCGTGATCGGCGCAGGAGCCTGGGTGAGCGGGTCGAAGCCGCCACCGGACTTCGGGAAGGCGATGACGTCGCGGATCGACTCCGAGCCCGTGAGCAGAGCGAGGATGCGGTCCCAGCCGAAGGCGATCCCGCCGTGGGGCGGTGCACCGAAGGCGAAGGCGTCGAGCAGGAAGCCGAACTTCTCCTGCGCCTCCTCCTCGCCGATCCCCATGACCGCGAAGACGCGCTCCTGGACGTCGCGGCGGTGGATACGGATCGACCCACCACCGATCTCGTTGCCGTTGCAGACGATGTCGTAGGCGTAGGCGAGAGCCTCGCCCGGGTTCTCCTCGAAGGTGTCGATCCACTCCGGGGTGGGCGACGTGAAGGCGTGGTGGACCGCGGTCCACGCGCCCTCGCCGACAGCGACGTCGTCGTCCTCACCCGTGGGCTTGAACAGCGGGGCGTCGACGACCCAGACGAAGGCCCAGGCGCTCTCGTCGATGAGCTCGGCCTTCTTGCCGATCTCCAGACGAGCCGCACCGAGGAGGGCACGCGCGTCGGTCGGCTTGCCAGCAGCGAAGAACACGGCGTCACCGGGCTTGGCGCCCGTCGCAGCCGCGAGGCCCTCGCGCTCGGAGTCCGAGAGGTTCTTCGCGACGGGGCCGCCGAGCTCGCCGTCCTCGGTGAAGGTGACGTACGCGAGGCCCTTGGCGCCGCGCTGCTTGGCCCACTCCTGCCAGGCGTCGAAGCCACGGCGCGGCGTCGAGGCACCGCCGGGGAACACGACGGCACCCACGTACGGCGCCTGGAACACGCGGAAGGGGGTCTCGCTGAAGTACTCGGTCAGCTCGACGAGCTCGAGACCGAAGCGCAGGTCCGGCTTGTCGGAGCCGTAGCGCTCCATCGCGTCCTTGAAGGTCATCCGCGGGATCGGCGTCGGGATCGTGACCCCGATGAGGTCCCAGAGGGCGACGACCAGCTGCTCGCCGAGGGCGATGACGTCGTCCTGCTCGACAAAGCTCATCTCGACGTCGAGCTGGGTGAACTCCGGCTGACGGTCCGCACGGAAGTCCTCGTCGCGGTAGCAGCGGGCGATCTGGTAGTAGCGCTCCATGCCAGCGACCATGAGCAGCTGCTTGAACAGCTGCGGGGACTGCGGCAGCGCGTACCAGGACCCGGGGGCCAGGCGCGCGGGCACGACGAAGTCGCGGGCACCCTCGGGGGTCGACCGGGTGAGGGTCGGCGTCTCGATCTCGACGAACTCCTGCGCGTCGAGCACGCGGCGCGCGGCAGCGTTGGCCTTGGCGCGCAGACGCAGGGCACGGGCGGGCGCCGGGCGGCGCAGGTCGAGGTAGCGGTGCTTGAGGCGGGCCTCTTCACCGATGGTCTCCGTGCCGTCGAGGGCCGTGGACACCTGGAAGGGCAGCGGCGCGGACTCGTTGAGCACGACGACCTCGGCCGCGACGACCTCGATCTGGCCCGTCGCGAGGTTCGTGTTCTCGTTGCCGTCGGGACGGCGCGAGACCTCTCCGGTCACCTGCAGGACGAACTCGGCGCGCAGCGGGTGCGCCACGGCCTCGTCACGGATGACGACCTGGGCCACACCGCTCGCATCACGCAGATCGATGAAGGCGACGCCTCCGTGGTCACGACGACGGTCGACCCACCCGGTCAGGGTGACGGTCGTGCCGATGTCCTCGGCGCGCAGCGATCCGGCGGTGTGGGTGCGTAGCACGAAGAAGCCTCTCAGACGTAGGGTTCCCGTCCGGTCGGACCGGACGGTCGGGGTCGAGTCTAGTGCTAGCCGACGGGCAGGACCCGCGGCCACCAGTCCTCGGCCGAGGGCTCCCACGTCGCGGGGTCGGCCTCGACCTGCTCCCCCGAGCGGATGTCCTTGACCTGGTGCGGGACAGGCTCGCCGTCGTGCCCGAGCCCGGCCGGGAACCAGACGAAGGGCACCCCGCGGCGGTCCGCGTACTTGATCTGCTTGCCGAACTTCGCCGCAGCCGGGGCCACCTCGACGGGGATGCCGCGGGCACGCAGTGCTGTCGCGACGGCCTCGGAGGCTGGGCGGGTCTCGTCGGAGGTCACGGCGACCACGACCGCGCTCGGCACCGACCGTGACGCCTGGACTAGGCCCGCGCCCAGCAGACGCGAGACGAGCCTGGAGATGCCGATCGACAGACCGACCCCCGGATAGGTGTTCGCCCCGTCGGAGGCGAGGGTGTCGTAGCGTCCGCCCGAGCAGATCGAGCCGAGCTCTTCGTGGCCGACCAGGACGGTCTCGTAGACCGACCCTGTGTAGTAGTCGAGGCCACGGGCGATCTTGAGGTCCGCGACGACGACGCCCGGGGCGCGCACAGCAGCCGCCTCGATGAGCGCACCGAGCTCGACGAGGCCCTCGTCGAGGAGCTCGGACTCGACGCCGTGCGTCTGGGCCAGCGCTCGCACGCGGTCGACGACCGTGAGGTCCTCACCCGAGATCGACGCGAGCTCGAGGCACGCCTGAGCCTGCTCGTCGCTCGCCCCGAGGTCGGCGACGAGAGCCGCAGCGACCTTCTGCGGTCCGATCTTGTCGAGCTTGTCGATGATCTGCAGGACACCGTCGACGGCCTCGAGCCCGAGCCCGCGGTAGAAGCCCTCGGCGACCTTGCGGTTGTTGACGAGGATGCGGACCGGCGGCACGCCCACGGCGCGCAGCGCACCGAGCGCCTCGGCCATGACCAGGGGGACCTCGACCTCGAAGTGGTAGGGCAGCGCACCGGCGCCGACGACGTCGATGTCGGCCTGCACGAACTCGCGGAACCGGCCGTCCTGGGGGCGCTCGCCGCGCCACACCTTCTGGATCTGGTAGCGCTTGAACGGGAAGGCGAGGTGGCCGGCGTTCTCGAGCACGTACCGCGCGAAGGGCACGGTGAGGTCGAAGTGCAGACCGAGACCCTGCTTGTCGGCCGCCGAGAGGTTCGCCTCGGCCTGCTCGTCCTCCGTCGCCTGCAGACGCTTGAGCACGTAGACCTCCTTGGAGGTCTCACCCTTGCGCAAGAGCTGGTCGAGGGGCTCGACGGCGCGGGTCTCGATGCCGACGAAGCCGTGGAGCTCGAAGGTGCGACGCACCGAGTCCAGGACGTGCTGCTCGACGATGCGAGCCGCGGGGAGCCATTCGGGGAAGCCGGAGAGGGGTGTGGGGCGTGCCATGAGACGACATTCTTCCAGAACTCCCGGTCCCCTCCGAGCACGGCGACCGGGCCCCGCCGCACCCTGGGCGACCCTCGCGAGCCCTCAGGCGCGCGACGACTGTGAAATACGTCAGCACATCGGCGCATACTTCCCTAGACTGTGGGCAGTCCGTGGTGCGGGCGCGGCCTGCGCGCGCTCACGGACGGATCGCACACATCGGCCTGGGGCACCCCAGGCAGTCGCTGGCCCCGCGGGAGCTCGTCTTGCGCGCAGGAGCCATCATCCAAGGAGTTGAGCCCCAATGAGCGAGAGCACCGACAGCACGACGGATGCCGTCCCGGACGCTGCAGCGACAGCAGACGACGCTCAGGGAGCGTCGACCACGCAGCAGCCCCAGGCTGACGAGGCTCCTGCCGAGGCAGCAGTCGTCGCCGAGAAGGTCGAGGACGCACCGGCGGACGACGCGCCGGCCGCAGAGCCCTCGGCCGCAGAGCCGGCCGCAGCCGAGCCGTCCGCGCCTGAGGGGGACGCACCCGCGGAGGACGCGACCACCGCAGACAGCGCCGCACCTGAGGCGCCCGAGGCACCCGAGGCAGCGACCGCCACCGCAGAGCCGGCAGCGGCTCCCGAGGCACCCGCTGCCTCGTCCCGCCCGACTCCTCGTCCCGTCCCGCGCCCGGTCCCACGTCCCGCGGCGCGTCCGCAGGCCGTCGCGACGCCGAGCGCCGCCACGGAGCAGCCCTCCGCACCGGCCCCTGACGAGAGCGCCCAGACCCAGGCCGCCCTCGCCTTCGGTCGTGTGGAGGAGGACGGCACGGTCTACGTGACCGAGGCCGCCGGAGAGCGCACCGTGGGCCAGTTCCCCGGTGTCTCGACGGACGAGGCCATCGGCCTGTACGTGCGACGGTTCCTCGACCTCCAGGCGAAGGTCGCGCTCTTCGAGGCTCGCCTCGGCACCGCGGACCTCACCACCAAGGAGATCGACTCGACGCTGGCCAAGCTCGGCGCCGAGGTAGCCGAGCCCGCCGCTGTCGGCGACCTCGACGGGCTCCGCGCCCGCGTCGAGGCGCTCCGCACGGTCGCGGCCGGTCGCCGCGCCGAGCTCGAGCAGGAGCGCTCGGCCGCCAAGGCTGTGGCCCTCGCCGCCCGCACCGCGATCGTCGAGGCTGCCGAGAAGCTCGCCTCGACCGACCCCTCACGCATCCAGTGGAAGCCCGCCGGCGAAGAGCTCCGCTCGCTCCTCGACACGTGGAAGGACGCCCAGCGCAACGGACCGCGTCTGGACCGCCCGAGCGAAGAGGCCCTGTGGAAGAGGTTCAGCCACGCCCGGACCACCTTCGACCGTGAGCGCCGGCACTTCTTCGCCGAGCTCGAGAAGCAGAACTCCGGGGCCAAGGCCACCAAGGCTGCTCTGGTCGAGGAGGCCGAGAAGCTCTCGACCAGCACCGAGTGGGGCGCGACGGCAGGTGCCTACCGCGACCTCATGGCCCGGTGGAAGTCCGCTGGCCGTGCGAACCGCAAGGACGACGACGCGCTGTGGGCCCGCTTCCGCGCCGCTCAGGACGCGTTCTTCGCGGCCCGCGACGCCTCCAACGCAGAGATCGACGCCGAGTACGGCGAGAACCTCGTCGTCAAGGAGGCCATCCTGGCCGAGGCCGAGGCGCTCGTCCCCGTGAAGGACCTGGCTCAGGCCAAGGTCACCCTGCGCACGCTGCAGGACCGCTGGGAAGCCGCAGGCAAGGTCCCGCGTGGCGACGTGCAGCGTGTCGAGGGCCGCATGCGCGCCGTCGAGACCGCCGTCCGCGACGCGGAGCAGGCGAAGTGGACGCGGACCAACCCCGAGACGCGTGCGCGCGCCGAGGGTGCGGCCGCGCAGCTCGAGGCCGCGATCGTCGGTCTCGAGGAAGACCTCGCCAAGGCCCAGGCCAAGGGCGACGCTCGCAAGATCAAGGACGCCGAGGCGGCCCTCGAGGCACGCCGGTCCTGGCTCGAGCAGGTCGTCAAGGCTGCCGAGGACGCTCAGGGCTGACACCCTCAGCCCTGGAGCAAGACATCCAGCACCGGAGGCGGTGCTCGTCCACAGGACGGGCACCGCCTCTGGCGTCTGCTGGCCGTGACGGGCAGGGTGAGCCCGTGCCCCCCACCCTCAGCGAGCTGCTCCGTCGCCCGCCCGAGGTGGGACGGATGCTCTCCCCCGCGTCGCTGGGCTGCTCGCGGGTCACCTGGCAGGTGCTCTGCCGCGACGGCGCTGTCGTCGAGCTCCGCCCAGGCTTCGCGTTGCTCGCGGGCGTCACGCCGACCCCTGCCGACCGTGCTCAGACGCTGGTGGGCGCCGTGCCAGCAGGTGTGGTGGTCGCCCGGGCCTGGGCTGTGTGGATCCACGCCGGTGGACCTCCTCCGACCCCGCCGAGACGGGTCGGGGTCGTCTACAGGCCGGGTACCTCACGGCCTCGGTCGATGCCTGGTCTCGAGCCCGTCCAGACGTCCCTGCGTCCCTGGGACGTGGTGCTGGTCGGAGACCTCCCAGTCACCAGCCCGGTGCGCACCGCGATGGACGTCGCCACCTGGTCGACAGGTGCCGAGGCGGCCCGAGATCTCGTCAGGCTGCGGACGAGCGGGGCAGACCTGCCTGCAGGGATGGCGGAGCTCAGGCGCGTCACCGGCTGGCGCGGGTCGCTGCAGGCGGTCCGCAGGATCGAGGCAGCAACCCTGGTCGCTCTCGGCACGGCTGACGTCTAGCCGGACAGCGGTCCCCCGATCACCAGAGAGCCGGTCGACCGGGAGCCGCTCGAGCGCCGGTCGCTCGAGCGGCAGCCGGAGCGTCCGTCGGTAGAGCGGCCGCGGGCCGGGAGCCAGCTGGTCAGAGACTCAGGTCAGGCGTGCACCACGTTCTCGGCAGCCTTGGAGCCGGTGATGCGGTAGACGTCGAACACGCCGTCGATCTTGCGCACAGCCGTGAGGACCGAGGCGAGGTGCCCGGGCTCGGCCATCTCGAAGACGAACTTCGACAGCGCGACCCTGTCGCTCGACGTCGAGACCGTCGCCGAGAGGATGTTGACGTGGTGGTCGGACAGCACCCGGGTGACGTCGGAGAGCAGACGAGACCTGTCGAGGGCCTCGACCTGGATCTGCACGAGGAACAGCGCGCTGCTGCCCGTGGTCCACTCGACGTCGACGATCCGCTCGGGCTGCGACTTGAGCGCCTCGAAGTTCGCGCAGTCCGTCCTGTGCACGCTGACACCCTGGCCGCGGGTGATGAAGCCGACGATCTTGTCGCCGGGGACAGGGGTGCAGCACTTGGCGAGCTTGACCCAGATGTCGTCGACACCCTTGACGATGACGCCCGGGTCTCCCGTACGTGCGCGTCGCTGCGGGTGCCCCGGGCGGGCGATCTCGGCGAGGTCTTCGGCATTGTTGTCCTCGCCGCCCATGGCCTGGACGAGCTTGTGCACGACGTTCGCGGCCGAGAGCTGCCCCTCGCCGACGGCGGCGTAGAGCGCGGAGACGTCGGCGAAGCGCATCTCGTGCGCGGTCGTGACGATCGACTCGTGCGAGAGGATCCGCTGGATCGGCAGGTTCTGCTTGCGCATCGCCTTCGCGATCGCGTCCTTGCCCTGCTCGATGGCCTCTTCGCGGCGCTCCTTGGAGAACCACTGGCGAATCTTGTTCTTGGCACGAGGGCTCTTGACGAAGGCCATCCAGTCGCGGCTCGGCCCGGCGGTCTCAGACTTCGACGTGAGCACGTCGACCACGTCGCCGTTGTCGAGCGCCGAGTCGAGCGGCACGAGACGCCCGTTGACGCGCGCGCCCATCGTCCGGTGCCCGACCTCGGTGTGGACCGTGTACGCGAAGTCCACGGGGGTCGACCCAGCGGGAAGGGCGACGACGTCGCCCTTCGGTGTGAAGACGTAGACCTCGGCGCCGCTGATCTCGAAGCGCAGCGAGTCCAGGAACTCCGACGGGTCGGCGGTCTCCCGCTGCCAGTCGACGAGCTGACGCAGCCACTGCATATCGTTGCCGGCAGCGTCGGCGCCGTCCTTGGCAGCCTCTTTGTACTTCCAGTGGGCCGCGACGCCGTACTCCGCACGCCGGTGCATCTCGTGCGTCCGGATCTGGATCTCGACAGGCTTGCCGCCAGGCCCGATCACCGTGGTGTGCAGCGACTGGTACATGTTGAACTTCGGCATCGCGATGTAGTCCTTGAAACGCCCGGGGACGGGGTTCCACCGCGCGTGCAGGGCTCCGAGGGTCGCGTAGCAGTCGCGTACCGAGTCGACGAGGACACGGGTGCCCACGAGGTCGTAGATGTCGGCGAAGTCGTGGCCGCGCACGATCATCTTCTGGTAGATCGAGTAGTAGTGCTTCGGCCGGCCGGTGACCGTCGCCTTGATCTTCGACGACCGGAGGTCGGCGGTGATCTGCTCGCGGACGAGGGCGAGGTACTCCTCGCGTGCCGGGGCGCGCTCGCTCACCAGGTGCACGATCTCGTCGTAGACCTTGGGGTAGAGGGTCTGGAAGGAGAGGTCTTCGAGCTCCCACTTGATGGTGTTCATGCCGAGCCTGTGCGCGAGCGGCGCGTAGATCTCGATGGTCTCGCGCGCCTTGCGCTGCGCCGACGACGACGGCACGAACTTCCAGGTACGGGCGTTGTGCAGGCGGTCCGCGAGCTTGATGACGAGCACGCGGATGTCGCGCGCCATCGCGACGACCATCTTGCGGACGGTCTCGGCCTGCGCGGCGTCCCCGTAGGTGACCTTGTCGAGCTTGGTGACGCCGTCGACGAGCATGGCGATCTCGTCGCCGTAGTCGCGGCGCAGCTGGTCGAGGGAGTAGTCGGTGTCCTCGACGGTGTCGTGCAGGAGGGCCGCGGCGAGGGTCGGCGGGGTCATGCCGAGCTCGGCGAGGATGGTCGAGACGGCGACGGGGTGGGTGATGTACGGGTCGCCGCTCTTGCGCATCTGGCCGCGGTGGGCCTTCTCGGCCGTGACGTAGGCACGCTCGATGATCGAGACGTCGGCCTTGGGGTGGTTGGCGCGGACAGCGCGCAGCAACGGCTCGAGGGCCGGAGTCCCGACGGCGTGGCGCGAGCCGAAGCGCACGAGGCGCGACCTGACCCGGCTGGCCGAGCTGATGCCGAGCGGCGGCGTGGTCACGGCCGCGGGCTCGGTGGGCGCGTCTGTCGAGCGGGTGTCCTCAGTCATGCGCGCCTCCTCGTCCGGCATCGGGTCGAGCCCCGAAGATGCGATTCTACGACCCGGCCAGCAGCACCGTGGACACGGAGCGCCCGGCCAGCCTCTCGCGGCCGCCCAGGCCCTCGAGCTCGAGCAGGAACGCGAGGCCGACGACCTCGGCCCCGAGCTGCTCGAGCAGCTCGGCACCTGCAGCGGCCGTGCCACCTGTCGCCAGGACGTCGTCGACGAGCATCACGCGCGCGCCGACCGGGACAGTGCCCTCGCGGATCTCGACCGTCGCCTCCCCGTACTCGAGCCCGTAGGTGAGGCTGCGGGTGGGCGGCGGCAGCTTGCCGGCCTTGCGGACGGGCACGAAGCCGACACCGAGCCTGAAGGCGAGGGCGGCGCCGACGATGAAGCCGCGCGCTTCCATGCCCGAGACGAGGTCGACGTCGTCGGGCACCAGGGCTGCGAGCCTCTCGACGGCCTCGGAGAGCGCCTTCGGGTCGACGAGCAGACCGGTGATGTCCTTGAACATGATGCCGTCGTTCGGGTAGTCCGGGACGTCCCGGACGAAGCCTGAGAGCTCGGCGTCCGACATGATGCGGGCGGTCATCGTGAACCCTTGCGACGACGCGGCTGGGCCGCGTGACCCTGGTGCGAGCCCGGGCTCAGCTGACCGACGAGCTGGATCTTGGCGTCAGGCGTCCCGGCCACGGGCTCCCCGGAGGCGTCGGTCCCGGCGGCGAGGGCCTCGCGGCGCTTCTCGAGCACGAGCGCCGTGTGCTTCGCGATCGTGGGCTCGCTGGTACGCAGCGTGACCTCGAGCGGCGTGGCGAGGAAGATCGACGAGTACGTGCCGACGGCCATGCCGATGAACAGCGCGAGGGCAATGTCGCGCAGCGTGCCGGCCCCGAGGATGAACGCACCGATGAAGAGGATCGAGGCCACGGGCAGCAGCGCGACGACCGACGTGTTGATCGAGCGGACCAGGGTCTGGTTGACGGCCAGGTTCGCGCGCTCCGCGTAGGTGCTGCGGGTCTGGTCGGTGATCCCCGCGGTGTTCTCGCGCACCTTGTCGAAGACCACGACCGTGTCGTAGATCGAGTACCCCAAGATCGTGAGGAAGCCGATCACCGTCGCCGGGGTGACCTCCCAGCCGATGAGCGCGTACACGCCCGCCGTGATGACGAGGTCGTGGAAGAGCGCGACGAGCGCCGCTGCCGCCATGCGCCACGCACGGAAGTAGGCGGACATGACCAGCCCGACGAGCACGAGGAAGACCACGAGTCCCGTGATGGCCTTCTTGGACACGTCGGCGCCCCACGAGGGTCCGATGAAGGAGCTCGTCACCTCGTCGGCGCTCACGCCGTAGGCGGAGGCGAGGGCGTCGCGGACCGCGACCACCTCGTCTTCGCCGAGCTCGGCGGTCTGGATGCGCAGGGAGGTCGCCCCGACGCTCGAGATGCGCGGCTGCTCGGTCGGCGCGACCGAGGCCACGGCGTCCGCAGCCTCCTGCTGGCTGAGGCTCGTGAGCCCGGAGACCGTGAACTCAGAGCCGCCACGGAACTCGATGCCGAGGTTGAAACCACGGGTCAGGAGCACCACGAGGCTGAGCACCACGAGGACGATCGAGACGATGTAGAACTTGCGGCGCTTGCCGACGATGTCGTACGACGTCCGGCCTGTGTAGAGGTCGTTGCCCCACTGGGCGAATCCGACGGCCATCAGAGGTTCCCGTCCTTGCGCTCGTCGGACGCCGGCGTGCCGTCGGTCCGTGTCTCGTCTGCCGACGGTGCGTCGGTCGGTGCTGTCGTGCTCTCGGGTGCCTGGGCCTGTGCCTCGTCGGCGACCGAGCCGGTCGCAGCCGGCTCGGCTGCGGTGGCCTCAGCGGGCGTCGAAGCCTCCGAGGAGGTCGTCGCAGCTGCCGCGGCGGCTGCACGACGCTCGGCGATGGTCATCGCCGGGCGGGCCGCAGCCGGAGCCCCTGCCCCGACCAGCTGCTTCTTCTTCGGGCGCTTGCCCGTGCCCTCGGCCGGGCTCTCGTCCTTGGCCAGGCTCGTCGAGCCAGCGGTCTTCGAGACTGCCGGCTGCACGACCCGTCCGCGACCCGCGTAGCGGACCCCTGTGGCACCCAGTCGGTGCGGGTCGAGGCCCGAGGCCGGGTGACCGTCCGCGAAGAATCGCGTCTTGGCGAGCAGCTTCATGAGCGGGTGCGTGAAGAAGAACACGACGACCAGGTCGACCAGGGTCGTCAGACCGAGGGTGAAGGCGAAGCCGCGCACCCCGCCGACGGCGAGGAAGTAGAGCACGACGGCCGCGAGGAAGTTGACGGTGTCCGAGGCCAAGATCGTTCGGCGTGCACGGTCCCAGCCGGTGTCGACGGCCGAGGTCAGCGAGCGACCGTCGCGCAGCTCGTCACGGATGCGTTCGAAGTACACGATGAAGGAGTCCGCCGTGATGCCGATCGCGACGATCAGTCCTGCGACACCCGGGAGCGAGAGCCTGTAGCCCTGCGTCCACGAGAGGAGCGTGATGAGCCCGTAGGTGATCACCCCGGCGAAGAGCAGCGAGGCCACGGTCACCAGGCCGAGCGCGCGGTACTGGAACAGCGAGTACACGACGACGAGGGCGAGACCGATGAGACCGGCCAGCATGCCCTTCTCGAGCTGCTCGCTGCCGAGCGTCGCCGAGATCTGCTGCTCGCTCTGCACCTCGAAGGTCAGCGGGAGCGCGCCGAAGTTCAGCTGGTTGGCGAGCGCCGTGGCGGTCTCGCGGGTGAAGGACCCGGTGATCTCCGCGCGACCGTCAGGGATGGTGCTCGTGACGCCCGGGGCCGAGATCACCTGGTTGTCGAGCACCATGGCGAACATGTTCGGCGCCTGGGTGGGGTTCTCGGTCGAGATCCAGGTGGTGTAGGTCGGCAGGGTCGACAGACGCGTGGTGACGTCGGCGAACTTGTCGGTCCCGGCTGCCGTGAAGCGCAGGTTGACCGCCCACGTGTTGAGCGTGACGCCCTGGGAGTTGACCTGGAGGCCTGAGGAGGCGCTGTCGATGTCGGTCCCGGCGATCTCCATCGGGCCGAGGATGTACTTCATCGTGCCGTCGACCGAGCAGACGGCGATCGGCGACGCCGGGTCCTTGGGGGCTGTGCCCGCGGCGCTCGAGTCGGGGGTGCAGGTCAGCGCCTGGAACTCGGCGGCGAGCTCAGGGGTGATCTGCGCGAGGTCGCTCGGGTTCGTCGGCGTCGTGGCCGCCGGAGCCGTGGGCTCGACAGCGGGCTCGGTCGGCTCGACGGCGGGGTCCGCGGGGGCCTCGGTCGCCGGGGCTGTCGCCGGGTCGGTCGCGGTGGACGCGAGTGCCGCGCCCCCGCCTGAACCGGCGGGGTCCGTCGTGGCCTCGCCCGCGGGGTCAGTCGTCGCTCCCTCGGCAGGCTCGGTGGCGGCATCCGTCGGAGCCGCCGTCGTGGGCGCGTCGGTCGGGGCGAGCGGACCGACCGCGGGGTCCTCGACCTCGCCGACGGACGGGGTGACCATCGCGAAGGAGAGGACGGGCCGGAACTGCATCTGCGCGGACTCGCGCACGAGGTCGAGGGTCGCCTCGCTCGGACGCCCCGGGAGGGCCACCACGATGTTGCTGCCACCCTGGCTGGTGATCTCCGCCTCGGAGACTCCCGAGGAGTCGACCCGCTGACGGATGATCTCGATCGCCTGGTTGATGTCCTCGGACGTCACCTCCTGACCGTCGGTCGTGACGGGCTGCAGGATGATCTGCGTGCCGCCCTCGAGGTCGAGCGCGAGCTTCGGCGTCCAGGACGCGTCAGACTTCCATGCGCCGATGCCGATGGTCGCGAAGAGGACCAGGACGATGAGCCCGAGCCCCAGGAGGGTCCGTCCCGGGCGGGAGGTGGAGCGGTTGGTGGTGGCCAACGGAGTGTCTCTTCTCGTGCGCGCACCTGGCCTTCGGGCGGCAACAGGCGCTCAGACCACGCCCCGCCCTGCCCGGGCGGGAGCGTGGGACGGGTGGGTGGGCCTACTTGCCGTTCTCGTCGGTCTTCTTCTTGTCGATGAGGCTCGAGATGTCCTCAGGGATGTCGAAGGCGCGGGCGTTCTCCGCGTCGATCTGCGCAGCGGCCTCGGCCGAGGAGCCCTCGACGACGACAGCGTCAGCCGGCGGGTCGACGAGCTTGGCGATCGCGGCGCGGAGCCAGCGGGAGGTGTTGCCCGGGGTGGTCTCGAGCGTGATCGCGTCGTCCTCGACGGCGACGATCCGGCCGAAGTAGCCCGAGCCGGTCATGACCTCCTGGCCGACAGCCAGGTTGTCCCGGAAGGACATGGCCTCTTTCTGACGCTTGCGCGAGCTACGGGTCATGAAGACCATCGCGACTGCTGCCAGCACGAGGATGAAGATCGTAGTCATGACGTGGGATCACGTCTCCGTTCTGCGTAGGGAACTATCGGAGTCTAGGCGCAGAGGCGCCCAAGTCACTAACGACCCGGGGCACCGGAAAGTGCCCAGCACGTCTCGAGGGTTCCCGCGACCCGGGCCGCGACGCAGCACCTCGCCGATCGGCTAGCCGAAGAGCGTCGCGCCGTCCGCCGGCGGGGTCAGGCCCAGGTGGGCCCAGGCCGCGGGGGTCGCGACCCGACCTCGAGACGTGCGCCCGATCAGTCCCTCGCGGACCAGGAAGGGCTCCGCGACGGTCTCGACGGTCTCGGGTTCCTCACCCACGGTCACCGCGAGCGTGGTGAGCCCGACGGGGCCGCCCCCGAAGCGGGTGCACAGCGCACGCAGGACAGCGCGGTCGAGCCTGTCGAGCCCGAGGGCGTCGACCTCGTAGACCTCGAGTGCGGCGCGCGCCGCACGCAGGTCCATCGAGCCGTCGCCGCGCACCTGCGCCCAGTCGCGGACGCGGCGCAGCAGACGGTTCGCGATACGGGGTGTCCCCCGCGACCTGGAGGCGAGCTCGCTCGCCGCCTCGGCCTGGAGCTCGGAGCCGAGCAGCCCGGCCGAGCGGACCAGCACCCGCTCGAGCTCGTCGGAGGAGTAGAAGTCGAGGTGGCCTGTGAACCCGAACCTGTCGCGCAGCGGCGCGGGCAGCAGGCCCGCGCGGGTTGTCGCACCGACGACCGTGAACCTGGGGAGGGTGAGCGGTATGGCGCTCGCACCCGCGCCCTTGCCGACGACCACGTCGACCCGGAAGTCTTCCATCGCGACGTACAGGAGCTCTTCGGCCGGACGCGCGAGCCTGTGGATCTCGTCGATGAACAGCACCTCGCCCTCGTCGAGGGACGAGAGCACCGCCGCGAGGTCGCCCGCGTGCTGGATCGCCGGGCCCGAGGTCACGCGCAGGGACGCGCCGAGCTCGGCGGCGATGATCATCGCGAGGGTGGTCTTGCCGAGCCCGGGCGGGCCGGAGAGCAGGACGTGGTCGGGCGACGAGCCACGACCGAGGGCGGCGTCGAGGACGAGGGAGAGCTGGTCGCGGACCACGCGCTGCCCCACGAACTCCTCGAGCCGGCGCGGGCGCAGGGCGGCCTCGGCAGCGCGCTCGAGGTCGTCAGCCCCCGAGCCTGTCATCCGGTCTGCCGGGAGGTCGACCCCGTAGACGTCAGGGTCGACGTCATCCACGGTGGCCGCCGAGCACCTTGAGCGAGGACCTGAGCACGACGGGGACGTCTGCCGTGGTGACAGTCGTGGCGCCCGACTCGTCGAGCACCGTCGCGATCGCGTCCTCGGCCACCTTGGCCGACCACCCGAGGCTGACGAGCGCCTGGACGACCTGCTCGCGCTGGTCGCCGAGGGCCGCCGTGGGCGCCACGCCTGCGGCGTCGAGGCCCGTCGGCTGGCCGAGCTTGTCGCCGAGCTCGAGGATCAGCCGCTGGGCTCCCTTGGCACCGATGCCCGGGACACGGGTCAGCGCCTTGACGTCTCCCCCGGCCAGCGCGCGGCGCAGACCGTCGGGGGTGTGCACGGCGAGCATCGCCAGCGCGAGCCGCGGCCCGACTCCGCTGACGGTCTGCGAGGCCTCGAAGACCGAGCGCTCGTCGTCGTCGGTGAAGCCGTAGAGGGTCAGGGAGTCTTCGCGGACCACGAGCGAGGTGGACAGCGACGCCTCGGCGCCGACCCGCAGCGTGGCGAGGGTGGCCGGCGTGGCGTACACGAGGTAGCCGATGCCGGCGACGCTCAGGACGGCACTGTCCAGACGGACGGTCTGGACGGTTCCGGACAGGGACGCGATCACGGGCTCACCGATCTGCTGGGACGAACATGTGTACGAACAACCCTAGCAACGCTACCGGGTGCCCTTCGCGCGGCGCGCCGACTGCTCGGCCGCGGCCCAGGCGCGCTGGGCCGGCGTCTGCGCGAAGCGCTCGGCCTTGTCGAGGATCGCGGAGGGTCGCCACAGGTGGCAGATGGCCAGGGCCAGCGCGTCGGCGGCGTCGGCCGGTCGCGGCACCTCGGAGAGCCCGAGGATCTGCGCGACCATCTTCTGCACCTGCTCCTTGCCGGCCCGGCCGCTCCCCGTCACCGCTGCCTTGACCTCGCTCGGCGTGTGCATCGCGACCGGGACCCCTCGGCGGGCCGCTGCGACCATCGCGAGACCGGCAACCTGCGCCGTGCCCATGACCGTGGAGACGTTGTGCTGGGCGAAGACCCTCTCGACCGCGACCACGTCAGGGGTGTGCGCGTCCATCCAGGTGTCGAGCTCGTCGGCGATCTGCAGCAGCCGCGCGTCGACGGTCGACGAGGGCGGCGACATGGCGACACCGACGGCGACCAGACGCGCGCGGCGCCCGGTCACGGAGTCGACGACGCCGATGCCGCAGCGGGTCAGGCCGGGGTCGACTCCGAGGACGCGCACGCGTGGCGTCAGTCGTCGTTCTCGAGCTCGGCCATGACCTCGTCGGAGGCGTCGAAGTTCGCGTAGACGTTCTGCACGTCGTCGGAGTCTTCGAGGGCGTCGATGAGCCGGAGCACCTTGCGGGCACCCTCGGCGTCGACCTCGACCTGCATCGACGGGTGGAAGACGACGTCGGCGGAGTCGTACTCGATCCCGGCCTCCTGGAGCGCTGTGCGCACGGGCACCAGGTCGGTCGCCTCGCACAGGACCTCGAAGGCCTCGCCGAGGTCGTTGACCTCTTCGCCGCCGGCGTCGAGCACGGCCTCGAGGACGGAGTCTTCGTCGGTGCCCTCCTTCGGGACGACGACGATGCCCTTGCGGGAGAACAGGTACGCGACAGAACCCGGGTCGGCGAGCTGGCCGCCGTTGCGCGTGAAGGCGATGCGGACCTCGGCGGCCGCGCGGTTCTTGTTGTCCGTCAGACACTCGACGAGGAAGGCGATCCCACCGGGGCCGTAGCCCTCGTACATGATCGTCTGGTAGTCGGCGCCGCCGGCCTCCTGGCCGGAACCACGCTTGAGCGCGCGCTCGATGTTGTCGTTGGGGACCGAGGTCTTCTTGGCCTTCTGGACCGCGTCGAAGAGCGTCGGGTTGCCGCTGATGTCAGCACCGCCCGTGCGGGCGGCCACCTCGATGTTCTTGATGAGCTTGGCGAAGAGCTTGCCACGCCTGGCGTCGATGACCGCCTTCTTGTGCTTCGTGGTGGCCCATTTGGAGTGACCTGACATGCCTGAGTACTCCTTGCGAACGATCGGTGCGGACGTCTTCGATGACGTGGCCGGGTCGAGCGCGAGACCGCTGCGGGCTGCGCAGGCAGCTCCCGGACGGGTCAGGGCTCGGCGCAGCCGCGCCGGACTGCGTCGATCTTACCGGGGCGAGAGCCCCGGCGTGCGCCTGGCGCGCGCCGACGGTGCTCGGCGGGGGCCCGGCGAGCCCTCGGTGGGTGCTGCGACGCGGCCCCTGCGGGCTCTCGGCGCGGTCGCGGACCCACATGTGGCTACGGCTGCACACGGCTCAGAGCGCTACGCTCGGCGGACCTGCACCCCCTGTGCGTCCGCTCGCGACGGTCTGCACCTGCACCGAGGAGTCCCATGAGCCAGCCGTACCAGCCGCCCCACCCGGGGGCGTGGCAGCCCCAGGGGCCGTACATGCCTGCCCCGCCCAAGACGTCGACCCGGGGTGCGCGCGTGCTCACCCTGATCGGCGTGCTGGCGCTCGTGGTGGCCGTGGTCGTCGGGGTCGTGGGGATCACCATGCTCCGCGACGCCGTGACCGACCCCCTCAGGCCGTCGGCAGGGTCGGTGGTCATCGCACGCGGGCCCTCGGACCAGGCGCTCACCCTCGACGCCGAGGCAGGACGGACCTATTCGCTGGTCTCGCTCGACGCGACGAGCGCCGCGGGTGTCGGCGCCACGGCCGAGGTCACCGGGCCCGACGGCGAGCCGGTCCGGGTCCTCCCCGTCGACGAGTCGACCCATCTCTCCGTCGACGGGTACACGGTCTCGCGCTTCGCCTCCTTCACCACGACCACGGCCGGCACCTACACGATCGACGTCGTCTCGAGCGTCACGCGGGACTGGGACGTGGCTGTCGCCGACCCCGGGGCCGTCGACGACCTCGCACGGGACCTCGTCGTGGGTGTCGCGCTCGTCGTCGCCGGGGTCATCGGTGCCGGGATCGGGCTGGTGCTGTCGATCGCCGGCTGGATCTGGTGGGCGGTCCGCAGGTCCAACCAGCGCAAGGTGGCAGCCGTGCAGGCCGGGGCCTACGGCTACCCGCCGCAGCGGTACTGAGACGGGAGCACCGCGCAGTCCACGCGGACTCGGAGCACTCCGCAGTCCGCGCGGGCTCCGAGCACTCCGCAGTCCGCGCGGACACGGTGCCGCCGCGGCGCACCGGCAGGACGGACCCGCACAGCACCGGTCCGTCCGCGCGAGGTGGTGCAGGCTCGTGCCGGTCAGGACGTCGGACGCCGCGGGCGGCCAGCGCCCGGCTTGCCCTTCGCAGCCTTGCCCTTCGCAGCGTCGCCCTTCGCCGCCTTGCCCTTCGCAGCGTTGCCCTTCGCAGTCGCACCGCGCTGGGGTGCGGGGGCCTTCCTCGAGGCAGCCCCGTCCGTCGAGGCCCCCCTCCCCTGCGTCCTGCCCTCGCCCCGGGTCCCGGAGTCTTCGCGGGCAGCATGCCCGACGGGCAGCTCGGGGTCCCGGGCGCCGCGCTGGCCGACGGCGCGCGCCGAGCGCAGGGCCTGACCCGCGCCTGTCGTCTTGGACGGGCGCACGTACGGGGCGACCTCCCCGACCAGCCGGGTGACGACGGCGTCACCGGCGACGACCTTCTGGGGCTTGGCCTTGATCTGGGCGAGCCGCATGAGGTCGCGGACCTCGCCCGCCTGCTCGGGCAGCATGATCGTCACGACGTCACCGCCGCGCCCGGCCCGGGCGGTGCGCCCCGAGCGGTGCAGGTAGGACTTGTGCTCGGCCGGCGGGTCGATGTGGACCACCAGCTCGACCTCGTCGACGTGGATGCCCCGCGCCGCGACGTCCGTCGCGACGAGCACCCGCACGATGCCTGACGTGAAGGCGGCGAGGTTGCGCTCACGGGCGTTCTGGGCGAGGTCGCCGTGCAGCTCGACCGCGGGGATCCCCTGGGCCGTGAGGATCTTGGCGAGGTTCTTGGCCTGGACCCGGGTCCGGGTGAACAGCACGCGTCGGCCGGTGCCCGAGGCGAGGCGCGCGACGACAGCGCTCTTGTCTGCGGGGTCGACGGCGAAGACGTGGTGCGTCATGGCGGCGACGGGCGAGCGGGCGCTGTCGACCGAGTGGACCGCAGGGCGGACGAGATACCTGTCGACGAGCTGGTCGACGTCTCCGTCGAGGGTCGCGCTGAACATCATCCGCTGGCCGCCCCGGGGCGTCTTGTTCAGCAGGCGCCGCACGCCGGGCAAGAACCCGAGCTCGGCCATGTGGTCAGCCTCGTCGAGGACCGTGACCTCGATGGTGTCGAGCGTGAGGGCCTTCTGCTTCAGCAGGTCTTCGAGACGCCCGGGGCAGGCGATGACGATGTCGACGCCCCCGTTGAGCGCCGAGATCTGGCGCTTGGGCGTGACGCCGCCGTAGATCACCGTCGTGACGAGGCCCGCTGCCCGGGCGATCGGGGCGACGGTCGCGTCGATCTGCTGCGCGAGCTCCCGCGTGGGGCAGAGCACGAGGCCGCGGGGCCGACGGACCGCCTGCTTGGTGCTCGACGCCGCGAGTCGCGTGACGAGCGGGAGCGCGAAGGCGAGGGTCTTGCCCGAGCCCGTGCGGCCGCGGCCGAGCACGTCGCGGCCCGCGAGGGTGTCCGGGAGCGTCGCGACCTGGATCGGGAAGGGGCTGTCGAGGCCCTGGCGCGCCAGCTCGTCGCGCACGGCGACGGGCAGGGCGAAGTCGTCGAAGCTCGTCATGTCAGGGTGCCTCTCGCGCCCGCGCCGGAGCTGGACGCCAGGCGTCCTGCCCGACCGGGGTGGTGTTCAGGGGTCGGGCGCACACTAGTCCCGCTCGAGACCTATCGCGCGCACCACGCCGTCCCAGCCGGCGAGGAGGTCGTCGACGATGTCGGGCAGGTCCCGCGGGAACACCTCGTCGGTGGTCGCGCGGAGCTCGGTGGTCGTGAGCCAGGCCATCTCGTCGATGAACCCGGTCTCGATCTCGGTCCACCCGTCGCGGACCAGGCGCCCGTCGTGGGTGAGGCGGACGAAGAAGAACTCTTCGTGCTGGAGGCAGCTCTCGCGGGCGAAGTCGAAGATCGCCGACCGCGTGACGACAGGACCCACGAGGTCCTCGGGCGCGACCCGCAGACCGGACTCCTCGAAGACCTCACGGACCGCAGCCTCGTGGGCGCTCTCCCCAGGGTCGATGCCCCCGCCGACGGTGAACCACCAGTGGCGTGAGGGCTCGTCGGCGTCGTGGCCGCGCACGACGAGCACGCGGTCCTGGTCGTCGACGAGCAGCACGCGGGCCGCGTGGCGGGTCCGCATCCCGGTCGGTCCCACAGACCAGCCGGCGTCGAGCTGGACGCTGCGCTCCTGCGCCGCGACGAGCGCAGCCGCTGCGGCGTCCAGGGCGTCAGCAGGCTCCGGGGCAGCCCGGAAGTCTGACCGGTCGGCCCCGGGGGTGGCGTCCTCAGGCACCCGTCGTCGCCCCGGGGACGGCGCGTGGACGGCGCAGGGCCGGGGGCCAGCTGTCGTCGAGCTCGACGGTCTGAGGCATCGACGCACGTCCGGCGAGCCGCACGGCTCGGACGAAGACCTTGGCGCGCATCCGCTGAGCCTGGTCGACGGCCTCGTTGTGGAAGCGGCGGGCGAGCTGGACGCGGTACCAGGCCCCGGCGAGGGCGTCGAGGAGCGGTTCGGCCTCGGGGAGCGAGTAGAGCTCGTCGACCTCGTCTGGGTCGTCGAGGACAGCCCGCAGCGTCGAGGAGAGCGCACTCTCGGCCTGCGACCTCTCGTCGCCGAGGTCACCGTCGAGCGCGCGGGACACCGTGCCACGAGACGGTCCGCGGCCGGCGCGCCCGTCGGCGTCAGGGGCACGGACGAGCGGCTCGAGGTCGGGGACGGCGACGGCGAGCTCGCGCTCCCCGGCGTCCGAGCCTGACGACGCCTCACGGGCTGCCTCGAGGAGCAGCACCGAGCTGACAGGGTCGAGGACCCCTGAGGTCGCGATCTCGGTGGCGACGGCCGAGCGCCGGAGCAGCTGGGCGTCGAGGGCGAGCCTGGAGGCGACCACCTTGCGGTGCAGCCTGTCCAGGCGTGTCGCCGAGACCCACACGAGCCAGCCGAGCACCAGCACGACAGCCACGACGATCACCGCGGTCTCTGACCAGGTCATCGGGTCACCTCCGTCCAGCCGCCGCGTCGTCGCAGGCTGAGCGACGACGGGTCTTCTTCCACCCCACCGAGGGCGCGGGACGCCTCGAGGACCATCTCGTACACGGTGAGCACCTGGCTCGTGACGGTCGACCAGTCGTACTGGCGGACGGCGACCGACGCGAGTGCCGTGCGCCGTGCCCTGTCCTCGGGGTCGGCGAGGGCCGCCAGGACCGTGCGGGCGAGGTCGGCGCTGTCGCCCACCCGGAACACGTAGCCGGCGCGGCCGCCGTCGAGGACACGCTCGAAGGCTCCGAGGTCGCTCGCGACGACGCACGCGCCCGCGCTCATGGCCTCGACCAGGACGATGCCGAAGCTCTCTCCGCCGGTCTGCGGGGCGATGTACAGGTCGACCGACGAGAGCAGCGCGGCCTTCTCCTCGTCGGTGATCGACCCGAGGAACTCGACCGACGCGGCGTGCTCGCCGAGCTCGGCGAGGGCTGCGTCGCGGCCGTCGTCGCCGCGGCCGGCGACCAAGAACCGCGCACCCGGGATCACGCGGAGGATCTCGGGCACAGCCCGCGTGAGGACCGGCAGTCCCTTGCGCGGCTCGTCGAGACGACCGAGGAAGGCGATGGTCGGAGCGTCCGGGGTCCCCGTCCAGCGGGGGTCGGCCTCGGCGTCCTCGAAGGTGTCGACGTACACGCCGTTGGGGATCACCACGGCGTCCCCGCCCATGTGCTCGACGAGCGTGCGGCGGGCGTCCTCGGACACGGCGATCCGTGCGGAGATCTTCTCGAGGCTCTGCCGCACGAGCGGGTACGCAGCCTGCAGGGCGCGGGAGCGGATCAGGGCCGTGTGCATGGTGGCGACGATGGGGCCGCGGGCGATCCACAGCGCGAGCATGCTCAGGCTCGGTGTCACGGGCTCGTGCAGGTGGAGGACGTCGAACTCCCCCTCCTTGAGCCAGCGGCGGACCTTGGCAGCCGTGCGCGGGCCGAAGGTCATCCGCGCGACCGAGCCGTTGTACTTGACCGGGATCGCCTTGCCGGCCGACGTGATGTAGTCGGGGATGGGCGTGTCGTCGTCGGCCGGGGCCAGCACCGAGACGCTGTGGCCCTGGGCCATGAGGGCCTCGGCCAGGTCACGGATGTGGAACTGGACTCCGCCCGGGACGTCGAAGGAGTACGGGCAGACGATGCCGACCCTGAGGCTTCGCGTGGTCATCAGCTCTCCGACTTCTGCACGGTCTGTGCGTAGCGTGCGGCATCGAGGTCCTCGACGAAGACCTTCTGCAGCATGTGCCAGTCCTGCGGGTGGGCGCGGATGTCGTCGCCCAGGTCGTCGACCCACCGCTGGGTGACCGCCTGGATGCGTTCCTTGGTGCTGCCCTCGGTCGGCACGTCGATCGTCGGGTGGAACCTGATGACGATGCCCCACGGGGTGCCGGCCGCGGCGCGGCGCGCCCCGGTCAGCCGTTCGTAGTAGATGCCGGCGGCCACGAGCGGTGCGCCCGTGGAGACCGCGAGGGCCGCGGGTCCGACGGCGACCCGGGCGCGGGTGCCGAGGTAGTCGACCTCGACACCGCGGTGCGACAGGTCGCGGTCGGCCAGCAGGCAGATGATCCTGCCGGGCTTCTGGGCGGCGCGGAGCAGCGAGCGGAAGACGCCAGGGTCTCCTGCGGTGAGGATCTCCATGCCGAGGGCCTCGCGGAAGGCCTTGAACTCCTCGTACAGCTCGGGGGGCTCGAGACGCTCGGCGACGGTGAGGACCGGGGCGATGTGCTGGCTCGCGTAGACACCGGCGAGGTCCCAGTTGCCCTGGTGGGACAGCGCGACCACGGGGGTGATCCCCTGGCCGACGAGCTCGCGGACCTCGTCGTAGCCGACGACACGGACCCGGGCCTCGACCTGCTCGGGCGTCGCGTGCCGCATGACGAAGGCCTCGCCGTAGTAGCGCATGTACGAGCGCATGCCGGCACGCGCGAGCCTGCGGAGCTCTCGCTGCGAGGCGTTCGGGCGAGCGCGGGCGAGGTTGCGCGTCAGCTGCTGGACGCCCCCGGTGCGCAGCAACCAGGTCACGTCTGCCGCGGCGACAGTCACGGCGCGCAGCACGGGCGCCGGGACAGACCCGGCGTGCTGCCAGGCGAGGTGGAAGAGCCGACCGGCGTCGAGAGCCATGCCTCAGCCCTCGCTCGTCGCCGGGACGACCGCGGCGAGCGCCTGCCGGCGCACCGTCGCGATCCGCTGGCCGACGGTCACCAGGCTCGCGAGGGCGAGCACGACGAGCGCGACCACGAGCACGCCGACGGGGGCACCGAGACCCACGATCCCGGCGCACACGAGCGAGACCACGAGGCGCTCGGCGCGCTCGGCGATGCCGACGTTCGCGGTCATGCCCAGGCCCTCAGCACGCGCCCGCGCATAGGAGACCATCGATCCGATGACGAGGCAGGCGATCGCGGCGGTCGCGCCCCAGGCGCGGGTCGGACCCTCGTGGTGGAGCAAGAAGTACGCGGCGAGGCCGCAGAAGATCGCGGCGTCGGCGAGCCTGTCGAGCGTCGAGTCGAGGAAGGCACCCCAGCTGCCCGAGCGTCCCGCGAGACGCGCCATGGTCCCGTCGAGGGAGTCGAGGAAGGCGAAGAGCCCGATGATGATCGCCCCGGCCACGAGGTGGTCGGTCGGGAAGGCCCAGAGCGCCGTGACGAGCACGCCGAGGGTCCCGAAGACCGTCACGGCGTCGGGTGAGACCTTCGCGGCCAGCAGCGCCTTGGCGAGGGGGTGGAAGAGACGCCCCATGAGGCCTCTCAGACGGCTCAGCACGGATCGTCCTCCGTCGATGTGGTGGGCGCTGCGTGCGCACCCGGCCAGGCGGCCGCGAAGAGCTCGCGGGTCTGGGACAAGAGCTGGGGCAGCGCCTTGGTCCGCCCGACGACGGGCAAGAAGTTGGCGTCGCCGGCCCACCGGGGCACCACGTGCTGGTGCAGGTGGGCTGCGATCCCGGCACCGGCCACGGCACCCTGGTTCATGCCCAGGTTGAAGCCGTGCGGCGCCGAGACCGCCCGGACGACCGTCATGGCCGTCCGGGTGAGCTCGGCGACCTCGACGACCTCGTCGGTCGTGAGGTCGGTGTAGTCCGCGACGTGCCTGTACGGGCACACGAGCAGGTGACCGGCGTTGTACGGGTAGAGGTTGAGCACGACGTAGGCGTGCTCGCCGCGCGCGACGACCAGCCCGTCTTCGTCGCTGCGCGAGGGGACTGCGCAGAAGGGGCACTCCCCCGGCGTGGCGTCGGCCGGCTTGTCCTGCCCACCGATGTAGACCATCCGGTGCGGGGTCCAGAGCCGCTCGAGACCGTCGGGCTCACCCGGGTGGTCGGTCGCCTGCTCGCTCACACCTGGACCCGGTCCCGCACGGCAGCGAGCACACGCTCGATCGCCTCGGCGACGGGGATGCCGTTCTCCTGGCGACCGTCACGGTAGCGGAAGGAGACGGCCCCGGCCTCGACGTCCTCGCCACCCGCGATGAGCACGAAGGGGATCTTCTGCGTGCTGGCGGTGCGGATCTTCTTGGCGAACCTGTCGCTGCTGTCGTCGAGGTCGGCGCGGATGCCGGCCTTGCGCAGCTGCGCGACGACGTCGGCGAGGTAGTCGTTGAAGGGCTCGGCGACGGGGACCGCGAGGACCTGGACCGGGGCGAGCCAGGCCGGGAAGGCACCTGCGTAGTGCTCGGTGAGCACGGCGAAGAACCGCTCGATCGAGCCGAAGAGAGCGCGGTGGATCATCACCGGGCGCTGACGGGTGCCGTCCGCGGCGGCGAACTCGAGGTCGAACTTCTCGGGGAGGTTGAAGTCGAGCTGGATGGTCGACATCTGCCACGTACGGCCGATCGCGTCCTTGGCCTGGACCGAGATCTTCGGGCCGTAGAAGGCTGCGCCGCCCGGGTCGGGCACGAGGTCGAGACCCGAGGCGATCGCGACCTCTTCGAGGGTGCGGGTCGCCTCCTCCCACGCGTCGTCCGTGCCGACGGACTTCTCGGGGTCACGGGTCGACAGCTCGAGGTAGAAGTCGTCGAGGCCGTAGTCCTTGAGCAGGCCGAGGACGAAGTTGAGCGAGGTGGTGAGCTCGTCCTTCATCTGCTCGCGGGTGCAGTAGATGTGCGCGTCGTCCTGGGTGAAGCCACGGCCACGGGCCAGGCCGTGCACGACGCCGGACTTCTCGTAGCGGTACACCGTGCCGAACTCGAAGAGGCGCAGCGGCAGCTCGCGGTAGGAGCGTCCGCGCGAGGCGAAGATGAGGTTGTGCATCGGGCAGTTCATGGGCTTGAGGTAGTAGTTCTGCCCGGCCTTGCGCACGGTGCCGTCGGCGTCGAGCTCTTCGTCGAGGTGCATGGGCGGGTACATGCCGTCGGCGTACCAGTCCAGGTGCCCGGACGTGAGGAACAGCTGCTCCTTGGTGATGTGCGGGGTGTTGACGAAGGAGTAGCCCTCTTCGACGTGCCGCTTGCGCGAGTACTGCTCCATCTCGGAGCGGATGATGCCGCCCTTGGGGTGGAACACCGCGAGTCCGGAGCCGATCTCGTCGGGGAAGGAGAAGAGGTCGAGCTCGGTCCCCAGGCGGCGGTGGTCGCGGCGCTCGGCCTCGGCGAGGCGCTCGAGGTGCGCCTTGAGCTCGTCCTTGGTGGGCCACGCGGTGCCGTAGACACGCTGGAGCTGCGGGTTCTTCTCGCTGCCGCGCCAGTAGGCGGCGGCCGAGCGCATGAGCTGGAAGCCGTTGCCGATCAGGCGGGTGCTCGGCAGGTGCGGGCCGCGGCAGAGGTCCTCCCACGCGACGTCACCGTTGCGCTTGACGTTCTGGTAGATGCTCAGCTCGCCGGCGCCGACCTCGACCGAGGCGCCCTCGGCCGCGGTGTCGCTCGAGCCCTTGAGGCTCACGAGCTCGATCTTGTAGGGCTCGTCGGCGAGGTCGACGAGCGCCTCTGCCTCGGTGACCACGCGGCGCCGGAAGGTCTGGCCCTCCTTGACGATCCGCATCATGGCCTTCTCGAGGGCCTTGAGGTCCTCCGGGGTGAAGGGCTCGGCGACGTCGAAGTCGTAGTAGAAGCCGTCCTTGATGGGCGGGCCGATGCCGAGCTTCGCGGTCGGGTTGACCTGCTGGACCGCCTGAGCCAGCACGTGCGCTGCCGAGTGGCGCAGCACGTCGAGGCCGTCGGGCGAGTCGATGGTCACCGACTCGACGACGTCACCGTGGGCGAAGGTGCTCGCGAGGTCCTTGAGCTGGCCGCCCACGCGCACCACGACGACGTCCTTGCGGTCCGCGAAGAGCTCGGTGCCGGTGGTCGTGGTGGTCACGGTCGTCTGCGTGCCGTCGAGGGTGATGGTGACGTCGGGGGGCAGCACTGACGACTCAGGCACGGTGGTCTTCTCCTAGGACGATCGAGGGGCGCCCTCGTCCGAAGGCGCCCCTCGATGGTACCGACACCTGTGCGGCCCGTGGGGCAGGCTGCCCAGCCGCGTCGTCACCCGCCCGCGTCGTCGCGGACCAGGTGGGACGCCGGGTCGGGTCTGAGCCCGCGCACCCTGAGGTGCTGGCGACCAGGTGGTGTCAGTCGTTGGCCTTCTTGGCCTTCTCTGCCAGCTGGTCCACCTTGGCGTCGACGGAGTCCGGCGCGACAGACTTGATCGCGTCGGCCACCGAGTCGATCTTGTCGTCGGTGAGGAACTCTTTCGCCTTGCCCGCGAACTCTCCGAGCCCGCCCTTGCCCTGCTCGCTCATGTCCTGCTCCCTCGCTGCTGGTGAGCACCGGCGGACGCCGGGTCTAGGACCGAACCTAACCCCGTGACGGAGGTCACGCAGCCGGGAGCACGTCGACGGCGTGCAGCCACGACAGGACGGTGTCGGCCTCGAGGTCGTCGACCGTCGCGATCTTGGTCGATGCCATCTGGGCCGAGCCGGCCGCGGCCAGACGGCCCGTGGGGTCCTCGATCCGCTGCCCCTGCCAGAGCATGAGGGTGACGTAGGAGCTGTAGGCCTTGAAGCCGGCGACGGGGGTCTTGCCGTCCATCCACACGGGATGCCCGTGCCACATGACTCCTTCACGCCCGACGAGGCCGGAGTCGAGGATCTCGACGAGACGTCCGCCGACCTCCCTCAACGGCTCGGCGAGCCCAGCGACGTAGGTGGAGACGGGGATCGATGCCATGGCGGTCCTGCCCTTCGGTCGGAGCCTCGACGCCCGGAGGCTCATGACCAGCAGCATCGCACCGGGGCCTGCGTCGCGCCCGTCGGGGACAGACCGCGGCTCTCCCCGGGACTTTCGTCCTGGTTGCGGCCGATCAACGGAGAAGGTGACATGTGTCCGCAGTCAGGTGCAGCATGGAGGCATGATCCCGGTCTACTACTACTCGAGCGCGTCAGGGACGGTGCGGCTGTTCGCCGAGCGCCTCGGGCGGCCCGCGTACCCCCTCAGCGAGCGTGGTGTCCGACGGTCCGTCCCCGACGGGCCCTGGGTCCTCGTGACGCCCTCGTACAAGACCGGCAACCCGCAGAACGACACGATCCCCGAACCCGTCCGACGGTTCTTGTCGGACCCGCAGACACGGCGGCTGATGGTCGGGGTCATGGGGTCGGGCAACCGGAACTTCGGAGAGCACTACCAGGCCGCGTGCCGCCAGATCGCCGCCGCCTCGGGGCGACCCGTCCTGTTCGAGTTCGAGCTGCAGGGCACGCAGTGGGACGTGGCCGAGGCGCAGCAGATCCTCGCCGACCTCGACACGGCGATCGAGGCACACGGGGTCGGTCAGGCTCGGGAACCGCAGGGGACGCGACAGGTCCGACCGAGCGAGCGAATGAGCGACTGAGCGACTGAGCGACTGAGCGACTGAGCGACTGAGCGAGGAGATGATGACCGTCCTCACCCCAGCCCGGCCACCGCTCCCCCGGTGCTGACAGCACTCGCAGCGCTCCCGATGCGCCCGATGAGCTGACCCGCAGCGACCACGACCAGTGCCCCGGCGTAGAGGCTCAGGACAGCGGTCAGCGCCTGCTCGCGCGCCGACCCCGTCCGCCCGAGGACAGGCAGCGCGACATAGCCGTTGGCCAACCAGATCCGCCGGAGCACCGGAGCCTTGCGGAGCCTGCGCGGCGGCTTGACCAGGAAGGGCCACAGCAGCGGCAACCCGCCCGTGGTGATCAGGTCCCCGACCAGGTGCACGACGAAGCCCACCAGCACGGCCTGCGGCAACCACTCGAGCTGCTCGGGCGCCCAGGCGAGCACGGCCACGGTGACGAGAGCCGCCCCCGCCCAGAGGTTGACCACACCGGACCTCCCGAGGTCGAGGGCCTTGTTGGCGAAGGCGACGAGCGCGAGCAGCACGAGCGCCGAGCCGAGCGGGATGGTCCCCAGCAGCGGGACCGTAGCCGTGAGCCGGTCCGCGAATCCCGTGAGCAGAGCCGCGCCCACGGCCGCGAGCGCCGTGTGGAGCCCGTGGCGGTGACCGCCCGAGGCTGCCCCCGCCGCGCCGGCGAGGCCGCGGGTGAGGAAACCACCGGAGCGGGCGATGGTCGCGGAGTGGTGGTCGGCGTCGGGCAGCAGGGCTGCGCCGGCGGTGACGAGGGCTCCGAGGATCACGCCCTGGGGTTCGAGGGGGTGGGTACCGAGCGCGATGGGCGCTGTCGAGGTGAGCGCGACCCAGGCCGCTGCGCCGGAGACGGCGTGGCTGGCCCCCATCATCGGGCGGCGCTCCGGGCTGTGTGCTCGGAGGGGACGAGGGCCGCTGTGGGCGGGGGGTTCACGGTGGGGTCTCCTCGGATTCTTCGGGGTGGGGCCACGGGTGCGTCGCCGCTGGTGGTGGGCCTGCGGCTGGGCTTCGGGCCTGTCCGGACGCTGCGACCTGTGTGGTCGAGGTGCCGAGATTATCACCCGTCCGAACAGGTGTTCGACAGAGGTCTTCACCCGGTCCGTGGCGAGACCGTGCGAGACCATGGGGAGATGTACAGCGAACGTCCGGCACAGCTCCGCGGCGCTGCCCTGTGGCAGGTCACGGCTGGCTCGCCCGGTCCTGCTGGCGCGCTGGAGGACCGCTCGGGACCTGCGGACCTGGGCCCCGCGGCCTCGTCCGCGAGCGCTGACCAGACACCCTTGGCAGCGCGTGAGGCCACGCCCACGTTTGCGGCATCGGCATCGGCATCGGCATCGGCATCGGCATCAGCATCGGCATCGGCATCGGCATCGGCATCAGCATCGGCATCGGCATCGGCATCAGCATCAGCATCGGCATCAGCCTCGGGGTCGGCGTCGGCCGAGCTGGTGCTCCCTGACGCGTGCATGGACATCGTGTGGACGGGTGGGCGGCTCGTCGTAGCCGGCCCGGACACACGGGCGCACAGCGTCGAGATGCGGGCCGGCGAGGTGGCGGCTGGGCTCCGTCTCGCCCCGGGGACGGCCCCGGCACTGCTGGGGGTGGTGGCCCACGAGCTGCGCGACCAGCGGGTCCCGCTCGACGAGGTGTGGTCGGCGCGGGCGTCCAGGGGCGTCGCCGAGGCTGTCGAGCGGGCTGCGCCTCGCGGTCCTGGTGCTGTGGCGGCGGCGATCGAGGGCACCCTCCTGGGTCTGTCTCCGCTGCGGCAGGGCGTGAGCGGGCAGGTGATGCTGACGATGTCGGCCCGCGGCGCCGAGGTCACCGAGATCGCCCGGGAGACGGGTTGGTCAGAGCGTCAGCTGCGTCGGCACAGCCACGAGCTCTTCGGCTACGGGTTGGCGACGTTGCGCAGGGTGCTGAGGCTGCAGGCTGCGGTGCGGCTCGCCGGGACCGAGACCTCGCTGGCTGCTGTGGCGGGCGGGGCGGGCTACAGCGACCAGGCGCACCTAGCCCGGGACGTCCGCGCCCTGACGGGGACCACGCCCACGGCGTTGTTCGCTGGCCGTCTGGCAGCCGGGTAGGACCTTCCACGATTCGCCGGTCCCCCGTCCCCCGCTCGTGCGTCCCCTGTGGGCCACGAGCCGGGGGACGCACAGCGTGGTCAGCTCGAACGGTGGGCTCACCCGAGCGGTGCGGTCAGCCCCGCAGCGGGGTCACCCGAGGGGCGCGAAGAGGTCGACGGGGGTCCCGTCGGGGTCGAGGACCGTGGCGTAGCGCTGTCCCCAGAACGCGTCCCAGGGCTCGTGGTGGACCGTGGCCCCGGCGGCCTCGAGCGCGTGGGTCACGGAGTCGACCTCGGCGGGTGAGTCGCACAGGAAGGCGAGCGCGCTGCGGTGCCCTCCTGTGGGCGGTGTCCATGACGGGTCGAAGCTGTGGATGGTCTCGACGGTGTCCCAGGCGAGGCGCAGTCCCGAGTCCAGGGTGATCTCGACGTGGGGCTCGGTGTCTGCGTCGGCGGGGATGTCGAGGCCGAGGCGGCGGTAGAAGGCGAGGGTGGCGGGCATGTCGGTCGTCACGAGGCCGACCATGTCGAGTCGAAGTGTCATGCCCCCAGGCTAGGCGCGCCGCTCCCCCGTCGTCTTGGACAGAACGGCCGTCGTCGGTCTGTCCCCCTCCGGTCCCGTGGGCCGGGACCCGGACGTCCGTCGGGCTCAGATCTGCAAGGCGGCCCTGTCACTGCGGACACGGGCTCCGACGAGACGCTGCCGCGCGCGCCAGGGGTGAGATGGGACGATGGGGCGCGTGAGCCCGTCCTGCACCTGTCCTGCGCCGTCGTCCCTCCTCTCCCAGAGGCTGGTCACCACGTGGGTCCGGTGAGGCGGGTCGTCGCACGCGTCGACTGGTTCGTCGTCTCGTTGCTGCTCGCAGTCGTCGTCGCGTCGTTCTTCCCGGTGCGCGGGCAGGCGGCCGAGGGGCTCGAGGTGGCTGTGGTGGTCGCCGTCGGGTGGTTGTTCTTCCTCTACGGGGTGCGGCTGCCGACCAAGGAGGCTGTCGACGCGCTCCGCGACTGGCGCCTGCACGGGTCTGTGCTCGCGGTGACCTTCATAGTCTTCCCGCTGCTGGGTCTGGCGGTCCAGCTGGTGCCGTCCTCGGTCGTCCCGCACGACCTCAAGCTCGGTCTGCTGTTCCTCACGCTCTTGCCCTCGACCGTGCAGTCCTCGATCGCCTTCACGTCGATCGCCCGTGGCAACGTCGCCGGAGCCGTGGTCGCCGCGTCCTTCTCGAACCTCGCAGGGGTGGTGCTCACCCCGCTGCTGGTCGCCGGGCTCCTGGGTGGGGCTGTCGGGTTCTCGGTCGACTCGATCGGAACGATCGGGCTGCAGCTCTTGGCACCCTTCGTCGCCGGTCAGCTGCTGCGGCGCTGGATCGCCCCGTGGGTGCTGGCGCACAAGCGGCTCACGACCCTGACCGACCGCGGGTCTGTCCTGCTCGTCGTGTACTCGGCGTTCAGCCACGGCGTGGTCGACGGCATCTGGACGACAGTCGACGTCGGGTCCGTCGTGGCTGTCGTGGTCCTGTGCTGCGTGGTCCTGGCGGTCGTGCTGACCTTCACCAGCGTCCTGGGCAAGAAGCTGGGCTTCAGCCGCGCGGACCGGGTGGTGCTGCTCATGTGCGGGTCGAAGAAGTCCCTCGCGAGCGGGGTCCCGATGGCCACGGTCCTGCTGCCCGCCGCGAGCGTGGGGATCATGGTCCTGCCGCTGATGATCTTCCACCAGATCCAGCTGATCGTCTGCGCGGTCATCGCCCGGCGCATGGGCGACGCCGCAGAGCCGGAGCCCGCGCGCACCTGAGGCCTGGCCGGAGCCAGACCTCAGGTGCGCGGGATGCCGACGGGTCGCTGGACGGCTCAGGCCTGTCGAGCCTGCGCGCTGTCTCGTGCGGCCTTGGCGAGGATGTTGCGGGCCATCGACGGGAAGATCAGCCCGTGGAAGGGCCACACGCCCCACCAGTACAGCTTGCCGAACAGGCCTCGGGGGAAGTAGATCGCCCGCTGGCGGTAGCGGGTGCCGTCGCCGTCGGGCTCGGCGGTGAGCTCGAGCCACGCCTCGCCGGGAACCAGCATCTCCGCGCGCAGACGTAGCTGGCGTCCGGGCTCGATGTGCTCGACGCGCCACCAGTCGACGGCGTCGCCGACGACGAGGGTCTTGGGGTTGCGGCGCCCGCGGTTGTGGCCCGCCCCGCCGAGGACCTTGTCGGCCAGGCCGCGGATCACCCACGCGGCCGGCAGGGAGTACCAGCCGTTCTCGGCGCCGATGCCCTCGATGACCGACCACACAGCCTCGGGCGGGGCCTCGCCCGTGCGCGACCTGTCGTCGACGTACACGGTGCGACCGGCCCAGTCGGGGTCGCTCGGCAGGGGCTCGTAGGGCTTGCCCGAGGAGGCCCCGGTCCAGGACGTCTCGACCTCGCCGTTCTCGATCCTGCTGAGCGCGAGGCGCACGGCGTGCCTGTACCCCGTCAGCCCGGCCGCGGGGGGCGCGATGACGTCGTCGACGTCGTGCTCCTGCGCGACGGCGTCGTGCTGGAGCGACTGGACGAGCGGCACGGCCATCGAGTGCGGGATGGGCGTGACGAGCGCGACCCACCACCCGGCGAGCATCGGGGCCGGGATGGGCAGGGCGTAGATGCGGCGGTGCGGGAGACCCGCCTCGTAGCCGTAGCCGTACATCAGGGCCGCGTAGGTCAGGACGTCGCGGGACCCGATGTCGAAGGTGCGGTTGACGTCGGCGTCGACCAGCGGTGCGTGCACCAGGTAGTGCAGGACGTCGCGGATCGCGATCGGCTCGATCTTGTTCTGCACCCAGCTCGGGGCAGGCATCAGCGGGACGTTCTCCGTGAGGTGACGGATCATCTCGAAGGACGCCGAGCCCGAGCCGATGACGACCCCGGCCTGGAACACGATCGCGGGGACCGGGCTGTCGAGGAAGACCTTGCCCACGGCCGTCCGCGAGCGCATGTGCGTCGACAGCTCGACGCCCTCGGGGTGCAGTCCGCCGAGGTAGACCAGGCGGGAGACCCCGGAGCGTTCTGCGGCGTCGGCGACGAGCTGGGCGGTGTCGCGCTCCTGCTCTTCGAAGTCTGAGCCTGAACCCATCGAGTGCACGAGGTAGAAGACCGTGTGGACGTCCTGGCAGGCCTTCTCGGTGTCCTCGGGCGAGCTGAGGTCGCCCTCGACGATCTCGACCTGGTCGTGCCACGGGACGCCTTCGAGCTTGGCGGGGGTGCGGACCAGGACCCTGACGGCAAATCCTTGTGCGAGGAGGCGTGGGACGAGGCGGCCGCCGATGTATCCGGTCGCGCCCGTCACGAGGACGAGGGTGGGTGAGGTCATCTCCTGATGGTAGGTACGGGTCAGCGTCCTCGCGCGGGCTAGGAGTCGTCGTCTGCGGGGCCGGTCTCGTCGCTGTGGCGTCCTTGGCGCTGGGCCTCGAGGCGGATGGCGCGGCCCTCGGCGACGTCGTCGGCCATCTTGGTGGCGCGCTTCTCGATCCCGCGGGTGTCGCGCGGGGGCAGCTGGAGGGTGCCCTCGGCCGGCAGGCCGGACTGGAGCTCGCGGCCGCGCTCGAGCTCGGAGTCGATCTCGGCGCCGAAGAGCAGCGCGAGGTTGGTGATCCACAGCCACAGGAGGAAGACGATGACCGTCCCCAGGGTGCCGTAGGTCGAGCCGTAGGACCCGAGGGTCGCGACGTAGACGCCGAAGCCTGCCGAGGCGATCGCCCAGACGAGGATCGCGACGCCGGCGCCGACGCTGAGCCACCGGAACTTCGGCTGCTTGACGTTCGGCGTGGAGTGGTAGAGGAGCGCGACCATGACGATCACGACGAGCAGGACGACGGGCCACTTCGCGATGCTCCACACCGTGAGGGCGGCGCCACCCAGCCCGATCGTGTCGCCCACGGCCTGCGCGATCCCGCCGGACAGGACGAGCGCGACGACCACCAGGGCCGCGCCGACGGCGACGGCGAGGGTGATGAGGAGGTTGACGGGGCGCAGCTTCCAGATCGGGCGCCCCTCCTCGACCTCGTAGACGCGGTTGAGTGCCCGGCCGAAGGCCCCGACGTACCCGGAGGCCGACCAGAGGGCACCGGCCAGACCGACGACCAGGGCGAGGCCTGCGCCCGAAGACTGGCTCGCGACCTGGTCGATGAGGGGTTCGACCGTGGCGAGGGTCTCCTCGGGCAGGACGGAGGAGACGATGCCCAGCACGTCGTCGACGAGCTGTCCGCCGTCGCCGACGAGTCCCAGGATCGAGACGAGGGCGAGCAGCGCGGGGGCTGAGGCCAGGACCGCGTAGTACGTCAGGGCTGCGGCGAGGTCGAGGCACTGGTCGCGTGTGAACTGGCGCAGGCTCGTGCGGAGCACCAGCTTCCAGGACCTCTTGGTGAGGTCGGTAGGCGAGTCGGGGTGCGTCGCTCCGGCCGAGCCGGCCGGGCCTGACGGCTCGTCGGTCGACCTGCTCGCACCGGCTGGGTCGGTGCCTGTCGAGCCGGTCTGGTGCGGGTGGCTGTCCCCGGTGGCAGGCATGGGTCCTCCGTCGTGTCGCTGTCTCGGTGTCGCTGTGCCGGTGCGCGCCGACGTCGTGCGCGGGCCGCGGGCCTGATCCGACCCTAGGGACTCCCCGGGTCGGCACAACACGAAGGGCTGTGGACATCCGCCGTGCTGGCGGTTGTCCACAGCCCTCGAGCGCCTTCGGGCGCGCAGGCGACCCGTGCTGTCAGCGAGCGGTGAGCGCCGCGTCGACCTCGCGCAGGAAGTCGTCGAGGTCGTCCGGGGTGCGGGAGGTCACCAGGGTCCAGCCGTCGGTCGTGTCGGCGACCACGGACTGGTCCTGCCACGTGCCGCCGGCGTTACGGACGTCGGTCTGCAGGGACGGGTACGACGTGAGGGTCTTGCCCGAGGCGAGCCCGGCCTCGACGACGAGCCACGGTCCGTGGCAGATCGCGGCGACGGGACGCCCGGAGCGGGCGAAGGTGGTCACGGCGGCGACGGCCTTCTCCTCCAGGCGCAGGCTGTCCGCGTTGAGCGTCCCCCCGGGCACCAGGAGCAGGTCGTAGGAGTCGAGGTCGACGTCAGCGAGCGCGAGGTCGACCTCGACGGAGCGGCCGGGGTCCTTGTCGCCGACGAGGGTCTGGACGGTGTCCTTGCTCGGGGCGGCGACGTCGACGTGGGCTCCTGCGGAGCGCAGGTGCTCGAGGGGGACGACGAGCTCGTCCTGCTCGACGCCGTAGGTGGTGACGACGGCGAGGACGCGGCGGCCGGTGAGGTCGGTGGTCATGGTGGTGCTCCTCTCGGTGGCGGCGCGGGGCCGGCAGGGGTGGTGCTGGGTGTCCTTCGACCCTAGGCCGATCTGACGGGGTCACAACCTGGGCACTGGTGACGACCACCACGCCGACGAGGCGCAGGGCTGGCGCGAGGCTGGTTCGCCGCTCGGGCGCCCTCCCCCAGGTGCTCGCCCCTCGTGCGAAGATCGCGACCATGAGCGACCTGGGCCCCGAGGCCGACGGCACCGCAGGTGCAGCAGACCACCCCACCCGTAGCGCCGCCCCCGCGCGCACCCCAGGCACGTGGGGGCTGCGGGCCGACCTGCTGCGCCACGGAGCCGGGCACAGCTCGGACAAGGTCGGCTACGTCGAGCTGTTCTTCGACCTCGTCTTCGTCTTCGCCGTCACCCAGCTCTCCCACTCGCTCATCGCACACCCTGACGTGGAGACCCTGCTGCACACGCTGATCCTCGGCGCGGCAGTCTGGTACCTGTGGATCGACACCACGTGGGTGACCAACTGGCTGGACCCTGACCGTCTGCCGGTCCGCACGATGCTCATCGTCCTCATGGCGCTCGGGCTGGTGATGTCCAGCGCGATCCCGGAGGCCTTCGACTCCAAGGCGCTGCTCTTCGCCGTCCCGTACGTGACCATCCAGGTCGGGCGGTCGGTGTTCGCGGCGCTGGCGCTCAACCGGAGCTGGTCGGAGAACGGTGCCGGGTTCCTGCGCATCACTGCGTGGGTGTCGGTCTCCGGGATCTTGTGGATCACCGGGGCGCTGGTCGACGACGGCCTGCGCCTGACGCTGTGGGGTGCGGCTGTGCTCATCGACTACGCGGGACCGCGCGCGATGTTCGCCGTGCCGTTCTTCGGCCGCACCGACCCGCGCACCTGGACCGTCCGCGCGGACCACATGGCCGAGCGGGTCAGCCTGTTCGTCATCATCAGCCTCGGTGAGTCGATCATCATCACCGGGACGGCCTTCGCCGAGCTCGAGGTCACGGCGGTGACCCTGCTGTCCTTCGGGGCGGCCTTCGCCAGCACGGTCCTCATGTGGTTGCTGTACTTCGACAGGTCCGAGCGGCGCGCGACGGAGTTCTTCGCGCGTGCTGACTCGACCACGGGGATGGTCGCGCAGACGGCGTACACCTACGTGCCGTTGCTCCTGGTCCTCGGGATCGTGCTCACGGCCGTCGCCGACGAGCTCGTGCTGCTGGCCCCGACGGGTGGTGCCGGTGGCGCGGAGCACGCCGGGGGCGTGGCCGCAGGGGCGCTCGACCACGCCGGGACTGTCGCGGGCAGCGCCGCGACGCACGGGAGCGACCCGTGGACGGCCGGCCTGGTGTGCGGGGCAGCCGCCGTGTACCTGCTCGGCAACCTGCTGTTCCGCAGGTCGACGGGCGGACGCTGGTCGCTCCCCCACCTGGTCGGCATCGTCGCCGTCGCCGCGCTGTTCGCGGCGCACCCCTGGGCAGCGCCTCTCACGCTCAACTGGGTGTCGAACGCCGTGCTGCTCGCGGTGATCGTCGGCGACGTGGTCGTCTCCAGGCGCGAGCCTGCGCAGGAGCGGGCGTAGCGCCGACGGCTGGTCGAAGCAGACGAGCGGCGCCAGACCTCGTCGGTCTAGCGCCGGTCACGACATCCTCCGTCGCGGCATCCACCATCGTGCCGTCCCCGAGGCCAGCCTCGTGCTCAGGTCCTCGTCGCCTGCATCGGCGGGCTGGCAAGCCCCTCCATAGACGCCAGACCGTGCAGCAGGTCTTCGAGGGTGTCCGCAGCACTGTGCTGCGGCTCCCACCCGAGGAGGCTGCGCGCCCGGTCTGTGCTCATGAGCGGTGCGCCCATCGCCATGTCCAGCCACCCGGGGTCTGTGGGGATCAGGCGCAGGTCGTAGGCGATCGAGACGAGCCTGCGCAGCAGGGCCGGGGGCACCCCGACCGACCTGCCGTGGTCGAGGATGCTCGCGAGCTCGTCGGCCCGCAGCACCTGGTCGTGCGCGATGTTGAAGGCACCCCGCGCGGCGTCGCGGTGCAGGACCGCCGCGAGGTAGGCACGGCCCACGTCGTCGGCGTGGACCACCTGCAGACGCAGGCCCGTCGGCAGCGGGACGACCGGCAGCACCCCGGGTCGCAAGACTGACCGGGGCACGAGAGGACCGAGGAAGTACCGTGCGATCTCGGCCCCGGCGTCTGGCTGGAAGATCAGCGCGGGTCGCAGCCGCGTGACGACCATCTCCGGGTGGGCGGCCTCGACGTCGTCGAGCACCCGCTCCTGCGCTGCTTTGTCCACGCTGTAGTGCGACGTCGGGATGCCACCCGTGGACCACGACTCGTCGCGCGGGCTGTCGTCGTCGACAGGAGAGTACGCACCCACCGAGGACGCGACCACCAGGTGGGGCACCCCGGCCGCAGCGGCGGCGAGGGCCACGTGCCGGGTGCCCTCGACGTTGGTGCGCCGCAAGAGCTCGCGGTCCCGGTTCGGCTGGATCAGCCACGCCAGGTGCACCACGGCGTCAGCACCGGTGAAGACCTGCGCGAGGTCGTCGACGAGCACCCGTTCCCTGGAGCCGTCCCGCGTGAGGTCCTCGAGGGCGACATCGCGCTGGAACCACTCGACCCCGCGGAAAGGCTCGGCGTCGAGGTCGGGGCGCCGACGCGACACCCCGACGACCGACGTGACCTCGGGGGCTGCGTGCAGGGCGCGGAGCAGACCTGTCCCTGCGTTACCGCTCGCACCGACGACCACGACCCTCACGCGTGGCGTCCGGCGGGGGCGTCGTGGGGCTCGGCCGTCTGCGCCGTCTCACCGGCAGCGGTGCCCGGGAGCGTCGGGTCGAGAACCACCTTGATGCAGCCGTCCTCCTTCTTCTGGAAGGTCGAGTAGGCGGCGGGGGCGTCTTCGAGGGCGACCCTGTGGGTGCGCAGGTCCAGGACGCCGAGAGGGTCGGTGTCGTCCGAGACGAGCGGGAGGATCTGGTCGGTCCAGCGGTGGACGTTCGCCTGCCCCATCCGCAGCGTGACCTGCTTGTCGAACATCTCCATGAGGGGCATCGGGTCGATCGCGCCCCCGTACACGCCAGAGATCGACACGGTGCCGCCGCGGCGGACCGTCGAGATCGCCGTGTGCAGGGCAGCCAGCCTGTCGATCCCGGCCTTCTCGATCATCGGGCGGGCGAGCGCGTCGGGGAGCATCCCCGCGCCGATCTGCGCGGCCTTGCCGACCGGGGAGCCGTGCGCCTCCATCCCGACGGCGTCGATGACCGAGTCGGTCCCGCGACCGTGGGTGAGTGCCTTGACGGCCTCCGGGACCGAGTCGACCTCGCGCAGGTCGATCACGTCGATCCCGTGCCGGCGTGCCATGGCCAGACGCTCGGGGACGAGGTCGACCCCGATGACCTGCCCGGCCCCGCGGTGCCGGGCGATCCGCGCGGACATCTGGCCGATCGGACCGAGACCCAGGACCGTCACCGACCCGCCGTCGGGGACCTGCGCGTACTCCACGGCCTGCCAGGCGGTGGGCACCACGTCGGAGAGGTAGAGGTACTTCTCGTCAGGAGCACCGTCGTCGGGCACCTTGATCGGTCCGTAGTGGGCCTGCGGGACGCGCAGGTACTCGGCCTGACCGCCGGCGACCTGGCCGTAGAGCTTGGTGTAGCCGAGCAGCGCGGCACCCTTGTCCTGGGAGCGCACCTGGGTGGTCTCGCACTGGGACTGCAGGCCGCGCGTGCACATCCAGCAGCGCCCGCACGAGATGTTGAAGGGGACGACGACGCGATCCCCCGGGGCGATGTGCGTGACCTCGGGACCGACGGCCTCGACGATGCCCATCGGCTCGTGGCCGAGGATGTCACCGGGGTCGATGAAGGCGCCGAGGACGCTGTAGAGGTGGAGGTCAGACCCGCAGATGGCGGTCGAGGTGACCCGGATGACGGCGTCGGTCGCCTCGACGATGGTGGGGTCGGGGACGGTCTCGACGCTGACGTTCTCGCGTCCCTGCCAGGTGAGTGCGCGCACTGTGTGCTCCTCGGGTGATCCAGACGGCCCGGTGGTCCGGGTGGTGCAGCGGATAGGTACGGCGAGGCCCCCGTGCCCGTGCGTCCAGCACGGGCCCGGGGGCCTGAGGTGTCACGGGGCGGGCGTGCCGCCGTTGACGTTGAGCGTCTCGCCGAGCACGTAGCTCGACTCGGGCGAGGCGAGGAACACGTACGCGGGGGCGAGCTCGGTCGGCTGACCGGCACGGCCCAGGGGCGTCTGCTGCCCGAACTCGGGGAGCGCGTCGGCCGGCTGGCCGCCTGTCGGCTGGAGCGGCGTCCAGATCGGCCCGGGGGCGACAGCGTTGACACGGATGCCCTTCGGGGCGAGCTGCTGGGCCAGTCCCTTGGTGAAGTTGTTGATCGCAGCCTTCGTCGACGCGTAGTCGATGAGGTTCGGCGAGGGGTTGTACGCCTGGATCGACGTCGTGTTGATGATCGCCGACCCCGCGGGCAGCACCTTGGCGGCGTCACGCGAGATGCGGATCATCGCCTCGATGTTGATCGTGAAGGTCTGGGTGATCTGCTCGTCCGTGAGGTCCTCGATCGACTCGACGGCCATCTGCTTGCCTGCGTTGTTGACGAGGATGTCCAGCCCGCCGAGGCCGTCGACGGCAGCCTGGACCAGGCCCGCGGTGTACTCGGGGTCCATGAGGTCCCCGGGCAGCGCGACAGCCGTGCGGCCCGCCTCTTCGATGATGCGGACGATGTTCTCGGCGTCGCTCTCCTCGACCGGCAGGTACGCGATCGCGACGTCGGCGCCCTCGCGGGCGAAGGCGATGGCGGTGGCCGCCCCGATGCCGGAGTCACCTCCGGTGATGAGTGCCTTGCGGCCCTCGAGACGACCCGTGCCGCGGTAGGAGTGCTCGCCGAGGTCTGCCTCCGGGGTGAGATCGGAGTCGAGACCCGGTTCCGGCTTCTTCTCGGCCGGCGGCTCGATGGCCTCGAACCTCGAGACCGGGTCCTGGAAGGTCAGCTGGTCGTTCGTGCCCGACGAGCGGGTGCTCGCAGAAGTCATGTGGATGGACCTCCAAGGTCGTGATGGGGTCTTCCCACTGTGCGGTCGGCAGGCCGCTCACGCATCCGGGAGGTCTGTGGACCACTACCGAGGTCGCGGCGCTCAGGTGCCTCGTCGCGTCCAGTCTCACGTCGAGGCGTCGCCCGGGCCCAGCACGAGACGTCCGTCGAGGAGGTCGGAGACCACAGCGGCGACAGTGGTGCCCTGGGCGTAGGCGTGCGCCCGGATCAGGGTGAGCGCGTCGTCCGGGCTCACCCGCAGCTGGGCGATCACCATGCCCGTGGCCTGGTGCACCCGCGCCCGCGCAGGCCAGCCGCTGAGCATCGTCGAGGACTCGTCGTCGACGTCGCGCAGCAACGCTCCCCCGATGATCGAGGCGACCACGAGGGCCTCGTCGTCCTCCCGCGTGAGCCTGGTCTCGGACGGCGTGTGGACGCTCAGCACACCGAGGACCGCCCCGGCCACGAGCATCGGGAAAGAGCTGACACGGAGCGGGCCGACAGCGGCCCGGAGCTCTTGCGCGAGCGAGGACGGCGCGTCAGGGGCGTCCCCCACGACGAGCGTCGCCGGTCTCGCCGTCCGCTGCGCCTCGACGCGCGGCCCGGCCCCGAGCACCTCCTGGAGAGACTCCACCCGTTCCGCGACACGGTCCGTCGTCGCCAGGACGAAGGGCGCGCCCGGGGTCGAGGTGAGCGTCACCGACCCTCCGCTCGCCCCGAGCAGGGTCGCCCCGGCGCTGCACAGCCGCAGCGCGAGCGGGTTCTCGGGCGGCAGGCGGGCGACGTACAGGGCGAGCTCCGCGAGCACGCTGACGTCGTTGACCATCTGCTGCTCCCTCGTGCTGGCGTACCTGTCGTGGACGGTCTGTGCGAGGCGTGCTGCGCGCCGGCTAGAGGTGGAGGACGACGACGGGCGCGGGTCTTGCCCGCACGCGGGCGTCCGGCTCCTGCAGGCGGCCCGAGCACCGTCTTGTGCGTCACACTACGCCTGAGCCTGGTCGCGGGTCTCCCAGCCCTGTGGACGACGGCCGGCGGTCGGCCACGAAGGAGCCGTCCCGCCCGACCTGGCCTGCTCTGGCCCCTCCTGTCGCACCTGCGTGCCCGCCCCGGGAACGCACGAGGCGCCCGACCAGCGAGACCCGGAGGGGGTGGGGTCTCGCCGGTCGCGCGCCGGTTCGTGGGGGTCGCCGCCCCTGTCAGGGGCGGCGACCGGTCGGTCACCCGAAGGTGGCCGTGAAGATCTGGACGTCCTTCGGGAGCTCCAGCTCGACGGTGCCTGTCGTCGCAGCATCGCCCTCGAGGACCGGATAGAGGTTCGGGTTGCCCGAGACCTCGATCTCCTTGGTGTCGACGGTCTTGCCGTCGGCGTCCTTGATCGTCGCCTTCACGGTGCCTTCTCCGCCGAGGACTGTGAAGACGTTGGTGCCCGAGTAGGCGAGCTGGACGGTCGCACCGTCCGCGGCCGCCGTGGCGCCCTGGGGGTCAAGGGTCCAGGAGCCACCGAGGGAGAAGGTGTCCTTCGGCTGGTCAGAGTTGACCGTGAACTCACCGGTCTTGTAGTCCTGCTCGCCGGAGTAGTTGACGACCTTCGTCGAGGAGAAGTACGTCTCGGGAGTCGTCTTGTCCTGCGGGGTGCCGTCGTCGACCGAGGTCTCGGGCGGCAGCTCGACACCGGGGTTGGCCTGCTCGAGGAGCTCACGGACCAGCTTCTCGGTGTTCTCGTAGCCACCCTCGCCGAAGCGGATGTGGCGGACCGTGCCGTCGGAGTCGATGAGGTACTGCGCCGGCCAGTAGCGGTTGCGGTACTTGGTCCAGGTCGAGTACGCGTTGTCCTGGGCGACCGGGTACGTCACGCCGAGCTGCTCGGCACCGGCGACCACGTTGCGGGTCTCACGCTCGAAGGCGAACTCCGGGGTGTGGACACCGATGACCTCGAAGCCCTTGCCGACGTCCTTGTACTGGTCGTACCAGGCGTTCACGTGCGGGATCGCACGCTGGCAGTTGATGCAGGAGTAGGCCCAGAAGTCGACGAGGACGACCTTGCCCTCCTGCTTGAGGTCGGAGAGGTTCAGCGCCTCGTCACCGGGCGTGTTGAACCAGTTGTTGATGCCGCTCAGCTGGGGCGCGGGGCCACAGCTCTCGAGCTCGGACGCTCCGTTGGAGCAGTTGGACAGCTCACGGTTCTCGTCGGTGACGATGCCACCGAGGTCGAGGGCCTCCTGCACGGTGCCCGACTCGTTGATCTGGGACTGCAGTGAACCCGTGTAGTCGGGCAGTGCGCGCTGCAGGTACTGCGGGAGGTTGAAGGCCAGACCGATCGCCAGCAGGATCATGGTCACTCCGCCGAAGATGCGGATGCCCTTGGTGTGACGCTTGAAGGCACCCACGCGCTCGGCGACCCTGCGGCCGGCCAGCGCGAAGATCAGCAGCGGGATGGCCGCACCCACCGCGAAGGAGACCGTCAGGGCGACGGTGTCAGCCCCGATGTTCCCGGTCGCACCGGCGACGGTGATCGCCGCGAGGACCGGACCAGCACACGGCACGTACAGGACCCCGAGGCCCAGGCCGAGGAGAAAGGCCCCGCGGTCCTGTCGCGCCGAACCGCGCCGTGCACCCAGTGCTGCGATGCGTTGGAACGGTCGTTCGATGACCTCCTCGAGGCGCGGCACGATCATCCCGATACCGATGATGGCCAGCAGCGAGAGCCCGACCCAGCGCAGCAGGTCCTGAGGGAGACCGAGCGCGTTGAGGATCAGAGAACCGAGGAGGGTGAAGAAGGAGAAGCTCAGCACGAGGCCGGAGATGACGAGGTAGGGGCGCAGAGACTTCCGTCGCGCGGAGACCTCCTTGGCGGGCTTGCCGTCAGCAGGCTTGCCGTTCGTGCCCTTGCCCTTGCCGATGCCGACAGAGTCGCCGGCACCCACCTTGGGCCGGTCTGCCACGGCGACGGTGCCGCGGCTGTTGATGGTGACCGCGCCCGGCGCCCCTGCGAAGAGGGACGAGGTGGGCGTGGAGCTGGTCGACGTGCCCTCGGCGGGTGCCGATGCTCCGTCTGTGCCTTCGCCCGGAGAGCCAGGACGAGCGCCCTGGATACCTCCTGCGAAGAAGATCACCGGGAGCATCGGAAGGATGCACGGTGAGATACCGGTGATGAGGCCACCGATGAGCCCGATGAGAATGAGCGTTTCCATGGCAGCGGTTCGTTCTCAGAGGCCGCCCGGATGGGTCTGAGAAATATTCAGGTCCCACCCATCCGGACCCGCCACCGGCTCCGAACTGTCCGTGAGTCGCCCCGGAGAGGGAGGCCGAGAAAAAAGATTCTCGTCCACACCCATCCAGCGTCACGGCGGCTCCGAACTGATCGTGAGACGCCCCGCAGACGTGGGGCGGCAGAGCTGAGGAGAGACCGATGAACGTTCTTACCCGCAAGTCCTACGCAGTCACCAGCGTCGCAGTCCTCGCCCTCTTCGGACTGTCGGCATGTTCGTCCGACGACACCGCTGACGACAGCGCGTCGGTCAACGCCACGACCGAGGCGCCGGCCATGACCGACGACCCCACCACGGACGCCATGACGGACGACGCGACCGAAGACGCCACCGACGGCGCCATGATGGACCCGGCCGCCAACCTCGTCGGCCCCGGCTGCGCCGCCTACGCCGAGGCTGTCCCGGACGGCGCCGGCTCCGTGACCGGCATGTCGACCGACCCCGTCGCCGTGGCCGCGTCGAACAACCCGCTCCTGACCACGCTCACCGCAGCGGTCAGCGGCCAGCTCAACCCGGACGTCAACCTCGTCGACACCCTCAACGGTGGTGACTTCACGGTCTTCGCACCTGTCGACGACGCCTTCGCCAAGATCGACCCCGCCACCATCGAGGGCCTCAAGACCGACGCCGACACCCTCACCAAGATCCTCACCTACCACGTGGTCCCCGGCCAGCTGACCCCGGACCAGATCGTCGGTGAGCACGAGACCGTCGAGGGCGGCATGGTCAACGTCACCGGTTCCGGTGACGAGCTCATGGTCAACGACGCCAACGTCATCTGCGGTGGAGTCGTCACCGCCAACGCGACCGTCTACCTCGTCGACTCGGTCCTGATGCCGACGATGTGACCCTGACGTAGGTGCCTCACGGCACCGGCACGGCGTCAGCGCACCAGAAGGGCCCGCTCCCCCCGCCCGGGGAGCGGGCCCTTCTGCTGTGCCCGAGCGCTCCTGCTGTGCCCCGGCGCTTCTGCTGTGCCTGGACGCGAGCGCGGACGGAGTCCCCCGCGTGCCCTGCCGTCACCGCGGGCTGCAGGTCAGGCCAGGAAGACACCCAGGGACCGCTCGAACGGGCCGATCTCCGAATCGTCGCCGACGAGCCCGATGCGGCCGTGCGCCTCGACGAGGAAGACACCGGTCTCCCGCTCGGCGCGCTCTCGCAGCCCGGTGACCCACTCGGTCTCGTGCTGGTAGACCACGACCCGGACACCTTTCTGGACGAGCGCGACGACGACGTCGTAGGTCGCGGTGCCGGGCACGGCTCCAGTGAGCAAGAGCCGTTCGAGCCGAGGCATCTCCAGCAGGAACGAGCAGTCGGCCCCGTCCAGGTCGAGACGTAGTCGTCGTACCGGGAGAGCTGCCAGCGCCGTGAGATCGGCGTCGTGCGTCTTCTCGGTCAGGTGCAGCTCGGTCAGCTCGGTCAGGCCGAGCAGCGGAGCCACGCTGAGCAGGCCGGGCTCGAACGGCGAGGCGACCCAGAGTGTCGTCAGCCCGGTGCACTCGGCCAGCGGTGACAGGTCCGCCGGACCGCTGAACCCCACCTTGAGGCTGGTCAGACCGCTCACCGCGCCGATGCCCTCGACGGACGAGGCGAACCCGAGATCGAGACGCCACGGAGCCTGTCGGAACATCGCTGCCGCGAAGGCGCGCCGGTCGAACCGTCCCCAGGCCGTGTGCAGCTCGTCGAGGACCTTGTCCGGATAGCTGTCGGACGCGTACTGCCCGAGCACCTCCAAGGCCTGCGGTGTGGCGATCTCGCCCAGGGCACGGATGGCTGCAGTGCGGGCTGTCGCCTTCTGCTTGTCGTACGGAGCCAGGACGCTCACGTCGACGCCACCGTGCGTGCCCAGCCAGGCCTTGACCTCGGAAACCCGCTGCGGTGCGTCCGGGTGCGCCGCCTGTGGAGCCGGCGCACCCGCCGTGGGCCGGTCAGCTGCTGCGTGCCTGGCGGCGCCGCGACGGATCATCTCCAGGTGCGTCTCGTCCCAGCTCACTCCGCCGACCATGCCAGCGACCCGGTCCACCACCCCGAGGTCCGCACGAGCGGCCAGGGTCAGCAGCCCCAGGGTCGTCGTACCCACGCTCAGGACGGCCACCGCCCTCGCAAGGGTGGGGTCCGTCCCCGCGGCAGGCGACGAGACCAGGCCGAGGTCGGTGGCCATGCTCGGGTCGTCGATCAGGGCCAGCGCAGCGGCCTCGAGGTCAGGGGTCGCCGGCATCGCGGAGATACCTCTGATGAGGTTCGGCCAGCTCGCGTAGCGCGACGCCTTGGCGGTGAAGTGTGTCGCCGCACCGAGCCCGACATGCCGGGCCAGAGCGGTCGTGACGGGGGCGTCGGCCATGGCCAGTCCTCCGGTGTCGTCGGTGCACGGCGTGAGCGGCCACGCAGGCACGCGGCTCGAGACCACACGGTAGCAGCGCCGATGTCGGAGGCGGCGGACCCGCTCTCACGGCTCCACGCCGCGCTGCTCCTCGACCAGGTGTCCCCTGCCCGCAGGGGCCGGTCTCGGACGGGCCGAGCCCACTGCCTGGCCGTGGTGCGTCGTCGACCATCGAGCGTGGACACGGCCAGGCACAGGCTCCATCCCGGCGGGACGCACGGCAGAGGCGGGCGACCGGAGTGGTCGCCCGCCTCTGCGAGGAGCCGTCGTGCCGCCCTGCTGGGCGGCACGCGGTGTGCGGGTCGCGTCAGATCTCGACGGCGACGATCGGGTCCGTGGTGGGCTGCTCCGAGCCTCCACGGGGTTCGACGGTGACAGCCAGCGTCGAACCTGAACCGGCCTCGACGAGGGCCGAGGTCGAGCCGTCTTCGGGGTGCATCAGACCGAGCGAGCTGATCTGCTCCCCGTCGATGACCCAGAGCTGGTAGTCGCTGTCGGAGTCGGCGTCGGCCATCTCCGAGGTGGAGAGGAACACGCGGTCGGCCGAGACCAGAGCACTGACCTCGCCACCTCCCTCGACCTCGGCCCGCAGGACTCGTGACGTCGGGTCGGCGACCATCTGGGCGACGACGTCAGCCTCGGCCTGCAGCTGCTGCTGCTGGGAGTGCGACTGCACGGCGATGCTCGTCGGGACCGCGATCCCCGCGGCCACGGCTGCGGCGACGCCGAGGGTGACCCATCGGCGACGCGCTGCAGACGGGCGTCCTGCGGCGGACGGCTTGTGCCGCTTCTCGGCGAGCCGCACCGGTGCCGCCGCCGGCTGCGCGATCGACGCGAGCACCTGGCTGCGCATCGACGCCGGAGGTGCGGTGTCGACGGTGAAGGCCGCGACGACCTCACGGAACTCGTCGAGCTCCCGGCGTGCGTCGGGGTCGGCGGCGACGAGCCGCTCGACCTGGCGCCGTTCGAGGTCGTCGACGTGGTCGAAGACGTACGGGGCGATGAGGTCCCGAGGGCCTTCGGGGGTCTGGTCGTCTGTGTCAGGCATGGTCCACCCCCAAGCAGTTGCGAAGCCGGATGAGACCGTCGCGGATGCGGCTCTTGACGGTCGGGAGGGAGGCGCCGAGGTCTTCGGCCACCTCGCGGTACGTACGGTCGCCGTAGTAGGCACGCATGACGGCATCACGCTGGGTGTCGGTCAGAGACCCCAGACACCTGCGGACGCCTGCGGCCTCGAGCCGCTGCTCCACGTGCTCGGCAACCATGTCGTACTCACCTCCTGCGCCCTTCTCGTCCGTGTCCTTCTGGTCACGGTGTCGTCGGGCTTGCTCTGAACGGACCCTGTCGACAGCTCTGCGTCGCGCGAGGGTGACCACCCAGGTACGGGCGGACCCGCGGGCGGGGTCGAACCGTGCGGCTGTCTGCCACACCTCGACCATCACCTCCTGGGCCACCTCTGCGGCATGATCCGGGTCACGGAGCACACCGAGAGCCGTTCCGTAGGCTGCAGGCGCAAGCGAGTCGTAGACGGGGGCGAACAGCTCCGGGTTGCCGTCGGCGCACGCGCTCAGCGCTGCGTCGATCGCATCGGGTTGACTCGTCCTCGGGTTTGGCACCCGCTCAGTCTGCCTCACGTCCTGGGATTCGTTCGATCTGGACACCCCGGCGACGCCGGGGATATCAGAGGTTCGGAGCCCTCGCACGCCCGGATGGGTCAGAGTTGCCGAACTGTGACGCAGACCCGTGTGACATCCGTGACCACGCCTCGCGCGGCACAGTCGGGAGGGCTCCCGGCGATCACGTGCACAGCCTGGCGACCGTGGCCGGACCGGCACGGTACGTCCGCACAGACAGCAGCGGCCCACCCCCGTGTTACTGGGGCGGGCCGCTTCTCTATGTCATGAGACCAACAGCTGTTACCACATCGCCTGCTCAGGCATTTGTTCTCATCCCTGAGCTTGAACCGCTCCCGGCAAGCTTGGGAGCCATCGTGTGGTGCCTTCGGTTCACATGTTGTCCGTAGCCAACCGACATACGCAACCATGTGCCGAACCGGGTCGTTGGGCGGGTGTTGGCACCGCGCATCGAACCGAAGTGTGATTCCTGCGTGCCAGTTGAACGGCACCTGCAAGGATCGCCGGGCTAACCCGACTTCGTAGAACTTAGCACAGGTTCGTCGAGGCGCGCAAGGGTCGTCTGCGCGAGGTCATCGCACCTGCACGACAGGGCCGACGGTCGACCGCGCCCACGACAGATAGGCGAAGCCTGTCGGGGCGGTCGCCGAGACCACACCGATCCTCAGCGCAGCGACCGAGTAGGTCGGGCTCGTGTACGGCAGCGCGCCGGGCACCGGGACGGTCCCCGGCGGCGCACCGGCGACGTCGGGCTGGACGTTCACAGCGATCGCCACGGCACCCGGCATGCGGTTCGCCACAGCTTGGACCGCGGTGACCAGGGTGCCCCGCCGGGTCGTCAGCGTGGTCCCGAGCGTCGTGACCTGCCCGACAGGTTGTGCCGTGAGCGAGCTGTTCATCGCTGTCAGGAGAGCAGCCGGGAGGGCGGCTCGCATCCTGGTCGCGTAGGAGTTCACGGTCAGACCTGGCATGAGAGCCGACAGGATCGGGTTGACCACCCCGGCCAGGCCCGTCTCCGTGACGACAGGGGTGAAGACAGCACTCCGGTCGAGATAGGCGCCGATGGTCCCAACGTGCTGCGAGCGGGTCGACGTCACGTCGAGGAGCCCCGCGGTCCTGGAGGCCACGGTCACGTCAGAGGTCACCGTCACCGCCCGGACCGCCGAGAGCAGGGCCGCAGAGACCTGGTTCGACCAGGTCTGGACGAGGGCGTCGACCCGCGTGGCGATCGACGCGACAGCCGCGCTGCTCAGCTGGAGCGAAGAGTTCGGCGCCAACCCGTTCAACCCCGCCGCGTCACTGCCGAGGAGGGTCGCGAGGTTGACCGTCACCCGACCGTTCACGAGGTCGACAGTCACCTTCCCGTCCGTCAGCGGGGTGGTGCGCAGCGCCCCCAGGGCCGTGGTGAAGTTTGGTGTCGAGACCGTCACCGTGCTCGAGGTCCGAGCCGCGGTGAGCCCGGTGACGACAGAGTTCGAGGCGTTCTGCACGCCGTTCGTGATCGCGACGGCAACCTGCCCGTTCGTCCCGCCGAGGGCCGTCACTGCCGTACCGAGGGAGGTGACCGTCGCGTTGACGTCGGTCACGAGCGCCGCGACCGTCGGGCTGTCGATCTGCAGGCCGAGGCCCGCCACCCCGTAGCTGCGGGTGATCCCGGTGACAGTCCCGGGGCCCCAGAGGTCGTCGAGGAGAGACGAGCAGAAGTCGAGGGACGCGTTCGACCCTGTCGCCCCGACCGACATCCTCGTGGCGGTCACGTTCGTGATCCCCGAGAACACCGACGAGAGGTCCAGGACGGCCGGCTGCGGGAGCTGGTTCGCGGGGGTCGACGCGCCGACGAGAACAGCACCTGTCGCGTCCACGAGACCTGAGGCGGCGGCGGCGCGGCCCTTGGTCGTGACCTGCGCGACCTGGTTGAGGGCACCGGCCGACCCCGTCGGCAGCCCTGTGCCCAGACCCGAGACGGTGAGCCCGGTGATCCCGGTCAGGCCGGTGACCGCGAGCGGGTTGCCGTAGGTGTCGAGTGTCGGGTCGCCGTCGTTGACGCCCAGGTCCGTCGCCGTCGACGGGGTCGGGACGGCCGCCGTGGTCGGGGTGCGCACGAGACTCATGCCCTGCGCCGCCGCGAGCCCTTCGAGGTCGGTCCCCAGGAACGACCCGCCGAGCGCCTTGGACTGGGCCTGCGCCCGGAAGTTCGTGTCGGTGCCGCAGCGGATCTGCGAGGTCCCGACGGTCCCGTGCGTCCACTCCTGGTCGGTCCACGACGCGAGGGTCGGCACCGCGCGCAGCGCTCCGCCGACCACGAGCACGCAGGCGAGCAGGCAGACGAGGACGGCGTCCCAGCGCACCCTGCCGAGCGCGCCTGGGCTGAGAGGCTCGAGCCTGCGCCGGGTCGTCATCGTCGGTCTCCACGAGCCGGAGCGGCAGCCTCGACAGCGGGTCGGCGGCGCCCTGCGGCGTGGGCGGTCGTGAGCACCCCGCCGGCGACGAGCGCCAGCCCGGCGACCCAGAGGAGCAGAGCGCCGCCCGCGCCGGTGGTGGGGAGCAGACCGGCAGCCCCTCGACCGGGGAGGTCTCCCCCACCGTCACCCGCCGGTGGGGTGCCGCCGCCGTCTCCCGGGCCGCCGGGAGCACCTGGCGAGCCTGACGGGCCGCCGGTCGGCTCGCCCGTCGGAGATCCGGTCGGGTTCCCCGTCGGCTCGCTCGTCGGCGGGTCCGTCGGCGGGTCGGTGGGCGGGACTGTCGGCGGATCGGTGGGCGGCTCTGTCGGCGGGTCGGTCTCGCCGGGGATCGCCTCGACAGCCGTGATCCCGAGCCCGAGCGAGCCCGTGAGACCCATGAGGGCCGCGTCCGCCCGGTTCTCCGGGGTGTCCTCGATCGACAGCGTGACCATCACGTACGAGGGGTCCCGGGAGTCGACGGCGTCCAACCAGTACCGCGGGCTGGACGTCGACAGGTCGTCGTCGGGGGTCGCCGTGGCGACTACGGTCCGCCCGAGGTCGCAGGACGGACCCCCAGGCCCGTCGACCCACTCGACCGAGCAGCGCTCGACCACGACGACCACGCCGTTGGGGACCTCCATGAGCGCGCCGTCCTTGCGGATCTGGAGCGTGAGCCTGGCGCCGGCCACACCGTCGACCGCGGCATCGACGAACCAGTAGGCCGGCTGCCCGGGCCTGAGGTCGGACAGCTCGGCGATCCCCCAGTCCGAGGACACCAGCAGCTCCGGATCGGCCTCCGCCACCTCGAGCGCAGCCGGCGACGGGACGGTCAGGACGTCGGCGCGGGCGGCGAGGACTGCTCCGAGGACGATCATGAGCGCACCCACGGAGGCGAGCGCCACGCGGCGCGCCTTCGTCCTCTCACGTCCACGGACCTGCCCCTCCCCTGGCACCCTGCTCACCCTCCTGCCCCTTCCTCAGGCGTCCCGCCTGCGGTCGCCGGTCAGGTCGGTCTCTCGTGCGTCGTCGGCGGTGGTCGCAGTCCCTCGCGCAGCATGGCGCGTGTCGTCCCGGGCGCAGAGCCGACGGTGGTGCCAGCCGGTGCCAGGCCGTCGCTCTGCGTCGCACCGTCCTCTGCCTGCTCCGGCTCTCCGTCTGCGTCGTCCTCGTCGCGCGGCCAGAAGACCCACACGGTGAGCGCAGCGACCACCGTCGTGAGGATCGCGAGGGTCTTGGGCTGGGCGAGCAGCGTCACGGCGTACCCGACGTAGGGGGCGCCGACGACGACCCTGTCCGCCCCGGTCACCGTGTAGACCTCGAGGTCTTGCGTCGCGTTGTCGTCGCCCTTGAGCACGAGCTCCCGCGCCCCGTCTCCGGTGCCCGGGTCCGCGACCGACACGACGCGGTGGGTCACCGGGAGCCCGCCTGCGGCGCGCGGGACCGTGACGACGTCCCCGGGCTCGATCTCGTCGGCCGCCACGGGGACCGCGACGGCTGCGGCACCTGTCGGGTAGGTCGGTGCCATCGACCCTGTCTTGAACAGGACGAGGGACCAGCCGAGGAGGAGGGAGAGCAAGAACCAGAGGATCGCGAGCGCCCCGACGACGCTCGCGACGTTCAGGCAGGCCTGCTGGACGCGTCCCGACCCACGGGACGCGCGGGTCACCCGGAGACCGCCGAGAAGTTCCAGGCGGGCGCCGCGGTGCGGCCCTGGAGCGCGCTGAGCGCGGTCCCGTTGGGGAGCGTCGGGTTGGCCGGCAGCGTGATCTCGAAGCAGTAGTGCTGCACGTTGCCTCCAGCTGCGCTCAGCGCCTGACCGGCGCTCGCGCCTGTCGTGGCGAGCGGACCGTTGGCGATGATCGTCCCGGCGGTGAAGGCCGCGGCGTTGCAGGTGGTGGTCGTCGCGCTCACGGCGACGCGGACGGTGAGGGCGTTGAACAGCGCCTGGTTCGCGTCCGTGACGGTGATCCCGGTCGCCGGGACAGCGGGCTGCAGCGTGACGGTGCCGGCGATCGACCCGGTGACGGTCCGCAGCGCGACGGGTGCGTAGACCGCGTCCCCGGGGGTGAGCGTCAGCGCGGAGACCCCGAACTGGACGGCCCCACCCGGGTTCGTCTCGTTCTGGACGAAGGACGCCTCGGTGTACGGGTTGGTGACGTTCTGCTCGACCTCGAAGACCGACGTCCCCAGGCCCGGCCCGTTGCCGGCGGCGTTGCCGGCGAAGACCCACTCGGTGTCCGTCCAGGCTGCCAGGGTGACGGTGGCGCCGAGCCCGAGGACGGCGCCCCCGGCCAGCATCGCCTTGAACTTCGAGCTCCGACGCGTCCCTCGTGAGACCTTCGCCATACGCCGTCCTGTCATGGTGCTCCCCTTGTGACGTGTGGTGCTCTTCCGGTGCCCCCTGGTCACCGGAAGAGCGGCGGCGCGACGTGGTGCGCCAGCCATGAGACGACGCTAGGTCGGGCCCGGCCGATCACCATGCGTCTGGGCGTGATACCGGTAGCGGGTGGCGACCATCCACGCAGTACGGGTGAGTCTCGGGGAGCGGGACCAGTAGTCCCCCAGTAGTGTTCGCAGTGTCGAGCGTCACATCCGCGGTCCGGACGCAGCACCCCGGTCGCACCCACCCCCGGGGACAGACCTGGCCGACGGTGGGTCGTGCCGCGAGCACGGGCACCGATCTGCGGGGGGCAGAGATGACCGACGGGGCGAACGCCAGAGAGCGAGTGAGCGGACAGCGAGCACCCGGGGCTGCTGGGCGGCGAGGACGAGCACCCAGGCCGGTTCGCGACCAGCTGGTGCTGGAGGCAGAGCGCCACGTGCGCGCCGGGACGAGCGTGGTGGTCCTCGGAGTCCCGGGCTCTGGGCGGTCCTACTTCGCAGCACGGGTCGTCGAGTCTGTGCCGGACCTCAAGGTCGTGGCGGTCCGATCGGCCACGTCGACCCCAGGGCTCATCGTCTCGTCCGTGCACGACCCGGCCCGGGCGGCCGGGTCGGGCTCGGTCCGCCGGATACCCACGGTCGCTGCGGGCGCCGAGGACCTCACCGCCCTCGGCGGGACCTCGTCGGCCGCCGGGGCGACCGTCGTCCTCGCGGACGACGCCCACCTCCTCGACGAGGACCACCTGCAGATGCTCTGCGACCTGGCCTCCGACGGCCGGGTCGTGCTGGTCGCCACGACCGACACGCCCTCGACGGCGCCGACGGCCCGCGCTGCCGCGGTCGCCAGGCTCACGTCGCTCTGGCTGGACGCGGGTGCTGGGCGCATCGACCTCACGGGCCTCTCGGACGCCGACGGGCACGACCTCGTCAGGTCTGTCGCGGGCAGCGGTCGCCTCGACCTCGCGGTCCAGCACGCGATCCTCGCCGCGAGCGGTGGTTCCCCCGTGACGATCCGCGAGCTGACCCTCGACGCGCTGCGCAGAGACCGGGCAGCCGCTGACCGCGACCTGCTGGGAATCCACGGCACAGGGCACCTGCCACCGCGGGTCGCCGAGCGGGCCAGGCGCCGGCTCGCGAGCCTGTCGACCGAGGACCGGCGGGCTCTCGTGCTGCTCTGGCGGCTGGACGGCTTCGATCCGGAGCGGGCCGCCCGGTACGTCGGCGAGGGCACGCTGCGCCGGCTCGTCCGGCACGGGTGCGTCACCCCCACCGGGGCGGGGTCCTCGACGCTGCGGGCGACCCCCGTTGACGCCGAGGCCGTGCTGCTAGACGACCCTGACGGGTCCTCTGGTCCACAGCTGGCCCGTGCGCTGCGGTCGATGATCGAGCTCGACGGTGCAGGAGTCGTGCTCGGCCCCTTCGAGTGTCTCGTGCTGTCGGACGCATGGGTCGAGTCAGCCGGGGGCCCGCAGTCCGTGACCCCCTCGGTCACCCCGCAGCAGGTGAGGCGGATCTCGACAGAGGCCGCACGCAAGGCCAACGCCATGCTCCAGCACTACGGTGCGCTGTCGCACGCGATGCTCGCCCTCGACAGCGCCGTCAGCCCCGACAGCCCTGACAGCCCTGACAGCGGTGACCGCACCGGCAGCGACGCGCTCGGCGGCAGCGGCCGTGCTGCTGCGGCTGTCGAGGCGTCTCGGGCGCTGGCCGCCCTCGGCAGCGTCCGTGCTGCCCACGACATCCTCGACCGAGGCCTCGGAGGGCTCCCGGTGCCGCGCGTGCAAGACGCCGGGGAGGGACCGACAGCTGGCGACCCAGCCGGTCCGCTCTCGGCGCCGGGGCCGAGCGAGGAGCTCGAGCTCCTCGCCCTGTGGCGTGCCGAGCTCGACGACTGGGACGGCGTCCGTGGTGAGGGAGCTGGTGGTGACCAGGCCTGTTCCGACGCCGCCGACAAGCCCGTCCGGTCCGTCGAGACCCTGCGCTCTGCGGTCCACGCGCTGCGCGCCATGCACTGGCGCGAGGCGCTCGAGCACGCCCGCTCCCTCATGGAGGACGACAGCGCCGCCCTCGTCCTCAGGTTGCGCGCCTGCGCGCTGGCGGGGACGTCGGCTGCCTTCCTCGGTCACGGCGCCCGGCTCGAGTCGATCACCACGAGCGGTCGACAGCTGCATGCACGCCTCGTCGCGCAGGCGGGCTCCCCCACCGCGCAGCGCGTGGTCGACGAGGGGACCGCGTTCTTCTCGGCGTCGCTCGCCGCGCACCTGGCCTGCGCCGTCGGGCTGGTCGACACGCCGTCGCGCCTGGACGCCCTCATGCAGCGTGCCGTGGCCGCCCGGGACGTCGCGCACACGAGCACACTCAGCGCTCTCGCGGGGTACGTCGCCCTCGCTGCAGGCGACGACGTGACGGCTGAGACCGAGGTCGGCGCAGCGCTCGCCAGGGCCCCACGCCCCTCGACCCACGAGACGCACGCGTGGTTCGTGACGATGCGGGCAGCGGCCCTGGCCCGACTCGGCCGGACCGCTGAGGCCGACGAGCTCTGCGCAGCCGTCGAAGCCCCGGGGGTCACGACCTCACGGTGGTCGCGCTATCTCGTGAACTCCGTCCGGCGTCTCGTGGACCCGGCCACCACCCCACCTCCTGTCGCGCCGACCCCGTGGCGTGCCGCCGAGGCCGCAGCCCAGCCGACCATCGCGCTCCTCGCGGCGGCGGAGGCTGCGTCGAGCGTCGACGGCTCGGTGCGGCGCCAAGACCTCGTCGACGCCGCGACGGCCGCTCGCGAGCAGACCGACATCGGGTCGTTGCAGGCGGTCGCGGACTACGTCATCGCAGCGTCGACAGCCGACGCAGCGACGCTGGCCGACCTCACCCGGACCTTCGAGGGGCTGGGCATGCGCCAGCTCGCGGACGCGTGCGAGGAGCAGGCTGTCAGGCTGCTCGACCCTGACAGCCCGCACGCGCTCTCGGCGTGGCGGGACCGGGCAGCCCGGTCGGACGGAGACGAGTCAGAGGAGGCGCTGACCACCCGCGAGCGAGAGGTCGCGGTGCTCGCCGGGCGGGGGTTGAGCAACCGCGAGATCGCCGGTCGGCTGTTCTTGTCGGTGCGGACCGTCGAGTCGCACGTCTACCTCGCGCGCCGAAAGCTCGGAGCCGCGTCCAGGCGGGACCTGGCGGGACGGCTGGCGGAGCTCGACGGGCACCACCGGTCCTGAGGTCCGCAGTTCACACTGCAAGACCTGCGCCTTGGTGCGGGACCTGCGCGTGTCTGCCCAGTCGCTCCTGTGGGCTGCGCCACGAAGTTTCAGAACTTCTGAACGACCAACTAAGGTGAGCCTTCACTAAGCCGCATCCTGCGGCCTCGGACGAAAGGCTCCACCCATGCTCGCTCTCCCCTCAGCGCGCCGGCCCGTGCTCGCGGCAGCGCTCGTCGCCGGAGCCGTCGCCCTCGCCGGCTGCGGGTCCGCCGACAGCACCGCCGAGTCGTCGACAGGCACACCGGCCACGACCGACGGCGCCTTCCCCGTCACCATCGAGAGCGCCCTGGGCGACGCGGTCGTCGAGAGCACCCCCGAGCGGGTCGTCACCCTCGGCATGGGGTCGGCAGAGACCGCCATCGCGCTCGGTGTCACCCCCGTCGGGATCGAGGAGTACCCCTGGGGCTCCGACGACACCGGCTACCTGCCGTGGATCCACGAAGCGCTCGAGGAGTCCGGCGAAGACCTCCCGGCGCAGTTCACCGGCGGGACGGAGATCGACATCGAGGCGATCCTCGAGCTCGAGCCCGACCTCATCCTCGCGCCGTGGTCCGGGATCACGCAGGAGCAGTTCGACACGCTCTCCGAGATCGCCCCGACGGTCGCCTACCCCGACCTCGCGTGGAGCATCGACTGGGACGAACAGATCACCACGATCGGTGAGGCCCTCGGTCAGCCTGACGAGGCGCAGGACCTCATCACCGACATCGAAGACCAGTTCGCCGAGGCCGCCGCGGCGCACCCCGAGTACGCCGACGTGACCTTCTCGTACATCTACACCACCGATCCCGGCTCGCTCGGGGTGTTCCTGCCCGACGAGCAGCGCGTCGCGATGGTCCGCGGGCTCGGACTCACCGTCGACCCCGTCGTGGAGACCTTCGACGAGACCGAGGGCACCGACTCCGCGCTCATCGGGCTCGAGAACGCCGACAAGCTCGCCGGCTCCGACCTGATCTTCACCTTCTACTCCGACGCCGACGCACGCGCCGAGACCGAGGCCCAGCCGCTCTACCAGGCCATCCCCGCGATCAGCCGCGGGTCTGTCGTCGCACCGACCGACCAGAGCTTCGTCACCGGCTCCTCGATCATCAACCCGCTCACGGTCCCGTGGGCCCTCGAGCGCTTCGTGCCGATGATCGACGAGGCCGTCGGCAAGATCGAGCAGTAGCAGCAGAGCGGGTCAGGGCAGCAGGGCGGTCAGGGCAGCAGGGCGGTCAGGGCACCACAGCGGTCAGGGCCGGGGCGGGTTCTCGTCCGCCTCGGCCAGACCCTCCTTGTGCCGCGCCCACTCCGACCGCAGCGTGCCGTAGTAGCCGAGCAGCCACTCCATGTACCCGTGCATGTTGCGGATCCGCTCGTGCGCCGGTCCGGAGGGCGGCATGAGCTCGAGCGCCGTGCTCGCGAGCTCTCTCTGCTTGACGAGGTAGGCGTGCTCGTTGTCCAGGAAGCCACCCCACACGTCGGCGTCCATGACGAAATAGTGCGAGCGGTCCCCCGGACGCCTCACGCGGCGGACGAAGCCGATCTCGACCAGCCGCCGTGTGTACGTCGAGACCGAACCGCGGCTCGCCCCCGAGGCCTTGGCCAGCTCGTCCGCCGAGACCGGCTGGTCGCTCAGCAAGAGGTGCCCGACCATCCGTCCCTCGATGACCGAGAGGCCCTGCGACGACCAGTACTGCGCGTAGCGGTCCACGAACCAGGGCTCGAGCTCGGCTCGGTCACGCGGGGCGGAGTCGTCGCGTGGGGCGGAGTCGTCGCGTGGGGCGGAGTCGTCGTCACGCTGGGCGAGGTCGTCACGGGTCGGGTCAGGCATCTGCCGATCTTCTCAGGCGCGCGTGACCCTCGCCGCGGTGCCACGCGGGGCCTGGCCGGACCTCAGGCCTCGGGCCTCAGGCCTCGGCAGCACGTCACCGCTCCCCCGCGTCCCGGGCGACGAGGGCCGCCTGCACACGCGAGCTCACCCCGAGCTTCATGAGGACACGCGAGACGTGGGTCTTCGCCGTCGCGGCACTGACGAACAGCTCGGTCGCGATCTGCTGGTTCGTCAGCCCGCGGCCGAGCGCCTCGAGCACGTCGCGCTCCCGCGGCGTCAGGTCGCCGAGCCGGGCGACCGGGTCGCTCACAGGGTCGGTCGCAGACTGTCGCCGCGGCGGGGCCTCGGCCGACGGCAGTGCTGACGGGTGCGGCTGACCCGGCTGGTCCGACCGTCCTGCGAGGGCTGGCAAGACTGGTGCGGGCTGAGCCGCGGCCAGCGCCCGGATGACGCGTCGCGTCACCTCGGGGGCGAGGACCCCGTCACCGTCCGCGACCCGACGGACCGCGTCGACCAGCTCGTGCGGCTCGGCCGACTTCAGCAGGTACCCGGCGGCGCCGGCGCCGAGCGCTCCTGTCACGTACTCGTCGAGGTCGAAGGTGGTCAGGACGAGCACCTCGGCGAGCCCCTCGGCGGTGATGGTCGAGGTCGCGGTGATGCCGTCGGTGCCAGGCATCCGCACGTCCATGAGCACGACGTCGGGGCGCAGCCGTCGCGCCTGCTCGACGGCCGCGGCACCGTCACCGACCTCGGCCACGACCTCGATGTCCGGGGCCGTCTCGAGCAGGAACCGCAGGCCTGCCCGCACAGCAGCGTGGTCGTCTGCCAGCAGGACCCGGATCATCGGGCACCTTCCTCTGGGCGCGACGCCGGGATCGTGGCCTGCACCGACCAGACACCCGCGGCAGGTCCGGCGGTCAAGGTACCCCCGAGACTCTCTGCCCGCTCGCGCATGCCGAGCAGGCCTGTGCCAGGGCTGGCAGGGAGACCGGAGGGTGCTGGCGTCGTGGCCGGCTCGCGGTCACCGACGCCGGCGGCGTCTCGGAGCGGGCTGGTGATCCTCACGACGAGCACGCCGTCGCCAGGCTCCAGCACGACGCGCACCTCTCCGGCCGCTCCGTGCTTCGCGGCGTTCGTCAACGCTTCCTGGACGATCCGCAGCGCGGCCTGCTGGACAGCCGCCGGCAGAGCCCGGGGAGCCCTGTCGTCGAGGAGAGCCACCATCCCGGGACCTTGGTGGGCCGCGACGACAGCCGCCAGGTCGTCGAGGGTGCCCGGTGCGCTCACCGGGCCGCCGGCACGGTCGTCGGCGCGCAGCAGGACGATCATGGTGCGCATCTCCGCGAGGGCCCGCAGGCTCGTCTCGCGGGCCATCTCCAGGGTCTCTCGCTCGTGGCCTGCGGGTCCTGCGAGGGCCGCACCCGTGCGGATCGCGATGGCCGAGACGTGACCGGCGACCACGTCGTGCAGGTCCCGGGCCATCGTGCGGCGCTCTGCTTGGACGGCCTCCCGGCGGTCGAGCTCGGCGATGCGCTCGAGACTGTCGGCGTGGGCCCGGGCGAGCGTCGCCCGCTCCTCGGCGAGGGCTGCGAGCTCAGACGACGTCCGGACGTTCGCCGCCCACCACAGCGGCACCACGAGGAAGCCGACGGCCTGGATCGCACCCATCACCACGGCCCGCGGGTCGCCCTCGGAGGACACGCCGGCGACCACCGCCGACACCCCGACGAGGCACCACGCCGTGACGACGAGCACCTGGCGCCCCGTGCGTGAGGAGAAGAGGGCCGCCGAGTAGAGCAGGTCGAGCACGACGACCACGGTCCCGAGGCTGCCGCCCAGGGCTGTGTCGACGGCGAGCAGCACCACGCCCACGAGGAGGGCCAGCAGGGGCCGCCGCCGCTTGCCGACCATGACCGCGGCACCGAGCACGAGCGGGACCGCGTGCCACCAGCGGTCCGGGTCGAGGGCCTCGTCCTGCGCCCACAGGCCCGACAGCCCGACGGCCAGCAGCACGAGGCCCGCGACGAGCACGGCGACGGCGACCCGCAGGTCGGTCCGGAACCACCCGGGCTCGGTCCGCCGGGCGAGCGTCAGCCTGTCGTCGAGGTCACGGGTGAGCGCCACAGCGTCGTCAGAGGGCAGATGGTCAGAGGGCAGGCGAACGTCGAGCGGACTCTCGGGCGGTCGGTCAGACGCTGGGGACCGGGGTGGGGAGGCGGGCTGCACCCGTCGATTCGACCACATCGCGATCGCGTGCGCGTCGCCCGAAGGATGTACGGCGTGCCTGCTCCGGGCTGCCCGAGGATCGCCCGGTCGGCCGACGACCCGGCCGGGCGCGCCGAGCAGGATCGAGGCATGGAAGACCTGCTCTCGGAGAACCCCCTCGTCCTGCTCGTGATCGCCTGCGAGATCGGCTTCTGGGTCGTGCTCGCGGCCGGGCTCGTCGCCCGCTACCCGTTGCGCCGGCCGCGGCTCGGCGGGATCTTGCTGGTGTGCGTGCCGGTCGTCGACCTGGTGCTCGTCACGGCCTCGGTCGTCGACGTCGCACGAGGGACCCCGCCCGGCTTCTCGCACGGGCTCGCGGCCGTGTACCTCGGGTTCACCGTGGCCTTCGGGCACTCCCTGGTGCGCTGGGCCGACGTGCGGTTCGCGCACAGGTACGCCGACGGCCCCGCACCGGTCCGGGGCCCGCGCGACGGGATCGCCGCCCTGCCCAGAGAGCTGCGGGACTTCGGCAAGGCCGTGCTGGCCGCGGTGATCGCCGGCGCTGTGCTCCTCGTGCTGAGCCTGGTCGCCGGGTCAGGCGTCCCACCGGTCACGGCGTGGCCCGGAGACGCGCTGTGGAGCTGGATGGCACGCATCGGCGTGGTGCTCGCGATCTGGTTCGTGACCGGCCCTGTGTGGGTCGCGCTCGGTCCGCGGACGGGGCGCGCGTAGGCCCGGAGGTCGCGGTCCCAGCCGTCCGTCAGCCGCTCACCGGGGCCCCTCTGCCACTCGGGAGAGGAACGCGCTGTAGTCGTCGACCGCTCCCGGGGCGAGGAGCGCACGTGGCCAGACCGTGCCGGTGACGAGCCCGACGAGCTCGTCGTCCTCCATCACGGGTCGGGCCAGGGAGTGTGCTCCGTCGACGCGGGTGACGGAGAGCCGGGAGCCGAAGATCGACCTGTAGGTCTCTTCGGTCTCGGCCACGTCGACGTTGCGGTCGTGCGTGCCGACAATGAGGTGCACGGGGATCGCGCGCGAGGCTGAGGCGACGAGGTCGTCGGTCGCGTCGGAGTCCACGTTCTGCCGGACGAATCCCCAGCGGGCCTCTGTCATGGGGTCGGTGCTGGCCGTCGTTGCCAGGTACTCCTCGTAGGAGGCGCCGCGTCCGAGCAGGACCCGGGTCTGGTCGCTGTCCGCGAGAGCCCTCGCTCGCCCTCGCGCGTCTGCGCCGTCGTGCTCGAGCTCGGCGAGGAGGTTGAAGCGCCCCTGCCGGAGCCAGCTGATCGCGGTCCCGACGGCGACGACGCCGTCGATGTCGTCCCGTTCCTGGGTGACCTTGGGGAGCACCCAGCCCGCCTGGCTCGCTCCCCAGAGCACGATCGTCCCGGTCGGGACGTCGTCGCGCCCCTGAGCCCAGTCGACAGCGGCGGAGACCTCGCTCGCCCGGTCCTGCATCGACTGCGAGAGCCAGTCTCCCTCGGAACCTCCGACGCCTGGCTTGCTCCACGAGAGCGTGGCGTACCCCGCGTCCGCTGCACCCTCGAACCACGGGGAGTAGAGACCGCCCTGGGTCGCCTCGACCGGTCCGTCACCATGGACCATCACCACGAGGCCCCGGGCTGTGCCCTCGGGCGGAAGGGTCAGGACACCGACGAGGTCACCGTCGGGTCCTGGGATCGTGACAGCCCTCAGCTCGAAGCGATAGCTGTTGCCGACGAGCCCGACACCGACGAGGACCGCCGTGACCGTCAGGAGGCTGACGAGCACGGTGAGGATGCGCTGACGTTTCTTATGCTGCACGTTCGTAGCCTATGCGATAGGTTTGGCACATGGAAGACATGACTGTCGGAGAAGGCTTCAGCGAGGCTGAGCGCGGGCACGTCGCAGCGCTCTACTGGGAGGCCTTCGGACGCAAGCTCCGACCAGCCTTCACCGACGAGCCGACAGGGCTGGCGGTCGTGCGGGCCGCTCTGCGCAGCGACCGCCTGCTCGTCGCCCGTCAGTCAGGCCGTGTCGTGGGAGCCTGCGGCTTCTACCAGGCCGGCGTCGGAGCCGCAGACCTTCGGTGGTCTCCCCTGAGAGAGTCGCTCTCGACCCTGGCAGCCCTCCGCGCGACACTCGTCCTGTCGGTGCTCGCGCGCTCAGACCGCCCCGGCGCACTCGTGCTCGACGGCATCTGCGTCGACCACGCCGCCCGTGGACGCGGCACCGGGACGGCACTGCTGAGCGCAGCCGCCGACAAGGCTCGGCGGACCGGTGCGAGCAGGGTCAGGCTCTCCGTGGTCGACGACAACCCCAGGGCTCGCGCCCTCTACGAACGACGCGGGTTCACGCCGACGGGTCGTGGGACCCTCGGCCCCCTCTCGTCCGTGTACGGGTTCGACGGGTACACCACGATGGAGCTCGAGGTCCGCCGGTGAGACCGCAGATCTCCCCACGGACAGTCGTCGAGGCCTTCCTGCCACCTGCTGGCGGCACACTCCTGGCAGACGTGTACGACACCGCCAATCTCGCAGGGCTCGCAGACCAGCCCGTCCGGCTGGCGATCCGGCGCCTGATCGCGAGCGGCGACGTCGAGCAGACAGGGCGCGGACGCGCGGGCACGCTCAGCCTCACCAGCACCGGACGGCGACGCCTGCAGCGCGACCGGGAGAGCCTGGCCCTCGCCCGCGCCCAGGACGCGGGCGACGCCCCGTGGGACGGGCACTGGCGGTTGATGGCGGTAACGACACCTGAACGCGAGCGGGCAGTCCGCGACACGCTCCGACGTGGGCTCCACGAGTTCGGCGCTGTCGCCATCTCGACGGGCCTCTACGTGAGTCCCCACGACCTGGTCACCGAGCTCCCCGGCGACGCCCGCCCGTACCTGTCGACGGCCACGACCAGCGACCTCGACGTCCGAGGCACCACCAGCCCGACCGCGATCGCCGAGACGCTGTGGCCCAGCGAGCCCACCATCGCCGCCTACGCGGCACTCGACGAAGCACTTCGCCGAGACGCCGCCGACCCCGAGGTGCCGGTCGTCGTGCGCATGCTCCTGCTCGCCGACGCCCTCGAGGTCGCGATCCGCGACGACCCGCTGCTCCCCCTCGAGCTGCGAGGAGCCCCGTGGGCTCCGTCGCGGACCCGAGAGCGCTGGGCGGACCGATGGGAGACGCTCTCGAAGGAGAGCCCCACCCCCGTCTACCGAGGGTGGTGGCCTCCGGCAGCACAGGCCTAGCCGTCCGGACACCGTGAGCCGAGGGGTTCAGGGCCGGGCGTCCGCGGACGACCGCGTCAGGCGACGCCGGGGACCGGCACCGGCTCGACGCCGCCGAGGGTCGGTACGACCGCCCGGATGCTCCCGTCCTCCTCGAAGACCAGCCTGTCGATCGTCGTCTCGCGGTGGGTCCCGTCGCCGTCCGGGATCGCGAAGCGGTGGTAGGCGATGAACCACTCGTCGGTCCCGGGCACCTGGACGATCGAGTGGTGCCCGGTCCCCCGGATCCCCTGCTCGAGGTCCTTGGCGAGGATCACCCCGCGGTTCGTCCACGGCCCGTAGACCGAGGGGCCCGTCGCGTAGGCGACGCGGTAGTCCTCCGAGCGGGTGTCGTCGACCGACCAGGACAGGTAGTACGTGCCGTGGCGCTCGACGAGGAACAGCGCCTCACGGAAGTCGTCGATCCCCTCGACGACCCTCACCTCGGCGGGGTCGTACCCGGCCATCGTGTCGTCGAGCGGGACGACGTAGCCGGTCGTGTTGCCCCACAGCAGGTAGTGCTGGCCGTCGGTGTCGACGAAGACCGCCGGGTCGATCTGCTGGCCGTCGCCGTAGTCGCGCTTGTCGACGAGGGGGCGGCCGAGCATCTCCTGGAAGGGGCCCGTGGGTGAGTCGGCGACAGCCACCCCGACAGACTGCTCGGCTGTGAAGTAGAAGTAGGTCTTGCCGTCCCGCTCGATCGCGGCCGGGGCCCACGCGTGCTGGGTCGCCCAGGAGACGTCGGTCCCGAGGGTGAGGATGGTGCCGCGGTTGGTCCACGTCGCGAGGTCCGGCGACTCCCACACCTCGAAGTGCGTCCCGCCCCACCCCTCGTAGCCGTCGGTCGTCGCGTAGACGTAGTACCTGTCACCGATCGCGAGGATGTTTGGGTCTGCGTAGTACCCCGGGAGCACCGGGGAGGTCTGTGTACCCACGCCGTCGTGGGGGTGCTCGGTAGTCACCGGACCACCGTACCGGAAAGCGCTCGCCAGGCTCACGAGACGGCGCCGGCCCGCTCCTCGGGCAAGAAGTCACCTCGTGGCAACACGCCAGGCCCAGAGGCAACGCCCCGGAAACACAGCGCGGGCCCCCGCGAAACATGTGTCCAGGACTGTATACATCCATGAGCACAGAACTGGACCCGGTGGTGTCGACACCCCCGCAGCGCCCCGCCTCGAGGCGCGAGCAGGTGTACCTGGCGCTCCGCGACGAGCTGATGAACGGCCGCATCTCGCCGTACGAGAGGCTTGCCGAGGAGCGCATCGCCGAGCGCCACGACGTCTCCCGCACCCCGGTGCGCGAGGCCCTCGCCAGGCTCCAGGCCGACGGCCTCGTGGAGAAGCGCGACGGCGGTCTCTACCTCTACCTGCCGAGCTTCCACGAGCTCGCGGGGCTCTACGAGCTCCGCGTGACGCTCGAGCTGCGCGGCATCGAGCGGGCCATCGCCGAGGTGGACATCCACCACGACCGCACCCGTCTCGAGGCCGAGCTCGACCGCTGGTACGGCCACCGTGACCACCGCCCCACCCCCGACGCCGGGTTCGTCGCCGAGGACGAGCAGTTCCACACGACGCTCGTCGACGCCTCGGGCAACCCCGCGCTCACCCAGGCGCTGGTCCAGGTGAACAGTCGGATCCGCTCCGTGCGCATGTACGACTACCTGACCGAGAACCGGATGACGGCCACGATCACCGAGCACATCGAGATCGCCGAGCTCGTCGTCCGCGACCGCCTCCCAGCAGCGCTCGACGCGCTGCGCCACCACGTCGGCGCCTCCCAGGACGTCGTCATGGAGCGCGCCGCGAACGCCCTGGCCATGACCCGGATGATGACGTGAGAGGACTCTCGATGACCCCCGTGACAGACCTGACAGACGTACCGACCGCGAGCGCGGGCACCGCGCTCCCGGGATCCGGGGACCTTCCCGGCGAGACCATGACCATCGCAGAGACCGCCCCCGCCGAGCAGGTCTCGGGACCTGCGGTCCGCAGGGTCCTGGCAGCCTTCGAGGCTCTCGACGCCGCCGATCACCCGGAGGTGTGGACGCACGTGCGCCCTGTCGCCGACGTCGTGGCCGAGGCCGCCGAGATCGACGCCCGGGTCGCCGCCGGTGAGCGGCTGCCGCTCGCCGGGACGGTCTTCGGGGTCAAGGACAACATCGACGTCGCGAGCCTGCCGACCACAGCAGCCCACCCGGCCTACGCCCGGGTGCCCGCGCGGTCGGCGAGCGTGGTCGCCCAGCTGGTCGGGGCGGGTGCGCTCGTGCTCGGCAAGACGAACCTCGACCAGTTCGCGACAGGTCTGACGGGCTCGCGCAGCCCTTACGGCGTGGTCCGCAGCGCCGTCGTGCCGGAGAGGGTCTCGGGCGGGTCGTCCTCAGGGTCGGCCGTCGCCGTCGGGCTGGGGATCGTGGACTTCGCCCTCGGGACCGACACCGCCGGCTCAGGTCGTGTTCCTGCGGCCTTCAACGGTCTGGTCGGGATCAAGCCAACCCTGGGCCTCGTGCCCAAGGACGGGGTCGTGCCAGCCTGCGAGTCCTTTGACTGCGTGACAGTCCTGGCTCCGACGCTCGACACCGCCCGGACCGTGCTGGGGCACATGACGGCGACGAGCCCTCTCGACCCGTCCTCGCGCAGCTGGCCCGCCGGCACCCGACTGGCTGCCCCGCAGGCTGCACGTGTCGCGGTCCCGCGGGACGAAGACCTCGTGCTGCTGTCGGCCGAGTCCCGCACCCGCTTCGACGAGGCGCGGGAGCGTCTGGAGGCGACGGGAGCGACGACAGCGCCGATCGACCTCACGCCGTTCTTGCGGGCGGCGTCGCTGCTCTACGACGGCGGTCTGGTGGCCGAACGCTACGCGGCCTACGGGGAGTTCCTCGCGGGGCACCCCGAGCACGCGGACCCGACGGTCGCCCGGATCGCTGCGGCGGCCGGCGAGGTGACTGCGGCCGAGTACCTCGCGGCGCAGTCCGCCCTCGCGGAGTACAGGCTCGAGGCGATGGCGCTGCTGGAGGGTTTCGACGCCCTCCTGGCGCCGACGGCGCCCGAGCACCCGACTGTCGCGGCCGTGGCGGCCGACCCGCTCGGGACCAACGCCCGTCTGGGCACCTACACGAACTTCGTCAACCTCTTCGACATGGCCGGCGTGGCCGTCCCGGCCGGCGAGGCCGACGGCGGGCTGTTCGGCGTGAGCCTGCTGGTGCGGGCCTTCGACGACCAGGTCGCGCTCGACCTGGCGGAGCGGATGCTCGCGGTCGGGTCCGGCGCACCCGAGTCCGCAGCGGCAGGGTCTGAAGCGACCGGGCCGGGCACGCCCTCCACGCCCTATCCCACGACAGGCACGAGTCTCGTCGTCTTCGGTGCGCACCTGACGGGCGAGCCCCTCAACGGCGACCTCGTCGCCCTCGGCGCCCGCTACGTCGGACCTGTCGAGACCGCCCCCGACTACAGGATGCACGCCCTCGCGACCACCCCCGCGAAGCCCCTGCTCGCGGCCGTCGCCCCCGGGACGGGCACCCGCCTGGCCGGCGAGGAGTGGTTGCTCACCCCGCACGGGCTCGGGCAGCTGCTCACCACGATCCCCCGTCCGCTCGCCCTCGGCGCGGTCACCCTCGACGACGGACGCGAGGTCGTCGGCTTCGTCGGCTCGCTCCCGGCGACAGGGGACGTCCCGCCCGACGTGTCCCACCACGGCGGATGGCGCACGTACCGCGCGTCGCTCGCCTGAAGACCTTCCCTGCACGCTCTGCCAGCTCTGCACCCCCCTGCACGCACAGCACCCGACAGAAGAGAGACTCCCGTGAAGACCTCCCGCACCCTGGTCGCCCTCGCGACCACGATGCTCGCAGCCGCCTCCCTCACCGCCTGCTCGGGCGACGCCACGGCTGACGCCGACGGCAACACCATCGTGAAGGTCGGCACCCTCAAGGGTCAGCCGCACCTGTACGCCCCGTACTTCTACGAGGAGAACGCCCCCGAGGGCGTCACCTTCGAGATCGTCACCTTCGACACCTCCCCCGACATCAAGAACGCCGTGGTCAGCGGCAGCATCGACTTCGGTGTCGCCGGTGTCCCCTCGGCCATCTCGGGAGCCTCGGCCGGTCAGGACGTCGTGGTGGTCGCCGCGGCGGCCGACGGCGGCTCGGGGATCATCGGCAAGGAGGGGCTCGAGGGTGTCGAGTCGCTCGCCGGGCTCAAGGTCGGGTACCCGAAGGGCTCCTCGCAGGAGATCCTGCTGCGCATGACCCTCGACCAGGCGGGCATGGACGCGGACTCCGACGTCGAGCTCGTCAACCTCCCGTTCTCCGACATGGCGAGCGCTCTCGCCGCCGGACGGATCGACGCGTTCTCCTCGGCCGAGCTCGGCCCGTCGACAGCCCTGCAGTCCGGCGCCGTCCAGGTCGCCTCGCCCTACGAGACGCCCGTGGGCAAGGTGAACATCGGCCTGTACACGACAGGCGCGCTCATCGACGAAGACCCCGAGCTCGTGCAGGACGTCGTCGACGCGCACATCGCGGCCACCGAGCACATGGCCGACGACCCGGCCGACTGGGCCGCCGGTGTGGTCGACACCTTCGGGATCGACGCGGCTGTCGTCGACACCGCCGTGACGAACATCTGGCCGCGCTGGGAGATCGACGCCGAGTACACCGACCAGGTCACCGCGCTGATCGGCCAGATGGCCGGCCTCAAGCAGATCGAGTCCGAGCCCGACGTCGCGACGCTGATCGACACGACCTTCGTCGACGCGCACGCCTCCTCCTGAGTCCGCGGACTCTTCGTACCTCACGCACTCGCGTACCTCGCGCGCACTGCGTACCCCTGGCGCTCCGGCCGGCCGCACGTCGGCCGGAGCGCCCCGGCTCGTCCCGAGAGGGAAGTGACATGACCGCACGCACGGACGCCCCGTCCACCACGGACACCCCGACCGGAACCTCCCCAGCACGCTCGTCCGCGAGCAGCACCGCGACCTCAGCACCCTCCACCACGTCGGCACCTGCCACGACCTCGGCGACCGCCGAGCGTCCGGCCTCAGGTTCCGCGACTCCCGTCCCGCCCGGCAAGCCCGCGACGTCCTCGAGGTCGCGCCGCCTGCGTCTGCCAGACCGGAGCAGCTGGACCACGCTCCTGCTCGCCCTGCCAGTGCCGATCATCGGGCTCCTGCTGTGGAACCTCGGCGTGAAGCAGGCCTGGACGCTGCCCTTCGGCATCCAGATGGGATTCCTGCCGACACCCGTCGAGGTCGCCCAGCGGATCCTCGACCTCGCCGGCGCCGGCTCGATCGACGACGCCTTCAGCGGCACGCTCCTCGACCACCTCGGAGCCTCGACGGTCCGGGTGCTCTCAGGCTTCGGGCTCGCCGCGCTGCTCGCCATCCCGCTCGGCGTGATCATGGGCCGCTTCTCCCTGGCCTTCAAGATGCTCGACCCGACGGTCAACCTCACGCGACCGATCCCGGTGACCGCCTGGGCCCCGCTGACCCTGCTGATCATCGGCTACGGCGACGGCTCGGCGATCTTCCTCGTGTTCCTCGCCGCGTTCTTCCCGATCCTGCTCAACACCATCTCCGGGGTCCGGCAGGTGCCCGTGCGTCTCGTCGAGGCCGCGTCCATGCTCGGCACCCGGTCCGGGCAGGTCCTCTACAAGGTGATCCTGCCTGCCTCGATGCGCTCGATCGTCGGCGGTCTGCGCATCGCGCTCGGGCTGTCCTGGGTGATCCTCGTGGTCGGCGAGACCGTCGGCATCAGCACAGGGCTCGGCGCGATGATCACGCAGGCCCGAGACATGTCCAAGACCGACCTCATCGTCGCCGGGATGGTGATCATCGGCCTCGCCGGCTTCGTCGCCGACCGTGTCCTCGTCGGCCTCGTCAAGCTCGTGACGCGCAGCCGTCCGACCCTGTCCTAGAAGGAGCCCGTCATGCCTCGCATCGGAACCATCCGCCCCACCCGCCCCGCTGACATCGAGATCTCCGACCTCGGCAAGCGCTACGGCCGCGCCGGCTCAGGCATCTTCGCGATGGACGGCGTCGACCTGAGCGTCCCGGCCGGAGAGTTCGTCTGCGTCGTCGGCGCGAGCGGCTGCGGCAAGAGCACGCTGCTGCGCATCCTCGCCGGCTTCGAACCCGCCACCAAGGGCACAGTCACCGTCGCCGGAGAAGCCGTGTCCAAGCCCGACCCGGAGCGCGGTGTCGTGTTCCAGGACTACGGGTTGTTCCCGTGGCTCTCGGTGAGCGAGAACATCGCCTACGGGCCACGCCAGGCACGCCTCCCCCGCGACGTGGTCCGCGAGCGCACCAGCCGCTTCCTCGAGGCTGTCGGTCTCACGCGCTTCGCGGCGAAGTTCCCGCACGAGCTGTCGGGCGGGATGCAGCAGCGGGTCGCGATCGCGCGGGTGCTGGCCAACGACCCGTCGGTGATGCTCATGGACGAGCCCTTCGGGGCGCTCGACGCGCTGACACGCTCGTCGCTCCAGGCTGAGCTCTCGCGGATCCACCGCGAGACGGGGACGACGGTCGTGTTCGTCACGCACTCGATCGAAGAGGCCGTGTTCCTCGCCGACCGCGTGGTCGTGATGGCCGGCGGCGCCTCGCACGGGGTGCCCGGGCACATCCGGGAGATCGTGCCGATCGACCTGGGGACCGACCGTGACGTGACGTCACCGGAGTTCAACGAGCTCAAGCGGCACATCTCGTCCCTGGTCCACCAGGGCGTCGAGGCCGCGGCCTGAGACCCTCGGGTCCGTGACCTGCGCGCCCAGCAGCGTCCTTCCCTCCATGGCGGGAAGGACGCTGCTGCCGTGTCAGGGCGTGTCCTCTCGTCGCGCCTGCTGCCCACCGGCGTGCCTCTGCAGGCGAGGTTCAGCCGAGGACCGTCTGGAGCCTGTCGAGCCACTCCGCGGTGCCCTGCTCGCGCCAGGCGGGTTCTTCGAGGTGGTCGAGGAAGACGTCGTGCTCGGTCAGGACGAGGGCGCTCCCCGAGCCGCGCTCGGCGATCTCCACGCAGGTGAGGGACACCGTCGCGACCCGCCCGGCGTGGGCGAGCGTCGAGGAGTAGACGAGGCGCGCGCCCAGCTGGATCTCCTCGTACGTCGAGGTGAAGACGAAGGGGACGTCAGGGTCAGGTCCGCCGCGGGTGGTCTCGATGCCGCCGACACGGAAGTCGAGGGAGTGCTCGGCTCCGGGGCTGACGAACCAACGTGCCTTGATGGCCGGGTCTGCCCAGGCGGCGAAGACCTGCTCGGGCGGCGCGTCGTAGCTGCGCTCGAGGGTGAAGGTGGCGTGCTCCGCGGGGTGCATGGAGGTCATGGCATCTCTCCCGGTGCTCGTGGTCGCTCTCCACAGTCCCACGCGCACCTTCACGCCGCACCACCGCAGGAGTACGGTCGAAGGATGGTCAACGACGACCCGACCCTCACGAATCCCGACCACTACAGGACGCTCTGGGAGAACGAGCACGTCAGGGTGCTCGAGTACACCGACGTCCCCGGCGACGCCACGACGCCGCACGACCACCCGAACTCGGTCATGGTGACCCTCAGCGCCTTCGACCGCAGGTTGTCGGCGGGCGACCGCGTCTTCGACACCCGGCTCCCCGCCGGAGCCGCCGTGTGGATCCCGGCGCAGAGGCACTCGGGCGAGAACACCGGTGGGACGCCGACGCACACGATCCTCGTCGAGCTCAAGGGCGAGGCAGCCGGCGTCGCGCAGGAGACGACTCTCGGTCCTGGACGGCCGTCAGGACCCGCCTGAGCGACAGCCCCACGACCTGAGACGAGACGAATGCGGTCCAGTCGCCGCCACCGCTGGTGGACATCAGCCCGACCTCCCGGTCGAGGTCAGGTCGCCCTGGTCGTCGTGCCCCTGCCGCCGCTACAGCTGGAGCGCTGCGCCCTTGAGCCGCTCGTACTCGTCGGGAGTGATCGTGCCGGCGTCCAGCAGCGCCTTGGCCTTCATGATCTCGTCCGACGGGCTCGACCCGGCGACCCCACGGATGTAGTCGTCCGCTGCGCGCTGCGCCTGGGCGGCTCCGCGCTCGCTGCGCTCGGCCATGCCGGGTCCCCGGGCGACGAGGTAGACGAGGACTGTCAGGAACGGGACGAAGACGAGGCACACCAACCACACCGCCTTCCCCCACCCCCCGAGTGCGTGGTCACGGAAGAGGTCGCTGACCACGGCGAACAGCGCGAAGAGGTAGGAGATGAAGGCGAAGCTCCAGAAGAAGAACCAGACGATGCTCCAGAAGTTGTCCCACATGATGAGGTCCTCTCGGTCAGCGGTGCGCGTCCGGAGAGCCCGGAGTCCTCCCACGATGGCGAACGCAGACCTCCCGGGCCTCATCCCTCGCGGATGATCTGGGATGGTGCGCCGGCGCAGCGCCCCAGGCAGGTCAGCCCCGGTGGGTCAGGCTGGTCGGCCGTCGTCGCGCCCGACCGGGTCTTCAGGACCACCTGGACCGTCGGGCACGACGGGGTCGTCGAGCGCCTGCTCTTGCATCCGGAAGGCCGCGACGAGGCTGGCGACGAGCGTCGCGAGGAAGATCTGCCCCACGAGCGCCTCGAGGGTCGCAAAGCCTCGGGCTGCCCCCGTGGTCACGGTGAGGTCACCGTAGCCGAGGGTGGTGAGCGTCGTGAACGAGAAGTACTGGAGGTCTGGGGCAGCCTGGGACGCACTCGAGACGAAGAAGGGGTCCGGCCCCACCCAGGCCAGGACCGCGTAGAGGCTCGTGAAGGTCATGCCGATGAGCAGGTAGGCGCTCAGCGCCCCGGCGATGGTCTGGATCGTCACGGTGCGGTGGAGGAGGACACGACTGACCACCAGGACGAGGGTGAGCGCGAGCACCGCGGTGACCATCACGTCGACGACCCCCTGGGCGTCCTCGACGGGGAGCACCAGGAAGCCTGCACCGGCCACGACCAGCCCACAGGCGACCAGCCACCGCATCGCCCGGCGTTGGCGGGATGTGGGGTCGGAGGCCTGCACCGTGACGACGAGGGCCACGACGTAGATGAGCGCCACGAGCACCCGGACCCGACGGTCGGAGGTCACCGCGAAGAGCAGGTAGCTGACGCCCAGCAACCAGAGCACGACCACGAAGTCGTCTGGCCTGCCGTGCACCCGACGCCGACGACGCCGTCGGTGGTCCTGGGCACGGCTCGTCACGAGGAGCACCTGCCGCCGGTCCCTGCCACGCCAGCTCCTCCCGGTCGGCACGATCACCTTCGTGCTGCAAGCCCGCTGCGCGGTAGCATGAGTGACCTGGGTCTCAGTCTGCGCTCGCCCCTCGGGGACGGGCATCATCCGAAGGTCATGAGACGCGACCGTCTGGGGGGACGATCATGATCACCATCCCGGCAGGTTCCTCCACAGCGTCCTCACCAGGCCTCGACGTCCGGGACCGCCCGCACCTCACGCACCCGGAGCCCGACGTCGTGCAGCAGGACCACCACCCCCGACAGGCCGGAGGCGTCCTGCACACGGCACCGCAAGACCGTCGACCCGCCGTCCTCGGAGGCCGTCGCATCGACGAAGTCGAGCAGGGCGACGGTGTCGACAGCCCCGTCCACCGTGATCTCGTAGAGCATCTGCGCTCCTCTCTCTCCAGGCCGGTCCTTCCTCGTCACCACCGTGCACCCCGGGTGGCCGCCCGCACCTCACGCGCGAAGGATGACAGCGACCCGTCCACGACACGCACGGTCCCCCCACGACGGCCCGTACCCGATGGCGCCGAGGCGGTGGGGCGCCGGTGAGCGCCACGTGGGGGAACCGTCCGGCGCACCGGGTACCGGCTCGCAAGATCCACCCTCCACCGCCGCCGACCCCGCACGTCGTCCGCGAGCGCATCGGTGCCCGACCGGAGACCGAAGCCGTCGGCAGCCGGCCCGTGACGCTCGTCTCCGCCCCGACCGGCTACGGCAAGTCCACCTTCCTCGCCGCGTGGGCGAGGACCTCGACCACCCGGGTCGCGTGGCTCGGCCTCGACGACCTCGACAACGACCCGCAGACCCTCTGGCACGGGATCGTCTCGAGCATCGAGGCCGCGGACGTCCGCACGACGGGCCGCAGCGGCCCCTGGCCCCTCGACGACCTGTGGGGCCCAGGGCACGAAGACGGCGGTCCTGTCGACAGGTTGATCTCCGTCATCGACGACAGCACCGAACCCGTCGTGCTCGTCCTGGACGACGTCGACGAGATCCGGTCGGACGGGGCGCGGGCTACCCTCGACCGCCTGCTCCGCTATCTGCCCGACCAGCTGCGTGTGGTGCTCGCCGGGCGCTTCGACCCGCCGCTCGCGCTCCAGCGCCTGCGCGCCCACGGCGACCTCACAGAGTTCCGTGCTGCAGACCTCCGGTTCACCCGCAAGGACGTCCAGACCCTCGGCGAGCTGTCTGGGGTCACCCTGACGACCGACGACCAGCACGAGCTCCACGAGGCGACGAGCGGATGGCCGGTCGCCGTCCGGATGGCGCTCGTCACGGCCCGAGACACGCCCGTCGGTCCGACCCTGCAGCGGCTACTCAGTCCCCGGAGCCCTGTCGCCGACCTCCTCGTCGCGGACCTCCTGGCGAGCCTGCGACCCGACCTCGCCCGCTTCGTGCTCCGCGCGACCACCTGCCGGCGGATCGACGCCGAGCTCGCCGACGCGCTCTCGGGCAGCCCGGACGGGTCGCGGCTGCTCCTCGAGTGCGTCGACCGCGGGCTCTTCCTCGAGCGGGAGCCCGAGATCCCTGGCACGAGCGCCGTCTACAGGTGGCACGACCTCTTCCGGGCCCAGTGCCAGGCGCGGCTCGCCGCATCAGAACCCTCCACGTGGCGGTCCCTGCACCGGACCGCGTCGCACCACTGGCGCGACCGCGACCTCGAGGAGGCTGTCGACCATGCGCTCGCAGGCGGGCGGCCCGCGCTGGCCGCGCAGTGCATCAGCGAGCAGTGGATCGAGCTGGTCCTGCGCGGGCAGCACGCCCTGCTGCTCTCCCTGTGCCTGCGGGTGCCCCCGCCCTTCGACGAGAACCCTGACCTGCTGCTGCTGGTCGCCGTGTGCCGGTATCTGGAGGGGAACCCGGTCCAGGCTGATCTCCAGGTCCGACGAGCACACGCTCGGGCTGCGGCTGACCCTCCGGTCACCGACGGCGGCCGCTTCGTCCTGCTCGAGAGCCTCCTGCGCCTCCTGCTCGCGGTCGACGCCCCGGACCTCGTCGAGATGGCACGGCGCGGCAGGGAGCTGCTCTCACCCGGGTCCGCGACGACCGACGACACAGCGACGGCCGGCGCGGAGTACATCGTCGGCCAGCTGCTCTGCCGGGTCGGCGAGCGCGCCACCGGGGTCGCGCTCCTCGAGGCGTCGGCGACGATCGCGACGAGCCGCCGGATGACCGCGCTGCGCCTGGCGTGCGAGGCCGAGCTCGCTCTCGTCGCGAGCACCGTCGACGGGGTCGGTGCCGGGCGCACACGGGCCCGACGGGTCCTGGACGAGGCGGCGACGCTCGGGTGGCAGTCCGCGGCGACGATCTCCCCCGCTGTGCTGGCGCTCGCCCGGGCAGCTTTCGAGCGCGACGACCTCGACGAGGCGCGAACCCTCGCGGCCCGGTCAGCCTCGCGGAACCAGCCGACCGACCACTACCTGCGCGTCTGCTCCCAGGCGCTGCTGCTCGAGGTCGCGCTCGCGGCTGGCGAGCCTGCGGGGGCCGAGGCCCTGCACAGCTCGCTGCTGCGCCGCGAGCACGACATGTTCTTGCCGGCCACCTGGCCCGTGGTCGCCTTGATGCTCGACGCCCGGTGGTCCTACGCCCACGGCTCGTCGTCCGACGCCCGGCAGACCGCCGAGAAGGCCGCCTTCGACGTGATGCTGCCCCACCACCCCGACTCGCTCGTCTGGTGCGCCGACCTGCTCCGCCTCGACGGGGACCTCGTCGGTGCCCGGGCTGTCCTCGACCTGCTGCCGGGAGGATGCCGGGCGAGCCACTCGCTCGTCGCACACCGGGTGGTGGGAGCGTTGCTCGCCGACGCCGAGGAGCAGCCCGACAAGGCCCACAGGCTCCTCGAGCAGGCGATCGCCCTGGCCGAGGTCGACGACGTCCGCCGACCCTTCGTCGACAGGTCGTGCCAGGTCCTGCCGCTGCTCCGTGCGCACCTCGGCTGGGGCAGCCTGCACACGGCCTACACCGTGACGCTCCTCGACCACCTGTCCGGGGTGCGGCCTCCGGCGCCGCTGGTGCCGTCCTTCTGGTCTCTGACGCCGCGTGAGCACGAGGTCCTGGTCTACCTGCGGTCGGCGATGACGGCCGCCGACATCGCCGCAGCGGTGTTCCTGTCGGTCAACACCGTGAAGACCCACCAGCGGGCCATCTACCGCAAGCTCGGCGTCGTCGGACGGCGTGAGGCCGTCGAGGTCGCCGCGGAACGCGGGCTCCTCTAGACACCGGGAAGGACGACTGCTGTCTCGACGACCTCTCAGCCCGTGAGCATCGCCGGTCGGCGTGCGTCGTCCACCCGGACGGCCACGTCGGCCGCCCTCTCGGGCTCGACCTCGATGGCGTAGCGCGTGTACGCGTCGAGGGTCCAACGGTCCTCGTCGGCCGTGCGCCGGGCGATGGTCGACGTGCGCAGCGACAGGTGGACCGTGAGGTCCACGTCGAGCCAGCGGCCCATCGCGAGCGAGCCGTCGAGCAGCACGACCAGCCCGGGCGGTGCCTCGAGGTATCCGGCGCGCGTCGCCCGGTCGGTGACGGGGTCCCGCAACGACGGCAGGTAGCGTCCTTGCCCACCGGGGCCGACCGCGCTGAGCACCTCACGATTGAGACCCGAGACGTCGATCCACGCGTCCAGCAGGCTGTCGGGGTCGTGACGGCCCATCTCGAGGCGCAGAGACGCCGGGCGCAAGAAGTCCTCGGCACGGATCCGCGCTGTCGGTCGACCTGCCGCACGCAGCGGCTCCACGAGGGCGTCTGCCAGCGCCCCGGGAACGGTCGACGGATGCCCGTCGAGCAAGACGCGCACCGCAGCCGGCGCCGGCTCGGCGAGGATGCGGGCGACGAGACGGGCGCGGAGCACGTCCTCGCTCACGGGTTCGACACGCATGGTCCCAGGATGCCCGGTCGACGCTCCGCCGGGCGAGCCGAGGCGACGACGTGACATCACGGGTCCCTGTGGCTAACCTCACACGACCTGTGGGAAGTGTGCGACCGCTCTTCTCCGTTGACGCCACCATGAGCGCAGAGACCTTCACCCCGACCGACGCAGCCTTCGACGAGCTGCTCGAGATCGACGCCGCGACCGCAGACCTGCTGTTCCGCGAGGCGCGCTCCGTCAACGCCTTCGACGACACCGAGGTGCCTGACGAGAAGATCCAGGCGGCCTACGACCTGGTCCGGTGGGGTCCTACCGCGATGAACACGGTCCCGCTGCGCCTGCTCGTGCTGCGCGACCCGGCTGCGCGGGCCCGCCTCGTCGAGCACATGGCAGAGGGCAACAAGGCCAAGACGCTCGCCGCTCCGCTGACCATCGTCGCGGCGGCGGACACACGCTTCCACGAGCACATGGACGTCCTCGCCCCGTACATGGAGGGCGCCCGTGAGCGCTTCGAGGCCGCCGGTGAAGAGTCCCGAACCGGCACGGCCCGCACCTCCTCGCTCCTCCAGGTCGGCTATCTCATCGTCGGTCTGCGGGCAGCTGGTCTGCACGTCGGGCCCCTCGGCGGCTTCGACGCCGCGGCGGTCGACGCCGAGTTCTTCAGCAAGAACGGCTGGCGCTCCCTGGTCGTCCTCAACGTCGGGACACCCGCCGAGGAGGGCGCGACCCGCCCGCGCCAGACCCGCCTGCGCTACGACCAGGTGACGCAGACCCTCTGAGCCTGGTGGCCTAGGAGGAGGTGTGCGCCCGAGGCCTCTCGTCAGGCGTCGAAAGCCTGCGCCCCGACCACCCGCAGCAGGTCGAGGCTCGCGCGCGCCTCGGTGTCCTCCGGGGCGGCGGTCAGCACCAGCAGCGACTGCGTCTGGTCCTCGGTGAACAGCGCCTGGCAGTCGAGCTCGAGCGGGCCGACCTCCGGGTGCAGGAGCGTCTTGTGGTCGGCGAACCTGCGCGCCACCTCGTGCTCGGCCCACAGGTCGACGAACTCGCTGCTCTCCAGGCTCAGCGCCGCGACCAGCGCACCGGCCCGGGAGCTCGCTCCCGAGCGCCCGTAGGCGACCCGGAGCGAGGCGACGAGGGCCCGCCCCTGCCTGTCGTGGTCGTCCCGCGGGTAGATGTCCCGCGAGGCAGGCTCGGTGAACCATCGATAGATGTCGCTGCACGCCCACCCTGTCCGGCCGAGCACGTCACCGAACAGGGCGACGGCCATCGCGTTCGCGGCGAGCGGCTCGCACAGCTCGGAGAGGATCAGCGCGGGGCTGTCCGAGAGCCTGTCGAGCACCCTCAGGAGCGCTGGTGCGACGTGCGACGACATGCTCCTCCGGTCCGGCGCAGGGTGACCGGCGGCGCGGAACAGGTAGTCCCGACCGTCTGCGGTGAGCCTGAGCGTGCGGGCCAGCGCCGCGAGCATCTGCGTGCTCGGCTGGGGACCCCGGCCCTGCTCGAGCCGCGCGTAGTAGTCGGTCGACATGCCCGTCAGCGCAGCCACCTCCTCACGCCGCAACCCCGGTGCGCGACGGCGAGCGCCCGGCGGCAAGCCGACGTCGCCTGGCTGGAGCGCCTCGCGCCGGGCACGGAGGAAGGCTGCGAGCTCGTCTCGGTCCATCGCACCATCATCGTGGGGTGCGCGTCCCGACAACCAGGGATCGGCGGTCCCTGGTTCACCAGGTCTCTCCCGCTCGCGCCCCACGGGTCGCAGGGTGGAGGCATGAACATCACCGGAAGCACCATCTTCGTCCCCGGCGCCACGAGCGGCATCGGGCTCGCCCTCGCCCTGAGGCTGCAGACCCGAGGGAACACCGTCGTCGTCGGCGGGAGGCGCACCGAGATGCTCGAGCAGATCGCCGCCGAGCACCCCGGCATCGGCACCGTGCAGATCGACGTCGCCGACCCGGAGAGCATCACGAGAGCGGCCGCCGAGGTCCTGGCCGCCTACCCCGAGCTCGACGTCCTGGTCGCGATGGCGGGCATCATGCGGACCGAAGACTGGCGCACGCCGGCCTTCCTCGCCGACGCCGAGGCGATCGTCACGACCAACCTGCTCGGCCCGATCCGGCTGGTCGCCGCCTTCGTCGAGCACCTGCAGTCGCGGCCTGACGCGACCATCGTCACGGTCTCGAGCGGGCTGGCCCACGCCCCGCTGCGCGTCACCCCGACGTACAACGCGACCAAGGCCGCGATCCACATGCTGACCGAGTCCCTCCGCCTCCAGCTCGCCGGCACCACCGTGAGCGTCCTGGAGATCGTGCCGCCCGCGGTCCGCACCGACCTCATGCCCGGGCAGGCCGAGAGCCCCGTCGCGATGCCCCTAGACGCCTTCGTCGACGAGGTCCTCACCCTCGTCGAGGAGCAGCCCGACGCGCACGAGATCCTCGTGAAGACCGTGAAGTTCCTCAGGTACGGCGAGGTGCGCGGGGACTACGAGCAGGTGGTCGCCGCGCTCAACGCCTCCGACCCGCACGCGGCGCTCTAGCGCCAGCGCGCCTCGTCCTGGGCCCAGCCTGCGGGCCGGGTCAGGCAGGGCCGGGCAGGGCCGGGCCGAGCCGAGGGCAGACGAGCGCGCGGACGGGCGGGGCCCGCTGGGGCCGGGCGGGGCCACCTCTGCCCGGCCCGTCTCCAACTTTCGTCGGAGCCGTCCGTAGCCCGTGGTCTCTGTCGTCCGTGCGTCGCCCCGTCCTACTGTGGTCGGGTGCCAGCCCCCGCCCCGCCCGTCCCTGCCTCTGCCTCTGCCGCAGCCCGACAGACGCCGTCGAGCGCTCCTGCGAACCACGGCGTCCCGCGCACGCCGAAGGCCTCGTCAGGCGACGAGCCCTTCGTCTCCCCGCCGCTCACGCTCTGGGGCAAGACCTGGCGGATGCTGCTCGCCTTCACCGTCGGGTTCGTCGCCTTCGGAGCCGTGCTCTCCGAGTCCGCCCCCTCCGACGCCGCCGCAGCCCTCGACCTCCTGGCCGGGCTCGTCGCGCTCGGCCTGCTGCCGTTCCGGCGCCGCGCCCCGCTGCTCGTCGCCTGCCTCATCACCGTCCTCGCGTCGGTGTCGTCCTTCAGCATCGGTGCTCTCGTCATCGCGACGGTGTCGCTCGCGACCCGGCGGCGGTGGCGTGAGGTGCTGCCCGTGGCGGTGCTGTGGTTCCTCTCGACCATGGTCTTCGAGGTCGTCACCGAGCCCGCAGACCCTCTCGAGCTCTGGGTCGTCGCGCTCTTCACCCTCGCGGTCCTCGTGCCGACGGTCCTCGCGGGGTTTTCCATCGGCGGTCGGCGCGAGCTCTTCGCCGTCCTGCAGGCCAGGGCCGAGACCGCCGAGCGTGAGCAGTCGGCGCGCGTCGCCCAGGCGCGGACCGCCGAGCGGGCGGCCATCGCCCGCGAGATGCACGACGTCCTCGCCCACCGCATCTCCCTCGTCGCCATGCACTCCGGCGCCCTGGCGTACAGGAACGACCTCACCGCCGACGAGACCACCGAGGTCGCCACAGTCATCCGCGACAACGCGCACCTCGCGCTCACCGAGCTCCGCGAGGTCCTCGGGGTGCTGCGCGCACCCGAGGTCCGCTGGTCCACGGCGACAGGTCCTGCCGCACCGCCCGCAAGCACGCCCCGGGTCGCCCGGTGACCCTCACGATCGACGGCGCACCCGGCTCGAGGCTGACGATCGTCGCGAGCAACACGACCGACGGCCCACCGCGCGCTCTCGGTGAGCCTGCGCTGCCGTCCTCGGGTCTAGGTCTCACAGGTCTGGCCGAACGTGTGAACCTCGCGGGCGGTCACCTCGAGCACGGGGTCGACGACCACGGCACCTTCACCGTGAGAGCCTGGGTCCCGTGGACCTCATGACCAGCACGCCGTCACAGCCGGTCTCCGTGCTGCTCGTCGACGACGACGCCCTCGTCCGCTCGGCCCTGCGCCTGATCCTCGGCGGCGACCCGGCGATCACCGTCGTCGGCGAGGCCTGCGACGGCCTCGAGGGTGTCGCCCTCGTCGAGTCGCTACGACCCGACGTGGTCCTCATGGACATCCGCATGCCGAGGCTCGACGGCCTCGCCGCGACCGAGCGGGCACTCGCCCTCCAGCCCGACCTCGTCGTGGTCGTGCTCACCACCTTCGACACCGATGACATGGTCCTGAGCGCCTTGCGACTCGGCGCGCGCGGGTTCTTGCTCAAGGACACCCCGCCCGCCGATCTCGTCGCGGCCGTCCGTGCCGCGGCGGCAGGGCAGCCGATGCTCTCGCCGAGCGTCACCGGGCAGCTCATCGCCGCCGTCGCCGCGACAGGGCCCCGCCAGGACGCCGAGGCACGGGCCCGGCTCGCGACCCTCACCGAGCGCGAGCACGAGGTCGCGCTCGCCGTCGCGCGCGGGCAGTCGAACGCCGAGATCGCCGCGAGCCTGTTCATGAGCGTCGCGACCGTCAAGTCCCACGTCGGACGGCTCTTCGGCAAGCTCGGGGTCGAGAACCGCGTCCAGGTCGCGATCTGCGTGCACGAGGCCGGGCTCTGAGAGCTGGGCTGTTGCCCCAGCCTCCGGCTCCTCGCCGGTCGTGGCACGACCACGGCTCTGCGCTCGCTACAGTCGACCAGGTGAACCAGGAGATCCCCTCGGACGTCGCCGCCCCGCAGCAGCCCCGCGGAGGTGCGCCGGGCGCGTCGGGCACGTCGGCGACGGTCACCGAGGCTGCGCCCGCGCCACGTCGGGGTCGCCCCCGAGACCCCCTGCTCGACGATCGCGCGCTCCAGGCGACCCTCGACGTCTTCGGTGAGAAGGGGTGGGCAGGACTCACCTACGACGAGGTCGCTGCCCGGGCCAAGGTCGGCAAGTCCTCCCTCTACCTCAGATGGCCGACCAAAGAACGGCTGCTGGCCGACGCGCTCCGCCGCACCCAGCAGCAGAGCGCCCCGCAGCAGGTCTCCGGCGACGCGGATGCAGGTGCGGGTGCGGGTGCAGACGGCGCCTCGGGGCCCGGCACCTCGTCGGGACCGCCTGACGTGCCGACGGCAGCAGCTGCCGCTGCCTCGACCACGGCGGCGGACGTGTCCCTGCGGTCCTACCTCGTCCACCACGCGATGCGCAGAGCAGAGCTGTACGTCGGTGAGCACGGTCTGGCCATGCTCCGTCTGTACGTCGAGGCGCGGGCTCTGCCCGAGGTGTTCGCCGAGATCCAGAAAGAGGCGATCACATCCTTCGTCCTCGCGCAGCGGCACAGGGTCGAAGAGGCGATCGCCGAGGGAGACCTCAGCGAGGGCGCCTCGGTGGTCCAGCTGCTCGACGCGATCGAGGGAGCCGTGCTCATGCACGTGCTGGTCACACCACCCGAGCTCACTGCGCGCATGCGCCAGACCCTCCCGGAGTACGTGGAGACCCTCGTCGACACCCAGCTGAGAGCAGCAGCAGGCCCGGGGTCACGTGCCCCCGGGCCTGCGAGTGCTGGCTGAGCAGCCGAGCAGGGCGTCACCCCTGGCGGAAGGTCACCCCGAAGCCGCCGCGCGGGTACGTCCAGGTGAGCGCGCCAGGGGTCGCCACCGCGAGGCAGGTGCCGCACTCGAGGCACGCCGCGTAGTCGACGAGGATCTCGCCGTCCTTCTCGCTGTAGACCCCCGCCGGGCAGACCGCGATGATCCGTCGCCCGGTGCCGGTGCTCCGGCAGAGCTCCTGGTCGACGACGATGTGCGACTGCTCCTCGTCGATCTCGAACCTGTCGACGGCCAACCGCGCCGACACCGTGCTCTTCGTACCGTTCGTCACGTCGTTCGTCACATCGTTCGTCACATCGTTCGTCACAGTGCTCGCACCCCCGCCCATCCGTCGCTGACCAGCTGCCTGACGCTCACCCTCGACGCCTTGAGCGCCTGCCGCGCGACCGAGACGAGGTGCTTGCGCGGGCTCCCGTCGAGGGAGAACACGTCGTGGAAGATCCCCGCCGCGAGCTCGCCGTAGTCGCCGTACATCCCGGTCCGCTCGAGGAACTTCGGTGCCTTCGCGTAGGTCTTCATGTCCTGGAGCACGAAGCCCTCCTCGAGGCGGCGCCTGTACCCGGCCAGGCCTGCCGCTGACGTGTCACCCGATGAGAGAGCCTCGACGATCGCGTCGCCCGCGGCGAGCCCCGACCCGATCGCCAGGTCCATGCCGCGGACCGTGAGCCCGCTGTTGATGGTCAGACCGGCCGCCTCCCCGACGACTGCGAAGCCGTCCGCGACCAGGTCGCCGACGCTCTCGTACCCGCCCTCGGCGACCAGGTGCGAGCCATACTCGACGATCTCGCCACCCGCCAGGAGGTGCGCCAGGCCCGGGTGCTCGAGCAGGTGCTCGAAGACCTCGATCGCCGTGCGCCCCGAGAGGACGAGGTCGTCGAGCCTGAGGACGACCCCCACGGAGAGCGACTCCGTGTTGGTGTAGAGGAAGGCACCCCCGCCGATGCCGAGCGTGCAGTCACCGACGACCGCGTGGGCAGCACCGGCGTCGCCGACGACCCCGAACCTGTCCTCGATCATGCTGCGAGGCATGGCCAGGACGGCCTTGACACCGACAGCCATGTGGTTGCTCGGCTCCTTGCGACGCAGGCCCGCTCCTCGGGCGAGGAAGGAGTTGACGCCGTCGGCCGCGACGACCAAGTGCGCCCGGAGCTGGTCATCTCCGGCCTGCACCCCGACGACCCGGCGATCGCCGTCCGACCCGGGCTCGGTGAGCAGGGCGTCGACGCGCACGCCAGGCATGAGGAAGGCACCAGCCTCTTCAGCCTTGCCTGCGAGCCACGGGTCGAAGCGCGCCCGCAGCACGGTCACGGCATTGACGGGCTCGGTCAGGGTGGCCGACGCGTAGTCGATGCCGACCGAGGAGTCTGCCGTGAGGAAGGTCGTCACGTGCCGGGTGATCCGTCGTTCGACCGGAGCCTCGTCAACCCACCCGGGGAAGACGTCGTCGAGCACGCGACCGTAGAGGACACCGCCGCTGAGGTTCTTGGCACCGGGCGCGTCACCACGCTCGACGAGCACGACCGAGCGGCCCTGCTCGGCGATGCGGTACGCAGCCGCGGCACCGGCCGGGCCGGCTCCGACGACGATGACGTCGAAGTCCGGCTCGGTCTCGGTCCCGGTCACTGCCGGGCGTCCCGCACCGCGGCGGTGAGCGCCGGGAGCAGCGTGTAGAGGTCGCCGACGATGCCGAGGTCGCAGGCACCGAAGATCGGCGCCGAGGGGTCGGAGTTGATCGCGACGACCACCTTCGCGTCCCGCACCCCGACCATGTGCTGCAGCTGTCCAGAGATCCCCGCGGCGATGTAGAGGTCCGGGGCGATGTGCTGCCCGGAGATCCCGATATAGCGCTCCTTGGCGACCCAGTCGACACCCTCGGCGAGCGGGCGCGAGCAGGCGAGCTCGCCGCCGAGCGCCGCCGCGAGGTCTTCCACGATCCCGAGGTCTTCGCGTGCCTTGAGCCCGCGGCCGATACCGACCACCGTCGACGCTGCGCCGATGCTCACGCCCTGCTGCTCGGTCCGTCGGAGGTCGACGACCGTGACCCCGTCGAGCGGCTGAGCCTGGACCTCCTCGATCGGGGCCGCGGCAGCATCACCTGCGCCTGCGGCAGTGTCCGCCGTGTCGCCGGCGCTCTCAGGAGCGAGGGTGAAGAGCACGGGTGCTCTGTCGACGGTCTCGGTGCGGCGGGCGATCCCGCCGTGCGCGAGCCTGTCGACGACAACCCAAGCGCCGTCGAGCCGCACCGACTCAGCAGCCAGCACGGGAGCACCGCACCGACCGGCCACGGCTCCGAGGAGCGCACGGCCGGTGCTCGTCGCCGCAGCGACGACGGCTCGGGGACGCGCCTCGGCGACGAGACGAGCCACGTCGGGCCCGTAGGCCTCGAGGGGGGTGCCCGGTGCGGGCTCACCGAGCCACACGACCCTGTCGACGCCGGAGCCGGCGACGGCCTCGGCGACGGCGCGGGTCCCGGCGACGAGCACCACGACCTCCTCACCGAGCCGCCGTGCGGCCTCGACCAGGCTGCCGACCGTCGGGTCGTCTGCGACGACCACCCACACCGACCCGTCCTGGGGGGAGTCACTCATGCCAGTCACCTCTTCGTCCATCGGTTCAGCGGGCCGGGCGAGGGCGTGCGCGCCCCGCCTGGCAGGGTCGTCGTGCTCACAGCACACCGGACTGGCGCAGCGCGGACACGAGGGCAGACGCTGCGGCCGCAGGGTCGGCAGCGTCGATCATCACGGCGCGGCGGGTGCCCTGGTCGGGGCGGGCCTGGTCGAGCAGCGTGACGGGGACCGTCTCGGTGACGTCGAGGCCGTGGAGTGCGAGCACCTCCGTCGGCTTCTTGGCCGCACCGAGGATGTCCTTCATCCCGGGGACGCGCGGCACCGCGGCGTCTGCGGTGACAGCGAGCACAGCGGGTGCGTCCAGGCGCAGCGTCTCGGTGCCACCGGGACGGTCCCGCTCGACGAGCAGCCCTTCTGGGCCGTGCTCTAGGGAGCGGACGCCGGCGAGCGAGACCCAGCCGAGCGCGCCCGCGAGGGTCGCGGGGACCTGTCCCTCGCCCACGTCGACCGAGGACTCTCCGGCGAGGACGAGGTCGACCTCGCCGATCGCGCGGACGGCAGCGGCCAGGACGACGGCGAGCCGGGTCCCGGAGGCGCCGACGAGCGCGTCGTCGGCGACGACCACCAGCCTGTCGAGCCCCTTCGACAGGGCGGCCTTGCGGGCGAGCGGCGAGTCGATCGAGGCGGCACCGACGGTGAGGCCGACCACCTGTCCCCCGGCCGCGTCGACGAGGCGTCGGGCGAGCTCGAAGGCGACGGGGTCGTACTCGCTCACCCCGGACCGGGCCTTGCTCCAGTCGACGGTCCCGTCGCTCAGGACCTGGGCGTCCTGGGGGTCGGGTGCCCACTTGTAGGTGACGACGATCTTCATGCGGTGTCCTCCTTCACAGGCTCAGGCCTGAGGTCTCAGCTGTGGTCTCTGACGATCTGACGGCCCGCGATGTGGACCATGATCTCGTCCGTCCCACCGCCGAACCTGTGCCCGCGCAGGTCACGCCACAGGCGTGAGACGCGGGTCCCGACGGTGACGCCGACGCCGCCGAAGATCTGCATGGCCTCGTCGGCCACCTCGAAGGCCGCCATCGCCGTGTAGCGCTTGCAGAGGGCCCCCTGGCTCTTGAGCGGGAGCCCTTGGTCGACCATCCACGCCGTCTTGAGCACGAAGTTGCGCATGTTCTCGAGCTTGATCGCCATGTCGGTGAGCTTGAGCTGGATGAGCTGGAAGCTGCCGATCGGCTTGCCGAACTGCACGCGCTGCGCTGCGTAGGACGCCGCGTCGTCGAAGGCGCACTGCGCCTGGCCGAGGCAGTTCGCGGCGATCACCAGCCGCTCGAGCTCAAAGTTGCGCATGAGCTGCTTGAAGCCGGCGCCCTTGACCCCGACGAGGCAGCTCTCGGGGATGGTCACGTCGTCGAGGAAGATCTCGCAGGAGTCGGAGATCTGCCAGACGATCTTCTCGAGGCGGTTGGTCGTGATGCCGGGCGCGTCCATCGGCACGAGGTACATCGAGATGGCCTCGCGGGCGTTCTCGACGGCCGGGTCCTTGGCCATGAGCAGCAGGTACTTCGACTGCAGGGCGTTGGTGATCAGGGTCTTGGTGCCGTTGAAGGTCACCTGGCCGTCGTGGTGGACGGCCGTGGTGGCCATCGCCGAGCTGTCCGAGCCAGCACCGGGCTCGGTGAAGCCGAGCGCGAAGGGCACGTCGCCCGAGGCGAGCAGGCCGAGCACCTCCTGGCGCTGCTCTTCGGAGCCGAACTCGAGGATGTCTGTCGCCTGGAGCAGCTCGAGGCCGTAGCCGTTGTTGAGGCCCTTGCGGGCGACCCGCTCGGTGAGCAGGCACAGCGTGACGGCGTCGGACGGCGTCCCGCCGTACTCCTCGGGGAAGCCGAGGGAGCCGAAGCCTGCCTCGTGCATGGCACGACGGAAGGTCGTCGGGGGGCGGTGGGTCGCGTCGAGGTCTGCGACGTACGACTCGGAGCACTCTCGCTCGAGCAGCTCGTCGAGGCTCTCGAGGAGCAGCTCCTGCTCGTCGGTGAGGGCAAGGTCCATGGGGGTTGACGCCTTTCGTGTGCACCCAGGGCACGCCGCGTCGCTGCGCTCTCGCGCCACGTCGCAGGGCTCTCTGGACTGTCGTCCGGGGGCTGTCCACCCATCGTGCTGCGGGGGCGGCGACGATTCCTTGGGACGATGGTCCCTATTTCCGACGAGGATCGTCGGGAATTGTTGGCAGTGACGCCGGCCACACCTCCGAGGCCGCCCACGTCCCCGAGACACGCCCCGCGAGAACCGCCCCCGAGCCCCCCGGCCCGCCGACGACGACGCGCGACGACCCGGCGGCACCACCGCCGGGCGGGACCCCCGACTCTCCGACGAAGGAGCAGCGCACGTGGCCCAGATCATCACCGCAGAGCAGGCAGCCGAGCTCGTCCGCGACGGCGACACCGTCGCGATCAGCGGCTTCGGCCTCGCCTGCGTCAACGAGGAGACCCTCGCCGCCGTCGAACGCAGGTTCCTCGCGACAGGCTCACCCCGCGACCTCACAGCAGTCCACGCGAGCGCCGTCGGCGACCGCCGCACCAAGGGCATGAGCCACTGGGGGCACCGTGGCCTCCTCAAGCGCTGGGTCGGCGGCATCGCGATCGCCTCCCCGACCCTCGCCAAGCTCATCGAGGAGGACGGCTGCGAGGCCTACAACCTCCCCCAGGGCGTCATCACCCAGCTCTACCGCGAGATCGCCGCCGGCCGCCCCGGGGTCGTCACCAAGGTGGGCACAGGGACCTTCGTCGACCCCCGGGTCGAGGGCGCCCGCATGTCCCCGTCCTCGGTCGAGGACGTCGTCGAGGTCGTCGAGCTCGCGGGCGAGGAATGGCTGCTCTACAGGTCCTTCCCGCTCCAGGTCGGGCTGATCCGCGGCACCGTCGCCGACGAGCACGGCAACCTCACCCTCGACCACGAGGGACTCAAGATGGAGGTCCTGCCGATCGCGCAGGCCGTCCACAACTCCGGCGGGATCGTCATCGCGCAGGTCGAGTCCGTCGCCCGCGCCGGCTCCCTCGACCCCAACACCGTGCGCGTCCCCGGGATCCTCGTCGACTACGTCGTCGTGTCCGAGCCGGAGAACCACTTCCAGACCGAGAACACCCGCTACAACCCCTCGTTCTCCGGCCAGCTGCGCGTCCCGCTCTCCTCCGTCACCCCCATCCCGCTCAGCGAGCGCAAGATCGTCGCGCGGCGCTGCGCGATGGAGATCACCAGCGGGGACATCCTCAACCTCGGCGTCGGCATCCCCGCAGACGTCGGGACCGTCGTCGCCGAAGAGGGCGTCACGGACGAGGTCGTCCTGACGACCGAGGCCGGCGCCGTCGGCGGCGTCCCCGCAGGGCTCAAGGACTTCGGCCACGCCTACAACCCCGAGGCCCTGGTCGACATGCACGCCCAGTTCGACTTCTACGACGGCGGCGGGCTCGACCTCTGCGTCCTCGGGCTCGCGCAGACCGACCGCGACGGCAACGTCAACGTGTCGAAGTTCGGCAGCCGGGTCGCCGGCTGCGGCGGCTTCATCAACATCTCGCAGGCCGCCAAGAAGCTCGTCTTCGCCGGGACCTTCACAGCGGGCGGTCTCGACGTCGCCGTCGTCGACGGAGCCCTCGAGATCCGCACGGAGGGCCGTGCCCGCAAGTTCCTCGACCACGTCGAGCAGATCACCTTCTCCGGGCGCTACGCCGCCGGGACGGGCCAGACCGTCCTCTACGTCACCGAGCGCGCGGTCTTCGAGCTGCTCGACGGCGTCATGACCCTCGTCGAGATCGCCCCGGGCATCGACCTCCAGACCCAGGTGCTCGACCTCATGGACTTCGTCCCGGCTGTCTCCCCCGACCTGCGCACCATGCCCGCCGGGATCTTCCGCGAGCAGTGGGGCGAGCTCGCCTCCCTCGTCCGGACCACCACAGCACCCCTGAAGGGCTGACCATGTCCGTCATCGCACCGACGGCTCGCAACGACGCGACCGTCAACCGCTGGGCCGTCCTCTGGGGCTCGGTCGCCATCCTCCTGTGCACAGGGGCCATCTACTCCTTCTCCGTCTTCGCCGGCCCCCTCGGCGAGGCCCACGGCTGGGACAAGCCGGCCGTGATGATGGCCTTCACCATCAACGCGGCGATCGGCCCGGTCCCGATGATCCTCGGCGGCTACATCGTCGACCGCGGCGGGGCACGGCTGTCGATCCTCGTCGGCGGGGTCCTCTTCGCGAGCGGCTTCATGCTCGCCGGTGTCGCCACCACCACGACGATGCTCTACCTCTCCTACGGACTCCTCGCCGGGCTCGGGCAGGGCCTGGCGTACTCCGGCTGCCTCAACAACACCCTCAAGCTCTTCCCCGACCGCCGAGGGCAGGCCGCAGGTCTCATCACCGGCGGCATGGGTCTGGCCTCGGTCGTGGCAGCCCCGGTCGCCCAGTGGATCATCCGCGAGCACTCGGTCCGCACGGCCTTCGTCGCGATGGGTGCCGTCTACCTCGTCGTGGTCCTCGTGGCCTCGACCTTCGTCCGCAAGGCCCCCGTCGGCTACGTCCCACCAGGGTGGACACCACCGTCAGGAGCCGCGGCCCAGGTGAACGTCAGCTGGACCGGGATGATCCAGACCCCGGCGTTCTACCTCATCTTCCTCATGATGGGCGTCGGCGCGTTCTCCGGCCTCATGATCGCCTCGAACGCCTCCCCCATCGGCCAGAGCATGTTCGGTCTCACCGCAGCGACAGCAGCCCTCTTCGTCAGCGCCTACTCGGCCTCCAACGCCCTGGGCCGCGTCGTCTGGGGCGCGGTGTCCGACCGCCTCGGCTACCTCAACGCGCTCATGGTCATCTACGGGGTCGTCGCCCTGTCGCTGCTGGTCCTCGTGGCCGTCGACTCCGTCATCGGCTTCGCCGTGGGCATCGTCGGCCTGGGGCTCTGCTTCGGTGGGGTCATGGGGGTCTTCCCGGCGCTCGTCATGAAGAACTTCGGTCCCAGGTTCCAGGGCATCAACTACGGGATCATGTTCACGGCCTACTCTCTCGCAGCGTTCTTCGCCCCGAGGATCGCCGCGAGCATGGCCGACGCGCACGACGGCGACTTCACCGTGGCCTTCTTCATCGCGATCGCGCTCGCAGCGGTCGGGCTGTTCCTGACCCTCGTCTTCGTCAGGTACTCCGCCCGGCGAGCACCCTCGCAGGCTCCGACCGCGAGCGCCCAGCCCCGCTGACCGTCTTCCCCGCGGTGCACGGGCAGGCCATCGCCCCGCGCGCCCGTACCCCCCATCCGGCGGTGCCCGAGCTCCCCTCCTCGGGCACCGCCACCACAGACGACGGAGGCCCCCTGATCGTCGACGCCCTCAGCCCCGCCGCGGCAGTCGCCTCGCTCGCACTGTCCGCTCCGCAGACCCTGTCGATCACCTCGGACCGTGGCGACCTCAGCGCGGCTGCCCTGACCGACCAGGCCTCGCGGCTCGCCGCCCACCTCACCGCGATCGGCACCCGCCCTGGAGACAGGGTCGCGTACGTCGGTCGCAACAGCCCCGCGACCCTCGTCACCGTCCTGGCCTGCGCGTGGACCGGCGCTGTCGCGGTGCCGTTGAGCTTCAGGCTCGCCCCCGCCGAGCTGGCCACGACCCTCGCGCACTGCGGTGCCACGGCCGTGGTGGTGGGGCGGGGCTCGGTCGCCACGGCAGTCGAGGCGCAGCCGCTCCTCGGTCACGTCCGATGGATCGTCGACGACGAGCACCAGAGCACGAGCTCGGCACCCGCGCCGGGCACCGTCCTCGCTGGGCGCGAGCCTGACGTGACGGTGCGCGCACCCGATCCCACGATGCGCAACCCTGACCTCGTCGGCTGGGTCAGCCCGGGGTGGGACAGGCGCGGGTGGGACAGCCTCAGCGCCCTGGGCGAGGTCCCCGACGCCACCCGCACGGCTCCCCTGCCTCGCGACGGCGACGACCTCGCCGTCCTGCTCTACACCTCGGGAACCTCCGGGCGCCCTAAAGGGATCATGCTCACCTGGGGGAACCTCGCCTGGGCGACCCGCAACATCGAGTCCGAGATCGAGACCCGTCCCGACGACGTGACGCTCGCCGTAGCCCCGATGTTCCACGTCGGCGGGCTCAACGCCCTCACCCTCAGCACCCTCGTCCGCGGTGGGACTGTCGTGGTCCGGGAGACCTTCGACGCGCAGCGCACCCTGGACGACCTGCGCGACGGTCAGATCACGTCGGTCTTCGGCGTCCCCGCGATGTTCGCCGCCGTCGCGCGATGCCCGGACTTCGCCACGAGCGACCTGTCAGGGGTCCGAGCGGCTCTGGTCGCCGGCGCCCTCGTGCCCGAGGCGCTGCTGGCCGACTACCTGAGCCGCGGCATCAGGCTCCAGACGTCCTGGGGCATGACCGAGACAGCCCCAGCGGTCACCTGCGTCCCCAGGCACCTCACGGCGAGCAAGCCCGGGTCCGCGGGTCGACCGCTCCCGTACACCGAGGTACGCCTGCGAGACCGGGCTGGTGACCTTGTCACCGAGCCTGGGACGACAGGCGAGATCACGGTCCGTGGCCCGAACGTCACCCGCGGCTACTGGGCTGACGCCGAGGCGACGTCAGCGGTCCTCTCCCCCGACGGCTGGCTGCGCACAGGCGACCTCGCACGCTGGGACCAGGACGGCTTCGTGACGATCGTGGGCCGCTGCACCGACATGATCAACACCGGCGGCGAGAAGGTCTACCCGGCGGAGGTCGAGCGGGCGCTGCGCGACCTGCCCGGGGTGAGCGAGGTCGTCGTCCTCGGGGTCCCGGACCCGACCTGGGGCGAGACCGTCGCCGCCGTGCTCGAGTGCCCGGTCGCTGTCGACATCGAGGTGGTGCAGGCCGTCGCGGCCCGGACGATCGCCCGCTACAAGCTGCCCCGCGTCCTGCTGTGCCTGCCCGAGCTCCCGCGGACCGACTCCGGCAAGGTCGACAGGCGCGGGCTCAGAGACACACTGAACGCTGCCGTACGTGACTCCCCGCCCGCACCGGCGTCGCCCTGAGCTTAGGAGTACCCGGGCGCCTCGTGCCCTCAGCGCTGCCCGTCCGCCTGACGCGCGAGCTCGGCGAGACGGGCGTTGTACGCCTCGAGCTCGGCGTCGCCGTCCCGCTCGGCCTGCCGGTCGTAGCGCTTGGCGTCCCGTGCGTCCGAGCGCGTCCACTGGAACACGACGATGAGCGCTGCGAAGACGACAGGCAGCTCACCTGCGCCCCACGCGATCCCGCCCCCGGTCTGCTGGTCGACGAGCAGTGCCGCCTGGTCGTCGCCGCCCATCGCCCGCCACCAGTCTGGGGCGAGCAGCGTGGTGGACTCCATGACCGCGACCCCGAAGAACGCGTGGAAGGCCATCGTCACGAGCAGCACGACGAGACGGATCGGCGGGCTGGCCTTCGGCGGGCCCGGGTCGACGCCCACGAGCATCCAGAAGAACAGGTACCCGCTCGCCAGGAAGTGCACCTGCATGAGCACGTGCCCCTGGTGCTTGAACAGCGCGAAGTCGAACCACCCCGTGTAGTAGAACGCGACGAGGCTCCCGGCGAAGATCACCCCGGCGACGGGCGGCTTGGACAGCACCTGCATGTAGCGGGAGTGGACCAGCACGAGGATCCACTCGCGTGGCCCGCGGCTCGCGTCCGTGCGGTGCGGGAGCACCCGCAGCAAGAGCAGGACCGGCCCGCCGAGGACGAGCGGGAGCGGGGCGAACATCATCAGCCCCATGTGCTGGATCATGTGCGTGCTGAAGTGCACCGAGCCGTACACGGCCGGACCGCCGCTCGTCACGAAGGCCAGCACGAGGCAGCCGACCAGCCACGAGACCGTGCGCCCGAGGGGCCACGCGTCTCCTCTGCGCCGCAGCCGCACCACGCAGGCCACGTACCCACCTGCGAGCACGCACACGAGGGCGAGCCACGCCCAGTCGACGTGCACCTGCGTGAGCATGTTCCGCACCGAGACGGGCTCCGGGTACGGGAAGCCGAGCAGCGCGTGGCGAGGGTCGCCGACCACAGGGTTCTGCGGGACGGGCGGCGCAGACCGTGACAGCGCGACCGACGCCCCCATCGTCACCGCCATGACGACCACCTCGGTGACCGCGAGCCTGACGAAGGCGCGCGAGCTGCGTGCCGGGTCCTCCAGCTGCGGGAGGATGCGACGACGCTGCGCCCAGCCGGCCGCGCCCAGCAGGCACAGGGCGAGGGTCTTGCCGACGAGCAGCAGCCCGTAGGGCGTCGCGAGGTCGTCCAGACCGTCGAGCCGCAACGACGCGTTGACGACTCCCGAGAAGGCGACCGCGACGAAGGCCCAGCCGGCGAGCGTCGAGTACCGGGCGACGACAGCTGCCAGGTGCGGGCCGACCCGTCGGCGCAGCAGCACCAGCCCGACGAGCCCGCCGACCCACGCGGTCACGCCGACGAGGTGGATCGCGAGAGAGTTGACGGCGTTCGCGTGCTCGTCGGCGCCCGCGGCGTGGCCGCTGAGCGAGAGCGGCAGGAGCGACAGGACGCTCAGCGCCGTGGCGACGGCCACCCACGACACCTTGCGGCTGGCGAGCAGCACGACGAGCGCGAGCGCGACGCAGCCGGCTGAGACGACCATGGTCTGCCCCAGCTCGATCCCTGTCGCGAAGTACCGCAGCTGGCCTGCGAAGCCGGGCGACGAGACCGGCGCACCGATCGCGTCGGCCGTGGTGAGCACGAGGACGGCGATCGCCGCAGCGAGCCACCCGGCCGCAGCCCGCGCGGCCCACCGCGCAGCAGTCCACTGCGAATAGCTGACGATGCCGGGCAGCTCGCGCTGGCCTGGCAGGACGAAGGTCGCGAGGATCAGCAGCCCGATGGTCACGGCCGCGAGCGCGTCGTGCAGGGCACGCGCAGCGGGCAGACCGTAGGTGACCAGGTCACCCGGACCGCCGAAGACGCTCGGCGCGAACTCCCCCGTGAGCAGCAGCCCGGCGAGGGCGACCACCACGGTCAGGGGCAGGCAGAGCAGCAGCACGACCTCGTCGGTGCGCAGCGTCGGGAAGCGGAAGGGTTCAGGGGTCGGGTCGGCGGTCTCGTCCTGCCCGGTCGGTGGGCTCGGCGCGGGCAGCGTGCTCGAGGTGACCGGGGCGCTGGGAGCGCTCGCGGTCGGCGCGCAGTCAGGCTGGGGTCTGCTGGTGCTCATGGGGGTCCTGTCCTGGGCACGGCGAGCGTGCGCACGCCGAGAGCGCGCGCGAGCGCCGTCGGGCGGTTCGTGCTGAGTGGTCGCGTCAGGTGCTGCGCGGCACCGGAGGACCACGGCGAGCAAGGCTCTCGGCCAGCACCTCGAGGGACCGGACGACCACGGGCACGGTGCCGACTGGACCATGCTGGCGCTTCAGGATGGGCACACCCGCTGCGGACCGTCGGGGCAGAGCCCAGCCGAGCACCGCCGTCGCGAGCCGGCGCAGCTGCGCGAGGAGCCTCTCGCCTCGGTGCAGGGTGAAGACGGTGAGGGCAGCAGCACCGGCGTGCGCCAACCACATCCCGACAGTGGTGTGGGCTGCGTGACCGGGGCCCCCGCTGCCGCCGACCACCGAGACGAGGACCGTGCCCTCGTGCGCGGCGTGCGAGTCGTGCCCTGCCCGCACGACGGCCGAGGCCCCCGCAGGGACGGTGCCGAGCACGAAGAGCGTGTGGAACAGCACCTGGCTGACAGCGACCGAGACGCTGAGCCGCAAGGCCAAGAGCCGGACCCCGGCGAGCACCGTGCACACCGAGACCGCGAAGACCAGCGGTACGACGACACCCAGGAACCCCGGGAGCGCAGCCCCGGCGAGCAGGTGCGAGGCGAGGGCGACGGCTGTCGACACCGAAGCCGCCGCTGCCCCGCGGACGAGCCGCGTCCCGCCGTCACCGCGAGCACCTGCCGCGGGCACCGGGACGGCTGTCCCGTGCGCGGGTGGTCGGGCGGCAGGCATGCCGACGAGCCTAACCGAGTCGCCTGACAGTGGGACCTGAGAGAGCGCGATGCCCTCGAGGCAGCCTGCGACCTCCCCGGCTGCCGGCCAGGTGACCGTGCCGCCTGCCGACCTCGGTGGGGCACAGGTCGTCCCTCAGCCGCCCCTCTGAGCAGGAGTTACGCCCCGGAAACACCGGCGAAACCGTGCGCGGCACACGGCCCGGTTAGCGTGACGCCACCTGCACCACCTCCGAGCGGTCTGCTCGACCCGGGCTGGGCGACGACGCTCTGACATCAGCCGAGGCGTCCCCCTGGACGTCTCCTCGGCGTGCGCTGAAACCCTCCCTCCGGTCGACGGACACCGTCTCCCGATCGCGAAGGTTGGCCCGACATCCCCATGCTCGAACACCCCCTGAAGGCGCGCTCCCGGCGCCGCACCCCGATCCTGGTCGCCTGCGGCCTCAGCCTGGGGCTCACCGTCCTGGCAGCCTCCCCAGCCTCGGCCGAGCCGACCGTGACGTCCACGACGCTCACGGCCACGCCCTCCGTCACCGTCGGTGACGCCGTCACCGTCGACCTCGGCCTTGCCGGCGCCACCGGTGTCTACGCCTACGAGGTGACGCTCACCTTCGACCCCGAGCTGCTCACCTACGCCCCCGGCACAGAGACCGGTCCCGCAGGAGGCTTCGACACGATCAAGACCGGGGACGGCACTCTCACGCTGGTGCACAGCCGGCTCGGCACCTCGCCGAGCCTGACCGGCGACCTCACCGCCGCTGTCGGCCTCACCGCCGTAGACGACGGAGACGCGACAGTCTCGGCAGCCGTGACCCTCGTCGACTCGGACGGCACGAGCACGCAGACGAGCCCCGCACCCGCAGCCGTCGAGATCGCGGCCGTGGCCGTCGAACCCACCCCGGGACCGACTCCGGAGCCCACCCCGACCCCCGACCCGACCGCGGCGCCCACGACCCCGGCACCGTCCGCGACACCCGAGGCCACCCCCACGCCTGGCGGGACAGGGAGCACACCACCGTCCGGCGGAGCAGGCACAGTCCCGGGCGCCACCCCCGACAACCCGCTCGCGAGCACGGGCTTCGGAGCAGCCACGCTCGTGCTGGTCGCCGCAGCCGCGACAGCCGCCGGCGTCGTGCTCCGTCGCCGTTCGGCAGGTGCCCGATGACCCCGCTCCGCCCGGGCGCGCAGACGCCCGCCCACCCCCGCACCTCCCCGAGGAAGAGCCCTGTGACCACACGCCCTGTCCGCACCGCAGCCGCGACCACCGGCGCCTTCGCCCTCCTCGCGGCCAGCGCCCTCGGGGCCCTCCCCGCCTCGGCCGACGACGTCGCGGCGGTCCCGTCAGGCGTCATGCTGGCCCCGTACTACACAGATCTCGACCTCACCGGCGACCGCCAGGTGACCCAGACCGACCTCGACGTGGTCGCCGAGCACCTCGGCGAGACGACCGCGAGCCCTGGCTGGTCCGCCGTGGCGACAGCCGACGTCGACGCCGACGGGGTCATCACCGTCACCGACCTCGCCGCCGTGTCCGGCCGGATGATCTACGACGACGGCCCCTTCGACCTGATCGAGGCGACGACCGTCGACATGCAGGCGGCCATGAACGCCGGGGTGACCACCTCTGTCGAGATCACCCAGGCGTACATCGACAGGATCGCCGCCTACGACTCGACGGTCGTCCCGGGCGGTGCGCGTCCGCTCAGCTCGATCATCACCGTCAACGACAAGGCGCTGGCCGCGGCAGCCGCGGCCGACACGGTCCGAGCGTCGCAGGGCATGACGAGCATGCTGCTCGGTGTCCCCGTCGCGGTGAAGGACAACTACGACACCCTCGACATGCCCACGACCGGTGGTTGCGGCTGCTGGGACGCCAACCAGACGTCGACCGACGCCGCGATGGTCGGCGGGCTGCGGGCCGAGGGCGCCGTGATCCTCGCCAAGGCCAGCCTCGACGAGTTCGCCTACGGCTTCGTCTCGGAGTTCTCAGCCTTCCAGCCTGCTGGCAGCACGAGGCTCGTCGCGAGCCCCTACGACACCACCAAGTCTGCCGGCGGCTCGAGCGGCGGCACAGGCTCGTCGGTGTCCGCGAACCTCGCCGGGATCGGGTTCGGGACCGACACCGGCGGGTCGATCCGCATCCCGTCCACCTACAACCAGCTCGTCGGCGTCCGCCCGACGGTCGGTCTGACGAGCCGGGACGGCATCATCCCGCTCGCCCTGAGCCAGGACACCGGCGGTCCGATGACCCGCAGCGTCACCGACGCCGCGGTCGCCCTGGACGCCGTGGTCGGGATCGACCCCGCCGACCCTGTGACGCTCGAGCAGACCGGGAAGGTCCCCGAGTCGTACACGGCCTCGCTCGACGTCGACGCCCTGGACGGCGCGCGCATCGGGTTCGTGCCCTCGATGATCGGGACGAACCCCACGAACGTCCGGCTCTGGGCGCAGACCCGCGCGACCCTCGAGTCGCTCGGCGCGACTGTCGTCGAGATCACACCGCCGGCTCAGTTCGCCGCTGTGCTCAACGAGGGCTCGGGCAGCACCAACGAGTTCAAGCACGACCTGGCTGTCTACGTCCAGAACCACCTCGCACCCGAGGTGACCAGCCGCACCATCACCGACATCGTCGCATCAGGCGCCTTCGTGACCTCACGGACCGGCATCTACCAGCAGCGCGATGCCGTCACCGAGGACACGTACCAGGCGTGGGCGGGCCCGCTCGGCACGCACACGGCCCAGATCGAGGCCGGTCACGTGCTCGTCACCTCGATGATGGACAGCCAGGACCTCGACGCGATCGCCTACCCGTCGGGCACCCCCTACGGCACGCAGGGCACGAACATGCGCCTGAGCCCGAACACCGGCATGCCCGCCGTCACCGTCCCGATGGGACAGGCCATCCCGGCCGACGGCACGACCCCTGGGGCAGGCGTGAACCTCGAGCTCCTGGGCCGGGACTACTCCGAGGGCGACCTGCTCGGCCTCGCGTACTCCTTCGAGCAGGCCACCCACCTGCGCACGACCCCGGCGCTGTACGGGGCGCTCGACTGATCTGAGGGGTCGTATCGCAGCCGCGGTCGTGGGCGCCCCGGGAGACCCGTCTCCCGGGGCGTCTGTGCGTCCGGGCACACAGGCTGACCCCTGCCGATCCTCGACGCCCAGCACAGAGACAGAAGAGGCCGCCCCCGAACCGGGGACGGCCTCTGACCTGCTGCTACCTGCTGTGGGCGATACTGGGTTCGAACCAGTGACCTCTTCGGTGTGAACGAAGCGCGCTACCACTGCGCCAATCGCCCGTACGTGTACGGCAAGCTCCTGCGACAGTGCGCGGTGTGCTCGTGGAAGAGCGTAACCGGTCGAGGGCCTCTGACGCGAACTGGCTCGCCGACACGGGGTCTCAGGGGTCGATGCCCTCGGCCAGACGGCGACCGAACAGCTCCTGAGCAGCGACGACGAGCGGCCCCGGGACGACGTCCTTGCCGTCGAGGGAGACCACGGGGGCGACGTTGCGGATGCTGCCCGCGAGCGCCAGGCTGACGCCCCGCTCTCCCGTCACCCCGCCGATCGTCCCGCCGCCCGCGAGCGTCACCTCGTCGAGGATACCGAAGGGCAGCTCGTCGATCCGGGCCTCACGGGCGGGGAGTCCCTCGTCGCGCGCCCACTCGAGCATGAGCTCGCGGGTGATGCCCGCCAGGCAGCCGGTCTCGAGGTGGGGGGTCAGCAGCTCGCCGCCGATCTCGACGAAGACGTTCGAGGCCGTCCCCTCGCAGAGCGCACCGACGGTGTTGGCCATGAGACCTTCGTCACCGCCCCGCTCGCTCGCGTAGGCGTAGCCGACGACGTTCTCGGCGTAGGACGTGGTCTTGAGGCCTGCGACGGCCGAGCGCTCGTTGCGCACCCACGGCAGGCGCACCGCGCGCGAGACGGAGGACGGCGACGCAGGTCCAGCAGCGACGAGCAAGGAGAGCGGGCCGTCTCCGCGCATCGAGCCGAGCGGCGCCGGTCCTCCGGTCACCGTGATGCGCAGCCGCCCGGAGTCGGGGGCCGCGGCGAGGACCTGGGCGACGGCGTCGCGGACCAGCTGTTCCTCGGGGGCGACGAGCCCGATCCCTGCTGCGGAGCGGGCGAGCCTGCGCAGGTGACGGGTCAGCGCGAAGGCCTGTCCCCCGTAGACCGCGCAGGTCTCGAAGACACCGTCTCCGACCGTGATGCCGTGGTCGACAGCGCTGAGCGCTGGCTCCTCGGGCGTGAGCAGATGGCCGTCGGACCAGATCACAACTGTCATGGACCTCAGTCTGCCGCAGATGCCAGAGCGATCAACCGGGCGGCCTTGAGCTCGGTCTCCTCCCACTCCCGCACGGGGTCGCTCCCCCACGTGATGCCAGCACCGGTGCCGAAGCGCAGGCGCTCGTCCTGGGACCACCAGAAGGTCCGGATGCCCACAGCGAGCTCTGCGGTCCCGGCGTCGGCGTCGACCCAGCCGACGGCCCCGCAGTACGGGCCACGCGGCGCGGTCTCGAGCTCGTCGATGATCCGCAGCGCCGAGGACTTCGGGGCACCGGACACCGAGGCCGGCGGGAAGGTGGCCGTGAGCAGACGCGCCCAGAGGTCGTCGGCCGTGGCCACCTGCGGGCGCAGCACCCCGGTGACCGTCGAGACCAGGTGGACGAGTCCCGGGTGCTCCTCGACGTCGAGGAGGGTGGTCACCGCGACGGTCCCCGGGACGCAGACGCGCTGGAGGTCGTTGCGGACGAGGTCTGTGATCATCACGTTCTCCGCCTCGTCCTTGGCCGTCAGGCCCTCGACGGTGCGGGCCGTCCCCTTGATCGGGGCGGAGGTGAGGGTCGCCGGTCCCGGACCGACCAGGCCCTCGACGCGGAGGTAGAGCTCGGGCGAGGCCGTGACGACCCAGACAGGGTCGAGGGCCGGCGCAGCTGCACCTGGGACGTGCACCACCCCCTGGTACGGGGCAGGGTTGCCCGCCGCGAGCCTGTCGGCAAGGGCACGGGGATCAGGTTCGTGGCCCTCGACCCGCAGGAGGGGGGCGTCGAGCACCCGGCAGATGTTCGCCTGGTAGACCGTCCCCGCCCGGACGTGCTCACGCACGCGCCGAACGGCGTCCACGTAGGCGTCACGGTCGAGCGAGGTGGACCACGACTGCGTGGTGGGCCCCCGCCAGGCGGCCGGCAGGCCCTCCGAACCGGCGACACCTGGCTGGTCTGCTGCGACGCGCGTCACGTCCGCGAACCGCCATGCGCGGGCGGGCCCCTCGAACTCGGCGACCACGAACCAGGTCCCGCCGCGGCGCAGCGCCTGGGGGTCTCGCGCGAGGTCGACCATCTCGACGGGCCGTCGAGCCTCGACCCCGGCGAATCGCGCGTATCCCTGCTGGTTGTCCACGCGGCCACGCTACCCAGAGTCCGTCGGGACCGGGCTCGCGTCCGCCCCGTCGGTGCCCCGCGACGCCCGAGCCCCACCTCGGGACACTCTCTTTCCGCAGGTTCCTGCGCTTCCTGACCTGCGACGACGAGCCAGTTGGACTCAGGACCGAAAGTTCAATAGAGTCTGTGACGCGCCAAGAACACCGACGCAGTTCGAACGGTGTCCTGAAGCAGCATGCGGACGTGGCTCAGTGGTAGAGCATCACCTTGCCAAGGTGAGGGTCGCGGGTTCGAATCCCGTCGTCCGCTCGGAGATAGACCTTCCGAGCAATCTGAAGATCTGTGTCTCTACGGTGGAGTGGCCGAGAGGCGAGGCAGCGGCCTGCAAAGCCGTCCACACGGGTTCGAATCCCGTCTCCACCTCGCAGAACGACACGAAGTACCGGTAGTTCAGCACGGCAGCATCACTCTGGGCGATTGGCGCAGCGGTAGCGCGCTTCCCTGACACGGAAGAGGTCACTGGTTCGATCCCAGTATCGCCCACAGAGCAGGACAAGAAAGACCCCCTCGGATCTCTCCGAGCGGGTCTTTCTGCGTCTCGGTGCCGCACGAGCCGTGCCGCACGAGCCTGTGAGACCAGCATCACCGTGCTGCCTCAGCCAGTCCCCCGGCCGCCTTCCTCGCGCCGGTCAGGGCCGAGAAGCGGTCCTCGCCCAGGCTGTGGGACTCGCGCTTCTGGCGGGATCCCGGGCCTCAGCAGCGGTCCCAACCCCCCGCCGTGACGCCGGTTTGGGGGAACGCAAAACCTGGTCTACTGTAATCCACGCACCGGACGGCGCTGAGAGATCAGCCCAGAAGGCGTGCGGACGTGGCTCAGTGGTAGAGCATCACCTTGCCAAGGTGAGGGTCGCGGGTTCGAATCCCGTCGTCCGCTCGGAGATCGGTTCTCAGGTTCGCCTGGTACCCGTTCGACTACGGTGGAGTGGCCGAGAGGCGAGGCAGCGGCCTGCAAAGCCGTCCACACGGGTTCGAATCCCGTCTCCACCTCTCAGCACCACCTCCCGCAGCACGACCGCGGGAGCAGCACGACAGCATCACCCCGCGGGACACCCCGGGCGATTGGCGCAGCGGTAGCGCGCTTCCCTGACACGGAAGAGGTCACTGGTTCGATCCCAGTATCGCCCACCACAGCACGACTCAGCAGGCCGTCCCGGAGCATCCGGGGCGGCCTTCGTGGTTCCTCCCCCACAACTTCCACCCGCTCGGCGCTCGATCATCAGCCGTCGTGCGTCGCCCCCACCAGTTACCGTGAGGCCGTGAAGCGCACACCGATCCCCGACCAGGACCACGGCACAGCCGCGTCCTCGGACAGGCGCGGTCCGCAGATCAACCGCTCGGTCATCTTGTCCCAGCTGCTGTTCGGGTCGGCCGTGCTCAGCGTCCTCACACTCATCCAGTGGTTCGCGCCGGGGCGCCTCACCGACCACGTCATGTTCATCGGGGTCGTCCTGGCCTTCGTCGCGACGGGTGCGGCCCTGCTGGTCCCCTGGAACAGGTTCGACAAGCGCTGGATCATGATCCTGCCGGTCACGGACATGGTCGCGATCCTCCTTCTGCGCATCGAGACTCCGGAGATGGGCCTCGGTGTGCTCTGGTTCCTCCCGGTCATCTGGTTGTCGACCTATTTCGGCCTCACGGGCACCATCACCGCGGTCGCTCTGGCGACCCTGGGCAGCTGGGCGACGGTCGCGATCGAGCCGAGCGCCATCACGCTCTCGTCCTTCACCCTGCTCGTCCTGCTGCCCCTCGTGCTGTCCATCGTCGCGGCGTCGACGCACATCAGCTCCCGCCGCGACCACGCGCAGCGCACGCTCATGCGCAAGCAGGCCTCCTTGCTCAACGAGGCCTTCGTCTCCGCGCGCCACCACGAGCAGCTGCTCACCGAGGTGCTCAACACCGTGACCTTCGGTGTCGTGCGCTTCGACCGTGACGGTGTCATCACCTTCGCGAACAGTGCGCACACCCGGATGCACGACCGCGACTCGGCACTGCCCGACAGGCCGCGCCACGAGGTCGTCTACCAGGCTGACCGCACGACACCGTTCCGCGAGGAAGAGCGTCCATTCTTCCGCTCGCAGCGCGGCGAGGCCTTCGACGACGTCCTCATCTGGGTGGGCAACCCGGGCGAAGACCGCCACGCGTACTTCATGACCTCCCGCCGTCTCGTTGACGCCCGCGACGGGTCCTTCGACGGCACGATCCTGGTCTCGGGCGAGGTGACGACCGAGCTCAACGCGATCTCGGCCCGCGACGACCTCATCGCCTCGGTCTCCCACGAGCTCCGCACGCCTCTCACCTCGATCCTCGGGTACCTCGAGCTCGTCCTCGACGACGACCTTCCCGACCACGCCCGCCCGTCCCTCGAGATCGTGGAGCGCAACAGCAACCGCCTCCTCGACCTCGTCACCGAGATCCTCTCGGCCTCGCGCCAGGCGTCCAAGCCGCTCGAGATCACCCCGGTCCCCGTCGACCTGGGCACCACGGTCTTGCAGTCGGCGGAGTCGCTCCTCCCCCGGGCCCGCGAGCGTGACGTGGTCGTCGACACGAGCGGCGTCCGCAACGTCCTCACCGTCGCCGACCCCTTCCGCATGCGGCAGGTCATCGACAACGTCCTGTCGAACGCCATCAAGTACAACGTCGACCACGGTCGGGTGGACCTCGCGCTGCGCCAGCAGGGCGAGGAGCTGGTGCTCACGGTCCGCGACACGGGGATCGGGATCTCAGGCGAAGAGCTGCCGAAGCTCTTCGAGCACTTCTTCCGCTCCGCCGCCGTGCGGAACTCCGCTGTCCACGGCAGCGGGCTCGGCATGGGGATCGCCCGCGAGATCGTGCGCAAGCACGGCGGCGACCTCACCGTCGAGAGCACGCTCGGCAGCGGGACCACAGTCACCGTCACCGTCCCCACGAGAGCCGCGACATGACCCTCGACCAGCAGACCCTCAGCCTCGCCACAGGGATCGTCGTCCTGACCGCCGGCCTCCTCTTCGTCGTCGAGACGGTGTTCAGGCGCGACAGCACGACGAGCCGGCTGTGGTCGCTCGGGTACCTGGCCGGCATCCTCACGGCCTTCTCGTACCTGCTGTGGGCGAGCTCGCCGAGCATGTGGTGGGCCGTCGCCGTGGGCAACGCCGCCTTCGTCGTGAGCGCGGGAGCGATCTGGAACGGCAACAGGTCGTACAACGGGCGCCGCAGCTACGTCGAGGTCACGCTCCTGCTCGCCGTCATCACCGGCTTCGCCGCCGGGATCGCCGGTCCTGACGGGGGTGACTGGGCCGGTGCTCCAGTCTGGTTCGGCTCGGTGGCCGTGCTCGCGGGCCTAGGCGCTGCCGAGACGTGGCGTGGCGCGCTGCGCAAGGACGTCAACGCGCGCGGCCTGTCTGTCGTGCTGACCGTCGAGTCCCTGCTCTTCGCGGCACGGTTCGTGACGTACTTCGCCTTCGGCACCAGCAGCTATGTCTTCACCGACGTCCTGGGGACGGCGACGGCGTCGATCCTCACCATGGTCCTCATGGTCGTGGCCGCGGTCTCGATGTCGGTGCTGCGGTCCGAGACGTCCTTCGCGCACGCCCGGCGCCGTTCGACGCCGGTGTTCACGGCACGCCGGCTCGTCGACGACCAGTCCTTCCAGCAGGTCGCGGCCGACAGGCTCGAGCGCGCCCACAACCACGACGAGAGGGTCGCGCTGCTGCACGTCGACCTCGACGACCTCGAGACCATCAACACGGCCTTCGGCAGGTCCGTCGCGGACCTCGTCATCACGGCCTACGCGACGACGGTCCGCAACGGGACGCCGACCTCGTCGGTCATCGGCGAGGTCGGCGCGGGCCGGATCTCGATCGTCTTCACCGAAGCCCAGCCCGGCGCTGGTCTCTCGACAGCCACGGCCCTGCGCCGAGCCCTCCTCGACACCGACGTCCCCGAGGCACCTGGTGCGAGCCTCACCGCGAGCATCGGCGTCGCGACGACGGAGCACTTCGGCTACGACCTCGAACCGCTCCACCAGGCCGCGCGGCGCGCCGCGGACGACGCGAGCGCGGCGGGTGGCAACAGGGTGAGCGACGCCTGGCTGCTCGAGGTGTCCAAGCGGCCCGACTGGCACTGAGCCTCGCGCAGGGTTATCCCCTGCTGCGAGCATGCAGGCCTGTGACCTGTGCGGCAGCATGGTCGGGACAGGCGCCGGCGACCGTCGGCGTCGCCCACAGGTGCCGAGAGGACGTGCCCGCGTATGCGGTCGAGGTCGACCCCGAGAGAGATCCTGCTGGTCAGGCACGGTGAGAGCGTCGCGAACGTCGCGAGCATGGAGGCCGAGCGGTCGGGCTCCCAGCGCCTCGACGTCACGAGCCGAGAGGCCGACGTCCCCTTGTCGGAGCAGGGCGAGCAGCAGGCCGACGCCGTCGGGAGGTGGCTGCGAGACCTCGACCCCGACGACACCCCTCAGGCTGTGTGGTCCTCCCCGTACCTGCGGGCACACGACACCGCACGGCGCGCGCTCCGGGCGGCCGGGTCAGACCTCCAGGTGCGGCTGGACGAGAGGCTCCGCGACCGCGACCTCGGCGTCTTCGACAGGCTCTCGACCGCCGGGATCAAGGCTCTCGAGCCTGACGAGGCCGAGCGCCGGGCGTGGCACGGCAAGTTCTACCACCGCCCGGGCGGCGGGGAGTCGTGGACCGACCTGGCCGCGCGGGTCCGCGCCTTCCTCGCGGACCTGGAGAGCCTCGCCGACCCGCCAGAACGTGTGCTCATCACCTGCCACGACGCTGTCATCATGACCTTCCGCTATGTCTGCGAGGGCCTCACCGAGGAAGAGGTCCTCGCGCTGGCCCGTGACAGGCCCGTGGGCAACGCCTCGCTCACGCTGCTGCGCCGCGACGACAGCGACCCGCTCGCGCTGGCCGGCTCGTGGCACGCGGTCCTCACCCAGGCGGACGACCACCTCACGGGCGACGCCGCCGAGCACACCGACGAACCTGGGAGCTCCGATGTCTGACACCACGCCCCGCGCCCTGACTCCCGCCGTCCTGCGCAGCTGGGGGCTGCCGACCGAGGCCGGCTCGAAGTACGACCGAGGGACGGTCCTCGTCGTCGGCGGAGCCGCGGGGACCCCGGGCGCGGCGATGCTCGCCGGGATCTCGGCGCTGCGAGTCGGTGCCGGGCGGCTCACCCTGGCCGTCGCGGAGGGTGTCGCGGCGGCTGTCGCCGTCGCGGTCCCCGAGTCGGGCGTGGTGCCGCTGCCCCAGTCGGAGGACGGCACCGTCCTCGGGTCCGATGCTGGACGGCTCGAGACGGAGGCCTCCTCCTCGGACGTGGTGGTCGTCGGGCCGGGCCTCGACGACGCCGACGAGACCGCCGAGCTGCTCCGCGGGCTCGTCCCGCTCCTCGGCGACAGCACGGTCCTCGCGCTCGACGCCTACGCCCTCGGCGTGCTGCCCGGCCTGGGTGACCTCCTGGACCCGCTGCGTGGTCGGATCGTCCTCACGCCGAACCCGACCGAGGCCGGGCTGCTGCTCGGAGGAGACCCTGGTGACGACTCGGGCTCTGACGGTTCGGAGGACGAGCCCGACGTCGCCGAGCAGACCACCTCGATCGCCCGCCGCTTCGGCGCCGTCGTCTCGTGCCAGGGGATCGTCGCCGATCCCGACGGCGGGCTCTGGGAGGGGACCACGGGCACCTCGGGGCTCGCGACCTCCGGGTCGGGCGACGTCCTGGTCGGAGCGATCGCCGGGATCGCAGCCCGCTCTGTGCCGCTCGACCAGGCAGCGTGCTGGGGCACCCACCTGCACGCCGTGAGCGGCGACAGGCTGGCAGCCTCGGTCGGCACCGTGGGCTACCTGGCACGCGAGCTCGCCGAGCAGCTGCCGCACGCCCTCGCCGAGCTCTCCACCTGACCATCACGCACCCCTGCCCTGGATCACCCGCACCGACCTCTCGAAGGAGCACCCATGTCGACGACGATCGAACCGCGCCTGCTCTCCATCTACCTCAACGACCACGTCACCGGGGCGACAGCCGGGCTGCAGCGCGTCCAGCGGATGGCGAGCGCCTACGACCGTCCCTCGCTCGCGGCGGCGCTGAGCCGCTTCGAGCAGGAGTTCACCGAAGAACGGCAGTGGCTGGTGCGCACCGCGGTCTCCCTCGGGGTGACGCGCAACAAGCCCAAGGCGCTGCTCGCCTCGGTCGCCGAGAAGGTCGGTCGGCTCAAGCTCAACGGCCGGGCTGTCGAGCAGTCGCCGCTGAGCCCGCTGCTCGAGCTCGAGATCCTGCGCGGAGCCGTGCTCGGCAAGCTGAGCGGCTGGCAGACGCTCGAGGCCCACGCCGCAGGGCTGGGCCTCTCCCCCGAGCAGGTGGACCACCTCCACCACCTCCAGCGCCAGGCTGTCGCGCAGAAGGACACCATCTCGGCGCTGCTGGAGGAGATCCGGCCCGAGGCCTTCTCAGGCTGACGGCCAGGCCCGGACGAGGTACCGGCCCGACAGCTCGTCCTGGTGAGAGCGCGGACGATCTCCGGCAGGAGCGTCGTCCAGGCTGCGGACCCGGCGGACCCGCACTAGCGTCGACCCATGAGCACCGACACCGTGAAAGCCTCGAAGTCAGCAAAGATCCTCTATCGCCCCTTCGGCCTCGTGAGCTCCATGGTCGGGGGACTCCTCGCCGGCCAGCTCTTCAAGCAGGTCTACAAGCGCGTCTCCCGCGCCGAGCACGACGAGTCGCCCGGCCCCCTCGCCTCGGAGTACCCGCTCAAGGAGCTGCTCGTCGCCTCCCTCATCCAGGGAGCCATCTACGCGGCGGTCAAGGCCCTCATCGACCGTGGTGGAGCACGTGCCTTCCAGCGCTGGACAGGTGAGTGGCCGGGCAAGTGACGCCCGACGGGTCACAGAGCGGCAGGTGACACTGACCCTCGGTCCGCGGCTAGAGAGCCCGGTCCGGGGGTCGCTCTGTTTCTCGAGCCTCGGACATCCCGACAGATCGAGCCAATCCCGTCTGGTGCGCACCGTCCAGCGGGCCATTGTGGCGAACATCACCTCGACTGGGCTCGAGGCTCCCCGCGTTCGACCGCGGCGGCGCGGTCTCACGTCGATGGGATGTTCCAGTCCCCGGAGCGAGGTGCGCGGGGCGCAACTGTCTCGCGGCTCTGCGGGCAGCTGCCGACACTGAGCTCTCTGGTCGAGCCGCCGTTGACCGGCTGCGCTCAGATCTCCTCGGGGTTGTCCCAGTCGTCCCCGGCGAGGATCGCACCCTTCTTGGCCTGCCGTTCTGCCTCGCGCAGCGACCTGGGTGCCTTGCTCGCGTCGCCGCCGGCGACGGTGTCACCCATGCCCGGCTGGTCCGAGTCGTAGTAACGGTCGTCACGTACGTCGGGGACCGGGGTCGCGCGCCGGCGCGGGGTGATCTTGGCCTTCTCGCCGGCGGCCTGACCCGTCGCCAGGTCCCCGTCCCGGCCTGTGCCCTCGGTCTGGTCGCTCTCCTGCTGTGCCCACGGTGAAGAGATCATGTGGTCCATCCCACCAAAATCTCGGCCCGAGCGCCAGAGGAAGAGGCCGTCCCCAGCACCTCCGCCCCGGTTCCTCACCCGTCCCTCACCCGTCATCGCAGGACGGAGCGACGAACCTAGGGCAGTCTTACGCCATGCAGATCTGGCCAGGACATCCCTACCCGCTCGGTGCGACCTTCGACGGCAGCGGGACCAACTTCGCGATCTTCTCCGAGGTCGCCGAGCGTATCGAGCTGTGCCTCTTCGACCCGTTGGGCGAGGAGACACGCATCGACCTCGTCGAGGTCGACTCCTTCGTGTGGCACGCGTACCTCCCCACAGTCCAGCCCGGGCAGCTCTACGGCTTCCGCGTGCACGGCCCGTACGAGCCCGAGAACGGCCTGCGGTGCAACCCGGCGAAGCTCCTGCTGGACCCCTACGCCAAGGCGATCGACGGCGAGGTGGACGGCGACCAGAGCCTCTTCTCCTACACCTTCGGCGACCCGGACTCCCGCAACGACGAGGACTCCGCCGCCCACACCATGAAGTCCGTGGTCATCAACCCGTTCTTCGACTGGGGCCACGACCGCCCGCCGAACCACGAGTACCACGAGAGCGTCATCTACGAGGCGCACGTCAAGGGCATGACGCAGAACCACCCGGCCGTCCCCGAGGAGCAGCGCGGCACGTACGCCGGCATGGCGCACCCCGCCGTCATCGCGCACCTCGTGGACCTGGGCGTGACAGCCGTCGAGCTCATGCCGGTCCACCAGTTCGTCAACGACTCGACCCTCGTCGAGAAGGGCCTGTCGAACTACTGGGGCTACAACACCATCGGGTTCTTCGCCCCGCACAACAAGTACTCGTCCTCGGGCACCGACGGCCAGCAGGTCCAGGAGTTCAAGCTCCTCGTCAAGGCCCTGCACGAGGCCAACATCGAGGTCATCCTCGACGTCGTCTACAACCACACCGCCGAGGGCAACCACCTGGGCCCCACGCTCAGCTTCCGCGGGATCGACAACCAGGCGTACTACCGCCTGGTCGACGAGGAGCAGCAGCACTACTTCGACACCACGGGCACCGGAAACTCGCTGCTCATGCGCCACCCGCACGTGCTCCAGCTCATCATGGACTCGCTGCGCTACTGGGTCACCGAGATGCACGTCGACGGCTTCCGCTTCGACCTCGCCTCGACCCTCGCCCGCCAGTTCCACGAGGTCGACAGGCTCTCAGCCTTCTTCGACCTCGTGCACCAGGACCCGATCGTCTCGCAGGTGAAGCTCATCGCGGAGCCGTGGGACCTCGGTGACGGCGGCTACCAGGTCGGCGGGTTCCCGTCGATGTGGAGCGAGTGGAACGGCAAGTACCGCGACACGGTCCGCGACTTCTGGCGCGGGGAGCCCTCGACGCTCGCGGAGTTCGCCAGCCGGATCACCGGCTCCTCGGACCTCTACGAGCACACCGGCCGCAAGCCGATCTCGTCGATCAACTTCGTCATCGCGCACGACGGCTTCACGCTCGCCGACCTCGTGTCGTACAACGAGAAGCACAACGACGCCAACGGCGAGGGCAACAACGACGGTGAGAGCCACAACTCGTCGTGGAACTGCGGCGTCGAGGGCCCCACGGACGACCCGGAGATCCTCTCGCTGCGTGCCCGCCAGCAGCGCAACATCCTCGCGACCCTCCTGCTCTCGCAGGGTGTGCCGATGATCGCGCACGGCGACGAGATCGGCCGGACCCAGCAGGGCAACAACAACGTCTACTGCCAGGACAACGAGCTGTCCTGGATGGACTGGGACCTCGACCCGGCCCGCGAAGACCTGCTGACCTTCGCCCAGCAGGTCGTCCACCTGCGCCTGCGCCACCCGGTCCTGCGTCGCCGCCGGTTCTTCTCCGGCGACGACAACTGGTCCGACGACCAGCTCGGCGACATCGCCTGGCTGAACATCGGTGGCGACCACATGCGCGACGAGGAGTGGAACGAGGGGTACGCCCGCTCGGTCGCGGTGTTCCTCAACGGCGAGGCGATCGGCGAGCCCGACGCACGCGGTGAGCGGATCGTCGACGACAGCTTCCTCATCCTCTTCAACGCCTACTCCGAAGAGCTCGAGTTCACAGTCCCGCCCGAGCACTTCGGGTCGGAGTGGTCGATCGTCTTCGACACCTCGCGCACCTCGACCGAGTCCGTCACCCCGGTGACCCAGGAGACGGCCATCGAGCCCGTCGACGGGCCGCACACCGCGACGGCCGGGTCGACCCTGTCTGTCAAGGGACGCAGCATCGTGCTGCTCACCCGGTCACCCCTCGGCGACTGACCTCGCGGTCACCGCGCTCCAGGCTCCACGAGGAGCGGGGTGACCACCTGAGGAACCCAGCAGCATCCACAGCACCGCGCTCGAAACCCGCCGGCGAGGCCCCGCACCTGCGGTGGCCTCGCCGGCAGACGTCTCTGCAGCCCCCTCCAGGACAAGGACCCACCATGACCGACGACGTCACCACCGAGGCCCGCACCGCAGGTCAGCGGGCCGCCGACCGCCGCTTCCCGGCACCCGGCAAGCCGTTGCCCGTCTCGACGTACCGCCTCCAGCTCGGTGCGGACCTCACCTTCGACGACGTCGCCGCCCGTCTGCCGTACTACGCAGACCTCGGCGTCACCCACCTGTACCTCTCCCCCATCTTGGCCGCGGCGCCCGGGTCGACGCACGGCTACGACGTGGTCGACCACACCCGGGTGAGCGACGTCCTCGGCGGGCGCGAGCGCCTCGAGGCCCTCGCCGAGCAGGCCCACGCCGTCGGCCTCGGCATGATCCTCGACATCGTCCCGAACCACATGGCCGTCCCGACGCCGGCGTGGCACAACCTGCCCCTGTGGTCGGTCCTGGCGCACGGCGCAGACTCGCCCTACGCCCGGTGGTTCGACGTCGACTGGTCCTCGGGTGACGGCTCCCTCCTCATGCCGGTGCTCGGCAGCCGCATCGGTGACGTCCTGGCCGGCGACGAGCTGAGCCTCGACGTCGCCGACGTCCCTGGTGTCGGTGAGCAGCAGACCGTCCTGCGGTACTACGACCACGTGTTCCCGGTCCGCCCGGGCACGGAGAGCCTGCCGCTCGCCGAGCTCGTCGACCGCCAGCACTACCGCCTCGCGCACTGGAAGGTCGGCGACGAAGAGCTCAACTACCGCCGGTTCTTCGACGTCGGGACGCTCGCGGCGATCCGGGTCGAGGACCCCGAGGTCTTCGACGAGTCCCACGCGCTGATCCTCGAGCTGCTCCGCGACGGCGTCATCGACGGGCTGCGCATCGACCACCCGGACGGTCTCGCGGACCCCTCGGGCTACCTGTCCAGGCTCGCCGAGGCGACGGGCGGCGCCTGGGTGGCCGTCGAGAAGATCCTCGCGGGCGAAGAAGAGGTCCCGCGCGACTGGGAGACCGTGGGGACCACCGGCTACGAGGGCCTCTGGCGGCTCCAGGCGACCTTCGTGGAGCCCTCGGGCGAGTCCCGCCTGGCGAGCCTCATGCACCGCGTGACCGGCGACGAGGGCGACGGCCTGGAGGCCCTCGTCGAGACCTCCAAACGTGAGGTCGTCGACGGCCCGCTCTATGCCGAGGTGCACCGCCTCACCGATCTCGCCGCGACGATCTGCCGTGACGACCTCCGCCTGCGCGACCACTCGTGGCGCGCGCTGCGCGAGTGCCTCGTCGAGCTCCTCGTCGCCTTCGACCGCTACCGCGCCTACGTGGTCCCGGGCGAGCAGCCCTCGCGCGACGCGCTGGCCGCGATGGACGAGGCCGCGAAGATCGCGCGCCGCCACGTCGGGGCCGACCGCGCCGAGACTCTCGACGTGCTCGTCGAGCTGCTGCTCGGCCGCGAGGTCGGCAGCGCCGGCCGCCGGCGCGAGCCGCGCCGCGACGAGCTCGCCGTGAGGTTCCAGCAGGTGTGCGGCGCCGTCATGGCCAAGGGCGTCGAGGACACCGCCTTCTACAGGTGGACCCACCTCGTGTCGCTGTGCGAGGTGGGTGGCGAGCCGAGCCGCTTCGCGCTGAGCGCCGACGAGCTCCACGCCTTCGCAGCGCGTGCCGCCGACCACTCCCCGGCCGCGATGACCACGGGGTCGACCCACGACACCAAGCGCAACGAGGACACCCGCGCCGCGACGAGCGTGCTCTCCGAGCACGCCGTGGAGTGGACCGAGACCGTGGGCCGGCTGCGGTCGGTCTCGGCCCGGGCACGCACGGCGCTCGTCGACGGCCGCACGGAGAACCTCGTGTGGCAGACGCTCGTGGGCACGTGGGCCGACGGGCCGATCTCCGTCGACCGCATCCAGGAGTACCTGCGCAAGGCTGTCCGCGAGGCCAAGACGCACACCACGTGGACAGCGCCCGACGAGGCCTACGAAGACGCCGTGCTCGGCTTCGCAGCCTGGGCCGTGACCGACGAGGCCGTGCTGGACATCGCCGCCGGGTGGGCCGCGACGGTCGCTCCGTCGGTCCGGGCCACCAGCCTGGGCATCAAGCTCGTCCAGCTGACCATGCCGGGTGTCGCCGACGTCTACCAGGGCACCGAGCTGTTCGTCCCGACCCTGGTGGACCCTGACAACCGTCGTCCCGTCGACGCCGCCGACCTGCACGAGCGCCTCGCCCGTCTCGACGCCGGCAGCCGCCCCCGCGACCTCGGCGAGGAGAAGCTGCTGGTCACCTCGGGCGCGCTGCGCACCCGGCGCAGGTTCCCCGACGCCTTCGTGGGCCCGGACTCGGGCTACAGGCCCGTCGCGGCGTCGTCGGGCAGCGCGCTCGCCTTCGCCCGCACGCAGGGTGACAGCCCGCGCATCGTGACGCTCGCGACGCGCGGCGCGGCGACCCTCGCCCGCCTCGGCGGGTGGCGGGACCACATGATCGCCCTGCCCGAGGGCCGCTGGCACGACGTGCTCAGCGGAGCCGTCGTCGACGGCGGCCACCAACCCGTCGCACCGCTGCTCGAGCAGCTGCCGGTCGCACTGTTCGTCCCCGAGGAGGATGCATGAGCACCAGGACCACCTTCGCCGTCTGGGCACCCGAGGCCGAGCGCGTCGACCTCGTGCGCGTGGCGCCCGACCGCCAGGACTTCTCGTCCGCCGACGAGGTCTCCCCCCTCGTGCCTGACCCTGCCCGGGGCTCGGGCTGGTGGTCGAGCACGGAGGGTGCCCACGACGGTGACCTCTACGGCTTCTCGGTCGACGGCAGTCCCGCCCGGCCCGACCCGCGGAGCATGCGGCAGCCCTTCGGCGTGCACGGCCCCAGCCAGGTCTTCGACGCGGCCGCCCACGTGTGGACGGACCAGTCGTGGGCGGGGCAGCAGGTCGGCGGGTCGGTCGTCTACGAGCTGCACCTGGGGACCTTCACCCCTGAGGGCACCCTCGACGCGGCGATCTCGCGGCTCGGCCACCTCGCCGAGCTGGGCGTCGACCTCGTCGAGCTCATGCCCGTCGCAGCCTTCGACGGTGCGCACGGGTGGGGCTACGACGGCGTGCACCTCTTCGCCGTCCACGAGCCCTACGGCGGTCCCGCCGCCCTCCAGCGCTTCGTCGACGCCTCGCACGCCGCCGGGATGGGTGTCGTGCTCGACGTCGTCTACAACCACCTGGGGCCGAGCGGGAACTACACGGCGACCTTCGGGCCGTACTTCACCGACGACCACTCGACCCCGTGGGGCGCGGGCCTGCACCTCGACGGCGACGGCTCGCACGAGGTGCGCCGCTGGGTGATCGACAACGCGCTGCGCTGGTTCCGCGACTTCCACCTCGACGGCCTCCGTCTGGACGCCGTGCACGCGCTCGTCGACGACTCGGAGCGGCACCTGCTGGCCGAGCTCTCCGACGAGACCGCGGCCCTGGCCCAGGCGCTCGGCCGACCGCTCGGGCTGATCGCGGAGTCCGACGAGAACGACCCGGCGACGGTCGCGCCGACGGGCGGTGCGGGTGCTGCGGGTGCTGACGGTGCCGACGGGACCGGGAGCGGCGCTGTCGCGACGCGGCCCAAGGGCATGACGGCGCAGTGGGCTGACGACGTCCACCACGCGATCCACGCGCTGCTCACGGGCGAGCGCCACGGGTACTACGTCGACTTCGGCTCCCCCGAGGTGCTGCGGACCACGCTGACCGAGGTGTTCCTGCACGCGGGCACCTTCTCGACCTTCCGCGGCGAGACGTGGGGCCACAAGGTCCCAGGCGACGTCGACGGTCACAGCTTCGTGGTGTTCTCGACCGACCACGACCAGGTCGGCAACAGGGCCCTCGGCGACAGGCCCGGTCGCCCTGCGCACCCCGGCACAGGAGAGGTCGACCTCGACCTGCTCGCCGCGTCGGCCGCGATCGTCCTCACCTCGGCGTACACGCCGATGCTGTTCATGGGTGAGGAGTGGGGTGCGACCACACCGTGGCAGTTCTTCACGGACTTCACCGACCCCGAGCTCGGCCGGCTGGTGACCGAGGGGCGGACCCGCGAGTTCTCAGGGCACGATTGGTCAGGGATCTACGGGGACGACGTATCGGTCCCTGACCCCCAGGACCGCGCGACCTTCGACGGCAGCAAGATCCGCTGGGACGAGACCACGGCCCCGGGCCACAGCGCGCTCCTCGAGTGGCACAGGGTCCTCATCGCGCTCCGTCGCTCCGAGCCGGACCTCGCATCCGGTGACAGGTCGCAGATCGAGGTGACCTGGGCCGGGACGGCCGCCGAGGACGGCACACCGGCTGTCCTCGCCCTGCGGCACGGCAGCGTGCTGACAGTGCTCAACCTCTCCGACGAGGAGCAGGAGCACGCGCTCGACGGTACGGGCGCAGGCGACGGGGTGGGCGCGTCATCAGCAGGACCGGAGGTCCTCGCAGGGTGGAAGGAGCCGGTGCTCACGGCAGGCTCGTTGCGACTCGCAGCCGGGGCCGTCGCCGTCGTCCGGGTCTGAGGCACCAGCACCGCAGCACGCAGCACGCAGCACGCAGCACGATCAGAGGCCGGCCCGGACGTCAGTCCAGGCCGGCCTCTCCCACGACACGAGGCACCACGACGAGGCACCTCGGTGCCCGCGTCTCCCAAGGTCGCACTCCCGACCCCAAGGTCGCCCTCCCGCACCGAGGTCGCATCTCCCGCGCCGAGGTCGCATCTCCCGGGCCGAGGTCGCATCTCCCGGGCCGAGGTCGCATCTCCTGCGCCGAGGTCGCCTCTCCTGCGCCGAGGTCGCACAGACACGCCAGATGGGAGCCTTCGGCCACGCCCGTTGGCGTGTCCGTACGACCTCGCGGTCAGACGTACGACCTGGTGGGGTGCGGGATGAGCGCGAAGCCTCGCTCAGGGGCTCAGGGGCTCAGGGGCTCAGGGGCTCAGGGGCTCAGGGGCTCAGGGCAGGAGCATCGACTTGATCGCGCGGCGCTCGTCCATCGCGGCGTAGGCCTCGGCGACCTCGGCGAGCGGGACCGTCAGGTCGAAGACGCGGCCCGGGTTGACGGTCCCCGCGTAGACGTCGGCCATGAGCTCGGGGATGTAGCCGCGCACCGGGGCCACGCCGCCGTTGACGCCGACGTTCGAGGAGAACATCTGGCGCACGGGGAGCTCAGGACCGCCCGCGGGGACACCGACGAAGCCGACCTTCCCGCCGGGGCGGGCGGAGTCGAGGGCCTGCTGCATCGACTCCTTGGTGCCGACGCACTCGAGCGCGCAGTCGACACCGACACCGTCGGTCAGCTCCATGAGCTCGGCGACACCGTCGGCCCCACGAGCAGCGATGATGTCGGTCGCACCGAACTCGCGGGCGACGACCTGGCGCGACTCGTGGCGCGACATGGCGATGATGCGCCCGGCGCCGAGCCGCTGCGCGGCGAGCACTGCCGAGAGGCCGACGGCCCCGTCTCCGATGACCGCTACGGTCGAGCCGACCTTGACCCCGGCGCTCACGGCCGCGTGGTGGCCCGTGCCGAAGACGTCGGCGAGGGCGAGGACGCTGGGCAGGAGCTCGTCCGAGGGGTGCTCAGGGGTCGCCACGAGCGTGCCGTCAGCCATCGGCACCCGGACGAACTCACCCTGACCGCCATCGGTCGGCAGGTCGTCCTGGTCGGTCGAGCCCCACCAGGCGAGGTTGGTGCACGAGGTGTGGACGCCGTTGCGGCAGTGCACGCAGGTGTTGTCGCAGATCGAGAAGGGCGCGACGACGAACTGCCCAGGACGGATCTGCGTGACCTGCGGCCCGACCTCTTCGACGACGCCCACGAACTCGTGACCGATCCGGCTCGGCTTCGTCACCTCGTTGACGCCGCGGTACTGCCACAGGTCCGAGCCGCAGACGCAGGACGCCACGACGCGGACGATCGCGTCGGTCGGGCGGAGGATCTGGGGGTCCGGGACAGTCTCCAGGCGGACGTCACGGGTGCCGTGGATGACGGTTGCTCGCATGGTTCGAGCCTCTCTGAGAGGTGTGGAAGGCCTCGCCGAGCCTAGACCTGCCACCTGTGCGGCGGCACGCCGAACGAGGCCTCGGACGGCAACGTCACACCGCGCCCGCCGACGTCACGCAGCCGCGTCGAGGACGGCCCGTCCGTCCTGCGCGAGCGACCCGAGGCGTGAGAGCGCACGCAGGTACTTCTTGCGGTAGCCGCCGTTGATCATCTGCTCGCTGAACAGGTCTTCGAGGCCTGTGCCGCCGAGCAGGACGGGGACGTCGCGGTCGTAGAGCCTGTCGACGAGCACCACGAAGCGCAGACCCTGCGACTGGTCCACGAGCGGGCGCACCGCTGTGAGACCGAGCAGCTGGACACCGTCGAGCATCGCGCCGTACCGGCTCGGGTGGACGTGGGAGAGGTGCGTCAGCAGGACGTCGAAGTCGTCGAGCATCGCTCCGGGCTGCCCGTCGACCGCCCGCTCCACGGCGTCGTCAGGCGTCGCGGTGCCGGTCGTCACGAGCGTGCGCTGGCGGTAGTCCTCACCGTCGACGCGCATCACCTCGAAGCGCGCGGAGAGCGCCTGGATCTCTCGCAAGAAGTCCTCGGCGGCGAACCGGCCCTCGCCGAGGGAGTCGGGCAGGGTGTTCGAGGTGGCCGCGAGCGCGACGCCGCGGTCTGCGAGCTCGCGGAGCAGGCGGGACATGAGGACGGTGTCGCCCGGGTCGTCGAGCTCGAACTCGTCGATGCACACGAGGGTCTTGGTCGCGAGGGCCTCGACGGTCTTGGCGAAGCCGAGCGCGCCGACGAGGTTGGTGTACTCGACGAAGGTGCCGTAGGCGCTCGCCCCGGCACCGACCGAGTGCGCGAGGGAGGTGAGCAGGTGCGTCTTGCCGACACCGAAGCCACCGTCGAGGTACACGGCGGGGGGCGTCTTGCGCGCCTTGAGCCGCTTGAAGAACCCGCCGCTGCTGCCGGTCAGCTGCGCGGCGACCTCTGTGAGCCTGTCGACGGTGGCCTGCTGGCTCGGGAAGGCGGGGTTCGCGCGGTAGGTCGCGAAGGACGCGTCGGCGAAGTGGCGCGGGGGGACGAGGTCTGCCAGGAGCCGGTCTGCGGGGACGCTCGGGTGGACGTCGCTGAGGTGTGGGGTGGTGACGGTCACGATCTCCGAGGGTACCGGGGAGACGGCTGGCGCGACGGGCCAGACGGAGGGCCCGCGACGTGGTGCGCAGCACAGTCGCAGACGGCGCCGGCCGCGCAGACGTCCTAGGCTGGACGGGTGAGCACACCTCCCCCCGCAGACGTCGCCCTCCCGTCCGCCCTCGCCGAGCTGGCCGAGGACTTCCTCGCCCTGCCCGCGGCCCAGCGTCTCGAGATGCTCGTCGAGATGGGCGCGAGCGTCGAGGACGTCCCCGAGCGCTACACCTCCGACCTCTCGACGATGGAGCGGGTCGTGGAGTGCCAGTCGCCCGTGTACGTCGCGGTCGAGGTGGAGGACCAGAGCCCCCACACCGTCACCCTGCACGTGGTGGCGCCCCAGGAGGCGCCGACCACGCGCGGGTTCGCCGGGGTCCTGTCCGAGGGGCTCGCGGGCTGCACCGCCGAGCAGGTGCTCGCCCTCCCCCACGACCTCCCGACGCGCCTGGGCCTGCACGACCTCGTGAGCCCGTTGCGCACAGCGGGTATGGCGTCGATGCAGGGCCGGGTCCAGCGCCAGGTGCTCGAGCGTCTCGAGGCTCTCGGCGTCGCCCCGGCACGCGAGCACCCCACGTCCGACGGCGGCACAGACGCGGGCACCGACGCTGGCGCCGAGCGTGCCTGACACCGGCTCCGGACGTCCGTCTCTCGACGTCCTCGTCGTCGACGGTCGTCCTGTCGAGTCCGCGCGCTGCGTCGAGCCCGACCCGGGTGAGGCCGAGCTCGCGACGCTGTACGCGCACCCTGACCCCGCAGACGGTCGACAGACCTGGGTCCGCGCCAACATGATCAGCACCCTCGACGGTGCCGCGACCGGGGCCGGTGGGGTCTCCGGCGGCATCAACGGCGACGCCGACTACCGCGTGTTCAGGGTCCTGCGGGCCCTCGCCGACGTGGTGCTCGTCGGTGCCGGGACCGTCCGCGCCGAGCGGTACACGCCGCTGTCTGTGCCCGGCGGCCTCGCCGACCTCCGGGCCACCTCAGGCCGCGCTCAGGCGATCGAGCTCGCGATCGTCACGCGCTCCGGCGACCTGCCCGCGCAGATCACCGACGTCGCGCAGCACCCGGCCGGGACCGTGCCGCCGATCGTCCTCACCACCTCGGCCGGAGCCGCACGACTCACCGGGTACCCCGCCGACAGGGTGGTCGTCACCGGGGAGGACTCCGTCGACCTGCAGGCCGCGCTCGACGCTCTCGCCGACCGCGGGCTGGTCCGGGTGCTCGCCGAAGGCGGGCCGTCGCTGCTCGGCGACCTGGCTGACAGCGATCACCTCGACGAGCTGTGCCTGACGACGAGCCCACTGGTCGTCGGCGGTCCCGCGCCGCGGATCGTCACCTCGGGCTCCTACCTCGGCAAGGGCGGTGCACCGGCCCGGCTCGTGCAGATCCTGCACTCTGGCGGGTCGCTGCTCGCGCGCTGGGCGCTCCGCGCAGATCCCGTCCCTGCTCACCCGGCCAGCGGGTCTGCGCACCGGTAGAGTCGAGTGCGTGACTGACACCATCCTCGTGCTGACCGAAGACACACTCGCGACCACCGACGTGCAGAACATCGTCAACCTCTACGGCGACGAGGACCTGGCCTTCCAGGTGCTCGTCCCCGCGGACACCGAGCAGAACCTGCTCGGGGCGATCTTCAACCACCTCGGGTCGGGCCAGTTCAAGGAGGCGTGGGAGACCGCGACCGAGGGCGTCCCCTCGCGCACCGAGGCGACGGCCGAGGCGAGCGAGCAGCTCGCCACGAGCATCGCCGAGTTCGAGGCCGCCGGCTACACGGCGTCCGGGTCGCTCGTCGAGGAGGACCCGCTGCCCGCGCTGCGGTCTGCCGTCGCCGGTGGCGGGGTCCGCGAGGTCGTCGTCGTCACGTACCCGAACATCGTCGAAGACACCTTCCACCGCGACTGGGCCTCCAAGGCCCGCGAAGAGCTCCAGGTCCCCGTGCTGCACCTGTACTCGGGCACCTCCGAGCTCGGCTGAGACCCCGCCGCACGGCACGACCTGGTCCGACACCGCTCCACCCCCGGCACAACCGACGAGAAGAGGCACCATGTACCGCGCACTCTGGAACGGCACAGTCATCGCTGAGTCTGACGCGACCCAGGTCGTCGAGGGCAACCAGTACTTCCCGCCGGACTCGATCGTCCGGGAGCTGTACACGTCGACCGACACCACGACGGTCTGCCCGTGGAAGGGCACCGCGACGTACTTCACGGTGACCGTCGACGGGCAGGAGAACCGCGACGCGGCGTGGACGTACACCGACCCGAAGCCCGAGGCCGAGAAGATCCGTGACCACGTGGCCTTCTGGAAGGGCGTCGAGGTCGTCGAGGTCTGACCTGCGAGGGCGCGGACCTGTGGTTACGGTGAGCTGATGAAGATCTCCCGCACGTCCTCTCTGCCTGTCGTCACCTCAGGTGCGCTCGCTCTCGTGCTCCTCGGTGGGTGCGCCTCGGAGTCCCAGACGCCCGGGACCACGTCACCGGCGTCGACCGAGACCGCTGGGCCGAGCACCCCAGGCTCGCCGTCGGCGAGCGGCCCGAGCTCTGAGCCCGCCGAGCCCTCGGCGACGACGCCCTCTGACTCCCCTGAAGCCCAGGCGCAGACCGTCGTCCTGGACTACCTGGCGACGATCGCCGCGGGCGACGACACCGCAGCCTTCGCCCTGCTCTCGCCAGAGACCCAGAAGTGGTACGTCGACGCCGCCGGTTTCTCCACGACACGGGAGAACGACGGCTCGATCTCCCCCGTCGACGCGGCCTCCGCTCTCGACGGCACCGTCACCACCACGGCTGGCCCCGACGACGGCTCCACGGTCGTGACCGTCTCCTCGGGGGACGTGGCCGACGCCTTCGTCGTACGGGCTGAGGGCTCCGGCATGGTGATCGACGACCCGGGCAGCCCCCTCACAGGTCCCACAGCCTGGGAGTGGAAGAACCCTCCCGTCGGGCCTGACGACATGCGTCAGCCCGCCACCTACGTCGGGTCGTCGTCTCCCTCGGTGCTCTTCGCGACAGTCGTCGACGCCGGTGGCGAGGTGCTGGTCGAGCCTCCGCAGTCGGCTTTCGGGGTGATCGGGGGCACCGAAGTTCCCGTGACCGTCGCCCCGGACGAGGGGCAGGGCGCGCTCGCCACCCTCGGAGACCCGGGAGTGACCAGCGGTGAGGTGGCGACCATCGTGTGGCAGCCAGACTCGACCTCCCCGATGTGGCGTTCGAGCACGGTCCTGCTCACCGAGTAGCAGCATCCTCGAGCAGGTCGAGGACGCCGAGGGTGACGAGCGGCTCGCGGGTCTCGACCGGCTCGAAGGTCTCGACCCGCTCGAGGGTCACGCCGCTGTCGAGCGGTTCGTGGCCTGAGCCACCCTGTCGCCAGGGAGGGTCTCGACAGCAGCGCTCCGCCATCCGGCGGGCAGCGCCGCGTCGAGCGCGGCACGCGCGGCAGCGTAGGCCGCACCGGCCGTGGCGAGGCGACCTGCCTCGTCGCCGAGGCCCGTCTCGCCCGCCTGCGGGAGGCCCTTGCTCGGGCTGTCGGCCGTGGTGTCGAGTTCCTGTCCGGTGAGGTGCGCACGAGTGACCATGCACGAACCGTAGGACGAGCCACCGACACGACCCTCTAGGGTTGCTCGTATGACAGAGGTGCGTGAGACGTCCGTGGTGACCGCTGCGTCGGACGAGGGTGACACCGTTGCGCTGCTCGGCGCGACTGTCAAAGCTGCCCGCAAGCAGCTCGACCTCTCGGTCCAGGGTCTGGCGCAGCGCGCCGGTGTGAGCCTCGGGCTCGTCAGCCAGCTCGAGCGCGGGCTCGGCAACCCGTCCTTGCACTCGATCCAGCGTCTCGCCTCGGCCCTCGGCGTCTCCGTGACCCGGCTGCTGGAACCACCTGCCGAAGAGCTCGTCGTGGTCCGTGCGGGGCGTCCGCACGTGCTCCCACCCGCGCCCGGGACCCCCGACGACGGCCAGGCCGTCCGCGAGCTGCTCTCACCGCGCGGTGAGACGGCGATCCAGCTGATCCGCACGACCCTGCCACCAGCCTTCACCAACGTCGAGCGGCCGTTCCGGCACCTGGGCACCGAGACCGTCACCGTGCTCAGCGGTCGGCTGCACATCACGCACGGCGACCGCCAGATCGACCTCGAGCCCGGCGACACCGCGACCTACGGGTGCTCGACACCCCACTGGTGGGCCAACGGGCACGACGGCGAGACCGTGGTCCTGGGCGCGGTCGCCCCGTCGGAGCGCTGACGGTCCCGCACGCGGCCCACCAGCCGACCCTCACACGCCACCGTCCGACAGCTGAGACGTCCTTAACCCTCGCCGCACCCCGGTACGACCTCTCTCACGCCGCCGGAGCGTCCGCGCTCAGCGCCGCTCGACCTGCAGCCGGAGCAGCCGCACCAGCTCGCCGACAGGCTCCTCGTGGTCGTCCGAGCGCAGGTCGACCTCGAGCATCGGGGGGTGCTCCCGCTCGTCGGTCACGCAGGTCGCGACCACGGCCGCGCTCTGCCGTCCGCGGGAGTCGCCCCCGGCACGGTCTCCAGCGTCGAGCGCCGCGAGGAGACGTGCGGCGAAGCCGAGCGACGACCTCGGGTCGATCCCGTCGATGCCCAGCCCGGCCGCGAAGGCGCGGCTCATCGCGTCGAGGACCTTCCGCCCGACGAGCAGGTTGCCGAGCACAGCGTGGTCCCCGGCGACGCTGTGACCAGCCCAACCACTGGTGTTCTCACCAGTGGCGGCCGCGATCCCGCAGTGCAGGTCGAGGGCAGCGACCTGCCGCAGCCCTGGTTCGGCGTCCCAGCCGGGCAGCCTGTCCACGGCTTCCTGCGCGCTCGCCCCCGCGGCCATGGCCTCGAGCATCTGGTGGCGCAGCCTGCGGTTGGTCCAGGCCTGGCTCGCGACCACGCCGACGGCCGGGTCGACGGCGATGACGGCGTTGCCGACGGCCAAGGAGCGGCTGGCCGTAGCAGCCCCGAGCAGCCCGTGCTCACGGTCGACGGCGATGAGTGTGAAGGTCAATCGATCCCCCTGGAGATGCGGCCCGTGGACGGCGGGACGGTGTGTTTCGATCGTGTTTCGCGGCTTGTCCCCCCGACAAGCGTGACACATACTGATCGAATCATCATCAGAATGATCGAACGGAGACCGCGATGCGAGCACGATCTGCAGCCCTGGCGACAGCCGCGGCGGGCGCACTGATCCTCACCAGCTGCTCCTCGGGAGAGAGCGTCGACCTCGGCGGCGGCTCCGGCACGCCAGCCCAGGGCGCGGTCCTGCGCGCAGCGATCGGCGGGGAGCCCGACCAGCTCGACCCGCACCGCACGAGCTCCTACTTCAGCTTCCAGGTCCTCGAGAACGTCTTCGACACCCTCGTCGAGCCCGACGAGAACCTCGAGATGCAGCCCGCCCTCGCGGAGAGCTGGACCGTCAGCGACGACCAGCTCACCTGGACCTTCGAGCTGCGCGACGGTGTCACCTTCCACGACGGCAGCGCGTTCACAGCCGAGGACGTCGTGTACTCCTACGACCGCATCGTCGACGAAGAGCTCGCCAACGCCTGGAAGTTCGCGGCCGTCACCGACGTCGTCGCCGTCGACGAGGACACCGTCACGATCACCGTGGCCCAGCCCACCCCGAACCTGCTGTCGAACCTCGGCGGCTTCAAGGGCATGGCGATCGTCAGCGAGGAGAACGTCACCTCGGGCGACATCCAGACCAAGCCCATCGGCACGGGCCCCTTCAAGGTCGACTCCGTGGTCAGCGGCGACAGCATCACCCTCACGGCAAACGCCGACTACTGGGGCGGCGCACCGGCCCTGGGCGGCGTGACCTTCAGCTTCATCTCCGAGCCGGCGACAGCCCTCGCGGCGCTGCGCAGCGGTGAGGTCGACTGGACCGACGTCGTGCCCGACCAGCAGGTCGCCGAGCTTCAGGAGAACGAAGATCTGACACTCGAGACCAGCCCGTCGAGCGACTACTGGTACCTCGCGCTCAACGAGAACAAGGCCCCGTGGGACGACGTCCGGGTCCGCCAGGCCATCGCCTACGCGATCGACCGCGAGGCCATCGTCCAGGCGACGAGCTACGGCACCGCGCAGGAGAACCAGCTCGCGATCCCCGAGGACAGCGTCTGGTTCACCGGGTACGACACGTACAGCACCGACCTCGACAAGGCGAAGCAGCTCCTCGACGAGGCAGGCTTCACCGGCGGGACCCTCGACTTCCTCGCCACGAGCGACTACCCCGAGACCGTCACTGCCGCGCAGATCATCGCCTCGAACCTCGAGCCTCTCGGCATCGACGTGCAGATCCGCCAGCCTGACTTCTCGACCTGGCTCGACGAGCAGAACTCCGGGAACTTCGACCTGCTGATGATGGGCTGGCTCGGCAACATCGACCCTGACGACTTCTACTACGCCCAGCACCACACCACCGGTGGAAGCAACGCGCAGGGGTACTCCAACCCGCAGGTCGACGAGCTGCTCGACGCCGGCCGCACCGAGACCGACGAGGCGACCCGTAAGGACCTCTACGCGCAGGCGGCGACGATCATCGCGGACGAGGCCAGCTACATCTACCTCTACAACCCGTCGGTCATCCAGGCGTGGAGCCCCAAGGTCGAGGGCTATGCGGTCCGCTCCGACGCGGCCATCCGCTTCCGCGACACCTCGCTCACCGAGTAGGGGGTGAGGACCGTATGAGGATGTCTCTCGGCTCGACAGCCCGGTTCCTCGGACGGCGGGTACTCTCCTCCGCGGTCGTCCTGCTCGGTGTGCTGGTCGTGGTCTTCGCGATCGTGCAGCTGGTGCCCGGTGACCCTGTGCGCCTCGCCCTCGGCACCCGGTACACCCAAGAGGCCTACGACGCGCTCAACACCGCGTCGGGCCTCGACAGGCCGCTTATGGAGCAGTTCTTCTCCTACGTCGGCGGAGCGCTGACCGGTGACCTCGGGGTGAGCTTCCGCAACGGGCAGCCGGTCAGCCAGCTGCTCCTCGAGCGGCTCCCCGCGACGCTCTCCCTCGCAGCTGCGGGCATCGTCATCGCGCTGCTCATCGCCGTCCCGGCTGGCATCTGGTCGGCCCTGCGCGAGGGCCGAGCCTCGGACGCGATCGTCCGCCTGGGCAGCCAGGCCGGGGTCAGCATCCCCGACTTCTGGCTCGGCCTGCTGCTCATCGGGCTGTTCTCGACCACCCTCGGCTGGCTGCCGCCGAGCGGGTACACAGCCCTCGCCGACGACCCGCTCGAGTGGCTGCGACGCGTCGCCCTGCCGGGCCTGACCGTCGGGCTCGTCGCCGGGGCGATCATGACCCGGTACATCCGCTCGGCCGTGCTCGACGTGGCCTCGGCCGGCTACGTGCGGACCGCACGCTCCAAGGGCCTCGCCCCCTCCGTCGTCACCGGACGGCACATCGTCCGCGGTGCGCTCGTCCCCGTGCTCACCATCGCCGGCATCCAGCTCGCGACGATCCTCGGCGGCGTGATCGTCGTCGAGGTCGTCTTCGCCTGGCCCGGGCTCGGCCGGCTCGTCTTCGACTCGGTCTCGGCCCGCGACTACCCGATGATCCAGGGCTCGGTCCTGCTCATCGCCGTCATGTTCCTGATCGTCAACCTGATCGTGGACGTGCTCTACGCCGTCGTCGACCCGAGGATCCGTCTCGCATGAGTGACACCACAGGACACGAGAGCGCCCCCAGCGCACACGGCACGACACCGGTGCCTCCGGCGGCGGCCAGCATCCCGCCCGAGAAGAGCCCCGCCTCCGCCGGCCCGGCAGACGACTCCGGTCGTGTGGCCGCCTGGCGGCTGCTCGCCGGCAACCCGGTGACGCTGATCAGCGGCATCGCGCTCGCCGTGATCGTCCTCGTCTCGGTGCTCGCGCCGTGGGTCGCGCCCTACGGCATCAACGACGTCAACGTCGTCGACGCCCTGCAGGGCCCCAGCGGCGCGCACTGGTTCGGCACTGACGACCTCGGCCGCGACATCTTCTCGCGCGTGCTCATCGCCGGCGGGACGAGCCTGCGGATCGCGGTCGTCTCGGTCGCCTTCGCCTTCGTGGTCGGGGTGCCCGTCGGCATCGTCTCCGGGTACACGGGCGGGATCCTCGACACCGTGCTCATGCGCGTCGTCGACGTGATGTTCGCCTTCCCCGTGCTGCTGCTCGCGCTCGCCATCGTCGCGATCCTCGAGCCCGGCGAGCTGACGACCATGCTCGCGATCGGCATCGTCTACACCCCGATCTTCGCCCGCGTCGCCCGGGCCTCGACGCTGTCGGTGCGTGTCGAGCCCTACGTCCAGGTCTCCCAGACCATGGGAACCCCGGCCCGCACGATCCTCGTCCGGCACGTGCTGCCGAACATCACCGGGCCGATCGTCGTGCAGACGTCGCTGTCCCTGGCCTTCGCGATCCTCTCCGAGGCCGCGCTCTCCTTCCTCGGTCTCGGCATCCAACCACCCGACCCGAGCTGGGGCGGCATGCTCTTCAACGCGCAGGGCTTCATCAGCCAGGCCTGGTGGATGAGCATCTTCCCCGGCGCCGCGATCTTCGTCACCGTGCTGGCCTGCAACCTCCTCGGCGACGGCCTGCGCGACGTCCTCGACCCCAAGCAGCGCACGCTCGCCGAGCAGAGGAGGATGCGATGAGCACCCCCGTCCTGTCCGTCACGGACCTGACAGTGTCGATCGGCCGACGCGAGATCGTCCACGGCCTGAGCTTCGACGTGGAGCCCGGCGGAACCCTCGGCATCGTCGGCGAGTCGGGCTCCGGCAAGTCGCTCTCTGTGCTCGCCGCGACCGGGCTGCTCGACGCCCCGGGTGCGCGGGTCACCGGCAGCAGCCTGCTGCGTGCTGGTGCTGGTGCTGGTGCTGGTGCTGGTGCTGGTGCTGGTGCTGGTGGCAGCGTAGGGCCGCGAACCTCCGGTCATGGCACCGCCAAGGGTTCCGACTCCGGGATCCAGCTCGTCGGCGCCTCCCCCAAGGCGCTGCGCCGCGTCCACGGCGACGCGATCGGTTTTGTCTTCCAGGACCCCAGCACCTCGCTGCACCCGTTGCTCACCCTCGAGCGGCAGATCACCGAGACGCTCGAGACGCACCGCAAGCTCTCACGTCGCCAGGCGCGCGTGCGCGCCCTCGAGCTGCTCGAGGCCGTCGGCCTGCCGGACCCCGAGCGCCGCCTCGACTCCTACCCGCACCAGCTGTCGGGTGGTCAGCGCCAGCGCGTGATGATCGCGATCGCCCTGGCCTGCGACCCCGTGCTGCTCGTCGCCGACGAGCCGACCACAGCGCTCGACGTCACCACCCAGGCGCAGATCATCAGCCTGGTCCAGCAGCTCCAGCACGACAGCGGCACCGCCGTCGTGTGGATCAGCCACGACCTCGGGGTCGTCGGGCAGGTCGCCGACGACGTCCTCGTGCTGCGCGACGGCGAGGCCGTCGAGCACCGCCCGGTCCTCGACCTGCTCGACTCACCGCAGCACCCGTACACGCAGAAGCTGCTCGAAGCACGGCCGCGCCTCGGCAAGGTCGCTCCCCCGGCACCCGAGGGCGAGGTGCTGCTCTCCGTGCGGGACCTCGACGTGAAGTTCCCCGTCCAGACGCCCGTGGGCAAGACGGTGGTGCACGCCGTCGACGGGGTGTCCTTCGACGTGCAGCGCGGTCGGACTCTCGGGATCGTCGGAGAGTCCGGGTCCGGCAAGTCGACCATCGCCAACGCCCTCACCGGGCTGGTCGCCCCCGAGTCCGGGACGGCGACGCTCGGCGGAGCAGACCTGCTCCGCGCCGACCGCAGCCTGCGGCGCAGGCTCGCGATGGTGTTCCAAGACCCGTTCTCGTCCCTGGACCCCCGCATGCGCGTCGGCGACTCGATCGACGAGCCGCTGCGCGTCCACGGCCTGCCGTCCTCGGGGACCCGGGCCGAGCGGATCGCGGAGCTGCTCGACCTCGTCGACCTGCCCGCCGACTTCGCGACCCGCTACCCCCACGAGCTCTCGGGCGGTCAGCGGCAGCGCATCTCGATCGCCCGGGCGCTCGCCCTCGAACCCGACGTGATCATCCTGGACGAGGCGACGGCGTCGTTGGACGTGTCGATCCAGGCCCGGGTGCTCGAGCTGCTGCGCCGCCTGCAGGCCGAGCTCGGGCTGACCTACGTGTTCATCGCCCACGACCTCGCGATCGTCCAGGAGATGAGCCACGACGTGCTCGTGATGCAGCACGGACGGGCAGTCGAGCAGGCGCCGGCCGGACGGTTGTTCGCCGAACCCGCCGAGGAGTACACGCGGGCGCTGCTCGCGGCGGTCCCGCCGGAGCGGCCCGTGCGGTAACGAAGCCTCGGCACATCGACAGGTCCTGTGTACGATCTGCCTCATCGACGTGTAGCTCAGCAGCAGAGCATCGGGCTTCGGACCCGAGGGCGCGGGGGCAGGACCCGCCACGTCGGCTCGCGCTCGGCCTGACCGAGACTCGGTGGACCGACCAGGAGAGCCATGTCTTACGCCCACGACCGTCTCGCCGACGCCCTCTCGACAGCCAGGTCTCACACCGACGGACCGACCCGCGAGCGTGGCCGCGTCCGTGCGGAGAAGTGGGCGGCACACCTGCGTGGTGTCACGAGCGGAGCCCTGGACGTCGGATCTCGGACGCCGACGACGTATCCGGCCTGGGTCACGCTCGAGGTGCTGCGCGGTGGGTTCGTCTCGGGATCGGCCGCGTCTGCCGGAGCACCGACCCGCGACGAGATCAAGCTCGCCGACGCACTCGGTGTCCCCGCGGAGCGGTCCGAGATCTTCCGCGCCCTGCTCTCCGAGCCGGGTGCGGCCCGCCTGGACGCCAAGCTCGACGACGGCAGCTATTCGCTCGCGTGCGCGGAAGAGTCCGTGGTGCTCGTCATCGCCTGGTTGCTCCGCCACGGGCACGACGACGACGCGCGGCGGCTGGTGGCGGAGGTCGCGTCATGGTCAGGGCTCCTCAGGCTCTGGCCCTCGAAGCTCGCGGACGCTCAGAGCGTCGAGCCTGTCGGGAGCCACGACAGCAGGACGCAGGTCCACAGGACGTCGGTCGAGGAGGCCCGCTCCGTGCTGCGCGGGCGCACGACACCACCCGCGGTCCAGGCGCAACGAGAAGCTCTCACGGTGTGGGCGCCGCTCGCCGACCGGATGCTGGGACTGTGGTGGACGACGGTCGAAGGGGCTGTCGTCGACTCCCGACGTCCAGCAGGGTGGCTCGCCGAGTGCGAGGCGGTGCTCCTCGACTACAACACCGCACGGTCGCACCACACGCGGTGCTCCCAGCACACCGACCCGAAGGAGAATCTCGGAGTCCTGGTCGAGGCGACCCGAGAAGGCGTGAGCGGCAGGCTCAGCCCACTGCTGCGCCGACGGCTCCAGCGGGCTGTCGACGCCATGGTGCTCAAGCGCGGCGTCCCTGGTTCAGACGCCCTCGCCTCTGTCCGCTCGGCCCAGCTCACAGCAGTGACTGCTCCGCACGCCACCCTCGCCGCTGTCGTCGCCGAGCGCCTCGACGCCCTCCCCGGCCCGTCGGGCGTGCCCGACCCCGCTGTGGTCCTCGCGCCGGTGCACGCGGCCGAGGCGTCGCACGATGCCCGTGCCGGGACACCCGTGCCGGAGTCGGTCCGCAGAGCCGTGCTCCGAGCGCACGCCGCGACCATCGACGACCTGGTCGCCGAGCACGTCATCACGTCGGCCGAGGTGCTCGCCGAGGTCGCACCGCAGATCGTGGCCCACGCCTGGAGCGCCGGGTATGCCGACCCAGCGCTCCGGACCCTCATGAGCCGCACCTACACGGCGTTCAGGTCGAGACGTTCGGTCTTGCTGGTCGGTCTTGCGGCGCAGGTCCGCATCGACGAGCTCCCCTGGGTTCGCGCCGTGCGCGACCACGACGGCATCGGAGAGTCGGCGGCCTCGCACGAGGCGCTGCTCACCCTCGGCCGCGCCTACCTCGACCACTTCCCCGGGCAGATCATGCCGAACCGCCTCGTCGTGGAGCTGGCAGCACTGTCCAGGCGAGCACACGTCGATGCCACGTTCTTGCCCGAGCTCGCCGCAGACATCTTCGAGATGGACTTCGCCCCTCGGTTCTCCGATGCTGCGACGACCGCTGCATCAGTGATGCGGGGCACCGTCTACGACACCTACTACGGGCTGAGCCTGGCTGCCGCAGCGCAGTCAGCCATGACCACACCTCCTCCAGCCCGCTGGACGGAGCGCCTCGGGCTGTCGCGACCTGAGGCGGCGCCGGTCGTGGCGACAGAGCGCGACGCCTTCACCCAGGTCTGTCGTGATCGTGCGCGGGTCGCAGGACCCCACGACGACCTCCAGCCTGGTGGGCGAGGTTCGGTCGCAGGGAGAGGGGCCGTGATCGAACAGGCCCAGGTGCTCACCACGCACGGGCTCGTGACACTCCTGGGGCTCGGCATCACCCCCACGCGTGGCTGGGAGGCAGCCGCGACCGCTTCCTTCGAGGTCGTCCGGTCGTCGCTCGCTCACGCACACGCACACGCACACGCACACGCACACGCACACGCACACGCACACGCACACGCATCGACGATGCCAGCGGAGTCGGGCCCCGCTGAGCTCTCGGCGAGCCTGCGTGAGGTGAAGAAGGCCGCGTACGCATGGCGACAGACCGTCTTCTTCGTGTCCCAGCTCGAGCCAGAGGCGGCTCGGCGAGTCGTCGAGGCGATGCACCACGTCCACTCTCGCCCGACCAGCACCGAGCACTCCGGCAGGAGCGTCCCTCCTGCCACGAACGCGGTCCTGGCCTGGCTGGTCTCCGAGCTGGACGATGCGCTCGACGGGAGAGCACCCGCTCAGCCGTTCCTAGGGTGGACAGTCGGACCGCACCCAGCCCTGACGATGCACTGACCTACGGCGACCGGGCGCCGCTACGACGACCGCTTGCGGACGACCGAGCGGAGCGCCTCACGGTCCGGGTTCATGCCGAGTGCGGTGAGCTCAGCCACCAGGTCGTCGACCTGCTCGTCCTCGCTCTTGCGATGGTCCACCGCAAGGTTCACCGGCTCGATGCGTCCGCCTGCGCGTGCGCTGTCGTCGCCCTGTGATGTGCCACTCATGTCGTCCCTCTCGTCCTGCACGTCGTGAGTCTTTCCGAGGTTCGAGCCTAGATCCTGCTGGCCAGTCGTCAGTCCCCTCCGACTGTCCAGCAGGCCAGACCTGACCATCCTGGACCGAGCGAGCGCTGCCTCCTCGAGCCGACCGAGCTGGGCTCCCTGCGCCAGAGATGTCGCCCGAGACGTCGCCTGGGTGCTTGTCGGACGCAGACGCACCGCCAGCACCACCCGCACGCAGGAGAGCGCCCCGCTGCTGCGGGACGCTCTCCTGGTGTCGTGCTCGGGCCTAGATCAGTACCCGGTCTCAGTAGCCTCCGGGTAGTACTGCTTGTACTTCCGCCAGAAGTTCGCGGTCATCAGCTCGATGACCAGGCGCCTCTTGAGCCCGCCGTCGCCGCGGTACCGCAGCGGGTGCACCACGCCCTTGCGCTTGACGACACCCTTGAGCCGGGACTTGAGCCCGGGCTCGAGGATGTACCGCATGAGCAGCTTGACCGGCACGACGGTGTACAGCACCTCGCCCGTGGCGCGCACGGGTTCGATGCGGTTGCCGTGCACCTGATCTTCGACGAGCACCCGTGCCGGGTTGGCCCCGGCGGCGGTGACGTAGTAGTTGTTGCGGCCGATGCGCGGGTTCATCTCGAAGTACACGTGGCGCCCGGTGCGCGAGTCCCACTTGTAGTCGAAGTTGGCGAACCCCAGGTACCCGACGCGGTCGAGGAATCTGCTGGCCGCCTCCATGGCGTCCTCGTACTGCTCGGTGAGGATCGCCGCGGGGATGCCGAGCGTGCCGGGCGTGTGCTCTTCGAGGAGCACCCGCCCGGTCGCGAGCAGCGTGATGTCTCCGTGCGAGTCGCGGTACGCGGTGAGCGAGCGCATCTGCGTCTCGTCACCGGGGATGAACTCCTGCACGAGGAAGGTCCCGGTGTACCCGGCGTCGACGAGGTGCCCGAGCAGCTCGTCGAGCTCCGCCCGGGTCTCGACGTGGTGGATCTTCTTCTTGCCCGGGAACGAGATGTAGTGGTACTCGGCGCTCGACGACGGCTTCGCGACGACCGGGAACTCCAGGTCGACCTCGAGGCCTGCGACGAGCGACCGTCCTCCCCGTGCCGTGAGGTCGGCGACGTCGACCGCGACGGTCCGCGGTGTCGGGATGTCGAGCTCAGCGCACACCTCGGCGAAGGCCTCCTTGGAGGAGACCACGTCGAGGACGTCGAGCGTGCAGAACGGGATGAGGTAGTGCTTCTCGAGCCGTTCGCGGTGCTCGATGATGGCGCGCACGTACCAGTCCGCGTTCGTCAGCAGCAGCAGCCGGGCACCAGGGTGCTCCGCTGCGACCTTCTCGAGCGCCGCGACGAGAGTCTCGGGCTCGTCGATGCCGGGCGTGACGACGTTCGTGATGAACGTCGAGTCCGTCATCGCACGGGTCGCGACGCTCGAGAGGACGAGCGAGCGCGAGCCGTACTGCTCGTGGAAGGCGCGCAGCAGCGCGTAGACGCCGATGTCACCGCCGACGGCTACGGGGAGGAAGTCGACCATCTTCTCAGGACTCGGTCGACTCGCTGCGGTCGAGCGACCACTCCGTGTGGAACACGCCAGCCTTGTCGGTCCGCTGGTACGTGTGCGCACCGAAGAAGTCGCGCTGAGCCTGGATGAGGTTGGCCGGGAGGCGGTCCGCACGGACACCGTCGTAGTACGACAGCGACGAGGCGAAGGCCGGGGTCGGCACACCGTTGAGCGCAGCCTGCGCGACGATGCGACGCCAGGCGCTGACACCGTGGCCGACAGCGGAGACGAAGTACTCGTCAGCGAGCAGCAGCGGCAGGTTCGCGTCGCGCTCGTAGGCCTCGGTGATGCGGTTGAGGAAGCGGGCCCGGATGATGCAGCCACCGCGCCAGATCCGAGCCATCGCACCACGGTCGATGTCCCAGCCGAACTCCTCGGAGGCGGCGGCGATCTGGTCGAAGCCCTGCGAGTACGCGACGACCTTGGAGGCGTACAGCGCGAGGCGCACGTCTTCGATGAAGGCCTCGCGGTCGGTGACGTCCCACGTGCCTGCGTGCGCCTCGAGGACACCGTTAGCGGCGGTGCGCTGCGGCACGGAGCCGGAGAGCGCGCGGGCGAAGGTCGCCTCGGCGATGCCGGTGATCGGGACACCGAGGTCGAGGGCGTTCTGAACCGTCCAGCGGCCGGTGCCCTTCTGCTCGGCCCGGTCGAGGATGATGTCGACGAAGGCGCTGCCGGTCTTCGCGTCGACGTGCTGGAGCACGTCGGCGGTGATCTCGATGAGGAAGGACTCGAGGTCGCCCTTGTTCCACTCGGCGAAGATCTCGCCGATCTCCTTCGCGGAGGCACCCAGACCCTGCTTCAGCAGGTCGTAGGCCTCGGCGATCAGCTGCATGTCGGCGTACTCGATGCCGTTGTGCACCATCTTGACGAAGTGGCCAGCACCGTCGGAGCCGACGTAGGTGCAGCAGGGGACGCCGTCGACCTTCGCGGAGATGTCCTCGAGGATCGGGCCGAGCCACTCGTAGGACTCCTTGGAGCCACCGGGCATGATGCTCGGGCCGTTGAGCGCGCCCTCTTCGCCGCCGGACACGCCGGTGCCGACGAAGTGCAGGCCGTGCTCCTTGAGCTCTGCCTCGCGGCGACGGGTGTCGGGGAAGTGCGCGTTGCCGGCGTCGATGACGATGTCACCCTCGTCGAGCAGCGGGATGAGCTCCTGGATGACAGCGTCGGTCGGGCCGCCGGCCTTGACCATGATGACGACCTTGCGCGGCTGGGCGAGCGACGCGACGAAGTCCTTCATGGACTCCGACGGGATGAAGTCACCGTCGGTCCCGTGGTCCGCGATGAGCGACTCGGTCTTGGCGTAGGAGCGGTTGTGCACGGCGACGGTGTACCCGTGCCGGGCGAAGTTCCTCGCGAGGTTGCGACCCATGACTGCGAGTCCTGTGACGCCGATCTGTGCGCGTGCTGACATCCGAGCTCTCTCCTTGGCCTCCGACGGGCTTTCACCTGTCACGACATGCTTCCTTCCCACCCTAGCCTCGGGTGCCGACGGCGCTCGCTGAGTATCACGATGCGTACGTCACGCTCCCGGCTCCTGCACGCCGCCCAGCGGTCGTCGCCGAGCCGGGTACACCCGCGGACCTGCGCGGACGTAACGATCTAGACACGCTCCGGGGCGCGGGCGTGGCACGGCGGCTTTGTCGCACGCCAGCCCTACAGTGCCAGTGTGATCACCACCGCAGGCGCCCAGGTCCCGCAGGCCTTCGTGCGCGCCCTGCAGTCGCTACGACGTCCGCGCCTGAGGCCGGGTCTCGAGCTCGAAGAGGTTCCCGCCCCCGTGCGCGTGGCCCCCTTCGCCGCGGCCCTTGCCGGGACGCTCGCGCACGTGGCGCGCCCCGACGAGGAGCTCGCCGACGGCAGGTTCATCGTCCTGCACGACCCCGAGGGCCGAGACGACTGGCAGGGCGACTTCCGCGTCGTGACCCTCGTCCGCGCCGAGATCGAGCCCGACCTGAGCACCGACGGGCTGCTCGGCGACGTCGCCTGGAGCTGGTTGCTCGAGTCTCTCGCCGACAGGGTCGGCGAGGTCGTCGCGCTCGGCGGGACGGTCACCCGCTCGATCAACCAGAGCTTCGGGGCCCTCGACGAGCAGCCCGACACGATCGAGCTCGAGATCCGCGCCTCGTGGACCCCCACCTCCCCGGACCTCACCGCGCACCTGCACGCCTGGTCCGACCTCCTCGGCGCCGTCGCCGGTCAGCCGCACCTGCCCGAGGGCATCACCTCCCTCGACGAGCACCGATGACGTCGACCACCCCGGACAGCACGTGCCAGACGGCTACGGAGCCGTCGACCCACCGGCCGGGCAGACCCGTGCCGGTCCCACGACGCAATACCGTTGTCTCATGACCTCGACAGCACCCGTCGGAGAGCCGGGCTCCCCGACGACAGGAGCAGCGCCGACAGACGACCCGCAGGGCTCTGCCCAGACCACCCCTGAGGTGACCCCGCTGACAGCACCGGCCGACGGCGTGCCCCGCGTCCTCGACAGCCCCTCCGGGCTCGCGCGCGCCGTCACCGCCTTCGCGGCCGGCACCGGTCCTGTGGCCGTCGACGCCGAGCGCGCGTCGGGCTACAGGTACGGGCAGGCGACGTATCTGGTCCAGATGCGCCGCGAGGGCGCTGGGACGATCCTGATCGACCCTGTCGCGCTGCCCGACCTCTCGTCGCTGAGCGAGGCCCTCGACGGGGTCGAGTGGGTGCTGCACGCCGCCTCGCAGGACCTGCCGGGCCTCGCCGAGCAGAATCTCGTCCCGTCGGCGATCTTCGACACCGAGCTCGCCGCCCGCATCCTCGGCATGGAGCGGGTCGGCCTGGCAGCCGTCGTGGCCGAGGTCCTCGGGCTGGGGCTCGCCAAGGAGCACTCGGCCGTCGACTGGTCGACCCGCCCGCTCCCCGAGGCCTGGTTGCTGTACGCGGCCCTCGACGTCGAGGTGCTCGTCGAGCTCCGCGACCGCATGGCCGAGCGTCTCGAGGCCGCCGGCAAGACCGAGTGGGCGCGACAGGAGTTCGAGGCCGTGCGCCTCGCCGCTCCTGCGGCGCCACGCGTCGATCCGTGGCGCCGCGTCTCCGGGAGCCACACGCTGCGTCAGGCCCGCCAGCTCGCCGTCGTGCGTGAGCTCTGGACCACCCGGGACGAGAACGCCCGCAAGCGTGACGTCGCCCCGGGCCGGGTGCTGCCCGACCGCGCGATCGTCGCCGCAGCCCAGGCCATGCCGCGCACCGTCCCTGCGCTGACCGCCCTGCCGGCGTTCTCGGGCAAGGGCACCCAGCGTCGCGCCGTGCTCTGGCAGTCGGCGATCGACAGGGCGCTGGCTCTCCCCCAGTCCGAGCTCCCGACCCTCCACGGTCCACGCTCGGACGCCCCGCCGTCCCCGCGCGCCTGGGTCGACCGTGACCCCCTCGCCGCCGCACGCCTCGATGCCGCCCGCGACCTCGTCACCCGCATGGGTGAGGAGCACCACATCCCGGTCGAGAACCTGCTGCAGCCGGACGCGCTGCGACGTCTCTGCTGGACACCCCCGGAGCCCATCACCCCTGAGACGGTGACAGAGTTCTTGCGCGGACGCGGTGCCCGCGCCTGGCAGACCGACCTGCTCGCGGGACCGCTCGCGACAGCGCTCACCGAGGCGAAGGTCGCCCCGCCGCAGGCCCCCGCAGCCTCTGCCTGACGGTAGGGTCTCAGGAATGCTCAGCATCGACGTCGTCACCGACCAGCCCACCTGGGACGAGGAGGTCCTCGCCCTCGGCGGCCACCCCCTCCAGCTCTGGGGCTGGGGCGAGCTCAAGGCCGCGCACGGCTGGCGCGCCCTGCGTCTGCGGGTCGTCGAGCAGGACGGCTCTGCCGGCGAGGTCGGAGAGCCACGCACCGTCGGGCTCGCCCAGGTGCTCGTGCGCCCCCTGCCGAGCGTGTTCCGCGCCCTCAGCTATGTCGCCCGCGGACCCGTCGTGGTCCACGAGGCCGACCGCGCGCGGGTCTGCGACGCCGTCGCGGACCACTGCCGCACGAGCGTCCGGGGCGTCGGGATCACCTTCGAGCCCGACTGGGACGCCGACGACGCCGCCCTCGACATCACCGGCGGACGCGTCGCCGAGAACCCGATCCTCTACCCCGAGACGCTGATCGTCGACCTCACGCAGAGCGAGGACGAGCTCCAGGCCGTCATGTCGAAGTCGACGCGCTACGACATCCGCAAGGCCGGGCGGTCCGGGCTGGACGTGCGGCGCGTGACCGACGAGGAGACCGTCAAGGCCGTCCTCGGCGTCTACCACGAGACCGCCGAACGCGCCGGGTTCGCCCTGCACACCGACGAGTACTACCTCGACATCCACAGGCTCCTCGGTGAGCACTCCGTCGTGGTGGCCGCCTTCGACGACGACGGGTCGCCTGTGGCCTTCGTCTGGTGCATCAGCTCGGCGACCACCTCCTTCGAGCTCTACGGGGGGATCAACGACCGCGGCCGCAAGCTGCGGGCCAACGCCCCCGTCAAGTGGGAGTCGATGATGGAGGCCAAGCGCAGCGGCCTGAGCCGCTACGACATGAACGGTCTGCTCAACGACGGCATCTCCGACTTCAAGCGGAGCTTCGCCCAGCACACCGACACGCTCGTGGGCAGCATCGACGTGCCGTTCTCCTTCTGGTACTCGACCTGGAACCGTGCGCTGCCGACAGCCAAGAAGGTCTTGCGCTCAGTCTCGCACTGACCTCGCGCGGACCGACCGCAGCACCATAGGCTGCCTCCGTGCCCACGGACCGCGTGCTCCCAGACCTGACCGTCGCCCTCCTCCAGGCAGAGTCGGCCCCCGGCGACATCGAGGCGAACGTCTCGTCGGTCGTCGCAGCGACCGAGGCGGCCCGCGAGTTCGGCGCCCGCCTCCTCGTGCTGCCCGAGCTCGCGCTCACGGGCTACGAGCTCGACCTGCTCGGCGACGACGACCTCTGGCTGACTGTCGACGACCCGCGGCTCGCGCCGCTGCGCGCGACCGTCGCCGACACGGGGGTGACCATCGTGCTCACGGCGGCCCTCGTACTGGTCGACGGGACCCGCCAGCTGGCTGCGCTCGCCTGCCTCGCGGACGGCTCCGTGGTCACGCAGGGCAAGCAGCACCTGCACGGTCAGGAGCACGACCTCTTCTCCCCTGGCTCCCCTGCGACCGAGACCGTCGACGTCGACGGCTGGGCGGTAGCCCTCGCGGTCTGCCTCGACGTCGCGCACCCGAGCCACGCGGCGCACGCCCGCGGGCTCGGGGCCGACCTCTACACCTGCTCGACCCTCTACACCGAGGGCGAAGAACGCCGGGTCGACGTGCACGGAGCGGCCCGGGCCATGGACAACCGGATGTTCTCCGCGATCGCCAACCATGTCTGTGCGACCGGAGCGGGGTTCGCCTGCGGCTCGAGCGGTGCGTGGGCTCCTGACGGCGAGCGCATCGCCGCAGCCGGCACGAGCACGGGTCTCACGCTCGCCACGCTCGACGCGGCACTCCTCGTCGTGCCGACCTCGGCCGTCGAGGCCGCGGTGACACCTGCGGTCCCCGTCTTCTGACCCCGCCGGGCCGACCTCCTGCATCTGACTGAGACTGCCGGTAGCATGTACCGCGCCGGCACGTCGCCGGCCCTGGACACCGTCGTCCACCAGTCAGGAGTCTCCCGATGACGACCTCTGCTCGTCGCCCTACAGCCCGTGACGTCGTCTTCGTCGACGGGGTGCGCACCCCCTTCGGCAAGGCCCGTCCCGACGGCCTCTACGCCCACACCCGAGCCGACGACCTCGCCGTGAAGTCGGTCCGCGAGCTCGTCCGCCGCCATCCTGGGCTGCCGCCCGAGCGGATCGACGAGGTCGCGATCGCCGCAACGACCCAGACCGGCGACCAGGGCCTGACGCTCGGCAGGTCCGTCGCCGTGCTGGCCGGTCTGCCGAGGTCTGTCCCGGGCTTCGCCGTGGACCGGATGTGCGCGGGTGCGATGACAGCCGTGACAGCCACGGCCTCGGCGATCGGCTTCGGCCAGCAGGACGTCGCGATCGCCGGCGGGGTCGAGCACATGGGTCACCACCCGATGGGCTTCGACGCCGACCCCAACCCGAGGTTCGTCTCCGAGCGCCTCGTCGACCCGACGGCGCTCGTCATGGGTTCGACGGCCGAGAACCTCCACGACAGGTTCCCCGGGCTCACCAAGGAACGGGCCGACAGGTACGCCGTCGCGAGCCAGGAGCGCTACGCGGCGGCTGTCGCCGACGGTCACATCGCCCCCGACCTGGTCCCCGTCGCCGTCCGCTCCCCCGAGCTCGGCTGGGGTCTGGCGACTGCCGACGAGCTCGCCCGGCCCGGGACCACTCTCGCCGACCTCGCGCACCTCAAGACCCCCTTCCGCCCCGGCGGTAAGGTCACCGCGGGCAACGCCTCACCGCTCACCGACGGCGCCGCCATGTGCCTCGTCGCCGCGGGCGACACCGCCGCCGAGCTCGGGCTCCCCGTCCGGATGCGCCTGGTGTCCTTCGCCTACGCCGGCGTCGCCCCCGAGATCATGGGCATCGGCCCCGTCCCGTCGACCGAGCGTGCGCTGCAGACAGCCGGTCTGACCATGGACGACATCGGCATCATCGAGGTGAACGAGGCCTTCGCCGTGCAGGTGCTCAGCCTGCTCGACCACTTCGGCATCGCCGACGACGACCCTCGGGTCAACCCCTACGGCGGGGCCATCGCCGTCGGTCACCCGCTCGCGGCGTCCGGGGTCCGGCTCATGACGCAGCTCGCCCGGCAGTTCGCCGCCCGCCCCGACGTGCGGTACGGGATCACGACCATGTGCGTCGGTCTCGGCATGGGCGGCACCGTCGTGTGGGAGAACCCGCAGCACGCCGACTACTCAGGCCACACCACCACGTCGCACGAGAGCTGAGGAGACACCATGACCGGAACGACCTCGACCCAGTCCCCCGGCGCCGACTCTGCGAGCGCGACCCCCGGCACGGACGCGCAGCCCACGACGGGCACCGCGGCCCGCGCAGAGAGGGTCACGCACTCTCTCGTGCGCGACGTGACGCTCCCGAGCGGCGGGACCCTCGCCCTCGTGACCCTCGACAACGGTCTCGACCACACGAAGCCCTCGACCCTCGGGCCGCTCGGCGTCGCCGAGCTGCACGACACTCTCTCTGCGGTCTCCGGACGGGCTGCCCGCGGCGAGATCGTCGCGGCTGCGGTGACCGGGAAGCCCTTCGTCCTCGCGGCCGGCGCCGACCTGACCGCCGTGAGCTCCGTGTCCGACCGCGATGCGGCGCACGCCCTCGGGGTGGCCGGTCACGCCGCCTACGACCTGCTCGACCGCATGGCAGTGCCGACCTTCGCCTTCATCAACGGTGTCGCCCTCGGCGGCGGCCTCGAGCTCGCGCTCGCCTGCACCTACCGCACCGTCGCGACCGACGTCGCGGCCGTCGCGCTGCCCGAGACCTCGCTCGGCCTCGTCCCCGGCTGGGGCGGCTGCTACAGGGTCCCGCGCCTCGTCGGGATCGAGAAGGCGATCGACGTCATCCTCACCCGCCCCGCAGCGAACAAGCCCTTCACAGGTGCGCAGGCCTACGAGACCGGGCTCGCCGACGCGCTCTTCGACGCCGCGGACTTCCTCGAGCAGTCTCTCGTGTGGGCCGACGCCGTGCTGCGTGGCGAGGTCACCGTCGAGCGACCGCCGCTCGCCCCGGCCGCGCAGTGGCAGGCGACGGTCGACGCCGCACGCGAACGGCTGGACGCCGTGCTGCACGGCTCCCGTCCAGCCCCGTACAGGGCGCTCGACCTCCTGGCTACCGCGCGCGACGCCGACCCGGTGTCCGCCTTCGCCGCGGAGGACGACGCCCTCGCCGACCTCATCATGAGCGACGAGATGCGGGCGTCGGTCTACGCCTTCCAGACCGTCAACGCCGGCAAGAAGCCCGTCGGTGCACCGTCGAAGGACCTCGCCCGGCCCGTGACCCGGGTCGGCATCGTCGGTGCGGGACTCATGGCCGCCCAGCTCGCGCTGCTCTTCGCCCAGCGGCTCGGTGTCCCCGTCGTGATGCGCGACCTCGACGACGCACGGGTGCAGCACGGGCTGGACCACGTGCGCAGCACCGTCGAGAAGCTGGTGTCGACCGGGCGCATGCCTGCCGACAAGGCCACCGCGATCTCGGCGGGCGTCCGTGGGACGACAGACCTAGGCGAGCTCGCCGGCTGCGATCTTGTCGTCGAGGCGATCACCGAGGTGCTCGACCTCAAGAAGCGGGTCTTCGCCGAGCTCGAGGGCGTGGTCTCCGCCGAGGCGATCCTCGTGACGAACACCTCAGCCCTCTCGGTGACGAAGATGGCCGCAGACCTCCAGCATCCCGAGCGGGTCGTCGGGCTGCACTTCTTCAACCCTGTCGCCCAGATGCCCCTGGTCGAGGTCGTCCGCGCGGAGGAGTCCTCCGACGAGGCAGTCGCCACGGCCTTCGCCGTCGCGAAGACGCTCCGCAAGACCGCGGTCCTCGTGCGGGACAGGCCAGGTTTTGTCGTCAACAGGTTGCTCGTCCTGCTGCTCGGCGAGATCGTCGGTGCTGTCGAGTCGGGGACACCGGTCGAGGTGGCCGACAGGGCGCTGCGCCCGCTCGGGCTGCCGATGGGGCCGTTCGCGCTCTTCGACCTCGTCGGGCCGGCGGTCGGTCTGCACGTCCTCACGTCGCTGCGTGAGGACCTGGGAGACAGGTTCCCGGCGTCACCGGGACTGGAGAAGATCGTCTCCGAGTCGATCCCTGTCGTCCTGCCGTCCCCCGCCCGCGGTGTTCCCGCCTCGGTCGACCCGGCGCTCCAGGCGGTCTTCGACAGCGTGCGCGACCCGGCGCGCGCTGCCGATACCCTCGACGAGGCCGGGGTCCTCGACGCCGTGCTGCGATCCCTCGCCCGCGAGGTCGGGCTGATGCTCGACGAGGGGGTCGTCTCCGAGCCGTCGCAGATCGACCTCTGCATGATCCTCGGTGCTGGCTGGCCCTTCAGCGCAGGCGGGATCACGCCGTACCTCGACCGCTCGGGGGCTTCTGAGGCTGTCCTCGGGCGACGCCTGCTCCCGGACGGTGTCGCGAACGTGCCTGCCTGACCGCAGACGGCTGACGTGCAGAGGGACCCCGGCGGGTGCCGGGGTCCCTCTGCACGTCAGTGAGCTCAGGAGTCAGGGCTCGTGGCTCGTGACTCGAGTGCCCGTGAGCCCGGGAGGAAGTGGGCTCGTGATGTGGCGGGCTCGTGAGGTGGTGGGCTTGCTCAGATGAGCACCCGGTTCGTCGTGTGCTGCAGGACGATGCCGTTGCCGTCAGGGTCGTCGAAGGTGGCGAAGCGTCCCCACGGCTGCTCGTCGATCCCGCTGGTGAAGGTCACACCCGCCTCCGTGAGCCTGGTGACGTCGCCGTCGAGGTCGTCGGTCTCGACGACGATGCCCTTGAGGTCCCCCGGCTGCATCGTCGGGAACCACGTGACGAGGGTGATGCTCGTGTCTCCGCGGGGCGGAGCCAGCTGGAGCCACCGCATCTCGGGGGTCAGCTGGCGGTCGCCGAGGACCTGGAAACCGAGGACGTCACGGTAGAAGTCGCGCGAACGGTCCTGGTCGGAGACGGGGACCGAGAAGAGCTGGATCTGTGTGATTGCCATGCTCCACTCTGGCACCGCCCGAGCTCACGGGCACCTCGGGCGCGACTCTCCCCAGCTCTGCCTGACCAGACACCGCAGCATCCTCTGAGCGGTACCGCGTGCTCGTGCCCGGCTCGGCCAGCAGGTCGGGTCGGGTCGGCGAGACGGGTCGGGCCAGCGGGACGAGTCAGGTTGGCGGAACGGGTCGGGTCAGCAGGACCTGCTGACGGCGACCGCGGGTCAGTAGACGGTCAGACCCTTGCTGCGGAACTGGTCGCGCACCCGCTCGAGCAGCTCTTTGCTCGGCGGTTCGGCGTCGGCGAGCTCGTACTTCAGCCCGAGCGTCTTCCACTTGTCCAGCCCCATCTGGTGGAAGGGAAGCACCTCCACGCGGGAGACGGACGACAGCGTGGCAGCGTACTGCGCGACCTTCTCGACGTTCTCGACGTCGTCGGTCAGCCCCGGGACGAGGACGAACCTCAGCCAGATCTCGATGTCCTTGGCGGCCAGCCGCCGACCGAAGTCGAGGGTCGGCTGGAGCTCACGCCCGGTGACCCTCTTGTAGGTCGCCTCGTCACCCGACTTCACGTCGAGCAGGACGAGGTCGATGTTCTCGAGCATCTCGTCGGTGCACGACGCACCGAGGTACCCGGAGGTGTCGATCGTGGTGTGGATGCCTTCAGCCTTGGCGCCCTTGAGGATCGTCGCGGCGAAGGCCGGCTGCATGAGCACCTCGCCGCCGGAGATCGTCAGCCCGCCGCCTGTCGCGCGGAACAGGGCCCTGTAACGCCGGATCCGTCGCAGCAGCTCGTCGGAGGTGACAGACTCCCCGTCCTTCATCTTGAAGGTGTCGGGGTTGTGGCAGTAGAGGCAGCGCAGAGGGCACCCTGCGAAGAAGACCGTCATCCGGGTACCGGGCCCGTCGACCGCCGTCACGAGCTCCCAGGAGTGGATCGACCCGAGAGTTCCTTCTCGCATCTGGGTGAGCCTGTCGCCGTGGCTCGCACCCGAGATCGCCAGACCTTCGGTTCCTGCGCCGACGGTCCTGCGCTCCGGGGCCTCGAAGTCTTTGTCGAAGGTCGACTCTGCGGGTCCCGCTGCCTGGACGCCCCGCATCCCTGGAACCTGCTGCGCGCTCCCGACTGCCTCGCCGGTGGTCTGGGTGCTCATGGTGCGTCCCTTCGAAGGGTGGACGGCTGTCCGGTGGTCCGCGCCGCTGGCGCGGAGCCTGGTGTGTCCGGCGGCGGCCGCTCGTCTCGAGCAGCCGCCGCCGTCGGGTCACCTCCGCGGGCGGAGGTGGCGGCTCACGCCGACTGGTGGAACGTGCGGGCCAAGACGTCCATCTGCTGCTCGCGCGTCAGCTTGACGAAGTTCACCGCGTAGCCGGAGACCCGGACCGTGAGGTTGGGGTAGTTCTCCGGGTTCTCGATCGCGTCCTCGAGGGTCTCCCTGTTGAGGACGTTGATGTTCGCGTGGAAGAGGCCCTCGGTCATCCCGGCGTCCAGGATGCCGACGAGGTTGCCGACCTGCTCCTCCTTGTTCCGGCCGAGGCCGGAGGGGGTGATCGTGTTCGTCAGCGAGATGCCGTCGAGCGCGTCGTTGTAGTCGAGCTTGCCCACCGAGAGCATGGAGGCGACCATACCGTGCGTGTCCATGCCGTTCTCGGGGTTGGCCCCCGGGGAGAAGGGCTCGCCCTTGCGGTGACCGGAGGGGAAGCTGCCGGTCGCCTTGCCGTAGACCACGTTGGACGTGATCGTCAGGACGGACTGGGTCGGGACGGCGTCGCGGTAGAGCGGCAGCGCCCGGATCTTGTCCATGACTGTCTTGACGACCAGCTGGGCGATCTCGTCGGCCTTGTCGTCGTCGTTGCCGTAGACGGGGAAGTCGCCCTCGGTGATGTAGTCGACGACAAGACCGGTCTCGTCGCGGACCGGGGTGACCGTCGCGTACTTGATGGCCGACAGGCTGTCGGTGACGATCGACAGGCCGGCGATGCCGCAGCCCATCGTGCGCACGATCTCGGAGTCGTGGAGCGCCATCTCGATCGACTCGTAGGCGTACTTGTCGTGGCTGTAGTGGATGATGTTGAGCGCCTCGACGTAGGTCTGGACGACCCAGTCGAGCATGGCGTCGTACTTCGCCCACACCTCGTCGTAGCTGAGCGGCTCGTCGGAGGTGATGCCCTCGAAGCCTGTGACGATCTGCTTGCCGCTCATCTCGTCGCGCCCACCGTTGACCGCGTAAAGCAGGCTCTTGGCAGCGTTGACGCGGGCCCCGAAGAACTGCATCTGCTTGCCGACCCGCATCGGGGACACGCAGCAGGCGATCGCGGCGTCGTCACCCCAGTGCTGGCGGATCTGCGCGTCGGACTCGTACTGGATGGCCGAGGTCTCGATCGAGATCGCGGCGCAGAAGTCCTTGTAGCCCTGGGGCAGGTCTTCGTGCCAGAAGATCGTGATGTTCGGCTCGGGAGCCGGACCGAGGTTGCGGAGCGTCTGGAGCAGGCGGAACGAGGTCTTGGTGACCTGCGTGCGGCCGTCGTCGCCGAAGCCGGCGTCGGACCAGGTGGCCCAGTACGGGTCGCCAGAGAAGATCTGGTCGTAGTCGATGGTCCGCAGGAAGCGCGTGATGCGCAGCTTGATGACCAGGGCGTCGATGAGCTCCTGAGCCTCGGACTCCGTGAGGGTGCCCTCGGCGAAGTCACGCTCGACGTAGGTGTCGAGGAAGGCGGAGAGGCGACCGATGCTCATGGCCGCACCGTCCTGGGACTTCACGGCGGCGAGGTAGCCGAAGTACGTCCACTGGACGGCTTCCTTGGCCGTGGCCGCCGGGCGACCGAGGTCGAAGCCGTACTGCTCGCCGAGGTTCTTGAGCTTCTTGAGCGCCTTGATCTGCTCGGAGTGCTCTTCGCGGTAGCGCGCCCAGCTCTCGGTGAAGCCCTGGTCTGCGACGAGGTCCTTGTCCTTCATCTTCTCGGAGATGAGGAAGTCGACGCCGTAGAGCGCGACACGACGGTAGTCGCCGATGATGCGGCCGCGGCCGTAGGAGTCGGGAAGGCCGGTGATGATGTGGGACGAGCGGGCTGCACGGATGCGCGGGGTGTAGATGTCGAAGACACCCTCGTTGTGGGTCTTGCGGTACTTGGTGAAGATCTCCTTCACCTGCGGGTCGGGCTCGAGGCCGGCCTCCTTGATGGCGGTCTCGACCATGCGCCAGCCGCCGTACGGCATCATCGCGCGCTTGAGCGGGACGTCGGTCTGCAGCCCGACGACGACGTCGTCGTCAGCGCTGATGTAACCGGCCGGGAAGGCGTCCACGTCCGCGGGGATGTGGGTGTCGACGTCGAAGACGCGCTTGGCGCGCTCGACCGACAGGTACTCCTTCTCGAGGGTGTCCCACACGGCCAGCGTCTTGGCTGTGGGCCCCGCGAGGAACGAGGCGTCGCCCTCGTAGGGGGTGTAGTTGCGCTGCATGAAGTCGCGGACGTCGACGGACTCCGTCCACGGCCCGGTCTCGAACGTCCGCCACGCTGCGGGAGCGGTAGCACCGGCCGTCGTGGCCGAGCCGTCTGCGGTTGTAGTCATCGTCGTCTCCTTCGTCCTGCTCGACCGTTCTGATCGTGCTCTCAGACTATGGAGATATTCATAGGACGACTTGGGACCTTAGGCCCTCGGTCCATCGGCCGAGGGAGGCGTGCGTCACACCGAGCCGGGCGCGTCCAGATCAGAGGTAGACAGGGCCAAGGTCACTTGCGCAGGGCTTCCCCTCACCCCCGGACCCAGGCTCTCACGACGCTGCTCCCAGAGCGCCGCGCACGATCGAGTCCCCGGAGTGCCCGGGGTCCCCGTCGAGAGGCTCTTGAGACACGTCCACGAGCGAGAAGCGCGAGACGTCGAGGCCGGCGGGGACGTCGAAGCGGCCCTGGTTCCCCTCGAGCACACCGAGACTCACCAGACCGCTCAGGTCGTCGGCGAGCAACCAGACCTCGCGGTACCCACCGGGGGTCGCGGCTGCGTCGACGTCGACGACCACCTGCCGCAGCCCGTCCGCCGACTCTTCGAGCCTGGCCTGCCCGGAGGCGTCGGGCCAGGCCGGCAGCGCGTCGAGCGACGCCGAGGCCAGCGTGACCTCGGCTCCGGTCGACTCCTGGCGCTCCCAGAACACTCCTCCAGCCACTCCGACGACCAGCGCCGCAGCAGCGGCAGCCGACACCCAGGGCAAAAGCCTGCGCTGCCTGGGCGCGCTCGTGGGCGGGGCGGTGTCCCGGACGACGCTCAGGCGTCGGTCCCCGTCGTCGACGGGCGGCGCGAGAGGCTCGCGGACCGGGTTCTCAGGACCGACGTCGCGGAGCCCGAGCTCGGCGTGGATCCGCTGCCACACCGCAGCGCCCGGCGCCACGAGGACGTCGGCGGCAGTGACCGTGGTGGCCACCTGCGACACCTCCGAGAGCGCCGAGAGCTCGGTGCTGCAGGCTGCGCAGGCGTCCAGGTGCGCCCGGTCTGCGTCTGTCGACACGTCGCCGGGGTGCTCCCCGAGCGCGAGCAGCGCCAGGGTCTCAGGGTCGAGATGCTGCACCGTCCACCTCCAACCGTGTGCGCAACCGCGTCAGGCTGCGTCGGACGTGACTCTTGACGGTGCCCAGGGGCAGCCTCATCTCGTCGGCGATCTGGACGTGCGTGAGGTCGCGGAAGAAGGCTAGCCGCAGGATCGTCCCCGCAGGCTCCCCCAGCCTGTCGAGCTCGTCGGCGACCAGGAGCCGCAGCGTGGTCTGCTCTGCCATGCGGTCGGTCGTCACCTCCTCGGGGATCGCGGTGGCTGTCGCCTCGACGACAGTACGGTGGCGCGCCGCAGCGGCGTGCGCGTCGGCGATCTTGAACCGGGCGATGCCCATCACCCAGGTCGACAGCCGTGCTCGCCCGGGGTCGTAGCCGTCCCTCCCCCGCCAGGCGGCGACGAAGACCTGCTGCGTCACGTCCTCGGCGTCGGCGGCGCTCCCCAGGGAACGGAGCGCGACCGAGTACACGAGGGACGACCACCGACCGTAGGCGTCGGCGAGAGCGCTCTCGTCACCGCCCGCGAAACGAGCAGCGAGGTCGTCGGCGTGCAGGTCGACCGTGTCACCCACCCTGAGCCCTCCCTGGTCGCCATCCGCTCGGAACGCACGGTGCTCTCGCTGCTCTCGGGGCCCTTGCAGTCCACCGTCCACCGAGGTGAGCGGCCCGGACGACCCGCTCACGACGCCGGCACAGCGGTGACGACGACGTTGTCCACATAGTGTCCTGTGCTTCGGTCGAAGACGCCACCACAGGTGACGAGCACGAGACGCCGTGGCCCCTCCCTGCTGAAGAGGTCGTCGAGGGCGATCTCCGACTTGGCCACCTGGGCCCTCTCCGTGACCGTGTAGGTGACGTCCTCGCCGCTCTCGTCGGTGACGACCACAGCACTGCCGACCTCGGCGTCCACGAGCCTCGCGAAGGGACCGAGACCTGTCGACCGGGTGTCGGCATGAGCTGCCAGGAGCGTCACCCCGGCGGCGCTGGACGGCGCGGAACCGTACCTGTACCAGGCTGCCCGCAGCCCGGTCTCCGGGAGCTCCATGGTGCCGTCGGGGGCGACCCCGAGGGCCTCGACCTCCATGTCGATGTCGAGCGCGTCGACGACGACCCTGACTGGTCTCGGGAGCTCGCCTGCGAGCGCGTCTGCGGCGGGGCGGACAGGGATGTCAGCGGGGTCCGGTGCCGGAGCAGGCACCCGCGGTGACGAGGGTCGTGACGGCTGGGGCTCGTCTGGCACCGGGGGCGTCGTGGGCGTGCCCGGCGTCGAGGGCTCGACGACCTGCGTCCCGGCCGTGGCTGGGGGCGGCTCGACCTGCCGGGCACAGCCGGAGGAGATCACGATCAGGAGCGCGAGCGACCCGGCGAGCAGCAGCCTGCTGCTGCTCGCCGGGTGGGCGCCCGTGGGCGTCAGACGCATTGCGGGACGGGTGCTCAGACGCGCGCCCGGCTGCGCCGGACCGTGAGGAGGACCACCGAGGCGGCGGCCACGAGAACCAGTCCTGCGCTCACCACGACCCAGGGCGACGGGCCGTCAGAGGTGAATCCTGTCGCCGCCAGCCCGACCTCCCCGGCCTGGATGGCCGACGGCGCCGAGTGCAGGCCGTCGACGGTCTGCGTCGCGAGCGCGAGGGTGCCGTCCGCCAGGCTGCCGTAGGCGTACGCGATGGTGTTGACCCCTTCGGCGACGGTCACGTCGACAGGGCCGAGGACCGGCTCCGTCGTACCGGCTGCTGCCACGGCGACCGACAGCGTCGAGGCCGGGAGGTCGAGGACCTGCTCTGCGGGGTTCTCGAGCCCGCTGATCACGGCTGTGCCCCCTGCGAGGACGTCGACAGCCGGCGCGGCGGCGACGTGGCGCACGGTGAGGCGTCCCTCTCCGGCCGCCGTGGTCGAGGTGTCGTTGGTGAAGAGCGTGGCGGTCGGGGTTCCCGCAGCGTCGAGGTGGGCGACAGCCGTGTAGCTCGTCCCGGCGGCGAGCGGGAGGTCGACGGGGCCGATGGCCGGTGCGCTCGCGTCGACAGCGTCGGCCGCCGTGATGGCGACGCTGTAGGTGCCGGCGGGGAGGTCGAGGGGGCCGGCGAGGGTGCCGGGCTCGAAGTCGTCCAGGGTCCGCTCGCCGTTGACCCAGACGTCGACGGTGAGCCCAGGGACACCGTGCAGCACAGACAGGGAGGCGTCTGCACCCTCGGTCTGGGCCTGTGCGGGGGCCACGAGGAGTCCAGCTCCTCCGGCGGTCAGTGCGGCGACAGCCACTGAGGTGATGACGCGGTCTCGAGCTCGCATGAGTACTCCAGATGTCGAACGTCCCCAGCGGGGTGGCGTGGGGAGCTCCGGTGTTCCTTCTGACACCTGTAGTTCTCCCGCGCGGGCGCCCACGGATGCACCTCGGGCCAAGAAAGTTCTCCGCAGGCTCCGGGCACGACAGACCGTGCCCTCACCGTCGACGCACCTGTCGGTAGCGTCGCGGGTGCCCTGGCGCACGGCCTGACCGGCAGCTCCCGGCCGTCACGACGGCCGGGAGGGCAGTCAGCGGGCCAGCAGGTCCAGCACGTCCCGGGCGATGTCAGGAGCGGTGAGCCTGTTCGCCGTGACGATCTGGTCGCGGGTCGCGTGGTCGAGGAAGGCGGACGGCAGACCCACGGTGTGCACGGGTGTGCGCACCCCCGCCTGCGCGGCCCGCTCGCCGAGCAGCGCACCGATCCCGCCCTCGGCGAGACCGTCCTCGATCGTCACGACGAGATCGTGCTCCCCCGTCATCTTGACGAGCATCGACGGCATCGGGAGGACCCAGGTCGGCGAGGCGACTGTCGTGTCCAGGCCGTGGGCGGACAAGATCGAGCTCACCTCGAGGGCTGTCGTGGCCATCGAGCCGATCCCCACGACGAGCACCTTGCGGGCCGCGACACCGTCGGCCGACGCGGGCTGGGTCTCGCGCCCGATGACGTCGACCCCGTCGGTCGTGTCGAGGGCCGGGATCGGGTCGCCGACGGAGCCCTTCGGGTAGCGCACGACGCTCGGGGCGTCGTCGACGTCGACTGCGGCGCGCAGGGCCGCGCGCAGGGTTGCCTCGTCGCGCGGGGCGGCGAGGTGGACGCCCGGCACGATGCGCAGCATCGCCATGTCCCACATGCCGTTGTGGCTCGCACCGTCGTCGCCGGTGATCCCCGCACGGTCGAGGACGAAGGTCACTCCGGCCTTGTGCAGCGCCACGTCCATGAGGACCTGGTCGAAGGCCCGGTTGAGGAAGGTCGCGTAGAGCGCGACGACGGGGTGCAGGCCCGCGAAGGCCATCCCGGCGGCGCTCGTCGCGGCGTGCTGCTCGGCGATGCCCACGTCGAAGGTGCGGTGCGGGAAGGCCTTCTCGAAGGGCGCCAGCCCGACCGGGGCGAGCATCGCCGCGGTGATCGCGACCACGTCGGGCCGGGCGCGGCCGATCGAGACGATCTCGTCGGCGAAGACCTTCGTCCACCCGAAGCGCGAGGGCGCGACAGGTAGTCCGGTCTCCGGGTGGATCTGGCCGACGGCGTGGAAGCGGTCTGCGACGTCCTGCTCGGCCGGGCTGTAGCCGCGGCCCTTCTCGGTGATGACGTGCACGAGCACCGGGGCACCGAAGGACTTCGCGCTCGTCAGGGCGCGCTCGACGGCCTCGACGTCGTGCCCGTCGACCGGGCCGATGTACTTGATGCCCAGGTCCTCGAACATGCCCTGGGGTGCGACGACGTCCTTGATGCCCTTCTTCAGGCCGTGCAGCGCGTCGTAGGCGACGCGACCGGGAGGGCCCGAGCGGCGCAGCGTGCGTCGACCCCACGAGAGCATGCTCTCGTAGCCCTGGGTGGTGCGCAGCGTGTCGAGGTGGTGCGCCATGCCGCCGATGGTCGGCGCGTAGGAGCGGCCGTTGTCGTTGACGACGAGGACGAGACGGCGGTCGTGACCGTCGGCGATGTTGTTGAGGGCCTCCCAGGCCATCCCGCCGGTCAGGGCGCCGTCGCCCATCACGGCGACCACGTGGCGGTCGTCGAGCCCACGGACCACGTTGGCCTTGGCGATGCCGTCGGCCCAGCTGAGCGCTGTCGAGGCGTGGGAGTTCTCGACGATGTCGTGCACGGACTCGGCCCGGCTCGGGTAGCCCGAGAGGCCCTCGCGGCGGCGCAGGTCGCCGAAGTTCTGGCGGCCTGTCAGCAGCTTGTGCACGTAGGACTGGTGGCCCGTGTCGAAGACGAAGGAGTCCTTGGGCGAGGCGAAGACGCGGTGCATCGCGACTGTGAGCTCGACGACGCCGAGGTTCGGTCCGAGGTGCCCGCCTGTGCGCGAGACCGACTGGACCAGGAACGTCCGGATCTCGGCGGAGAGCTGTTCGAGCTGCGCCGGGCTCAGCCGACGGAGGTCTGCCGGCGACGTGATGGTCTCCAGGACTGCCATGGCCATTCCTCCTTGCTGCGTGCGCTGCGCCCGCAGGGCCCGCACACGCCGTCGTCGTGCGGATGCACGGTGAACCACTCTATAAGCGTGCGCGCGCGAGCACCGCCTGGGCGCGGGCGAGATGCCCGGAAGGTCGCAGAGTGTCGCCATGCTCACACAGTCCCGTCACGTCCCCGCACCTTCGTACACTGGACCCATGCGCTTCTTGGACGGACAGACACCCACGACCGACCTCACCTACGGAGACGTGTTCCTCGTCCCCGGCCGGTCCGAGGTCACCTCCCGCTTCGACGTCGACCTCTCGAGCACCGACGGGACCGGCACGACCATCCCGCTCGTCGTCGCCAACATGACTGCCGTCGCCGGGCGACGCATGGCCGAGACGACGGCCCGCCGCGGTGGCATCACCGTGATCCCCCAGGACATCCCGACCGACGTCGTCGCCGACGTGGTCGCGAGCGTCAAGGCGAAGGATCCCGTCGTCGAGACACCCGTCGTGGTCTCCCCGACCGACACCGTCCACACAGCGCTCACCCTCATCGGCAAGCGCGCGCACGGCGCCGCGGTCGTCGTCGACGGCGACCGCCCCGTCGGTGTCATCACCGCCTCCGACTGCACGGGCGTCGACCGCTTCACGCAGGTCCACCAGGTCATGTCCGCGAACCCGACGTCGATCGACGCCGGCGTCCTCGAGGCCGCGGGCGCCGACGGTCTGCGCCGCGCCTTCGACCAGCTGCACGAGTCGCGCCGCAAGCTCGCCCCGGTGGTCCGCGACGGGCGCCTGGTCGGCGTCCTCACCCGGGTGGGTGCGCTCCGCTCGAGCATCTACGACCCCGCGCTCGACGGCTCGGGCCGGCTGCGCGTCGCGGCAGCCGTCGGCATCAACGGGGACGTCGCCTCGAAGACCGAAGAGCTGCTCGCAGCCGGTGTCGACGTCCTGGTCGTCGACACCGCGCACGGGCACCAGTCCAAGATGATCTCCGCCCTCAAGGCCGTGCGGTCCGTCTCCCCGAAGGTCCCCGTGGTGGCGGGGAACATCGTGACCGCCCAGGGCGTCGAAGACCTCATCGAGGCTGGCGCCGACATCATCAAGGTCGGTGTGGGCCCGGGCGCGATGTGCACCACCCGCATGATGACGGGCGTCGGTCGCCCGCAGTTCTCCGCGGTCCTCGAGTGCGCCGCCAAGGCCACCGAGCTCGGCAAGCACGTCTGGGCCGACGGCGGGGTCCGCCACCCTCGCGACGTCGCGCTGGCCCTGGCCGCCGGTGCCTCGCAGGTGATGATCGGGTCCTGGTTCGCCGGTACCCACGAGAGCCCCGGCGACCTGCACGACGACGGCAGCGGCCGCCTGTACAAGGAGAGCTTCGGCATGGCCTCGGCGCGAGCCGTCGCCGCCCGCACCGCCGGTGGCTCGCCCTTCGACAGGGCCCGCAAGTCCCTGTTCGAGGAGGGCATCTCGTCCTCGCGCATGTACATCGACCCGAAGCGTCCCGGGGTCGAGGACCTCATCGACGAGATCACCTCGGGCCTGCGGTCGTCGTGCACCTACGCGGGCGCCACGAGCCTCGCCGAGTTCGCAGAGCGCGCCGTGGTCGGCATCCAGTCCGCGGCCGGCTACGAAGAGGGCCGTCCGCTCCCCGCAGGCTGGTGACGGAGCCCGACGGGGCCGGTCCGGCGCACCCCGTCCGGACCGCGCTCGGCACGCTCGTCCGGGCCGGGGTCGACTGGGGCTGGCGCACAGGCCCGGTGCCCGGTGAGCGCGCGACGCTCCACGACCGTCCGACCAGCAGGACGCCGCCGGCCGTGAGCCGGCCGGCGGCTGTGCTCGTCCTGCTCGGCGAGCGGCCGACCGGTGGTGCGGACCGCGCCCTCGACGTGCTCCTCGTGGAGCGTGCGGCCTCGCTCAACCACCACCCTGGCCAGATCGCCTTCCCGGGCGGTCGCCTCGACCCCGAGGACGACGGCCCTGTGGACGCCGCCCTCCGCGAGGCCGTCGAGGAGACGGGCCTCGACCGCTCCGGCGTCGACGTCGTCGGCACGCTCGGCGGTCTGCCGCTCCCCGTGAGCAACCACGTCGTGACACCGGTGCTGGCCTGGTGGGCGCGTCCGTCGGCCGTCGGCGTGGTCGACGCGGGCGAGTCCGCCGCCGTGTTCAAGGTCTCGGTCGACGACCTCCTCGACCCCGCGAACCGTCGCCTCGCCCGGGTGAGCCGCGGCGGCCGCTCCCTCGACAGCCCGGCCTTCCTCGTCGACGGACGCCTGGTGTGGGGCTTCACGGGCATCGTGCTCGACAGGGTGCTCGACGGCCTCGGCTGGACCCGCCCGTGGGAGCAGCGCGTGCTCGACGTCCCCGTCTGACGCGGCGCCGGTCCCACCGCCGGGAGACGGGCGACGGCGGCGTCTCCCTCCTCGCCCAGCCCTGTGAGCGTGACGTCGCCCTGCTCCCCGTGCGGTCTCTCGCCTAGTGGTGGAAGGCAGACTTCTCCACGACGTGCGGCAGCGGCCCGGGCAGCCTGTCGAGGGCGGCTGTCTCCTCCTCGACGACCTCGAGGAGCGAGGCGGCGAGATCCATGCTCATGCCGTTGCGCACGACGATCCGCTGGACCGTGAGGTTGCTCAGCGAGTCGGGCATCGGATAGGCCGGGACGAGCCACCCTCGGGCGCGCAGCCGGTCCGAGAGGTCGTAGAGCGTCCAGCTCTCCGTGTGCCCCTCGCGCAGCCGCCAGGCGAAGACAGGGATGTCGGAGCCGTCGTTCCACAGCTCGAAGGCCGGGATCTTGGCGATCCCCGAGGAGAGGTACAGCGCGACGTCCTGGGCCGCCTGCTGGACTGCCGTGTAGCCGCTGCGGCCGAGCCGCAGGAACAGGTAGAACTGCAGCAGCACCTGCGCGCCGGGCCGAGAGAAGTTGAGCGCGAAGGTCGGCATCTCGCCGCCGAGATAGCTGACCCTGAACACGAGGTCCTCGGGCAGGTACTCGGCCGAACGCCAGACGACCCAGCCGAGGCCTGGGTACACGAGTCCGTACTTGTGGCCCGAGGTGCTGACGGAGTGGACGCGCGGCAGCCGGAAGTCCCACACGAGGTCAGGCTGGAGGAACGGCGCGATCATCGCCCCAGAGGCACCGTCGACGTGGATCGGCACGTCGAGCCCGGTGCTGGCCTGGATGACGTCGAGGGCCGCCGAGATCTTCTCGACGGGCTCGTACATCCCCGTGTACGTGACGCCGAGGATCGCCACGACGCCGATCGTGTTCTCGTCGACGTAGGAGGCGAGGTCGTGACCGTCGAGCGTCTTGTGCTCCTCGGTGATGGGCACGTAGCGCGCCTCGACGTCCCAGTAGTTGCAGAACTTCTCCCAGCACACCTGGACCGCCGAGCTCATCACGAGGTTCGGCCTGTCGGTCGGGCGACCAGCGGCGCGACGAGCGTGCTGCCACCGCCGCTTGAAGGCGAGGCCGGCCAGCATGCAGGCCTCGGAGGAGCCGACCGTCGAGGTCCCGAGGGCCTTCTCCGGATCGGGTGCGTTCCACAGGTCGGCGAGGATCCGCCACCCGTAGGTCTCGATCGCGGCGGTCTGCGGGTACTCGTCCTTGTCGATCATGTTCTTGTCGAAGGACTCGGCGTAGAGCTTCTCGGCGTGCGGGTCCATCCAGGTGCTCACGAAGGTCGCGAGGTTGAGCCGTGCGTTGCCATCGAGCATGGTCTCGTCGTGCACGATCTGGTAAGCCGTCTCAGGCAGCATGCCGTCGTCCTCGAGGTGGTACTTCGAGGCGACCGAGTCTTCCCCCGGCCGGGCGAAGAGCGGGTTGACGCTCACGTGGTCGCTGTGGTGGTCACGGTGGTGGTGCTGGTCTTCAGGGGACATCGTCGTCTCTCCTCGGGATGTGTCGGCAGCGCGCACAGGCGATGCTCCCCCGGAAGACACTGACGGACGAGCCACGACTGAGGTCGTCGCCCAGCCTGCTGGCCGAGAGTGCGTCGTCTCCGAGTCTCGACCTCTGCGGAGGTTGCAGCAAGCGGTCGACGCCCGCACGACCCGCCACGTCACACGCTCGCGGGCGCCCCGTCTCCCGGACGAGCCGCGTCCTGGCCCTCGGCAGCACTGTTGGCCGGGCTGGTCGCGAGCACGACGCACGCGGCGAGGGCGACCGCGAGCGCGAGGACCGCCGGCACAGCCCAGCCGTCACGGACGACGTCGCCGAGGACAGCGACGCCGATGCCGCCGGGGACAACCACCTCGAGCACCGACACGGTCGCTGCTGTCCCGCCGACGCTGCCCTGCTCGAGGGCCCGCAGGTAGGCGACGGCACCGACCACGCCACCGAGCACGACTGCCACGGCGACGGGCTGCAGGACCGTGCCGAGCAGGTCGTCGGCTGCGTGCGCCGTGCGGGCTCCGAGCGCGGCCACCGAGTACCCCAGCCCCGCGGCGACGGAGAGCGCCCTGGAGGACCCCGACCTGTAGAGCGGCACCGTGGCGAGGGCGAGCAGCACGCTGCCCGTGACGAGCACGGCCACGAAGCCTGCGGGTGGGGCTGTCGCGGGCTGCTCGCCGCCTGCTGCGCCGATGACGACGAGCGCGAGGACGACGGCGACCACAGCCACGACGTCGACCCTGCGCAGGCGGGCTCCGAGGAACCAGCGGGCGAGCAGCACGACGACCACCACGGAACCGGCGAGGACCGCCTGCACCAGGAAGAGCGGCAGCCTGTCGAGGGCGACGAGGGAGAGCAGCCACGCGAGGCCGTCGACGAGGAGGGCGGCGACCACGAGGGGCGTGGTGACGGCTGCGAGGCCGTGGGTGCTGCGGGTGGCGACGGCCTGCATGATCGTGCTGACGCCGTAGCCGACGGCGGCGGCCAGGGCGGCCGCGAGGGAGAGGATCATCGCGCGGTGCCCACAGCACCGAGGAAGCGCCCGATGACGGGGATCTCGGTGACCCCCTCGGCGCCTGCGAGCACGACGGCCTGCGTCGCGATCAGCTCGGCGGAGTCGAGGACCACGTAGCGGGGCACCCAGGTGGGCTCGAACTTGTCGTTGAACTTGCCGAGGGTCTCCATCTGGGTGCCGCGCGAGAGCCTCTGCAGCAGGGGCCTGGTCACCTGGTCCAGCCTGGACGCGCTGTCGTCGGACTCGAGCACCTCGCGCATGACCGCGAAGTTGAGGCCGAGCCCACGCTCGCCGCGCCGGACGAGCTCGGTGACTGTGTGCACGATGGTCGTGTCGACGAGCCCGTTGGGGATGTCGTCGGTGTCGAGGCGCCGGCGCATGACGTCGAGCGACCAGCCGTCGACGGCGGCTGCGGGTACCCACTGGCAGAAGGCGTCGACCCGCCCTTCGGCGGAGCGGGTGACGGAGAGCATGAGACCGGTGTCGGCGGGGTCGAAGAGGCGAGACAGGGTCATGGAGAATCCGCGCTCGTCCTCGCCCCGGCGGGACTCCTCGGCCATCTCGGAGATCGCGGTGCGCAGGTCGGCGTCGAGGGTCGCCGGGTCGTGGAAGGTCGTGGTGTAGCCGGCGCGCTCGACCCTGTTGACAGCCTGGCGCAGCGACTTGTGCGCGCTGCCCGCCAGGGTGAAGGTCGGGCAGTCCACGACGGCCTCGTCGCCGAAGTACACGACGTGCAGGCCGCTCGCCTCGTAGACAGGGAGCCAGTCGGCGCTCGCGGCGACGACCGCCACGGACCAGCCGTTCGACGACGCCATGCTGAGGAACTCGGCCCACACCAGCTCACGCTCGTCGGCGGGTCCGATCGGGTCGGGCGAGACGAGGCACACGCCGCCCCGGACGGAGAAGGCGACGACAGAGTCGGCGACGAAGAACCAGTCTTTGTCGTCACGGAGCGCGAAGTAGTCGAGGGTCCCTCCCCCGTGGCGCTCCACGACGTGCCGGGCGTGCTCACGCTCCTTGACGTGGTCTGCCGGGCTCAGGCGCACGGCGTCCCGGGGTGAGGTGAGCGCCCAGAGCATCGTCACGACGAAGACGAGCGTGAGCGCGAAGGAGACGGGGTGCACGATGCTCCCGAGCTCTTCGGCCCGGGCCCGGCCGGAGTGCTCGGGCACGAGGGTCGCGACGAGGGCCACGGCTCCGGCGAGGCCTGCTGTCGACAGACCGGTGACCCACGCGGCCCGGCGCACGGCCCGACGGGTCGGCAGCACGGGGAACGCGCTCCACCGCGAGGCGAGCCAGACGAGGGCGGCGAGGAGGACGAGGGTCTCGAAGACGTCGACGCCCTTGAGCAGGTGGAGCACGGCCGACAGCGCCAAAACCCCGAGAGCGAGGACCCATGAGAGCCTGTGCCCCTTGCGCAGGCCGCGCGCCGTGATGAGCAGGGCGATCGAGACGAGCAGGAGCGTCGGGCGGGCTGTCGCCTCGGTGAGACCGGGGACGAGGTCGGCGACGGGGCTGAAGACGCGCCGCAGGCCGTGGGCGACCGCGGACACCAGTCCGAGGACGGCGAGGACGACGACCACCCGCGAGGCCAGGACCCGGGTCTCGACCCGCCGCCGGTGCGCCTCGACGGGGCTGGGCCCGCGCCGAGGCAGGAGGATCCCGTTGCTGCTCGCTGACATCTGCGTCCGTCCCCGTGGTCGAGTCGTGCTGTGTCTGTGCCGTGCCGTGCTGGGCCGATCTGTGCCCGCCGCCCGGCTGGTCGCTGGTCGGCTCGTCGGCACCTGGCCCACCGGGCGCTCAACCTACAGCGCGTGCTCGGCTGCCGTCATCTGCTGCTCGAAGAGCTCGAGGCCGTAGGGCACGGCTGTCATCGCGGTGACCCAGCTGTGGCCCAGCCCTGGTTCGGTCCGCAGCTCGACGGGCTGTCCGCGTGCCTCGAGCCGTCGTGCGAGGTCCTGAGCCGTCGCGGGCACCTGGGCGTCGGTGTCGGTGGCGCCGTAGTCGAGGAAGACGGCTGTGGGATCGGTCAGGTCGATCGTGCTGACGTAGTCGCTCGGGCTGTGGGCAGCGACCTCAGCGTCCGTCGAGAGGCCGGCACCTCGCATGTCCCCGGGATCGCCGTAGGGCATGATCGCGAGGATCGTCCCGAAGTCCGCAGAGTGCCGCAACCCTTGGTCGAGGGCGCAGTACGCCCCTGCGGACATGCCCCCGATCGCCTGGTACTCCCGCCCGGTCGCGACGGGGTAGCGCTGGTCGACCCACGGGAGCACGACGTCACGCAGGTAGGTCTCGGTCTGGGAGCCGCCGCGGGTCGAGTCGAGGCAGGAGACCTCGCTCTGGCCACGGCCGTTCATGTCCGGGGCGACGACGATCATGGGTCGGATCTTCCCCGAGGTGATGAGAGAGTCGAGGACCGCCGGGAGGCCTGCACCGAACCAGTCGGCGGACCCTCCAGGGGAACCGTGGACGAGCACCACGAGCGGGTACAGGGTCTTGCCCGAGGGGTCGAAGCCCGGGGGCGTGTAGATCCAGGTGTCGCTCGGGTCGACACGGAGGTCGGCAGGCGCCGCGATCTTCACAGCGCCGAAGGCACCTGTCCCCGTCGGCGGGTCTGCAGAGATCGTCGCGACGGTCGCGCCCGGGACAGGGGCTGCCCGGACCGCAGGCACCTCGAGCCGTGGGCCGAGGCCGAGGTGGATCGCAAGAGCGTCGACCGTCGGGATGTACCCGACCCACGTGTTGACACCGACACCGACGGCGAGCAGGAGCGCGCAGGCCCCCGCCAGGAGGAGGTGCCAGGTGCGGGGGCGCCGGACCTGCGGTGCGTCCGTGGGCGCGGCTGGCGCGGCGTCGACCAGAGCCGCACGGGTCGTGCGCCTGTGCCGGACGCGACGGCGGACCGCGAGCACGACCGCGACCACAGCGACGACGCCCAGCACCGCGACGGTCCACCACGACGAGATCGCGTCGGTCGGGACAGGGGGGCCCACGACAGCGGGACCAGCAGCACCTGCAGCGACCTGACCGTCCACCCGACGACGCTCCTCACGAGCCTGTGGCTCTTCATGACGAGCCTAGATCGTCCCCCGCAGACCTGGACGTGAGCCGAGAGGCTGCAGACAGGCGCCTGGGACCGCTTAGCCTGGTCCCATGCCCCTCACACCTCGACCGTCCGTCGCATGAGCACCATTCCTGTCCCTGACCCGTCGCCCGCCGTCCTGGTCATCCAGCACGCCGCGTGGGAAGGGCCCGGCCTCGTGGGCCGCGCCCTCGACGAGCGCAGCATCGCCTGGCGTTCGGTGACCGTCCTCGACGACGCGGCACCTGAGCTCCCCGACGCCCGGTCGCTCGCCGGCCTGGTCGTCATGGGAGGAGGCATGGGAGCGCTGGACGACACGGCGCACCCTGGGCTCTCCGCCGAGCGCAGGCTGCTCGCCGACGCGACGGCCGCTGGTGTCCCGGTCCTCGGGATCTGCCTCGGGATGCAGCTGCTCGCCGTCGCCCTCGGTGGCGACCTGCTCACAGCGCACGGCGAGGAGATCGGTGTCGCGCCGGTCTCGCTCACCGGCGCGGGCCTGCGGGACGCGTACCTGTACCCGCTGACGGTCGACGCCTCGCCCGACCCGGAGGTGCTGCACTGGCACGCAGACGCCGTCACCGCTCCTCCGGGCGCGACAGTCCTCGCCTCGACACCCCTCACCCCCGTGCAGGCCTTCAGGTCAGGCAGTGCCGTCGGGCTCCAGTTCCACCTCGAGATCGACGGGGCGCACCTCGACGAGTGGCTCGCGACCCCCGAGATGGCTGCCGAGCTCGCGCCGGGCGTCGCCGACACGATGCGCGCCGACGCAGCCGTGCGGCTGACGAGCCTCGTCCCGCGCGCCCTCGTGGTCTTCGGTGCCTTCGCCGACGAGGTCCGGGCCCGTCGCGACAGCGTGACGCACGCGGGTGGCTGACCGCCCGGCCGCCGAGGTCGTCGTCGACACCACGCTGGTCCGGCGGCTGCTCGACGAGCAGTGCCCCACCCTGCCCGGTGCCGGCCCGACGGCCGACCTGAGCCTCGAGGTCGTCTCCGAGGGGTGGGACAACGTGATGCTCCGACTGGGGACCTCACTGGCGGTCCGGGTCCCGCGGCGCGCGGTCGGGGCACGTCTGCTCGTCAACGAGCAGCGGTGGCTCCCTCGTCTCGCAGAGCGTCTCGACGTGCTGGTCCCCGCGCCGGTCGTCGCGGGCGTCCCCGGCGCAGGCTACCCGTGGCACTGGAGCGTCGTGCCGTGGATCGACGGCACGGCCGCCGGCACGGTCGACCGCGCCCGGCTGCAGGGTGTCGCGGAGCCGCTGGCTGCCTTCTTCGGCGCGCTGCACTTGGCCGCCCCGGCGGACGCACCGGTCAACGAGGTCCGCGGCGGCCCGCTCGAGGAGCGCGACGACGCGGTGCGTGAACGGCTGTCGCGCGTCGACCACCCCCGCGTCGCCGGGCTTACCGCCGTCTGGGAGGCAGGGCTCGACGCCCCCGCATGGGGCGGACCGCCGCTGTGGCTGCACGGCGACCCGCACCCCTTCAACCTCGTGGTCTCCGACGAGCCGGCGGGTGAGGTGAGCCTGCGAGCCGTGGTCGACTTCGGGGACATGACCTCGGGTGACCCCGCGTGCGACCTCGCCGCGGCCTGGCTCGTCTTCGACCGCGCCGGGCGGGAGCGGTTCGTGGCGGCCGTCGAGAGAGCGTGGGACGACGGGGCCAGCGGCGACCTCCCGCACCAGGGTCGGTCGCCTGAGGCCCTCCGCGCCCGAGAGGCACTCTGGGGCCGCGCGCGCGGCTGGGCCGTCGCGATGGGGACCGCGCTGCTCGCGCACAGCGACGACGACCCGACCTTCGCCGCGCTCGGTGCGCGGGTCGCCGACGAGCTGCTCCAGGACGACTGACCGCCTGGGGCGGCCGGCCGGGGCTGGTGCGCGGCGCGGCACGACGTGGGACCGCAGCGCAGCGCGGCAGATGGACCGCCTCCGTCGCCGAGGCCGCTCCGGCTACCCTTCTCGGCCGACGACCGCCGCGTACGACGTGCGAGCCAGCTCTTCGAGGACGTCGAGGTCGATCGTCGTGAGGTCCTTGAGGTACAGGCAGGAGCTGCCGAGGGTGTGCGGCCCGAGGCGGGCGAGCATGTCACCGCGGTCCTCGAAGCCGTCCATGAGGTAGACCGTGGTCGCCGCCTTGCGCGGGGAGAAGCCCAGGGCCAACCAGTCGCCCTCACGGCCGGTGGCGTAGACGAAGTGGTAGCTCCCGAAGCCCACGATGCTGGTCCCCCACATCCGCGCGGGCTCACCGGTGACACGCTCCATGAGCGCGAGCACGGTGAACGCGTCGCGTCTGCGGACCGGGTGCGTCACCCCGTCGAGGAACTCGGTCACCGAGCCGTCGTTCTCCACCGTCACCGCAGATGAGGCCATCGCCCCAGTGTGCCGTCCCAGGAGCCCGGGCGACAGCCCGAGCCGACCTGTCCCCCACCGCTCTCGGCCGCACCAGAGCTGAGCACTGCCCCGTCGCAGCACGACGAGGGCGCCTGAGCGGGCACTGCAGGGACGCACAGCGGGGCGCCCACCCGGTGAAGGATGGACGCCCCGCTCTGGTACCGCTGGTGTCAGGTCACTTCTGGACGAGCGACCGGAGCACGTACTGCAGGATCCCGCCGTTGCGGTAGTAGTCCGCCTCGCCCGGGGTGTCGATGCGCACCACGGCGTCGAACTCGACGAGCGTGCCGTCGGTCTTCGTCGCGGCGACCTTGACGGTCGACGGGGTCGAGCCGTCGTTGAGGACGGTGACACCCGAGATGTCGAAGGTCTCCGTGCCGTCGAGCCCGAGGGACTCGGCGTTCTCCCCAGCCGGGAACTGCAGCGGCAGGACGCCCATGCCGATGAGGTTCGAGCGGTGGATCCGCTCGAAGCTCTCGGTGATGACAGCCTTGACGCCGAGGAGCGCCGTGCCCTTGGCAGCCCAGTCGCGCGACGAGCCGGAGCCGTACTCCTTGCCACCGAGGATGACGAGCGGGGTGCCCTGCGCGGCGTAGTCCTGCGCGGCGTCGTAGATGAACGACTGCTGGCCCGTGACGAAGTTGAAGGTGTAGCCACCCTCGACGTTCTCCAGGAGCTGGTTGCGCAGGCGGATGTTCGCGAAGGTCCCGCGGATCATCACCTCGTGGTTCCCGCGGCGCGAGCCGTAGGAGTTGAAGTCACGACGCTCGACACCGTTGCCCGCGAGGTACTCCGCGGCCGGGGTGCCCGGCTTGATCGCACCAGCAGGGCTGATGTGGTCGGTCGTGACCGAGTCGCCGAGCTTGGCGAGGACACGAGCACCGGAGATGTCGGTGACAGGGTCGGGGGTCATCGACATGCCGTCGAAGTACGGGGGCTTGCGCACGTACGTCGACTCGGAGTCCCACGCGAAGGTGTTGCCCTCGGGGGTGGGCAGGGCGCGCCAGCGCTCGTCACCGGCGAAGACGTCCGCGTAGTCGGTCGTGAACATCTCGCGGTTGATCGACGTGTCGATCGTCCGCTGCACCTCGTCGGCCGAGGGCCAGATGTCGGCGAGGAACACGTCCGCGCCGTCCTGGTCCTGGCCGAGGGGCTCGGCGACGAAGTCGAAGTCCATCGTGCCCGCGAGGGCGTAGGCGATGACCAGCGGCGGCGACGCGAGGTAGTTCATCTTCACGTCGGGGTTGATGCGACCCTCGAAGTTGCGGTTGCCCGAGAGCACCGAGACGACCGACAGGTCGTGCTCGTTGACCGCGGCGGAGACCTCTTCGGGCAGCGGACCGGAGTTGCCGATGCAGGTCGCGCAGCCGTAGCCGACGAGGTGGAAGCCGAGCTTCTCGAGGTAGGGCCACAGGCCCGCCTTCTCGTAGTAGTCGGTGACGACCTTGGACCCGGGGGCCATCGACGTCTTGACCCACGGCTGGGCCACGAGGCCCTTCTCGACAGCCTTCTTGGCCAGGAGCGCCGCGGCGAGCATGACCGAGGGGTTCGAGGTGTTGGTGCACGACGTGATCGAGGCGATGACGACCTTGCCGTGGTCCAGCTCGGTCTCCGTGCCGTCGGCGAGCGTCAGGGGCACACGCTTGTGCGGGCGCTTGGACGAGTCACCGTTCGGGACGTGGTCGGGCGCGTCGCTCGCGTCGTGGTGCTCACCCGCGGCGATGGGGTCAGAGGCCGGGAAGGTCTCGTCGACCGACTCGTCGAGGCCCGTGAACGGGGCTGCAGCGGCGGCGTCAACGTAGTCGAGGATCGACGTCGCGAAAGAGCTCTTCGCGTCGGTGAGCTCGATCCGGTCCTGCGGACGCTTGGGCCCGGCGATGCTCGGGACGACCGTGGAGAGGTCGAGCTCGAGGTACTCGGAGAACTTCGGCTCGATGTAGGACTCGGCCGAGGGGTCGAGCCACATGCCCTGCTCCTTGGCGTACGCCTCGACGAGAGCGAGCTGCTCTGCGGAGCGTCCGGTGAGGCGCAGGTAGTCGAGCGTGACGCCGTCGATCGGGAAGATCGCCGCGGTCGAGCCGAACTCGGGGCTCATGTTGCCGATGGTCGCACGGTTGGCGAGCGGCACGGCCGCGACACCTTCTCCGTAGAACTCGACGAACTTGCCGACGACACCATGCTCGCGCAGCTGCTGCGTGATCGTCAGGACGACGTCGGTCGCGGTGACGGCTGCGGGGATCTCGCCCGTGAGCTTGAAGCCCACGACGCGCGGGATGAGCATCGAGACGGGCTGACCGAGCATCGCGGCCTCGGCCTCGATGCCACCGACGCCCCAGCCGAGCACGCCGAGGCCGTTGACCATCGTCGTGTGCGAGTCGGTGCCGACGCAGGTGTCGGGGTAGGCGCGCAGGACCCCGTCGACCTCGCGGGTCATGATGGTGCGGGCCAGGTACTCGATGTTGACCTGGTGGACGATCCCGGTGCCCGGAGGGACGACCTTGAAGTCGTCGAAGGCCGTCTGGCCCCAGCGCAGGAACTGGTAGCGCTCACGGTTGCGCTCGTACTCGAGCTCGACGTTGCGCTCGAAGGCGTCGGCGCGACCGGCGACGTCGATCTGGACCGAGTGGTCGATGACGAGCTCGGCAGGTGCGAGCGGGTTCACACGCTCCGGGTCGCCGCCGAGGTCGGCGACGGCCTCGCGCATGGTGGCGAGGTCGACGACGCAGGGCACACCCGTGAAGTCCTGCATGATCACGCGCGCAGGGGTGAACTGGATCTCGGTGTCCGGCTGCGCGTCGGGGTCCCAGGAGGCCAGGGCGTTGACGTGGTCAGCGGTGATGTTCGCGCCGTCTTCGGTGCGGAGGAGGTTCTCGGCGAGAACCTTGAGGCTGAACGGAAGCTTGTCCGTCCCTTCAACTGCGGAGAGCCGGAAGATCTCGTACGAGGTGCCATCGACCTCGAGAGTTCCCTTCGACCCGAACGTGTCCACGCTGCTCACGTAGGCTCCTTCATCTTCGGCGAGACAGGTGCGCGAGGGAGTCGGCGAGACGTCCGCCCGGTGGTGCACCTGGTACTTGGGGGCTTCGCCCAGCGTAGCCGGGCAGTGCTCGACGAGCCGCTCGAGGCGCTGTCGTCGAATCCGGGACAAGCATACCGCATGTATCTTGACGTCAAGATATATGCGGGTGCGAGTCTCTCCGGTGCGCGGCCTCGTCAGCCGCGGCGACGGCCGCCCTCCGCGGGCGACCGCCGGAGCGCGTCGTCTAGGCCGAGCGCGCAGGCGTAGCGGTCTAGACGACCAGCGTCTCGGGCGTGCGGGCGCGACCGACGAGCCACGGCGTGAACCACCTGTGGATCGCCTCGACGGCGAGGCACCCGAGGACCGCTGTCGCCGCGATCCACGGCGCGGACTCGCGGCTCGGGTACTCGAGGCTGACGAGCTCGCGCACGGGCTCGACGAGGAGCACCCCGACGGCGGCACCCGCCAGCAGGACGATCATGGCGACCTTCCACGCCTGCCAGGGGCGCGCGAGCACACCCACGACCCACAGGCCGACCGAGACGAGGACGATGAACACGGCCGTGCGCCCCTGGACCAGGGAGTCGGCGTCCCAGACGAAGGCGTAGATGCCCAGGACGAGCGAGCCGACGACGATCCCCACAGGCATGGCGAAGGACAGGCACCGCCTGAGGAAGCCGGCGACGAAGCGCTGGTTGTTCGGCGGCAGGGACAGCAGGAAGGCTGGGATGCCGATGGTCAGCGCGCCGATGATCGTCATGTGGCGCGGCAAGAACGGGTAGTCCCAGGAGAGCAGCACGACGACCACGGCGAGCAGCGCGGCGTACGTCGTCTTGGAGAGGAACAGCGTCGCGACGCGCTCCATGTTCGCCATGATCCGGCGCCCCTGGCCGAGGACGCCGGGCAGGGTCGAGAACGCTCCGTCGACGAGCACGATGCGGGCGACGGCCTTGCTCGCCCCGGCGCCGTTGCCCATCGCGATGCCGAGGTCGGCGTCCTTGAGCGCGAGGGCGTCGTTGACGCCGTCGCCTGTCATCGCGACGACGTGCCCGTCGGACTGGAGGGCGTGGACCAGGTCCCGCTTCTGCTCGGGCGACACCCGGCCGAAGACGTCGTAGTCGCGGGCGACCTGAGCGAGCGCCGCCGGGTCGTCGACGGGGAGGTCCCTGGCGTCGAAGCCGTCGACCACCACGCCCTCGCCGCGCAGGCCGACCCGGGTCGCGATCGCGGCCACGGTCTCGGGGTTGTCACCCGAGATGATCGTGGTCCGCACACCCTGCTCGCGGAAGTAGGCGAGGGTCTGCGCGGCGTCAGGTCGCACCCGCTCCCCCAGCACGGCGACGACAGCAGGTTGCAGGTCGCCGGGCAGGTCGCCGTCGGGAGCCGGGAGCGGCTCGTCGGTGCGGGCGAGCAGGACCACGCGCGCGCCCGTCCCGGCCTCCCGGGCCACGACGGTCCGGGCGCGGGCAGCGCCGTCGTCGTCGCGTCGTCCGAGCAGGAGCTCAGGAGCGCCCATGACCCAGACGCCGTCGGCGGTCTCGAGCGCGCTCCACTTGCGGGCCGAGGAGAAGGGCACGGCGGCGAGGACCTGGGCGGGGACGACGGCGGCGACCCCCGCGGCGATCGCCTTCGACGTGGCGTTGCCCTCGCGGTCTGTCGCGATCGCGGCGAGCGCCTCGAGGGCCCCGGGCAGCTCGGCGAGCGTCTCGAGGCTGGTGAGCGAGACTGTGCCGTCGGTGATCGTGCCGGTCTTGTCCAGGCAGAGCACGTCGACACGAGCGAGGATCTCGACGGCGGCAAGCTCCTGCACGAGGACCTTCTGCCGGGCGAGGATCATCGCGGCGAGCGCGAAGTTGAGAGAGGTGAGGAGCACGAGCCCCTCGGGGATCATGCCGACAACGCCTGCGACGGCCGCGACGACGGCGTCCTTCCAGTGCCCGTCCTCGAAGGCGGTGTCCCAGCCGCCCGTCGCACGGAGCTGGCTCCACGCGAGGAGCAGGGCGATCGGGACGATCGCGAACGACACCACCCGCAAGACCTTGTTGACCCCGTCGCGCAGGTCGGACTGGACTGTCGAGTACTGCTTGGCCACCGCGGTGATCTTGTTGGCATAGCCGTCGATCCCCACGCGCGTCACACGGAAGGCCGCGCTCCCCGCCACGACGGAGGACCCTGAGAGCACCTCGTCGTCGACGGCCTTGTGGACCGACCGAGACTCGCCCGTGAGCATCGACTCGTCGATCTCGAGGCCGGCCGAGCTCAGCACGGTGCCGTCGGCCGGCACCTGGTCCCCGGTGCCGAGGTGCACCACGTCGTCCTGGACGATCTCCTCGAGACGCACCTGCTGCTCAGCACCGTCGCGGAGCACCCGCGCGAAGGGCGCGTCGAGGATCGCCAGGTTGTCCAGGGTCCGCTTGGCGCGGTACTCCGTGACGATGCCGATCGCGGCGTTGATGACGATGACGAAGCCGAACAGCGCGTCCGCCCACCGCCCTGTGAGCAGCACGAGCACGAGCGCGACCAGGAGGATGCCGTTGAAGAGCGTGAAGACGTTCTCGCGGAGGATGTCGACGAAGGAGCGAGAGGTGGTCGTGTCGACCGTGTTGACGAGGCCCTGCGACCTCCGGTCGGCGACCTCTTCGGACGTCAGTCCGTGCACTGGCGTTCTCCCTGCGTGAAGGTGTGGGGCATCACCATACCTGGGCACCCTGACCGTCGACCTGGAGCCGCCCAGCCCGTGACCTGCTCACGGCAGCTCTTCCTCACCGCGGGCCCGCAGGAGCTCTTCGCGCTCGGAGTCCACGAGGGTGGCGAGCCGGATCCGCACGGTCTCGACGTCCACCCACAGCTCGTCGGCGAGCTCCCCCCACGACCTCGCCCAGCGTGCTGCCTGCACGAGGTCGTCGAGAGAGACGAGCCACCGCGCGGCCAGGGCACCGGCCTCTCTCTCCTCGCGCTCCGTGCAGCCTGGACCGTGACGCAGCTCGAGGTGGGCGAGCTCGTGCGCGAGGGTCGAACGCCGTTGGGCCTGGGACTGGTGCGGGTGGAGCTGGATCGCCCGGACCCCGTCCGTGGCGCCGAGGACACCGGGCACGACGACCCACCGGAGCTCGACATGGTCGAGCTCACGCAGGCGCCGCCACGGGTTGAACACAGGTGCGACGCTACGTGGGCCTGCGGCTCCAGGACCGTCGTCCACAGCCCCGGGTCCCCCAGGGGTCTCCGGCACGATGCTCCGTCACACGAGGACCGGGCTCTCCGGGTCGTCCTGCACGCCGTCGCCAGGCGGCTGGTCCGCGCTGCCGTCGACCAGACCCGGTGACTGGTCCGGCTCACCTGTCCTCGCCGCCCACGTCCCGGTCTCGGACGTCGAGGTCAGGGCGTCCGAGCCCTCGGGCTCGATGCCCGTGCCGACAGGGTCTGCGAGGACGAGCGAGAGCCGCGGACCGCCGTCCTCGGCGGACCGTGCTGCCGAAGCAGCCCTGAGCCTGCGCGTCAGCTCACGGATGAGCTCGTCGTCGGCCACCCCACGGGCGTCGTACACCACCTGGACCTCGCCGCCGGGCAGACCCATCTCCTCGGCGATCGCCGCCCGGACGACCCCGACGTGGACCTGGAGGGCCCTGGCGAGCCCTTCGACGGTCGTGTCCCTCAAGAGCCGCGCGATCGGGGCCCTGCCCTCGCGCAAGAGCTTCGACACGACCTGCTTGGACAGACCCGACTCACGCGCCAGGTCTGACTGGTTCCACCCTCTGCGTTCGAGACCGTCCCGCAGGAGTCTCTGGAGTGCGTGCATCGATCTTTGCCCTTCGTCGGCGACGCACACCGGCCGGTCCCGGAGATCCGAGGAGAGCCGTCGCGTGTCGCGGGAGATCAGGGCGAGCGGGTGCCGCGCCTGCGGCACAAAGATATGTCAACCAGGATGGACCGTGCGGGAAGGGACAATCACCCGCGTGGCGCTCATCGGGCGCAAGGCCCCGTCAACCCGAACGGAATGGACAGTCGCCAAAGGGTTGACTCGGGTCAAAACAGACGCAAGCATAGAAACATCACAGACCGCAGAGAGAGGACGGCGATGAGGCTGCGTGACCCGAGGCTCCTCAAGGCCTACATGATGCTCGCCGGCATCAACCAGGCTCGTCTGGGACGCCGCGCAGGGTGCTCACGTCAGTTCATCCACATGCTGCTGACGGGAGAGAAGCGCAGCTGCCGCCCCGATGTCGCCGAACGCATCGAGGAGGCCGTCCGTGTCCGCAGCGGCACGCTCTTCACGGTGTCCGAGCGCGCCGTGGAGCGGAACGTGACCCATGTCCGACCCGTAGGAACACGTCCACCTGTGTGACACCACCAATCTGCCGCCGGCGAGGAACCCCTGCCCTCCCGGCGGTGCACCACCATCTGAGGCACCGGTCGTCCGCTGCGTGCGGTCGACCGGTGCCTCAGGTGGCTTCACGGCACTGCTCAGGGAGAGCGCTGATGACTCTGCGCTCTCAGCAGCCTGGCGATCGTCAGCCCGGCGCGCTGAGCGATCGGGCGCTCGTCGACCCGGCGCGCTCGGCGGGCTGAGGGATCAGCGCGTCAGGACAGCCACGCACTCCACGTGGTGCGTCATCGGGAAGAGGTCGAAGGCGCGGACGCTCTCGAGCTCGTAGCCGTCCTTCGCGAGGTACGCGATGTCACGGGCGAGCGCCGCTGGGTCGCACGCGACGTACACGATGCGGCTCGGCGAGAGCGCCACGATCTGCGCGACGGTCTTGGCTCCCGCACCTGTGCGCGGCGGGTCGAGGACGACGACGTCGGCCCCGGCGATCGCGCCGTGCCCGGCGGTCCGCAGCACCGTGTCGACCTGGCCGACGTGCAGCTCGACCTGCTCGTAGGCGTGAGCGTTGCGGCGCGCGTCCTTCACGGCGCGCTCGTCACCCTCGACAGCGACGACGCGTCCGACAGGCCCGACGGCCTTGGCGAGCGGGACCGTGAACAGCCCGGCCCCTGAGTAGAGGTCGACGACCGTGGCGTCGGTGAGGTCGCCGTCCGCTCCCCCGCGGGCAGCGTCGAGCACCACCTGCGCGAGGAGCGAGGGGGCCTCGCGGTGGACCTGCCAGAACCCGTCGGCGGCGACCTTGTACGTGAAGGCCTCGCCGTCGACGGTCACCGTCTCGGTGACCGAGCGGCGCACGTTCGGACGGGTGTCGAGGTGGCCGTTGCGCAGGACCTGCCCGTCGAGCAGCACGATCGGGTCTGAGCCGTCGGCCGGGGCCACGACCTCGATCTCGGCGCCGGGGGTCCAGCGCTTCGCGAAGATCTTCTCGGCATCGGCGGCAGCAAGGACCTCCGGGGTGGCCAGGGGCATGGTGCTCAGCGGGAGCACGTCGTGCGACCGGAACTGGCGCATGCCGGCGCGGCCGTCCGCGTCGGCGACGAGGTCGATGCGGGTACGCCATCCGAGGCCGCCGCGCTCGTCGTCGCCCGGGGCGGGCTCGACGACCACGGTGCGCTCGATCTTCGCGAGGCGCTGCAGCTGCTCTTCGACGACCCCGGCCTTCCAGCGGCGCTGCGCCTCGAGGGAGACGTGCGCGAGCTCTCCGCCGCCGACGCCGTCGGCCCCGGCCTGCGGCCAGGCCGACCGGACCCGGTCCGGGGAGGCGACGAGGATCTCGACGGCGTCCGCGCGCCAGAACTTCGAGGTCTCCCCCGAGTCGGTGAGGCGCGCGCGGACGGTCTCACCGGGCAGCGTGTGCCGCACGAAGACGACCCGACCGTCGTACCGCGCGACGCAGTGCCCACCGTGGGCGATGCGGCCGATCTCGAGCTCGACCAGCGGAGCGGTCTCAGGGGTGTCGGCGGCGTCGTTCAGGGCTTCGGATGACTCAGGGGTGGTAGGCACCCGACAAGTATCCCAGGCGTCTGGCCCGCGTCCCACCAGACGTCGACCTAGTAGCCGACCCTGCGCTTCTTCGCGGCGTACCCGGTGCCCTCCAGGCCCGTCTGCCCCTGGCTCGACGAGAGCTGCCACGGGACCGAGGCCACGACCACACCGGGGGTGAAGAGCAGACGCCCCTTGAGCCGCAGCGCGCTCTGGTTGTGGAGCAGCTGCTCCCACCAGTGCCCGACCACGTACTCGGGGATGTACACCACGACGAGGTCACGGGGGCTCTCGCGACGCACCGACCGGACGTACCCGAGGATCGGCCGGGTGATCTCACGGAACGGGGAGTCGAGGACCCGCAGCGGGACGGGGATGTCCAGGCTCTCCCACTGGGCTGTGAGGCGCTCGACGTCCTCGGCGTCGACGCCCACGGTGAGCGCCTCGAGCGTGTTGGGCCGCGACGCGCGGGCGTAGGCGATCGCCCGCATCGTCGGCTTGTGCAGCTTGGACACGAGCACGATCGCGTGCACCCGGCTCGGCAGCGCCCGAGAGGACGACGGGTCCTCGCCGAGCTCGATCTCCTCAGACACCGAGTCGTAGTGCTTGCGGATCGACTTCATCAGCACGAACACAGCAGCCATCGCGAGCAGCGCGATCCACGCGCCGTGCGTGAACTTGGTGAGCAGCACGATGACCAGCACGGTCCCGGTCATCGCGAAACCGATCGAGTTGACGATCCTCGAGCGCGTCATCTGCGACCGCACCTTCGGGTCTGTCTCGGTCCGCAGCTTGTCGGTCCAGTGCCGGACCATGCCCAGCTGAGACAGCGTGAAGGAGACGAAGACACCCACGATGTACAGCTGGATCAGGCGGGTGACCTCGGCGTCGAAGGCCCAGATGAGGATGATCGCCCCGGCCGCCAGGGTGAGGATGCCGTTGGAGAAGGCGAGCCTGTCACCGCGGGTGTGGAGCTGGCGCGGGAGGTAGCCGTCCTTGGCGAGGATGGATCCGAGCACCGGGAAGCCGTTGAAGGCCGTGTTCGCCGCGAGCACGAGGATGAGCCCTGTCACCGCCGAGACGATGTAGAAGGCCACTGGCACTCCCTGGAACACGGCCTCGGCGAGCTGGCCGATCACCGGGTGCTGCACGTAGTCGACCGGGAGGGCCTGCCCACCGGAGGTCAGCTGCTCGTGAGGGTTCTCCGCATAGTGCACACCTGTGAGCTTCGCGAGGAAGAGGATGACGAGGATCATCAGGGCCGAGATGCCACCGAGGAGCGCGAGGGTCGTCGCCGCGTTCTTGGACTTGGGCTTCTGGAAGGCCGGGACACCGTTGCTGATGGCCTCGACACCCGTCAGGGCTGCGCAGCCCGAGGCGAAGGCCCGCGCGATGAGGAAGGCTCCGGCCAGACCTGTCAGCCCCTCGTCGAAGCCAGGCTGGGCGACGAGCTCGAAGGTCGCGCTCTCTGCCATCGGCAGGTTGCCGGTCAGGTGCCGCAAGAACCCGACGACGGCGGTGACCCCGATCGCGAACATGAAGAGGTACACGGGGATCGCGAAGAACCGCCCGGACTCCTTGACCCCTCGCAGGTTCACGAGCGTCAGCAGCGCGACGAGCACGATCGCGAAGGTGGCTTCGTGGTCCCGCAGCGCTGGGATCGCGCTCGCCGCGTACTGCGCGCCGGAGGAGATCGACACAGCGACGGTGAGGACGTAGTCGACCATGAGCGCGCTCGCGACGCCGACACCGGCGCTCGGGCCGAGGTTCTCGGTCGCGACCTCGTAGTCACCGCCGCCCGAGGGGTAGGCGTGCACGTTCTGCCTGTACGAGGCGACGACGGTGATCAGCACGAGGACGACGGCGAGGCCGACCCACGGGGAGATCGTCGTGGCGGTGAACCCGGCGACCGCGAGGGTCAGCAGGATCTCGTCGGGGGCGTAGGCGACGGACGAGAGCGCGTCCGAGGCGAAGACCGGCAGCGCGATGCGCTTCGGCAGGAGGGTATGCCCCAGGTGTTCGCTGCGGACTGGACGTCCGAGGAGGAGCCGCTTGGCGGCATCAGCAATGTCCGACACGTTGAGCAATGCTAGGCCCGTTTTGGCGGTCTGGGGACGGATCTGCGGTCACGGTCTGGTCAGCAGTCCCGTCAGGGAGTCGCCCGCGGCTCCGCAGCCGGTCACAGAGGCGGGCTGCTGGCCCGTCGCACGGCCGTGGCAGGCCCGTCGCAGGTACCCACGGGCGTGAACCTGGAGTAGCGTTCCGGCTTGTGCACTTCGTCATCATGGGATGTGGGCGCGTCGGCGCCACTCTGGCCCAGTCGCTCGAGAACAACGGTCACTCCGTCGCGGTCATCGACCAGAACGCTGACGCGTTCCGTCGGTTGAGCCCCGACTTCGGTGGGAAGAAGGTGACCGGTCTCGGCTTCGACCGCGACACCCTCCACCAGGCGGGGATCGACGACACCTACGGATTTGCGGCCGTCTCGGACGGCGACAACTCGAACATCCTCGCGGCCCGCGTGGTCCGTGAGACCTACGGGATCGAGAACGTCGTCGCCCGGATCTACGACCCCCACAGGGCCGAGATCTACCAGCGCCTGGGGATCTCGACGGTCGCGACGGTCCGCTGGACCGCCGACCAGATGCTCCGCCGGATGCTCCCCATGGGAGCCACCGACGAGTACCGAGACCCCTCCGGTCAGATCCGCCTCGCCCAGGTCGACGTGCACCCCGGCTGGTACGGCCGCTCGATCCGCGCGATCGACGAGGCCAGCGGCGCGAAGTCGGCCTTCGTCACGCGCTACGGCGACGGCGTGATCGTCCAGCCCGAGACCGTGCTGCAGGAGAACGACATCTTGCACGTCCTGGTCCACACCGATGCGTCGACCACGATGGAGCGCATCCTCACCCACGCCCCGAAGGTAGAGGTCTGATGCGCGTCGTCATCGCCGGAGCAGGATCTGTCGGTCGGTCGATCGCCCGAGAGCTCATCGCCAACGACCACGACGTGACGATCATCGACCACCAGCCGACGTCGATGCGTGTCGCCCAGGTGCCCGAGGCCGAGTGGCTGCTCGCCGACGCCTGCGAGCTGCCGACGCTCACCGAGGCCAAGGTGGACGAGTGCGACGTCATCGTCGCGGCGACAGGCGACGACAAGGCCAACCTGGTCATCTCGTTGCTCGCCAAGACCGAGTTCGGCGTGCCGCGCACGGTCGCTCGCGTGAACAACCCCAAGAACGAGTGGATGTTCGACGAGTCGTGGGGCGTGGACGTCGCCGTCTCGACCCCGCGGATCATGACCGCGATGGTCGAGGAGGCCGTGTCGGTCGGCGACCTCGTGAAGATCTTCACCTTCCACCAGTCCGGCGCGGACATCCTCGAGATCACCCTGCCGGCGGACTCGGTCCTGGCCGGTCAGCGCCTCGGCGACATCACGTGGCCCAAGGACACCGTGCTCGCGGCGATCGTGCGGGGCACGCTCCCGATCGCGCCGACGGCCGACGACACCCTCGAGGCTGGCGACGAGCTGCTGATCGTCACGGGTCAGGAGTCGACGCTCACCGAGCTGCAGGCGCTGCTGGTCGGCGGACCAGCAACCACGTCCCCCACAGGACCAGCGCCCACAGCGGGACGCCCATCACCAGCCGAGCAGTCCCCAGCCATCCCACCGACGAGCTGAAGTACAGCGGGATCTGGACCGCGAGACGCAGGGCGAACATGCCGATCCAGAGCCACGTCGCGAGGGTGTACCGGCGCAGGAGCGCAGGGTCCCTGCGCCACGCCGTCGAGAAGACGGGTGCGGGGGCGGTGGCCTCGACAGGCTCGTCGTGCGTCTGATCAGCCTGCTCCGTCACCGGGCCAGGCTGACGAGACGGTTGAGACGTCGCACCGAACCCACCACGGAGCGCCTCGACGACCACACCGACGATCGGCCACGACACGGCGACCGAGATCAGCATGACGGCCAGGTACGCGCCGTTGGTCCACAGGCCGTAGGCGAAGTACTGGGTGGCGTCGCCGGACCTCCAGGCCCAGAACACGCCGATCGCGACACCGAAGAGGCCCCCGAAGGCCTGGGTCACCGGCGTGCGCTGGACCAGCCGCGCGACGACGGCTGCCACGGCGACGGCCAGCGACGCGACGAGCGGCGGCATGAGCTCGCGGGTCGCGACGTAGAGCACCACGAAGACGAGCCCTGGGGCCATCGCCTCGACGACCCCGCGGATGCCGCCGACCGAGTCGACCATCGAGAAGTCGTCTGAGGCGAGGGCGCGGACACCGGCTCCTGCGGTCGCCGCGCCAGGGGCTCCAGAGCTGTCCCCGGCCCCCGCCTGGGAGGTGACCGGCGGCGGGACCTGGCCCGGGTCTCCTGCGCGGCCCGCGCCGTCACTCACCGGGTCGGGCCCGGAGCTCGTAGCGCGGGTTGTAGATGGTCGCCCGGTCACCCATCTGGCAGACCAGCCCAGACACGCGCGCACGCCGACCGGGTTCGATCCCCGCGATGCGGCGGCGTCCCAGCCACACGAGGTCGATCGAGGCCGACCCGTCGTACAGCTCGGCCTCAAGCGCGGGGACACCGTCGCGCGGGCGCAGGACGACCGAGCGGATGACTCCGGAGAGCTCGACCTGGACGCGGTTGCCCGCCGTCGCGGCGGCGATGCAGCCGACCTGCGCGGACGAGTCGGTCCGCTCTTCGACAGCCGCGATCTCTTCCTGGGAGGCGAGCACAGAGTGCAGCGCCGTGCGCAGGCTCATCAGCGGATCTCGGTGATCTCGGGACCGCGGTTCAACGGGTCGAAGGTCGGCGGGGCGACGGGCGTCTCGGGCTGGCGCTTGCCGGGCAGCGTGAGCGAGAGGAGGTCGCGCGGCGGGCGTGCGTCATCCCCACGGACCACGACGATCTGCCGGAACAGCCCCTCGAGCGTCTTGGCCTCCTCGACGTCGACCGCCGCCTTGCCGCTGATGACACCACGGAGGAACCAGCGCGGGCCGTCGTGCCCGATGAAGCGTGCGGGACGGTGCCCGGTCCGTCCGTCGGGGGTGCGGGCGGGCAGGCGTGCGAGGAGCTCTCGTCCGAAGGGGCCAGGGACGTCGTCGACAGACCCGCCCTGCTTGACGATCGAGTCGGCGATCTCTGCACGGATCTCGTCCCAGATGCCGTCGGTGCGCGGGGCCGCGAAGGCCTGCACCTGGAGCGCCGACCCCTCGAGGGCGAGACCTGCACCGGTCACCCGGTTGGTCTTCTGGTCGACCTCCATGCGCAGCTCCATGCCGGCCACACCAGGCACGCGGAGTGCCCCGAGGTCGACACGGGCCCCGAGCTCGGGGACCTCGGAGACGTCGAAGGGGCCGACGGCGTCGGCGGTGCCGTCCCCCTCTGGTCCGGTCGAGTCGGCGCCGGCGGTCGGCGCAGCGCCGTCCTGTGCCGGAGCGGATTCGGTCTCGGCACCGGGAGCCTGCGCTGTCGCGTCAGCCCCCTTGGTGCCGCGTCGGAACAGAGCCACTGGTTCGTCTCCTTCGGATGGGTGCACGTGCGTCGCACGTGGCACGGCGGGACGTCGACCTCTCGGTCGGCGCGATCCTGGTCCGCCGTGACCTGCTTGTGACAAGACTATGCCGCAGCGCGGCGCGTGAACTACTTCTGTGCTGAGGGTGAACCTGACCATCCGCCGCTCGACCCGAACCCGCCCGCACCGCGCGCAGAGCCGGGCAGCCGCTCCGCCTGGACGAACCTGGCGCGCGCGACCTGCTGGACCACGAGCTGGGCGATCCTGTCGCCCCTGGACAGCGTGAGCGTCTCGGTCGGGTCGGAGTTGCAGAGCGTCACCGCGATCTCGCCGCGGTAGCCCGCGTCGACGGTGCCGGGCGCGTTGACGATCGTCAGGCCGTGCCGCGCGGCGAGCCCCGACCTCGGGTGCACGAAGGCCGCGTAGCCGTCAGGCAGCGCGATCGAGACTCCCGTCGGCACCGTCGACCTCTCGAAGGGAGCCAGCGTCACGTCGACCCGGGTCACCAGGTCGGCACCGGCGTCGCCGGGGTGCGCGTAGGACGGCATCGGGATGCCGTCGTCGAGCAGGGTGATGAGGACCTCGGGGTTCTGCGTAGTCACGGTAGGTGACTCTAACGGCTCGCGGAGGCGCGCACGACGACCCTGTGGACGAGGACTGCGGGCACGGCACGCCTGCGATGATGGAGGCATGACCTCAGCACCGTCGCACGAGCCCCACGCCGACCGCCCAGAGAGCAGCCCGCGCTCCCCCGCGAGCCCCGCAGGTGGCCTGCCGGCACCTGCAGCACCGCCCGCGCACGCAGCCTCGTCGGGCCCGACGGGGGGCTCCAGGCCGGCCTCGGGCGTGCTGCACTCCGAGCGTCTCCTGCCCAGCCTCGCCGGGTGGTTCGGCATCGTGGCCTTCGCGCTGGTCCTCGGTGTCGCGCTGACCGTCGCCGGGCCTGTCGCCGCCGTGGTCACCGCTGTCGTGACTCTGGTCGTCGGCTGCGCGGTCGCGTGGTGGACAGCCCCTGTCGTCGAGGTCCGCGACGGGGTCCTGCGCGCTGGCGGTACCGAGATCCCGACGAGCCTGCTGGCCGACGTCGTGACGCTCGACCGCGAGGGGGTCCGGGAGCAGATGGGGACCGGGTGGGACGCACGCGCCTTCGCGTGCCTGCGGACGTGGACCGGTGGTGCGATCCGGGCGGACGTGGTCGACCCTGCCGACCCGACGCCGTTCTGGGTCGTCTCGACCCGGAGGCCAGACGACCTGGCGGCTGCCGTCACGGCCCAGGGGTGACCTGGACCAGACGCAGCCGCCCTGTCGAGCATGAGTGCGAGTCCGACGGTGTCAGGCAGCGCACTCCGAGCAGATCTGCTGGCCGTTCTTCTCGCTGGCCAGCTGGCTGCGGTGGTGGACGAGGAAGCAGCTCGCGCAGGTGAACTCGTCAGCCTGGCGCGGGAGCACCCGGACGGAGAGCTCTTCGCCCGAGAGGTCGGCACCGGGAAGCTCGAAGCCTTCGGCCGCTTCCGTCTCGTCCTCGTCGACAACGCCTGAGCTCTTGTCGGAACGACGCGCCTTGAGCTCTTCGAGCGAGTCCTCGCTGAGGTCTTCCTCTGTCTTGCGGGGGGCGTCGTAGTCAGTTGCCATGTGTGGGCTCACACTCCAGTGCAGATGTATCGGTGGTCGCCGAGGTGACTCGCACGTCACTCGGTGTGTCGCAACTCAGTGCTGGTGCTCCGGGATTGCTAGTGCTGTAATGCTCGCGCCCGCCCGGTTGTTCCCGGGTGGCGATGGGATTGTCCATCATTTCCGGGCGCAGCGCACCTCACGTCGAGATCTCCACCCGCGTCGGCACGCGACGGACCCGGGCGCGGACGCTCGGAGCGGGGTGGAGCCGCCCACCCTAGTGCACCGGAGACACCCCTCGGTCCACCGTCAGGCGCCGCTGTCTGCGTCCAGCCCGGTGAGCAGCGTGACCAGCGCGTCGACCGACGGACCAGGCCCGGCGACGGTCATGTCCGGGCTCGCGCCACGTCCCCGCAGACCCGACACGGTCCCGCCCGCCTCGGTCACCAGCAGCGCACCGGCGGCCATGTCCCACGGGTTCAGCCCGCGCTCGTACACGAGGTCGAGCTGCCCCTCCGCGACCATGCAGAGATCGAGGGCGGCAGACCCGATCCGCCGGATGTCGCGCACCCTGGGCAGGACCTGCGTGAGCACCTGGGCCTGGGCGGCCCGGCGTTCTGAGGCGTACCCGAAGCCCGTGCCGACCAGGCTCAGCGAGAGGTCTGTCGGCTCGTTGACGTGGATCGGCTCGCCGTCGACCGTCGCGCCCTCGCCCCTCCCCGCGGACCACGAGCGACCGTCCGGGACGCGCACGACGCACCCGGCGAGGGCCTCCCACTCCTCGGGGTCGCCCGACCCGGCGACCACCGCGACCGACACCGCGTAGGCCGGGATGCCGTAGAGGTAGTTGACGGTGCCGTCGATCGGGTCGACCACCCACGTCAACCCGCTCGTCCCGGCGACGTGACCGTCTTCCTCCCCCAAGATCGCGTCGTCGGGGCGGGCCTCGAGGATCAGCCGGCGCAGCAGCGCCTCGGAGGCGGCGTCCATCGCCGTGACGACGTCGACGGGCGAGGACTTGGTCGCGGCGACCTCGACGCGGGCCGGGCTGGTGGTCCGGACGAGGTCGGCCGCCTCGGCAGCGACCCGCTCGGCGAGACGGCGCAGCTCGCTGACGAGCGCGGCGTCGGGGACTGGAGCAGAGGCAGGAGCGGCAGGAGAGGTCATGACCTCATCCTGCCCGACGTGACAATCTGGTGCCGCGGCACACCGACCCGGGTGCGCGGGTGCGGGGTGAAGAGGTGGCACGCTGGCACCTTCAGGTGCCACAGGAGGACCAATGGCTGAGCAGGATGCAGGTGAGCTGCGACTCGTCGGGCTGCACGACGACGGGGAGCACCTCGTGCTGTCGCGCCCCGGGGGCGAGACGTTCCGTCTGGCGATCACCGACGGCTTGCGCGCAGCGGTGCGACGCGACCGCTCGCGTCTGGAGCACCTCAAGACGCAGGAGCAGGGATTCCTCGCCCCGCGCGAGATCCAGGCGCGGGTCCGTTCTGGGCTGACCGCCGAGGAGATCGCGGCCGAGTCGGGGATCACCGTCGCGCAGGTGCGCCGCTACGAGGGCCCCGTGCTCGCCGAGCGCCAGTTCATCGCGCAGCAGGCCGCCGCGACCCGGGTGGGCCGTGACAACAGCTCGCCGAGCCTCGGCGACCTCGTGACCGACAGGCTCGCGGCCCGCGGCGTCGAGACCTCGGAGCTCGAGTGGGACGCCTCGCGTCCCGACGGCCACGGCTGGATCGTGTCGGTCGCCTTCAGCGTCGGCGGTCAGGACCGCCTCGCCCGCTGGACCTTCGACCCGCCCGCACGCTCTCTGCACGCCCTCGAGGACGAGGCCCGCTGGCTCTCGGAGACCGAGATCGCCGACGAGCCGATCCCGCGCCGCCACCTCGCGTCGGTGCGCTCGTCCGTGTACGACCTCGAGTCCGACGGCTCGGTCCGTCCGGTCCTCGACGCCGTCGACCTGGACCCGAGGCTGCTGCGCCCCTCCGAACCCCAGGCTCCCGAGACGCCGAGCGAGCTGGACCAGACCGCCGCGATCCTCGACGACCTCCAGGGCCGCCGTGGTGTCCGTCAGCAGCTCGAGCTCGGTGAGGACGAGGCGCTGTTCGAGGGCTTCGGCCCGGCGACGGCCTTCGCCGACCACGACGACGACCTGCCGGTCGGCGACGTGCCCGGAGCGCACCCGGCCGAGCCGGGGACAGGCCTGCTGGAGGCCCGCGTCTACGCGCTCCCCCCGCTGTCGATGCCTGTCGACGACGCTGAGAGCACCGCCGACGAGGCAGCCGAGACCGAGACACCCGCCGAGGCACCCGAGGCCGAGCCTGCGGCGGAGAAGACCCCAGCCCGCCCGACCCGCCGTGGTCGCTCGAAGGTGCCCAGCTGGGACGAGATCGTGTTCGGCGGCAAGCAGGACTGAGCACCTGCGCGAGCCCCCGGACGGCGAGAGGCCCGGTCCGTGCGGACCGGGCCTCTCGGCGTCTGCTGTCCTCAGACCGTGAAGGTCAGGTACGGGACACGCATCTCGCGCGGGGTCAACGAGCCGTGCACACCCACGAGGGCGATCGACCGGGGTGACTGCACCCTCGAGTCGACGACGGTCGCCCGGCCGCGCGCCGCGACGAGCACGTCGCCGATCCACGGCTCGACGTGCTCGGCGACCTCGCCGAACCAGCCTGCCTCGATCACCTCGGCCTTGGTCGCCACGAGGGCGTCGTCGCCCAGGACGTCCCGCCAGCGCTCGGCGAGCGACACGGCGTTCTTGCGCTTGGTCGCGTGCAGGTGGACGGCACGCGGCTCCCCCGCCACGACCTTGACACCTTCGTGCAGCGCTGCGACCTGGGCGACGTCACGCTGACGAGCCCTGTCGACGTCGACCATCCCGTGGTCGGCGGTCACGACGACCTGGGTCCCCGGCGGGAGGACGGTCTGCAGACGAGCGAGCTCGCGGTCGGCGAGCTCGAGGGCGTCGCCCCACTGCCACGACTCCGAGCCCTCGTGGTGGCCGACCTTGTCGACGTCGCCCCAGTACAGGTAGACGAGACCGGGGGTCATGAGCTCGAAGGCAGCAGCGTCGACGCGCGACTCCAGGCTCTCGGCGTTCCAGTACCTGGCCCCACGCAGCGCCGCACGGGTCATGCCCGACGCCGCGAAGCGCTCCGGTCCGATCGACGTCACCCGCACTCCGGCGGAGCTGAGCTGCTCGAAGACCGTGGGCTCCCGCTGGAGGTCCATGGGCTCGGGAGCGCCGTCCCACGAGACGAGGTTCGCGAGCGTCCCGGTGTGCGGGTTGCGCACCGTGTAGCCGAGCATGCCCGTGCGCCCGGGACCGGACCCCGTCCCGAAGATGCCCATCGACACCGCGGTCGTGGACGGGAAGCCGCAGGTGATGACGGCGTCGTCGCGCAGCAGAGACCTGAGGAAGGGCGCGTGCCCGCTGCGCTCGCTGAGGTTGTCGAAGCCCAGGCCGTCGACGAGCACCACGCACACACGCTCGGCGGACGGGAGCCCGAGAGCAGCCTGCGCGGCGGCGTTGCGCCCGGCGTCGTCGACGACCCCGAGGGCCGCAGCGGCGGCCGGCAGGACCGACGCGAGAGAACGGCCCGTGCGGTCGGGGACGAGGAGCCCGAGGGCCTCGGCTGTCGCGGTGAGGGGCGCAGGCCCGTCGGTCACCGTCGCCCGCCGTGCGCTGCGTAGCCCGTCGCAGCCGAGAGCGCCTTCGCGAAGGCGACCGCCGAGCGGACAGCCTCGACTCCCTCAGCCTGCGCGCTCACGCGCACGAGCACGTCGTCGTTGGCCATCGACCCTGTGAGGCCGTGGTCTGCCTCGCACTGCGGGTCGGGGCACTGGGCGGGCTCGAGGTCGATGCGGGAGACCGCACCCCAGCCGACGGCCAGGGTCAGCTCGGTCGGCGCAGCGCCGGAGACGTGCTTCTCGGGGGCGTCGACCATGTGGGTGAGGACGACCGAGGTGATCTTGGCGAGCGGCACGGCCTCGGTCGTCGCCGCGGCGCTCGAGCGGGCGTCCTGCTGCCCGGCCTCGGGGTCCTCGGAGGCGTGGTCGTCGACGTGCGCGAGGACCAGCCGCGACGACGTGAGGACGAGCACCGTCACGTGGCGGCGGACCTCAGAGGTCGCGAAGGTCGTCTCGACATGCACGAGGTGAGCCTCGACGGGCTCGTCGGCGATGGCGACGTCGAGGACGTCGGCGACGAGCTCGGGGTAGTACCCGGCCCTGTCGAGCTGTCGGCGGAGGTCTGCGGAGAGGTCACGGCTGCTGGTCGAGGACACCCGACCATCCTAGTCACCTCGCCCTGGTCACCCGGCCCGGGTCGCTCCGCCCTGACCGACCCGGCTCAGTCCGGCAGCGCCCGGCGCAGGCCGTCCTTGCGGTTGGCAGACTCGACGGTGACGCGCGCGCTGAGCACGGCGGCCCCGCGCTCGGCGACGACGACGGGGTAGAGCTCGAGGGACCGGACCTCGGGGTGATCGTCGGCGAGCTCGCTGACCCGTCCGATGAGGTCTTCGATCGCCGCAGCGTCGGCCGGCGGCAGACCCTTGTAGCCGAAGAGGCGCGGTGCCGCGCGGACCGAGCGCACCATGTGGGCCACGTCGGTCGTCGTGAGCGGCGGCACGCCATAGCTGACGTCGCCGAGCAGGTCGACGGCGTCGCCCGAGAGCCCGAAGGACACGACGGGTCCGTAGAGCTCGTCCTCGGTCGACCGGATGACGCAGGCGACCCCCGCAGGGGCCATGCGCTGGACCTCGAGCGGACGGGCTGCGGGGTGGCGGAGCTCGGGCACGTGGTCGACGAGCGACGACTGCATCTGCGCCACGTCGGTGCGCAGCTCGGCCTCGTCGAGGATGTCGAGGCGCACACCTCCCAGGTCGGCGCGGTGGCGCAAGGACTCGGCCGTGCTCTTGAGGGCGACGGGCCAGCCGAGCTGGTGCGCGGCCGCGACGGCCTCGTCGGCGTCCCGGACGGGCACGGACTCCCAGACGTCGATGCCGTAGCAGGCGAGCAGCGCCCTGACCTCGTCGGCCGGGAGCGCCGTGCGTCGGCCCTCGACGGTGTGCCTGTCGATCACCGCACGGGCCCCGGCCACGTCGACGTCGGAGTAGGTGAGCGGGGTGCCGTGGTCCTGGTGGCGCCACGTGGCGTAGCGCACGACGGCGCCGAGCGCCTGGACGGCGTCCTCGGGCGTGGAGTACGCAGGCACCGTGACGGTGCGCGCAGCCGACCCGCCCTCGGCGGCTGCCGCAGGCGCCGGTGCGGGGACGTCCCCCTGGTCGGCGCGCTCGGCCGGGACCTCGACGGTGAGCTCGGGCAGCAGCCCGTGCAGACCGAGGACGCTCGCGACGGTCGGTCGGCCCGAGCGGGCCGCAGCCTGTGCGACGGCGGCGCAGAACCTCGCGTCGGTCCCGCCGAGGACGGGCACGTGGACGGCGACCACCACGTCGCAGGCCCCCTCGGCGTAGACGGCGTCGATCGCCGCGAGGTTCTCCTCCTCGGTCGCGTCCTCCCGCACGACGGCGACGTGGCTGGTCACCACGAGCCCGGCGGTGCCGGCGGCCTCCGCGACGATCGCCGAGAGCGGCGCCGAGCCGGCGACGATCCCGACGCGTCGACCCGAGGGCAGCGGCTGGTGCGCGAAGAGCTGGATGATGTCGAGCATCTGGTGGGTGTTCTCGGCGCGGACGACCCCGGACTGGCGGAACATCTCTTCGAGGGTGCGGCGCGGGGCCCGCGTCGGCCGCACGGCGTGGCCGGCCGGGACGACGTGCCCCGAGCGGCCTGCGGTGACCACCACGACGGGCTTGACGAGCGAGAGGCGTCGGGCGATCCGAGAGAACTTGCGCGGGTTGCCGATCGACTCGAGGTACAGCCCGGCGACGTCGGTCGACTCGTCGTCCTGCCAGAACTGCATGAGGTCGTTGCCCGACACGTCGGCCCGGTTGCCGGCCGAGACGAAGGACGAGACCCCCACGCCGCGCCGCCACACGGTCGCGAGGACGGTGACAGCCATCGGCGCCGACTGGCAGAAGATCCCGACCGTGCCGGCCGGTGGGAGCACAGGGGCGAGCGAGGCGTTGAAGACGCCCTCGGGCCGGCGGGCGAACATCCCGTACGAGCCCGGGCCGACCACGCGCATCCCGGCGGCGTGCGCGGTCCGGACGATCTCGCGCTGGAGCGCGAGCCCTTCGGCTCCGGTCTCGGCATACCCGGGGCCGGAGACGACGACGCCTCGGACTCCGAGGCGGGCGAGGGAGCGGACGGTCGCGAGCGTGTCGGCGGGGTGCGCGACGACGAGCGCCAGGTCGACGGGCGCCTCGACGTCGTCGAGGGTGTCGACGAAGCGCAGGCCTGTCGGGTCGCCGATCTCGGCGCGCAGCGCGTCGGTCGCCCCGACGACGGTCATGGTGACGTCACCGTCGCGCAGGTGGGCGCTGATCGCCCGGGCGGCCATCCGCGCCTGCAGGCTAGTCGCGTCGGCGTCGCCAGGCGGGACCACGACGATCGAGCGCGGGGTGAACAGCCCGACCATGCTGCGGGCCTCGGCGCGGTGCTCCCGGTCGATCATCACCTGCCGCGAGCGCTCGGTCGGGTCGAGGTCGATGCTCACGGTGACGATGCCGTCGTCGACGTGCTGGGTGGTCTCGTACCCGGCCTCTCGGAAGACGGCGAGCATCTTGCCGTTCTGCGGCAGGACCTCCGCCGTGAAGTGCGTGATGCCGACCTCGCGGGCCGCGGCGGCGATGTGCTCGAGCAGCGCGGAGCCGAGCCCCCGGCCCTGGTGGGAGTCGGCGATGTTGAAGGCGACCTCGGCCTCGCGGGGCGCGATGGTGTCGAAGCGGGCGACGCCGATGATCTGCTCGGAGCCGTCCGCAGCCGAGGTCACCGCGACGAGGGCGACCCTGTCACGGTGGTCCAGGACGGTGAAGCGGGTGAGGTCACGGGCCGAGAGGCGTTCCATCGCGGCGAAGAACCGCATGTAGGTGGACCGTTCGGACTGCGCGGTGTGGAAGCGCTGCAGCGCGTCGCGGTCGGCCGCGGTGATCGGGCGCAGGTGGGCGGTGGTCCCGTCCGAGAGGACGACGTCGGCCTCCCACTCCTGCGGGTAGCCGGCCTCTGTCGCGACGCCGTCGTCGGCGGAAGAGTCAGGTGGGGTGGTCACAGGTACAGGCTATGCGCCCGTGGGCGCGGCTCGGGGGCTGGCACACCGGCTCTCGTGCGAAACTGTGGGCCAGAACCCTCCGCGCCTCCCCCGCGCACCCCACAGCACCCCCGCACCACCCAGGAGCCCAGAGACAGATGGCACGCACCTCGACGCGGTCCGGCTCGACGACAGAACCCGGTGACTTCACCGAGAACATCGTCGACATCGACGTCGCCCAGGAGATGGAGGGCTCGTTCCTCGAGTACGCCTACTCCGTCATCTACGCGCGCGCCCTGCCCGACGCCCGCGACGGGCTCAAGCCCGTCCAGCGCCGCATCCTCTTCCAGATGTCCGACATGGGTCTGCGACCCGACCGTGGGCACGTGAAGTCCGCGCGCGTCGTGGGCGAGGTCATGGGGAAGCTGCACCCGCACGGCGACACGGCGATCTACGACGCCCTGGTGCGCATGGCGCAGCCTTTCTCGCTGCGGCTGCCGATGGTCGACGGTCACGGGAACTTCGGATCTCTCGACGACGGCCCTGCTGCCCCTCGGTACACCGAGGCGCGCCTCGCACCGGCCGCGCTGGTGATGACCACGGGTCTCGACGAGGACGTCGTGGACTTCGTGCCGAACTACGACAACAAGCTGGTCCAGCCCGAGGTCCTGCCGGCCGCGATCCCGAACCTGCTCGTCAACGGTGCGTCGGGCATCGCCGTCGGCATGGCGACCAACCTGGCCCCGCACAACCTCATCGAGGTGATCGCGGCGGCGCGGTTCCTCGTCGCGAACCCGAAGGCCTCCCTCGAAGACCTCATGCGCTTCGTGCCCGGACCCGACCTGCCCACGGGTGGAAAGATCGTCGGCCTCGAGGGCATCCGCGACGCGTACAGGACGGGTCGCGGGTCCTTCAAGACGCGTGCCACGGTCCGGGTCGAGAACGTCACGCCCAAGCGCAAGGGGCTCGTGGTCACCGAGCTGCCCTACCTCGTGGGTCCCGAGAAGGTCGTCGAGAAGATCAAGGAAGGCGTCCAGGCCAAGAAGCTCTCGGGGATCACGGCCGTCACCGACCTCACCGACAGGTCGCACGGGCTGCGCCTGGTCATCGAGATCAAGACGGGATTCAACCCCGAGGCCGTCCTCGAGCAGCTGTACAGGTACACGCCGATGGAGGACTCCTTCGGCATGAACAACGTGGCGCTCGTCGACGGTCAGCCGCGCACGCTCGGCCTGCGCGAGATGCTGTCCGTCTGGGTCGACCACCGCATCGACGTGGTACGCCGCCGCTCGCAGTTCCGGCTGACCAAGCGCCTCGACAGGCTGCACCTGGTCGAAGGCCTGCTGCTCGCGATCGTCGACATCGACGAGGTCATCCAGGTGATCCGCAGCTCGGACGACGCCGACACGGCGCGCGGACGCCTGCGCGAGGTCTTCGACCTGTCCGAGGCGCAGTCCGAGTACATCCTCGAGCTGCGGCTGCGACGCCTCACCAAGTTCTCGCGGATCGAGCTCGAGAAGGAGCAGTCGGCCCTCGTCGAGGAGATCGAGCAGCTGCGTGCGATCCTCGGGGATGACGCGCTGCTGCGCCGCGTGGTGAGCGAGGAGATGGCCGAGGTCGCGAAGGTCTACGGGACGCCGCGACGGACGATCTTGCTCGACTCGGCAGGTGGTGGCGTGACGGGCGCTCCAGGGCTCCCGGGGCCACGTGGCAGCCAGGTGTCGCTCGAGATCGAGGACACCCCGTGCTGGGTGCTGCTGTCCTCGACGGGTCTCCTCGCCCGGACCTCCGACGACACCGTCCCCGTCCGCGACGACCACCGGCACGCCCACGACGTGCTGAGCACGTCGCTGCTGTCGTCGGTGCGCAGCGAGGTCGGTGCGCTGACCTCGGCCGGACGGGTCGTGCGGGTCTCGGTCCTCGACCTCCCGTCGCTGCCGCCCACCCAGGGCGCACCGAGCCTGTCGGGCGGGGTGCCCGTCGCCGAGGTCTGCACGCTCGAGCCGGGTGAGCAGCTCGTCACCCTCGTCTCCCTTTCCGAGGACGCACCGACCCTCGCCCTCGGGACCGCCGGTGGCACCGTCAAGCGGGTCGCCCAGGGCGACGTGCCGAGCAAGGACAGCTGGGAGGTCGTCTCCCTCAAGCCCGGTGACACCGTGGTCGGCGCCGTGCCGGTCTCCGACGACGACGAGCTCGTCTTCATCAGCTCCGAGGCGAGCCTGCTGCACTTCTCCGCGAGCGCCGTGCGCCCCCAGGGCCGGACGGCCGGCGGCATGGCCGGCATCAAGCTCACCGGCGACCAGCGTGCGGTGTTCTTCGGTGCTGTCCCCGCGGGCCAGGCCGAGCAGTGCGCGGTGGTGACGATCGCCGGTGCGTCGGACGCCCTGCCGGGGACCCAGACGGGGAGCGTCAAGACGACGGCCTTCGAGGTGTACCCGGGCAAGGGTCGCGCGACGGGCGGGGTGCGGGCGCACAGGTTCCTCAAGGGCGAAGACACGCTGCTGCTCGCGTGGGTGGGCACGGCACCGCCGCACGCGACAGGGGCCGCCGGGCAGCCCCTCGACCTGCCGCCCGCCGACCCGCGGCGCGACGGCTCGGGCACGATGCTCGACGCGCCGGTCCACGCCGTGGGCTGACGCGGCGCCGGTGCGGCGGCCGGTGCGGCGGCCGGCTGGACGGCCACAGGGGTGGACGGCCCAGCCGACCGGGTGGAAGTTCTCCCCATCGACGGTCTCGCCGTGCGGGGACGACGATGGGCAGCGAGAATTCACCGACCGCGTGATGCACGTCGCGGCCCCCCACCCCCCTGGAGCACCCTCATGCGCACCTCCCTCCTCGTCCGTTCGTCCGCAGCGCTCCTCGCGACAGGGATGGTGCTCAGCGGCTGCTCGAGCGACGGTGACGAGAAGGTCGCCTCGCCCGTCTCCGCCGAGGCGACAGACGACGCCACCGACGAGAGCACCGACGAGCCGACGGAGGACGCGGACGACGACTCGACCGAGGACGCGACCGACGAGGCGACCGAGGACAGCACTGACGACGCCGACGACTCGGGCGACGGGTCGGTCGACGGCACCCAGGTGATCGACGTCGACGGGTCCGACAAGGACCTCACCCTCGAGATCCCCACGGGGTGGCAGCCCTCCGACGCGATGGACAGCTCACCCTTCATCATCTTCGTGGCGGTCTCCCCCGAGGTGTACGAGGCCTTCAGCCCGAACGTCGTCGTGACCGTCGAGGACGTCCCGTCCGGGGCGTCCGAGGACGACATCTTCGCCGACCACACGGCGGCCGCGCTGAGCCTCGACTCGACCGAGCCCGACGGCAGCACGGGCACTGTCGGCGGTTACCCGTCGCACACTGTCTCCGGGCTGCGCGAGGGGCCCTCGGGTGAACAGCTCGCGCAGAGCTCGACCCTCGTGATCGTCGAGGGCGACGACGGCTCGACGGTCGCCCTGGCCCTCGCGCTGACCACCCACGCGGACGACTCGGCCGGGCGCGACGTGCTCAGCGGCGTGCTGTCGTCGGCCACGATCAGCTGACGGGACGGCACCCATGGACCAGGCACGACGGGTCGTCGTCACCGGCGGCAGCGGAAAGCTCGGGCGCGCGTGCGTCGCGGACCTCCTCGAGCACGGCTACGAGGTGGTCAACGTCGACGTGGCACCTCCGCCCGCAGACCAGGGCTGCGCCTACGTGCGCGCCGACCTCACCGACCTCGGGCAGACCCTCGCCGTGCTCACGGGCGTGGACGACAGGTACCGGGGCGTCGACGCCGTCGTGCACCTGGCCGCGATCCCCGCACCGGGCGGGTTCCCGGACCACGTGATCTTCGAGACCAACACCGTCTCGACGTACAACGTGTTCTCCGCGGCACGGACGGCCGGGATCCGCACGGTCGTGTGGGCCTCGAGCGAGACCGTCCTCGGTCTGCCCTTCGAGACCCCTCCCCCGTACCTGCCGGTCGACGAGGAGTACCCGGGCCGGCCGGAGTCCTCGTACTCGCTGTCCAAGCTGCTCGGTGAGCACACGGCCGCGCAGATGTGCCGGCAGGACCCGTCGCTGATGATCCACGCGCTGCGGTTCTCCAACGTCATGGAACCCCACGACTACGCGGCGTTCCCGGGCTTCGACGCCGACCCGTCGCTGCGCCGCTGGAACGCGTGGGGGTACATCGACGCCCGTGACGGCGCGCAGGCCATCCGTCGGTCGCTCGAGCACGGGCACCCTGGCTTCGAGGTGTTCGTCATCGCCAACGCCGACACCGTGATGAGCCGCAGCAGCACCGAGCTGGCCGCGGCCGAGTTCCCCGGCGTCCCGCTGCGTGACGGGCTCGGCACGCACGAGACTCTGCTGTCGATCGACAAGGCGCGACGGGTGCTCGGCTTCGACCCGCAGCACTCGTGGCGCGACCAGGTCTGAGCAGCCCCTGGCCCGCGGCTCGCGGGGACGCCGCCCCGGGTGGGCGGCACCCTGCGAGCGCCACCGCCACGGGCCGACGCGCGGCGGGCGACCACCTGGCGGTCGCCCGCCGGTCTGTCGGCCGTCGTCCCTAGACTGACCCCATGCTCACCGCGCGCGCTGCTGCCCTGAAGTCCGCCATCGCCTCGCGCGTCGTCGTCGCCGACGGGGCGATGGGCACGATGCTCCAGGCGGCCGACCTCTCCCTCGACGACTTCCAGGGGCTCGAGGGCTGCAACGAGATCCTCAACGTCACCCGCCCCGACGTGGTCGAGTCGGTCCACGACGCGTACTTCGCCGTCGGTGTCGACTGCGTCGAGACCAACACCTTCGGGGCCAACTGGTCGAACCTCGGGGACTACGGCATCGACGACCGCATCTTCGAGCTCGCCGAGGCGGGCGCGCGGGTCGCGCGCCGCAGCGCTGACAAGCACGCCACGCCCGACAAGCCCCGCTGGGTCCTCGGCTCGATGGGACCGGGCACCAAGCTGCCGAGCCTCGGGCACACGAGCTACGCGCACCTGCGCGACACCTTCGCCCAGCAGGCTGCCGGTCTGGTCTCCGGCGGCGCCGACGCGATCCTCGTCGAGACCAGCCAGGACCTCCTCCAGACCAAGGCGGCCGTCAACGGCTCGAAGAAGGCCATGGCGGAGTCGGGTGTCGAGGTGCCGATCTTCGTCCAGGTGACCGTCGAGGCGACGGGCACCATGCTCATGGGCTCCGAGATCGGCGCCGCCCTCACGACGCTCGCGGCGCTCGGTATCGACTCGATCGGCCTGAACTGCGCGACCGGCCCGGCCGAGATGAGCGAGCACCTGCGCCACCTCGCCAAGCACTCGGCCGTCCCCGTCACCTGCATGCCCAACGCGGGGCTGCCCGTGCTCGGTGCGAACGGTGCGCACTACCCGCTGAGCCCGGCCGAGCTCGCAGCAGCGCACCAGCAGTTCGTCCGGGAGTTCGGTCTCGGGCTCGTGGGCGGCTGCTGCGGGACGACGCCCGAGCACCTGCGCGCCGTGGTCGAGGCCGTCGGCGGGGTGCCCGTGGTCGAGCGCTCCCCCGAGCCCGAGAAGGGCGTCGCGAGCCTCTACACGCACGTGGACTTCGACCAGGACGCGTCGTTCTTGGCGATCGGCGAGCGCACCAACGCGAACGGCTCGAAGGCCTTCCGTGAGGCGATGCTCGCCGAGGACTGGGACGAGTGCGTGCAGATCGCCCGGGCGCAGACCCGCGACGGCGCGCACCTGCTCGACGTCTGCGTGGACTACGTGGGGCGCGACGGCGTCGCCGACGTGCGGTCTGTCGTGTCCCGCCTCGCGTCGGCGTCGACGCTGCCCCTGGTCATCGACTCGACCGAGCCACCCGTCATCCAGGCCGGTCTCGAGCTCGTCGGCGGGCGCGGGGTCGTCAACTCGGTGAACTTCGAGGACGGCGACGGCGAGACGTCGCGCTACGGGCGCATCATGCCGCTGGTCAAGGAGCACGGCGCGGCGGTCATCGCGCTCACCATCGACGAAGAGGGCCAGGCGCGCACAGCCGAGACCAAGCTCGCGATCGCGAGCCGCCTGGTCGACGACCTCACCGGCCGCTGGGGCATGGACGTCGCCGACATCATCGTCGACACCCTCACCTTCCCGATCGCCACGGGACAGGAGGAGACCCGCCGCGACGCCATCGAGACCATCGAGGCGATCCGCGCGCTCAAGGCGAAGTACCCCGGGGTGCACACGACGCTCGGCGTCTCGAACGTCTCCTTCGGGCTCAACCCGGCCGCACGTGTCGTGCTCAACTCGGTGTTCCTGCACGAGGCCGTCCAGGCCGGGCTCGACTCGGCGATCGTGCACGCCGCGAAGATCCTCCCCCTCGCGAAGATCCCCGACGAGCAGCGCCAGGCCGCCCTCGACCTCGTCTGGGACCGCCGCGAGTACGACGCCGACGGCGCGATGACCTTCGACCCGCTCGCACGCCTGCTCGACCTCTTCGCCGGGGTCGACACCGCAGCCCTCAAGGACCAGCGCGCCGCCGAGCTCGCGGCGCTCCCCCTCGGCGAGCGGCTCGAGCGTCGCATCCTCGACGGCGACCTCAAAGGTCTCGACACCGACCTCGACCAGGCGCTCGGCGAGGGCATGACGGCCCTGGCGATCATCAACGACCACCTGCTCGCCGGGATGAAGGTCGTCGGAGAGCTCTTCGGCAAGGGCGAGATGCAGCTGCCCTTCGTGCTGCAGTCCGCCGAGGCCATGAAGACCGCCGTGGCCTACCTCGAGCCGCACATGGAGAAGACCGACGAGGCCGGCAAGGGCACCATCGTGCTCGCGACCGTCCGCGGGGACGTGCACGACATCGGCAAGAACCTCGTCGACATCATCCTCACCAACAACGGCTACACGGTCGTCAACATCGGGATCAAGCAGACCATCGCCGCGATGATCGAGGCGGCCGAGGAGCACCACGCCGACGTCATCGGCATGAGCGGGTTGCTGGTGAAGTCGACCGTCGTCATGCGGGAGAACCTCGAAGAGCTCAACGCACGAGGCCTCGCGCAGAAGTACCCGGTGCTGCTCGGCGGTGCCGCACTGACCCGCACCTACGTCGAGGACGACCTCGACGCCGTGTACGACGGCCAGGTCCGGTACGCCCGCGACGCCTTCGAGGGCCTGCGCCTCATGGAGCCCCTCGTGCGGGTCGCCCGCGGCGAGGACGTCGCCTCGGTCGGTCTCCCGCCGCTCAAGAAGCGCCGCCACGCTACCGTGACGGTCACCCAGACGGCCGACGAGGACCTCCCGCCGCGGTCCGACATCGACTCCGACAACCCTGTCCCGACACCGCCGTTCTGGGGGTCGCGGATCGTCAAGGGGATCCAGCTCGCCGACTACGCGGCGTTCCTGGACGAGCGCGCGACCTTCATGGGTCAGTGGGGTCTCAAGCCGTCTCGTGCCGACGACTCCGCGAGCTACGAAGAGCTGGTCGAGACCGAGGGGCGCCCGCGCCTGCGCGACTGGCTCGACCGCATCAAGACCGACAACATGTTCGACCCCTCGGTCGTCTACGGGTACTTCCCCGCGGTCGCCGAGGGTGACGACATGGTGATCCTGCACCACGAGGGCCCCGACGGCGGCTCGGGCGGCGAGCCCGGCACCGAGCGCATGCGCTTCACCTTCCCGCGGCAGCGCCGCGACAGGCACCTCTGCCTGGCGGACTTCGTCCGGCCGAAGGACTCGGGCGAGATCGACGTGGTCGCCTTCCAGCTCGTGACCGTCGGCGCCTCCGTGGACCCGCACACAGCCCGGCTCTTCGCCGAGAACAGGTACCGCGAGTACATGGAGCTGCACGGCCTCTCCGTCCAGCTCACCGAGTCCCTCGCCGAGTTCTGGCACTCCCGCGTCCGCGAGGAGCTCGGCTTCGCCGCCGAGGACCCGGCAGACCTCGACGGCATGTTCAAGGTCGACTACCGCGGCGCGAGGTTCTCCCTCGGCTACCCGGCCTGCCCCGACATGGAAGACCGCCGCAAGGTCATGGAGCTGCTGCGCGCCGAGCGCGTGGGTGTCGTGCTCTCCGACGAGCTCCAGCTGCACCCCGAGCAGTCGACCGACGCGATCGTGTTCCACCACCCTGCCGCGAAGTACTTCTCGGTGTGAGCGTGGTCGGCGGGTCAGCAGGACGGCCCGCCCCGGGCGGCTCCGTCCCGCAGGGAGCCACAGCGCTGCGTCCGGCCTGGGAGTCGCTCCCAGCCCAGGTCCGGCACATCGTCGAGTGGCGGCTCGGGTCGGCCGTGGTCGAGGCCCGGTCGCAAGACTCGGGCTTCACCCCTGGTCTCGCGTCACGGCTGCTCCTCGCAGACGGCCGGCGCGTCTTCGTCAAGGCGGCCTCGACCGAGATGGCTCCTTGGATCGTCGAGGCGTACAGGCGCGAGTGCGAGGTGACGGCGGCGCTGCCTGCAGGAGTTCACGCCCCGCGAGCCCGGTGGACCTGCGAGGAAGGACCGTGGTTCGTCGCCGTCATGGACGACGTCGAGGGGCACCACCCCCGCCGTCCGTGGCGCGCCGAGGAGCTCGCGACCGTCGTGGCGATGCTCGCCGAGAACGCCCGGGCGCTCACGCCCCCTCCCCACGGTCTGCACGTGCCGCTGCTCGCCGACGAGCTGGCCGCCGAGCTCGTCATGGTCCGCGATCTCGACCTCCCGTGGCGTGACACCTGCGTCGACCTCGCCGAGCGGATGCTCGCCTCCCCGCCGACCACGGTGGTCCACACCGACATCCGCGACGACAACGTCCTCCTGACCGAGCAGGGTGCTGTCACCGTCGACTGGAACTTCGTGGCCGCCGGACCAGCCTGGTTCGACACGGTGTCTCTGCTCGTCCAGGCGTACGGCGACGGGATCGACTGCGACAGCGTGCTCGCAGGTGACCCGTCCACCCGGGACCTCGACCCGGATCTCGTCGACGGTGTGCTCGCCCTGCTGCTGGGCTACTTCAGCTGGGCCGCCGCGCAGGAGCACGTCGAGACGTCTCCGTACCTGCGCAGCCACCAGGCCTGGTACCGGGACGCCACCTGGAAGTGGTTGTCGGACCGTCGCGGCTGGAGCACCGGCTGAGGCGCGTCACCGCCCGGCCAGCACCCCGCGGCGCTGGGCACGGCGCAGCGTCCCGAGGACGGGACGTCCCAGCAGCAGGACCGCGACGACGTTCGTCACGGCCCGCAGGGTGTCCCACGTGGGGGTCGAGGTCGTCAGCGTGAAGACCGCGAAGCGTCGCAGGTTCTCGATGAGCTCCCCACCAGGCACGTAGGAGACCCGCGTGCCGCCACCGAGCGCGAAGGGCCAGAACCACAGGTTCATCAGCGCGCCGAAGACGTAGGCGACGAAAGCGGCGTACACGGCGAGCGCGCCGATCTCGACCCATCCGCGGGGACGGACCCGCCGGGCCAGCACGCGTCCCAGCAGACCTGCTCCGAGCCCGATCCAGCCGGCTGCCATCATCTGGAACGGCAGCCACGGACCGACTCCCGCGGTGATCAGTGCCGAGGCCGCGAGCGACACCGTGCCGAGCAAGAACCCGAAGGTCGGGCCGAAGACGTACCCCGCGAGGACGAGGAGGAAGAACACGAGCTCGATGCCCCCGGTCCCCGCGCTCAGCAGCCGCAGCGCCGCGTTGACCGCCGACAGCACACCGAGGAGCGCCAGCGTCCGTGGGTCCAGCTCACCGCCGGTGAGCTGGACGAGCAGCAGGACGAGCACGACCGGGAGCAGGACGACGAGCAGCCACGGTGCGCTCTGGCCGGAGGCCCGTGGGAGCACGCTCGCGACGAGAGGCCAGCAGAACATCACCAGCCCGAGCAGGCTCGTGAGGACGAGCAGCACTGTCGACGCCGACCGGGCCGCGGTCCCCCGGTACCCGACGAGCGGGTCTGCGACGGGCAGCCGAGCCTCAGCAGCCCGGTCTCTGCCTCGCGTCACAGCGCCGTGCTCCCGAGGACGTCGGACACGCGGAACCAGGGGCTGGGCGCGAAGACCTTGGCCACCTGGGGCGCGAAGCCCGTCGAGGCCGTGAGCATCTCGCGGGCCGGTCCGTCGGCGACGATCTCGCCCTGCGCCATGAGGACCACACGATCGGCGAGGTCAGCAGCGAGCTCGACGTCGTGGGTCGCGACCACGACCGCGGTCCCCTCGCGCGCGATCGTGCGCAGGGTGTCGACCAGAGTCGCCTTCGCCGCGTAGTCGAGGCCTCGGGTCGGCTCGTCGAGCAGGAGCACCCGTGCGGGCACGGCGAGGACCACCGCGAGGGCGAGCGCGAGCCGCTGCCCCTCGGACAGGTCACGGGGGTGGGTGCTGCCGTCGACCCCGCCGACCATCGACGCGAGGAGCGCGCGCGTCGTGCCGTCGGGCACAGCCGCGTCGTGGTCCGCCGCACGGCACTCGTCGTCGACGGTCTCGCAGAAGAACAGGACGGTCACGTCCTGCGGGACGAGGGCCACCAGGTCACGGGCTCTGCGCGGACCGACGTCGGCCGGGTCGCTCCCGTCGACCTGGACGTGGCCGCCGTCGCGGCGCCCGCTCCCCTGGAGCGCCCACAGCAGCGACGACTTGCCCGAGCCGTTACGGCCCATGAGGGCGACGACCTCCCCCGAGGACAGCTCGGTCGAGACAGATCGCACGGCCTCGAGGTCCCCGTAGCGGACGCTGACAGACCGGGCGACAAGCCGCGGGTCATCGTGCGCTGCTTCCCGCGGGCCTTCCAGAGGAGCAGCGGGCTCTCGCGCGGCCCCGTCGTCCCGGGCGACGAGCCGGGCAAAGGGACGCGCCGCGCGCACCGTCAGCGGAGCGGGGTCCCAGCCGAGCGCGTCGGCCAGTCGCAGCAGCGGTGGTGCGCTCGACGTGCCCCGCAGCAGCTCAGCAGCGCCGCCCGAGCGCACCGATCCGTCCCCCGGCAGGTAGAGGACCCCGTCAGCCGCGTGCAGGACACGCTCGAGCCTGTGCTCGGCCAGGACCACCGTGAGGCCGAGATCCTCCACGAGCCGACGGACGATCGCGAGCACCTCTTCGGCGCCGACGGGATCGAGGGCCGAGGTCGGTTCGTCGAGGACCAGCACCTGCGGTGCCGCCGTCAGCACCGCACCGATCGCCACGCGCTGCTGCTGGCCGAAGGAGAGCGAGCGCAGCGGGCGGTCCCGCAGGTCGGCGAGCCCGACGAGGTCGAGCGTCTCCTCGACACGGCGGCGCATGGCTGCCGGGGACACCCCGCGCTGCTCCATGGAGAAGGCGAGCTCAGACTCGACCTCGGAGGTCACGAAGCCGTGCGCAGGATTCTGGTCGACGTAGCCGACGAGGTCGGCCAGGTCCCGGGGCCGCACGAGCCGCGTCGAGCGGCCGTCGACCGTCACCTCTCCCGTCATGACGCCGGGCGAGAAGTGCGGGACCAGACCGTCGACCATGGCCAGCAGCGTCGACTTGCCGGAGCCGGTGCCACCTGTGACGAGCGTGAGCTGACCCTGCTCGATCGTGGTCGAGACGTGGTCGAGGACGACCCGGCCGTCGTCGTGGACCAGGCTGACGTCGTCGAAGACGATCATGCGAGGACTTCCTCTCTCCGAGGACGGACCGCCGCCGTCGGGGGCGCGACAAGGACAGGCAGCGCCGTGAGGAGGGCGGCGGCGAGGCCGACCGCCGAGAGCGCCGGCAGGAGGACAGGACCGGGATGCGCGACACGCGGGCCGACTGCGACGACGAGCAGCCCCAGAGCAACCACCCCCGACGCGGCGACCAGCGCAGCCCGGACCGTCCAGCGCTCGGCTCTGTAGACCGTCCGGCGCGCTGTCGTGCCGGTGCGCAGCGCGACCACGCAGAGCAGGACCGCCAGGCAGGTCAGAGCAGGGGCAGCCCACCTGGGCCAGGACGCGTCGAAGAGCGCGTAGGTCGCGAGGGCGACGACACCCACGGCTCCGAGCAGCGAGATTGGCTGCACGAGCCGACGCACCGATGGACGCACCGAGGTGCGACGGAGCACCGACGCGGTCGAGGACGATGCAGGAGGCGGCACGGGCATCGCCCCGTAGCCGCGGGACTCCATGGCTGCGGCCAGCGCGGACGACCTGTCCATGGTCCCTTCCAGGACCGGGACGACGGTCCGGCGCAGCCCGGGACGCTTCCCGCGCAGGCGTGCGGCCTGCCGCACGTCGAGGACCGAGCGTCCCAGGGTCGGCAGCACCGAGACCGCGACGACCAGCGCCGTGGTGATCCCGGCGAGGGCGGACGGGGCGTGCCGCAGCAAACCGAGCGCGTCGGCGAGGGTGTGGGCGGCTCCGACCGCCAGGATCACGACGGCGAGCTGGAGGCCTCCGGTCAGGCCACCGAGCAACGCCTCGCGGGTCACCGTGCCGAAGAGCACGACGGGACCGACCGAGACCTCGGGCAGCCTCAGCACCCCGGTCCCCGCGCCCGCCGGCAGCACGACACGGAAGACCAGCCGGACCGCGACGGTCCAGCCTGCGACCCAGAGATAGGTGCGGAAGACCGACCCGCGACGGGCAGGGTCGGCGCACGACGCGACGACCGCGAGGACCGCGGCGACGAAGATCACCAGCACGACCAGGTGCGTGGTCGTCGTCGCTGCGGCAGCGACACCCAGACCCCACACCCACCACGCGGCGGGGTGGACCGGCACTCGGTGCCTCACTGTCGTCGACCCCGCGCTCGGGCTGCGGCGAGGCAGAGCAGTCCGCCGGCCAACCCGAGCCCCACCAGCGCCACGACCCCGGGCGAGGCATCGACAGACGGCGATGCGCTGGGTGAGACGAGGTCGCGGGTGGACCCCGGAGCATCGAGGACCTGCCCCTCGGCAACCGGACCGGTCGAGGCCCCTCCGGTCCCGAGAGCGCCCCACCCCTGCAGGCCGACACCCTCGATCGCACCCGCAGGGCTGACCTGCGGAGGCATGGCCTCGTCGGACGTCACGAAGACCAGACCTACGACGTCACCCGACGCGACCTCCGTCGAGGTCACCCCGCGCGTCGCATAGGTCCACGTCGATGCGTCGGTCGAGGTCCACAGCGCCCAGTAGGCCCCCTGGGACGGTGTACGCAGGCACGGTTCGGTCCCGACGCTGCCGTCGGCCCTCAGGACGTCTTCGTCGAGCGCTGGGCGTCCGTCGACCCTGCACACAAAAGCTGCTCCCCACTGCTCGGTCCCCTGGAGCTCGACTCCCGCCGCTGCCACGGCGTCGTAGGCCGTCACGGGCCCGTCGGCCGCAGCACAGCCGAGCCCGCTCACCGGCCCGAGCGCGGCTGTGTCGAGGGCACCCCCGTCGACCACCACCGTCACCCCGTCGCACGCCGTCAGGCCCGACGACGCACCCGGCCCCGGAGGACGGACTCCGACGCCACCCGAGAGACCGGCCACCACGGCAGGACGCGCCGCAGCACCACCGGTCAGCACCGCGTGCGCGGCTCCGGTGCCCGGCGTCGCCCCAGCCCCGGCACCGACCACGAGGGCCGGACCGAGGACGGCGGCGAGGACCAGGCTCTTCACGGCTCTGTGCTAGCCGAGCAGGTCGTCGAGACCTTCGCCCGCGAGGGCGACCGTCGCCTGGGCTGTGGTGCGCACGTCAGGCTCGTCGGCGAGGAGGAACGCTCCGGCGTCCTCACCGTCGGTCACCTGCTGGGCCACGAGCCACGCGATGCCCTGGCTCGCGTCGGCGTCGCCGTCCTCGAAGGCAGAGACCGCGACCGCGGTGCTGTTGACGCTCGGACCGTCGCTGTCGGCAGAGGCCCACGAGGTCCCGGCATCATCTGCAGCACCGACCGAGTCGAGCCACGCGAGAGCCTGCATGATGACGGGTGCGTCGTCGTCGGTCCCGGCCACGACGAGCGCTGAGACGGCGAAGGCTGTGGAGTCCACGTCCGAGACACAGTCGGCCGGGGCCGAGCTGGACAGCTGCGCCGGGAACCCGGCGCCCTCGCACTGCTGCGCGGCGAGGTAGTCGACGGCCTGCTGGGGTGCGGCGTCCTGGGTGGCGAGGGCGGCGACGGCCCACGACTGCGAGATCGTGTGCGAGTAGTCGTCGGCCCCGAGGTCGGAGAACCGGCCCTCGTCGGTCTGCAGGGCGAGGAGCTCCGCCGTGAGGTCCCGCCCGCCGATGCTCGTGGTCGGCAGGTCGGCCGCCTCGGTGATCGCGAGCAGCTTGCCGGTCGCACCTGCGTACTGCGCGGTGGTCCCGTCACCGACGTAGGCCGTGACGGCCTCGTCGGTGGTGAGCGCCTCGGCGTAGGTCTGGGCCGCGTCGTCCTGGTCCGCCGCGAGGAGCGCGAGCACCACGTCAGCGGTCAGTCCGTAGTCGTCGTAGGCGACGCCGTCGAACTCGGTCTGGAACACCGTGCCGGCCGCCGCCTGCGCCTGCAGCCACGTGGCAGCCGCGGCGGCCTGCACCTCGCTGTCGCCCGGACCCTGCGCGGGTCCGGTCGTCGCCGGTGCGCTCGTCGTGTCGCTCGTCGACGAGGCGGAGCCTGACGCCGACGGGGCAGCAGGAGTGTCGTCCGACGAGCAGCCGGCGAGCAGGCCGAGCGCGAGCGTCGCGGAGGTGGCGAGCAGCAGATGGGGTCGACGGTTCACTGAGGTCCTCTTCGGGTGGTGCGGGGCGAGGGCCACGCGCTCTCCGCGGACCCGACCGTGCCTGCTGACCGGTCGCGTGCAGTCTAGGTGGGCTCAGCCGTCCGGTCCGGGGCTGCCCGTCAGGCGAGCGGCACGCCTACGCGTTCGATCTCGATCGAGTACATCCTGGACCCCTGGGCCTTGGTGAAGCCGAGAGTCGAGTACAGCCCGAAGGCACCCGAGGGGTTGTCGGTGTCGACGTCGAGCTCCGCGTACTCCATGCCCGACGCCTTGTAGGCCTCCATCGCGGCACCGAGCAGTGCCACGGCGAGCTTGCGACCGCGGTACTGCCTGCGCACGCCCAGCGTCTCGATGTACCCGCTCGAGTACCCCGCGACAGGCCAGTCCTGCTCGTAGCGACCCGACAGCAGGTACGCCGCGACGTCAGGGGTCCCGGCGCTGTCGTCGAGCGCGACGAAGCTCCAGCCCGGTGCGAACATGGACCGTCCCTGAGCCCACGACTCCGGGGTCGCGGGCTCGCTCCCCCAGTGGTCGCGGAAGGCGTCGTTGTGGGCGAGCCTCACGGCGTCGTCGAGCTCTTCGCTCCAGGGCACGATCCGCAGGCCGCCGTCGAGCTCGGGGTGGCGCACGGGCTCGCGGAGGTCACGCCGGAGGTTGGAGTAGAAGCGGTTCGCCTGGTAGCCCGCCGCCTCGTAGAGGTGCCAGTGGGAGGGCGAGGTGTCTTCGAGGTACGCCGCGATGCGGCCGGGGACGTCCTTGTCGGACGCCTCGAGGATGTCTTTGGCACGCCGGGTCATCCAGGCGACGAGCGCCCGGCCGACCCCGGCGCCGCGCGAGAGCGGGTGCACCCCGCCCATGACGAAGACCCGCTGGGTCGTCTCGTCACCGGGACGCGCCTCGAGGCACGCGTAGGCGCGGAGCACGCCGTCGGCGTCGAACCCGGCGACGGTGTCTGCCGGGATGTCCTTCCAGTCGCCCTCGAAGATCTCCTCGACCTCAGCATGGGACGTCCTGTAGGGCTGCTCGTCCGCGACCTCCATCGTGACGATGAGCTCGTAGAGGGCGTCGACGTCAGCGGTGCTGAGCGGACGCCAGGTGAGCCCGAGATCGCCGGGCAGCATCGCGACGCTCGCGCGCCTCGCAGCGGTCGGACCGCCAGGCTTCTCGTCTGTCATGAGGTCAGCGTAGGGACACCGGGCCGAGAGGGCACGGATATCAGCGGATCGTCGGCGCGTTGGGGGTCGTTTCGGGGTGCTTCACCCCGGTCCGACCACCGTCAGGCGTCGATGCGTGCCCTGTCGAGCTCGCTCGCCCCGGCGACGATGAAGTCCTTGCGCGGAGCGACGTCAGACCCCATGAGGAGCTCAAAGACTCGCTCGGCGTTCTCGGCGTGGGCGGCGGTGACACGCCGGAGCGTGCGGTGGCGCGGGTCCATCGTCGTCTCGGCCAGCTGGTCGGCGTCCATCTCACCCAGGCCCTTGTACCGCTGGATGTCTTCCTTGTACCGCTTGCCCGAGCGGTCGAGCTTCTTGAGGACAGCTGCGAGCTCGGCCTCGGAGTACGTGTAGATGTACTCGTTCTTGCGAGAGCCTGCCCCGATGACCTCGACCCTGTGCAGCGGCGGCACAGCCGCGTACACCCGACCGGAGTCGACGAGGGGTCGCATGTACCTGAAGAACAGGGTGAGCAGGAGCGTGCGGATGTGCGCGCCGTCGACGTCGGCGTCGGTCATGAGGACCACCTTGCCGTACCGGGCGGCCTGGAGATCGAAGGAGCGTCCCGAGCCTGCACCGAGGACCTGGATGATCGCCGCGCACTCGGCGTTGCGCAGCATGTCGCTCACCGAGGCCTTCTGCACGTTGAGGATCTTGCCGCGGATGGGCAGCAGCGCCTGGAAGTCCGAGGACCTGGCGAGCTTGGCGGTGCCGAGCGCGCTGTCACCCTCGACGATGAACAGCTCGGAGCGGGCGACGTCGTCGCTGCGGCAGTCCGCGAGCTTGGTGGGCAGCGAGCTCGTCTCGAGAGCGTTCTTGCGCCTCGAGATCTCTTTCTGCTTGCGGGCAGACAGGCGCGCGCGCATCTCGGCGACGACCTTGTCCATCAGCAGGGACGCCTGGGTCTTCTCGTCACGTTTGGCAGAGGTGAGCATCGCACCGATCTGCTGCTCGACGACCCGCGCGACGATGGCCCGGACGGGTGCGGTCCCGAGGATCTCCTTCGTCTGTCCCTCGAACTGGGGCTCGGCGAGACGGACCGTCAGCACCGCGGTCAGACCCGCCAGGACGTCGTCCTTCTCGATGCGCTCTGCCGAGTCCTTCGTCGAGACCTTGAGGCGTCGGGCGTTCGTCTCGACGGCCTTGCGCATGACCTTGAGCAGACCGGCCTCGAAGCCCGACAGGTGCGACCCGCCCTTGGGCGTCGAGATGATGTTGACGAAGCTGCGCACCTCGGTCTCGTAACCCGTGCCCCAGCGCAGGGCCAGGTCGACCTCGCAGTCGCGCGAGACCTCCTGGGCGACCATGTGCCCCCGGTCGTCGAGGACCGGGACGGTCTCCTTGAAGCTGCCGGAGCCGGTGAGGTGCCACGTGGCGGTCACCGGGGTGTCCGGCGCGAGGAACTCGACGAAATCGACTGTCCCGCCGTGGTGCACGAAGGTCTCCTCGTGCGGGCCGTCAGCACCCGGCGTCCCCTCGAGGCCGCGCTCGTCCCGGACGGTGATCGTCAGCCCGGGGACGAGGAACGTGGTCTGGCGCACTCGGGTGACCAGCTCGTCGTAGGCGAACACGGCCGTCTTGGGGAACACCTGGCGGTCGGCCCAGTAGCGCACCCGGGTTCCGGTCGTCCCCCGCTTGGCCTTGCCGACGACCGCGAGCTCAGAGGTGCTGACGAAGGGCGTGAAGGGCGAGTCGGGGCTCGGGCCGCTCTTCGGGTCCTCGAACTGGCCGGGCTCTCCGCGCCGGAAGGTCATCCTGTGCACCTTGCTCGACCTGTCCACCTCGACGTCGAGGCGGGCCGAGAGCGCGTTGACGACCGACGCGCCGACACCGTGCAGACCGCCCGATGCCGTGTACGAGCCACCGCCGAACTTCCCGCCGGCGTGCAGCTTGGTGAACACGACCTCGACACCGCTCAGACCGGTCTTCGACTCGATGTCGACGGGGATGCCACGGCCGTCGTCGGTGACGGTCACGGAGGTGTCAGCGTGGAGGATGATGCCGATCCGCGTGCAGTGGCCGGCGAGCGCCTCGTCGACAGAGTTATCGATGATCTCCCACAGGCAGTGCATGAGACCGCGCGAGTCTGTCGAGCCGATGTACATGCCCGGTCGCTTGCGGACGGCCTCGAGCCCTTCGAGGACAGAGAGGTGCCGAGAGGTGTAGCTGGATTCAGCGGATGCGGTCGTCACGACCCTGAGCCTAATCGGTGCCACCGACACGGGGCCCGCGACCGGCCGCAGGCGCGACGACGGGCACGCTGCCGCGAATACGCGCGGAGCGAACCGAGTCGTCCTGAGGGGAATGATCTGGCGCGGGGATGGTTACATACTGATGTGACTACCTCATCGACCGAAGCCATGACAGTGGCCGACCGCTGCGATCGCTGCGGCGCTCAGGCCTACGTACGAGTGCAGCTCCCCTCCGGCGAGCTCTTCTTCTGCGCCCACCACGCGCGTGCCCACTCCGAAGCCTTCTCCTCGGTCGCGACCCACGTCCAGGACGAGACGGACCGTCTGCTTGCCGAGCACGGAGCCGGGTCCGCCGCGCGCGGCTGACTGCTCCCACGCCTGACCGACGACGCGCCGGTCGTGACACTGCCACCGCGGTGCACGGCCGGCGCGTCGTGCGTCCGCAGGTGACCGAGACCACGGGCATTCGCGGCCGCGCGTGTCAACCGCTCCTCACCCCGCATGAGAGGGTCGGAGGATGAAATTCCGAACCCCCGGCCTGCTCGTGGCCGTGCTCCTCGCGACCTCCCTCGCGGCATGCTCCGACAGCGCAGAGACCCCGTCCCCCACCACCCCAGCGGCGCCGACGACGACGGCCCCGGCGGAACCTCCGGAGCAGCAGGTCCCCGTGCCCGGCGAGCCCCTCACGGTCCTCTTCATGGACTACGCCCCCGCTGCCGAGGGCGACGAGGCCTTCGCCCCGACGATCACGGGACTCGCTGAGCTGGGCTACGACGTCGCGCCGATCGACGTGAGCTGCGTGGAGGGCGGTGCCAAGATGCTCGGGGTCGAGGACGACCCGACGAGCCGCGCCGTCGTCCTGTACTTCGACAGCTTCGAGACTGCCGACACGTTCTCGACCCTGTGGTCGGGCAACATCTACGGCTCCCTCGAGACCACGGTCTGCGAGCAGGCCGCGGGCTGAGAACGGCCCTGGGGCCGCACGGTCGCGTCCCGACGCACAGCACCACCGTCACGCGAGAGAGCCCGGTCACGTCATCGACGTGACCGGGCTCTCTCGCGTGCGCGACTGACGACAGTCAGTCGAGATAGTCGCGCAGCACCTGCGAACGGCTGGGGTGACGCAGCTTCGACATCGTCTTGGACTCGATCTGGCGGATCCGCTCGCGCGTGACCCCGTAGACCTTGCCGATCTCGTCGAGGGTCTTCGGCTGGCCGTCTGTCAGCCCGAACCGCATCGACACGACGCCAGCCTCACGCTCGGAGAGCGTGTCGAGGACCTGGTGCAGCTGCTCCTGGAGCAGCGTGAAGCTCACAGCGTCGGCAGGGACGACGGCCTCGGAGTCTTCGATGAGGTCACCGAACTCGCTGTCGCCGTCTTCACCGAGCGGGGTGTGCAGCGAGATGGGCTCACGCCCGTACTTCTGCACCTCGACGACCTTCTCGGGCGTCATGTCGAGCTCTTTGGCGAGCTCTTCCGGGGTCGGCTCGCGGCCGAGGTCCTGGAGCATCTGGCGCTGGACCCGGGCGAGCTTGTTGATGACCTCGACCATGTGCACAGGGATGCGGATGGTGCGGGCCTGGTCGGCCATCGCACGGGTGATCGCCTGACGGATCCACCACGTGGCGTAGGTCGAGAACTTGTAGCCCTTGGTGTAGTCGAACTTCTCGACCGCACGGATGAGCCCGAGGTTGCCCTCCTGGATCAGGTCGAGGAACAGCATCCCGCGGCCGGTGTAGCGCTTCGCCAGCGACACCACGAGGCGGAGGTTCGCCTCGAGCAGGTGGTTCTTGGCGCGACGCCCGTCACCCGCGATCCACTCGAGCTCGCGGCGGGCCTTGGGCTCGAACTTGGCGTCCGGCGCGCTCAGGCGCTCTTCGGCGAACAGGCCCGCCTCGATGCGCTTGGCGAGGTCGACCTCCTGCTCGGCGTTCAGCAGGGCGACCTTGCCGATCTGCTTGAGGTAGTCCTTGACAGGGTCGGCCGTCGCACCGGCGGTGACGACCTGCTGGGCCGGCTGGTCGTCGTCGTCGGAGTCGGAGAAGACGAAGCCGCGCGACTCGTCGGCCTCTTCGGGCTTCTTCGTCGCGGTGGTCGTCTCGTCCGTGTCGTCGCCCTCGACCTCGACCTGGTCGGCCTCGTCGACGTCGTCGGCCTTGCGGCGACCGCGCTTGACGGGCGCGGCCTTGGCGGCGGTCTTGCGCGGTGCACGCTTGGTCGTGGTGACAGGTGCGGCGTCGTCAGCCGTGGCGGCAGAGCCGTCAGCCGGAGCGGCGGTGCCGCTGCCGGTGACGACAGGCTCGGGTGCGGGCTGGCCGACCGTGCGGGTCGTGATCGCTGCGGCCTTCTTGGGTGCGGCCTTCTTGACGGCGCGAGCGGTGGTGCTCGTGGCGCGGGTCGTCGACGCTGCGGCCACCGTCGAGGTCGGGAGGTCGACGTCGACCCCGGCGGTCACGAGAGCACGGAAGACAGTCTTGAGACGCTTGGCGTCACCGACCTGCGCCTGCTCGCAGGCATCGCGGAAGGACTCCGCGTCGACACGACCGTGGGTCGCACCACGACGGAGGAGTTCTTGGAGAGCGGGGTGCTCGAATTCACGCGGGAGGGCGGGATTCGCAGAGATGGGCGCCACAAACGACCTTTCGGCATCTCAGGGAGTCAGAGTCGGCTGGCTTGAGCGATGGTCCACGAGGACGCATCGACGCTGCCGTAGAACGACCATTATAGTCGGTCGGCCGCCCGATCGGTGCGGGGCAAGGGATTTTCAGCCCTCCTCCGAGCACCTCAGGCACCTGCTCCCGGGGCGACGTGCGGGCAGTCCGGGTCGAGCGCCGGGCACACCGTGCACGGTGCACGACGGGCGTCGCGCACTGAAGACGTCAACGAGCCGCACGACGGGAAGATTCCCGGTCTGCCGCTCGGGTCCGGTCTGCCGCGGCCTCGCGTCCGAGCCGCCGCCGCAGGCTCAGGAGCCGGGCGTCCGGGCGGGCTTGACCGCGAGCACGGGACACGGGCTCCCGAGCAGGATCCGCTGGGCGTTCGAGCCGAGGATCAGCTTGCCGACAGGGCTGCGACGACGCAGACCGATGACGATCACGTCGGCGTCGATCTCCTCAGCCACGGAGATGAGGTCTTCGGCGACGTCACGCTTCTCGCCGAGGATGCGGATCTCGACCTCGACGCCGACTCCCTGGGCGTCGCGCCGCAGCACCTCGAGCTCGAGGTCACGCTGCTCGACGGCGTCAGGAGCGGGTGTGCCACCCTTCTCGGTCACGACGACCACGAGCCCGGTGCCTCTGCGCTCAGCCTCGACGACGGCGGCCTCGAGCCCCTGACGTCCCTCCACAGTGGCGAGATAACCGACGACGACGCTCATGCAGCCCTCCGAAGAACACAGATCCACTCCGCAACCTGGTCGGCAGCGGCCACCCTGAAACTACCCGACCGCTGGCGTCGTGGCACCCAGGGCCCTCGTCATCGCCCCGCCGGCCGTGGGACGGCCGCCCACCCGGGCGGCATCCCGGCGTCGAGAGCAGTGCGCAGCAGCCTGGCGAGCCTGTAGTCCTGCTCACCGCAGACCTGGTCCAGGTGGGCTGCGGCGAGCGCGGCGTCCCCGTGCCACCAGGCCACGAGGGCGAGCAGCGTGCGGCCGGGCGCAGCGCGGGGGTCGTGGTGCGCGACCACCCGCTCGAGCGCACTGCGCCCCCGCTCGGTCTCGCTGTCAGGTCGCACGCCGGCGGCAGGGTCGAGGAGCGCCGCGACAGCCCTGCCCACGGCGTCGCTCGTCGCGGTGTCCTGCGGAGGTGACCCGGCCTCCTGGACGATCTTCTCGGGGAGGCGACCCGAACCTGGGACGAGCGAGACGAGGACAGCATCCCGGAGCACCACGTCGTCGAGCGCCGCAGCCACCTGCCCGAGCTCTGCAGGAACCGCCGAGCCCTCGACCGCCCGGTGCCAGGCCACGAGGCTGCGCTCGAGCCAGTCGGCGTGGGCCGGGCCACGCAGCCCGTCGGCAGACCGCGCCCTCCTCCACGCGACGGCTGCGGCCCGCGCTCGTCGCCTGTCGTCCTCGGGGACCGGCGCGAGGCCGGCCAGCTGGTCCCGGCTCGCCCGCACTGTCGCACCGGCGAGCACCATGTGCGCCCCCACCTGCGTCGACTCGAGGTCCTCGAGAGTTCGCCCCTGCGCGGGGCAGCAGAGCTTGTCAGCGCAGTCGAGACGGCGGTACCCGGCCCGCCCCACCACCCAGACGCTCGCGACGCCAGGTGGCTCGGCTGCGCTCGCGACGGTCGCCGCAGCCACCCAGGGGCGCGAGCCGTCGGGCGCCGCACCTGGCAGGGCGTCGTCTGCGTAGACGACTGCCAGGACGGTCGCAGCGCCGTCGGAGCGCAGGTGGTCGACGAGCCGGGCGGCTACCGCCGGACCCGCGACGGGGTCGCAGACGTCGTCCAGGTCGGCCCGCGCCACGAGACCGACGCGACCGTCGGGGCCACGCAGGCTCACCAGGACGAGGCTCTCGCGGGGCTGGAAACCGAGCTGGAAGGGGACGAGGGCGAGCAGCTCACGCGGCTCGCAGACTTCGAGTGTGATGGTCATGACCCGAGCCTGAGGTCCGCGCCCCGTCCTGTCCGCCGCCTCGTGCGAGCCTGTGGCTCGCGACGGTGCCCACGGCCCCTGTGGACGACCTGCTGGCACGTGACGACGGGCGACACACGGTTCGCGGTGCTGCTGTCGTCGGCCTCGCCGCCTAGGCTCAGCGCATGCCCTCTCACGCCTCTGCGCTCGTCGACCGCGAAGACCTCCGACAGCAGGTGGACGGACGGCTCCGGTCGGTCCTCTCCGAGCAGGCGGACGTCCTGGCCCGCATCAGCCCTGACGCCGAGCCGCTCGTCGACGCCTGGACCCAGATGCTCGTCGGCGGGAAGCGTCTGCGAGCCGCCTTCGCCTACTGGTCTTGGCGCGCCCACGGTGGTCGCCCCGGCACGGCCGAGGCGACAGCGCTCGTCGGGGTGGGTGCCGCTCTCGAGCTCTTCCAGGCCGCCGCGCTCTTCCACGACGACGTCATGGACCGGTCGGACACCCGCCGCGGCATCCCCACAGCGCACCGGACCTTTGCGGCCCGCCACCGAGACTCCGGGTGGTCCGGCGACGCCGACCAGTTCGGGCTCTCCTCGGCGATCTTGCTGGGTGACCTCAGCCTCGTGGCGAGCGAGGACGAGTTCTTGCGGGCTGTCCACGAGATGCCGTCGGCGCAGACAGACCCGGCGCGCAGGCTGTTCACCCAGATGCGCACCGAGGTGACGGTCGGGCAGTACCTCGACATGCACGCGCAGATGCTGCCGTGGACCGACGACTTCGACGCCGACGAGCGCCGCGCCCGCGAGGTCGTGCGGTCCAAGTCGGCGCGCTACAGCGTCGAGAGCCCGATCCTGCTCGGCGCAGCCCTCGCCGGTGCGACGACTCGCCAGATGGAGGTCTGCAGCGCCGTCGGCCTGCCGCTGGGTGAGGCCTTCCAGCTCCGCGACGACCTGCTCGGCGCCTTCGGCGACCCGGCGACCACGGGCAAGCCTGCTGGTGACGACCTGCGTGAGGGCAAGCGGACGCTGCTCGTGGTCCGCGCGATGCGTGCGCTCGACCCGGGCGCGCGGACCAGGCTCGCGTCGCTGCTCGGCGCGCCAGACCTGACCGCGGCGGACGTCGACGAGATGCAGCAGACCATCCGGGCGACCGGTGCACCCGAAGAGGTCGAGACGCTGATCGAGACCCTCCGCGACTCCGCGCTCTCCGCCCTCGACACGTCAGGGCTCGACGGGCCGGCCGCCGAGACGCTCACGGCTCTCGCCCTCGCAGCCGTCCAGCGCGCCGCCTGAAGCACCTGCACGCACGAAGACCCGCCGCCTCCACGAGGCGGCGGGTCTTCGTGCGTCGAGGTGCTCCGAGGACGGCGAGCGTCCGCGGTCGTGCGGCGTGCGGGCGTCGCGCCGGACCAGATCGGGGGTGTCCTACCCCAAGGACTGTGCGGCGCGTCGCACCGCGCTCTTGCGTCCCGCCAGGAGCGCCGCCATCGGCGTCTCGCCGAGCATCTCGTCCTCGGAGAAGAGCCACGAGACGATCTCCTCGTCGCTGAGCCCCTGGTCCCCGAGGAGGATCACCGTGCCCTTGAGCGAGGGCAGGATGATGATCTTCTCGGAACCCTCGGCCGTGAGGCGAGGCGTCTTGACGTCGGCCGGGTTGGAGAGGTGCGCCGGCACGAGGAACGCGGCGGGGATCGCGAAGACGTTCCGCTCGCCGCGTCGCATGCCGACGATGCGGCGGTCGCCGAGCGCGTTGCGGATCGACGTGACAGCCGTCCCGAGCTTCTCCGCCACGACGGGCAGGCTCAGCCACTCCCCGACCAGCGCGTCGATGCGCGCGGTCTCGAGCTCGTGCGCGGTCGGCGCGTCTTCAGGGTCGACAGGAGGGTGCTCGGTCGTGTTCACGTGCACAGCCTACGGCGATCCCCCGCACGCGTGCGTCCTCCGGTGGTCTCACGGGTGACCCACCCGCCTTGACGATCCCACCTGAGCGCGACAAAGATCACTCCAGTACCATCAGTCACACGAGCACCACCATGCTCAGGTGTCACACACCCTCAGTGCTCACCGACATGCCACACCCTGTGCCTCCGGCACCGGACGACAGATCGGATTCCCCCCATGCCAGCTCGCAGCAGCGCCACGCTCGCGGCAGACGTCCCCGCACCGAGCCTCCAGCGCACCATCGGTCGCTACGCGCTCCGCTACGGCACCACGGGCGTCGCCCTCGCCGCAGCGTCGATCGCCGCCTCGGCGACAGCAGCCTCCGCAGACGACAGCTACGAGGTCCGCTCGGGCGACACCGTCAGCCAGATCGCCCGCGACACCGGGACCAGCGCGCAGGCCATCCGCGCCGCCAACAGCCTCGACGCCCAGCTGCGGATCCGGGCGGGTCAGACCCTCACCATCCCGTCGGGACAGGCGTCCACAGCCCCGGCGCAGGCCTCGGCAGCCGCACCTGCTGGCTCCCACACCGTCGTCACAGGCGACACGGTCTCCGGGATCGCCCGCTCCTACGGCACGACCGCCTCGGCGATCGTCTCGGCCAACGGCCTCGACTCCCGCGCCTTCATCCGCGCCGGCCAGGTCCTGACGATCCCCTCGGGCCAGTCCTCGTCCGCCCCGGCACAGACCTCCACGACGTCCACGGCCAGCGGCTCCTCGCACACGGTCGTCGCTGGAGACACGGTCTCCGGTATCGCGCGGGCCTACGGCACCACGCAGTCGGCGATCGTCTCGGCCAACGGCCTCGACGCCCGTGGGTTCATCCGCGCCGGCCAGACCCTCACGATCCCCGGCGCGGGTGGCGGTGCCGGCCAGACGGTCTCGACGGTGTCGTCACCGACCGCTGCGCCGGCCCCGACCCAGCAGCTGGTCGGCGACACCTTCCTGGGACGCACGTACTCCCGCGACGTCGTGTCCGCCGCGAACACCAACAAGGCAACCCTCAACGCGAGCCAGGTGCCCTCGAAGAGCGACATGAAGGACCTGGTCCGCAGCACCGCCCGGGCCCACGGGGTCGACCCTGCGCTCGCCCTCGCGATCGCGACCCAGGAGTCCGGCTTCGACCAGCGCGCGGTCTCCCCCGCCAACGCGATCGGCACCATGCAGGTCATCCCGAGCTCGGGCGACTGGGCCTCCGAGATGGTCGGGCGCGAGCTCAACCTGCTCGACCCGCAGGACAACGTCACAGCCGGTGTGGCGATCCTGGGTCGTCTGCTCGCCACGAGCCCTTCGACCGACACCGCGATCGCCGGCTACTACCAGGGTCAGTCCTCGGTCCGGAACAACGGCATGTTCGACGACACCCGTCGGTACGTGGCCAACGTCCAGACCTTGGCGAACCAGTACAGGTGACCCAGATGCGCACGAACAGTCCGCAGGGGGCCTGTTCGTGTGTGGAGAACCTGCACGCAGGGTGCGCGCATCCCCGCGTTCCCCCGACCCTCACCGTAGGATCTTCGCCGTGGGAAGCACTGTGACTGATGCACTCGTCGGCCGTCTGGTCGACGGGCGCTACGAGGTGCTCGAACGCATCGCGCGCGGCGGCATGGCGACCGTCTACCTGGCGAGCGACCGTCGCCTCGACCGCGAGGTCGCGGTCAAGGTGATGCACCCGCACCTCGCCGACGGTGCGTCAGGTGCCGACTTCGTCTCGCGCTTCCGACGTGAGGCCCGCGCCGCTGCACGGCTCACGCACCCCGGCCTCGTCGCCGTCTACGACCAGGGCGTCGACGGCGAGACGAGCTACCTGACGATGGAGTACATCGACGGGACGAACCTGCGCCACCGGATCCAGGACGAGGGCCCGTTCACCGTCGCCGACGCCCTCGACGTCGTCGAGCACGTGCTCGACGCCCTCGCAGCCGCGCACAGGCACGACCTCGTGCACAGGGACATCAAGCCCGAGAACATCCTGCTCGCGACCGACGGACGCATCAAGGTCGCCGACTTCGGTCTCGCGCGTGCCGTCACCGAGGTCACCTCGACGACCACCGGGACCATCCTCGGTACCGTCGCCTACCTCGGCCCGGAGCTGATCGCGACAGGACAGTGCGACACGCGCACCGACGTCTACGCCGTCGGCGTCATGCTCTACGAGATGCTCACCGGGACGCAGCCCTTCACGGGCTCGACGCCGATCCAGGTGGCCTTCCAGCACGTCAACGGCTCGGTCCCCGAACCGTCCGACACCCTCCCCTGGCTCCCCGCTGAGATCGACGAGCTCACCTGCGCGCTCGCCGCGAAGAGCCCGGAGGACCGCCCCGCCGACGCGACCGCGGCCCTCGCCTACGTCCGCCGTGTCCGGGCCGAGCTCTCTGACGACGTCCTCGGTCGCAAGGGCGAGAAGCCCGTGGTGGCACCCTCGCCTGCGAGCGACGACCCTGACGACGACGTGACGGCAGGAGACGCCGAGGCAGCGGGCGGTCAGACGACAGGTACCGACGCTCGCGGCGAGGAGTCGGCCGACATCTCGGCCCTGCTCGACGCGACCGGTGTGGTCCGGGTCTCCTCGCCGTCGACCTCAGCCCGGGCTGCCACGACATCGACGAGCCGCACCGACCCCGGGTCGTCCTCCGAGAACCTCACACAGAGCCTCTCGCACGCGAGCTCAGGCTCGACCATCGCCCTGAGCATCGGCTCGGGCCAGATCTCCGACGAGAACGCTCCCGACGAGCCGCCGGTGCCGCGTCGCCGAAGGCGAGCCCTGGCATGGGTCCTCGTCCTCGTCCTCGTGCTCGGAGGGGGTGGCGCCGCCGGCACGTACTGGTGGTACACCGCCGGCCCCGGCCACTACACGGAGGTCCCGGCGGGTCTGACGGCCGTACCGTCGGACGACGCCGTGGCGACGCTGACGACCGCCGGTCTCGGTGCCGACACGTCCGAGGCCTACAGCGACACGGTCCCCGCGGGCACCGTCGTCGACGTGCGCCCCGCCGAGGGCGAGCAGATCCCCAAGGACGGGACCGTCGAGCTGACAGTGTCTCTCGGCATCGAGAACTTCGTGGTCCCCGCGGGGCTCACGAACATCGCCGCCACCGACGCCGAGGCGTCCTTGCGCGCGACAGGATTCACCCAGGTGACCAGCGAGGAGCAGTGGAGCACCGACGTCCCTGCAGGCACGGTCCTCAGCCTGTCGGCCGCCGAGGGTGCCACGCTCCCCCACAACGAGCCGATCGTCCTCACGGTCTCGAAGGGACCGGAGCCCGTCACCGTGCCCCAGCTGGTCCCGCTGTCGCTCGAAGAGGCGACCGAACAGCTCGCCGCGATCGACATCTCGGTCGTCACGACCGAGGAGTACAGCGACACCGTCCCCGAGGGCAAGGTGATCTCGCAGAGCATCGAGCAGGGCACGCAGGCCTTCCGCGGGGACGAGGCCACCCTCGTCGTCTCGCTCGGCATGCCCTACGTCGAGGTCCCGAGCGTCATCACCAAGCCTGTCGCGGAGGCGCGCGCCGAGCTCGAGGCCGCCGGCTTCAAGGTCGACGTCGCGTACTGGCTCGGGCTCTTCGGCAACGAGGTGCGCGAGCAGAGCGCCGCACCCGGCAGCGAGCTGCGCAAGGGATCGACCATCACCTTGAAGCTCTGACCCACGCAGGCGCTGTCCCTCGCAGTCCCTGCCCCGCGCAGGATCGGCTCGATCCGCCCGACGCCTCAGCAGCAGGGGACGACCACCAGCCGAGCACCGACGACTCGCACACGACGAAGGACCTGACCTCAGGGAGAGGTCAGGTCCTTCGTCGTCCGGGCAGTGCCCCTGGTGCGACAGTCCCGGCTCAGCGGGCCTGCAGCATCTGCGCGACCTGGAAGGCCATCTCGAGCGACTGCTGGTGGTTCAGGCGCGGGTCGACAAGAGTCTCGTACCGCAGCGCGAGACCTGCGTCGTCGATCTCCTCGGAGCCGCCGAGAACCTCGGTGACGTCGTCACCCGTGAGCTCGACGTGCAGCCCACCAGGGACCGATCCGAGACCGCGGTGCACCTCGAAGAAGCCGCGCACCTCGTCCAGCACGTCCTCCAGCCGTCGGGTCTTGTAGCCCGAGTCGGAGGTGATGGTGTTGCCGTGCATCGGGTCGGTCACCCAGGTGACCGGACCACCCTCGCGGGTGACCTTCTCGACGATCGGCGGCAGCGCCTCGCGAATCTTCGAGGCGCCCATGCGGGTGATGAAGGTGAGCCGGCCCGGCACCCCGTCGGGGTTGAGCCGCTCCTGCAGGCGCAGCGCGTCGTCACCGGTCGTGGTCGGACCGAGCTTGACACCGATCGGGTTCGAGATCCGCGAGAGGAAGTCGACGTGCGCGCCGTCGAGCTGGCGCGTCCGCTCCCCGATCCAGAGGAAGTGCCCGGACGAGTCGTACGGCAGACCCGTCTGCGACGACACCCGCGTGAGCGCGCGCTCGTAGTCGAGCAGGAGCGCCTCGTGGCTGACGAAGAACTCGACGGTGCGCAGCGCCTCGAAGTCGGCCCCGCACGCCGCCATGAACCGGATCGCGCGGTCGATCTCCGCAGCGGTCTGCTCGTACCTCGCGTAGGCGGGGTTCGTCATGAAGCCACGGTTCCACTCGTGCACCTGACGCAGGTCGGCGAAGCCGCCCGTCGTCAGGGCACGGATGACGTTGAGGGTCGCCGCCGAGATCGTGTAGCCCTGCAGCAGGCGCTCGGGGTCCGGCACGCGCGCACCCTCGGTGAAGGCGTGGCCGTTCACCATGTCGCCGCGGTACGCGGGCAGCGTCACGCCGTCGCGGGTCTCGTCGTTCGAGCTGCGCGGCTTGGCGTACTGCCCGGCCATGCGTCCCATCTTGACGACGGGCATGCTGGCGCCGTGCGTGAGCACGACAGCCATCTGCAGGATGGTCCGCACCTTGTTGCGCACACGGTCGGCGTTCGCCTCGGCGAAGGTCTCGGCGCAGTCCCCGCCCTGGAGCAAGAACGCCTCGCCGCGCCCGGCAGCCGCGAGACGCTCGGTGAGCGTCTCGAGCTGCGCGGGCACGACGAGCGGCGGCACGGCCGCGAGGCGCTCGCTCACCGAGCGCAGGTGCTCGGCGTCGGGCCACACGGGCTGCTGCCCGGCGACGAGGGTGCGGAAGTGGTCGAGCCCCGCAGCGATCTCGGGATCGACAGTCACGCTCATGAGTGGGCGGGGGCGGGCACCAGGTCCTGGCCGATCTCGCCGAGCAGCTCGCCGAACCACTGCTGCTGCACGTCGAAGGCCTTGCCACCGGCGATGCGCGGGAACGCGATCGCCTTGAGACGGTCGCCGTCCTCCTCGTCGTGCCCGATCACGCCGGACTCGTTGCGGAAGGCGCAGTCGACGGCGAGGTCGGTCATCGACTTGATGAGGCGCAGGTCCTCGGCGTTGGCGGCCGCGGCGCGCGAGTAGTAGCCCGACTTCTGGACCATGGTCTTCTCGGCACCGAGGAGCTCGGCGAACTGCTTGGCGAACCAGGCGCCGGGGTTGATCGTGTCGAGCTTGACGTGACCGAAGGGGTCGCGCTCGACAGTCTCGCCCGAGGCCTCGAGCTGGGCGACGATCTCGTTCATGCCCGCACCCTCAGAGAGGAAGATGTTGACGTTGCCGACCTCGTCCATGACCGTGCGCAGACGCTTCGCCTCAGCCTCGATGTCGAGCGCGAGCTCGGGCAGGAACACCGCGTGGATGTCCCACCGCTCTTTGGTGAGGCCGATGCCCGGGACCCACTCCTTGGTGTCGAGGTTCTTGCGGTAGACCGCAGCCGAGGCCGCCGTGAGCCAGCCGCAGTGCCGGCCCATGACCTCGTGCACGATGAGCATGCGCGGGCCCGAGCGGTGCTCGCCGATGACGTTCTCCGCGAAGTGCGCGGCCTCTTCGGCAGCGGTCCAGGCACCGAGGGACTGCTTGATCGGCACCACGTCGTTGTCGATCGTCTTGGGGAGCCCGACGACCGTGAGGTGGTAGCCGTTCTCCTCGAGGTACGCGGCGAGGTCGGCAGCCGTCGTGTTGGTGTCGTCGCCACCGATGGTGTGCAGGACGTCGACGCCGTCGGCCTTGAGGCGCTCGGCTGCGACGGTCAGCGGGTTCTCGCCCTCCTGGACGAGCCCACGCTTGACGCAGTCTGCGGCGTTGGTGAGCTTGACACGGCTGTTGCCGATCGGCGAGCCACCGAAGCGGTGCAGCACACCGGCGTTCTTGCGGGTCTCGGCGTCGATGACGATCTTGTTCCCGGTCAGCAGGCCGTGGTAGCCGTGCTGGTAGGCGATGATCTCGACCTCGGGTGCAAGCTCCGTGTAGCGCTCGATGAGCCCACCTACAGCGGACGAAAGACACGGGGCGAAGCCGCCTGCCGTGAGGAGCGCAACGCGACGGACCGTCATGGGAACAACCTCTCATCGTGCCCGGCCGCGAGCGCGCAGGTGCGTGCTGGTCGGGCGCTGGAATCGTACGTAAGACCGGGCGTCAGTCTACCGACGGCCCGGGGGTCTCCTGGGGCGGTTCCGGCACCTGGACGTCAGGTGCTCGGCGTCCGCCCGGCGCGCTCGGCGCAGCCGTGCCCGCCTGGGTGGCCTTGACGCCGGCAGCGAGGCGCGCCTTCTGCGTCGCGGCGTAGATGTCGACGTACTCCTGGCCCGAGATGCTCATGAGCGAGTAGAGGATCTCGTCGGTCACCGAGCGCAGGATGAAGCGGTCGTTCTCCATCCCCGCGTAGCGGGAGAAGTCGAGGGGCTCGCCGATGACGATCCCGATCCGCATGGGCTTCGGGAGGCGCTTGCCGATCGGCTGGGCCTTGTCGGTGCCGATCATCGCGACGGGGATGACCGGGGCGCCGGACTCGAGCGCGAGGCGGGCGACGCCGGTCTTGCCGCGGTAGAGGCGGCCGTCGGGGCTGCGGGTGCCCTCAGGGTAGATGCCGAAGAGGCCGCCGTCGGCGAGCCTGTTGAGCCCTGTCCGCAGCGCTGCCTCGCTCGCCTTGCCCCCGGAGCGGTCCACGGGGATCGTGCCGACACCGCGCATGAAGCCTGCGGTGAGGCGTCCTTTGAGGCCTGTCCCGGAGAAGTACTCGGCCTTGCCGATGAAGACGATCTCGCGGTCCAGGACGAGCGGGAGGACGAAGGAGTCGATCACGGCGAGGTGGTTGCTGGCGATGATCGCCGGACCGTCGCCAGGGATGTTCTCGAGCCCGCGCACCCACGGTCGGAACATGAGTCTCAGAAGCGGCCCGACCAGGACTCGCTTCATCAGCCAGTAGAACAACCCGCCTCCTCGTGCGCCTCGCCCCTGCGGGACTCGCATCCGACTCTAGAGTGATCTCCATGTCAGGAACCACCGATGACCCCGCGAACCCGCCGGGTGAGCAGCCGGACCCGCCCGAGCAGCCGGACGGCGAGACCGCCGCGCCCGCTGACGACGACACCCAGGACCCGGAGCACGAGCAGCCACGAGGCTACAGTGCGCGGGACCGCGGCCCGATGGACCAGCGCCAGACCGATGCGGCCTGGGAGGAGATCGTCGCAGAACTCTCCGATCTTTCCACGGATCGGGCCGGTGATCTAACCGCGTCACCTGCGGCGGAGGCTGGCGGGTTCGACTTCCCGGTCGCGCCCTGGGTCGACCAGCCCTCGGACGAGGCCGAGCCTCAGGGACCCGCTGCCCCGCGCGTGCACCCCTCGGGGCACCGGAGCTGGGTCGTCAGCGACGAGGCTCAGGCGGCCCGCGAGGCCGAGGGTGACTTCGTCCCGCCGGACCCGGACTTCGAGCTGAGCGCAGACAGGCTGAGGAACCTCGGGTGGTTCGCCGTCGTCGCGGCGCCCGTCCTGGCCGTGCTCGCGATCGTCCTGTGGCGCGACGCCCCGACCTCGGCCTACGTCACGCTCGTCGGCGTGTTCCTCGCGGGCGCGGCCCTGCTGGTGTGGCGCATGCCCACGCACCGCGACGACGACTCGGGGGACGGCGGCGCCGTCGTCTGACGGGCAGCGCCGTCTGACGGGCAGCGCCATATGACGAGCAGGACCGTCTGGCGGGCTCGGCCGCCCGGTCGGCGTCGTCGTCTGACGGACGCCGTCGCCCCAGGAGCAGGCCAGCCGTCGCCCACGCCTGCCAGACCTCAGACGCAGCAGGAGCCCCTCACCCGGCACGGGTGAGGGGCTCCTGCTGCGTCTGGGCTGCCCCCGGAGGGCCACCAGGTCCGGTCAGCTGCGGGCGAGGTCCGCCGCGCCGACGATGCCGGCCTCGTTGCCCAGCGCTGCGAGGTCGATGCGCGCCTCGGGGCGGTGCCCACGGGCCGGGAGCGCCTGGCCGTAGGCCTCGCGCGCCGGCTTGACCAGCAGGTCGCCGGCTGCGCCGACCCCTCCTCCGATGACGATCAGCTCGGGGTCCAGGAGTGCGGCGACCGACGCGGCCCCCTCGCCGATCCAGCGTCCGAGCTCGGCGAGCAGCTCGATCGAGAGCGGGTCGCCTGACTGTGCGGCCATCGTGACGAGCGGGCCGTTGATGTCGTCGGCCTTGCCGTCGACGAGGTCGAGCAGGTGCGCCGCCTCGCGCGGGCGGGCGACGGCCGCAGCACGGGCGTCACGGACGAGGGCGGAACCGGAGGCGTACTGCTCCCAGCAGCCCTCGTGGCCGCAGCCGCAGTAGTGACCGCTCGGCACGACGCGCATGTGGCCGACCTCGGCGGCGACGCCCCAGCGTCCGCGGACGAGCTGGTTGCCGACGATGATCGCGCCGCCGAGCCCTGTGCCCACGGTGAGCATGAGCATGTCGCTCGCGTCGCGGCCGACCCCGAAGCGGAACTCGGCCCAGCCGGCCGCGTTCGCGTCGTTCTCGACGACGATCGGCACGTCGGTGCCGATGAGGTCTCCGACGCGCGCGGCGATCGGGTAGTCGCGCCACGCGATGTTGGGGGCGAAGTTCACCGAGGTCCGGTCCGAGCTGACGAAGCCGGCGGCGGCGAGGCCGACAGCGCCGATCTCGTAGTCCTTGGACAGCTCGCGGTACACCTCGGCGATGGCCCGGTCGATGCTCGACGCGTCGTCAGGCTCTGTGCTCACCCGGGTCTGAGCGAGGATCTGACCCTTCTCGTCCACCACCCCAGCCGCGATCTTCGTCCCGCCGATGTCGACCCCGATGGCGTGCATGAACAATTCCTCACTCACTCGACGTGTGACGCATCCCTGTGCGACCCGCACAGCAGCGTACTCAGGTCTGAGGTGTCGCCGCACACTCGATGACCGGCTAGTCTCGGACCCCCGTCGACCACTGCCACTGGAGTCAGCATGGACGAGTTCCACACCCCCGCCCTCATCACCGTCGATCCGGGCAAGAACCTCAACGATCTGCTGGCCAGCAGGGTCGAGGTGTCGGGTGACGAACCGTTGATGGAACGCAAGGAGGAGAGCGGGTCGTGGACGTCGGTCTCAGCCCGCGAGTTCGACTCGCAGGTCGTCGCTGTCGCGAAGGGCCTCGTGGCCCTAGGGGTCGCCCCTGGCGACCACGTCGGCATCATGTCGCGCACCCGCTACGAGTGGTCGCTGCTCGACTGGGCCATCTGGCGCGCCGGAGCCGTGACCGTGCCGTTGTACGAGACGTCGAGCGCCGACCAGGTCGAGTGGATCTTGTCGGACGCCGACGTCAGGCTGCTCGTCGTCGAGACCTCCGAGCACGCGAGCACCGTCGAGGCCGCGCGGACGGGTGCCCCGGGGCTGCGGTCTGTCCACACCATCGACGACGGTGCGATCGACGAGCTCGTGGCGGCCGGGGCGAGCGTCCCGGACGAGGAGATCCTCCGTCGTCGCAGCCTCGCAGGCCTCGAGGACGTCGCGACGATCATCTACACCTCGGGCACGACGGGCCGCCCCAAGGGCGCCGAGCTCACGCACGGCAACTTCTACGTGCTCACGGTCAACGCCTCAGAGGGCCTGCGCGAGGTCCTGCACCACGGACGCCGCCGCACGCTGCTGTTCATGCCGCTCGCGCACGTCTTCGCACGGTTCATCCACGTGCTCGTCGTCCCGGCAGGATCGGTGCTCGGCCACACCCCCGACACCGCGACGCTGCTCGAGGACCTCGCCGGCTTCCAGCCCTCGTACATCCTCTCGGTCCCGAGGGTCTTCGAGAAGGTCTACAACTCCTCCGAGCAGAAGGCTGCGGCGGGCGGCAAGGTCAAGATCTTCCGGTGGGCGGCCTCGACGGCGATCGCCTACTCCCGCGCGCTCGACGAGGAGGGCGGGCCCGGGCTGGCGCTGCGGGCTCGGCACAGGCTCGCCGACGTGCTCGTCCTCGGCAAGCTGCGCACAGCCCTCGGCGGGCACGTCAAGCACGCTGTCTCGGGCGGCGCCGCGCTCGGGGAGCGCCTCGGGCACTTCTATCGCGGGGTCGGGCTCGTCGTCCTCGAGGGCTACGGGCTCACCGAGACCACCGCCCCCACGAGCGTGAACCTGCCGGGCCTGAGCAAGATCGGGACCGTCGGTCCTCCCCTGCCCGGGCACGGCGTGAGGCTCGAGGCCGACGGCGAGATCTTGCTCAAGGGGCCGCACGTGTTCCGCGGGTACCACGGCAACCCTGAGGCCACGGCCGAGGCCTTCACAGCCGACGGCTGGTTCCGCACGGGGGACATCGGCTCCCTCGACGAGCAGGGCTACCTGCGCATCACCGGCCGCAAGAAGGAGATCATCGTGACCGCGGGCGGCAAGAACGTCGCGCCCGCAGTCCTCGAAGACCGTCTGCGCTCGCACCCGCTGGTCAGCCAGGTCGTCGTGGTGGGTGACGCCAAGCCGTTCATCGCGGCCCTGGTGACCCTCGACGTGGAGAGCCTCCCAGGCTGGCTCAGCTCCCACGGCAAGCCCGCGATGTCCCTCGAGGAGGCTCTCGTCGACACCGACGTGCTCACCTCGATCGACGCCGGCGTGCAGCGCGCCAACCGGGCCGTCTCCCGAGCGGAGTCGATCCGCAAGTTCACGCTGCTCCCCTCGGACTTCACGGTGGCCAACGGATACCTCACCCCCTCGCTCAAGGTGAAGCGCTCCCTGGTCCTCGTCGACTTCGACGACGCCGTCGAGGCGCTCTACGCGGACGGCTCCGAGCAGCACGGCTAGCCCAGTTCGCTGACGCCTCCCGGGCACCTGCCGGCAGCTCTGTCGGTGGGTGCCCGTAGTCTCGCCGGCATGCACGCGCAGCGCTCGAACGACCTCCGCCCAGCCCCTGGCCCCCGGGACGCCGGGAAGCGGCTGCCGGGTTCCCTGCGGACCGTCAGCGGGACGCTGCGCTCCCCGGGACCCGTCGACATGTCCGGCACCCCCGTGCAGCTCGGGCTCGACGAGCTCGGCACACCTCTGAGCGACGTGACCTTCGTCGTCGTCGACCTCGAGACCACCGGCGGTTCGTCGAAGGACTCGGGGATCACCGAGATCGGTGCGGTCAAGGTCCGGGGCGGCGAGGTGATCGGCGAGTTCCAGTCTCTGGTCAACCCAGGTGTGCCCGTGCCGGCCTTCATCGCCCGGCTGACAGGCATCACGACCCTCATGGTCGCGAGCGCACCCGGCATCGAGCTGGTGCTGCCGTCCTTCCTCGAGTTCGCCCGCGGGGCCGTGCTGGTCGCCCACAACGCCCCCTTCGACATCTCCTTCCTCAAGGCGGCCGCACGTCGCATGGACCTCGCATGGCCCGGCAACCAGGTGCTCGACACCGTGCCGCTCGCCCGACGGGTAGTGACCCGCGACGAGGCCCCGAACCACAAGCTCGGCACGCTCGCGGCCCTCTTCCGGGCGACAGTCACCCCGGACCACCGGGCGCTCTCGGACGCCCGGGCGACGGTCGACGTGATGCACGCGCTCTTCGACCGGATGGCGCCCCTGGGCATCACGCACCTCGAAGACCTCGCCACGGCCACAGACCCCGTCCCGGACGACATCCGCAAGCGCCGGCACCTCGCCGACGACATGCCGAGCGGTCCGGGGGTCTACATGTTCGTCGGGCCGGCCGACGAGGTGCTCTACGTCGGGACGTCGAAGAACGTGCGCACCCGGGTGCGCAGCTATTTCACGGCCGCCGAGAAGCGCAGCCGCATGACCGAGATGATCCGGCTGGCCGTGAGCGTGCGCGCCGTGCCGTGCGCGACAGACCTCGAAGCCCGGGTGCGCGAGCTCAGGCTCATCACCGAGCACGCGCCGCGGTACAACCGGCGGTCCAAGCACCCGGAGCGCATGCACTGGGTGCGGTTGTCCGCGGAGGCGTACCCGCGGCTCACCGTCGTGCGCGACGGCGCCGCCGGCCCCGGGGAGGCTGTCGTCGGGCCCTTCGTCTCGAGGTCCAGGGCGACCGAGGCAGTCGAGGCCCTCCAGTCGGCGCACCAGGTGCGCCAGTGCACCAAGAAGCTCCCCGCTGTGCCCTCCGCCTCAGCCTCAGCCTGCGTCCTCGCCGAGATGGGCCGCTGCTCGGCCCCGTGCGTCCGCCCCGAGGCCCGTCCCGCGACGGCTCCGGCCGACGACTACGCCGACGTCGTGGCCGGGCTGGCCCGGTCGATGGCGCACGACCCGAGCCCCGTCGTGACAGCGCTCGCCCGGCGCATCGCCGAGCACGTCGAGCAGCAGCGCTTCGAGGACGCCGGGACCGACCGCGACAGGCTCGAGGCCTTCCTCGCCGGCGCCTCGCGCGCCCAGCGGCTCGCTCCCGTCGTGGCCAGCCCGCAGATCGTCGCCGCCCGACCGACCGAGTCCGCCGGCTGGGAGATCGTCGTCGTGCGGTACGGGCGGCTCGCGACGACGGCGGTCTGCACGCACGGCCACGACCCGCTCGCGGCCGTCGCGGCCGCCGTCGCCGTCGCCGAGCACGTCGTCCCCCCGACCTCGGCAGGTCCTGCGTGCCACCCCGAGGAGACCGACCTCGTCGTCGCCTGGTTGCGGTCCCCCGGCGTGCGGCTCGTCGAGACCGACCTGCCACTCACCTGCCCTGTCTCGGGAGCCGAGAAGTACGTCGTCGGCAGGTCGACGGCCGAGGTCGTCTCGGCCGCGGGCTGAGCGCGGCATACTGAGACGAGCACAGCCCGACCCGCCGGCTCCGAGGAGACAGATCGTGCCCACAGCCATCGTCATGATCGACACCGACCAGGCCCTCATCCCCGAGGCCGCGACGAAGATCGCCGAGGTCGAGGGCGTCTCGGCCGTCTACTCGGTCACCGGCGAGGTCGACCTCATCGCGATGGTCCACGTGCAGGACCACAACCAGTTCGCCGACGTCATCGCCGACAGGATCAGCAAGGTCCCTGGCGTGCGGCGCACGCGGACCTATCTCGCCTTCCGCGAGTTCTCGAGCAGCGACCTCGACGCGGCCTTCGCCCTGGGTCTCGAAGACTGACTCCTCGCCGCACCCGGCTCAGGCCGCGGCGGCAGCCCAGCGGTCGAGGACTCCGCGGGCGCTGCCCGAGTCGATCGACTCGGCCGCGTGCCGCATCCCGGCGGTGAGCCGCTCGACGAGCGTGCCCTCCGAGGTCCCCTCGAGGCTGCCGTCCGCGACGAGCGCCGCTGCGGCGTTGAGCAGGACGGTCTCGCGCACGGGGCCCGTCGAGCCGTCGAGCAGCGCCTGGGCGACACCGGCGTTGTAGGCGGCGTCGGCCCCCCGGAGGTCCTCGACCGAGATCGGGGTGAGCCCGAGGTCTCCGACAGCGTCGAGCGTCGAGGTGGTCACGACCCCGTCGCGCACCTCCCACACGTCCGCGAGCGAGGTCGCGGCGAGCTCGTCGAGGCCGTCCTGGCCGCGGAAGACGAGAGCCTGCGTCCCCCGGCTGCCGAAGACGCCGGCGACGATGGGCGCCATCCGCGCGTCGGCGACCCCGACGGCCGTGGCACGCGGCTGCGACGGGTTGGTCAACGGACCGAGGAAGTTGAACGCCGTCGGGATCCCGAGGTCACGGCGGGCTGCGGCAGCGTGCTTCATCGACGGGTGGAACACCTGGGCGAAGCAGAACGTGATGCCGACCTCGGAGGCGATCTCCGCGACGCGCCGTGCGGGCTGGTCGAGCCGGATGCCGAGGGCCTCGAGGACATCGGCCGACCCTGAGGACGACGACGACGCGCGGTTGCCGTGCTTGACCACGGTGATCCCGGTCCCGGCCAGGACGATCGCCGACATGGTCGAGATGTTCACGGTGTGGGCGCGGTCGCCGCCGGTCCCGACGATGTCGAGGGTGGGGCCGTCGACACGGCACGGCACCGAGTGGTCGAGCATGGCGTCCGCGAGCCCCGTGAGCTCCGCGACGGTCTCACCCTTGGAGCGGAGCGCGACGAGGAAGCCAGCCAGCTGGACCGGGGTCGCAGCGCCAGACATCACCGAGTCCATGGCCCACGCGGTCTGGCGCGCGGAGAGGTCCTGGCCCGCGACGAGCACCGAGGTGAGGTCGGGCCACGACGACGGGACGTCGGACGACGCCAGCGTGCGGGGAGCGGAGGTCGGGCGCGACGCGGGTGCCGCGGTCACAGGGCCGCACCGGCGACGACCTCGCCGGCCAGCACGCGACGGACCGCACGCTGGAGCTCGATCGGGTCGATGGGCCTGGGCACAGCGACGTCGGCGAGCGACCAGGACGCGAGCCAGGCATCCTGGGGGCGGCCTGTGAGCAGCAGGACCGGCGGGCACTCGAAGATCTCGTTCTTGAGCTGACGGCACACACCCATGCCACCGGCCTTGTCGGCCTCCCCGTCGAGGATCATCAGGTCGATCCCCCCGAGGTCTGCGCGTCGGACGACCTCGGCGTGCGTGGCGACGTCGAGCCACTCGATCACGGTGCCGGCTGAGTCGGCGACCGACCCGACGGCGCCGCGGACGGTCTCACGCACCGAGGAGTCGTCCGAGTAGAGCAGGATCGTGCGTACGGGAGCTACGGTCGCCATGAGTCCTAGGTCCTCGCTGTCGCTGGTCGGCACCCCTGCCGACGAGCTGTCGCGCGGCCAGGATGTGGGTCTCCTGAGCATCTTGGCACGGATCCGACCCGCCGTGCGGCCCCGTTTTGGTGACAGTTGTGAACGCTCCGTCACGAGATGGCCACAGAACCGCCCGCCGTTGCAGCATTGTGAGATTCAGCGGCCTGAATCGGTGGGTCCTAGGGCCCACCATCCCCCGTTCGTCAGCCATAATGATGGGGTGTCGACTGCAACGGCTGCCCCCAGCACCCACACCCACGTCAGCGTGAACCGTCCGAACCCCGTGTCGGTCGGAACCATCGTCTGGCTCGCGAGCGAACTCATGTTCTTCGCGGGCCTCTTCGCGATGTACTTCACCATCCGGGCGACGATCTCTCCTGAGGAGTGGGCGGAGGGTACCTCCCACCTCAACCTCACCTTCGCCGCGATCAACACCTCCGTCCTGGTCCTGTCATCGGTGACCTGCCAGATGGGCGTGTGGGCCGCAGAGCGGATGCAGCCGCGCCGCTCCGGCTCGATCTTCGCCGTGAACCGGTGGGGCATGAACGAGTGGATGACGCTCACCTACCTCATGGGCTCGTTCTTCGTGGCCGGTCAGATCTTCGAGTACTCGGAGCTTGTCGAGGCGGGTCTGACGATCTCGTCGAGCCCGTACGGCTCGGTCTTCTACCTCGCGACGGGCTTCCACGGCCTCCACGTGGTCGGTGGGCTCATCGCCTTCCTGTTCCTGCTCGGTCGGTCCTTCACCGCCAAGAACTTCGGTCACCACGAGGCCACCACGGCGATCGTCGTGTCGTACTACTGGCACTTCGTCGACGTCGTGTGGATCGCGCTCTTCGGCGTCATCTACTTCCTCCGGTGACGACACCCTCCCCGCACCACCTGCTCCACCCCGAGAACCCCAGTCCGGCTCCCCAGCCGGCCACAGCCCCCGAACACCCATCTTGTGAGACGAGGATCCATCCGTGAAGGCACTCGCCGCCCGCCGACACCACCGGCTCACGCCGGTCGTGCTGATGCTGCTGGCGCTGCTGGTGACCGGCGGCCTGTACGCCGTCCTGTCGCCCACGTCGGCCAGCGCCGACACTGCTGCGACCACTGACATCGAAGCCGGTGAAAAACTCTTCCAGGCGAACTGCGCCACGTGCCACGGCATCAACGCCGAAGGCCGTGACGAGGTCCCCTCGCTCATCGGTGTGGGTGCAGCCTCGGTGAACTTCCAGGTGGGCACCGGCCGTATGCCGATGCAGATGAACAGCCCGCAGGCTCCGGCCAAGCCGGCCCAGTTCGACGCCGAGCAGACCAACCAGCTCGCCGCCTACGTCGCCTCGCTGGGCCCCGGCCCCGCCACGCCGACCGAGGAGCAGGTCAACCCTGAGCTCGGCGACGCGTCGAACGGCTCGGCGATCTTCCGCACCAACTGCGCCATGTGCCACAACGCCGTCGGCGCCGGTGGAGCACTCTCCGAGGGCAAGTACGCACCCGCCCTCACGGGGACCACCCCGACGCACATCTACGAGGCCATGCTCACCGGCCCGCAGTCGATGCCCGTCTTCAACGACGCGACCATCACCCCCGAGGAGAAGCGCGACGTCATCGCGTACCTCGTCGAGCAGCGCGAGGGATCCGCCGGCGGCGCAGACCTCGGCAACCTCGGGCCTGTCAGCGAGGGCCTGTGGGTGTGGATCGTCGGCATCGGAGCCCTCATCGGGTGCGCAGTGTGGATCGGAGCGAAGTCCTCATGACCGAGCACAACTCGTCGGAGCTCACCACCTCGACCGGTGGGCAGCAGCTCGAGACCTTCCCGGACCCGGGCGTCCCGGAGCACAAGCTCCGCATGGCCGACAAGGACCCGAAGGCCGCCAAGCGCGCCGAGCGCCAGACAGTGGTGCTGTTCGCGATCTCGATCCTGGGCACCATCGGCATGATCGTCGCCTTCTTCGTGTTCCGCCTCGAGGGCACGACCGAGAGCACCCGCAACGCGAACCTCGCCGTGGGTCTCGGGCTCTTCTTCGCGCTCATGGGCATCGGCCTCGCCGCCGTGCACTGGGCCAAGACCCTCATGTCCGACCACGAGCACGTCGACGAGCGCCACCCGCAGCGTGGCTCTGACGACGTCCGCGAGGCCGCGATCGCCGAGCTCAAGGCTGGCGCCGAAGACTCCGGCATCGCCCGCCGCCCGGTGCTCAAGGGCGCAGTGGTCACCGCGCTCGCACTCTTCCCGCTCACCATCGCCGTGCCGCTCGTCAGCTCGGTCGGCGGGGACTGGGACATCAGCAAGTTCAAGCACACCATCTGGAAGCGCGGCACCCGCCTCGCCATCGACCCCAACGGCCGTCTCATCAAGGCCGCTGACGTCACCATCGGCTCTGTCGTCCACGTCATCCCTGACGTGCCCGAGGAAGAGCGTCGATCGCACGAGTGGATCACGGAGAAGGCCAAAGCGGTCGTGCTCCTGGTCCGTCTCGACCCTGCAGACCTGAAAGAGTCCGAAGAGCGCAAGACGTGGTCCCACGAGGGCATCGTCGCGTACTCGAAGATCTGCACCCACGTCGGCTGCCCCGTCGCGCTCTACGAGCAGCAGACACACCACCTCCTGTGCCCGTGCCACCAGTCGACCTTCGATGTCGCCGACGGTGCAAAGGTTGTCTTCGGTCCTGCGAAGCGCCCGCTGCCCCAGCTGCCCATCGCCGTCGACGACGAGGGCTACCTCATCGCACAGGACGACTTCGACGAGCCTGTGGGCCCGAGCTACTGGGGACGCCTGAAATGACAACAACCCAAGCACCGAAGCCGGTGGCTGCGACCGCCGACTACCTCGACCAGCGCACGGGCATCTCGCACGCGGTCAAGGGGTTCGCCCGCAAGGTGTTCCCCGACCACTGGTCCTTCCTCCTGGGCGAGGTCGCCCTCTACTCCTTCGTGGTGCTGCTCATCTCGGGTGTCTTCCTGACGATGTTCTTCGTGCCCTCGATGGGCCTCGTCGAGTACCACGGTCCGTTGTCCTCGATGAGCGGCCAGCTGATGTCCGAGGCCTTCGCCTCGACGCTCAAGCTGTCCTTCGAGGTCCGCGGCGGTCTGCTGATGCGCCAGATCCACCACTGGGCTGCGCTGCTCTTCATGGCGTCGATCGTCACGCACATGATGCGCGTGTTCTTCACGGGCGCCTTCCGCAAGCCGCGTGAGCTCAACTGGATGGTCGGCTTCGTGCTGATGATCCTCGGTCTGCTCGCCGGCTTCACCGGCTACTCGCTCCCCGACGACGTGCTCTCCGGCAACGGTCTGCGCATCACCGACGGTGTCGTCAAGTCGATCCCGGTCATCGGGTCCTACCTGTCGTACTTCATCTTCGGCGGCGAGTTCCCTGGCGAGGACATCATCCCGAGGCTCTTCACGCTGCACATCCTCGTGGTGCCGGCGCTGATCCTCGCGCTGATCGGTCTCCACCTGCTGTTCGTCGTGCTGCACAAGCACACGCAGTACCCCGGTGGCGGCCGCACGAACAACAACGTGGTCGGCTTCCCGCTGTTCCCCGTCTACGTGGCCAAGGCCGGTGGCTTCTTCTTCATCGTCTTCGGCGTCATCGCCCTCATGGGTGCCACCATGGCGATCAACAACGTCTGGAACTACGGACCGTACGACCCCTCCCCCGTCGGCGCCGGTGCTCAGCCCGACTGGTACATGCTCTTCCTCGAGGGTTCGCTGCGACTCATGCCGGGCCAGCCCGAGTTCGTCATCGCCGGCTGGACGCTGTCGCTCAACGTCCTCATCCCCGCGGTGGTCATCCCCGGTCTGCTGTTCACCTTCCTCGCGGTGTACCCCTTCGTCGAGGCGGCCGTCACCAAGGACAAGCGCGAGCACCACGTGCTCGACCGCCCGCGCAACGTCCCGGTCCGCACCGGTCTGGGCGTCGCCTTCCTCACGGCGTTCATCATCCTGGCGCTCGCCGGGTCGAACGACCTCATCGCGACGCACTTCCACCTGTCGATCAACTCGATCACCTGGGTGTTCCGCTTCGCGTTCTTCCTCGCACCTGTCGCGGCGTTCTGGATCACGAAGCGCATCTGCCTCGGTCTCCAGCGCAAGGACCGTGAGCTCGTGCTCCACGGTCACGAGACCGGACGCATCGTCCGCTTCGCGAACGGTGAGTACATCGAGGTGCACAAGCCCCTCGACGAGCAGGAGCGGTGGCTGCGCGTCGGCTACGAGGCCAACCGCCCCCTCGAGATCGCTCCCCGTGAGGACGCTCGTGGTGTGCGTCGCAAGGGCTACGCCTTCGACCGTCAGCTGCAGAAGCTCTCTGGCTTCTTCTTCGAGGACCGGGTCGAGCCCGTCACCCCGGCCGAGCTGGCCGCGGCGCACTCGCACGGTGAGCACGACCAGCTCGACTCGAGCGACTCGGCTGCCCAGCTGGACCCCGTGAGGGACGCCACTGGTCACGGAGTGGTCACGGACGAGCACAAGCACTGAAGGTACGGCACAGTAGGTGGATGGCCCGCGAACTGAAATCCCTGGTGGGAACATGTTCGCGGGCCTTCCGCGTTATGCAGTGAGTCGCGGCCCCTCGGCTGCGAACGACGTCTAGGAGGACATCGGAATGGCTGTCTACACCCTTCCTGAGCTCGGCTACGACTACGGTGCGCTCGAGCCGCACATCTCTGGTCGCATTATGGAGCTCCACCACTCCAAGCACCACCAGGCCTACGTGACCGGCGCCAACACCGCGCTCGAGAAGCTCGCGGACGCCCGCGAGAGCGGCGACCTGGCCGCGGTCAACCTCCACGAGAAGAACCTCGCGTTCAACCTCGGTGGGCACATCAACCACTCCGCCTTCTGGACGAACCTCTCCCCCGAGGGCGGCGGCGAGCCCACGGGTGACCTCGCCGAGACCATCGGCAACGACTTCGGCTCCTTCGAGGCCTTCAAGAAGCACTTCGCGGCCGTCGCCGCCGGTGTGCAGGGCTCCGGCTGGGCGATCCTCGCCTGGGACTCGATCGGCCAGAAGCTCATCATCGTCCAGCTGTACGACCAGCAGGGCAACATCCCGATGGGCCTGACCCCGATCGTCCTCCTGGACGTCTGGGAGCACGCGTACTACCTCGACTACCAGAACGTCCGTGCCGACTACGTCACGGCCTGGTGGAACCTGGTCAGCTGGGACGACGCAGCAGCACGCCTCGCGCGCGCCAAGACCCAGACCTCGGGTCTCATCGTCCCCTGAGCACGACCTGAGGCGCCTCCGAGGCGCTGAAGACCACGAGAAGGCCCCGTCCGCCCCCTTCCCGCTCCTCGTCCACGAGGTGGCGGCAGAGAGCCGGCGGGGCCTTCTCACGTCGTGGGTGCACGGCGAGGCGGCCGTCACGGGTGCACGGTGAGGCGGCAGTCACGGGTTCACGGCGAAGCGGCGCCCGATCAGTCGTGCGCGACTGGCGGGCCGTCCTGCGACGCAGCAGGACCAGGCTTCAGCGCTGCTCCACCGGTGAGGAGAGCGCCACCTCCCGCCGTCGTGGCCCGATCTGCGGAAGCCTCGGTCACCTCCCCCGCAGGACGAGCCGTCCGGGCCTGACCCACGGCGTCTCCGCGTCCGGTCGGGCGTCGTCGACGGCGGAGGATCCACAGCGCGACCGCACCGACCAGCGCCACGAGGACGAGCCAGGGCAGCAGCACCCCCAGGACTGTGACTGCGACCCCCAGAGCGGTCACCAGGGCGTCCCAGCCCGTCGAGAGCCCGCCCAGGAACCCGGAGACCTCGTCCTCGTCGGGCGCCGGCTCCTGGTCGGTCGCGTAGACAGAGATCTCGAGCGTCGCCATGGACGTGAGGTCGTCGATGCCCGCCTGCTCGGTGAGCAGCTGCTCCAGCTCCGACTGGCGGGTGGTGAGCTCGCCCTCGACAGCCAGCAGGTCCGCCATGGACCCCGCGCCGGAGAGCAGCTCTTCGAGACGGGTGATGGCGACCTTCTTCGCGGAGATCCGCGTCTCGAGGTCAGCCACCTGCTTCGTCACGTCGGACGAGGACAGGTCGACCTCGGTGACCTTCCCGATGCCCCGCAACGAGTCGATCATCGGCTGCACCTCACCCGGGGGCACCCGGACGGTCAGACGCGCCTGCGCGGGCCGCGAGCCCTCTCCCTGGGACTCCGAGCGGCCGTCGAGGTAGCCACCGGCCCCCTCGACAGCTCCGGCGACGAGGTCCGCCACAGCGATCGGGTCGTCGGCTGTCAGCACGACGGTCCCGCTGACGATGACGGAGCGGTCAGCCTCGGCCCCGCCGACTATCGCGGCGAGTGCTTCTGAGGCCGCCGCGGCAGGTTCTGCCCCGCCTGCGCTGTCAGCACCGTCGACGCTGCCCGAGCGGTCTGAGACTGCCTGGTCGGCGCTCCCCACAGTGCTCTCTGCTCCTGACGAGCAGCCCGCGAGCACCGCAGCTACAGCGAGGACTGCCACGGTCCCCCACCTGCGTCGAGGTCCGCCCTGTGCACAGCGTCGTGTCGTCATGGCGACCACACTAGAGACCCCTGGGCGCTGCGTGACCGCACTCGTCCAGAACGTTGCCCAACCGAGTCGAGACCGAGATCGGACCGGTACGTCCCGACCTGCAAGCAACGCCGCCTGCCCGACAGCACGGCCTGTCGCAGGCCCCCAGGACACGAGGAAGGCCCCGGACCGTGTGGTCCGGGGCCTTGCCTGTGGTGAAGATCTGAGGTCGGCGTGAGCCGGCCAGAGAGGTGTGGATCAGTGGGCGTGCTGTCCGCGAGAGAACTCGAAGACCCAACCCACGAGCGCGAGCATCGAGAAGACGACGCCGATCCCGAAGACCCACCAGCCGACGGCGAGCCCGAGGAAGCAGACACCGGCTCCAGCGGCGATCGCGAGCGGCCACCAGCTCCAGGGTGAGTACACACCCTGCTCGCCGGCGCCCTGCTCGATCTCACCGAAGGCGTCGTCCTCGGGGCGAGGGTCCATGCGCTTGGCGGTCGAACCGAGGTAGAACCCGATCATGCCGACGAGGCCGATCGACAGGAACAGCCCGGTGGTGCCTACGGGCTCCCAGTCGCTCCAGAAGCCGTAGACCACGGCTACCAGGAGGAAGAAGGGGGCGAGGTAGGTGAACAGCTTGCTCTCGATCTTCATCGGGGCTCTCCTGCGTTCTCGTCTCCGGGACCGTTGATGACACGGTCCTTCGCCAGGGACTGCTGACCACGGCGGTCACCCTCGCCGTAGATCTGGTCGAGGGGACCAGGGTCGACGGCGTGGTGGTCCATCGCCGCGACCTCAGGGTGGTGCAGGTCGAAGGCGGGACGCTCGGACCGGATGCGCGGCAGCGACGTGAAGTTGTGCCGCGGCGGCGGGCAGGACGTCGCCCACTCGAGCGAGGAGCCGAAGCCCCACGGGTCGTCGACCGTGACCAGCGGCGCGTTGCGCCAGGTGACGTAGACGTTCCAAAGGAACGGCAGCGTCGAGGCCGCGAGGATGAACGAGCCGACCGTCGAGATCTGGTTCATCCAGGTGAAGCCCTCTTCAGGCATGTAGTCGGCGTAACGACGCGGCATACCGGCGACGCCCAGCCAGTGCTGGACGAGGAAGGTCGCGTGGAACCCGACGAACAGCAGCCAGAAGTGGATCTTGCCGAGGCGCTCGTTGAGCATGCGCCCGGTGAACTTCGGCCACCAGAAGTAGAAGCCTGCGAACATCGCGAAGACGACGGTGCCGAAGACGACGTAGTGGAAGTGCGCGACAACGAAGTACGTGTCAGACACGTGGAAGTCGAGGACCGGGCTCGAGAGGATGACTCCCGTGAGACCACCGAAGAGGAAGGTCACGAGGAACCCGATCGACCACAGCATCGGCGTCTCGAAGGTGAGCTTGCCGCGCCACATCGTGCCGATCCAGTTGAAGAACTTCACACCTGTCGGGACGGCGATCAGCATCGTCATGAAGGAGAAGAACGGCAGCAGGACGGCGCCGGTGACGTACATGTGGTGAGCCCACACCGTCACGGAGAGCGCAGCGATCGCGATCGTCGCGTAGACCAGACCCTTGTAGCCGAAGATCGGCTTGCGGCTGAAGACCGGGAAGATCTCGCTGACGATGCCGAAGAACGGCAGCGCGATGATGTACACCTCGGGGTGCCCGAAGAACCAGAAGAGGTGCTGCCAGAGGATGGCGCCACCGTTCTCCGGGTTGAAGATCTGCGCTCCGAGCCTGCGGTCCGCGCCGAGGGCGAAGAGCGCGGCGGCCAGGGGCGGGAAGGCCATGAGCACGAGGATGCTCGTCACCAGGGTGTTCCAGGTGAAGATCGGCATGCGGAACATCGTCATGCCGGGGGCACGCATCGTGATGATCGTGGTGATGAAGTTGACGCCACCGAGGATGGTGCCGAACCCGGTCATCGCCAGGCCGAAGACCCAGAGGTCACCGCCGAGGCCCGGGCTGAACGTCGTGTTCGACAGCGGTGCATAGGCGAACCACCCGAAGGAGGCTGCTCCCTGCGGCGTGAAGAAGCCCGCGGAGGCGATGAGCCCACCGAAGAGGTAGAGCCAGTACGCGAACATGTTCAGTCGCGGGAAGGCGACGTCAGGTGCACCGATCTGCAGCGGCATGATGATGTTCGCAAAACCAGCGAACAGCGGCGTCGCGAAGAGCAGCAGCATGATCGTGCCGTGCATGGTGAAGAGCTGGTTGTACTGCTCGTTGCTCTGCACGATCTGGATGCCGGGCTCGAAGAGCTCCGCACGGATCACCAGGGCCATGAGGCCACCGATGCAGAAGAAGATGAACGAGGTGATCAGGTACATGTACCCGATCGTCTTGTGGTCGGTCGAGGTGATCCACTTGATCACCGTACGGCCGAGGGTCTGGCGCCCCGGCGCGAGGCCGGGGATCTTCTCGACGTGAGTGTCGGTGTCGACAGCCATCAGTTCTCACCCTCCGCGGCGGCGTTGCCAGCCTCGCTCTGCTGACGGTTCAGGTCGAGCCCCAGCTGTCCGGTCTGGCCGGCCTGCTCGAGCTCTGCCATGTGGGCGTCGTACTCCTCACGGGAGACTACGGCGACGTTGAAGAGCATCCCGGAGTGGAACTCTCCGCAGAGCTCGGCGCACTTGCCGGCGTACACACCCTCGCGGGTCGGTGTCACCTGCCAGACGTTGGTGCGGAACGGGATCATGTCCATCTTGTCGAGGAAGGCCGGGATCCAGAAGGAGTGGATGACGTCACGGGACTCGAGCTGGAACTCGACGACCTCGTTGACGGGCAGGTAGAGCGTCGGGAACTGCGAGTTGGTCCCGACACCTCCGAGCTCGTTCTCGAGGGAGCCGACGTCCTCGGCGTGCTGGCCGGTCTCGTAGACGTCGTCGTCCAGGTAGTTGAAGTCCCAGCTCCACTGCTTGCCGATCACCTGGATCGTCACGTCGGGCTCGGCGTCGGTCGCGCGGACCTCGGTCATGTCGCGCTGCGTGAAGAAGAACAGCACGCCGACCATGACGATCGGGACGAGCGTGTACATGATCTCGAGCGGCAGGTGGTACCTGGTCTGGATCGGGAGCGTGTGGTCGTCCTTGCGCTTCCGGTAGGCGACGACGCACCAGAGCATGAGAGCCCAGGTGATGATCCCGACGATCAGCGCAGCGACCCAGGAGCCCACCCACATGTCGGTGATCCGGTCGGTCTGGTTGGTCGTGGGGCCGTCGGAGTAACCCGGCAGGAAGCCACGCTGGGCTTCGGCCGAGCATCCGGACACGGCGACGGAGACGATCGCGGCAGCTATGACCAGCTTGCCGACCGTCTTTCGACTGCGGTTGGGGCGTTCCGAGCGCAAAGGGGGGCCTTTCACTTCACGTCCTGCACACCAACCGTGTTCGGGCAGCACACAGGACCTTCGTCCTCGATGACATGAAGCCTAGCCTGGACAGGGGCCTGGCAAGTCCCCGACATCGCCGTGATGACGTGTGAGACGTGGCACGAGGACCGCTTTGCTCACAGGAGTCGTCGGAGTGTCACGAACAGTGCCGTCGTGGGGCTCCGCCAGCACTCTTGACCCCGGTGGCAGGTGCCCACGACGACCCCGCCAGGCCTCGTGGGACCGGTGCCCCACGCTCGACTACCGTGGACGAGTGCCCGATGCCACCACTCCCGCTGCCCTCTCCTCTGCTCCTGGCCGCGTCCACCTCGACGCCGGCGGCAGCGCCCGGCTGCTGCCCGACGCGCACGAGGCCTTCACACGAGCACTGGCCGAAGGCTGGGCCGATCCCCGTCGGCTGCACTCGGAGGGACGCCGCGCCGCCTCCATGCTCGACGGAGCCCGCGCGGCGGTCGCCGAGGTCCTAGGTGCCCGGACCGAAGAGGTGCACTTCGCCCCCTCCCACGCGGCGGCGCAGCACGCGGCGGTCAGGGCCGTGACACTCGGTCGCCGGAGGGTCGGCGGGTCCGTCGTGACGTCAGCGGTCGAGCGGGCCGCCGTCCTCGAGGCATCGGGCTTCGCGGTCCGGCGCCACCAGTCCACCGTCGAGGGCTCGACCGCCGAGCACGTCGTCGTGCCGGTCGGACGCAGCGGAGCCGTCGACCTCGATGCTCTCGAGAGCGAGACGACGGCCCCGGGTGTCTCGCTCCTGGCCCTCCAGCACTCGAACGGAGAGGTCGGGACGCTCCAGCCGCTCGCACGCGCCCACGAGGTCGCCCGCGCAGCCCGCGTCCCTCTGCTCGTCGACGCCGGTGCAGCGGTCGGGCACGTCCCCGTCGGTGACGACTGGGACGTGCTGACCGCTGATCCTGCCGACTGGGGCGGCCCCGGGGGGACCGGGGTCCTCGTCGTCCGGCAGGGCGTGCGCTGGCAGGCCGACTGGCCGGAAGACCAGGACCGTTGGTTCCCGGGCGGGACGAACGTCCCCGCCGCCTTCGCGGCAGCCGTCGCGCTCCAGGCGGCGACCGCAGACCGCGCCGCCCAAGACGCCCGTAGACGCGCCCTCGTGGACACGATCCGGACTCAGGTCCCGCTGCTCGTCCCGGACGTCGACCTCGTCGGCGAGCCCGTCGACAGGCTCCCCCACGTCGTGACCTTCTCGTGTCTCTACGTCGACGGCGAGGCGCTCGTCAGCGAGCTGGACAGGGCCGGGTTCGCCGTCGGGTCCGGGTCTGCGTGCACGTCGAGCGCCCTCGAGCCGAGCCACGTGCTCGCCGCGATGGGGTCGCTCACGCACGGGAACATCCGGATCGCTCTCGACAGGTCCACGACAGCAGACGACGTCGACAGGTTCCTCGCTGTCCTGCCCGGGGCCGTGGCCAGGGTGCGTGCAGCGCTCGGGGTCGAGTCGCTGTGACTGACGTCCGCCAGCCCAGCGGCAGCGGCAGCGGCAGCGGCAGCGGCAGCGGCAGCGGCAGCGGCAGCGGCAGCGGCAGCGGCAGCGGCAGCGGCAGCGGCACGATGATCGTCGATGCCCGTGGGTTGCGCTGCCCGATCCCGGTGATCAGGCTGGCGAAGGCCGCCTCTACCCTCTCGCCGGGTGACCTCGTGACCGTCTGGAGCACCGACCCGGCTGCCGAGCACGACGTCCCGGCCTGGGCACGGATGCGCGGGCACACCGTGGTCGGATCGACCGTGCTCGATGAGCCCGAAGAGCTTGACGAGGGTGGGACGGCGCGAAGCGCTCGCGCGGACCTGGGGCTACCGGGGACCACCCGGTCCGACCAGGGCTCGCGCGACACCGCCGCTGCGGACGCCCCGGCGCCGGTCGCGACAGCGATCACCGTGCGTCTCGGCGGCTGACAGGCGTCTGCGCCTCCCGCTGACAGCGCGACCTCGGGCCAGCGCCGTCGGGCGGCGCCACCGCCAGGAGGCAGCAGGGCCAGGGCGACGCAGCCCGAGGGAAGACGTGCCCCGAGCACGACAGAGGCCCGACCCTGTCGTGAGACAGGACCGGGCCCCTCAGGTCTCTAGCGGGGCACTCGCCCCGACGACCCGCGTCAGATCAGCTGAAGGATCCGCCGCAGGCGCAGCCTTCGCCGGCGTTCGGGTTGTCGATCGTGAAGCCCTGCTTCTCGATCGTGTCCGCGAAGTCGATGGTCGCGCCCTCGAGGTACGGGACGCTCATCTTGTCGACGACGACCTCGACACCGTCGTAGTCCTTGAGGGCGTCGCCGTCGAGGACCCGCTCGTCGAAGTAGAGCTGGTAGATCAGGCCGGAGCAGCCGCCGGGCTGGACGGCGACGCGCAGACGCAGGTCGTCGCGGCCCTCCTGCTCGAGGAGCGTGCGGACCTTCTGCGCCGCGACGTCGCTCAGCAGGACGCCGTGGGTCGCTGTCTCGGTGGTCTCGCTCATGGTGTCTCCCCACAATGAAGAAAGTCTGGTGACGATCGGTCGGTGCCGGCTCTGTCGGAGCTCCGCCTCAGCGGTGCGAGCCGTCCCGCACGTGTGCCAACCTGCAGCACCGTCGGAGTATTCCCACCAGACTAAGCCCCGTGCCGCTCACTGGTCACCAGCGCGGTGCTGGCTCCCGCAGGACCGGAGGCCTCCGCATGATGCCCACGCACGACGACGTCATCGTCGAGCGGGTCAGGCGGCGGCCCGCGACAGCATCTCGACGGGGGTCCTGCCCAGGCACATCGACACCGTTCAGCGACGCGCCGTCCGGGCCGGTGACCAGGACCTGGCCACCCGCCCGAGCACGTCTCCCAGGTCCACGGGCGAGGTCTCACCGTCGGCGCGCGGCCGGTCCGAGGCGACGTAGACCGCGCTGATCCCGGCAGAGGACGACTCCCTCCGGCTCATCATGCTCGTCCCCGCCACCACCACGGACGGCACCCCGACCTCGGCGGCCGCAGACACCGCCTGCTCGGCGCCCGAGCCGTGGAAGGTCGACGCGTCGAGGTGGTCGACCGTCGTCACGACGAGGTCGGCGGCCGCGGCCCGCCTCCGCAGGTCGACGGCGTCGGCGAACACGGCAGCACCCGGCAGCAGGCGTCCCCCGGCCAGGGCGACGAGCCATCCGACCCCGCCGCCTGCGCCTGCCCCGGGCAGACCGGTGACGTCGCGGAGGCGGGCGGGGACCGCTGACCCGGAGCCTGACAGGAGGTCGGGTCTGCGTGACGTGGTCTGGGCCGACCAGACGGCGTGGGCGAGCTGACCGACAGCCCGCTCGAGCTGCTGGGCTCCGGAGGCCGTCAGGGCACCCACCTCTCCTGCGGCAGCGCTCGCCCCGTGCAGCCCGAGGAGCGGGAGCTCGTCGGCGCAGGCTCCGACGAGGTCTATGCGGGCGAGGAGCCCGAGGGCATCGGTGAGCCCGGCCAGGTGGTCGGGGGGGATGTCGTCAGTCTGACCGGTGTGGCTGGTGTGGTCGGTCTGGCCGGTGTCGCTGGCCGAGCCGATCGGGTCGGTCTCGTCGATCCCGGCGGCCGGGTCTCCGGGGGCCAGCAGACGCCGCCCGTCGAGCCCCGCGACACCGAGTGCGAGGAGCAGCCCGAGCCCGGCATCAGGGACGATGCAGCAGTCCGGGCCGACGAGCCCCAGGACGATCCGCGACGCGCCTGCGCCGACTGCCGTGATCAGCTGCTCCCCTACCCCGGAGGTTCCCTCCCCGTGGACGAGCGCGGCGGAGGTGTCGACGTAGGCGGTCGTGCCGACGAGCACGACGCCCGGGGCGAGCCAGACGACCGGGTCCGCAGGCTGCGGCTGTCGGCCGCGACGCACGGTCTCCGCCCGGCGTCCGACGAGCGTCGCGAACCCCGGACCTCCGGACGAGAGCTCACAGAGGTCGACCGCGTCGTGCCGAGCCGCAGCAGTCCAGGCGCTCAGGAGCCTCGCTCCGGCTGCACTCTCGGCAGAGCTCGCGACCGACGCCTCGGCAGCGTTCTCGACAAGGCTCACGACGGGGCTCACGACACAGGGAGCCAGCAGGACGTCCATGTCCACATCCTGCCCTGCCGGACGGTAAATGCCCTGCACGCTGTGAGATCATGGACGACGTGAGCACACTGCTGAACGCAACCTTCTCCGAGCCGGCACCCTCACCCGCGCTGCTGCTGCTCGGACAGGGCAAGGACCTCGCCTCCGAGCGCGGTGTCGAGTGCGCCGGGGCCCTGCCTGCGGCGAGCGACCCGGACCTCGTCGAACGCGCCCGAGCCGCCCGCGCGGCACTCGGCGACCGAGCCTTCATCTTGGGCCACCACTACCAGCGCGACGAGGTCATCGACTTCGCCGACGTCACCGGTGACTCCTTCAAGCTCGCACGCGAGGCTGCCGCCCGGCCCGACGCCGAGTTCATCATCTTCTGCGGCGTGCACTTCATGGCCGAGAGCGCGGACATCCTCACCTCGGACGACCAGACGGTGATCCTCCCCGACCTCGCCGCCGGGTGCTCCATGGCCGACATGGCCGCGATCAACCAGGTCGAGGAGTGCTGGGAGGTCCTCCAGGACGCCGGCATCGCCGACCAGACCCTCCCCGTCACGTACATGAACTCGACCGCGGCTATCAAGGCCTTCACTGGTCGCCACGCGGGCACCGTGTGCACGTCCTCCAACGCCGAGGTCGCGCTGCGCTGGGCCTTCGACCAGGTGGGCGGCGTCGAGGGCACCGGCAAGGTGCTCTTCATGCCCGACCAGCACCTCGGCCGCAACACCGCGATCCTCAAGCTCGGCATGTCCCCCGAGGAGTGCGTGGTCTTCGACCCGCGCAAGCCCGGCGGCGGACTGACCACCCAGCAGCTGCGCGACGCCCGCATGATCTTGTGGCGCGGCCACTGCTCGGTCCACGGGCGGTTCAGCGAGAAGAACGTCACGGACATCCGCGCGGCGGTCCCCGGCATCAACGTCCTGGTGCACCCCGAGTGCAAGAACGAGGTCGTCGTCGCGGCAGACCTCGTCGGGTCGACCGAGTTCATCATCCAGACCCTGGACGCCGCCGAGCCCGGCTCGTCGTGGGCCATCGGCACCGAGCTCAACCTCGTGCGCCGGGTCGCCGCAGCGCACCCGGACAAGAACGTGCACTACCTCGACTCCACGGTGTGCTTCTGCTCGACGATGAACCGCATCGACCTCCCCCACCTCGTGTGGACCATGGAGTCGCTCGTCGCCGGCCGCGTGGTCAACCCGATCGTCGTCGACTCCGACGACGCGCACTGGGCTCGTGTCGCCCTCGACCAGATGCTCGCGCTGCCCGGGCTCTGAGCCGTCCGGCCTCGGCCGCCGAAGGACGTCCCGAGCGAAGACCTGCCGGAGCCCGCGCCCGTCGCACCCTGGTCGCGACAACCGGACCAGGTTGCGCCGACCTTCTCCCCTACGGCCCCTGCACGACGTCATCGTCGAGCGGGGGCCGTAGTAGCGTGACCGGGTGACTCGCCAGATCCAGCTCGCGCTCGCGACCTTCCGACCTCGCCGGGCGATCCCCGGCCAGACTGTCCTCGACCCCTCCGTGACCCGCACCCGGGTCCGCCTCGGCGATCTCGACATCTATCGCCATGTGAATAATGCGGTCTATCTCAACATGATGGACACCGGGCGCAGCAACCTGCTCGCCGACTGCGGCGGGATGCCGTTGCTCAACGAGCGCGGCTGGTACCCGGTCGTGGCCGCCTCGACCGTGAAGTACCGCAAGTCCCTCACCCTCGGGCAGCGCGTCGAGATCACGAGCCGCGTCCTCGGCTGGGACCCGCGCATCGCCTACCTGGAGCAGGTCATCACCACCGGCGGCCAGCTCGCCGCCCGCGGCATCGTCGCTGGCAGGTTCCTCGCCAAGACCGGAGACCGTGTCCCCGCACCCGACGTCGTGGCCCTGCTCGGCGGTCCTGAGACCAGCCCGGAGCTGCCCGAGGACGTCGCCGCATGGGCACGAGCCATGGACGTCGCGCACCGCGCCTGACGTCAAGGCGGTCTGGAGCTGACCCAGGACGGGTGCCTCCCGCAGACCGCACCGCGTCTAGACGGCCCGGCGCCTGACGACAGACGCAGAGAGCCGCCGACCTGATGAGGTCGGCGGCTCTCTGCTCGCCCGCGTCGCTGTGGCGTCGTCGCTGTGTCAGTGGCGTCGCGTCAGCCCTGCGCGAGCCCGTCGAGCAGGAGAGCCTCGGCGAGGACGACCTTCTCGAGCTCGCCCAGGTGCACGGACTCGTCCGCGCCGTGGGCGCGCGAGTCCGGGTCCTCGACACCTGTCACGAGGATCGCGGCGTCGGGGAAGACCTCGAGCAGGTCGGCGATGAACGGGATGGACCCGCCGATGCCGATGTCGACGGGCGGGACTCCCCACGCCTGCTCGAAGGCTGCCCGGGCGGCGCGCATCGCTGCGGAGTCGGCGGGAGCCTGGAAGGGCTTGCCGAGCTCGCCGTCCCGCACGACGACCTTCGCGCCGAGCGGCGCGTTGTCGAGCAGGTGGGTGCGCAGCGCCTCGAGAGCAGCCTCCGGGTCCTGCCCGGCGGCGATGCGCAGCGAGAGCTTTGCGGTCGCCTTGGGGGCGATGGTGTTGGAGGACAGCGCGACAGTCGGGGCGTCGAAGCCGATGACCGAGAGCGCGGGCTTGGTCCACAGGCGGGACGAGATCGGCCCTGTGCCCGCGAGCTGCACGCCGTCGAGCAGACCGGAGTCGGCGCGGAAGTCGGCCTCGTCGTAGTCGACCGTCGGGTCCGGTGCGTGGGCCAGGCCCGCGACGGCGACGTCACCCGCGTCGTCGTGCAGGGTCGAGATGAGGCGCGAGAGCAGCGTGATGGCGTCGAGGACCGGACCGCCGAACATCCCAGAGTGGACCGCGTGCGAGAGGACGGACAGCTCGACCTCGCAGTCGACGAGCCCGCGGAGCGAGGTGGTGAGGCCGGGGACGCCGACCTTCCAGTTGGAGGAGTCCGCGACGACGATCACGTCGGCGCGCAGCAGCTCTGCGTGCTCGGCCAGGAACTCACCGAAGTACGGCGAGCCGATCTCTTCTTCACCCTCGACGAAGACGGTGACGCCGACAGCGAGCTCGTCGCCGAGCGCGCGCAGCGCACCGAGGTGCGCGACGATGCCGGCCTTGTCGTCAGCGGCGCCGCGTCCGTAGAGGCGTCCGTCACGCTCGGTCGGCACGAAGGGGTCGGTGGCCCAGGACGCCGCGTCGCCCGGAGGCTGGACGTCGTGGTGCGCGTAGAGCAAGACCGTCGGGGCGCCGGCCGGGGCTGAGCGCCGCGCGACGACCGCGGGTCGGCTCTCGCCCGAGGTGAGGATCTGCACCTCGTCGAGGCCGGCGCCACGAAGGAGCTCGGCGACAGCCTCTGCGCTCGACGCGACGTGAGCCTGGTCGAAGGCGGGGGCGGAGACGCTCGGGATGCGCACGAGCGCCTCGAGGTCGGCGCGCAGCGCGGGGAAGAGGTCGTGGACACGGGACCGGAGGTCGTCAGGAAGAGTCACCTGAGCACCGTATCGCGCCCGCACCGTCCGCCGGGAGCCGAGCCTGCGCATCTGTGGACAGCGAGTCCGCGCTCCTGCCGGCGCCGACTGGGCCGCGGGACCGGCGGGCGAGACGCCGAGCCTGCGGCGCGCACCGTGCTCGACCCTCGCGACAGGTCGACTAAGATCGTTGCGTGTTCTCACGTAGCAAGTCTTCAGACGACGCCGTCCCGCCCACCGACGTGGCAGCTGCCGCCGAGGCGCTCGAGCAGGCCAAGAAGGGCCGCCCGACGCCCAAGCGCAAGGTGTCCGAGGCCGCGAACAAGCGTCCCCTGGTCCCGGACGACCGCCGCGCAGCCGCCAAGGCCGCCCGCGCGAAGCAGCGTGCCGCCCGCGACGTCGAGTACCAGGCGATGAAGACCGGTGACGAGAAGCACCTCCCCTACCGCGACCGTGGTCCGGTCAAGCGCTACGTGCGCGACGTCGTCGACGCCCGTCGTAACGTCGCCGAGTACTTCTTGTTCCTGGCCCTCGCCTTCCTCGTCGTGACTCTCTTCGGCAACCAGATCCCTGAGCTCGCGCTCTTCGCGATCCTCGCCGTGTACATCGTGGTGATCGTCGCGATCGCCGACACCTTCATCATGTGGCGCGCTCTGAAGAAGCGTCTGATCGCGAAGTTCGGCGAGAACGTCGAGCTGCGCGGGATCGGCCGCTACGCCGCGATGCGCGCCTTCCAGATCCGCCGCGCCCGTCTGCCCAAGCCGATGGTCAAGCACGGGCAGTACCCCGCCTGACCTTGCGCACGCCTCATGGGCGCGTCTGCTGATCCACCCGACACCGGTCGCTCGTCTCGAGCGGCCGGTGTCGTACGTCACGGATAGTGTGGACGGATGGTCAACTATCGATACCTCGGCAACTCCGGTCTGAAGATCTCGGAGATCACCTACGGCAACTGGCTCACCCACGGCTCACAGGTCGAGAACGACGCGGCGACAGCCTGCGTCCGTGCCGCGCTCGACGCCGGCATCTCGACCTTCGACACTGCAGACGTCTACGCGAACACGAAGGCCGAGCAGGTCCTCGGCGACGCGCTCAAGGGCGAGCGTCGCGAGTCCCTCGAGATCTTCACGAAGGTCTACTGGCCCACAGGCCCCGGCGGCCCCAACGACACGGGCCTCTCCCGCAAGCACATCATGGAGTCGATCAACGGCTCGCTCACCCGCCTCGGGACCGACTACGTCGACCTCTACCAGGCGCACCGATTCGACACCGAGACCCCCCTCGAGGAGACGATGCAGGCCTTCGCCGACATCGTCCGTCAGGGCAAGGCCCTGTACATCGGCGTCAGCGAGTGGACCGCCGACCAGATCCGCGCGGGCCACGCCCTGTCGAAGGAGCTCGGCTTCCAGCTGATCTCCTCCCAGCCCCAGTACTCGATGCTGTGGCGTGTCATCGAGGACGAGGTCGTGCCGACGTCGGCCGAGCTCGGCATCTCGCAGATCGTCTGGTCCCCCGTGGCTCAGGGGGTGCTCACCGGCAAGTACGCACCGGGGGCCGAGCTTCCCGCCGGCTCGCGCGCCACGGACGAGAAAGGCGGCGCGAACATGATCAAGCGCTTCCTGGACGACGACGTGCTGCGCCGCGTGCAGGAGCTCAAGCCTGTCGCGGACGAGCTCGACCTGTCCCTCGCCCAGCTCGCCGTCGCGTGGGTGCTGCAGAACAAGAACGTCGCCGCAGCCCTCATCGGGGCCTCGCGTCCCGAGCAGGTCGCGGAGAACGTCAAGGCCTCCGGGGTGGTCATCCCCGACGAGCTGCTGACGAAGATCGACACGATCCTCGGGGACGTCGTCGAGCGCGACGCGAGCAAGACCGCCGAGACCGCACCGAAGGGCCGCGTCGCCTGACGCAGCCCACTGGAGCGTGAGGAGGCCCGGTCGGGCGGTGAGAGATCACCGCCCGACCGGGCCTCCTGCTCTCCTGGTCGGTCCTCAGGAGCTGCTGGGCCGGACTCTCAGACCTCGCTCGACAACCTCACCGCAGGAGCAGCAGGCCGGCCCTCGTTGAGCAGCACCGCCGCGGCGATGCCAGAGCCCGCGAGCTCGCGCCAGCCCTGACCGAGCCACTGCTCGGCGTCGAACTGGTTGGTGAACACGGGGCTGATGGGCGCGTCGGCCGGCTGACCGTCGGTGCCCTGGAAGGTCCAGGTCCACTGGGGTGTCGTCATCGGACGAGCTCCTTGTTGATCCGGCGGGCCCAGAACGGACCCTCGTAGATGAAGGCCGTGTACCCCTGCGTGAGGTTCGCACCCGCGTCCAGGTAGGCCTGCGCGTCGGCGGGTGTCGTGATGCCCCCCACCCCGATGATCACCGGTCGCGAGCCGAGACGCTCGCGCAGACGCGCGACCACCTCGAGACCACGGGCCAGCAGCGGCCGCCCGGAGAGACCACCCTCGCCGAGGTCGTGCGAGATCGTCGTGTTGACCGCGACCACCCCGTCGAGCCCGAGCTCGAGGGCGAGGTCCGCCACGGCGTCGACGTCGTCGTCGGCCAGGTCGGGCGCGATCTTGACGAGCAACGGGATCCGGGGTCGCCCTGCAGCAGCCGTGGCGGTGTCGGCCGCCTCACGGACCGCGACGAGGATGGGGCGCAGCGCGTCGACCGACTGGAGGTCGCGCAGGCCCGGCGTGTTCGGCGAGGACACGTTCACGACCAGGTAGTCGGCCCACGGCGCGAGCAGGCTCGCGCTCGTCGCGTAGTCGCCCGCAGCCTCGGCCGCGGGCGTCACCTTCGTCTTGCCGATGTTGGCCCCGACGAAGATCGCGCGGCCCGCACGGGTCGCGCGCAGCTTCTCGAGCCTGGCCGCGGCCGCCGCCGCACCCTCGTTGTTGAAGCCCATCCGGTTGCGCACACCGCCGAGGTCGATCTCCCGCCACAGCCGCGGACGCTCGTTGCCGGGCTGCGCATGAGCGGTCACAGTCCCGATCTCGACAAACCCGAAGCCGAGCATCGTCAGACCCTGCACAGCCTCGGCGTTCTTGTCGAAGCCCCCGGCGACCCCGAAGGGCGCCGGGACACGACGCCCGAAGACCTCGACCCCCGGCCCCTGGAGGAACGGTGCGAGAGCGCCCTGGACCACGCTCGAGAGCACGGGGGTCCGGCCGACGAGCGAGATCGCCCGGAAGGCCAGGTGGTGCGCCTGCTCGGGGTCCATGCGGCGGAAGACCGTGCGGAAGACGAAGGGGTAGATCATGACGTGCGGTGCTCCTCAGGTGGCGGTGCAGGACTCAGGCAGCGGGGGGTGCAGAGGTGTGCGGGGCAGGGCGCGTGCGCCACAGCCAGAAGAGGCCGACGAGCGGGAGGACGAGGGGTACGTAGCCGTAGCCCTGACCAAAACCAGACCACACCGTCGCGTCGGGGAAGTCACCCGCGTCGACGATGGTGAGGATGCCGACGGTGAGCACCCCGACGAGCTCGACCGACACCGTGACCCAGGCGATGGTGCGCCAGCGGCCGGTGCCCTTCGCGAGGGCGACCGTCGCGACGACGTAGACGATGCCGGCGAGCAGCGAGAGCGAGTACGCGACAGGTGCCTCCGAGCCCTGCGCCACGAGCTGGTAGGCACCGCGGACCGTCGCGGCGAGCGCCAGGATCCCGTAGACGGCGACGAGCAGCCGCCCGAAGCCTGAGCTGGTGCGGGGGGCCGAGCCGCTGGGGGCGTCCGTCCGGTCGAGGTCCACGTTCTTCTCTCTTCTCGTGCGGTCGTGTCGAGCGTTCTCGGGCCGTGCTCGGGTCGTGCGGGTGATGCTCGGCGGGCGGTGCGAGACGCGCCCTGCGTGCTGAGGTGTACCGCTAGTCAGCGCTCCCAGATCTGGACGAGCCTGTACTCCAGGAAGATCACGGTGACGGCAGCCAGCACCATGACGACCGAGCTCCAGCGGCTGCGCTCGGCGAAGGCCCAGGCGGCCGCGAAGGGCAGGATCAGCAGGACCGTGACGAGATAGCCCCACAGCTCGCCGACGTCGGAGTGGCCGTCACCGGTGACCAGCAGCACCGCGGCGGCGATCGTCTGCAGGAGCAGCAGCCCCTCGACCACGGCCGCACCCCAGAGCTGCTTGAGGATCACCGCTCGGTCGCGCAGCACGAACCACGCGGCCCACAGACCGAGGGCCGACGAGGCGGCGACGACGAGGACGGTGAGGGGCGTGAGCACAGGTCGAGATTACCGCTCGCACGACCCGGTCGGGGTGCACGCCACCGGGCGATACGATCGACCGGTGACCGATCTCACCTTCACCTCCTCAGCCCCTAGCTCTCTCACCTCTCACGCGCTCGTCATCGGCGTGGGCCAGACACCGACAGGCCCCGTGCTCGCCCCGAGCGACGCGCTGCCGAAGGCCGTGGCCGCGACGCTCGACCTCGAGCTCCTCGGTGTCACCGGTGCCGTGGACAGCGTGACCCGCGTCCCCTCCGCCAAGGGTGTCTCCGCCAAGGTCATCGTCCTCACCGGCCTCGGCGCCGTCGCCGACCTCACCCCGGAGAGCCTGCGCCGTTCGGCGGGTGCCGCCGTGCGCAGCCTCGGTGGTGTGCCGTCCGCAGCCCTCGCGCTCCCCGTCGTGACCGAGGCCGACGCAGCAGCCGTCGCCGAGGGTGCCCTCCTCGGCGCCTACGCCTTCCGCACCTACCGCACAGGTGAGGCAGCGACCGCCGGGACGCCCGTCGCCTCGGTCGAGGTCGTCACCGAGCACGCCAAGAAGCCGTCGCTCAAGAAGGCCGGTGAGCGGGCCTCGGTCATCGCGCAGTCGGTCCACGCGACCCGCGACCTCGTCAACAGCGCCCCGAACGACCTGTTCCCGGCGGCCTTCGCCGACATCGCGAAGTCCGCGGCCAAGGGCAGCGGCGTCAAGGTGACGGTCCTCGACGAGAAGGCCCTCACCGCTGGTGGCTACGGCGGTCTGCTCGGTGTCGGCCTCGGCTCGACCCGCGGACCGCGCCTGGTCAAGGTCGCGTACACCCCGAGCCGCCCGGCCGCGAAGATCGCGCTCGTCGGCAAGGGCATCACCTTCGACTCGGGCGGCATCTCGATCAAGCCCGCCAAGGGCATGGAGGCGATGAAGTCCGACATGGCCGGCGCCGCCGCGGTCCTGCACACGGTCCTCGCCGCTGCTCGCCTCGGCCTGCCTGTCGCCGTGACCGGGTGGCTCTGCCTCGCCGAGAACATGCCCTCGGGCACGGCCCAGCGCCCCTCCGACGTCATCACGATCCGTGGCGGCAAGACCGTCGAGGTCCTCAACACCGACGCCGAGGGCCGCCTGGTCCTGGCCGACGGCCTCGTCGCAGCCGGCGAGGAGAACCCCGACGTCGTCCTGGACATCGCGACCCTCACCGGTGCGCAGATGGTCGCCCTCGGTGCACGCGTCAGCGCAGTCATGGGCTCGGAGGACGTCCGCACGCAGGTCGTCGACGCCGCCGGTGCCACCGGCGAGCAGTTCTGGCCGATGCCGCTCCCGCGCGAGCTCCGCAAGAGCATGGACTCGCCCGTCGCGGACATCGCGAACATCGGTGACCGCTTCGGCGGGATGCTCGTGGCCGGCCTCTTCCTCGAAGAGTTCACCGGCGGGCGCCCGTGGGCCCACCTCGACATCGCCGGACCGTCCTTCAACGAGGGCTCTGCGCACGGCTACACCCCCGTGGGCGGGACCGGCGTCGGCGTGCGCACGATGCTCGGCTTCCTCGAGGCCTACGCAGCCACGAAGTAGCAGCGCAGGGCGGGTCCCGCTCGGGCGAGCCTCAGGGCTCCGGGGTGCACGCGCCCCGGTGCCGCAGGGCCGAGACCCCGCGGACCACGACACGACGTCGTGGTCCGCGCCCGTCGGCGTCTCATGAGGTGTGGCGCATCACGAGGTGGGCAGCGTCGGCAGCCCGCCGTCGTCAGCCCGGGCTCAGATCGTAAGAAGCCGCCGCCACCGCTCTGCTCAGCGGCGCTTGTGCGCGCTGTTCCAGTCCCGCATGCGCTGCGGGTACCCGGTGAAGTTCACGTCGTAGACGGGGATGCCGATCTCGGCGGCGATCTTGCGGGCCGCGACGGCGTCCGGGACGCGACGGCGGGTCCACTCCCCCGACGAGGCGATGAGCAAGATGGTGGTCGGCTGGTCGACCGTCGGCGGCTCGATGTAGGACTCGACACCCACCCGCGAGCGGGTGAACTGCTCGAGGTGCTCCATCGTCTCGCGGCGCCGGTCGCTGGACCGCAGAGGTGCCGGTGCCTCTGCAGACGTGGCGGAGGCGGGACGGCGGCGGCCGAAGATCCGTGACAGTCGCGACATGGACGCAGAATACATGCGCCCACCCGTGAGAATCCTGGGTACGCGGGCCCCCTGGCAGACCTCACCCAGGACCAAAGTCGTGGGATGTCTCCATTCTCACACCACCAACTGGGCCTTTGGGCCCCTCCAGCGGTTGGGGCACACGTCCCGTGATGACAAGATGGAGCGGTAACGAACCCATTGCGCCTAAGGAGTTGCACGTGGCCGAGACCCCCGGCACCGATTTCGACATCGTCGTCCTGGGCGGAGGCAGCGGAGGCTACGCCACCGCACTGCGCGCCGCTCAGCTCGGCCAGAACGTCGCCCTGATCGAGGCTGACAAGCTCGGGGGCACCTGCCTCCACTACGGCTGCGTCCCCACCAAGGCGCTCCTCCACGCTGCAGAGCTCGCGGACAACGCCCGCGACGGTGCGCACTACGGTGTGCAGACCGAGCTCAAGGGCATTGACATGGACGGCGTCAACAAGTACAAGGACGGCGTCATCTCCGGCCTGTACAAGGGCCTCCAGGGACTCATCAAGTCCCGCAAGATCACCGTCATCGAGGGCTACGGCAAGCTCGTCGACAAGGATGCTGTCGAGGTCGACGGCACCCGCTACACAGGCCGCAACGTGGTCATCGCGACGGGCTCCTACTCGCGCTCGCTCCCGGGCCTCGAGATCGGCGGTCGCGTGATGACCTCCGAGCAGGCGCTCAAGCTCGACACCGTCCCCAAGTCCGTGATCGTCCTCGGTGGAGGTGTCATCGGCTCGGAGTTCGCGAGCGTGTGGCGCTCCTTCGGTGCCGACGTCACGATCATCGAGGGTCTGCCGCACCTGGTCCCCGCTGAGGACGAGGCGCTGAGCAAGGCTCTCGAGCGTGCCTTCCGCAAGCGTGGCATCGCCTTCAACCTCGGCGACCGCTTCAAGACCGTCGAGCAGGACGACTCGGGCGTGCACGTCACCCTCGAGTCCGGCAAGACCTTCGACGCCGAGATCATGCTCGTCGCCGTCGGCCGCGGACCCCGCACCGCCGACCTCGGCTACGAGCAGCAGGGCATCACCCTCGACCGCGGCTTCGTCATCACCGACGAGAAGCTGCACACGGGTGTCGGCAACATCTGGGCCGTCGGAGACATCGTCCCCGGCCTCCAGCTCGCGCACCGCGGCTTCGCGCAGGGCATCTTCGTCGCCGAGCAGATCCTCGGCCTCAACCCCGCGCCGATCGTCGAGTCGGGCATCCCCCGCGTCACGTACTCGGACCCCGAGATCGCGTCTGTCGGTCTGACCGAGGCGAAGGCCAAGGAGAGCCTCGGCGCCGACAACGTCGAGACCCTCGAGTACAACCTCGCCGGCAACGGCAAGAGCAAGATCCTCGACACCCAGGGCTTCATCAAGCTCGTGCGCCAGAAGGACGGCCCCGTCGTGGGCGTCCACATGATCGGTGCACGCGTCGGTGAGCTCATCGGCGAGGGTCAGCTCATCGTCAACTGGGAGGCGTACCCCGAAGACGTCGCCTCGCTCGTCCACGCACACCCCACTCAGAACGAAGCGCTCGGAGAGGCATTCCTGGCTCTGGCCGGCAAGCCCCTGCACGCCCACAACTGACCAAGCGATCGAAGGAGACCGGAGAGGTCATGTCTGACACCGTGCAGATGCCCGCACTGGGCGAATCAGTCACCGAAGGCACCGTCACCCGTTGGCTCAAGGCCGTCGGCGAGACCGTGGAGCTCGACGAGCCCTTGCTCGAGGTCTCGACCGACAAGGTCGACACCGAGATCCCGTCGCCGTTCGCCGGCGTGCTCGAGAAGATCCTGGTCGAGGAGGACGAGACCGTCGAGGTCGGCGCCGCCCTCGCCGAGATCGGCTCGGGCGAGGGAGCCGGCAGCAGCGACGACGCGAAGAGCGCCGACGAGGCTCCCGCCCCCCAGGCTCCGGCCGAGGTCACCGACGAGGCTCCGGCCTCGGGTGGCGGCTACGAGACCCCCGCACCGTCGGAGGAGGCCGCACCGACCGAGTCGACGACGGCCGAGTCCGCACCCTCGGGCGACGGTGAGGAGATCAAGCTCCCCGCGCTCGGAGAGTCCGTCACCGAGGGCACCGTGACCCGCTGGCTCAAGTCGGTCGGCGACAGCGTCGAGGTCGACGAGCCCCTGCTCGAGGTCTCGACCGACAAGGTCGACACCGAGGTCCCGTCGCCCGTCGCCGGGACGCTCCAGCAGATCCTCGTCCAGGAGGACGAGACCGTCGAGGTCGGCACAGTCCTCGCGGTCATCGGCTCCGGCGCGGCTGCTGAGTCGGCTCCCGCCGAGAAGGCGCCGGCTGCTGAGGCGCCGAAGGCCGAGGCTCCCAAGGCTGAAGCACCGAAGGCTGAAGCACCCAAGGCCGAGGCCCCGAAGGCAGAGGCTCCCAAGGCCGAGGCTCCGAAGACGGACGCACCGTCCGCCGCTGGTGGCTCCTACCTCACGCCTCTCGTGCGCAAGCTCGCGTCCGAGAAGGGCGTCGACATCGCCACGGTCACCGGGACCGGTGTCGGTGGGCGGATCCGCAAGGAAGACGTCCTCGAGGCTGCTGCCAAGGCCGAAGAGGCTGCCAAGGCTGCCGCGGCTCCGGCTCCCGCCGCAGCCGCCCCGTCCGAGGCTCCGGCCGCGGCACGCAAGGCGTCGGTCCCCGAGGTCTCGCCGCTGCGCGGCACGACCGAGAAGGCCAGCCGCCTGCGCAAGATCATCGCCGAGCGCATGGTCGAGGCCCTGCACTCGCAGGCGCAGCTCACCACGGTCGTCGAGGTCGACGTGACTCGCGTCGCGCGTCTTCGCGCGAAGGCGAAGGACGGTTTCAAGGCTCGCGAGAACGCGAACCTCACCTTCCTGCCGTTCTTCGCGCTGGCTGCCGTCGAGGCTCTCAAGGCCTTCCCGAAGATCAACGGTGTCCTCGAGGGCGACCAGATCACGTACCACGCGTCGGAGAACGTCGGTATCGCCGTCGACACCCCGCGTGGTCTGCTGGTCCCGGTCATCCGCGACGCTGGTGACCTCAACCTCGGCGGCATCGCCCGCAAGATCGGTGACCTCGCCACGCGTACGCGTGACAACAAGGTCGGACCGGACGAGCTCAGCGGCGCCACCTTCACCATCACCAACACCGGTTCGGGCGGGGCGCTCATCGACACCCCGATCGTCCCCGGCGGCACGTCGGCGATCCTCGGCACCGGCACGATCGTCAAGCGTCCCGCAGTGATCACCGACGCCGACGGCGCCGAGGTCATCGCGATCCGCTCGATCTGCTACCTCTCGCTCTCCTACGACCACCGTCTGGTGGACGGCGCCGACGCGTCGCGCTACCTCATGGCCGTCAAGAAGCGCATCGAAGAGGGTGCCTTCGAGTCCGAGGTCGGTCTCTGACCACGCTCTGACGGGTGCCCTCACCGGCACCCGACCGCACCACACGACGACCCCGCAGCTCACGGCTGCGGGGTCGTCGTGCGTCCCGGCCCGGCTGCGTCGTGCGCCTCGGACCGGGTGCATCTTGCGCCTCGCCCCGGGACCACAGCCGCGTCGGCCGCCTTCAGCGCGCCCCGACGTCTCCGGCTGCCTACGATGACCAGATGGACACCACCCGCAAGACCGTCGTCGTCGCAGGCTCGAGCGGATTTGTGGGGTCGGCGCTCGTCCCCCGCCTCAGGCGCCGTGGCTACGACGTGCGGACGCTCGTCCGCCGCCCTGTGAAGGCCCCCGGTGAGATCACCTGGGACCCCGGCGCAGGACAGCTCCCGTCAGACGCCCTGGACGGCGCGCAGGCTGTCGTGAACCTCGCCGGGGTGGGCGTCGGCGACCACCGCTGGACCGACTCGTACCGCGAGCAGATCCTGCGGTCGCGTGTCGACTCCACGACGCTGCTCTCCGAGCGGCTCGTCGCAGCTGTGTCAGCCGGCAGCGCCCCCGCCGAGGCCGTGCTCGTGCAGGCCTCGGCCATCGGCGCCTACGGCGACCAGGGCGACACGGTGCTCACGGAGTCGAGCCCCTTCGGCAAGGGGTTCCTCGCCGACGTGGTCCGGGCGTGGGAGGCCGCAGCCGAGCCCGCCCGTGCGGCCGGGCTGCGGGTCGCGCACCTGCGCACCGGGATCGTCCTCGCCCCGAGCGGAGGCGCGCTCGGGCGGCTGCTCCCCCTGGTCAAGGCGGGGGTCGCCGGTCCGATGGGCAGCGGCGACCAGTTCTGGAGCTGGATCTCCCTCGAAGACGAGATCCGCGCGATCTTGCACATCATGGAGTCCGACCTCGAAGGGCCCGTCAACCTCACGGCGCCGGCTCCCTCACGCAACGCCGACCTCACCCGCGCCCTCGGTGACGCCTTCGGCAGGCCCACCAAGATCAAGGTCCCGGCCTTCGCGCTGAAGATCGCCCTCGGTGAGTTCTCGAGCGAGCTCCTCGGGTCGCAGCGCGTGCACCCAGAGGTGCTCGAGCACGCCGGCTTCGAGTTCACCCACCCGACGATCCACGCCGCCGCCCGCTGGGTGGCGCAGGGCCGGCCGGCCCAGACCAGCCCGACCGTCTGAACCAGCACGGCACCGCCCGACGAGTCGTCGGGCGGTGCCGTGATGGGTGGCCCTGAACCTGGGACACGGGTATCCGTCGGTGCGACGCCTGCGGTGCAGCCCCGGCGGAGCCGCTGTCCCGCGAGTCAGCCGAGGCTGATCCGCGTCCCTGTGGCCGCGCTCTCGCGGGCCGCGTCGAGCACCCGGGCCGTCGCCACGGTCTCCTCGGGGTCGACAGGCACGGGCCCACCGTCGAGGACCCACGCGGCGACCGCGGGGTAGAAGTCTTCGTGCCCGCCCGGTGCCTGCTGGACCGGTGTCCGCTCCCGGCCGTGCGAGAGCCAGCCCTGGGATCCGTCGGGCGCCTCGGCGTCCATCTCCTCGAAGGGAGAGGCGTCGTTCTCGAAGGTCGTCACGACGTACGCACCCTCCGAGCCGAGCACGCGGGTCCGTGGACCGGGTGCCCCGACGACAGAACCGCCCCAGAGGTGGCTGACGACCTGCTGGCCGTCGTCCCCCGCTGCGTGACGCAGCGACAGGAAGACGTCGTCCTCCGTCGGGGTCGTGTGGTTCGCGAGCTCGGCATAGACGGACTCGACGGGCCCGAAGAGCTGGACCGCCGAGTCGACGAGGTGAGTCCCGAGGTCGAGGAGCAGTCCGCCTCCGCGGGTGTCCTGCTCCTTCCAGCGCTGCTGGGGCACCGGGCGCCACCGCTCCCAGCGCCGCTCGAAGCGGTAGACCGACCCGAGGCTCCCCGCGGCCAGGACGGCCTGCAGGGTGAGCTGCTCGGGGTCCCACCTGCGGTTCTGGAACACGGTGAGCGGGGTCCCGGTCTCCCGGGCCGTCCGCGCGACCCGCTCGGCGCCGGGTCCGTCGAGGGCGATCGGCTTGTCGAGGAGGAGCGGGACGCCGGCCTCGAGGACCTGGACCGCCTGGTCCTCGTGGAGCGGGGTCGGGCTGGCGAGCACGACGAGGTCGTACCTCGAGGTGTCCGACAGCAGGGAGTCGAGGTCGTCCACGACCTCGACTCCCTGCCAGTCGCTGCGCGCGGTGTCGGCACGCTCCGGTGAGCGGGTCACCACGACGGTGACGTCGTACCCCGCCTGCTCCACGAGCCGTGCGTGGATGCCACGCCCCGCTCCCCCGTACCCGACCAGCCCGACGCGCAGTGTGCTCATGCGTCCACGGTAGCTCCGTCCGAGCCGCCGTGTGCCGCCGGATCTTCGGCAGCGTGCTTGCCGTGGCGCTCCCGGTCGCGCTCGGTCTTGCCGAGCCTCGAGGGCCACCACACGGCTCCGCCGATGTCGTGGACGAGCGCGGGCACGAGGAGCGAGCGCACGACGATCGTGTCGAGCAGCACCCCGAAGGCGACCACGAAGGCGATCTGCGCGAGGAAGATCAGCGGGATGATGCCGAGCGCCGCGAAGGTGGCCGCGAGGACCACACCTGCGGACGTGATGACCGACCCGGTGACCGTGAGCCCCCGGACCACACCGTCACGGGTGCCGTGGTGGATGGTCTCCTCCCGGACGCGTGTCATGAGGAAGATCGTGTAGTCCACACCGAGCGCCACGAGGAAGCAGAAGGCGTACAGCGGGACCGTCGGGTCTGCGCCGGGGAACCCGAAGACGTGCTGGAACACGAGCGCGGACACTCCGAGCGCGGCACCGAAGGAGAGCACGTTCGCGGCCATGAGCAGGACCGCGGCCAGGATCGACCGCAGCAGCATCATGAGGATGACGAGGATCACCAGCAGCACGACCGGCACGATGACCTGGAGGTCCCGGGTCCCGGCGTCCTGCGTGTCGAGGCGCTGTGCCGCGGCACCACCGACGAGAGCGTCGGAGGAGACGTCGTGGACGGCTGTCCGCAGCTCCGCGACGGTCGCGACGGCACCCTGGGTGTCGGCGGCGTCGGTCGTGACGACGTCGATGCGGACCATGCCGTCGACGACGAGCGGCGGTTCGTCGCTGGTCGCACCAGGCATGCCCTGGCCGCTCGAGGCGGTCACGGCAGACGCACTGGTCACGCCGTCCACTCCCTCGGCTGCGGCGATGACCGCGTCGACGTCGGCCTCCGGGGCGATGACGATGGCCGGCTGGATGTTGCCGCCGTCGAAGTGCTGGGCGAGCACCTCTTCGCCGTCGACCGAGTCGACCTGCGTGAGGAACACGTCGGACTCGCTCGTCCCGCTCGCGTCGAGCGTCGGGACGAAGGCCGCGCAGGCGGCGAGCACGAGAGCCGTGATGACCCAGACTCGGCGGTCGTGACGGGCGACGAAGCGCGCCACACGGGCCCAGAATCCCGAGGTGGTGTCGATAGTGCCGACAGCGCCCGGAGCGGCCTGGGCCTCGTCGACGAAGGACGGGCGACGCGGCCAGAACACAGCGCGGGACCGCTTGCCGCCGACGAGCAGCAGCGCGGGCAAGAAGGTCATCGCACCGAGGAAGGCGGCGACGATGCCGATCGCTGCGACAGGCCCGAGCGACCTGTTCGACGCGAGGTCCGAGAGCAGGAGGCAGAGCAGACCGGCGATGACCGTGCCGGCGCTCGCCAGGATCGGCTCGACCGAGGCGCGCAGCGACTTCCGCAGCGCGTCCGCCGGGTGACGGGTGTGCCGGAGCTCCTCGCGGTAGCGGGCCACGATGAACAGGGAGTAGTCGACCGAGGCACCGACCACGAGGATCGACAAGATCCCCTGGGACTGCCCGTTGAGCACGAGCGTCCCGTTGTCGGCGAGCTGGTAGACCACCAGACCCGCGAGGCAGAGCGAGAAGACGGCTGTGAAGATGACGACGAAGGGCAGGATCGGCGACCTGTAGACGAAGGCCAAGATGATGAGGACCGCGACGAGGGCGACGAGCAGCAGGACTGTGTCGATGCCGCCGAAGGCCACGACGAGGTCCGCCACGAATCCCGCGGGACCGGTGACCCACAGGTTGAGGTCGGCGCCCGCGAGGTCGGCCGCGATCGCGTCGCGGATGGCACCCACGACTGTCGGGGTGAGGCTCTCACCGTCGGCGAGCAGCGACTCGGCCGCGTCGGCGTCGATGGCCAGGGTGATCAGCGCAGCCTCGCCGTCTTCGGACGGCACGACGACTGTCGGTGCTGTGAGCACGTCCCCGACGGTGCGGGGGTCGTCTCCCGAGGCACCAGGGATCTCGATCGCGGCGATCGAGTCGGAGAACGAGGTGATGGCGGCGAGCTGGTCTGCGGTGAGGGCACCCCCCTGCGAGGAGGTGGCGACGACGAGGGCGGGCAGCGACTGCGACTCGACGAAGTCGGCCGCGAGCTTGTCGACCTGGGTCGACTCGGCGCTCGACGGGAGGGACGCACCGGCGTCGTTGGTCTGGACAGAGCTCAGCTTGCCCTGGGCCTGTCCGCCCAGCGCTCCGATACCGAGCCAGATGGCGATGACTGCGACAATGATGAGACCGCGGACGACACCCGAGCGACGCGGTGCGCCCCCGGCCTGGCCCTGGCTCTGCGCACTGGGGGATTTACTCAGCATGCTGAGTATCATCGAGGACAGGACAGCCGTATGCAAGTGGAGAGGAGCGTGGGGATGCCCGACGACCCGTCGACGTGGGCCACAGGCCGGCTCCTCTCGCACGTCGCGCGCGGGCTCGAGCGCCAGTGGAACAACCACCTGGACGGCTGGGGGCTCAACCACGCGAGCCTGCCCGTGCTGCTGCACCTGCTGCGCGGAGGCCACTCGCAGCGCGAGATCGCGGCGCTCTCGAACGTGACCGAGCAGACAATGAGCCGCACCGTCGCCCGCCTCGAGCGCCTCGGGTACGTGACGCGCACCCCCGACCCGACCGACGCACGTCGACAGGTGGTGCTCCTCACCGATGCCGGCCGCACCGTCGCCGCCGAGGCCGCCCGGCCCGAGCAGGGTGAGGCCATCGCCGGTACCGGCCTGACACCCGAGCAGATGACGACGCTCCGCGAGATCCTCGTCGACATGGTGCGCGCACAGGCCCCCGAGGCCGAGGCCGACCCGCGCTAGCCTGAGGCGATGGAATTCCGGCAGGTCGACCTCGGGACCAGGCTCGTCAGCTTCGAGGAGACGTGGAGGCTGCAGCGCGAGCTGCACGCGGAGGTCGTCGCCGGGACACGGCCGGGCACCGTGCTGCTGGTCGAGCACGCCTCCGTCTACACAGCCGGTCGCCGGACCCGCCAGGCTGAGCGACCGACCGACGGGCTCCAGGTCGTCGACGTGGACCGCGGCGGCAAGATCACCTGGCACGGCCCGGGTCAGCTCGTCGCCTACCCGGTCGTGCCGCTCCCTGCCCCGGTCGACGTGGTCGCCTACGTCCGGCTGCTCGAGGACGCCGTCGTAGCGGTGTGCCGAGACCTCGGCCTCGAGACGGTCCGCGTCGAGGGCCGGTCAGGAGTCTGGTGCGCCCCGACCGCCGACCTCCCCGCCCGCAAGGTCTGCGCGATCGGGGTCCGGGTGGCACGGGACGTGACGATGCACGGCCTCGCGCTCAACTGCGACGCCGACCTCGCCCCGTACGCGGCGATCGTGCCGTGCGGCATCACCGACGCGGGGGTGACGACGCTCAGCCTCGAGCTGGGCCGGACCGTGACCGTGACAGAGGTCGCGCCGCTGCTCGAGGCGCACCTGCGCGCGCGCCTGCGTGAGCACCTCGGAGCCACCACGGCCTGACGGCCGGTCGCCGGACGAGGTGGCATCAAACGTCTCGGTCGATTGTTGTACGCTGACCAGAAACTATCTCTGGGGGACAGTACGTGACCATCGCATCCGAGGGGCGCCGCATGCTCCGTGTCGAGGCACGCAACGCCGCGACGCCGATCGAGAAGAAGCCCGACTGGATCAAGACCCGCGCCACCATGGGGCCCGAGTACACAGAGCTCAAGGGGCTCGTGAGATCCGGGGGTCTCCACACAGTCTGCGAAGAGGCCGGCTGCCCGAACATCTTCGAGTGCTGGGAAGACCGCGAGGCGACCTTCCTCATCGGCGGGGACCAGTGCACGCGGCGCTGCGACTTCTGCCAGATCGACACCGGGAAGCCGGCCGACCTGGACACCGACGAGCCGCGCCGGGTAGCCGAGTCGGTCCGCACCATGAGCCTGCGGTACTCGACGGTCACAGGCGTGGCCCGTGACGATCTCCCGGACGGGGGCGCGTGGCTCTACGCCGAGACGGTCCGCCAGATCCACGCACTCAACCCCGGGACCGGCGTCGAGCTGCTCATCCCCGACTTCAACGCCGTCCCCGAGCTCCTCGACGCCGTCAACGACTCCCGGCCAGAGGTGCTCGCCCACAACGTCGAGACCGTCCCGCGCATCTTCCGGCAGATCCGGCCCGGGTTCCGCTACGAGCGGTCCCTGTCCGTGATCACCCGGGCCCGCGAGGCAGGGCTGGTCACCAAGTCGAACCTCATCCTCGGCATGGGCGAGACGACCGACGAGGCCCGGGACGCCCTGCAGGACCTCTCCGACGCCGGGTGCGACCTCGTGACGATCACCCAGTACCTGCGTCCGTCCGTCCGCCACCACCCCGTCGACCGCTGGGTACGGCCCGAAGAGTTCGTCGAGCTCTCCGAGGCTGCCGACAGCATGGGCTTCTCCGGTGTCATGGCCGGTCCGCTCGTCAGGTCCTCGTACAGGGCCGGTCGCCTGTGGGGGCAGGCCATGCGCAGGCGCGGACTCGCGGTGCCCGAGACGCTCGCCCACCTCACCGAGCCGACGACGTCACGCCAGGAGGCGTCGAGCCTGCTCGCCCGCTGACGACCCGCTCTCCGGAGCACCATCGCGCCCCGCTAGACTGAGGACCATGGCCCGCAAGAACAAGGACGCAACCGCCACAGGCGTTGCCACAGACGCCCAGAGCGCCCCCAAGCAGAAGAAGCCGAAGAAGGTCCGCTGGTATCACCAGGTCTTCCAGGCCTACAAGATGACCTATGCGCGGGACCGCAAGGTGCCGTGGATCATGCTCGCGGTCTTCGTCGGCATCGTCGCCGTCGCCGTCGCGATCGGTCTCTGGTGGGGTCAGCCGATCTACATGGCGATCATCGGCATCCCCTTCGGGCTGCTCGGCGCGATGTTCGTGCTCGCCCGCCGCGCCGAGAGGTCGCAGTACGCGGAGATCGAAGGACAGCCCGGCGCCTCGCGCGCCGCGCTCGGCACGATCCGCCGCGGCTGGACCTTCGACGAAGAGCCCGCCGCCGTCGACCCGAAGACCCAGGACCTGCTGTTCCGCGGCCTGGGGCGTCCCGGGATCGTGCTCGTGACCGAGGGCCCCTCGAACCGCGTGAAGAAGCTCATCGACGCCGAGCAGCGCAAGCTCGGCCGCATCCTCTCGGGCGTGCCGGTCACGGTCGTCCAGTGCGGCAACGGCGAGGGCCAGGTCCCGCTGCCGAAGCTCGCGCGCCACGTGCAGAAGCTCAAGCCGAAGCTCACCAAGGCTGAGGTCGGCGAGGTCGGCAAGCGCCTCACCGCGCTCGGCAAGATCCGGATGCCGATCCCCAAGGGCGTCGACCCGAACCGCGCCCGCCCCGACCGCAAGGGCCAGCGCTGACCGCACCGCACACCAGGCCAGACCCAGAGCGACGCCCACCCCAGCAGGGGTGGGCGTCGCTCTGTCGTTCCCGGGTTGGGTCTCTGGCGTCGCGATGACCGCAGTATTAGCGGCGGACGATGACTGTGCGGGCGGCCTTGTCGTGGAGACCGCGGCCGTCGCCGTCCCAGATGACCGCGGGGATCACGAGGCAGAGCAGGACTCCGCGGATCGCGCCGCGGAGCAGACCGACGGACTGGATCTGGGGCACCTCGGGGCGGACGACCAGACCGAGCGCACGGTGCCCGATCGTGAAGCCGAGGCTCGAGACGAGCAGGATGTTCTCGACGGCGAAGACCGCGAGGGTGGCCATCGAGTGGTAGTCGAAGAGGGCCAGGCTGATGAGGCTCGCGACCACCCAGTCGATCACGAGCGCGGCGAGCCGCCGACCGACAGGTGCGAGAGACCCCGGACCTGAACGGGGCAGCCCGAGCCGCCCGCCGCGTCCGTCGTCGCCCTGCGGGGTGCCTTCGAGCCAAGAGCCGATGTCGTCACGTGATGCCACACCTCGAGGATACGTGGCGGGGCCCGCCGGCGAGCCCGTGAGGGCCATCCAGCACGTGACCAGACGCTGCTCACCCTGCGAGCATGCGGACCACCGGGGTCCGCTGGGCGGACACACGGACGTGACACAGGGCACAGGTTCGTAACATGCTTGAAACAGAGGGAACACGGTGGGGAAACCCACCGCCCCTAGGTTGGACATGCCCGTCACGCCAGGGCGACATCGAACAAGGAGTAGCGGATGTTCAAGAACGCCGAGGAGGCAATCGCCTTCACCCAGAACGAGGGCGTCGAGTTCGTCGACGTGCGGTTCTGCGACCTGCCAGGTGTGATGCAGCACTTCAACATCCCGATCTCACAGTTCGCCGAGTCGGCCTTCACCGACGGCATGATGTTCGACGGGTCCTCGATCCGCGGCTTCCAGGCGATCCACGAGTCGGACATGAAGCTCATCCCCGATGTCACCACCGCGTACGTCGACCCCTTCCGCAAGCGCAAGACGCTCATCGTCAACTTCTCGATCGTCGACCCCTTCACCGACGAGGCCTACTCCCGCGACCCGCGCAACGTCGCGTTCAAGGCCGAGGCGTACCTCAAGAGCACCGGCATCGCCGACACCGCGTTCTTCGCCCCCGAGGCCGAGTTCTACATCTTCGACGACGTGCGCTTCAAGACGTCCGCGAACGAGTCCTACTTCCACATCGACTCGAAGGAAGCAGCCTGGAACACCGGCCGCGTCGAGGAGGGTGGCAACCTCGGCTACAAGACCCGGTACAAGGGTGGCTACTTCCCCGTCTCCCCCAACGACCAGATGGCCGACCTGCGCGACGAGATGTGCGCAGTCCTCGGTGAGGTCGGTCTCGACGTCGAGCGCGCGCACCACGAGGTGGGCACCGCTGGCCAGCAGGAGATCAACTACCGCTTCTCGACCCTGACCGCGGCTGCTGACGACCTGATGAAGTTCAAGTACGTCATCAAGAACGTCGCCTGGGACGCCGGCAAGTCCGCGACCTTCATGCCGAAGCCGATCTTCGGTGACAACGGCTCGGGCATGCACTCCCACCAGTCCCTCTGGAAGGACGGCGTGCCGCTGTTCTTCGACGAGAAGGGCTACGGCGGACTCTCCGACATGGCTCGCTGGTACATCGGCGGTCTGCTCAAGCACGCCCCCGCGCTGCTCGCCTTCACCAACCCGTCGGTGAACTCCTACCACCGCCTGGTCCCCGGCTACGAGGCCCCTGTCAACCTGGTGTACTCGGCCCGTAACCGCTCTGCCTGCATCCGCATCCCGGTGACCGGCAACTCGCCCAAGGCCAAGCGCATCGAGTTCCGCGTGCCCGACCCGTCGGCGAACCCGTACCTCGCCTTCGCCGCGCAGCTGCTCGCCGGCATCGACGGCATCAAGAACCGCATCGAGCCCCCGGAGCCCGTCGACAAGGACCTCTACGAGCTCCCGCCCGAGGAGCACGCGGCGATCCAGCAGGTGCCCGCGTCGCTCGGCGAGGCCCTCGACGCCCTCGAGGCCGACCACGACTTCCTGACCGTCGGCGACGTCTTCACGCCCGACCTCATCTCGACGTGGATCGACTACAAGCGCACCCACGAGATCGACCCGATCCGCCTGCGCCCGCACCCGCACGAGTTCGAGCTCTACTACGACCTCTGACGGTCGCCGGGCCTGCGAGAGCAGGTCCGTGAGCTGAACGCACGCAGCACCCCGTCCGCCCTCGAGGCGGGCGGGGTGCTGTCGTCTGCCGGTGGACCGATACCTTGACGTCCGGTAGTCCCCGCCCGCACGTCGGCCACATCTCACGCTGGCGACCACCCACGGCGTCACATGTACAGCACCCCGAGCAGGCTCGATGCCGCCCGCAGCTCCGCCTGTCCGACCGTTCCTGCGGCAGCCTCTTCTAGAAGATTGATCGCCAGTGGGGTGTCAAGGTCAGCATCGAGTGCGCCCCTGACCGCACTCAGGAGGCCAGACTCCTCGGCATGCTGAGGCGCGGACCCGATCGCGCTACGAAGCCGATCTGCTCGGCGACGAGCAGCGTGGAGCCTCGTCCGGTCAGCGTCCAACGGTTCGGCATAGTGCGTCCCGAGATAGAGAAGCCGAACCGCATCGGGGCCGACCTCAGCGACCGCCTGATGGACGGGTATGACGTTCCCGGCACTGTTCGCCATCCTCTGACCGCCGACGTGCACCAATCCCGAGTGGATCCACGTCGTCGCGAGCTCGTCTCCATAGGCGAACGTGCCGGCCGCCATCTCGATCTCGTGATGGGAGTAGAGATCGACAGACCCGACGTGCACCGACACCGGTGTCCCGAGGTATGTGTGGGCGAGCGCGGCACACACGACACTCTCGTCCGGCAGACCCGTGCCCCAAGGGCTGCACCAGCCCGACGTCAGGTCTCTCCTCCACAGGAGCGGCTCTCGCCGCACATCCCACTGCTGTCCTGTGAAGCACATCATCGACCGGATGACTCCGTCAGGGTCCAGGTGCTCGAGATCCACGGAGGCTAGTGACGGTGCGCCTGTGAGACGAAGCCCCGCCTCGTCTTCTGTCGTCAGACCCTGGTCGTGGAGTGCAGCGACGAGGCCGATCATCGCCTCGATATGGTCGCTCGCCACGGGCCGTCGGTGAGACGCCCGCACTCCGATCGACGAGCTGTCTGCGAGGTAGGCCTCGACGCGTGCCGCGACGAACGACTGTCGCGTCTGGTCCGCAGCGGACGCTGCAGCATCTACCCGCCTGTCGACGTCCGAGACGGCCTGGACGAGCACTGCTTCAGCGCCTGCTGCATCGACTGCACGGCGCAGCAGGTCGGCGAGGACGAACGGCCTCGCATTCCCCAGGTGGATGCGCTCTCGCGGTGTGTATCCGCACGAGTAGATCCTGACGGGTTCGGCCAGATCGAGCGCATGAGGACGCCGGTCTCGGGAATCGACGAGGTGCATCAGGATCTCTGGAATCCGACTGAGGAGCTACGCCGTCCGGGTAGAGAGTCGCAGTTCATCTTCATCGTCGGTCTCCCAAGTGGGTCGTTCCGGTCAGGACCTCTGAGCGGATGACGGCTCTGCAGGTGTCCGCCACGTTCACTGCACGAAGACTTGGCAATCACGCCTGCACAAAGGACAAGGATGGCCCGGTCCGACAAAAAAGACAATCTGCTCTCAATATCTCTTCTGTCTCGCCAGCGTGCGCGAGCACCTTCGCGGTGAGGGGTGAGAGCCGCCTGAGTCCGGTCCATCACACCAACCGGGTCGGCGCGCCGCAGCCCGGCCTGAGAGACTGGTGGCTGTCGTCGTAGGAAAGGTCTCCCCCCATGCAGCAGGTCCAAGCCGTCATCGCCCGCGCCAAAGACGCGCCGGTCGAGATCGTCACCATCAACGTCCCCGACCCCGGGCCGGGCGAGGCCGTCGTGGCCATCCAGGCCTGCGGCGTCTGCCACACCGACCTGCACTACCGTCAGGGCGGCATCAACGACGAGTTCCCGTTCCTGCTCGGCCACGAGGCCGCAGGTGTCGTCGAGTCCGTCGGAGAGGGTGTCACCGAGGTCGCCCCCGGTGACTTCGTCGTCCTCAACTGGCGCGCGGTGTGCGGCGAGTGCCGTGCCTGCAAGCGCGGCGAGCAGCAGTACTGCTTCAACACCGCGAACGCCACGCAGAAGATGACCCTCGAAGACGGCACCGAGCTCACCCCGGCTCTCGGCATCGGGGCCTTCGCCGACAAGACCCTCGTCGCCGCAGGCCAGTGCACGAAGGTCGACCCGTCGGCCCGCCCGGCTGCTGTGGGCCTCCTCGGCTGCGGCATCATGGCCGGCATCGGTGCGGCCATCAACACCGGTGGCGCCACCCGCGGGAAGTCTGTCGCCGTCATCGGCTGCGGCGGGGTCGGCGTCGCCGCGATCGCCGGTGCCGCGCTCGCCGGTTCGAGCCCGATCATCGCCGTGGACATCGACGCCAAGAAGCTCGAGACCGCCAAGAAGCTCGGCGCGACCCACACCGTCGACTCCTCGCAGGTCGACCCCGTCGAGGCCATCCGCGAGATCGCCTCGAAGACCTACCCGGGCGCCGAGGGTGCTGACATCGTCATCGAGGCCGTCGGTCGCCCCGAGACCTGGAAGCAGGCCTTCTACGCCCGCGACCTCGCCGGCACCGTGGTCCTCGTCGGCGTGCCGACCCCGGAGATGACGGTCCCCGAGATCCCGCTGCTCGACGTGTTCGGCCGCGGCGGGTCGCTCAAGTCCAGCTGGTACGGCGACTGCCTGCCGCGCCGCGACTTCCCGATGCTCGTCGACCTGTACCAGCAGGGACGCCTGGACCTCGACGCCTTCGTCACCGAGGAGATCGGCATCAACGACATCGAGGCCGCCTTCGAGCGGATGCACGACGGCGACGTCCTGCGCTCGGTCGTGGTGCTCTGATGGCCGCCCGCACCGACCACGTCGTCACCTCGGGGACCTTCAGCCTCGACGGTGAGACCTTCGACGTCGACAACAACGTGTGGATCGTCGGCGACGACAGCGAGTGCCTCGTCATCGACGCACCGCACTCGGTCGACCAGATCCTCGCGGCCGTGGGTGACCGCCGGCTGACCGCGATCGTCTGCACCCACGCGCACGACGACCACGTGCGGGTGGCACCCGAGCTGCGCGAGCGGACCGGTGCGCCGATCTACCTGCACCCGGCCGACCGCCCCGTCTGGGAGCTGACGCACGGCACGTCGACCACATGGGACCACGACCTGTCCGACGGGCAGACCCTCGAGGTCGCCGGCACGACGCTCACGGTCCTGCACACCCCCGGTCACGCGCCCGGAGCGGTCTGCCTCTACGCCCCCGATCTCGGGAGCGTCTTCACCGGGGACACCCTGTTCAACGGCGGACCCGGCGCGACGGGTCGCTCCTTCAGCGACCGTCCGACGATCGAGGCCTCGATCCGAACCCGGCTCTTCGCGCTGCCGGACGAGACGGTGGTGCACACCGGGCACGGTGACGACACGACGATCGGCGCAGAGAAGACGAACCTCGACAGCTGACAGCGCCGCAGGCCGACCTGGTCGGTCCTCCACAGCGCCGGCCCCTCTCACGTGACGCGCGAGAGGGGCCGGCGCTGTCTTCTGTCCGGGGGCCGGCGCTGTCATGTGGGGCGCTTCCGGCACTGTCGCACGTCCCCTGTCTGACTCTGCGCGACCGAGCCTGCCCGTGTCGTGCCGCTAGCGTCCGGACTCCGAGAGCCGGCTCACCCGGCGCCCCTCGCCCTACCGCCGACGCGCGTCGATCAAGAACCGCGTCGAGTGCGCGACGAAGGACCCCTCACGCTCGATCACGTCGTGAAGGGCCCGAAGCCTCTCCTCGTACCCCTCGGCCGTGAATCCGGGGACCATCCAGATCACCTTGCGCAGGTAGTAGACGACAGCCCCCACGTCGAAGAACTCGGTGCGCAGCGTCTCGCTCCGCAGGTCGACGACCTCGAGCCCCGCCGCCTCCGCGTCACGCACGGCGTCGTCGGGGTGCCGCGCCCTGTAAGACTCCTGCGGCAAGGGCCCGAGGAAGTGCTCGACCAGGCCGAACATGCTCGCGGCACCGACCTGCTGGGACAGGTACGTGCCCCCGGGCTCGAGCACCCGGGCGATCTCGTCCCACCAGACCGTCACCGGGTGGCGGCTCACCACGAGGTCGAAGGCACCGTCGGCGAAGGGCAGCGGGGGCTCGTCCGGGTCCGCGACGACCACCACCCCACGTGGACGCAGCAGCCTCGTCGCGACCGTGACGTTCGGCGGCCACGACTCGGTGGCCGCCATGACGGCGGGGAGCACGGGAGCCCCCGCGAGGACCTCTCCCCCGCCGGTCTGCACGTCGAGCGCCGCGGACGACACCGCGAGCCGCTCCGACATGATCCGCTGGTACCCCCACGACGGGCGTTCTTCGGTCGCCCTGCCGTCGAGCCAGCTGAAGTCCCAGCCGTCGACGGAGACGGCCGACGCCTCGGCGACGAGGTCTTCGTAGGTGCGTGACATGCTTCGATGCTGCCCGGTCTGTCCGCCCGGGCGCAACGAGATTGCGTCTCGAGCGTCCCGCGCGCCTATCCCGGCATCGCAGCAGGAAGGCCCGAGGCCTCCGCGCCGGACGACGACGGCGCAGACTCACGGACCACCAGGTGCGTCGGCAGGATGATCGGGCTCGGGCTCTCCCCGTCCATCACCCGGATGAGCATCGACGCCATCTCGTGCCCGAGGGCCCGGACCGGCTGGTGGACCGTGGTCAGCGGCGGGTCGGTGTGCCGGGCGACGTCGAGGTCGTCGAAGCCGACGACGGCCACGTCGCCCGGCACCGTCCGACCGTGCGCCCGGAGCGTGCTGACGGCACCGGCAGCCATGTTGTCCGACGCCACGAAGACGGCGTCGAGCTCAGGGTCGGCCGCGAGCAGGCGAGCCATCGCCTGAGCCCCGCCGTCGTGACTGAAGTCCGCCTGCTCGACGAGCGACGGCGCCAGTCCTGCCACGGCCATCGCGTCGACGAAGCCCTGCCAGCGGGCCACCGAGGCCTCCTGGTCCATCGGCCCGGTGATGACCGCGAGGCGCCGACGCCCCGAGCGGAGCAGGTGCTCGGTCGCGCTCCGCGCACCTCCGCGGTTGTCTGCGTCGACGTACCAGCGAGGGTCGCCGGTGAGCGGGCGCCCGCAGAACACGATCGGCAGGTCTGTCGCGTCGGCCACCCGTGCCAGGGGGTCGTCGCGGCGCAGCGCCATGAGCATCACGCCGTCGGTCCGGCGCGAGCGCAGCAGACGCTCGATCCGCGCCTGCCCGTTCGGGGCCGAGGCCAGCACCAGGGTGAGGTCGAGCTCGGCCTTCTCGAGGACCGTGGCGACCCCGACCACCACCTGTGAGAAGAACGGGTCGCCGAAGAAGGCTGGGTCGTCCCCGGAGAAGGCGAGGACGACCGAGCCGACCCTGTTCGTCACGAGCGCGCGGGCCGTGGCGTTCGGGACGTAGCCCAGCTCCTCGGCGGCCCGCTCGATCGCCTCACGCTTGGCCGGGCTCACGTTGCGGGCGTTGTTCATGGCGCGCGACGCCGCCGACCGCGACACCCCGGCCCGCCGCGCCACCTCGTCGAGCGTGGGTCGTCTGGACCTGTGGCTCGACGGGAGGCTGGGCGGGCGGGGCGGCGCGGACGACGGGTCGTGCATCGGGTCCTCGGGCATGGCGGTCAGCCTACTGTCAGGCGCGGGCCCCCGGCGCTGACCCGTCACGGCTGCGTCGACCACGTCGCGCGACGCCGGTCGCCGTGAACCCCGCGACGAGCAGCAGACCGGCGACGACGACCCACGCAGGGTCCGCCCCTGTGGCGGCGAGCGCTCCGCCGCGACCGTCCTGCGCCCCGCCACCTGCCCCACGAGCCGTCTCCTCGACGGGCGGGTCGACGACCGGTGACGGCGCCACGACCTCGGGACTCTCGGTCACCTCGAGCGTCGCGGGCTCGGTGTAGACGCCACCGAAGGCGTTGGCGAAGTACGCCCTGTACTGAGCCCCCTCCCCCAGCCTCGCGGTGAGCGTGAGGGTCGTCGAGGTCGCCTCGGGCACGTCCGTCCAGACTCCTGCGGTCAGCCGCTGCCACTGGACGTCCGGTGCCGGGCTCCCGGTCGCGGCAGCGCTCATGCTGGCCTGCTGGCCGTCGACGGCCGTGACGTCTGCGGGGTCGCTCGTCACGACCACCACGGTCCCCGCGCCCGAGGCGTCGCCGTCCTGCTGGTCGGCGACGAAGGACGCGACCCAGGTGAGCGCGGAGTTCCAGTTGACCGTGATCTCGTTGGTCGACCAGGACTGGATGTCGTCCACGTAGCAGGCCTGCGGGGCACACATGCGGTCAGGCCCGTAGAGCGACTTGATGACGGGGTCCCACGTGACGGCGTCGGAGTTCGGGCCACCGGACACCGAGCCGCGCGGAGGGTTCGGCAGCGACGGCTCGAGGGAGTGGGCGAACCAGCGGCTGTGCTGGTTCTGGGAGAACTGCTGCCCGTACCCCGTGACGTACGAGTTGTTGAGCGCGTTGCGGCCGAGCAGGTAGTCCATCGACTCGAGCACGGCGTCGGCGAAGCGCTGGTCGCTCGTGAGGTCGAAGGCTGTGCCCAGCACGACCTGGTTGTTGAGGATCGCGCTGTTCGAGCCCCAGCTGTAGATCCCGTCGGACCCCGGGTAGGCCGTCCCGAAGGGTTCACCCTGCTGCCATGCGATGTACCGCTCGGCCGCCTCGACGACCGAGTCGCGGACCGCGGCGCGTCCTGGCAGGTCGGACTCGACTGTCGCGAGGTCGAGCCGGCCGAGCGCTGCCGTCTCGAACCAGTTGAATCCGCCCGACGTCCAGATGTCCGCCGTGTGGTACTCGCTCGCCAGGACGTGGTCCTCGAAGACCTGGTCCCCCGTGGTGAGGAAGAGCTCGGCCGCGGCCCAGTAGAGCTCGTCGCCGACGGAGTCGTCGTCGTAGGGTCCGCTGCCCGTGCTCGGGTCGTCGTTGGGAGCCGGGGCGTAGAGGTCGGGGGTCCGCAGCGCGGCATCCCACGCGACTCGCCCGGCCGCGAGCAGGTCGGCGGCGAACTGCGGGTCGTACTGCTCCCACAGCCGGGCCCCCTGGGCGGCGACCGCGGCGAAGTTCAGCGTGGCGGCCGTCGAGGGCCTGTGCAGATAGCGCTCCTGGGCGTCCTGCGAGGGCAGGAGCGGCAGGCCGGTCCAGTCAGCGTCGGCGACCTTGTGGTGCACCATCCCCGGGTACATGGCGGCGTCGGCCGGCACCTGCATCTTCATCATCCACTCGAGCTCCCAGCGTGCCTCGTCGAGGACGTCCGGGACCCCGTTCGTCTGCTCGTCGAGCGGGATGTTCAGCGTGCCGTCCCCGAGGTCCGCGCCGGCTCCGGTCGGGCTGGTCAGGGTCCGCTCGTAGGTGGAGAGGAGCTGGGCGACGGCGATGCCACCGTTGACCACGTACTTGCCGTGGTCCCCGGCGTCGTACCACCCACCCGTGACGTCGGCCGTGTAGTCGCACGTCCAGTCTCCGTACATCCAGTACTGCCCCTCGGTCTCCGGCGTGAGGCACGCGACGTCGACGTCTCCGCGGTTGGGGCCGCCGTCGGCGCCGTCGGGAGTGCCGACGTGCCCTGCCGGACGGCTGTACTCCTGCGCGTCCGGCTGGCCGACCATGAGCGAGCCGTCGATCTCGATGCCGCTGCGGGCCGGGTAGAAGTAGTTGAGCGCGTCGTAGCGCAGCTGCTGGTAGATGTCCGCTCCGACGGTGAAGTCGTAGCTCTCCTCACCGTCCGCCACGAGGGTGTACGTGCCGGGCGCGGTCACGCCCGAGAAGTCGATCTCGTGGACAGCCACGCCTGCTGTCGGGTCGAGCCCGGCCGGCGCCGTGGTCCCCGATGCGACAGTCACGCCCTGGGCGTCGTGCAGCTCCCACGGGAGAGCGGCGGGTGCGTCTGTCACGAGGGTCGCCTCCTTCGGGCCTGCAGGCAGGTAACCCACCTGGTTGACCCGCACCCGTGGGCCCGTCTCCGGGGTGTAGGGCGGAGTCTCGGTCCCGCTCAGGAGCGAGACGTCGTCGAGGCAGAAGGTCCACGGGGTGTCCGAGCCGCCGACCTGGAACGAGATCTCCCCGATGCCCGGGCTCGTGGCGCCGTCGGTCGGGAAGCCCCGCTCGGCGGTGAAGGTGTAGGTGTAGGAGCGCATGTCGGCGCTGAGCGTGGGGTTGTTCTCGAGCAGGACCGTGTAGGGGTCCTCGTCGTCGCCGATGATCGCGCGGACCGGTCGGCCGTTCGAGGAGCTCGCGTCGAAGGAGAGGGTGTAGGTGGTGCCGGGCTCGATGACGATCCCGTTGTACCCGACGATCTGGTCCCACCGGTTCGAGGTCCCGGCACCGAGCTCGACGCACAGGACGCCGTCGGTGACAGCGCTCGTCACACCGGGTCCGACTGCGTAGAAGGGGGCGATGGCCCCGTCCTCGAAGTCACCTCCGACGACCTGCTCCGCAGGGTCGGTCGGATCGGTGGGGTCTGTCGGATCGGTGGGGTCCGTGGGGTCGGTCGGGTCGGTCGGGTCCGTGCGCTCCGTGATCGAGACGTCGTCGATGCAGACGGTGTACGGGACAGCCTGCGCACCGAGCTGGAGCACGGCGAGCCCGCTCGTGGTCGTCCACCCGTCGGCGAGCGGGGACCCGGCGTCTGTGCTCGTCGTGGGCCACGTCGCCGGCGAGACCGTGAGCTCGACGTGCTGCGGGGTCGCGGTGCCGTCGAGGACCACCTGCCGCGCGGAGGTCGCCGGGTAGGTCGCGCCGACCTGGAGCGGGAGGGTGACCGGCTGGTCGGCCCGGGCGTCGAAGGACATCGTGTAGGTGGTGTCGCGGTCGAAGGTGAGGTCGTCGTGCTGGGCGGCGACGTCCCAGGGATTGGTGCCTCCCGAGACCGTGGAGCAGAACTCCTCGGTCGCGGTCGAGGTGGTGACGCTGCCCGAGCTGGCGTAGGAGTGCCACCCCTCGGGATCGCCTCCGGTGAAGGTGTGCTCCGTGCTCAAGGGGCTGGCTGTCGCCGCTGGTGCGACAGCGGTGGCGAGCACCAGCGCTGCCGAGATCGATGACGCGGTCAGGACGGCGAGCGCCTGTCGTGCATGACGAGGGGAAACCACGATGTCTCCATTCTGTGCGGGAGCGCTCCCACACCTGGTCGGGGGAGACGGTCTCGCGAGCGTGCCCCGGAAACTATCACCTGGATGAGAGTGGGAGCAAGCCGGGAGCGCTTCCAGTTAGGCGGGGCCTGCCAGCGGAGCGACGCACGGCGTGGTCCAATGTCCCTGCACCTGCGTGCCCTGTGCCCGCCTCTGCAGGAGGCACGCCCGTGCCTTCCCCAGGACCCACCCGAGAGCCGTCGAGCCATGAACCTGTCCCCCGCAGCGCCTGCCGCGCCCCCTGCGTCGTACTACTCCCGGCGTCCTCCGCGCTGGCTGGGCCGGGCGCTCTTGTCCGGGGTGGTGACGGTCTTCGCCGCGATCTTCGTGTGGCGCGCCCTCGGCTCGCTCACGAGCCTCATCGTCAACCTCATCATCGCGCTGTTCCTCGCGCTCGCGATGGAGCCGATGATCTTGTGGCTGGTCAAGCACGGCTGGAAGCGCGGGGCTGCGACAGCCTCGGTACTGTTCAGCCTGCTGGCTGCAGCCGCCGCGGTCATCGCGCTCTTCGGCCGGATGTTCCTCGAGCAGGCCGGTGACCTCATCCGGTCGCTGCCCAGCACCTACGACTCCGTGACGCTCTGGGCGGAGAAGCAGTTCGACGTCGTGATCCCCGAGATGGAAGACCTCCAGGCCCAGCTGCTGCAGGACTACGGCAACGAGGTCGCCTCGCGTGCCCTGGCGATCGGCACCTCGGTGATCGGTGGCCTCTTCGCCTTCGCGACGATCTTGCTCGTCTCGTACTACCTCGCTGCGGCCGGCCCCAAGTTCCGTGCGTCGATCTGCGGGTGGCTGCGACCCAAGAACCAGACCGAGGTGCTGCGCCTGTGGGAGATCACGCAGATCAAGATCTCGGACTACATCAACTCGCGTGTGGTGCTCGCGGCGATCGCGAGCTTCTTCACAGGGGTGTTCCTCACGATCATCGACATCCCGTACGCGCTGCCCCTCGCGCTCTTCACAGGGGTCGTCTCGCAGTTCGTGCCGACCATCGGTACCTACATCGGCGGTGCGCTGCCGATCGTCTTCGCGCTCACGGGCGGCAGCTGGCAGAAGGCCGTCATGGTCCTCGGGTTCATCATCCTGTACCAGCAGGTCGAGAACATGTGGCTGTCACCGAAGATCTCGGCCCGCGCCCTCCAGATGAACCCCGCGGTGTCCTTCGTCGTGGTGCTCGCCTTCGGCGCCGTCTTCGGCGCTCTCGGTGCCTTCCTCAGCCTGCCCGTCGCCGCGACCATCCAGGCCGTCGCGACCACGTACCTGCGCCGACACGAGCTCGTGGACTCCCACATGCTGCACGACCCCGCACCCGGTGACAGCGACGGAGGCGAGGAGGAGTCCAGCGACGGGGCGGCGGAGGCCGACGAGAGCACGGCAGCCGCCGCTCGAGCGACAGCGCACGACTCGGCAGCCGACGGGCGCGCGCAGTCTGAGCCTCCGCTCCCGGACCGCGGCACGGACGGCACCCGGGACTGATCGCCGCCCTGCGCTCAGTCCTCGAAGTCGTAGAACAGCCGCTCGACGACGGCACGCGCCCGTCGCGCCGAACGCAGGTAGTCCTGCTCGAGCTGCGCGCCGCTGCCGGGCGGGTAGTGCACCACGCGGGCGATCCCGCTGAGCGCCGCGATGTCGGAGGGCAGGACGTCGGCCGTCGCCCCGCCGACGCGTCCGGACCACAGCACGAGGGCGTCGCGCAGGTTCGAGGCGAGCTGCCAGGCCTCGGACAGGACGTCGGCGTCGTCGCGCTCGACGAGCCCGGCGACGACCGCCGCCTCGAGCCCGGCGAGCGTCTCGGTGGTCCGCAGGCCCTCGACGGCGTTCCCGTGCTGCAGCTGGAGCAGCTGGACGGTCCACTCGACGTCGCTGATCGCGCCGCGCCCGAGCTTGAGGTGCCGTGCCGGGTCGACACCACGGGGCAGCCGCTCGGCCTCGACCCGTGCCTTGATACGTCGGATCTCCCGGACCGTCGCCGCGTCCAGCCCGGAGGCCGGGAAGCGGAGCGGGTCGATGAGCCGCTCGAAGTCCGCCCCGAGCGTCTCGTCGCCCGCGACAGCCCGGGCACGCAGCAGCGCCTGGCTCTCCCAGGCAGCCGACCAGCGGCCGTAGTACCCGGCGTAGGAGTCGAAGGAGCGCACGAGAGGACCGTTGCGGCCCTCGGGGCGCAGGTCGGCGTCGACCTGGAGCGGCGGCTCCTCACTCGACCCGCTGAGCGACGACCGCACCTTGCGTGCGACGTCGAGGGCGTACCTCTGGGCGACGGCGTCCTCGGTCCCGGGTGACGCCCTGTAGACGAACATGACGTCGGCGTCCGAGCCGTAGCCGAGCTCACGGCCACCGAGGCGGCCCATCGCGATGATCGACATCGCGGCGGGAGCCTGCGCCCGGGTCAGCCCGGCCTCTTCGCACAGCACGAACTCCGCGACGCGCAGCGCCCCGCGCAGCACGGCGTCTGCGGCGTCGGAGATGCCCAGCGCCGCAGCAGGCGCCTCGCACAGCCCGAGCAGCTCGGCGCACGCGATCCGGGCGAGCTCGCGACGGCGCATCGCCCGCAGCACGGTGATGGCCCGCACCTGGTCGTCAGCGCGGGTCAGCACGGCGTCGGACTCCGCGACCAGACGGGCGAGCGGACGGGGCGTGAGGTCGCTGTCCTCGGCGAGCCAGGTGACCGACTCGGGCGAGCGACCGAGGGCTTCCGCGACGTAGCGAGACGTCGAGAGGAGCGAGGCGAGCCTGTAGGCGGCGGACCCGGAGTCCCGCAGCAGCTTGAGGTACCAGTGGGTGGTGCCGAGCTCTTCGGAGAGCCGCCTGAAGGCGAGCAGCCCACCGTCCGGGTCCGAGCCCTCGGCGAACCAGCCGAGCATCACGGGCAGCAGCTGACGCTGGATCGCGGCCCGCCGGCTGACCCCTTCGGTGAGCACGGCGATGTGGCGCATCGCGCCCTTGGGGTCGCGGTAGCCGATGGCCGCGAGGCGCGCGCGGGCTGCCTCGGGCGCCAGGCTCGCCTCTTCGGCCGACAGCTGGGCCGTGGCGGGCAGCAGCGGCCTGTAGAACAGCTCTTCGTGGAGCGTGCGGACGTCGCGGCGCACGGTCTTCCAGCGTTGGACGAGCCCCTCGGCGCCGTCGCTGCGCATGCCGGCCGAGCGCGCGAGTCGACGCAGGTCCTGCTCACCTGTCGGCATGAGGTGCGTGCGCCGCAGGTTGACCAGCTGGATGCGGTGCTCGAGGACCCTCAAGAACCTGTAGCAGACGGCCAGCTGGGCGGCGTGCTCGCGGCCCACGTACCCGGCGCTGGCGAGTGCCGCGAGGGCGGTCAGCGTGTTGGAGCTGAGGATCGACGGGTCGGACCGCCCGTGCACCAGCTGGAGCAGCTGGACGGTGAACTCGACGTCGCGCAGCCCACCCTTGCCCAGCTTGAGCTGACGGTCGGCCTCGGCGGCCGGGACGTTGTCCTCGACGCGGCGGCGCATCGCCTGGGAGTCCTCGACGAAGTTCTCCCGCTCGACGGCCGACCACACGAGCGGGGTGATCGCCTCGGTGTACGCCCGCGAGAGCTCGACGTCCCCGGCCACGTGGCGGGCCTTGAGGAGCGCCTGGAACTCCCAGGTCTTGGCCCAGCGCTCGTAGTACGAGACATGGCTGGACAGGGTACGCACGAGCGGCCCGTTCTTGCCCTCGGGACGCAGCGCGGCGTCGACGGGCCACAGCGCCGGCACGCTGCTCGGCCCTCCCCCGCACACCCGGGTGAGGATCGTGGCGAGCTTCGCGCCCGCGGCCATCGCGTCGCTCTCGTCGGTCCCCTCGGTCGGCTCCGCGACGTAGACGACGTCGACGTCGCTCACGTAGTTGAGCTCGCGCCCGCCGCACTTGCCCATCCCCAGGACCGAGAGCCGGACACCGGCACCGTGGTCGGGCAGCTCGCCGCGGGCGACCGCGAGAGCGGCCTCGAGGGCCGCCGACGCGAGGTCGGCCAGCGCGGCGGCGACGGCCGGCAGGATCGACAGCGGCTCGGGCGACGTGAGGTCGCTCGCCGCGATCCGCAGCAGCCGGCTGCGGTAGGCCCGGCGCATCGCGTCGGTCGCCTCGATCTCCGGCCTCCCGGCGACCGGGACGTCAGCCTCGGGGTCCGCCCCGACCGCGCGGAGCAGCTCGGCCCGGACCAGGTTGACGTCGACCCCGACCCCGCTCGTCGTGTCGCTCACGACGTCGAGCAGCTCGGGGTGCCGCACGAGCTCGTCACCGAGCGCGACCGAGGCGCCGAGGACGCCCAGCAGCCTGTCCCGGACCAGCTGCTCGTCCGGGGCGAGGTGCACGGCGTCGATGCCCTCGGTGTCCCCCGACAGCAGGCGTCCCAGCAGGGCGGCGCGCTGCGCGTGGTCCGGGTCGACGGTCGCCGCGCAGCACAGCCGGATGAGGGCGATGAGCGCGAGGTCGGGGTCGGCCGTGGCCGCGAGGGCGGGCAGCAGGGCTGAGCTCGGCTGCACCTCCCCCACGACGGCCGTGAGGTCTTTGTCCCCGCACAGCTGGGCTGCGCGCGCGACGTCGGAGAAACCGAGCCGGGTGAGTCTCCCGGTCAAGGACGTGGTCCGGGAGGTGCTCACCATCAGCGTGCTTCCGTCAGTCGGTCTGCGGGCAGGTCAGGGCGGGTCGTGGGCGTCGGCCGGGTCAGAGGACCTGGAGCAGGCGCTTGAGCTCGAAGGGCGTGACCTGCTGGCTGTAGCCCTGCCACTCCTGGCGCTTGTTCTTGAGCACGAAGTCGAAGACGTGCTCGCCGAGGGTCTCGGCGACGAGCTCGGACTTCTCCATGAGGCTGATCGCGTCGTCGAGGGTCTGCGGGAGCGGCTTGATGCCGAGCGCGCGACGCTCGGCGTCGGTGAGCTCCCACACGTCGTCGTCGGTCGCCTCGGGCAGCTCGTAGCCCTCTTCGATGCCCTTGAGACCGGCCGCGAGCGTGAGCGCGAAGGCCAGGTACGGGTTGGCGGCGGTGTCGAGCGCGCGGTACTCCACGCGGCTCGAGTTGCCCTTGCCCGGCTTGTACATGGGCACCCGCACGAGCGCGGAGCGGTTGTTGTGGCCCCAGCAGACGTAGCTCGGGGCCTCGGCCCCGCCCCACAGGCGCTTGTAGGAGTTCACGTGCTGGTTGGTAACGGCGGTGATCTCGGCGGCGTGCACGAGGAGACCGGCGATGAAGTGACGGGCCGTCTTCGACAGCTCGTACTGCGCCCCGGGCTCGTGGAAGGCGTTGCGGTCCCCCTCGAAGAGCGAGAGGTGGGTGTGCATGCCCGAGCCCGGCTGGTCGGCGAGCGGCTTGGGCATGAAGGAGGCGAACACGCCCTGCTCGAGCGCCACCTCCTTGATGACCGTGCGGAAGGTCATGAGGTTGTCGGCCGTGGTGAGGGCGTCCGCGTAGCGCAGGTCGATCTCGTTCTGGCCGGGGCCCGCCTCGTGGTGGGAGAACTCGACCGAGATGCCCATGGACTCGAGCATCGTGATCGCGGCGCGGCGGAAGTCGTGACCCTGCGTGCGGGCGACGTGGTCGAAGTACCCGCCGTGGTCGATCGGGACCAACGGGCCGTCGGCCGTCGGCGGCTCGAAGAGGTAGAACTCGACCTCGGGGTGCGTGTAGAAGGTGAACCCCTGGTCAGAGGCCTTCGCGAGGGCGCGCTTGAGCACGTTGCGGGAGTCCGCGAGCGAGGGCTCACCGTCGGGGGTGAGGATGTCGCAGAACATCCGGGCGGTCCCGTGATGTTCACCACGCCAGGGCAGCACCTGGAAGGTCGTGGGGTCGGGCCGGGCGATCATGTCCGCCTCGTAGACGCGCGTCAGCCCCTCGATGGCGCTGCCGTCGAAGCCGATGCCCTCGGAGAACGCGGACTCGAGCTCGGCCGGTGCGATCGCAACGGACTTGAGCATCCCGAGCACGTCGGTGAACCAGAGGCGGATGAAGCGGATGTCGCGCTCCTCGACCGTGCGGAGCACGAACTCTTGCTGCCTGTCCATGGGTCCATCATGGCTGATGCCAGAGGCTTTTGGTGCGCGACAGACGGAAATCGCCGAGGGAAAGCACTAGGGTCGGTCGCATGGTGGACATCAGGATCGCCCTTGCGCAGATCGACACGTGCGTCGGCGACGTCGACACGAACTCCCGGACCATCCTCGAGTGGTCGCGGCGCGCCGCGGCCGAGGGCGCCCACGTCGTGGCCTTCCCCGAGATGACGATCACGGGCTACCCGATCGAGGACCTCGCGCTGCGTGCGTCCTTCCAGCGGGCCGCCCGCGCGGCCGTGCAGACGATCGCGGACCAGCTGGTCGCCGACGGGCTGGGCGACCTCACCGTCGTGCTCGGCACGGTCGGGGCGCCGCAGGTGACGCGCACGAGCCCCGGGACCCGGCCGACCAACCAGGCCGTCGTCCTCCAGCACGGTGCGGTGACGGCCTCCTACGACAAGCACCACCTCCCGAACTACGGCGTCTTCGACGAGTTCCGCATCTTCGCGCCGGGCGCCGAGCCCTGCATCCTCGAGATCCAGGGCCGTCGTGTCGGGCTCGTGGTGTGCGAGGACATCTGGCAGGACGGCGGACCCGTCGCCGAGCTCGCCCAGGCCGAGGTCGACCTGCTGCTCGTGCTCAACGGCTCGCCCTTCGAGGAGGGCAAGGGGCACACCCGGACCGACCTCGCCGCCCGCCGGGCCCACGAGCTCCGCGCGCCGGTCGCGTACGTCAACATGGTCGGCGGCCAGGACGACCTCGTCTTCGACGGCGGGTCCTTCGTGGTCGGCGAGGACGGCTCGGTCCTGACGAGCGCACCCCAGTTCGTCGAGCATCTGCTCCTGTGGGACCTCGCCGCTGACGGCGAGCCCGAGCACCGTGGACCGCTCGCCCCGCCGCTCGGCGACGAGGAAGAGGTCTACCAGGCGATCGTCACGGGTGTGCGCGGCTACGTGCGCAAGAACGGGTTCCGCAGCGTGGTGCTCGGTCTGTCTGGCGGGATCGACTCGGCGCTCGTCGCCGCGATCTGCGCCGACGCGATCGGCGGGGAGAACGTCTACGGCGTCTCGATGCCCTCGACCTACTCCTCGGAGCACTCCAAGGACGACGCGGCGGACCTGGCCAAGCGCATCGGCGCCCACTACAGGGTCCAGCCGATCGCGCCGATGGTCGACGCCTTCCAGGGGCAGCTCGACCTGCAGGACGTCGCCGCCGAGAACCTCCAGGCGCGTGTGCGCGGCATGATCCTCATGGGTCTGTCGAACGCCGAGGGGCACCTCGTCCTCGCGACGGGCAACAAGTCCGAGCTCGCCGTCGGGTACTCGACGATCTACGGCGACGCCGTCGGCGGCTATGCCCCCATCAAGGACGTCGACAAGTCGCAGGTGTGGGCGCTCTCGCGCTGGCGCAACAACGCGGCCCTCGACGCCGGGCAGATCCCGCCGATCCCGGAGAGCTCGATCACCAAGCCCCCCTCGGCCGAGCTCCGCCCGGGCCAGGTGGACCAGGACTCCCTGCCGCCCTACGACCTGCTCGACGAGGTCCTCGACGCGTACATCGAGCACGCCGAGGGCCGGGCCGAGCTGCTCGCCCGCGGCTTCGACGAAGAGGTGGTCGACAAGGTCGTCTCCCTCGTCGACCGTGCCGAGTGGAAGCGCCGGCAGTACCCGCTCGGCCCCAAGGTCACGGCTCTCGCCTTCGGGCGCGACCGCAGGCTCCCGGTGACCTCGCGCTGGCGCGAGCCGCACGCCTGACACCCCCGCACCCCCGGCCGGTCACGACCTGTTCGGCCGTCTGACGCAGACCCACCCACGACGCAGAGGCAGCACACATGGCACAGCACTCGCTCCCCGGTTCCGGCACCGGAGCCGAGACCCCCGTCGCACCCGCACAGCGCAAGCGGTTCCGCGTGCACCACCTGGCCGAGCACAAGGAGGCCGGGCGCAAGCTCACGATGCTCACCGCCTACGACACCATCACCGCGCGGATCTTCGACGAGGCCGGGCTCGACCTGCTGCTCGTCGGCGACTCGGCCGGGGACAACGTCCTGGGCCACGAGAACACCATCCCGGTGACCCTCGACGAGATGGTCGTCGCGGCCCGCGCGGTCGCGCGCGCCGCCAAGCACTCGATGGTCGTCGTCGACCTGCCCTTCGGCAGCTACGAGGCCTCCCCCGAGCAGGCGCTCCAGTCCGCGGTGCGGATCTTCAAGGAGACCGGCGCCCAGGCCGTCAAGATCGAGGGCGGCAAGCGCATCGCCGCCCACGTCGCGCTCCTCACCGGCGCGGGCATCCCGGTCTTCGGGCACCTCGGGTTCACACCGCAGTCGGAGAACATGCTCGGCGGCAAGCGCGTGCAGGGTCGCGGCGACGAGGCGGCCGAGCTGCTGTGCGAGGACGCCCTCGCGCTCCAGGAGGCCGGCGCCGTGGCGGTCGTCCTCGAGATGGTCCCCGCCCCCGTCGCCGCACGGGCCACCGAGATCCTGCGGATCCCCACGATCGGCATCGGTGCGGGCAACGAGGTCGACGGGCAGGTGCTCGTGTGGACCGACATGGCCGGCATGGGTGCGTGGTCGCCACGGTTCGCCAAGCAGTTCGGTCAGGTCGGCCAGGCGCTGTCCGACGCGGCACAGTCCTACGTCGCCGAGGTGCAGTCCTCGACCTTCCCGGGGCCCGAGCACCAGTACGAGCACTGACCGGACTCAGCTGCCGGTCCAGGATGACGAGAAGGCCCCGACGACATCTGTCGTCGGGGCCTTCTCCTCTTGTCGGTCGCGCGAGCCGACCGGGGCTCGTCCGGGCTGTCAGGCCCGTTCGTCCTCCGCGTCGGCCTCGTCCCACGCCTCGGTACGGGCGTCGGCCTGCTGGAGCGCCTTCTGCGCCGTGTCGCGCGTGGGGTACGGGCCCATCCGGTTCGTCCACGACGACGGCTTGCCCTCTTCGACCTCTCGGGTCTTGGTGTTGAAGTAGAACTCGGCCACGGGGCCCTCCTCAGCTCTGCGCCTGGGGCGCTCTCTGAGCACCCATTCTGCCTGGGGGCCCACCATCTCGCCTGCCCTGGTCGCGCTCCTGGCGACTGCGGACGCCCTGGTCCGTAGACTGGGCCCATGTCTTCCGCGCGATCCAGCTCTCTGCTCGTCCCTGGCACCGTCGGTCCCCGACGCCAGGTCCCTGCGTCGATCCCCCGCCCGGAGTACGTGGGCCGTCCCGGACCGGCGCGGTACACGGGGCCGGACGTCGTCGCCCCCGAGGTGATCGAGCGGATCCGCGTGGCGTCGACGATCGCCGCCCGCGCCCTCGCCCTCGTCGGCGAGCACGTGGCACCCGGCGTGACGACCGACGAGCTCGACAGGATCGGGCACGAGTACATGCTCGACCACCACGCCTACCCCTCGACCCTGGGGTACCGGGGGTTCCCGAAGTCGCTGTGCACCTCGATCAACGAGGTCATCTGCCACGGGATCCCCGATTCGACCGTCCTCGAGGACGGTGACATCGTCAACGTGGACGTCACGGCGTACATCGGCGGGGTGCACGGCGACAACAACGCGACCTTCCTCGTCGGAGACGTCGACGAGGAGTCGCGGCTGCTCGTCGAGCGCACGCAGGAGGCGCTGGCCCGCGCGATCAAGGCCGTCAAGCCCGGACGTGAGGTCAACGTCATCGGGCGGGTCATCGAGAAGTACGCAGACCGGTTCGGCTACGGGACGGTCCGCGACTACACGGGGCACGGGGTCGGCGAAGCCTTCCACACCGGCCTCGTGATCCCCCACTACGACGCCGCGCCGCAGTACAGCACGGTGATCGAGCCAGGGATGGTCTTCACCATCGAGCCCATGCTCACCCTGGGCACGAACGACTGGACGATGTGGGACGACGGATGGACCGTCGTCACAGCAGACGGTCGACGGACAGCACAGTTCGAGCACACGCTGGTCGTCACCGACACCGGAGCGGAGATCCTGACACTGCCATGAGTCACTCGAAGAAGAGTCACAGCTCGCACGAGATCGCCTTCGGCATCGACGTGGGCGGGAGCGGCATCAAGGGCGCCCCCGTCGACCTCAAGACCGGCGAGTTCGCCGCCGACCGCGTCCGCATCCCGACCCCCGAGGGGTCGACACCCGAGGCCGTCACCGCGGTGATCGCGGAGCTCGTCACGAGCTTCGACCTGCCGGACAAGACACCCGTGGGCATCGCCTTCCCCGCGCCGATCTTGCACGGGGTGGTGCCCTCGATCGCCAACCTCGACCAGTCCTGGGCCGGGGTGAACCTCGACAAGATCGTGTCGAAGGCCCTGGACCGCACGGTCATCGGCGTGAACGACGCCGATGCCGCAGGAGTTGGCGAGGCCGTGTACGGCGCCGCCCGCGACAAGGACGGGACCATCCTGCTGGCGACGCTGGGGACCGGCATCGGGAGCGCGCTCCTGGTCGACGGTCACCTGCTGCCCAACACCGAGCTCGGGCACCTGGAGATCGACGGGCACGACGCCGAGTCCCGCGCCTCCGACCGCGCACGGACCCGCGACGACCTCTCGTGGGAGCAGTGGGCCGAGCGCCTGCAGCGCTACTTCGAGACCGTCGAGTACCTGTTCTCCCCCGACCTCATCGTCGTCGGCGGTGGCGTGAGCAAGCACCACGAGAAGTTCTTGCCGCTGCTCGACCTGCGCGCACCGATCATCCCGGCGAAGCTGCGCAACGCGGCCGGGATCGTCGGGGCGGCTCGTCTGGCGGCAGACGCCGACTGACCACGGCTCTCCCCCGCGGCCCCGTGCGGGGCCGAGCACAGCAGCAGCCCTCGACCGGAGACGGTCGAGGGCTGCTGGCGTCTGTGGCGTGGTCGGGCGCGCTGCGGCTGCGTCGGTAAACGCATAGCTCGCCCGGTCAGGTACCGACCTTGGAGGACGAGAGACTGCGCAGTGCGCCCTGTCCTGGGCCGCGCTGAGGGCGTGCTGTCAGCGCTTGGGCTGCGGGCCGACCAGCTCGTCGACGCCGAGCATCGCGAGCACGTCGCTCACGACAGCCGGCGGGTCGACGAGCGTGACGTCGAGGCCCTCGTCGCGGCCGATGGTGCAGACCTGTACGAGGAAGGCGATGCCCGTCGAGTCGATGAACTCGACCTTCGAGGTGTCGATGACGACCGGCAGGTTCCGGTCCAGGGCCCTCGCGAGCGCGCCGCTCGCGTCAGGCCGCAGCGCGCTGTCGACCTCGCCCCACATCTGCAGGACGCTCCGCCCCGGCTCTTCGAGGAGGCCGATGCCGCTCACCCTGGTGTCGATGCTGTCCATGCCGAAACCACTTCCTGACGATGTCGTCGGAGCTGGTGCCCCCGCGCCGGGCCGAGCCCGGTGCCACCAGATCTCCGACGAGTCTAGGCGCGGATTCTTGCTCTTGGCAATGTCTTGACGCTTTCCATACGGTAAGGATTCCCTCAGTCAGGAGCGGCCAGTCACGACCTGGACGACGCGCCTCGCTTGAGCATCCCCCACAGGACTGTCGCGGCGAAGAGCACGAGTGCGATGACGGCGAGCCACAGGAGGCCCTTGATGACGAAGCCGAGGACGGCCAGGACGGCCCAGACGATGAGGATGCCGATGATGATGTTCATGTGCTGACCGTAGATCGGGCCCCCTCCTCCCGCACGCGCAGCCGGGACGCCCCCACCCCACCCCCAGCAGCACACGAGGACCGCAGAGGTCTCGCGCTGGCACACGATCCTCGCTAGGTTCGCACCATGGGGTGACCGCCACCTGCACGTGCAGCACCGAGGAGCAGCTCATGATCAGGTTCTTGCTCAGGACGCTCATCTTCCTCGCGTCGGCCGCCCTCGGGCTGCTGGCCGCCGACGCCGTCCTCGACGACTTCTCGATCACGGCCTCAGGCTTCGTCGTGACGGTGGTCGTGTTCGCCGTGATCCAGAGCGTGCTGGCACCGTTCATCGCCAAGATGGTCTCGCGGTACGCACCGGCCTTCCTCGGCGGGATCGGGCTGCTCGCCTGCTACGTCGCCCTGCTCGTCGCATCCTTCGTCGGCGACAGCCTGACGATCCGTGGCGTGAGCACCTGGGTGCTCGCCACGATCATCGTCTGGTTGGTGACCGCGCTCGCGACCTTCTTCCTGCCCTTCGTGCTGCTCCGCAAGGCCGCGAACGGCGAGCGCGTCCCGCGGGGTCGGCGCCCGCAGCAGACGTCCTGAGCGCGCGAGCCGTCGGCAGGCACTCGACGTGACCTAGGTGCCGGCTGACGCCAGCTTCGCCGTCGCTGGGTGCTTTGCCACCGCTGCTGACCTGCACGGACAGTGCCTCGACGATCGGGACTCCTCCCCATCGACGGCGGCGCGCAGCGGCCCTACCGTAGGGACGGGCCGAAGGCCGACCCGCGTGCAGCAGAGGAGTCAGGACGGATGAGCGAGCCCGACGGCCGTGTGCCGCGGTCCTACGTGACGCGGCCGCCTCGCGACGTCGTGCCCGACGAGCCCGTGGTCCCCGAGCTGTCGCCCCGCGAGCGCAGGCTCGCGCAGTACAGGTCGACGGCCGCGACCGGCGGCGGCGCAGCCTCCCTCGCAGGACCAGCAGCGCCTCACCGCCTGCTCGTCGCGGCGACAGTCCTGGCGGGTGCGCCTGCCGCCCTCGTGCTGGGGGCCACGCTCTCCGCGCTCATGACGACACTCACCCTGCCGCTCGGTCTGCCCGAGTGGTGGGGGCGCGGCTCGTGGAACCTCATCGTCATGACCTTCACGCTCGGACCGTGGCTGCTGGCCTCGTGCGTGGTGGCCGTGCTGCTCCTGCTGGTCGAGCTGGTCCGGCCGCAGCCGCGAGACGGCTGGGGACGGACATCGCCGAGGGGCCGCCCGTCCGTCGCACTGATGGTCTCGACCCTCGGCCTGGTCGCCCTGAGCCCGCTCCTGGCCTTCTCGGGTTTCATGCTCTTCCTCGCCTCGGCCTACGTCTGCGCCTCGTCCTCGGCGACGTGCTGGTGAGCTGAGACTCTGGCGAGTCGTCGGGGCGCGGACCACGGCCTAGGGCTCCTGACCTCCGGCGGTGCCCCGGGGCGACCGAGCGGTCGACTCGTCAGCGCTGCGCGGACTCCGCGGCGCGGCTGTGCAAGACGTCCGGGACCGCGACCAGCGCGGTGAGCGCCCCGAAGAGCAGCGCGCTGCGGGTGTGCGGCAGGCGGACCCCGCGCGTGGCACGAGCCTCGTTGCGGTGGAACACCTTCTTCTCGACGACGACCGTGAGCACGCTGCTGCCCACGAGGACCAGACCGGCGCCTGCGAGCGCCGCGACCTGGGTCGTGCGGTCCATCCCGTCGGGGGCGACGGTCGAGGGTGTCGTCTGCGTGCCGGTCCCCTCGCCTGCTGGTGCGTCGGAGGCCTGTGTCCCGTCGGACGCAGCCTGGGACGCGCGAGACCCGTCGAAGGTCTGGTCGGTGAGCTTCCACGGCGGTGTGCCGGTCCCACGGACCGTGGCGACGGTCTTCTGCCAGGTGTCGTCGTGGCGCATGTCGCGGATCCCCAGAGCAGCGAAGGCTGCGAGGCCTGCGGTCTTGAGGACCGTGCGCGCGGTCTTGGACCGCACGTAGTCCGGGAGGGCGTACCACCCCACGACGAAGGCCGTGGTGGCCGCAGTCGTGCGGATGACTGATCGGGAGTCCGGCTGGGGCGCGTCGATGGTCGTCATCGCTCGATGCTATCGGTCCGCAGCTCCATGCAGACCAGCCGTTCCCGGCTCTCCCACGACGGGACGACCGCGAAGCCGGAGCGTTCGTAGGTGTGGATGGCCGGGGTCCGCCAGTCCCACACCGAGAGCCGCACGGGCCGTGGGAGCCGCGCGAGCGCCTCGGCGAGCAGACGTCTGCCGACACCGTGCCCGCGGTAGGCGGGGTCGACCCAGAAGCGCGCGATCGACGCTGCCCCCGCCTCGGCAGAGAGGACGACCATGGCGACTGCTTCCCCGTCTGCCACTCCGAGCAGCACCGTGGAGCTCGCGAAGGCGGCTGCCGGGTCGTCGACCTCGGACTGGTAGCGCGCGGGGAGCGACCCGTCGACGTGCTCGTCTGCGAGAGCGTGCTCGGCCTTCTCTGACTCCGTCTGACGGAGGTAGGCGGTGACAAGCCGAGAGACGACTGTGGAGTCCTGCGGGAACCGCGCTTCACGGACCTCGGCTGGAGAGGTCTCGTCTGCGGGTCCGGGGTCGTGGTCAGGCACGACCCTGACTCTAGCGAGGGCGGATGAGCTGGCCGGTACGCCGGGTTCTGTGTCCCGCGCGCAGTTGCCCGCACGCGGGTGACGACCATCCATCTACGACGTACGTTGCCGCACGCCTCTAGCGGTCTACCCGGGTGCTCGGGCGAGCAGCCCTCGAACACACCCTGTCTGACCTTGCTCCAGGTGGGGTTTACCTAGCCGCGCCAGTCACCTGGCGCGCTGGTGGTCTCTTACACCACCGTTTCACCCTTACCCCAGACGCGGACGTCTGTGGCGGTCTGTTCTCTGTGGCACTGTCCCGCGGGTCACCCCGGGTGGGCGTTACCCACCACCTCGCTCTGTGGAGCCCGGACGTTCCTCGGCAGGGCCGAAGCCCTGACGCGGTCGTCTGGCCAACTCATCCGCGTCCCCAAGGGTACGCGACCCGGAGTGGTCGGGGCCGCACCTCCCGGCTCCCGAGCTCGTCCCCCGCCGAGGCTCACACCTCGACCGTGTACCCCAGCGTCAGCTCGTCGCCGCTGACCCCGCGGATGCCCCAGCTCTCGCGGGGGCTCTCGATCAGGACGATCTCGAGGTCGTCGACGGGTAGGTCGAGCGGACCGCAGACGCGCTCGTACATCTGCCGGATCAGCTCTCGCCGGGCTTCACGGCTGCGTCCGGTGAAGGCGACCACCTGGACGACGAGGTACCGGGGGCCGCGCTGCGGGGCGACGAGGTCGTCGTCGTCGAGCCAGACGAAGCGCTGGAACTTCTTCTCGGGCGGGTACTGCCAGGCGTCGACGAGCGCGGCGTGCAGCGCGTCGGAGAGCTCTTGACGCTGGTCGCGCCACTGCGAGCGCCTGCCGTGCACGATGATCTGACCCATGCGGGCGACCTTAGGGGCGTGCCGGGGACCCGTGCAAGGATTGTGTGCATGAAGTTCGACGACGCCTCCTGGCACACCGAGGGAGACTTCCCCGAGGGTCTCCCACCCGAGGCCGGTGCGACACACATCGGCATGTTCCTCACCTGGTTGATCCGGGCCCAGCACCTGTCGGACGAGGTCTTCGCCGACGCACCCGAGGACATCTTCGCCGTGCAGGCGGGCACCATGTCAGGCGCGGAGTTCCTGCTCACCTGGTTCGACGGCCAGCTCGGAGACGCCGTCCTGTCGAAGACCGGTGCGGACTTCGCGATGGCGTACTACGAGGGGGCCGGCGGGGACGTCACCTTCCTGTCCGACTACGCAGAGGCCTTCTCGGACGTCCCCGGGATCGACACGCTGTACAAGGTGCCGGACACCCAGGAGAGCTACGACCGCGTCGGCCCGATGATCTCCTACCGCTTCGAGCAGTGGCTGCACGACGGCCGTCCTGCGTTCCTCAGCTGAGAGGCACGACGATGACCACCTCTGCATGGACGACCCTGTCGTCGACCGTCGCGTACGAGAACCCGTGGATCCGGGTCCGCGAAGACGCCGTCGAGAGGCCTGACGGCTCCGAAGGCATCTACGGCGTCGTCGAGATCCGCAACCCTGCGGTGTTCGTCGTCGCCCTCACGGACGACGACGAGGTGGTGCTCGTCGAGCTCGAGCGCTACACCATCGGCCAGATGTCGCTCGAGGTCCCCGCAGGCGGCTCCGACGGTGAAGACCTGCTGCTCGCCGCGCAGCGCGAGCTGCGCGAGGAGACCGGGCTCGAGGCCGACTCGTGGGAGCCCATCGGCTCGATGCTCACGCTCAACGGTGTGTGCCACGCCCCCGAGCACGTGTTCCTCGCACGGGGCCTCCGTCCCTCCGCGCAGGCGCACGAGCAGGCGGAGGAGGGCATCGTCGGGACGCGGACGGTCCCGTGGGCACAGGCCCTGGACCTCGTCCGGGACGGGACGATCACCGACGGCGAGACGGTCGCCGCGCTCATGTACGCGGCGCTCGCCCTCGGTCGGGTGCGATAGGACGATTCATACACGAAGCGCACATCTCGTCCACGTCGGCTAGCCTTCCTCCAGGACCGCACCTCACCGGTGCGCGCTGAGCGAAGGAGCTTCGATGACGACCTCCCTGACCGACCCAGACTCCGCCCCTGAGGTGCTGCGCAACGATGCCGGCGCCCCTGTCGGGATCGTCGAGAAGCATCGGTGGACCCCGCCGAAGATCGCCCTCTGGGTCGCGATCGGTCTGCTCGGAGGTCTGGGCTGGACCATGATCGCGATCGTCCGCGGCGAGCAGGTCAACACGATCTGGTTCATCGTCGCGTCGGTCTGCACGTACTCCTTCGCGTACAGGTTCTACGCGCGCTTCATCGAGCGTCGCCTCATGCGTCCCGACGACCGCCGGGCGACACCTGCCGAGCGCATCGACAACGGCAAGGACTTCGACCCGACCGACCGTCGGGTGCTCTTCGGCCACCACTTCGCCGCGATCGCCGGCGCCGGGCCGCTCGTCGGGCCTGTCCTCGCGGCACAGATGGGGTACCTGCCGGGGACCATGTGGATCATCTTCGGCGTGGTCGTCGCGGGCGGCGTGCAAGACATGCTCGTGCTGTTCTTCTCGCTGCGGCGCGGCGGCCGGTCGCTCGGTCAGATGGCTCGCGACGAGATCGGCCGGGTGGGCGGGACCATCGCGATGGTCGTCGTCTTCGTCATGATGATGATCGTCCTGGCGGTCCTCGCCCTCGTGGTCGTCAACGCCCTCGCGGAGAGCCCGTGGGGTGTGTTCTCGATCGGCTGCACCATACCGATCGCGCTGTTCATGGGCGTGTACCTGCGGTTCATCCGGCCGGGGCGGGTCACCGAGATCTCGCTCGTCGGCTTCGTGCTGCTCATCGCGGCGATCGTCGGCGGTCGTTACGTCGCCGAGAGCTCCTTCGGCGAGGTGTTCCACCTCTCCCCCGTGGCTCTCACGTGGGCGCTCATCATCTACGGCTTCGGCGCCGCGGTGCTGCCGGTGTGGTTGCTGCTCACCCCGCGGGACTACCTGTCGACGTTCATGAAGGTCGGCACGATCCTCGTGCTCGCCGCAGGCATCGTCGTCGTCATGCCGATGGTCCAGATGCCCGCGGTCACCGAGTTCGCGAGCAACGGCGAGGGCCCGGTGTTCTCGGGTTCGCTGTTCCCCTTCCTGTTCATCACCATCGCCTGCGGAGCCCTCTCCGGGCTGCACGCGACGGTCGCCTCAGGCACCACGCCCAAGATGGTCCAGAAGGAGTCGCAGGTCCGGCTCATCGGCTACGGCGGCATGCTCATGGAGTCCTTCGTGGCGATCATGGCGCTCGTCGCCGCGATCTCCCTCAACCAGGGCGTGTACTTCGCGATGAACATGCCCGAGGCCATGACGCAGGGCACCACCCAGGGTGCTGTCGAGGCCGTCGACGGTCTCGGGATCACCGACATCGCGGGCGACCCCGTCGAGGTGTCGTGGGAGACCGAGATCGACGGCGAGATCGTGACGCTCACCGGGGCCGAGGCTCTCGACGCCGTCGCCTCCGACGTCGGCGAGCCCTCGGTGGTCTCCAAGACCGGTGGCGCACCGACCCTCGCCGTCGGCATGGCGAACATCTTGCACAACGTGTTCGGCGGCAAGGCGATGATGTCGTTCTGGTACCACTTCGCGATCATGTTCGAGGCCCTGTTCATCCTCACGACGGTCGACGCCGGCACCCGGGTCGCGCGGTTCATGCTCTCCGACTCTCTCGGCAACTGGGTGCCACGGTTCCGCAACCCCTCGTGGCGGCTCGGCAGCTGGTTGTCGACCGCTGTGGTCGTCGGAGCGTGGGGTGCGCTGCTCATGATGGGCGTGACAGACCCGCTCGGCGGGATCCGGACGCTGTTCCCGCTGTTCGGTATCGCCAACCAGCTGCTGGCCGCAGCAGCGCTGACCATCGTCACCGTGATGGTCGTGCGCCGCGGGTACGTGCGGTGGGTGTGGATCCCGCTCGTGCCGCTCGTGTGGGACGTGGTCGTGACCTTCACGGCGTCGTGGCAGAAGATCTTCTCCGACGTCCCAGCGATCGGGTACTTCGCACAGCGCTCGCTCTACCAGGACCGCATCGCCGCCGGTGAGTTCACCGACGCGGCGGCTCTCGCAGACGCCGAGGCCGTCGTGCGGAACACCACGGTCCAGGGGACGCTGTCGATCATCTTCGTGCTCATGGTCGCCGCGTTGCTCGTCACGGCAGCACGGGCGATCTGGGTCGCACTGAGGTCCCCTGGGGAGGTCACGACCTCGGAGGACCCCTTCGAGGAGTCCTCGCTCTTCGCACCGCAGCACCTGCTCGCGACGCCAGCCGAGAAGGAGCTCGAGGCGGAGGTCGCGGCGGGCGGCAGGCCGGCGCCCAGGCGCGGCGGGCACGACGGGCACGGTCCCGGCGGTCGCTCACCCGGTGCCTCCGACGGACCGGACGGAGCGGGACGATGAGGAGCGTGGGAGGTACGCAGGTGACGGATCGCGAGGTCGTCGCTCACGACGTCGACGTGACGACAGGGTCGAACGCCGCGGCTCACGACCCGGCGTCCCGGCGGAGCCCCGCCACCCGTCTGCTCCGCCGGTCCTGGCACCACATGACCCGGGCCGCCTCCGGCATCCGGTGGTACGTGCACGAGCTCATGGGCGACACCGCCTACGCCAAGTACGTCGCCCGGCACGAGGTACTCCACCCGGGGGTCGAACCGTTGACCGAACGGGCGTTCTGGCGGCAGCGGACCGACGAGGCGGAGCGGGCACCCGTCGCCCGCTGCTGCTGAGCCGACGACGGGCGTCCCCACCTCTCGCCGCTGACTAGACTTCTCCGGGTGCTGATCCTGCTGCCCCCGTCTGAAGGCAAGTCTCCGGCGACCGCAGGGACGCCCGTCGACCTCGCCGCCCTGAGCGCCCCGTCGCTCACCCGGCACCGCACGAAGGTCATGCGGGCCCTCGCCAAGGCCAGTGCCCGCAAGAATGCCCTCCACGTCCTCGGCGTCGGGCCGAGCCTGGCTGAGGACGTCGCCCGCAACACCCGGCTCGACTCCGAGCCCGCCGCCCGGGCTGCGTCCGTCTACACAGGGGTCCTCTACGCGGCCGCCGGGCTCGACGACCTCACGGTCGAGCAGGCTGCGCTGGCCGCTGCCTCGGTCCGCACGGTCTCAGCCCTCTGGGGTGCGGTCTCCCCCGACGACGTCATCCCCGCCTACAGGTTGTCGATGGGCACCGACCTCCCGGGCGTCGGCCCGCTGGCCCCGACGTGGCGGCCCCACCTCGAGAAGGTGCTGAGCCCGCTCGCGACCGGCGACGTCGTGGTCGACTGCCGCTCGGCCGCCTACCTCGCCGCGTGGAAGCCCGCGAAGAGCACCGACTGGGTGAGCGTCCGCGTGCTGCGCGAGCTCGACGGCAAGCGGTCTGTCGTCTCCCACAACGCGAAGCACACCCGCGGGGTCCTCACCCGCCACCTGCTCACCCGCGCGGGCGAGCAACCGCGCACCGCCGAAGAAGTCCTCAAGGCCGCGCACGAGCTCGTCGGCGGCGCGCTGCTCGACGCGACGCTGCTCGACGGCAAGAACGGCGCGTCGACCCTCGAGCTCGTCGTCGTCTGACCCGGACGCCGTCCGACGCCGCGCTCCTCGGCACAGCGCCGTCGCAGTCCGCCGCGACTCACCCCAGCGTCGACGCGTGGTCCGGCACGTAGGTCTGGAGCTCGCGCGGGGTGCGCCTGTAGCCGGTCGACGCCGGGCGCTCCGGCAGGGAGATCGGCGGGTGGGTCACCTCTTCGTAGGGCACCGTCGAGAGCAGGTGGGAGATCATGTTGATCCGCGACCGCTTCTTGTCTTCGCTCTCGACCACGAACCACGGCGAGGCCGGGGTGTCGGTGTGGATGAACATGTCGTCCTTCGCGCGGGAGTAGTCCTCCCAGCGGGCGATCGACTCGAGGTCCATCGGCGACAGCTTCCACTGGCGCATCGGGTCTTCGAGCCGCGACGCAAAACGCTTCTCCTGCTCGGCGTCCGAGACGGAGAACCAGTACTTGCGGAGCATGATGCCGTCGTCGATGAGCAGCTGCTCGAACACCGGGCACTGCGCCATGAAACGCTTGTGCTCGGCAGGCGTGCAGAACCCCATGACCCTCTCGACGCCCGCCCTGTTGTACCAAGACCTGTCGAAGAGGACGATCTCTCCCGCGGCCGGCAGGTGCTCGACATACTTCTGGAAGTACCACTGAGACTTCTGCCGCTCGGTCGGTGCCGGCAGCGCGGCGACGCGCACGTGCCGGGAGTTGAGGTACTGCGTGACGCGCTTGATCGCCGAGCCCTTTCCTGCGGCGTCGCGCCCCTCGAAGACGATCACCAGCCGCTCGCCCGACTCGCGCACCCACTCCTGGAGCTTGACGAGCTCGGACTGCAGCCTGAACAGCTCTGCCTCGTAGACGGACTTCTTGAGCTTGGGCAGCTTCGGCGGAGAGTCGTCGCCCGTGTCCTGGGGACCTCCGGGGACGTGGACGTCGCCGGCCTCCGTGGCCGGGACCGGCTCGGTCGCCTTCGAGCGGCGGGAGCGGGATGAGCTGGTGTCGTTCGCCATCGGACGTCCTCCTCGGTGCGGGCCCACGAGCAGGGCCGACGTGTGGTGCTGCGACCCATCATGCACCCCAGCCCGCCTGCACGGCCCGGCCGGGAGACCCCGATAGCCTCAGACGATGACCGACACCGAAGAGCCACTGTCCGGGGGCAACGCGTCGCAGGGCGTGGTGCGGGTCGGGGAGACAGTCCGCAAGCCGTGGACCGCCGCGACGCCTGCCGTCCACGAGGTGATGCGACGGGTCCGCGCGGCTGGTGTCGACGTCCCCGAGGTGATCGGCCAGGACGAGCAGGGCCGCCAGGTGCTCGAGATGATCCCGGGGACGCTCGCCATGGACTCCCCGCCGCTGACCCACGAAGAGCTGGCTCGCGTCGGACGGCTGGTCAGGTCGATCCACGACGCGACCCGCGACCTCGTCCCCGACCCGGCCGTCCCGTGGGAGGACCTGCTCCCGACGACAGGCGCGGACCTCGTCTGCCACAACGACCTCGCGCCCTGGAACCTGCTCGTCGGTGAGCGGTGGGTGTTCATCGACTGGGACGGGGCCGGTCCGAGCACCCGGCTGTGGGACCTCGCCTACGCCGCCCAGTCCTTCACGATCAACGACTCCAGGATCGACCCGGCCGAGGCCGCAGCTGGCCTGGCAGCCTTCGTCGAGGGATACGGGGCCGACCAGGCGCTGCGAGACGAGCTCCCGCAGACGCTGGGCCGCCGCACCGCAGCGATGCACGATCTGCTGCGCTCCGCGCACGAGACGGGCCGCGAGCCCTGGGGCACCATGTACACCGCGGGCCACGGGTCGCACTGGCGCGAGGCCACCCGGTACGCCCGCGCGCACGAGGAGACCTGGCGGCGCGCGCTGCGCGGTCGCTGACCGGTCAGATCTCGGGCGGGATGCCGATCGCGGTGATCTCCGACGTGCCGTCGGCCCAGTACCGGATCATGCTCACCGACGCCGGGGCGATCCGGATGCGGTGCCACTGCGAGGCCGGCGCCCCGAAGGCCGTCCCGATGACCGATCGCAGGGCGACGGCGTGCGAGACCACGACGACGGTCTTGCCGAGGCTGCTCGCGATGAGGTCGTCCATCGCTCCTGCGAGGCGCTGCCCGGTCTGGGCGATCGACTCGCCCCCGGGGATCGCGAAGGTGCCGGTCTCGTGCCAGTCGCGCAGCTGACCAGGCCACCGCTCTTCGATCTCGTCGGAGGTCAGCCCCTCCCACTCGCCGAAGTCGCCCTCGGCCAGGCGTGGGTCGGTCACCACAGCGCGGCCGAGCCGGCGGCTGATCGCCGTCGCCGTCTCCTGCGTACGGATCATCGGGGAGGCGACGATCGCCGTAGCACGCGGGACGTCGGGCCAGATCTGCCGTCCGATGCGGTGCACCAGGTCGGCGGCCTGCGCGGCCTGGATCCGGCCGTGCCCGCTCAGGCTCGGTCCGGGGACCCCGCCGCCCGAGTAGGCGCCGCTCGTCGTGTGGGGCGTGACGCCGTGCCTGATGAGGATCGCGGTGAGCGGCTCGTCGGTGTCAGGACGGTATGTCGCGCCCGTCGGACGGGCGACCTGGAGCCGGGTGTGGCCGACGTCCCCGCCGGAGACCTGGTGCTCGGCAGCCTCGTCGGGGGTGATCGTCTCTCCCGGCTCACGCGGTCCTGCTCCCCCGGTGGTCTCCGGCGTCTGGCTCATCGTCACTCCTTCGGGCGGTCGTCCTTGATACGGACCAGGATGCGCCCACACTCTTCGCAGCGCACGACGTCCTCAGGGGCTGCGGCACGGATCGCGGAGAGGTCGGTCTGGTTCATGTCGAGCTGGCAGCCCTCGCAACGACCGCCGCGCAGCGCTGCGGCACCCTGGCCACCGAGCTGCGTGCGGATCTTGTCGTAGAGCGTGACGAGCGCGGCGTCGAGCCCGTCGACGGCCTTCGCCCGGTCGGCCTGGACGACCTCGAGCTGGGCGTTGATCTCCGCGGTCTGGGCGTCGACCTCGGCGAGGGCGGCGGCCTTCGCGTCGGCGGTCTTCTGGTGCGCCTCGTCGAGCTTCGCGAGGGTGTCCTCGTGGGCCTCGAGACGCTCCATGACCTCGAGCTCGACCTCTTCGAGAGCCTCCTGGCGGCGGCCGAGCGACTCGAGCTCGCTCACGAGGGCCTGGGCGTCCTTGGCGCCGACGGCGCCCGAGTCGAGGCGCTGCTGGTTGCGGGTGGCACGCGTGCGCACCTGCTCGACGTCGCCCTCGGCCTTGGCGAGCTCGCGGCGGAGGTCGCTCGCGGCGGTCCTCGACGCGACCAGAGCGCTGTTGAGGTCGGCGAGCTGTCCGTCGATCTCCTTGACCGTCGCGAGCGCGGGGAGCGTGGTGCGACGGTGCACGAGCTGCTGGGCTCGGGTGTCGAGCGCCTGGACGTCCAGGAGTCGGCGCTGGTCCTCGACAGGGGCCTTGGTCACAGCTGGTGTCCTTCCGTTGGGTCTTCAGAGTTCAGGTCGTCGGCGTCAGGCGAGCCGAACCGTGCGGTCCACGGGTCGGTGCGCAGGACGCTGACTCTGGTCACCACCGTAGTGCCGTCGGCGGTGCAGTCGTGCACGAGGTCCTCGGCTGCGTAGGCGAGCCAGGGCCACTCGCTCGCGAAGTGCGCGGTGTCGATCAGGAACGGCGTGCCGCTGCCCGCCGGTGCTCCCGCTGCCAGAGCGTCGAGGCGCGCCTGCTCGCGGGCCTCGGACACGCCGTGGTGCTTGAGGTCGGAGGTGACGTAGACGTCGGCCCCGGCGGCGCGCGCGGCACCGATGAAGGAGTCGCCCGAGCCCCCGAGCACGGCGACGGTCTCGACCGTCGCGTCGAGGTCACCCGAGGCCCGGACGCCCTGGGCCGTGGCGGGCAGGACAGCCGCGACGTGCTCGGCGAAGGCCCGCAACGTCGTGGGGCTGGCGAGGCGACCGACCCGCCCGAGGCCCGTCGCCGCACCGGGCTCGTGCGGGTCGAGCGGCCGGCGGTCGACGATGCCCAGGAGGTCTGCGAGCGCGTCGTTGACGCCGCGCTCGGCGGCGTCGCCGTTGGTGTGCGCGACGTAGAGCGCGCACCCGGCCTCGACGAGCCTGTGGACGACCGAGCCCTTGACCGTCGTGGCGGCGACCGAGTGGACGCCCTTCAGCAGGAGGGGGTGGTGGGTGACGACGAGGTCGGCACCCCAGGCGACCGCCTCGTCGACGACGTCCGCGACGGGGTCGACGGCGAAGAGCACGCGGCGCACCTGGCGCTGCGGGTCGCCGACGACGAGGCCGACGGCGTCCCAGTCTTCCGCGGTCGACGGCGGGTAGCGCTCGTCGAGGAGGTCGACGACGCGGGCGAGCGTCGGAGACGGGCTGGTGTCGGTGGGCTGTCCTGGCTCGTCGGTCACTGTGGCAGGTTACCGTCCGGCGGGTGGCTGGCGCTGGACCCGGCGCGAGGCACGACCGGTCGACGGGCGTCCGTCAGCTGTTGAGCGAACAGCTGGAGACGACCTGACCGTCGATGATCACGGACGACTCCGCCGTCCATCCCGGCCCGAGGTCGCTCACACCGAGCGTGAGGTCGCCGAACGGGGTCCCGTCGACGTCCGTGGCACCGTCGGGCGTTCCTGCAGGCAAGACCGTGTTGGTGATCTCCTCGGTGCCGTCGGCACCGGTGACCACGAGCTCGACGGTAGTCGGCTCTGCAGTGCTGCGGTGCCACCTCCAGCTCGCTGTGACCTCTTGCGCCGGGTTGAAGGTCGTCCGCTCGACCCAGAACCGTCGCTCGGAGGTGACGCTGCTGTCCGCCCGGATCGTCACGCCCGTCGGCGCGAAGGAGCCAGAGTCGAGGATCGGGAAGCCGCAGTCGACCATGTCGGAGCTGCTCGATCCTGCGGTCGACCAGGGGAACGAGAAGCACGCGAGCACGACGCTCACGACAGCGACCCCTCCGGTGACGCGGTTCTCCCACTCGCCGGTCGCCGGTTCGCCGATCGTCCCGCGCGCGCCCGGCCGCCCGGTCCAGGTGCCGTCACGGCGTGTGGCGATCCGGGCCACGAGCGGGTGGGCGCGCACGGTCCGTGTCCGCAGGACGACGGTCCCGAGGAGCGAGTCGGCGAAGGTGCGTTCCTCCGGGTGCCAGAGGGGGCGCAGGTACCCGATGCAGAGGATGGCGTCGAGCAGGTGGGCGAGGTCGCGCAGCACCGTGCGCACGAGCCCGACGGGCTGGCCGGTCTGGTCGTCGACGACTGCGATGCCGACGATGCGCTTGCCGGGAGTCGCACCGCCGTAGGCCTGGAGCAGCACGAGGGAGAGCACGGCGGCGGCGACGGCGACCTTGCTCCCCCAGGTCAGGCCTGCGAGGGTGAGGCCGTCAGAGTCCGGGAACGGCACCGGGAGCGTGAAGGTGCTGGTCCCGTACGCGGCCCCGGCGACGAGGAAGATCAAGCCCCCGAGGACGAAGCCGTCGATGATCACGGCGACCACGCGTGACGACCACGCGGCGTAGCTCCTGTCGTCGAGGACCTCGGGGACGACGTCGGGGCGGGAGTCGGCGATGACCATCAGACCATCCTGGCACGGGCGTCCGCCCGGACCGAAGAGGGGCGTGGGCGAGGTCAGGTGCGCAGCGCACCCGCGACCACGGCGAGCCACCCAGCCCAGAAGGCCTTCCACCGCTCGCCGTCGGCTGCCGAGGTGAGCCTCTCGTGGCTGACCGTGACCCGGCAGCGTCCCTCCCCCGCTGTCGCGAGGGTGAAGAGGATGCTGCCGAGCGGAGCGCTGCCGTCGGCGAGCGCGAGACGCAGCGCCTTGGAGGTCGGCTTGGACCGGAGCGTGACGTCGAGACCGGGGAGCAGAGCGGCACGGGTGCCCTCGTCGAGGAGCGCCGTCCGGAGGTCGCTCTCGTCCGCCGAGAGGGTCGCGGTCTTGCTCACGGCGAAGGACCCGTCGGCCATCTGGCCGGGGACCCGCTGCCCGGTGAGCCGTCGGACTCCGACGGCGACGCCGTGCGCCCACCACCCGGCGAGGCCGTGCTGCTCCCCCGCCCAGGTGGCGATCTCTGAGTGCGAGGCTCCCCGGCCCGGACCGTCCGCGGCGAGCGCGACCCACTCGTCCCAGCCGCGTCCAGTTCCCGCGCGGATCTTCTCGTCGGACATCTCAGGAGCGGAGGAGTCGGGGCTCGTCTCCTCCGTGCCGGCAGACAGGCGGTCCTGGCGTTCCTGCTCGACGAGCCCGGTCAGAGGGGCGAGCGCGCTGAGGTCGACGATGGCGGCGGCTGTCATGGACCGAACCTAGTCGTGATCAGCCCCCGGGGACCAGGGCCGTAGGCCCCTGCCCGGGCTATCCGAAGACCGTGAGGTCGACGTCCTCGACGCTCATGAGCGACGGCAGGTGGTGCACCCCAGCACCAGCGGCCCGCACCCGTTCGACAGCGAGGGCCGCCATGAGCCCCGTGGCGCGGGACTGCCCGACGCCCGTGGCGCTGCCGTGGACGCGCTCGGCGTCGCGGACCTGGAGGTACCAGCGCTCACCGCCGGGCATGGGGATGCTGGTCGGCAGGTGCCGTGCTCCGGGTACCCAGGTGAGCGCGGCGAGGGAGGTCGTCGCGAACCGTGAGTCGAGGCCGAAATAGCTGCGGACGGGGCGGTCGAGCTCTGCGGTCAGGGTCGTCTGGTCGGAGAAGTCTGTGCGGTACAGGCGGCGGCGCCCCGTGGGGAGGTCGAAGGTGGCAGGGCGGGTGTAGCTGCGGACCGGCGACCCTGTCGCGGGGTCCACGAAGCTCTGCCCGAGCATCCCGTAGACCCAGGCGGCCCCGGCAGCACCGTGCTGCTCACCGGCACCGAGGACGATCGCGACGTCGAGCGGGAGGGTGCTCTGCCTGGCTGCGGCGTGCGCCAGCAGGTTGGTCAGCCCGGGGGCGATGCCGACGCTGAGCGCGACAGGTGCGGCGAGGTCGAGAGCCTCGATGCCGGCGATGTAGGTCGCTGTCGCGGTGATGTCGACGAAGGCCGCTCCGGCTCCTGTCGCGGCGGTGACCACGCGCGGGTCTTCGCGTCCGGAGGTGTTGAGGACGATGTCGGCCGATGCAGCGGCGCGCGCGACGGCGGTGAGGTCGCCGAGGTCGAGGACCAGATCGGCGCGGGTCGCATCCCGTCCGGCTGTCGTCACGGTGTGCCCGCGGGAGCGCAGGTGCTCGACGGCGTAGCTGCCGGCTGCGCCGTAGCCGCCGAGGGCGAGGACCGTGAGTGCGGAGCTGCTGGGCTGGGGCTGGAGTGGGGCGGGGGACGTCATCAGATCCTCTTCTCGAACAGTGGTGTTTGAGATGGAACCTAGCACAACATGAACACCGCTGTTTGAGATCGGTGCGACGTCGGCTAGCCTGAGCCTGTGACCACCACCTCCCCACGACGCTCGGATGCCCGACGCAATCGCGAGGCGATCCTCGCGAGCGCCCTGACGCTCTTCGCGCGGGACCCGAATGCGTCGATGTCGGCCATCGCCGCGGCGGCAGGCGTCGGCAGGGTGACGCTCTACGGGCACTTCGCCGGCCGCGACGAGCTGGTCGAGGCCGCGCTCGCCGCAGCGGTCGAGCAGTCAGACCGGCTGCTCGCCGAGGTCGACCTGTCCGGCGACCCCCTCGACGCGCTCGTCCGGCTCATCAGGTCCTCGTGGCGCCAGGTCGAGGCCAACAGCGCCGCGCTCGACGCGGCGCTGGCAGCCCTGGGCACGGATCACGTGCGCGCGTCGCACGACGGTGTGCTCGCCCGGGTACAGGAGATCATCGAGCGTGGGCAGGGCTCGGGGACGTTCCGCGTTGACCTGAGCGCGGGCTGGCTCACGGCCGTCGTCTACTCGACGCTGCACACAGCCTGCGCGGAGGTCGCGTCGGGCCGGCTGGCGGCCGACGAGGCGGAGAGCGCCATCATCGCGACGGTGACGAGCGCCCTGGCCGCCTGACCACGACGCCCGCAGGGCGACCTGCTCGCGCCGGGGAGCGACCTGCTCGCGCAGCGGACAGGGGGTGCGCCGACGAGCGAGAGGGTGGTACACCACCGTCGTAGGCCGCGGGCCCACGGCAGCGGCTCTCCCGTCGACATCACGCACAAGGAACGGTCCGTCCCATGACACCGACGACGACGCCCCGTACAGGCTCGCTCCTCGCCCTCGCGCTGGCAGGTGCCCTCCTCAGCGGGTGCAGCGGCCCAGCAGACAGCGAGGCCACACCCGCTCCCGCAGCAAGCCTGGCAGCGACGAGCACCTCGGCACCGGAGCCCAGCGCCGAGCCCGCAACGGCGACCGCGACCGCGACCGCGACCGACGATGCGCCTGGCGCGACGGCCGGGGACTTCCCCACCTGCGACGAGGTGAAGGCAGTGCTCGGACCCGTGGTCGAAGGCCTCGTCGAGCTCGACGAGAGCGAGAACGGTGTGGCCACCGGGGCCACCGGCGCCGCCCTCGGCTGCAGCTGGTACACGCCCGAGACAGACGGATCGAGCACGGCCCTCGATCGGTACGGCTTCATCTCCCTGGGCGTGTCCCACGACCCCGAGTACACCGCGGAGAGCATGGAGCCGCTGGGGTGGGTCGTCGACGACCCCGCGGTCTCGGCCGCAGGCGCCTGGGCCCTCAAGGTCGGCGGAGGCTACGACCCAGCCGCCCAGCTCGACGCGACAGGTGTCCAGGTGGTGCGGGACGGCGTGGTCGTCGTCCTCACCTCAGGCGGTGTCGCCCTCCAGGACGTCCCCCAGCTGGCAGCACTAACCGAGGAGTGGGCGTTGGGCGCCGGGGTGGCAGTGCTCGACCTCATGGGCTGACCCCGGGGGCTGGCTAGAGCAGGCCCGGCGTCTTGCCCGGCCGCATGCCGTCAGGTCCCGGTGCGCGGCGGGCACGGGTCGCGATGTAGCGCAGGAGTGCGCTGTCGACGAGGAGGACGACACCGATCGCCCCGGCCCAGAGCTGACCCTGGACGATCCCGAAGGCCAGGAAGGCGAGCCCGAGGACCGCGAGCGCCACGGCGACGGCGGGGCGCAGCTGCGCGAGCCCGTCGAGGCCGGTGGGCCGGGCAGGTCGGGGCGCGTCGGGGAGCGGGGGTCTGGCGTCGTACGTCATGTCGGCTCCTGTGGTCGGGGTCTCGGTCCCGCGCATCGCCGACCGCCAGGGCGGACCGGGCACGGGTCGGACACCCAACCCTAGGCGCAGTGCTCGTCACCCGCCCGAGAAGAGCGTCGGCACGGCCCCACCGCTGTGTCCCGGGCCGTCCTGGCTCGCTGGTCTCACCTCCGTCGACGACCGTCGCGTCTCGGCCGACACCTCGTCGGAGTGGGCCATCAACTGTGCGCGGTCACAGTACGTGACTCAGTCGTGCGGCGCCGGGCACACACAGAACGTTCTCCTGCCTCGAAAGCCTCGCCCTCTGGGACTGTGACCGTGTACAGTCCACCGCGACACATCCTCCAGGTCAGGTCATGGACGACCGCCGAACCCTCGACCACCGTCGCGGCCCCTGAGGACCCGGGTCACCTTCGAACAAAGATGCTCGACAGGAAAGGACTCCCCCGAATGCACCCAGCACGACGACGTCTCCCCCGCAGTCTCGCGGCGGCGGCCACGGCAGGTGCCGTGCTCCTCACCCCGCTCCTCGCGACCTCCGCGAGCGCGGCCGACGACCCCACCGGACCTGTCGACGCCGGGATCGTGGTCGACAAGGTCGACGGCCTCCCCGCGGACTTCATCAACGGCGTGGACATCTCCTCGATCCTGGCCCTCGAGGAGAGCGGCGTGACGTTCCGCGACTGGGACGGCCAGACCGCCGACGTCTTCGACGTGCTCGAGTCGGCCGACGTGAACTACGTGCGCGTCCGAGTGTGGAACGACCCCTTCGACGCGCAGGGCAACGGCTACGGCGGCGGGGACAACGACATCGCTGCGGCGGTCGAGATCGGCGAGCGCGCCACAGCGCACGGCATGAAGCTGCTCGTCGACTTCCACTACTCCGACTTCTGGGCCGACCCCGCCAAGCAGAAGGCCCCCAAGGCCTGGTCCGCCATGACGGTCGCGCAGAAGGCCGAGGCCACCGAGGAGTACACGGCCGACGCCCTCACCCAGCTCAAGGACGCCGGCGTGGACGTCGGCATGGTCCAGGTCGGCAACGAGACCAACAACGGCGTCGCCGGGGTCACGGGCTGGGCGGGCATGTCGCAGATCTTCAGCGCGGGCAGCAGCGCCGTCCGCGAGGTCTACCCGGACGCCCTCGTCGCGGTGCACTTCACCAACCCTGAGCGCGCGGGCTCCTACGCGAGCATCGCGAAGCAGCTCGACACCTACGGCGTGGACTACGACGTCTTCGCGAGCTCGTACTACCCCTTCTGGCACGGGTCTCTGAGCAACCTCACGACTGTGCTGGACCAGGTCGCGACCACCTACGGCAAGCAGGTGATGGTCGCCGAGACCTCGTGGAACTACACCCTCGAGGACGGCGACGGCCACGAGAACACCATCCGCCCCGCGACCGTCTCGTCGAAGTACCCGTCCTCCGTCCAGGGTCAGGCGACGGCGGTCCGCGACGTCATGCAGGCCGTGAGCGACGTCGGCCCCGAGGGCATCGGCGTCTTCTACTGGGAGCCCGCGTGGCTGCCTGTGGGCACGCCCGACCAGCTCGAGCAGAACAAGCTCTTGTGGGAGGCGCACGGCTCCGGCTGGGCCTCGAGCTACGCGGCCGAGTACGACCCCGAGGACGCCGGCGAGTGGTACGGCGGGTCGTCGTGGGACAACCAGGCGCTCTTCGACGTCCAGGGGAAACCGCTCGAGTCGCTCCGCGTCTTCCAGTACGCCCGCACCGGTGCCACCGCGCCGCGTGAGGTCGTCAGCGTCGAGAAGGTCACCCTCAGCGTCGCCGACGGCTCGCCCGTCGCGCTGCCCGCGACGGTCCAGGTCACGTACAACGACGGCAGCGTCGAGGCGCACCCCGTCACCTGGTCGATCTCGGTCGACTGGATCCGTGGCCCCGGCACGTACACGATCTCGGGGAAGACGGTCGACGGTGTCGCTGTCTCGGCGACAGTGACGGTCACCGCGGTCAACCACGTCGTGAACCACAGCTTCGAAGACGCGAGCACCGCCCCGTGGACCCTCAGCGGGCCGGGTGCGGGGACAGGCGCGTCGATCACCGCTGACGTCGACGCAGCAGACGGTGCCCGCGCCCTGAAGTTCTGGGACGATGCCGCCTACGCCTTCAGCGTCGAGCAGACGATCACCGGCGTCCCGGCCGGGACCTACACGCTCACCGCGAAGAGCCAGGGCGGCGCAGTCGGACCGACCGACACCCTCACCCTGAGCGCCTCGAGCGGTGGGACCGAGCTCTCAGCCCCGATCACCCTCGACGGGTGGCGCGTCTTCAGCACCGCGACCGTCGGCGACGTGGTCGTCGGCGACGACGGCACCGTCACCGTCGCAGCCCGGTACTCCCTGAGCGCAGGAGCCTGGGGCAACCTCGACGACCTGCGCCTCACCCGCGTCGAGACGTCCGGGGACATCGACACGAGCAGCCTGGAGAACGCCCTCGCGGTCGCCCAGACTGTCGACCGCGCGCTCTACACCCCGGAGTCGCTCGCGACCCTCGACCTCGCGGTCGAGACGGCCGGTGTCGTGCTCTCCGGCTCGCGCGCCACCCAGGACGACGTGGACGCTGCGACGGCCCTCGTCGACGCGGCTGTCGCCGGGCTCGTCGAGATCGAGGCCGAGCTCGTCTCGATCTCCGTCACGCCGCCGACCCGCACCACCTACGCGGTCGGCGACACCTTCGACCCGGCCGGGATGACGGTCACGGCGACCTACGCTGACGGCTCGACGGCCGACGTCACCGCCCAGGCGACAGTGACCGGGACCGACTTCTCGACTCCCGGCACCAAGGCGCTCACGGTGACCTTCGAGGACCAGACCGCCACTGTCGTCGTCACCGTCGACGGGACCACGACCCCCGAGGTCCCGGGCACCCCGGAGATGACGCTCAACGCCACGTCGGTCACCGCGGGCGACGACGTCACCGTGACGGTCACCGGGCTGGAGCTCCCGGAGGTCGAGATCGGCATCGAGAGCGAGTACCAGCGTCTGGCCGGGGTGACGGTCACCGACGGCACCGCGTCCGCGACGGTGACGATCCCGGCCACCCTCGAGGCCGGGACGCACACCCTCCAGGCGCGCGACGCCTCCGGGGTCGTGCTGGCCCAGGCCGAGATCACGGTCGCCGCCGCGACCGTGATGACACCGACGGACCCGACCGCCCCGGGCACCACCGAGCCGACCGGAGCCGCGACACCTGCCGCCGGCTCGGGCACGGGGACGACCGCCACCGGGACGCTCAGCCAGACCGGTGCCGACGTGGCACTGCTCGCCGGGCTCACCACGCTGCTCGTCGCGGCGGGTGCCACGGTGCTCGTCCTGCGCCGCCACCGCGCGGGTACCTCACCCGTGCGCTGACGAGGAGCTGCAGCACCGGACGGCGGGCCGGGACATCGAGGAGCACAGCTCCTCGGGTCCTGGCCCGTCGTGGTCTGCACCGGTGGACGTCGTCGTCGGTGCTCGGTGGTGGCGCCCCGCTCCGGACCGACGATGCTGCGCGGCCCTTCTCCGGTCCCCGGTGCCGGGCTCCGGCATCTCGAGCCGCTGCGCCTGGTCGTCCGGTCAGCGCAGCAGGAAGAGGCTCGCGGTGATGGTCAGGCCGATGACGAGCCTCTCGAAGAGCTTCTGGTCGATCGAGCGCAGCAGGCGCCTGCCGACCACCGCCCCGAGCAAGACCAGCGGCACGAGCACGAGAGCCGTGCGCAGGGTGTCGAGGGTGACGAGGGACAGACCGATCGAGAAGGGCAGCTTGACGAGGTTGGTCGCGAAGAAGAAGCACGCGGCGGTCCCCATGAACCGCAGCTTGGTCGCCCCGACCGACAGCAGGTAGAGGCTCATGACAGGCCCGCCCGCGTTGGCGACCATGGTGGTGAACCCGGCGAGGGTCCCGTAGACCGACCCGACCCCGAGGTGCGGACGCTGAGCAGCTAGGTCTTCTGCAGGGACCGACGCACCGAGCGCGACCGGCATGTCAGCGGCGTCAGCGGCACCGGCGTCGCCGGACCCGTCCTGCGCGGCATCGCGCTCCGCCCGCCGGGCCGACCGACGGTCGACGAACCAGCGCAGGGCGCGGACCGCGAGGAGCGCCAGCAGCACCCCGCCGATGGTCCGGCGCATGACGAGGTCGTCGACCCGCGCGAGGAAGACCACCCCGACGAGCACACCGCCCAGCACGGGCAGCAGCATCCTGGACAGCAAGCGCCAGTCCGCCTGGCGCCAATAGCTGCTGACCGCGACGAGGTCCCCGCAGAGCAGCAGCAGGAGCAGCAGCCCTGTCGACTCCTTCGCAGGCATGACCGTGGCGATCAGCGCGACGCCGAGCGTCGAGAGCCCCGGCAGTGCGGACTTGGAGACGCCGACCGAGAGCGCGACGAGGGCGAGGACGAGCCAGGTCGTGAGGGTCATGGAGGGTGGAGGACGCTCAGCGTCCAGGCACCCCGGCCTGCTCGTCGGCGGACGTCCAGAGAGCGCTGGCCCCGTCGGCCAGGTCCTGGGACCCGGGGTGCTCGGCCGTCGCGAGCGGGACGAGCACCGTGTCGACCAGCCTCTCGAGGTACGAGGGGTCGAGAGGCTTGCCCGTGGTGACCTTCTGGTAGGAGATCATCGCAGGGGCGATGGTCGCGATCATGTCGAGGTCGCGCCCCGGGGGGATCTCGCCCCGGCGCTCGGCGCGGTCGAGCAGGTCACGCATGAGCTGTGTCCGCGCCTCGACGAACTGGCGCTGGAAGGCCGCGGCGACCTGAGGGTCCTCGCGGATGACGGCGGTCAGGCCGGCCATGAGGTCTTCGGTGTCCGAGCGCAGGTGCTTGACCTGCCGGATGCTCAGCAGGTCCCCGCGGAGCGATCCCGTGTCAGGGATGTCGTCGACGGTGAGGTCGCCGTAGCGCCGGCAGGTGATCGCGTCGACGGTCAGATGCGTCTTGGACGGCCAGCGCCTGTAGAGCGTGGCCTTGCCCGCGCCTGCGCGCTCGGCGACGGCGTCCATCGTCATGTTCTCGAAGCCGCGCTCGACGAGGAGCTCGCGGGTCGCGTCGAGGATCGCCTCGTCGCGCGACTCGTCCCGGCGCCGTCCGGGCCGGCGTGCGCGCTCGGGCGACGTCGCTGTCACGTCCTCGTGCTCCACGTCCATCAGGCCCCCTCTCGTCGGTGCCCATTGTGGGCAGAGAGCACCGCGAAGAACAAATCGAGACCGAGGGGTTCCGGAACTGGTCAGTTCTGTATTACGGTCAGTGCTCCGACCACGACGTCCCCGGAGACACCCATGCCCTCACCCTCCACGCCCCAGAAGCCCGCGGCTCCGCCCGCCGGGCTGGCGGCGACCCCGACGTCGACGCACGGCTCGCGCCGCTGGCTCGTCCTCGCGACCGTCGCCCTCGCCCAGCTCATGGTCGTGCTCGACGCGACCATCGTGAACATCGCCCTCCCCTCGGCCCAGCTCGACCTGGCCTTCAGCGACAACGACCGCCAGTGGGTCGTCACCGCCTACGCCCTCGCCTTCGGCAGCCTGCTGCTGCTCGGCGGGCGGCTCTCCGACATGCTCGGCCGCCGCCGCATGTTCCTCATCGGCCTCGTCGGCTTCGCCCTCGCCTCCGCCCTCGGCGGAGCAGCCGTGAACTTCCCGATGCTCGTGGGCGCCCGTGCGCTCCAGGGTGTCTTCGCAGCCGTGCTCGCACCGGCCGCTCTCTCGGTCCTGACGACCACCTTCACCGACCCCAAGGAGCGCGGTCGCGCCTTCGGTGTCTTCGGCGCGATCGCCGGGATGGGCGGCGCCATCGGCCTGCTCCTCGGCGGCTTCCTCACGCAGAACCTCGACTGGCGCTGGAACCTCTACGTCAACGTGCTCATCGCGGTGATCGCCTTCGTCGCGGGCACCGTGCTGCTCCCCCGCGGCGGGCACTCGGGTCGTCAGTCCCTCGACGCCCCGGGCGTGCTGCTCGGGTCTGTCGGGCTCTTCGCCCTCGTCTTCGGCTTCTCCCAGGCCGAGCCGCAGGGCTGGGACGCTCCCGTCACCTGGGTCTCGCTCGCCCTGAGCGTCGTGCTGCTCGTCGCCTTCGTGCTGCGTCAGCGGACCTCCGCGAACCCGGTCCTGCCCCTCGGCATCATCCTGGACCGCGACCGCGGCGGCGCGTTCATCGCGATCCTCGTCGCCGGCTCGGGCATGTTCGGCGTGTTCCTGTTCCTCACCTACTACCTGCAGGCGACCCTCGCGTTCAGCCCCATGCGTACGGGCACGGCCTTCCTACCGATGGTCGTGTCGATCATCATCACCGCGCAGATCCAGAACAACATCCTGCTGCCGCGCCTCGGCCCGCGGATCATCGTGCCGATCGGCATGGCCCTCGGCGCCCTCGCGATGTTCTCCTTCACGCTCCTCGAGGTCGACAGCACCTACATCCACGTCCTGCCAGGTCTGATCCTGCTGGGTGTCGGGATGGGCTCGATCATGCCGCCGTCCTTCCAGATCGCGACCCTCGGCATCGACCGCCGCCAGGCTGGAGCGGCCTCGGCGATGGTCTCGACCTCGCAGCAGGTCGGTGGCGCGATCGGCACAGCGCTGCTCAACACGCTCGCTGCGACGGCCGCGACCAGCTACATCGCGACGCAGTCCTCCCAGACCCCGCAGGTCATGGCCGAGGCGGCCCTGCACAGCTATTCGACCGCCTACACCGCGTCAGCCGTGATCTTCCTGCTCGGCGGGATCGCGACGGTGTCGCTGTTCCGCACCCGCACCGACCGAGCCGCACGAGCCGCCGCGAGCGCACCGCTCGACGGCGACCAGGCCCCTGTCGTCGCGCACTGACGATCGCCCTGCACCGGGTCGTGACCAGACCCAGCTCAGCACGACGACGCGCCTGCGAGATCTTCGCAGGCGCGTCGTCGTGTGAGAGAGGCGGTCGAGAAGAGGCCCGGAGGCGCGTAGGTCCGGCGCGACGGCTGGTGACGCTGTCGTTTGCGCTCCGGACCGGCGGCCGCCCCGTTCCTCTCGGCTCAGCCCGCCAGACGCACCCGGTACGTGCGCACCTCGAAGGGCGTGAGCGCGACGGCGATCTCGCCGCCGGGTGCTGAGACCTCGGCCGCGACGTCTTCGATGAGCGACGCCTCGTGGACCGCCGCGGCAGGAGCCGCGACCTGCACTGTCCCGGTCACGCGACGCCCGTCGGGCTCGTAGACCCGGACGACGAGGTCGCCCGAGCGGTCGGCCGCGAGCTTGACGCCCGAGACGACGATCCCGTCGGTGGCCGAGACCAGGGCCTCGACCGGCGACCCGGTCCGCTCGCGGGCCGGGAGGTTGAGGGCGAGCCCGGCCTCGGTCGCGTCGGCCGTCGACGCACCGATGACAAACCCGTAGCGATGCGTGTGCTCCCCCTGGTCGGTCTCCGGGTCGGGGAAGCGCGGCGCACGCAGCAGCGAGAGCCGCAGCGTGGTCGTCACACCCGTCTCGGGGTCGGCGTCGCGGGTGACGTCGTAGCCGTAGGTCGAGTCCGTCACGAGCGCAGCGCCGAAGCCCGGCTCGCTCACGTGCACGAACCTGTGCATCGAGGTCTCGAACTTCGCGACCTCCCAGCTCGTGTTGGTGTGCGTGACGCGCTTGGCGTAGCCGAACTGTGTCTCGGCGGACGTGTGCTCGGCCTGGATCGCGAGCGGGAAGGCGATCTTGAGGAACTTCTCGGTCTCGTGCCAGGCCGTGGTCTGGGTGATCTCCACGGTCCGCGACCCAGGCCTGAGCACCAGCTCCTGCACCACACGCGACGCCGAGAACGACCGCTCAATGCGCACGTGTGCCGCACCGTCGCGCGTCTCGTGGTGCAGGGCGTCGACCCTGCGGAGGTCGTCGACGCGGTTGCGGTAGTACCTGTCGACGTCCCACGCGTCCCACATGTTCGGGAAGTCCTGGTGCAGCTGGAGCAGGTTCGCCTCCTGTCCTGTCGCGACGGTCTCACGCCCTGTCGTGAGGTCGACGGCCGAGGTGATGAGACCCTCGGCCGAGATCGTCACGCGGACGAGGTCGTTCTCGAGCACCAGCGTCCCGTCGGCCTGGGTCAGGGAGACGGTCCCGGTCGCCGGCGCCGCGACAGCCGCCGAGTGACCGGCCACGCCGTCACGCAGCAGCGGCGAGGCGTTGAAGACGATGCGCTCCTGCCCCTCCCCTGCGAGCACAGCCTGGGCCTGCTCGATGATCGCTGTCGCCTCGGCCGCCACCCGGGCGTACTGCTCGACGGCCTCACGGTGCACCCAGGCGATCGAGGTGCCCGGCAGGATGTCGTGGAACTGCAGCAGCAGCACCTGCTTCCACAGGGCGTCGAGCGCGTCGTGCGGGTAGTCGAGCCCGGCCCGGACGGCAGCCGTCGCGCTCCACAGCTCGGCCTCGACGAGCAGGTGCTCGGTGAGCCTGTTGCCCTGCTTGGTCTTGTGCTGGCTGGTCAGGGTGGCGCGGTGCAGCTCGAGGTAGAGCTCGCCGACCCAGACCGGCGGCTTCGGCAGCTCGCTCTTGGCCCGCTCGAAGAACACGTCGGGGTGCTCCCAGCGCACGCGTGCGCTGCCCTCGAGGTCGGCGAGGCGCTCGGCCTTGCCGGTCATCTCACGCGTGGTGCCACCACCGCCGTCCCCCCAGCCGACAGGGGCGATCGACCCTGTCGCGACGCGCGACTCGCGAAACTGGCGGGATGCCTTGGCGACCTCCATGCCGGACAGCTGGGAGTTGTAGGTGTCCATCGACGGGAAGTGCGTGAACATCCGGGACCCGTCGATGCCCTCCCACGCGAAGGTGTGGTGCGGGAACTTGTTCACCTGGTTCCACGAGATCTTCTGCGTGAAGAACCAGTCGAAGCCTGCCCGTCGCATGAGCTGCGGCAGGGCCGGGGAATAGCCGAAGGAGTCCGGCAACCACACGCCCGCCGAGCGCACACCGAACTCCTGCTCGAAGAACTGCTGCCCGTAGAGGAACTGCCGGGCGATGGCCTCACCCGTGGGCATGACCGTGTCCGACTCGACCCACATGCCGCCGAGCGGCAGAAAGCGCCCGTCCGCGACGGCGGCCTTGACCTTGGCGTAGACCTCGGGGCGGTGCTCCTTGATCCACGCGTACTGCTGCGCGCTCGACATGCCGTAGAGGAAGTCGTCGGTCTGCCCGATGAGCTCGGTCATGGTCGACGTGGTGCGGGCGACCTTGCGGATCGTCTCGCGGACGGGCCACAACCAGGCGGAGTCGATGTGCGCGTGACCGACGGCCGACACGACGTGCGCGCTGGCCTCGGCGGGCGAGGCGAGGGCCGGGGCGAGCGCGGCACGGGCGTCGGGAGCCGTCTCGGGGATGCGCTGCAGGTCGAGGACGTCGAGGGCGTCGTCGAGGGCCTGGAGGATGCGCATCCGGCGCGGCGAGCTCTCGGGGAGCTCGGCCTGGAGCTCGAGCAGCACCTCGACGTCGAGGGAGAGCTCGTGCACCTCGGGCTCGAAGACCGCGAGGTCCGCGTGCCGGAAGGTGTACAGGCGCTTCGGCGAGGAGGTCCGGACGTCGCCCTCCTGGGTGGGGAGGAAGGGGTGGTAGTCGAGCAGGACAGGGTTGGAGGCGGCCTCGAGGAAGAGGTCGACGGTCTCGTCACCGTCGGCGTGGTCGGCGACCGGCACCCACTGGTTGCGCGGGTTGAGGGACTTCACGGGTTCACCGTCGGCGGTGTAGACGAGGCCTTCGCACTGGAAGCCCGTCATGTTCTGGTCGAAGCCGAGGTCGACAAGCAGCTCGACCCGGCGGCCGGCCCACTCGGCAGGAACCGTGGCCGCGAGGTGGAACCAGGTGGTCCCCCAGGCCGGTCCCCAGAGGGACCCGACCTCGAAGGGGCTGAAGTCGAGCGCCCGACCCTCGGCCGGGGCGATGGGCTCCCCGGGGAGCTCGTGCCACGACACGTCGACAGGCGTGCGGTGGGAGTGGATCGCGGGGCGGATGCGCTCGGTCAGGACACGGGCGGCCCGTCCTGTGGTGAGGGGGATGTCGTCGTGCATGGTCTGGGTGATCCGTTCGTCGGGAGCGGTGGTCCGCAGCACTGCGGGCGGCGGGTCGGTCGGCTCGGGTCGGTGGGTGAGGCGTGGCAGGTCGGAGAGACGAGGTCGAGGCGGTCAGATCCGGTCGAGGTGGACGAGGTGCGAGCCTCGCCCGATGGGTGCGGGTCGTGTGACGCGCACCGGTCAGGTCGACAGCGTCGCGGCCGCTCCCCCGAGGAGCGCAGAGTCGTCTCCGACGGTCTCGGTCGAGTCGTCAGCGCCGCCGGTCGGCCTCTCGAGGCGGGCGACCCCGCGGCCGTCCAGCAGCACGCTGTCGTCCACGCGGGACTGCAGGACGACCTGCGGTCCCCGGCCGTCTCGGTCGGCCGCGTGCATCCACGCGTCGAAGAAGCTGCCGCCGGGTGCGCACGACGCCCTGTACGGCGCCGAGTCGTCGAGCACCAGCCCGGCGGCAGACGGTGCAGGTGCAGGGGCGTCGCGCAGCTCGCGGGCGAGCTCGGCGAAGGCGTGACCCGTCGGCTTCACACGTCCGTGCTCGTCGATCAGCCCGAGGTCGTACTCGACCGGCGGGAAGTCGAGCATGCTGCGCGAGACGTCGTGCGAGCACCACCAGGTGATGCCCGACAGCCCCGGCACGTCTGCGGAGTTCCGGACGGTCTGCTCGAGGAAGGACACGGCGTCGTCAGGGTCGACGACTGTCGTGGGGACCCCGACCTCTTGCAGCCAGACGGGGCGCTGCGCGTCCGTGTGCCACGCAGCCGCGAGCTGGACCAGGTACTCGGCGTGCCGCACCGACCCGGTCCCGAGCCCACCGTGCCGCTGGGCAGCGCCGTTGAACACCCACGAGTGCACGACGGTCTCGTCGCCGAGCTCGGCGGCGTGCTGGGGCACGAAGGGCTGACGCTCGTCGTACCAGGTCGCGTCGTAGGCGGCGTGGGTGACGATCCCGTCGGTCACCTGCCGCGCGGCGCCGAGCAGCCGCTCCAACCAGGCCTGCGCCTGGGGCGCGTCGATCTCGTGCGGTCGGGGGTGCGGCCGGGCGGCGAACTGGTTGACCTCGTTGCCGAGCGTCAGCCCCAGGAGGTTGGGCTTGTCACGCAGCACGTCGCCGAGCGCCCGGAGATAGCTCTCCTGGCCCGCGAGCGCCTCGGGGTCGGTGAACATGTTGCGCTCGTGCCAGGTGGTCAGCCACGCGGGCAGGAAGTCGAAGCTCGACAGGTGACCCTGCAGGGCGTCGACGTTCACGTCGAGCCCGGCCTCCCCCGCGGCGTCGACCATGTCGGCGACAGCGGCGAGACCGGCTGGGCGGATGAGCCCGCGGTTCGGCTGGATGAGGTCCCACAGCGGGAAGATGCGCACGTGGTCGAGACCGAGCCCGGCGATCTGCTCGAAGTCTCGGCGGACCTCGTCGAGGTCGAGGTCGAGCCACGAGTGGAACCAGCCGACACGCGGCGTGTAGTTGATGCCGAACCTCATCGCTCGGACCTCCTGCCGGGACGCTCGGCAGTCCCGGGTGCCGGGTTCCGACCGGGCTCGTGCAGAGGGTGCCGGTCGAGCGGGTCGGGCAGGACAGATCTCATGGAGGTGCTCCGGGGGTGTGAGGACGAGGTGCCGGGTTCGGCTGCGAGCAGCGGATTCGGTGGGTGGACGCTCACCCCTTCACGCCGCCCTCTTCGATGCCCTTGAAGAAGTGCCGCTGCAGCGTCGCGAAGACGATGGCGATCGGGATGAACGCGATCATCGAGCCTGCCGCGATCATCCGCTGGTCGTTCGCGAAGGTCCCCGAGAGGTACTGCAGCCCGATGGTCAGCGTGAACTGGTCAGGGCTGGTGAGGACGATGAGCGGCCAGAGGAAGTCATCCCATGCGCCGATGAAGCTGAAGATCGCGATGACCGCGACGGTCCCGCGCACCGACGGCAGAGAGACGCTCCAGAACCGTTGGAAGGCGTTGGCGCCGTCGATGACGGCGGCCTCGTCGATCTCACCGGGCAGCTGGCGGAACGCGTTGTACATGAGCAGCACGTTGAGCGCGGCGATCATCCCCGGCAGGGCGACTCCGAGCAGCGTGTCCGCGAGGTTGAGGTTCCGGATGGTCACGAAGTTGGCGATGATCGTCGCCTCGCCGGGCAGGATCAGCGTCGCGAGGAACAGACCGAGCGCGATCTTGCGGCCGCGGAAGCGCAGCCGTGCGAGCGCGAAGCCGGCGAGCGTCGAGAAGACGACGTTGCCCGCGACGGCCAGGGCGGCCACGAAGAGCGAGTTCCCGATGAAGGACAGCACGGGGATCGCATCCATGACGCGGGTGTAGTTGTCGAGGGTCGGCTCGGACGGCCACAGCTGCGGGATGCGGGTGTAGATGTCTTCGCCGGTGCTCTTGAGGGAGGTCGAGAGCTGCCAGAGGAACGGTCCGATCGAGATGAGCAGCACGAAGATCAGCAGCACGTAGCGCAGCACGAGCTCGCGCCGGGTCACCGACCCGAAGACCTTCGACTGGCGGCGACGGGTCTTCCTCTCCGGCGGGGCGGGCGTGGGCGGGACGACGGCGGGGGTCTTCTGGTCGGTCACGGGGCTCATTCGCTGCCCTTTCCGTTGAGCTTGCCGAGCAGGAGCAGCGGGACGAGCGTGATGAAGAACATGAGGATGCTCAAGGCGCTCGCATAGCCGAGGTCGCCGGTGAATCCGCGCGAGTACTGCTGGATGAGCATGACCAGGGTCATGGCCTCACCTCCGGCGCCGCCCGTGCCACCGGTCATGATGAACACCTCGCTGAACACGCGCAGCGCGGCGACGCAGACGAGCACCGCGATGAGGAGCATCGCGCCGCGCACGGCAGGGAGCGTCACGGCGAAGAAGCGTCGGACCGCACCGGCGCCGTCCATCGCAGCCGCTTCGTGGAGGTCCTTCCCGACGTTCCCGAGCGCCGCCAGGTAGATGATCATGTAGTACCCGAGGCCCTTCCAGACGGTCAGGCTGACCGCGCTGAGGACGATGAGCCACCGGTCGGTGAGGAACGGCAGCGGACCCTGGATGATCGACAGCTCTTGCGCGAGCCCGTTGACGAGGCCGCGGTCGTCGAGCATGAAGGTCCAGATGAGCGCCACGACCACCGCCGAGGCGATGACCGGCGTGTAGAAGGCCGTCCTGAAGAACGTGATGCCTGGGATCTTCTTCTCGACGAGCAGCGCGATGAGCAGCGGCAGCACTGTCAGCAGCGGCAGGCACACCAGCATGAAGACCACGCTGTTGACCAGCGCGTTGACGACCTGGTCGTCACGCAGGATCAGCGAGAAGTTCTCGAAGCCGATGTACTTCTCGTTCCCGCCGAGCGGCTTGGCGTTGGTGAAAGCCATCCGGACCGTGTTGAGCGAGGGCCAGATCGAGAACACCATGAGCCACCCGAGCGCGGGGGCGAGGAACAACCACGGCGTGATCCGGCGTGTGGTGCGTGTGGGCCCGGTGTCCCGCCGGGGACGACCGGAGACCGGTCCTCCCGCGGCGGGAGCGGAGACGTCGGTGACGGTCATCTCCGCGTCCTACTGGCGGGCCAGGAGGTCGTTGAGCTTCTCGACCGACGCGTCGAGGGCCTCCTGACCGCTGATGTCGCCGCGGATCGCGAGGGCGATCTGCTGGGCCAGGTAGTCGTTCATCGCACCGTTCACGGTGTACGGGGTGAGCACCTCGGCGGTCTCGAGGGAGGCGAAGCCGAGCACCCGGGCGTCGCCCGACGGGGTGCCGTCGGTCTCGGTGAAATACGAGTCGTCCGAGGACCCGAGGGTCGACGGGAAGACGTTGGCGACCCGGGCGAAGTCGTTCTGGTTCTGCGCGTTCGTCACGAACTCACCGAAGGCGATGGCGGTCGCGAGGTTCTCGCTGTTCGCCGAGACGCTCACACCCTGCACGTAGAGCGGCGAGATGTTGAGCGCCTTGCTCATCGCGACGTTGCCCTCGAGGCTCGGGTTGTCCTTCTGGAAGTCGTCGATCGACGTGGCGCCGCCGGTCGTCCAGGCGACCTTCCCCTGCGTGAACAGCTGGGAGTTGCCGAGGTAGTCGGCGTTGAGCACGCTCGGCGGCATCTCGCCGTTGGCGTAGGCCGCAGCATAGCGGTCGATGATCGCGGCGGCCTCGGGGGTGTTGAAGACGAACTCGGTGCCGTCCTCGTTGAGGATGTCGATGCCCTCGAGCGTGAAGTCGCCGACGCCGGGCACGCGGCTGATGAGGTAGTTCTCGGGGCAGTTCTCGGCCATCGTCGAGGCCTGCTCGAACAGCTCGTCCGTGGTGGCCGGCGGCGCCGAGGAGTCGAGACCGCACGCGTCGAGCTGCTCGGCGTTCCAGTAGTTGACGTCCGTGCCGAGGTACCAGGGGTAGCCGTAGACCCCGTCCTTGCCGGTGAAGCGGAACGCGTCGACCGACCCGTTGACGTAGGTGGCGTCCATGTCGGTGCTCTGGCTGACGTCGTAGAGCAGGTCCTGCTCGGCGAGCGGGAGCACGAAGTCCGGCGGAAGGTTGACGACGTCCGGGAGCGTGTTCGTGGAGGCCTGCGAGAGGACCTTCTCGGAGTAGCCGTCGCCCGGCTGGTCGACGAGCTCGACGGAGGTGCCCGGGTTGGCCGCCTCGAAGTCGGAGATGACGCCGTCGAGGTACTCCTTGTAGGTCGGCGTGAGCGACCAGGTCTGGAACCGGATCGAGCCGGCGACCTCTCCGTCGGCGTCGGAGCCGCCTGACGACCCTCCGCCGCCGCAGCCTGCGAGCAGGGCTGAGGCGACGAGGACGCCGACTCCTGTAGCCAGTGGTGTGCGGGAGAACCTCATGGTGCTGCTCCTTCGTTGGAGGGGCCGGCCGGCGGCGCTCGTCGTCGAGCGGCGCGCCGTGATGGGCCGAGGTGACCGTCGGGACACCGGGTAGATGACCGCGGTGACGCTGGGTGATGAGGTGTATCTTTGGCAACTAAACCGAGTAAGTCAAGGCCGTGTCAACCGGTTAAGTGCCGACTGAGGTGAGGATCGATGATGAGTCCCCGGGTCACACCACCGCGCCGCCGTGCGACGCTCAGCGACATCGCCGTGCGGCTGGGCGTCTCCAAGGCGGCGGTCTCCTTCGCCCTCAACGGGCGGCCCGGCGTGAGCGAGGAGCTGCGCGAGCAGGTGCTCGCGGTCGCCGCCGAGCTCCACTACCGCCCCAGCTCCGCGGCGCTCGCCCTCGGCGGGTCCAGGGCCGACGTCATCGGGCTGGTCCTCAACCGTCCCGCCCGGACCCTGGGCACCGAGGCGTTCTTCCCCGAGCTCATGGCCGGCATCCAGGCCGGCCTCGCCCCGACGCACACCGGCCTGCAGACCCTCGTGGTCGCGTCCCTCGCCGAGGAGGTCGACGCCTACCGCACGTGGCAGGCCACCCAGCGGGTCGACGGCGTCATCCTCATCGACCCGAGGCGCGACGACGAGCGCGTCGCCCTCGTGGCGGAGCTCGGGCTCCCTGCTGTGCAGATCGGCAGCCACCCGAGCGTCGACCCGACGGTCCCGACCGTCTGGGTCGACGACCACGAGGTCGCCACCCGCCTCTTCGACGCGATGTTCGCCCTCGGGCACCGCCGTGTCGGGTACGTCATGGGTCCGCTCGACCTCGAGCACACCGAGCTGCGCCGCCAGGCCTTCCACGACTGCGTCGGACGCTACGACGCCGGGACCCCGGTGTCCGTCGAGACGGACTACTCGGCAGAGGAGTCAGCGGCCGCGACGCTCGAGCTGCTGCGCCGCGACGACCGCCCGAGCGCCCTCGTCTACGACAACGACGTCATGGCCCTCGCGGGGCTGCGCGTCGCGCAGGAGGAGGGGGTGGCGGTCCCCCGCGAGCTGTCGATCGCGAGCTTCGACGACTCGATCGCGATGCGGCTCGTGCGGCCGTCGATCACCGCGCTGACGCGTGACACGTACGCGCTCGGGGAGCTTGCTGCGCGGACGCTCATGCAGGTGGTCACGGCGGCGGGGTCCGATGCGATGGTCGAGTCTGTCGCGGGGATGACACCGACGCTGTCGGTGAGGGAGAGCACGGCGCCGTCGCTCGACGCGCAGGGGTGACCAGCCGCCGGCCCGACCTGCGTCGTCACCCGTGAGACGAGCGACGCGCCTCACCCCCAGCGTCGCGACCCCGCTGCTGCACCCGCACACCGGCGTCGGGTAGAGCGCCGCAGGTCGCGGCAGGGGGCGTACTGGTAGATCTGAACCCGGATGGGCTATCGTCTGCCGCAGAGGGAAAAAACCCGCCTCGCCCCGGCGAGCGGAGCCGCGTACGCGTCTCACCGGAGTCGCCACTTCTTCATCGAAGGAGTGCGCCCATGCCCGTGCGAACCGTCGCCACCACCACAGTCTCGTCGTCCCCTCCACGCCTCCGAGACGCGTGGGTCGCGCTGTCCGGTCTCTCCGCTGTGTTCCTCTTCGAGATGCTCGACAACTCGGTCCTCAACGTCGCGCTCCCGACGATCGGCCGCGACCTCGCGGCCTCCACAGGGTCGTTGCAGTGGGTGTCGGGGGCGTACTCGGTCGTCTTCGGCGGACTCATGCTGCTCTTCGGTGCGGTCTCCGACCGCGTCGGCCGCCGCCGCGTCATGCTCGTGGGGCTGACCCTGCTCGCGTGCACGAGCATGCTCACCGTGATCGTCACCTCCGTCGAGCAGCTGGTCGTCGTCCGCGGGCTCATGGGGGTCGCTGCCGCTATGACGACGCCGGGATCCATGGCGCTGGCCTTCCGCCTGTTCTCGACCGAGGACCTCCGCGTCCGGGCGCTCACGGTCATCTCGACCGCAGGGCTCGTCGGGCTCGCGGTCGGACCGACCGTCGGCGGGTTCGTCCTCGCCGTGGCCCCCTGGCAGGTGCTCCTCGTCGCGAACGCGCCGATCGCCGCGATCGCCTTCCTCGGCATCCGGGCCGGCATCTCCGCTGATCGGCCGGACGACCTGCACCGTGACCCCGTCGACGTCGCGGGCGCCCTCCTCGGCACCGCGACCGTCATCGGGGCGCTCGTCGCACCGACCCTCTTCGTCGTCTCGACCTCCGACCGGACCGCCTGGTTCGCCATGGCCGCGACCGTCGTCGCGGCGACCGGGTTCGTGGTCCGGGAGCGCACCGCACGGCACCCGTTGCTCGACCTGCGGCTCGTCACCCAGCCGCTGGTCGCCAGCGGCCTCGCGTACAAGGCGGCCGCCGGCCTGGCCATGGCGGGACTGTCGTACATGGTGACCTTGCAGCTGCAGCTCGCGTGGGGGTGGTCGCCGGCTCTCGCTGCTGTCGGCACCCTGCCGCAGGTCGTGGTCCTGCTCGCCAGCGGACGGCTCGTCGGACCGTTCGTGCGACGAGTGGGCCTCGACCGCGCAGCATGGACGAGCGCCGCAGCGGTCGTCGCCGGCCTCGCCGTCTTCGCCACGCTCGGGCGCTTCGGCTATCCCTGGGTCCTGACAGGACTCGTGCTCGTCGCCGCGGGGATGCGGGTGGTCGGTGTCGTCGCCGGCACCACCGTCCTCCGTGGCCTGCCAGCGGACCGCACCTCCGTCGGGGCTGCGCTCGTCGACACCGCCAGCGAGCTCGCGACGGCGGTCGGTATCGCCGCCACCGGGACGATCCTCGCCGCCCTCGTCGGCGGCAGCATCACCGCCACGACGTGGACCCCGGCCCAGTCCCACTCGTTCCAGGCGGCGATCTCGGTCGCCGGCCTCACCCTCACCGCCGTCGCCGCCGCGCTCGTCGGTCTCGGCGCCGTCCGTGCGCGCCGCACCACCCCCTCGTCCACCCCGATCGTCCAGGAGCCCTCCGATGTCTGACACCACCACCCGCCCCCCGTTCGACCCCGAGCTCGCCACCTTCCTCACCGCTCTCGAGGCACGTGGCCCCTTCACGCTCACCGTCGAGATGCTGCCGCACATGCGCCAGCTCGACGTGACCGAGGAGGTCCTCGACGAGCGCCTCCGGTCCCACGGCTACGGACGGCAGACCGTGACGGTCCCCGGCCACCTCGGCGACCCGATCCAGCTCGCCGTCATCCAGCGTGCCGACCGGACCGGCGCGACGACCGCCGTCTACGGCATCCACGGCGGCGGGATGATGTTCGGCCACTACCTGTCCAACATGGACTCCTACGACTGGCTCCTCGAGCACGACGTCGTGCTCGTCAGCGTCGACTACCGCCTCGCCCCCGAGCACCCGGACCCCTACCCGGTCGAGGACTGCTACGCCGGGCTCGTGTGGGTGGCCGAGCACGCGGAAGAGCTCGGTATCGATCCCGAGCGCATCGTCGTCGCGGGGCAGAGCGCGGGCGCTGGGCTCGCCGCCGGCGTCGCGCTCCTCGCGCGCGACCGTCGAGGCCCGGCGCTGATGGCCCAGATCCTGGTGTCACCGATGCTCGACGACCGCGACGAGACCGTCTCGACCCAGCAGATCGACGGGATCGGGGTCGCGGACCGGCAGATGACCCGCTTCGGCTGGGACGCCTACCTCGGAGAGCGCCGCGCCACCGACGACGTGTCCGTGTACGCCGCCCCCGCCCGCGCGACAGACCTCTCAGAACTGCCGCGCACCTACATCGACTGCGGCAGCGCCGAGGTCTTCCGCGACGAGACTGTCGCCTACGCCAGCGCGATGTGGGCTGCTGGTGTCAATGCGGAGCTGCACGTCTGGCCGGGCGCCTTCCACGGCTTCACCAGCATGGTGCCGCAGGCGGCTGTCTCGAAGAGCGCGACAGCGGCGCTGGCCGACTGGACGCGACGCCTGCTGGCGACGCCGACGCCGGTCGCCGCGCTCGACTAGGCAGGCTGTACCCGTCGGCGGCCGAGGATCGGACGAGCGGGCTCGCATCCCAAGGGATGAGAGATGTCTTCGGCCGCCGTCACCACCAGATGTAAGGGCAGGCTAACCTTCTGGTCATGGACCTCACGGCGATCCCACGCCCACGCCCAGCACTCGCTCTTCTCACAGCTCTGACTGTCGGCCTCGTCGCCGCGTGCAGCACCGAGACCGACTCGCCTCCTGAGTCGTCTGCGACTGCCGCGACCACGACCATCACGCACGCCTTCGGTGCGACCGACGTGGGTAGCACAGACCGCGTCGCGGTCCTCGACGGCGACCGCACGCTCGAGGCTGTCGTCGCACTCGGCATCGACCCTGTTGCTGCCGTCGTCCCGCCACTGACTGGCGACTACGCGCCCCTGGTGCGTGAGGAGCTCGACGGAGAGCCCGCCGACGTCGGGACCTCCGACGGAGGCATCAACCTCGAGGCGCTGGCTGCCGCCGAACCCGACCTCATCGTCATGCAGAGCGAGGGGGCCGAGGAGCTCTACCAGCAGGTCTCCCAGATCGCCCCGACCGTCGCCGTCGAGTACACGCCCTCCAGCTGGAAGGACACCCTCACCCAGATCGGCGGCTTCCTCGGCAGGGAGGACGCTGCAGCCGACCTCGTCACCGCGTACGACGAGCGAGCCGCCGAGGCCGCAGCGACCGCGACGCAGGACACGGGCACGCTGTCGATCGTCCGGGTACGGACCGACGGGGTCCGGTACATGACGCAGGAAGGATCCTTCCCGTGGTCGGTCGCGCTCGACCTCGGCCGCCAGGCGCCGGCGGTCCAGGACCTCGGCGAGGACGGTACGCAGGCGGTCGACGTGAGCCTGGAGCGGCTCGACCTGCTCGTCGCCGACGACATCGTCATCCTCGTCGACGCCGGCGCCGAGGCTTCCGCGCAGCAGGTCGAAGACCTGCTGCGCGTCATGGCCCCGGACGCGACGTACTCGCAGATCCCGTCGAAGGACGTCTTGTTCGGGAACGTCCTGACCGCCCAGGCCTTGCTCGACACCCTGACGACCAGCTGACCGGACGGCGTCAGTCAGTGCCGTCGCCGGCACCCAGCGTGAGGTCGGGGCCGATGCCCAGACGCTCCTCGGCCCGCTCCACGTCGGCGAATCGCTGCCCCTGCACGACGAGCAGCACCTTCTTGGGCACCGTCTTGAGCCAGATCCTGCCGCCGTTGTCCAGCTCCCAGTAGTGGTCTCCGTCTTGGGATCCGGAGGGCTGACCCAATCGTCCGCTCAGCGCTGACTGCAGCCCATCTGCGGCGCCCCGCAGCCCCCTCGAGTCGCCGCTCTTGTCGGAGACCGCGATCGTGACCTGGGCTAGCGCATCATCTGCGACGAGGGAACGGACGGTCGGCAGGTTCACGGAGTACCCAGAACGGTGGTGGACTCCGCTCGACGTCTCCAGCTTCAGCTGCCATCCGAGACGCTCCGCGAGCGCCTTGAAGTCGTCCCGACCGAGCGGCCACGACACCGAGACGAAGGCTTCGCAGATGGTGTCGATCTGAGCGTCGGTGACTCTGGAGAGCGCGTCCATCCGACGATCCTAGGGCGGCTCCGTCGTCCTGGACCTCGTCGGGCCCGTCCAGCCGGCAGAGACCTCCGTGCACCCCCGCGATGGCGATCTCGCAACCTCTGCGTTGCGAGGTGCGCCTGTGGCCGCCCATGGTGAGCAGGTGCGCGTGCCGGAAGGGCGGACCGCCCCTGCCGAGAGGCCCGGCGCGTCCCCCGAAAGAGCAAGCACCGGTCTCGTACGACACCTCATGAGGTCAGACCAGCTCAGCAGAAACAACGACCACGGTCAGGAACTGACGGGCTTGATGTGCACAGTCCGCCACTTGAAGCCATCCTGGTCCTCCACGGCTTCGTAGGTCGCTTCGACCCTCTGGCCTGCTTCCAGCGTCCGGTAGCCGTCCATCTCGATGTCCGAGTAGAAGCCCCAGACTGCAGGACCGTCGTCGATCTGGAGATGACCGAAGCCGCCCTCGGCGTCCCAGGAGACGACGACGCCCTTGCCGTGCTCTAGGTTGTCCATCGCTCGCCTCTACTTGGTGATCTTGAAGGTCTTGAACATCGTCTGGTTCTAGTCGACGAGCTGCTGTTCCCGACCGCACCTGAGGGTGGTGAGCGCGGCAGCCGTCGTGGCAGCTCCGGCGGGGTTCGTCAGGATGGGTCCCGGGTGGCGTGGGTCGAAGGTGGATGCCGAACCCTTGGCGAACTTGGTCTTGAGGGCTGCGGACGTGGTGAGGGTGTGGTTGCTGAGGCTCGGGACCATCTCCTCCACCCCATCGACCACCGCAGCGCATTCCTCCATGCTCAGCCCGTCTCGCAAGATTCTCAGGAGCCCCTAGCTCCCGACTAGGGGCTGAGGTCCCGCCGACCTAGGCAGCACGAACGCACTCAGCTTCACATGGTGTGCGGGAACCTTCTCCCAGGGCGAGTCGCCCACGAAGCGCGATCGGGAGCGGCGCTGCCGATAAGAGACGCCTCGCAACCCATGGGTTGCGAGGCGTCTCATCAATCGACCGGATCGTCGAACAGCTGTGCCCGGAGAGCGGGCGAGAACCGCGCCGCGCGGAACCGACCGTCAAGGCTCATCGTGGACGATCCGTCGCTGCCCCTCGTTCATCTGGACGGCAGTCACGACGGACGGGTCGTCGTCTGCTGCGAGCATCTCCACCACGTCGTCCGGCAAGGTGTCCTCCCCCGCCAGGTACCAGCGGGCGATCGCTGAACCTTCTGCCGCCCTGCGTCGAGCGCACTGGGGATCAGGGGCGAGTCCCTCGGCTGGCGCGTCAGCTCGCTCGACCGCCAGCTGCATCATCGCCGGGATGCGGTGGGCCCCGTGCCAACTCTGAGGAGAGAGGCTCACAGAGATCTCAACGTCGCCGGCGAACCACCTGCTCCAGCTCCACACAGGCTCCGCTCGACGTAACGGCCCCACCTGCCCCGAATTCAGCAAGGCGTGCAACGACTCCGTCCATCGCTCCTGCTGCACGTCGTCGCCGCGGACGAAGATCGACAGCGAGGGAGGATGGCCCGCAGACTCGACAGACCACGACGGATCGGCCACGAACGACCACGAGCCGCTCCGAAGCCCTCGAGTCCACCCGGTCTCGGACAAGACGAGCGCCATGCTCTCGACGGTGCCGAGCACCTCTGACTGCGCAGCGCGTCGCAGCAGCTCGACCACCCCGGACGGGAGCCGCCGAAGGTCGCACTCTTCACTCATCGCCAGTCCCCCATGGCCTGAACCTATCGCCCGACCGGGACGCTGGCAGATCGAGCTCGTGCCGACAAACCGCCGAGCCGCTCACATGAGCGCACTCACGGCCGGAAACCCGACACGCGCCACCGCCTCGCATCCCTAGGGTTGCAAGGCGTCTCGTCCAACCCCTGGCCTCCGACGTATGGACTTGATCGGTAGATGGCGGTGTTCTGTGCTCGCTCGGCGGCGGTTTCGGCCAGGTGACTTGCGGTTGCCGACAGGGTCCGGTTCAGCACTTCTGCGACACCTATCTCGCATCGGGTGTACCCAACCAGGACAGGCCTCAGGGTCGCGCGGATCCGCTCCGCCCGGCCTCTTCGTCACCGGGAGTCATGGACGCCGGTATCGCCGACATCTGCGTCCCCAGCTTCGTCGTCGACCCACTCGAAAAGGTCGCCTGGCTGACACTGGAGGGCGCGGCACATCGCATCCAGCGTCGACAGACGGACAGCCTTGGCTCGACCGTTCTTGAGTATTGCGATGTTGGCCGGCGTGATGCCCACCCGATCGGCGAACTCCTTGACACTCATCTTCTGACGCGCAAGTTGCACATCGATCCGACTGACAATGGCCATCGCTCAGACAACCGCATCCATCTCGACCTTGAGCTCCGTCGCTCGGACGAGCAGGCCTCTGAGGACGACGACCAGCAGGACGACCGCGAGTCCAACCATGAGACTGAGCAACTCAGTTAGGACGATCCACGGAGCAGAAACGTTCTGGATCGTCTGCCATGCGCTGGTAACCAGCACGATGCACCATCCAGCACCGAGGGCGCCGAGGATGACATCGACCCACCGCCGCGCACCAGCGTCGAAGATCTCGTGACGAGCAACCCGGCCTAGCAGCTCCCACGTGGCCAGCAGTGTGGCTTGGATGCAGGCAAGGAAGGCGATCAACGAAATGGCCAGCTGCCATCGCGCCCAAGCGAACTCCGGGAAATCGGTCGCCATCCATCCGGAGACCACCGGCACGACCACGACTTGGGCGAAGAGGAGGCCGAGGCCCGATAGGACGACGACAACTTGAAGGGTTCGAGTCAGACCGCGAGTCATACATCGAGTATCAGCAGACATCTATCGAAAGTCAATCGAATCGAGCTGCGCGGACGGCGCGCGGCCAGTTTTTCACCTTCGCTCCGGACGGAGCAGGACGGGGTGGCGGGCCGCCGTCGCGACACCGCGATCTGGCGCGCGGCGAACTGCCGAGATGATGAACCCAAACGGCCGCGGCATGCGCGCCGTAAACGACCGTCCACGAGACACCACGGCAGGCGAGCGTCCAGATCGGCGCGCCGTGTCTCATGGCCCGTGTCCGAGACCTATGTGCCGCGAGGGACGTTGACGGTACATTCGGGTCATGGCTTCGATCGGATACGCGCGCGTCTCGACCCGGGAGCAGAACCCGGACGGGCAGACAGACCTGCTCGCCGCCGCGGGGTGCGAGAAGGTGTTCGTCGAGCACGCCTCGGGAGTGCTGGCCAAGCGACCCGCGCTCGACGACGCTCTGGACTACCTGCGCTCAGGTGACACCCTCGTGGTGACCAAGCTCGACCGGCTCGGGCGGTCGGTGCGCAACCTCAAGGAAGTCGTCGAGAGCCTCCAGCAGCGAGGCATCGGTCTCAAGGCGCTGTCTCAGGGCATCGATACCACGACACCGGGTGGCCGCCTGTTCTTCCACATGCTCGCCGCCATCGCCGAGTTCGAGCACGACCTGATCGTCGAGCGCACCCAGGACGGCCTTGCCGCCGCCCGAGCCCGAGGTCGCAAGGGTGGGGGCCGGTTCAAGATGACGGCGACCAAGGCGCGCCAGGCACGGGCGATGTACGACGAGAAGTCCTACACGGTCCAGCAGATCGCTGAGACGTTCGGGGTCTCGCGCGGCACGATCTACCGCCACCTCGCCCAAGACGCACGCCCGATGTGAGGTGAGGGGACGTGCCGGCGCGGTGGGAGGTCTCCGACAAGATCGCTCTCCTGCGCCAGCACGACGACGGTGTCCCATGGACACGGCTGGCAGCCGAATCGGGAGTCCCGCTGCGCACACTCTCGCGCTGGGCGCGCGCCTACCGGGCTGACCCCACCTCGCACAGCTTCGCTCGGCGCCAACGCAGCGATCATGGCCAGCGCCGCATCCCGGCAGAGCTGATCGAGATAGTCGAAGCGCTCGCCCTGGCAAAGCCAGCTCCCACAGTGGCGTTCATCCACCGCCGCGTGGCTGGGATCGCGCATGACCGCGGCCTGTCTGCCCCCAGCTACTCCAGCGTCCGGAGCCTAGTCACCGGGATCGATCCCGGGCTGCGCGCTCTGGCCGAGCACGGGGACGCGGGATACCGGGACAGGTTCGAGCTGGTGCTGCGGCGCTCGGCCGAGCGACCCAACGAGCAGTGGCAGGTCGACCACACTCTCCTGGACGTGGCGATCCTCGGCGCCAAGGGAACCCAGGTGCGCCCGTGGCTGACTGTGGTCCTGGACGACTACTCCCGCGCCGTGGCCGGCTACACCCTCTTCCTCGGCGCACCTTCGGCCGAGCAGACCGCGCTCGCCCTGCACCAGGCCGTCAACGCCAAGACGAACCCGGGCTGGCCGGTCTGCGGGCTGCCCGAGGTCCTCTACAGCGACCATGGTTCGGACTTCACCTCCGCTCGCCTCGAGCAGGTCTGCCTGGACACCCACATCCGGCTGATCCACTCCCGTGTCGGGATCCCTCAAGGGCGGGGGAAGATCGAACGGTTCTACCGGACCATCACCACTGAGCTCCTGCCGCACCTGCCTGGGTACATCCCGCACGGCACCAACGGCGCACCGGTCACGACCCCGGCACTGACGCTCGAAGACCTCGACGCCATCCTCGAGCAGTACATCGTCGCCGAGTACAACACCCGCACCCACTCCCAGACCCACCAGGAGCCGACCGACCGGTGGAGCGCGAGCGGCTTCATCCCACGCAGCCCCGCCCACCCCGAGGACCTCGACCTGCTCCTGCTCACCGCGGCCACCACCCGCAAGGTCCAGCGCGACGGCATCCAGTTCGCCTCGACTCGCTACCTCTCCACGGTCCTGGCCGCCTACGTCGGGGAGCAGGTCACCGTCCGCTTCAACCCACGCGACGTCGGGGAGATCCGCGTGTACTTCAACGACGAGTTCTTGTGCCGGGCGATCGCCCCCGAGCTGTCCGCCGAGTCGATCTCCCTCGACCAGCTCCAAGCCGCCCGCCGCCAACGCCGCCGCGACCTCAAGGACCAGCTCCGCCAACACCGCACCCTCGCTAGTGCCCTGCCCGGCGATACCCGTTACACCCCACCAGCAGTCAGCACCGACGACACAACACCGCCACCGGCCCCAGAGCCCCGACCACGACATGGACTGCGTCTGTATGCCACCGACTAACAAGCTCTCCGTGCTCGGCAAAGACGACGATGGCCGGCGGTTCCTGACCGGCACCTTCGACGAAGTCAACTCCGCCGCCCCGCACCCTCACACCGTCCCGTCCTTCCACAGCACCCGCGAGCACCGGCGGTTCACCGAGTTCGCCGACACCGTGCGCACCCACCGCTACATCGGACTGTGCTGGGGCCCACCCGGGATAGGCAAGACGCTCTCAGCCCGTCACTACGCCGGCGTCGACGCCTGGGAGCAGTGGCAGTCCGTGGTCGCCGACACCGTCGGACCCGTACCTCCACGCGTCCTAGAAGCACGCACCGCGTTCTACACCCCCACGGTGGCCGCCACCATCAAGCAGATCGACCAAGGCCTACCCCGAGCCTGCCAAGCGATCTCCTACGCGATCGACTACGCCGAGCTCGGCCTCGTCGACCCCTACCTCTACGACGCCTCGCGCTCCTCCGGGCGCACCGAGCTCCTCATCATCGACGAAGCCGACAGGCTCAAGAGCACCGGCCTCGAGCAAGTCCGCGACTACTACGACCGCCACCACATGGGCGTCATCCTCATCGGCATGCCCGGCATCGAAAAGCGCCTCGCTCGCTACCCCCAGCTCTACAGCCGTATCGGTTTCGCCCACGAGTACCGACCCCTCGGCACCGACGAGCTCACCGCTGTGCTCACCGCACGGCTACCCGCACAGCACCACACCGAGCATGACCCGATCGCGCACGCCACCGCCCTGGCCACCATCGCCCGCATCACAGCCGGCAACTTCCGACTCCTCGATCGACTGGCCACCCAGATCGAACGCATCCAGACCATCAACGACCTTCACACCCTCACCCCAGAGCTCGTCGACGCCGCCAGAGAAGCCCTCCTCATCGGCCACTGACCGCTACCAGAAGCACGCCACCAAGCGATGTGATCTACACGCCAGGTGCTCTCGGCCCTGCGCGGGCGAGGACTGCAGCTGGTCGGGGCCACTACCGTCGTCCTCACCGTGGGGCACTACACCGCCTACACCTACGTGTCGCCAATCTTGCTCTCCGCAGGCGTCTCCCAGGACGCCCTGAGCATCGTCCTGCTCGCGTACGGAATCGCTGGCGTAGGCGGCCTGGTGCTGGCGGGTGCCCTCGCAGACCGGTTCCCCGTGGGCCTCCTGCGTGCGACAGTCTTAGTGACCGCCGCCGCGCTCGGGGTAGTCGCTCTCGTCGCCCAGAGCGCGACGGGGGTCATCGTGTCGGTCGTCGTGTGGGGGGTCGCGTTCAGCGCCGTGCCGACCCTGCTCAATGCCGCCGCCCTGCGAGCGAGCACAGTCCCCGACGCTGCACCCGCGGTGGTCAACGCGATGTTCAACGTCGGGATCGCCGCCGGCGCCTGGCTCGGCGGGCACGCATTGCTGACTGGTGGCACGACCACAGTCGCTCTCGTCGCGGCGCTGCTCGTAGGGCTCTCACTCCCCCTCACGCTGTCTGGTCGGCGCGAGAGGGCAGCCCGCCCGCCCGCGCCAGGGCCAGTGGGAGCCGTCAGCGACTCCTGAGGTCAGGCTTGTGAGGTGTAGCGAAGACCGTGGCCGAACTTGTATCTCGGGGAGTCGGTGTCGAAGGGGACGTCGGGACGGCTGTTGCGCACGGCCTCCATGCTTGCCGGGATGTCGAAGGGCAGGGCGCCTCGTGGCTCGTCGACGCCGGTGAGGACGTCGAGCAGTGCGCTGTCGTTCGCTCCATAGTTCGCGATGACGGCAGAGACCCGGTCGGCGACCGGTCCTAGGATCGCCGGGCGGTCGAGGAACACGTCGACGACCACAGGAGCGTGCTCCGCCAGGTCCGCCAGGTGCTGGAGGACCTCTGGGCTGAAGTCGAGGGAGCCCGCGTGGAAGTAGTTCTCGAAGACCGTCGCCCGTGTCTCGAACGGCGCGTGCGTCCGGACGATGATCACGTCCGCCTGCGCAGGGTCGTCCACGACAGTCCCGTACATTGCTGCGACCTCCGGCGCGATGCCTTCGACGTACAGCCGCGAACCGCGAGCCAGAGGCAGCAACGGCGCTCCCCCCTCGGTCAGCGAGGTGTTCTCCAGGAGGGTGAGGGAAGCGCGCTGGGCGGCCTGCCCAGCAGCCACGAAGGCTGCCGAACCCACGAGCTGGACCGCAGCGTCGACGTCGACGTACCGGGTGTCGAAGAGACCGAGCGTGAACTTCTCCCTCAGGAGGCGCCGCGCGGACTCGTCGATGCGCGTCTCGGAGATGTCGCCGGCCCGCACCAGGTCGACCAGCATCGCTGGGTCGGCCTCTCCTCCGAACTGGTCGGCTCCGGCCTCGATGACCTTGAGCATGCGCTGACGCGGGGAGAGATCTTCGACGCCCCAGGCTCGCGCGGGGAACGGTTCTCCTTCGACCTCGGAGTCGTTGATCAGTCCCCAGTCGGTGCACACGATGCCGTCGAAGCCGTACTTCTCTCGCAGCAGCCCCGTGATGACCGAGCGGTTGAAGCCGAATCCCACCTCTTCGAGGTCTGTGCCGACCGGCATGCCGTAGTACGGCATGATCTGGCTCGTGCCCGCCTCGAACGCGGCCTCGAAGGGCACGAGGTGGAGGTCGAACTGTCCTCCCGGGTATACCTGCTCGCGACCGTAGGCGAAGTGGGGGTCTTCGCCGTCCTTCTGCGGGCCTGCCCCCGGGAAGTGCTTGGTCATGGTGGACACAGATCCCGGGCCGAGGGCCGGGCCCTGGAACCCGCGGATGTAGGCCGCCCCGAGGGTCGCGGTCACCTCGGCGTCCTCACCGAAGGTGTCGAGCTGTCGGGCCCAGCGCGGTTCTGTGGCCAGGTCGACCTGCGGGTGCAGCGCGAGCCGGATGCCGACGGCTGAGTACTCCTGCCGCGCGACGTTCCCGAACTCTTCGACGAGCGAGGCGTCGCGGGTCGCGGCGAGCCCGAGCGTCTCGGGCCAGACCGAGAACGCGCCAGCGAGCAGCCCTGCGAGTGGGTTGTCGCTGTAGGAGTGGCGGGGGTCGCTGGAGACGGTGACCGGGATGCCCAGGCGGGTGCTGGCCGCCAGCGCCTGGAGGCGGTTGTGCCAGCGCGCCATCTCCTCCGCCGTCCCACCGGTGAGGAGGTTGAAGTGGTTCATGGCGCGCCCGACGACGTACTCGTGCGTGGAGGGGATGTCCCAGTCTGCGTCTCCGCCTGACAGCTGACCTTCCTCGCCCATCGAGATCATCGTGTGGAAGAAGAGCCCTGCCTTCTCCTCGAGCGTCATCTGGCCGAGCAGGATCTCCACGCGCTCGTCGACGGGCACCGCCGGGTCCAGGTACCGGGTGTCGAGGGGGGCTGGGGTGACGGTGTTCTCGTCGGTCATCGAACTTCCTTGATCCTGTAGACGGTGATGGCTCCGGTCACGGCGACGACGGCCGCGACCAGGTAGAACAGCGAGTACCCGCCGATAGCGGTGGTCGCACCCAGGGCGATGACGGCAGGGGCGATGGCCGGTGCGATCGACTGGGGCAGGGCGTTGGCGACGTTGATCATCCCGAGGTCTTTCGCGACGTCGTGCTGGTCAGGGAGCACCTGGGTCGCCAGCGCGAGGGAGACAGACTGGAACGCGCCGGCGCCGAGCCCGATGATCGCCTGGCCTGCGACGACGACCCACAGTGACGGGGCGAAGGCGAGCACGACCAGTCCGGAGACCATGATCAGGCTCGCTGCGGCGACGAACGGGCGTCGCCGTCCGAGGCGGTCGGAGAGCACGCCAGCGAGAGGCCCGCTGATCGCCAGACCGATCGTCGAGGCGATGTTGCAGACCAGGATGAAGGTGATCGCGGTGCGCTCGTCGAGCTCGAAGCGCTCTGTGAGGTAGAGGGGGAGGAAGGTCGCCACACCTGCGTACCCGAACATCACGAGGAAAGTCGTCAACCAGGTCCACCCGAAGTCGGGGTGCTTGCGGGGGTTGAAGATGAAGGACCCGAAGAAGTCTCGGACGCCGTACCTCGTGGCTGGCTTGGTCTCCAAGACCTTGTCGTGGAGGACGAGGGAGAACAAGGCGACGAAGACGAGGGCGACGATGCCCGGCACGACGAACCTCAGTAGGTCGCTGTCGATGAAGTTGACGGCAAAGCTGCCCGCCAAGATCGCGAGGCTGGTCGTGACACCGACGATCCCTGATGCGAGCCCGCGTCGGGCCACTGGCACCTGGTCGGAGATCGTCGCGTTGAAGGCGGCGAGAGAGCCGTTGACGCCTGCCTGCACCAGACACCACCCCACAAGCGCGACCCACACGCTCTCCGCGGCGCCGATCAACGTCAGTGCGGCGAGCGTGAGCAACGCGCCGCCGAGGATCCATGGTCGGCGCATCCCGAACCTCGACGTCGTCCTGTCCGAGAGACGACCCACCATGGGGTTGACGACCAGGGCGAAGAGCGCTCCCACACCAGAGACCAGCCCGAGAGCAGCAGCGGCCTCGGACGGAGTCTCGGTGATGTGCTGAAGCTTGAACGCAAGAGAGACGAAGACGGGCGTCAGAACAGCGAAGTACAGCCCGAAGTTCCCCAGACCGAGCATCGTCAGGTAGCTACGCGGTAGTAGGAGCGGCTCTCTAGGGCCGGCTGGACCGGCGGCGTGGTGACCAGCTGACGCTGCCGGGGTATGGATCTCGCTCATGGGCATCTCCTTTGATCGCGCCCTAACAGCGCGACCATAGACCCAATCTCGCTTCTCTGGCAACCGAATCTCGATGGACTGGGAACTCGATGTGGGGCAGGATGGTTCGGTGCGAGCGCAAGCGGAGACCAGGGCAGAGAGCGCGATGCGCACACGGTCAGCGATCCTCTCAGCGGCCCGCCGGCTCGTCGTCGACCGGGGATTCGAGGCCGTCTCGCTGCGCGAGGTCGCCGAAGCCGCAGGCATCTCCCACCCTGGCCTCCAGAAGCACTTCCCCTCGAAAGCCCTCCTGCTCGTGGCGGTCCTGGAAGAGTGTGCGACGCCCCTCGCTGAGCCCCGCACTGTGGACGCACTCCTGCAGCACGTCCGCGACGTCGCCGCTGATCCGGTGCAGACGCGACTGGAGGTCTCCCTCGCGGTGGCCGGCTGGGACGAGGAGCATCCTGCGCACGACTGGTACGACCAGCTGCACCGGTGGCGGGAACGAGTCGTCGGCCGCCTGCTCGTCGACGACGTAGTCGCGATCGACCACCAGAGGCAGGTGCGTCGGCTCGTGGCGATCTGGGAGGGGCAGCAGGTTATTTCCGCCTACCTCCCCGACCAGCCGTCGGCGGACGTCGTCCTCAAGCACTCGCTGGCCCCGTCCCGGGCCGCCGAGGCCACCACCGCCTATGCGCAGGCACCGGTCGATCATGTCGGCCTGGCGACGATCGGCCACGAGGAGCACGAGGGATACGCCCCAGGCAGACAACGCCGGGAACGCATCATCAGCGCGGCCGTGGAGCTGTTCGCCACACAAGGTTTCCACGCGACGACGCTCAACGAGGTCGCAGCCCAGGTCGGATCGAGCGCGTCCACGCTCCGGCACTACTTCGGGTCGAAGGAAGACCTCCTGACAGCCGTGCTGCGCCACCGCGACGCCGAGCTCGTGCTCTACGAGAAGGCACCCACCGCGTCCGCCACGCAGATCCTGCGATCAGCCGGCGACGACGCACGTCGCGACGAAGAGCAAGAACCGGGCCTCATAGCGCTCTACGCGACGATGTCGTGCGAGGCTGTCGTGAGCAGTCACCCGGCGCACGACTACTTCTCGGCACGGTTCGCACGGACCCTCGCCTACTTCGAGAACCTCCTGCACCGGGCTGCCCTGGAAGGAGGTCTGCTCCAGCCTTCTGACGCGCGCCTCGAGGCCTCGACCCTGGTGGCGCTCTGGGACGGTCTGCAACGCCAGTGGATGGCAGACCCCCTCGCGGTCGACATCGGCGCTGAGCTCGACACCCACCTCGCCGGTCTGCTGAACCCAGACCAGGCACACTCGACGTGATCGGCTCAGTGGGCCATGTCGTACCCGGCTCGGGCCGTGAGCACCTCGCCCACGTGAGATTCCGCCCATCGGGCCAAGGCCGTCAGCGGGTCTCGCAGAGTCTGACCCAGTGCGGTCAGCTCGTACTCCACACGCGGAGGCATCTCGTCGAAAGCGGTGCGGGTCACCAGACCGTCACGTTCGAGCTCGCGCAGCGTCTCTGCAAGGACTTTCCCACTGATTCCCTGGACGGCCTCTCGAACCTGACCGAAGCGCAGCGGCCCGCCGCTGAGCGCGATGACGATCATCGCGGTCCACTTGTTGGCGATGCGCGCGAGCGAGGTGCGCGACGGGCAGGACGAGACCATGACGTTCCACTCTGGCTGCGACACGAGATCCTCTTCCCAGTTACGTTGAGGTAACAGGTTACCAAATGCAACCATGGAGTCACACTATCCAACAGAGGAGAGCATCATGAGCACCCAGACCCCTGAGCAGACCGCCGCCACCTACTTCGACGCACTGTCCAGCGGAGACGTCCCGACCGCGATGAGCCTGTTCAGCCCGGACGTGGTCTGGCACCAGCCCGGCGCGCACCAGTTCTCCGGAGACCACACGGGAGTCGAGGGCGTGGGCGCCCTGCTCGGCGGCATGATGGAGACCAGCGAAGGAACCTTCCAGCTCGTCGTGAGCGGCGACGCGATGGTCAACGGCGACATGGTTGCCGTCCCTGTCCGGTTCTCCGGCCAGCGCACCGGCGCATCGATGGACATGTCGGGGATCGACCTGCTGACCGTCCGCGACGGGAAGATCGTCGAGGTGCATCTCTTCTCCGAGGACGCGGCCTCGGAGAACACCTTCTGGGGTCACGTCTGATCGCAGGCCCTTCGGGGAAGGAGCGGACTGCCACGGCGCGTCGGCCCCTTCCCTCTGCCTGTTGGGCAACGAGCACGATCGGTGCGACCACGTCAGTGGTCGCACCGATCGTGCTCCCCCACTGCCCATCACCGCTTGAGACGAAAGGACCGACCATGGCCGAGCCCCACGAGAGCATCCGCCGCGCCACCTCCTCCGCGCCCCGAGCGATCGAGGTTCGCGGTGCCCGGGTGAACAACCTCGCGGACGTCGACGTCGACGTTCCCCTCGGCCAGCTCGTCGCGATCGCCGGCGTCTCCGGGTCTGGAAAGTCCTCGCTCGCGCTGGGCGTCCTGTACGCCGAGGGGTCGCGCCGCTACGTCGAGGCCCTCTCGACCTACACCCGCCGCAGGATGACCCATGCGCCCCGTGCCGCGGTCGACTCGGTCCGCCACGTCCCGGCAGCCCTGGTCCTGCGACAGCGCCCGCAGGCCGGCGGCATCCGGTCGACCTTCGGCACATCGACCGAGCTGCTCAACGTCCTGCGGGTCATGTACTCCAGGCTCGGCTCGCACCTGTGCCCGAACGGGCACCGCCTCTCCCCCACGATCGACGTCGCGGCCAACCTCGACCTCACCTGCCCGGTGTGCGCCGCTGTGTTCTACCCCCCGGGCGCGGAGACCTTCGCCTTTAACTCCGACGGCGCCTGCTCGACGTGCTCGGGCACCGGCGTGGTCCGCGACGTCGACGACCAGCGCCTGGTCCCCGACGCGTCACGGTCGATCGCCGACGGGGCGGTCGCCCCCTGGGGCATGTTCGGGCTCGCCGTCATGCCCCAGGTCGCCGAGGCCCTCGGCGTGCGCATCGACGTCCCCTACGCCGAGCTCTCAGACTCCGAGCGCCACACCGTCCTCGACGGGCCCGCGGTCAAGCGGCAGATCACTGTGCCGTCCAAGAGCGGCAAGCTCTTCGACCTCAACTTCACCTACCGCAGCGCCCGGCAAGCCGTGCGCGAAGCGATGAACAAGGCGACGAGCGAGCAGGGCCTGGCGCGAGTCAACCGGTTCATCACTGCCGGGACATGCCCGGCGTGCCACGGCACCAGGCTCAGCGAAGCGGCTCGTGGGACCCACGTCGCAGGGATCGACCTGGCCCAGGCCACGGCCCAGACCCTCAACGAGGTCGTCGTCTGGGCACCGTCGGTGGTGCCCGACCTGCCCTCCGAGATGCACTCGATGGCACGGATGATCGTCGAGCAGCTCACCGACACCGCGCGCCGCCTCGTCCAGCTGGGGCTGGGGTACCTGACCCTGGACCGGGCCACCACCACGCTCTCGACCGGGGAACGCCAACGCGTCCAGCTCGCCCGTGCCGTCCGCAACCAGACCTCGGGCGTCCTCTACGTCCTCGACGAACCCTCCATCGGCTTGCACCCGGAGAACATCGCCGGCCTCATCGGGGTCATGGACGACCTCCTCGAGGACGGCAACTCCGTCCTGCTCGTCGACCACGACGTCCAGGTGCTGCGGGAGGCCGACTGGATCATCGAGATCGGCCCCGGTTCTGGAGCAGACGGCGGGCACGTCATCGCGACAGGGCCTGTCGCAGAGGTCGCGGCAGACCCACGGTCGGTCATCGGGGGCTACCTCAGCGCCGCGCAGCCCACGCTGGTCCGAGACCGCGTCCCGGCAGACCAGGTCTTCGCCGACGGCGCCGTCACGATCAGCACGGGTCAGATCCACACGGTGCACGCCCTCCAGGCGTCCGTCCCGAAGAACAGGCTCACGGCCGTCACCGGGATGTCGGGGTCCGGCAAGACGACGCTGATCCTCGAGAGCCTGGTCCCCGCGCTGGCCGCCCGGCACCAGGGCGACGACCTACCGAGCCACGTCCGCTCGCTCGAGACCGCCGGGATCGACCGCGTCGACGTCGTTGACGCGACACCCGTCGGGACCAACATCCGGTCGACGATCGCCACCTACGCCGGCGTGCTCGACGACCTGCGCCGCAGCTTCGCGCAGCTCGACGCCGCAAGACAGCGCGGTCTCAAGGGTGCGGACTTCTCGTACAACACCGGGTCGCTGCGGTGCCCCCGGTGCGAGGGAACGGGCCAGGTGGTCCTCGACGTCCAGTTCCTGCCCGACGTCGACATCCCCTGCCCCACCTGCCAGGGCTCGCGGTACAGCCCAGCGGCGGCCGAGATCGAGCTGGCCACGGCCGTCGGGCCGATGTCCCTGCCGCGGCTCCTAGCCCTGCCTGTCGTCGAAGCCGCGGCAGCCCTCTCAGGACTGCCACGCACCCACGCAAAGCTCACGACACTCGTCGACCTGGGCCTCGGATACCTGTCCCTCGGGGAGACCACCACCGCGCTCTCCGGTGGCGAGGCCCAGCGGCTCAAGCTCGCCGCCGAGCTACCCCGCAACCAGGCCGGCACCCTATTCGTGATGGACGAACCCTCGGTCGGCCTCCACCCACAAGACGTGCGCGTGCTGCTCTCCGTGATCGACAGGCTCCTCGGTGCGGGAGCCACGGTCATCGTCATCGAGCACGACCTCGACGTCATCGCCAACGCCGACCACATCATCGACCTCGGCCCTGGCGGAGGCGCCGCCGGAGGCCACATCGTGGCCACCGGCACACCGGAACAGGTCGCCGAAGACCCACGAAGCGTCACCGGCGTCTACCTCGGCCAGGCGCTGGCCCGGCACAGATGACCACGGCCGTGGCGAGGCATACCCCACGGCGTGAACCTCAGAGCGAGGTCCAGTGCTAGGAACCGCCTCGGCGAAGACGAAGGAGGGGAGAGGCGCTAGGCGCCTCTCCCCTCCTCACAGCGCCGCAGGGTCAGATGCCCATCGCGCGCAGCCACTCCACCACTGATCGCGGCTGGACGCCCAGCAGGGCCTGCGCGGACCGTGCCTGGTCGATCTCCTCGTCAGGCTGTCCGAGGCGATACTCGTAGGAAGCCACGACGGGAGCGGACGCATCCTCTCCGAAGAGTGGACGGATCATGTCGCCGAACTCCTCAGGTGTGATCGCCGTGTAGCTCACCGACGTCCCGAAGTACTCGGAGAACCCCTCGGCAAGGTCCGATCCCAGCAGCCCCGGGAGCGCACCCACACCGACGACGCCAGAGACCTCGGTGGAGCTGAGCAGACGCACGACGACGTCAGCGACGTCGAGGTGGGAGCTCCACGACGTCGCATAGTCATCACGCAACGGGTAGGGCAGCTCTCCCTGCCGCGCCGCGGCGATCATGGGGGGAAGCAGCAAGTTCTCCAGGTACAGACGAGGTGCCACGATGGCGTAGGAGACGCCGGACGCAGCGAGCTCGCGAGCCATCACGTTGGGAGCGTCCTGGCTATCGCCCTCGACGTCGACCGCATAGCCGCTGGTGGAGAACACGACGCGCGCGGGCTTGGCCTTCTTGAGCGCGGCGCCGATCGCCAGAGCCTGCTCACGCTGGGCGTCGGGGTGCCCGAGCGGCAGGTGGACGAAGACTCCTTCAGCACCTTCGTAGGCGGCAGCCAGCGACTCCACGGAGGAAGCATCGACCTGAACGGCATCAACACCCTCGACCTTCGATGTGTCGCGGACTGCGGCGCGGACGGAGTGCCCGGCAGCGAGGAGGGCGGAGACGACGGGGGAACCTTGGGCGCCGGTGGCGCCGTGCACGATGAAAGTCATGCGACCATTACTGCATACGATGCATCAGTTACGTCAACTGCAGTATTGGAGTCAGTGCCCATGTCTTTCGACCACTGTGACCTTCAGGAGTGCGGGGTCGCCCGGTTCTTGAGCCTGCTCGACGGACCATGGGCGACCCTCATCGTGCGGGAGCTGCTCACGGGACCGCACAGGTTCAACGAGCTTCTGGCTGCACTGCCAGGCATCAGCGCGCACACGCTCACCAGCCGCCTGCGCAAGTTCGTCGCGCACGACCTGGTGACGCGCACGGCATACGCCGAGATCCCCCCACGCGTCGTCTACGAGCTGACCCCGGTGGGACATCAGCTCCGACCTGTCCTGGACGCCATGAACACCTGGGCCATGACGGTCCCGGCGAGCGTCTTCGGGCTTGAGGATCATGCCGAATGGCAACCGCACAGCCATGACGAGAGGAAGTGACCTGAAGATGGGCATGTACGAGATGTTCGTGCGCCCTGCCGGGCGTGACGGCAACGCAGGTGGACGCCTGATGGCGCAAGAAGGAACGTCGATGGCTCGCGAGGTGGTGGCTCTGCTCGGCTCTCTCCCCCCTCGAGGGAGGGTCCTGGAGGTCGGCTTCGGGCCCGGGGTTGGAATCGCAACGCTCTTGAAGGTCCACCCTGAGGTGCAGGTCTACGGTGTCGACCACTCCGCGCTCATGCACGAGCACGCAGCAGCCCGCAACGCCGACGCCATCGAGGCTGGGCGCGTGGTGCTCTTGCTGGGCAGCGCTGGACACCTCCCGGTCGAAGACTGCTCGTGCGATGCCGCGATGGTCGTCGACAACCTCCACTTCTGGCCCGACCCGCACGCAGGCCTCAGAGAGCTCCACCGAGCCCTTCGCCCAAGGGCAAAGGTCGTCTGCGCCTTCACCCCACCCTCTGGCGGCCCTCCCTCGTCGCTGGTCGAGATGTTCGCACAGACCGGCTTCGAGGAGATCGACGAGAGGCAGACGACAGCTGGCTACCTGCTGCACGCTGTCCGTCCATGACCTCCGGCCCCCTCTAGAGACACGACTTCTTCAACTCACGTCGTGCTGTGACCCGCACGATCTCTAGAGCGCTCATCACCGCTCCGGACCGGTCACCATCGGGCTCCAGACCTTCGGCCCCGGCGAATTACTGGCCCAAGAGCTGTTGGTCGCTGGCCCCTGAGGCGTCGGCTGCGCTGGGTCAGGGACGGGTGCCTCGGGGGCTGCGCCCTCCAGCAGGTCGTCGTGCGACGCTCTGCCGTCGCCGAGCTAGGTCGGCGCGCACCGCAAGCAGCGTCATAACGACCAGGATCCCGGCAGCCTTGAGCAGCCACGCCTCGACCGATCCCGCGTCGAACTCACGGTCGTCGTCCGCCCCCACGACGGCGCGGTACGCGACGACTGCGCCGACGAGGACCAGGACGGTGATCGCGAGGGTCTCCGTGGCCGCGGCGAAGGACCGCCCAGGGGGAAGAGGCAGCAGGACCACCAGCACACCCAGCACCAGTGCGACCACAGACGCTGGGTTCGCGACCGCCTCTGCCAGCTCCGCGTCGAGATAGCTCCGGCGCCCCGGCGGGCCCATCATCGCCGTCGAGGTCACCGCAGCCACGAGGACGACGCCGAACATCGTCCCCCACAGACCTGCATACGCTCTCATCAGACCTCCGCGCCCAACCATCGCCGCCGCTCACACCGGTTGTCGAAGCCAGGAATGACGTCCCCGACAAAGTTGCCGCAACCCTACAACTGCACCTCAGGTCACGTTCGGCACGGTGCGCGAGGGGCGTTGTCGCCTACGGCTGGCGGATGACCCTCTAGCGCTCCGTCGTGACGCCGGCTGTGGTCGATCAGCCGAAGATGGCTCAACGGGCCTGATCAAACTTCACCAAAAGACTCCGTGACTGAGTGCCGGGCATGGCACTGGCTCTGCGGGACCTGGTCAGGGCGTCCCCAGGTGCGGGAGGCGCAACGCCCCCTCCCTGGATTCACCAGAAACGCCTGATGCTGGGTTTCGGGCGGACGAGGTTTCGGGAGCGGGTTTCGGTGCGCCCGCGGCCGGCGTGTCGCACTCAGACTGGCCGAGCCGCGACCTCACCCAAAAACGATGGCGGTCTCAACCGATCACCGCACCACCCCGCTGTCTCTCGAGGGTAGATCCTGGCACCTGGTGGCTCGAGTCGACATCGGACCCGCCGCGCCCGATTCTGATCGCCTCATCTGCCCCTCAAGCATCGAGACCCTTTACAGATCATTAGGGGAATCGCGTCGCTATGCCCCGATAGCCGGACGCAGGTGCGTAGGATCTCTATCGTGCGCCATCAGTCGAAGTTCACGAGCCGCGAGTGGAGCCACGCGCTGCTTCCTGAAGTGAGTTCAGCCCGTCGTGTGCTGGCGACTGCTGACCGGCTACTACGCAGTGGAGAATCGTTTGACGCTGAGATTGACGCCATCTTGGCGACGTACTCAATCGGGGTCGAGCGGCTGATGAAGCTGGCCTTGGGGACGTCTGCAGTCTCTCGCGGCGAGGGGTGGCCGAAGATGGGCTCTACTCGAGACGGATGGGGCCACGCGCTCGATGAGATGGACGCACGCCTGCAAGCAGAGCTCGCCACTGCGGTGCGAGACGGGGACTGGGAGCATCGACGTCTCTTGGAGTCTTGGGTCTGCACCCTTGAGAAGGACCCTGTCTGGAACGCGGCTGTCCGCACCCTGCGCAACTACGCTGACGCTGGCCGCTACTACCACCTCGATCAGCTCCGAGGGGGTGCGGTCAAGGCGCGATCCTCACACGAGATGTGGAACGAAGTCGAAGAAATTGCCATCGAGACCAACCCAGTTCTCAAGGCCCTGCATCTGGCAGCGATACGGGGTGAGGGATTTGAGGAATTCGAGCTGGCTGTGCGGGCCACTGTCGCCGACGCGATCAAACGTTGGACGAGCCTAATCTGCATTTTCGGTCTTCACGGCGTCCTCGGCGAAGACTGGCGAGCGATCGGAGCCGATGCCCTCCCCGACGACGCTGTACCCGTTCACGCTCTACCAGAATGCGAACTGACGCCTCCTTCAGGTCTGTAAGACAGCCTGGAGATGCGACCAGTAGCGGTCACGGGCACTGGCCCAGTCCAGGACCCGCCTCGGGCGCGTGTTGATGCGTTCGGCAAAGTCGTCGAGGTCGCGCATGGAGAACGAGCGGAGATCTGCGCTCTTGGCCAGGTACTGGCGCAGGAGACGGTTGGTGTTCTCGTTGGTGCCGCGCTGCCACGGGCTGCGACGGTCGCAGAAGTAGACCTCGATGCCCAGGTCAACGCTGAGTTCCTGGTGTCCTGCCATCTCTCGGCCACGGTCCCAGGTCAGCGACTTGCGCATCGAGGCTGGTAGCTGAGAGAGGTCGTCGCGGAGCGCCCGACGCACAGCGTCGGCCTTGTACCCATCGGGCAGAGCTACGACGCGCACGAAGCGGGTCGAGCGTTCAACCAACGTCGCCACGGCCGAGGGTCGTCGGCCCATAACCAGGTCACCTTCCCAGTGCCCGACCTCGACCCTGTCTTCGACCGCGGCTGGACGGTGGTGGATCGAGACCATGTTCCTCAAACGCCCTCGCCCATCAGTCGCCCGGACCATACGCGGTCGGCGCACAGACTGCCCCGATCGCAGATGCTTCGAGGGCCTGTCGCCGAGCTCACGCCGGCCTGCGATGTAGATGGAACGGTAGATCGCCTCGTGAGAGACCCACTTGGAGGCCTGATCTGGGTACTGCTGCTTGAGCCACACCGCGATCTGCTGAGGCGACCAGTCCGCCTCGAGCCTGCCCTGCACATCTGCAAGCAGCGCAGGGTCCGCGGCTAGGCGGGAGACCTTCGGCCGACGCGCCCGGTCGAAGGCAGCCACGTCCGCAACCGACGCACGATAGAGATGGCGACCACCGTTCCGGACGATCTCGCGCGAGATCGTCGACGGCGACCGTCCGAGTTGATGCGCGATCGACCGGCTCGAAAGACCTGCAGCCAAACCACGAGAGATCTCCTCCCGCTCACCGCTGCTCAAGTGACCGGGATCCCGCCGTCGAGGCTCAGGGCGCACCCCTCCGCTCCTGGCCAGCTCACCGCGGACAGCAGCTGGGCTGCACCCCACCGTTCGAGCGATCAAGCGGCTTGAGTCTCCAGCCCTCCACCTGTCCCACACCACATCAGCCTGCATCCGCGTCAACGCCACATCACACCTCCGGTACGTCATCCTGCCCGAGGGTGGTGCGGTGATCGGTTGAGTCCACCATCGTTTGCGGTTCGCCTATGGTCGCGAGCTCGCACCACACCAGGCCGCCCAGCAGCGCCGCGCCGTGGGCTCTCCCACGAGCCCACGTAAGGCGGTCCAGCAGCCACCCAAGGGCAAGGACGGTCCCCGCAGGTCAGGGCCGGCACGGACACCGGCCCGGATATCTCTCGACAACCTGAGTGCCCTCTGACCACCTGACCGCCCGCACACCGCTCGCGCCCTCACCCCAGCAACACCAGCCGGCGACTACGTAAGCGCGACCCGTGCACAGCCTGGATGGTCTGTGGGGCCCCCGCCGCCCGATCATCTCGCCACAGAAACCGCCGTCAAGGGCGCTACGCGTCACACGCGAGACAGCTACGTCGCCCCCTCTGACAACGACGTCTGAGGCGAAGAATCCGCAGTTATCGGGCAAGGGGTAGACCGGCTCGAACTACGCGACGCGACGCGCGGACGGGCCACTCCACGCATAAGGTTCGCTAGCGGACCGGACAACGTTCAAAGTGCGGTCCCGAGCGGATCGGCGGGGACCCAGGCGACACGTCCTTGCCAGTGGACCTGTCGCGATACTGGGAACAAGAAAGCGATCCAGGGGGCGTCATGCCGGCGTTGGGGTCAAGGCGGGGAAACCGCAATGGCTCGAGCTGGTACAGGGACCCCAAGGATGAGCTCCAACTGTAGAGACGCAACTCGTGGAAGATCGGACAATTGGACATCGTAGAGGGTGTTAAAACCGGCAGAATCGCTGGCCATGACTCGCAAGACGTACTCGGGACGTCCACTGAGGCGTAGTACCTCGATCACCTCCGGTAGAAGGCTGGCCGCCTGTTCGAACTCTTCAAACCTGCCGACAGTCCCGGGCTCCAAAGATACAAAGACGAGGGCGTGGAACGTGAGACCGACGCGCTCGGGATCGATGATGGCTCGGTAGCCAGCGATGTAGCCCGCCCCCTCGAGGCGGCGCAGCCTCCGGTGGCATGTCGACAGGGTGGACTTGGTGAGAGCGGCAAGGCCGGCAAGGGTGATGCGGGGGTCGCGCTGCACGGCGTTCAGGATTTTGGCGTCGATCTCGTCCACTGTGAGGTTACCTCCGGATGTGGGACCTAGCTTCTTAAGTCCCACGGTTGGTTGGGCGATTACTCACGCAACGCGAACGCTGCCCGATGTCTTACGTTCGTAGAAGTCTAGATTCTGGATGGGTATATTCGCAGCCGGGGCGGTTGCGGATGGGTGCCACCCCGCGTTGGGCGCAACCGTTCCACCGTTGAGGGGACGCGGCGTGCGCGCCCGTTGAACGGCGCTAGTGCGAGCGCGACAGAGTGCGCCCAATCGCACCTTCGGGGTAGAGCGCGGGACCACCTGTCATCCCGAGGCCCGACAGCGGGATGACCGAGAGCGCGGCCAGAGCGAGGCGCCCATCGGTAGAGCAGCAGAACGCAGCGGACAGCTGGAGTTCGTGCCGGTAGCCAGCGCTTCCCGGCTGACAAAGCTGAGCTGATCGGTCTTCGCCAGCGTGGGCCCAACGGGACGAGCCCAGACGTTGGCCAACGGCGATCGCATCGAAGACCCCTGACTAGGTCGCCGGCCGGCAGTTCGCACGCGCCCAGGTCAAGAACCGGACCATTTCAGGGCCTCGACGCACTCCGCACGCGGCGGCGTCAACTGCCTGAGATAGATGAGACACGCTCGATGCCACTGAACCAAACCGTGTTCGGGGCCGTGCTCGCACGGCCCCGGGACCCGCATTCAGTTGAATGGGATCCCATGGCCCCTCGGATCGCAGACCAAGAGGCGAGGCTCTTCGTACGGGCGCAGTGGTGGCCACAGTGCTGGACTAACGCACTGTGGCCACCTGTGGATGACCCGCCCGCAGACGACAGATCAGGTCACGCCACCTGCTCCCCGCAGGTATCAACCAGCGGTGATTTCATCACCTCGCCTGCGCCGGGCGGCCAGAGTCAGACCTGCACCGCCGAGCACGAGAATTACGCCGATCCCGACCACTCCTGCCACCCCGGCGCCGGTCTGCGCCAGCGGCGGCATGTTCCCTGGAGACGGGGGCGCCGCCGGAACGTTGACAGTGATCTGCACCGTTGATGGCGGTGACGTCACGGGACTACCACCCGGAGGCACGGCCGTGGCGGTTGCCGTGTTCGACAGAGAACCCATCGAAAGGTCTGCCTGGGTCACTACGTATGTTGCCGTGAACGTCGTCGACGCTCCTGGCAGCAGTGTCGCGACCGACTCGGGCGTGACGGCACCTAGCTGGCCACTGCCAGTGAACGCTCCCTCGACCACGTCGACGTCGGACACCGTGACGTTGCCCGTGTTGGTCACGAGGAAGGAGTAGGTGATCGTCTGGCCAACTCGTGTGATGACAGTCTGATCGGCCGTCTTCACGATTGTCAGCGCCGGCGCGGCGATCGAGGGGATCTCGACCGTCGAGGGCGGCGACTCGACCGGCGGACCGGTGGGCGGGACGCCCGTGGCCGTTGCCGTGTTGGTCGTGGACCCACGTGCCATCGAACTCACCCTCGTCGACCGTGACGTCAGTCATCGTCACGTTGCCCGAGTTGGTCACCAAGAACGAGTAGGTCAGCTCCTGGCCCACCTCGTACGACTCCTGACCAGCGGGRTCCACCGACTTCACAACGGTCAGCGCCGGCGCAGCGATCGAGGGGATCTCGACCGTCGAGGGCGGCACCGGAGGTAGCTCGGTACCCGGAGGCGGCGTGCCACCAGCGGTTGCCGTGTTCGCCAGAACACCTCCATCGACGTCCGCCTGGGTGACGGTGTAATCGGCGGTGAACGTGGCCGACTGGCCGGGGATCAGCGTGGCTGACTCAGGAGTGATGGCCCCCAGGTCGCCAGTGCCCGAGAACTCCGTCTCGACGGGCGCCGCGTCGGTCACGGTGACGTTGCCGGTGTTCGTGACGACGAACGAGTACCTCACGACCTGCCCGGCGGCGGTGATCTCCGTGAGGTCTGCGGACTTCACGACTGTCAGCGCCGGGGTCGGGGCCGAGGGGATCTCCACCGTCGAGGGCGGCGACTCGACCGGCGGACCGGTGGGCGGGACGCCCGTGGCCGTTGCCGTGTTGGTCGTGGACCCACGATCGACGTCAGCCTGGGTCAGCGTGTACGTCGCGGTGAACGTCGTGGAGTCACCCGGCGCGAGAGTAGCGACCGAGGCAGGCGTGATCGCTCCCAGCTCACCCGTGCCATCGAACTCACCCTCGTCGACCGTGACGTCAGTCATCGTCACGTTGCCCGAGTTGGTCACCAAGAACGAGTAGGTCAGCTCCTGGCCCACCTCGTACGCCATCGAACTCACCCTCGTCGACCGTGACGTCAGTCATCGTCACGTTGCCCGAGTTGGTCACCAAGAACGAGTAGGTCAGCTCCTGGCCCACCTCGTASGACTCCTGACCAGCGGGGTCGACCGACTTCACMACRGTCAGCGCCGGCGCAGCGATCGAGGGGATCTCGACCGTCGAGGGCGGCGACTCGACCGGCGGACCGGTGGGCGGGACGCCCGTGGCCGTTGCCGTGTTGGTCGTGGACCCACGACGATCGACGTCAGCCTGGGTCAGCGTGTACGTCGCGGTGAACGTCGTGGAGTCACCCGGCGCGAGAGTAGCGACCGAGGCAGGCGTGATCGCTCCCAGTTCGCCGGTGCCATCGAACTCACCCTCGTTGACCGTGACGTCAGTCATCGTCACGTTGCCCGAGTTGGTCACCAAGAACGAGTAGGTCAACTCCTGGCCCACCTCGTACGACTCCTGACCAGCGGGGTCGACCGACTTCACAACGGTCAGCGCCGGCGCAGGTGCAGCCGTCACTTCTGCAGAGCTCTCGGGACTAGTGACTGTCTCTCCCCCGGGGGTGTCACCCGAAGCGGTCGCGGTGTTGCTGATAGTGCCTGCATCGACGTCGGCCTGCGTTGCTGTGTAGGTGGCGGAGCACGTCGTCGTGCCGCCGATGGCGAGCGTCGTGACGTCGCAGACGATGGCGCCGACCTCGCCGGTGCCGGAGAAGGCTGTCTCGGCGATGGACACTCCGGACAGCGCTGTGTTGCCAGTGTTTGAGACGGCGAAGGAGTACGCGAGCTCCTGGCCCGCCGCGGAGATGGTCTGCGGAGAAACGGTCTTCGTCATCGAGATGCTCGGAGTGAGCGGCGTGATCCCGACAACCTGGGTGAAGGCATCCCCTTCAACGCCCACCCCGGCGTTGCTGAAACCGATGGTGATGCTCTCCACGGTGGGCGTGGGCGTACTGATGGCGTAGGTGCCGCAGCCGAAGCCGGCGGGATCGCAGCTATTGGTCGAAGCGGCAGTGCCCACTCGACCTGCGGGGTTGATGATCCCTACTGTCGTTCCTCCGTTGGTGATTGCGACGTTCGAGGTCTGCGATCCGGGGGTGTCGAGGCTGAAGGTACCGCCGGACGTGAGGGTCTGGGGGGTGTTCCGGTACTCCGAGAATGTCGGGGGGTTAGAGGCGGGGATCACTCCCGAGCCGATGTCACCCGTATAGAAGACGGGCGTGGTCACCGGCTCGGAGAACGCGTATGTGATCGAGCCGCAGCCGCTCGGCGCCGTACTCGTGCAGGTCGTGTTGATGAACTGCAGGGCTTCGGTCGTGGTTGGCGGGAAGAAGGCTGGCGACGGCCCGCCGAAGACGAGTCCTCCCGAACCGGCGAACGTCACCGGTCCGGTCAGGGTGGCAGTGACGACAACACCGCTCGGCGTGGTTCCCGTCGCGACGTTCCCCGCGATCGTCCAGGACGCGGGGTACTCCGAGCCCGCCGGGACTGCCTCAGCGCGGGGAACCGAGAAAGCGAAGGCGTTGAGCATCGCCATCACTAACCCTAGGACTACTCCGAGCACCAACGCACGGAACGGAACGGAGTGACGGTCGAGTCGCAATAACCCGAGCCCTCCGCTGCGAGAATTGGTCATAACCTGCCCTTTCATATCGTCTACGTCGACGCGAGGCCGTGGCCCCGCACGGTCTTCTCCAAGACGGAATCTACGGCAAGAAGAGCGTGATCGCCATCACTTCATCCCGACCCGAAAGCAAGGTTTATGGCCTGTATTCTCGGGGATCCGCTCACGTATGGGAAATATTCTCGCTCGACAAAGAGATGTCAGGAACTTTTTGATCGTAAATACGGTTAGGTCGAGATTTTGTGGGCCTGCACCTCGATCCGGTGGCGTGGTCGCGCCGGCGCCCAAACGTAGGTCCAACCCAGCGACCGGCCCCGTCTGCCACGTCGAACGAACCATTGGCGCCAGGGGTCAGGCAACAGCACGAAACACGCCCGTCTGGAGTAGCAGCAGAACTCCCGCCCCTGGCACGGGGCGGGCCTTCTGGCTTCGCGGCCTGGCGGGGCCGCGTCAGGTTCTAGCCTGACGTCACTCGCGCTGGGCGGTGGCTCGAGCGCCGGGGCGGACCTCGCCGATCTCGTCCCGACCGGCGACGAGGCGCGAGCCCCGCAGGCCGGCGAACGCCGTGACGGTGAGGCCGATCAGGAGGACAAGTTGAAGAAATCCGTCGACCATCGAGAGAAGGACCCCTGGTGCTCCACAGGTGGTCGCTCCGTGGCACCCTCCGCGCTCAGCGCCAGCGGAACCCGTCGACGACGCGGGCAGCACCAGGGATCCGCCTCACGCCCTCGAGCAGCGCGAGGCCGACCCCGGTGCCCACCACGTTGAAGAGCAGGTCGTTCACGTCAGCGACGTGCCCACCTCCGAGGAGGTTCGCCGTCACGTACTGCGACACCTCGATCAGCAGGCTCAGCCCCGCTCCCAGGAGCAGCACCTGCCACCACGGCGCACGCACGAAGAACAGCGGGAGCAGCACCCCCAGCGGCACGAAGACCGCGACGTTCGTCACGGCGTCGACGACCTCGTAGCCGACCAGCGGCACCAGGTTCAGGTACGCGTCCCACGGCTGGCCGGAGGAGGGCTTGCCGAGGAAGATCGGGAACACCGTGTTCGCGAGCACCCCCGCCAGGTAGACGCACAGCGTCAGCGCGACGGCTGCCCGCTGCGGGGTGAGCCGCGCGCGTCGGTGCAGCGACCACAGCAAGACCACGAAGGCCAGAGCGGCGACGGGGACGACGACCGGTAGCACCGGAACCTGATGAAACATCTGAGCTGCTCCCAGTCGCGGGTAGAGACGGCAGTGTCCACCTGCGCACCGGGCACCCGGGCACGGCGTGGGCACGGGGCACCGCTGCGACCTGCACGGGGGCCCCTCCGACACCGTAGAGCGGATCGCCCCGGAAGAGGTCCACCGCAGGCATGACCCTGTGCCGCCCCCGTGCTCCCCAGGGTGGACCGAGGATCCACACGCCGCGCTGCTGGTGGTCGGCCGGGGACCGCGAAGGATGCCGAGGACGGCGAGCCGTCCGCAGGCACCGACCCCGGGGTCGAGTCAGCGAGGTCGGGTCAGCGGGGTCGACGGCGGGTGAGGAACCGGAAGCTGACGTCCCAGACGTACTCGAGCGGTCCCCTGGGGAAGAACCGCAGCCAGACCTTGGCGAAGAGGATCACCAGAGCGCCGATGACGAGGAACATCAGGATGGTGCCGATCAAGGGGTCGAGCATCGGTGAGAGAGGAGAGCTGCCGATCCAGCGCTGGGCCACCCGGCCGAGGACGTTCTGGAGCACGTAGCAGCTCAGTGCCATCCGGCCCACGAGAGACAGGTGTCGCCCGGCCACACCGATCGGGCGCCGCTGGTAGAACGCGGCCATGAGCGCGAGGATCCCGAAGGCGGTGAACGGCGCAGCCAGGAACCTGCCGAAGCCGTACGTCTCCTGGGAGAGGAAGAACGCCAGGTCCAGCGGGATCCCGACCCCGAATCCCACGACCATGACCCAGCGACGCAATCGTGCTCCTCGGGCGTCGAGGATCCCGTGGCGGTACACCATGGCGCCGAGCGTGAAGCACACGAGACCCAGGGTGAAGATGGAGCCGGTGTCGCTGCCGATCGTCAGGTCGCTCAGAACCGTCAGAGCGTTGTTGTGGATCTCGTACGTATAGGGCGGCCTCCCCTCCGTCACCCAGAACTCACCCGGGAAGACGATGCCTGGGGTGCCCTGGTAGTCGGTCACGACCAGGGGAAGGAGGACGAGCGAGACGTGTGTCGTGAGTGCGACGCCGATGAAGATCCACTGGCGCTTCTCGGGCATCAGCAGGACGAAGGCCACGACGAACCCGAGGATCGCGTAGACGCGCAGGACGTCGAACTGCACGACGAAGATGTAGTTCAGCACTCCGTCGAGGAAGAGCAGGCCGGCACGGACGAGATAAGTGCCCGGCCACCGGAGACCACGCCGCGCCGCCGCCTGCCGCTGGATCTCGAGACCGATCCCGAACATGATGGTGAGCAGCCCGAGGAACTTGCCCTCCGACGTCCACGAGAGCAGCTCGGCCCACCGGACGTCGATGACACGCTCGCCGAAGAAGGCCTGGAACAACCAGATGTTGCTGGCCAGCGTGCCCAGGATGGCGAGTCCACGGATGACGTCGAGCGAGGCGATGCGAGGTCTCTTCGAGAGGTCGACGGGTTGAGGGAGAGGTGGCGTGACGGGTGTGCTCATGCCCCCGAGTCCATCGTGAGGCGTGTTGCCAGGACGTCTGTGATTCTCGATATGCAGGCGAGACGTCCGCGAACCCGCACCCGCACCCGGGCCCGGGCCCGGGCCCGGGCCCGGGCCAGCCTCTCAGGCCGGGCCGAAGACCTCGATCTGCGACAGCTCGACCTCGGAGAGCGCGGTCAGACGCACGGCGACGACCGCCCCTCCCCCGCCCTCCTCGGGTCGCGTGCGGAACGGACGCGTCTGGCAGGCGAGGTCGAAAGTCTCCTCGCGCACGTCGAGCGGCACGACCCGGCCGTCAGCCGTGACGCCCTCGAGCCGCCAGGCGGCGTCGACGGGGTCGGGGACGGCGGGGAGGCCAGCGGGCTCACCGGCGAGCGTCACCGTGTAGAGCGAGACCACCGCGGGCTCGGTGAGCGCGAGCTCGACGTGCTCACCCGCAGCGAGGACGACGACGGTGTCACCGCGGTCGTCGGTGACACCTCCCGCCTCGATGACGAGCAGGTCGCGCAGCGGCTCGCGGAGGCCCAGCTCGGTGCTGATCGACGTGGGTCGGCTGTCGCGAGCCCAGCCCGTCGGCTCGTCCGACAGCACGAAAGCGATGTGCCGTGCAGAGGCGAGGACGGCCGCCGGCACCGCGACGCGCTCCCAGACCTCCCCGTCGACGCGGACCTCGCTGACGTACGGTGCGCCCGGGTTCTCCGCGGTGATCTCAAGGGGGTGGTCGCGGCCCTGCGGGTGGAGCGTGACGCGCGGCAGCAGCGGCGGGGTGAGCACCATCCCCCCGGTCCCCGGCACGAGCGGGTAGAGCCCGAGCACCGCGAAGAGGTACCACGCGGACATCTCCCCGTTGTCCTCGTCCCCCGGGTAACCCTGGCCGATCTCAGAGCCGACGAACAACCGGTCGCGCGCCTCGACGACCACGCGGTGCGCGTCGTCGTGACGCCCCGCGAAGCAGTACGTGAGCGGGATGTGGTGCGCCGGCTGGTTGGAGAGCCCGAGCATCCCCATCCGGACGTCGCGCGCCTCGGACATCTCGTGGATGACAAACCCGTAGGACCCGACGAGGGACGGGTCGGCGGTTTCCGGGGTCGCGAAGAAGGCGTCGAGGGCGGCGCCGAGCGCCTCCTCTCCCCCGTGCAGCTCGGCGAGGCCGGCGCCGTCGTGCGGCGCCGTGAAGGCGGTCCCCCAGGCGTTGGTCTCGGTGTAGTCGTGGCCCCACTCGGCCGGGTCGAAGTCCGCCTCGGCCACCCGCCACCCGCCGTCCTCGTCGCGCCCGAGGAAGAAGCCGAGACCACGGTGGAACACGGAGCGGTAGCCGAGGGCGCGGCGCGCGAGGTAGTCGGCCTCCGCGGTCAGCCTGTCGATCCGAGCGGTCGCGGCGGCAGTGGCGTCGCCGGTGGCGGTGGTGGTCGTGGTGGACAGAGCAGACGGACCGGGCTGCGCGTCCGCCTGGTCGAGCAGGGCGAGCGCCAGCCGCGCCGCCGAGGCGTCGTTGATCGCGTTGTCGAGGGTCCATGACATGCCCTCGTGGACCCGCGTGTCGACGTAGCCGCGGAAGATCCCGGGCCGCAGCCCCTTCCGGCCGACCCGGGCGTCCGACGGCGGGACGGTCGCGTGGTGCAGCGCGGAGCGGTACGCCTCCTCGAGGCGGAACGGCACACCCTGGGCGGCGAGCCCGGCGAAGACCGTGTCGCTCGTCGTGCCCGTCATGCAGTCGACGGGACCTGGCGCGCTCCAGCGGGCCACCCATCCTGCGTCCGCGAAGTGCTGGACGAAGCCGTCCGCGAGCGCCCCGGCACGGTCCGGGGCGAGCAGCCCGAGCAGCGGCCAGGCGGTGCGGTAGGTGTCCCAGAAGCCGTGCGTCGCCGAGAAGCTCCCGGGGCGCACCTCGCCGTCGACCGGGCTGCGGTAGTGCGGCCCCTCAGGACCGGGCTCGTCGTAGGCGTTGGGGTAGGTGAGCACGCGTCCGAGGCTCCCCGCGAGCGAGCGGAGGACGTCGGGCGAGACCTGGTCGGGGTCGTGCACCTCGACGGCCGAGAGTGCGCGGCGCCAGGCGGCCGCGGCCTCGCGGAGCATGTCGTCGACAGTCCCGGCCGTCGTCGCGTTGACTCGGGCCTGGTCGGCGTCGATCGTCGAGACGCCGATGATCACGTCGGCCTCGGTCTGCGCGAGGGTCACGGACCCGCGCAGCTCACCGTCGGTGTGGGTGAGGGTGTGACTCAGGACATCGGGGATCACCGCGTGGACGTGGTGGTCGGGGCGGTCCCCACCGTCGCGGAGCAGGACGTCGAGGCGCAACGCCCCGTCCTCGACGACCCAACGGGCGTCGGCGGCCTCGCCGAGATGGTCGACGACGAGCGAGAGTGAGTCGCCGTGGGAGCGGACGCGCAGCCCGACGGCGTGCCGGGCCGCGGTGAGGACGACTGACACGCCGTCGAGCTCGACCTCGTAGCGGTCGGGCCCGGCGTGCTCGTCCTCGCGGTCGAAGCGGAGCGCACGCGCGTCACGGTCCGTCGGCGGGGTCGCCGAGGCGCTGGGCATGAGCTGGAAGACTCCACGGTCGCCGATCCACGGGCTCGGGATGTGGCTCGTCGCGAAGGCCTGGATCGCGGGGGCGGCCATCTGGTAGCGGTACGGCCAGTTCCCTGCCGACGCGTCGGTCATCGGCAGGCCGAAGACGCCGCCGTGCGGGATCGAGACGACCGGGGCTGTGTTCCCACGCGAGAAGCTGTCGGAGGAGTGCGTGCCACGGCGGGTGTCGACCCAGCCGAGCAGGTCGTCGGGTCGGGGCCGGGCCTGGCGGACGCGGACGTCGCCGACGAAGACGGTGGTCGCCTCGGAGGTGGCGCCGACGACGGCGAGCACGGCGTCGACACGCCGCCCGACCCAGGGCCCGAGGTCGACCGTGCGACGGTTCCACTGGTCGACCCAGAGGCGCTTGTCGGCAGCCTGGGCGGCGGGATCGAGCGGGGTGCCGTGCTGGTCGTCCGGGGGTGGGGTTCCGGTGGACAACCTGGTCCCGTCGTCGAGGCGCAGGTCGAGGGTGACAACGGCGGCGGCGTAGCGGTCGCCGCTCCCGGCGACAGGGAGCACGTCGTAGACGAGCGCGTCACCGGGCCGGATGGCGACGCCTCGCTCTCCTGGGAGGTCGAGGAGCTCGATCTCACCTCCACCCGGCGGCATGTCGACCTGGAGGCACCGGCTCGGGTCAGGCTCTTCGGTGGCAGCGGGCGCAAAGGTGGGTACGGCTCGGGACAGTGACGGCGACGGTGTCTTCACCCGGATCAGGCTGGACGACTTAACCGTATTAGTCAACGCCACGAGAGCACTTCCGTGCCGACGGGAGCGCAGACGCCCGCTCTCCCGTCAGGGACGGAGGAGCGGGCGACCGGGCGTGTGACCGTGCAGACCTGGGCTACCTCACTCGGTGTAGGTGGTGTCCTGCCCGTAGAGCTCGCGCGTCACCGCAGATACGTAGGCACTGTGGTCGCCGGCACGCAGGTCGTAGCTGACGAACACGCCGAAGCCCTCGGTGACGGTCCGGGCTGCGAGGTCGGACGCGAGGGTCACGGGTGTCTGGTTGAGGTCGACCGCGGCGGCACCGAGACGAGACCTGTCCACGGTCGAGAACTGCGGCGGGCTGAACTGGCCGTAGTACGGGTTCCAGATGTAGTCGAGAGTGTCGAGGGTCGCAGCCGGTGCCTGCTGCAGGGTCTCGGCCGTCTCTCCGATGTCGTAGAGCGTGATGAGGCTGTCGTCCGGGAGCTTCTCGCCGAGCGCGTCGACGAGCCAGACCGCGGAGTCCGGGTTGGCGGGCGGTGTGCTGCCCGTGCCGTAGGCGACCCACTCGTCGTCGATGTCGACACCGTCGAGGTCGTAGGTCTCGACGACGTCGGCCACCTGGTCGGCGAAGGCCTCCGCTGCCGCCTGCGACGGGAAGTTGGCGAACCCAGCGGCCTGGTGGTTGCCGAGCAGCGAGAGCGTCACCTTGATGCCCTTCTCCTGCAGCGGGCGGATCTGCGTGGCGGCGTCGTCGAGCGTCGCCTGCACCTGCTCGTTGAGGTGGAGGTAGGCGTTCTCGCCGTCGTAGTTGATGTTCGCCGCGAAGATGATGGCGACGTCGAAGGCTGGCGACCCGTCCTCGAGCGCGTACCGGCCGACGTTCGCGAGGTCGTTGCTGTTGACCTCGACATAGGCGATCGAGACCGGGCCGGCCGGCACCGGCCCCGTCTCCGGCGCGCCTGTCGCAGCTGCCGTCGCCGGAATGATCCCTGCTGCGGTCAACCCCAGGGCCGCTGCGGCGACAGCACCGAATGTGGCCAGCGGACGTGGTGAGCGGTGCTTGTCGTTCGGTCGTCGAGACATCGGTACTCCCCGTTGAGCGTCTGTCGTCGGCCGTGTGCCGACCAAGACCCACAAGAACGGACTTAACCGGGTAAGTCAAGCATCTCGCAGGCCCTCGTGCCATACTCCCCTCGGCATGACGAAAGTCACCGATGTCCGGTCTTGTCCGGTACTGAGCGTATCCGGTACGGTTCGTATCGGGAAGCGGTGGGGCATCGGGTGTCAGCCCGACCCGCTCCCTCCGGAGTCGGGCGCCACGCCCACCCGGCGTCCCTTCAGCGGACACCGCTCACAGCAGCTGGTCCGGATCCCGAGCGCCAGCTCGCACTCACCTCGGGCAGCTCGCCCATCAGCGCACGCTCTCGGCTCGGTCGCGCCCATCTGCACCCTCGAGAGATACCTCACAGGAGAAGACTCATGAACAAGCTCACTAAGGCCGCTCTCGCTACAGGCGTCGCGACAGCCCTCCTCGTCGGCGGCGGCACGACGCTCGCGCTCTGGAACGACGCCGTGGACGTCGGTGCTGGCGGCGACATCACCACCGGGGCCCTGACCCTCGACGCCACCGGCGGGAGCTGGAGCGACGACCCGGACCAGTGGGTCCCGGGCGACTCCTTCACCTACACCACGCAGGTCTCGATCGTGGCGCAGGGCGACAACCTCGTGTCCGAGCTGTCGATCAACCCCTCGTCCATCACCGGCACACCTGCCCTGGTCGACGCGCTCGCGACGACCATGACCGTCGACGCTGTCCAGAACGGCGCCATGACCGCGGTCGCCGGGCAGGAGAACGTGTTCACCGTGACGCCCACCGACGCGACCACCGGCACACCGGTCGAGGCGACCGTCACGATCACCGTCGACTTCCCCTCCGACTCGGTCAGCGAGCTGGTCGCCCAGGGTGCCACCGCAGAGCTGTCCGCACTCCAGCTCCGCCTGAACCAGGTCGAGTCGGCCTAGCACGCAGCCCCGCACCACCTCGCAGGAGCCGTCCGGCGCCGCGACCGTCTGCACCACCTGTCGAAGGAGTCACCATGAGCCCATCACCTCGCCGCACTCCTCGCGGGTCGAGCAGAGATCGCACGCCCGCCCAGGGACACCGGCGCGTCCGCGTCGGACGGCACCTGTCGATCGCCGCAGCCCTGGTCGCGGTGGTCGCGACAGCCGTCACCATGTCGACTGCCACGGGCACCCTCGCACTCTGGAACGACAGCATCGAGATCCCCGACGCGACGATCGAGGTCGGGAGCATGGGGCTGACGATCGCAACGGGCTCCAGCTCGGCACCCGCCGGCCAGACGACGGTCCTCCTCGGCGCCCAGACCTGGGCGACGATGCTCCCCGGAGACGTGGTCGGCGTCCCGATCACCCTGACCAACCCGGGCACGGTGCCCGTCCAGGTCTCAGCCGCGCTCGACAGCGCAGCAGCAGGCCAGAGCGATGCGACCATCTGGCTCCAGCAGGGGGCCTGCCCCGCGGCCGGCACCGCCGGCATCAGGCTCACGGACCAGGCACAGCAGGTTCCCGGAACTTCTCTCTCAGGCGACGGCACGCTCTGCCTGCAGGTCGCCCTCTCATCCCAGATCCCGGCCGCACGGCAGGGCACGACGATCGTCCCAGCCTTCACCCTCACCTTCACCGCAGCCGCCGAGAGGACACCATGACCGCCGAGACCCGCACCAGGCGCCCGTGGCGGCTGCGTGCGAGTGTCATCGCGGCGGTCGTCGTCGGCATCGCCTGCGCGGCACCGACCGCCTACGCCGCCTGGACCGCACAGGCCACGGCGAAGGGATCGGTCAGCGCGGGCCGCGTCACCGCCACCCTGTCGGGCGACCTGGCGAGCGTGCTGACCAACGCCCAGATGACCACGACACGCTCGGTCACTCTGACGAACACGACCGCAGGGACCTCCACGCAGCCCGCGCAGACCTCGCTGAGCCTCGCCGTGGCCAGCGGGGACGCCACCCTGGCCAGCAGCACGACGCTGGTCGCATGGCCCACCACTGCTGCGGCACAGTGCACACCTGGTGCCGCCGTCGGTCCCGGAAGCACCCGGTCGACGTGGGCTGCCGGCACGACAATGACCTCGTCCCTCAGCCGCGGTCAGAGCACGACGTACTGCGTCCGGACCACGGTTGGCGTCGGGGCCGGGAGCGCGACAGGGACACGCTCGCTCGTCGCCTCGGCTTCGGCGACGGTGTCCGTCGGGAGCTTCAGTGCTACGCCTGCGACGATCTCGGGTGTGGTCTCCACCTCTGAGATCCGCACATATATCGTCGCTGGAGACTACTGGTACATGAACAGTCCGTCCGGCCAGGCACTCTGCCTCGACGTCACGGGAGGCGTCAACGCTGCGCCCGGCGCGACACTGAGCACCTACGCGTGCCACAGCCAGACCACGTCGGCCTACTGGAACCAGCAGCTCACGATGGTCGACGTCGGTGGAGAGTACGCCGTCTTGCCCATGCGTGCCCCTGCCGGACTCGTCCTGCAGGCGACGGGCTCACGAGTCACTGTCGAGGCACGCGTGGTCAGTGCCGTCACCCAGCGGTGGTCCCCCCAGTGGCTCGCGACCAACACCTGGCGGTATGTCAACCTCGGCACCGGCATGTGCCTCACCGCACCCGCTTCAGCAGGACCGCTCACCATGAGCGCCTGCGCCGGGACAACCAACCAGGCCTTCGTCCTCAGAGGCGTCGGCTCGGTCGCGGCACAAGACCCTGACACTGACACTGACAGCGTCACGACGGACGAGCTGGCCGTCCCAGGCACGAGCGACGGCCGGGCGCTCCACGACCCTTCCTCGTCCGAGCCTGCAGAGAGCGCGTCAGACCCAGCAGCACCCGGTCCCGCCGAGACCGCAGAAGGCACCTCGCCCTCTGACGCACGGGTGGCCGATGAAGGTCTCGTCGACGAGACGGAGGCCGACGACGAGGCTGCTAAGGACGACACCTCCGGCCCGTCCGCGAGCCCTGCGACCAGGTACGGTCCCGACCTGACGGAGGGAGCGACGGGTGACTGAGACGACGGCAGCTCGTCCCCACGTTCGCCGCAGACGGTCCGCAGTGTCAGCTCTTCGAGGTGCCGTCCTCACGATCGGGGTGCTGACTCTCCTGATCACCTCGTCGTCGATCGCAGCCGCCTGCCCGACAGTCGCCGCTCGACCGGCGGCCGCCCCCGCCCCGCCGGAACAGGTCGTCGAGCTGTCCGCCGACGGGACGACCTACTCCAGGTCGCTCACCGACCTGTTCGGGCCGGTCAGTCTGAGCCCAGGCGACCACGTCGACGGCTCCTTCTGGGTCCGCAACGCGGGTGCACGTCCGGCGCGGCTCACGCTCTCCGTGCGAGACGTCAAGGTATCCGACCCCGACACGCTCCAGGCGCTGACTCTCTCGTCCAGAGCTGTGGGCGGAGAAGGAGGGACCGTCCCTCTCGCGGAGGTCTCCGAGCACGCGACGCTGGCTTCAGGAGAGACCCTCGAACCAGGTGAGGCCACCATGATCGTCTCCACCCTCGCTCTCGAGGACCTGACCGGCCTGCAGGGCCAGCAGAGCACCGTCGATCTCACGGTGCGCGTCACACTCTCAGGTACAGCGACAGGCTCCGCACCCGGCACTGAACCCGTGCCGACCGACACAGCCCCAGAGCCGTTGGGCACGGCCTCCACTCTGCCCGGCGCGACGCCGCCCGGCTCCTCCGAGAGCGGGCAGCGCGCCTCCTCGACCGAAGACGGGTTGCTCGCACAGACCTGGGACACGCGGCTCGCCTCGACGGGGGGCGTCGCCGTCGCGTCGACGGTCGTCGCCGGAGCACTCGTGGCTCTCGGGCTCCTCCTGTGGTTCGCCGCACGTCGTCGCCGAGTTCACGCCAGCGAGCCTGATGGTGGCGGGGCACCGACGTCTGCCGTGGGCGAGGATCGAGCGTGAGCGAGGAGACCCGCCGGTCGCGCGGCAGTCGTCGACCAGGCCGCGACCAGAAGCGCCGTCGCAGCGCGCGGGCGACGGTCGGGCTGCTCGTCGGCACCGTGCTGCTCTCGTGCGCGGCCCTCGTGGCTCTGGTGGCCGTCGTCGTCCCGGCCGTCGGGGGCGCGACGACCTACACGGTGCTCACCCGGTCCATGGAGCCTGGGCTGCCACCGGGCACCCTTCTTGTCGTCCGACCGACCCCGGTCGACGACCTGCGCGTCGGCGACGTCATCACCTTCCAGCTCGAGTCCGGCAAGCCGACCGTCGTCACCCACCGCATCACCGAGGTCCAGCTCGCCGAGGACGACGAGAGGCTCTTCACGACCCAGGGCGACGCCAACGCGAACGCCGACCCCGAGCCGGTCATGCCCGTCCAGGTCAGAGGGTCGTTGTGGTACGCCATCCCGTACCTCGGCTGGGTGTCGAGCCTGCGGAGCAGCGATGCCGCCGACGTCTGGATCCCGGTCGTAGCCGGTCTGGTGCTCTGCTACGCAGCCGTCATGGTCGTCGGGGCCGTCCGGGACCGTCGCCGGCGGCCCGACGAGCCCGACCACGACGGACAGGGGTACGACGGGCCGATCGAGGACTGACAGGCGCAGTGCTGGGGTCCCGCGCCTATCGGTCCTCAGCCTGTCCTCAGGCCGGCGAGGCCTCGGCCCCACCAACCCTCGGTCCTGTCGGCCCTCCTCCCGGCCAGTCCTCGGTCAGGACCGGACGTCGTACACCAACCGTGCGAACTGACCCACCGCGGTCGCGGAGACGAGGTGCAGGCGGTCTGACTCGACGCGGCGCGGGAGGAGCGGCGCCCCTCCCGTGAGCGCCACGGGCGCGACCGACAGGGCGATCTGGTCGAGCGCACCGACGTCGAGGAGCTGACCGGCGAGGTCGCCGCCGCCCACCACCCAGATGTCCCCGTCGCCAGCCGCCTCACGGATCGCCGGGAGCGCGTCGGCGACCGGACCGGAGACGAACCTGACGTCGGCGCCGTCGGGGACGGGCAGGTCGCGGGTCGTGAAGACGAAGGTCGTCTTCTCGCCGTGGAAGTCCTGCCACTTCTCCGGGTGGGCGAGGATGTCCTGCTCGGCGAGGATCCACTCATAGGTGGTCGAGCCCTCCACCAGCACGGCGGCGTCGGCCGGGAACAGCCCCGCGTCAGGGGTCTCGCCGTTCTCGACGGCGAACAACCACGCCAGGGAGTTCTGCTCGTCGGCGATCCAGCCGTTGATGGTGGTCGCGGTGTCGAAGATGATCTGTCCCATGACCGCGACGCTAGACCCGTCCACCGACACGGGGAAGAGCGACGCTGAGGACGGTCTGACCGGCCTCCTCGCGGGTTCCCGGCGCTAGGCTCGGTGCCCATGACGACCATCACGGAAGACTTCCTGCTGCTGGTGCTCGACGGGGCGACGGGCAAGCCGCGGCTCGACAGCTCGTCGCTCTCCCTCGGTCTGGCCGGAGGTGTGCTGCTCGATCTCTCGCTCGCCGGGAGGGTCACCGTCCCTGAGCGCGGAGCGCCCGACGCCGGTCGGGTCGTGATCATCCCTGGACCGACTCTCGGTCATCCCGTGCTCGACACCGCACTGTCGATCATCGCCCGCGACAAGCCCCACAAGCCCGAGACCGTCGTCTCCCGCCTGTCGAAGAACCTGCGTGAGGCCGTCTTCGCGTCGCTCGAGTCACGAGGGATCGTCCGGCGCCACGAGCAGAAGGTCCTGGGCATCTTCCCGAGCACAGCCTGGCCCGTCACCTCACCCCTCGCCGGAGACACCGTCCGGCAGCGCCTCTGGTCCACGCTCGTGCTGAAGCAGGATCCTGACGCCCCGACAGCCGCGCTCGTGGCGCTGCTGCTCGCGACAGACTCGCTGCACAAGGCGCTCCCCGGGCAGGACCGGCGCGCGCTCAAGCAGCGCGCGAAGCAGGTCTCCGAGGGCAGCTGGGCCGCAGAGAGCGTCCGGAAGGCGATCAGCGCCGTGCAGACCGCGATCATGGCATCGGTGATGGTCGCGACGACGGCCGCTGCGACCTCGTCGTCGTCCTGAGGCCGGTCGACCCGTCACCGCTTCGATGGCGCAGAGGCGCTGTCCACAGGTCCGCGATCGCCTCTGTCCCTCGAGCCGAGCCCGCCCTACGATGACGCCGTGACCACCGAAGACACGACCACGGACCGTTCGACTCTCGTCGACCTGCTCGCGCGCTACCGCCGGGTCGCCGCGGCGCGCTCGTACGACGAGTCGCTCCAGCTCTCGCTCCCCCGTGTCACCGACGCGAGCCAGGCAGATGCGGAGATCCTCGCTGCCGCCGGACGTCCGCACGACGCCGTCCGCACCCTCGGGCACGACGAGGCCGTCGCGGAGCTGCGTCGGCTCGGCACGCAGTGGTCGGTGGCCGAGGCAGCCTCGGTCTGGGTGGCGGGCCTCTGGTCGGCGCCGTGGGCGTGGCGCCCCGCACTCACCGGGACCCTGCTAGCGAGTCGGCTCCCGGACCACCCCTTCACGCCGTATGGCGTCGACACGGCGGGCGGCGCGCACAGCGTCGACGGCCGGTCACCCGCGCCGGACTCCATCTCTGCGTCGACCCCGACCACGTCGCCGTGCCGGGTGTGCGGGACGCAGGGGACGACGAACGTCGCGGTGACCGACGCCTGGTCGATGCGCCATCTCGACGGTGCACCGATCGACGGTGACGTCGTCGGCCACGTCCTCGCGCTGAGCGAGCTCGAGGGTCGCGAGCGGCCTGTGTCGAGCGAGCACGACCTCTGGACCTTCCGCGCGATCCTCACGGTCCTGCGGACGCTGCCGCAGGGCACGAGCCAGTCGAAGGCGCGCGCGGCGCTCAAGCAGGCGCGTCTCCTCGACACCGTCTCGCCCTACGCCGTCGGCTCGGCCCTCGAAGAGCTCGCGCTCGTCGGCGTCGTGGCGACCGCGTCACGACCAGGGCTTGCCGAACGCTGGTCCGACTACTCGGAACGAGACGAGCGTCCGAGCGTCCGGGTCGAGGTGCAGGCGCCCCTCGCGTGGTGGAGCTCTTCGGACGGGCTGCGGGACAACGTCCTCCGTGAGGTCTTCGGAGGGCTGCTGCCTCCTGAGACCTTGTCCACGGACGTCGACCTCGACAGCCCTCACCCGACGCCGGTCCCCGCTCGCGGTGCGACCGTGGCCGCCGCGACCCGTGCCCGCGAGCGCGCGCTGTCCCGGCCGGCGACGACGTCGGTGCCTCGATCGGTGGGGTCAGGCCCGGCCGCTGCCGGAGACGTGTGGGCCATGCGGGTCGCTCCCGACGCGTGGGTCACGCTCTACGTGTGGGCTGTCGAGGAGCTGGGCGGTCGCCCGTACGCGCGGGTCGAGTTCCTCGCGGGTCTCTCCTCCGCCTTCCCGAGCCCGGCGGAGCGGGCCGAGGTGCAGCCGCGCTACGACGGCCGGTGGTGGTTCTTCGCGCACTCCTTGGACAAGACACCGGGGGCTCGCAGGATCCTGCAGGACGCTCCGGCACCGACGGTCGCGTCTCCCGACCCGGACCGGACCTCCAACGGTGCGGCCAAGAACCTGGGTCACCTCGCCCGGGCCTGCTTCCCCGAGCTGCACTGAGCGGGTCGACCTCAGCGGTCCCGCACGGTCGCCCAGATGCCTCCGGGCAGCCGGCTCGTCATGCTGGGCGCTCTTGACGCGTCGCTTCCCGCACGGAAGCATCACGCACACGTCGCCCCGTCAGACCAGCCCGAGGAGCTCCCGTGACGCGCACGACCAGCGAGCAGCACTGGGAGATGATCCGCGCCGAGCGCGGGCGTCTTGGGGACGACCTCGAGGCTCTGCGGCCTGCGGAGTGGTCCGCACCGACCCTGTGCGCAGACTGGTCGGTCGAGGACGTGGTCGCCCACCTGACCGCTGGGGCGAGCATCGGACGGTGGGGGTGGCTGCGGAGCATCGCGGGGGCAGGTTTCCGGCCCGCAGTCCACAATGCGCGGCGCCTCGCCGAGCACCGGGGTCCGACGCCGGCACAGACCCTCGACCGCTTCCGGGGTGTCGTCGACTCGCGCGTCGCACCGACCGGCGACCTGTGGGCGTGGCTGGGCGAGGTGGTCGTGCACGGCTCTGACGTCAGAGAGCCTCTAGGGATCAGGACCGCACCGGATCCTGACGCGGTCCTCGTCGTCGCGGAGGGGTACGTCCGCAAGGACTTCGCTGTGGCCTCCCGCTCCACGGCGAGAGGCCTCCGCCTTGTCGCGACCGACAGCAGCTTTCGCGCCGGCGACGGGCCGACGGTCGAGGGCACGACCCTCGACCTCGTCCTCGCGATGGCCGGGCGTCCGACCGCCGCGTCGCGGTTGCGCGGGGATGGTGCCTCAGTGCTCGTCGAGCGTCTGCCTCTCTGACACGGAGCCCGGGACAGCGAGCCTCCGAGACGCCGCACCTGCGCAGTGACGTGGCGGAAGCGATGCGCGCTCGATGCCCGGCGCCCACTGCCCGTCCCTCGTGGTGCTCGGAGGATCGCCTCACGGTGCTCTCGCAGCACGCCGCTGGCGGGCGCATACTCGTCGGGATGAGCGACGACACGCACCAGACCCAGGCCAGAGCATCCGGCCCGGTCGACGACGCGTCGATCGAGGCGACGATCCTCGACCTCCTGGCCCAGCGGGCAGACACCTCGTCGATCTGCCCGTCGGACGCAGCGAGGTCGATCGGCGGCGAGGGCTGGCGTGACCTCATGGACGACACCCGTCGCGTCGCACGCCGGCTCGTCGCCGAAGGGCGGGTGCAGATCACGCAGGGCGGGACGGTCGTCAACCCTCTCGAGGCTCGAGGCCCGATCCGGATCCGCTGGCCCCGCGGGTCCTGACCTGGCGCGCAGGGCGCGCGCAGCGGGAGCAGCGGCAGCAGCGGGCGCGCTGTCGGCGCGGCGGACGCACTGCTGGTTCCGAGGATTCGCCGCTGGCGAGAAGAGAGCTCACAGCCCCCAGACGCACTGAGCCCGCTCGCGCGGGTGCGAGCGGGCTCAGTCGACGAGTGTCCCGTCAGGACGCTCTCTATGCTGCGGCAGTCAGGACCTGCGGTCCCCGTCGGTGCCCTCGGGCACCGGAGCGCCGGTGACCGTCGGCGCACCGACAGTGACCGGGGTCCGCGACTCCGCCTGCGCGTCCTCGACGACGGCCTCGGCCTCGGCCTCGTCGTCGTCCGCGAACAGGTCCTCGGACGTCGCGGCACGGTACTGCTCTTCGTCGAGGATGCCTTCACGCTTGGCCACGATGACGGGCACCAGCACCTGGCCCGCGACGTTGACCGCGGTGCGGCCCATGTCGAGGATCGGGTCGATGGCGAGCAGCAGACCGACACCCGCGAGCGGCAGGCCGAGGGTCGAGAGCGTCAGGGTCAGCATGACGATCGCGCCGGTGAGCCCGGCGGTGGCAGCCGAGCCGATCACGGAGACGAAGGCGATGAGCAGGTAGTCGGTCACCGAGAGGTCGATGCCGAAGATCTGCGCGACGAAGATCGCGGAGATCGCCGGGTAGATCGAGGCGCAGCCGTCCATCTTGGTGGTCGCACCGAGCGGCACGGCGAAGGACGCGTAGGCGCTCGGGACGCCGAGGTTGCGCTCGGTGACACGCTGCGTCAGCGGCAGGGTGCCGATCGACGAGCGAGAGACGAAGGCCAGCTGGATGGCAGGCCAGGCACCGCGGAAGTAGCTGAGGACGCGGAGCCCGTTGATGCGCAGCAGCACCGGGTACAGCACGAGGAGCACGATCGCGAGACCGATGTAGATGGCCGCTGCGAAGGTACCCAGAGGGGCGAGCAGGTCCCACCCGTAGGAGGCGATCGCGTTGCCGATGAGGCCGAGCGTTCCGAGCGGGGCGAGACGGATCACCCACCAGAGGATCTTCTGGATGATCTCGAGGGCCGACCTGTTGAAGGTGAGGAAGGGCTCGGCCTTGCGCCCGACCTTGAGGGCGGCGATGCCGACGGCGAGTGCCATGACGACGATCTGCAGCACGTTGAAGGACAGCGAGGTGCTGGCGGTGACGCTGCCGCTCTCGGCGACCTGCGTGCTCGTGTTCGCACCGAGACCGAGGAAGTTCGCCGGGAGCAGGCTGTCGAGGAAGTCGAGCCACGAACCCGTCCTGCTCGGCTCGGAGCCGTCGGCGATGTCGAGGGTGGTGTTCTGCCCCGGGCGCATGATGACCCCGAGGGCGATGCCGACGGCGACCGAGACGAGCGCCGTGATCGCGAACCACATGAGCGTCTTGGCGGCCAGGCGGGCACCGTCGGCGACGTGCCGGAGGTTGGTGATCGAGGCGACGATCGCGGTGAACACGAGCGGCGGCACGAGGGTGCGCAGCAGGAGGACGAAGGACGAGCCGATGGTGTCGAGGGTTGTCGTCAACCAGTTGGCGCCGCCCTCGGGTGTGCCGTCGTCGACGGTGCCCATGGACAGTGCCCACCAGCCGAGCAGGACTCCGAGCACGAGCGAGCCGATGATCTGGACGCTGAAGGAGGGGGCACGCAGGCGGCGCCTGCGGGTCGACGGGGTCTGTTCCGTCGTGGTCGAGCTGGTCACGTGAGGCCTTTCGGTGGTGGCAGGCAAGCAGGCTGGCGGGCATCGTGGCGCGGCCATGACGACGGGAGACAAGGTCGTGGAGGCGGGCACGCCAGAGGGATGCAGACGATGCAGGTGACGCGCCGGAGCGGACCGTTCAGGTCAGGGGCGACGCGAGTGCGGCATGGGCGAGCGCGGGCTCGGCTCGGGGTGCGGCGACGGCGAGCAGGCGTCGAGGGTGGCGCAGGAGCGCTGGCGACGACGCGAGGTGAGACTCAGCCGAGGGTCAACAACAGCAGGGCAGACAGCAGGTGGACTCCGTCAGCGGGCTCGCGTGACCGAGGTCAGCGGCGCGGTGAGCGGGGTCGTTCCACCCGAGTGTCACAGTCTGTCTCCTGAGGGATCGTGGCGCGGAGTACCCGCGACGAGCAATGCTAGCCACTGCTCCCGGCCTGTTCAACAGGTGGGAGGGACGAGCTGCTCCGTAGTGCACTGCCCCCTCCCCACCCAGCACTCTCAGCACTCCTGTGCGCCGGTCAGGGCACCTGCGTCGTATCGCCCTGGGGGCCACCCATCTCTGGGAGGCTCACCACGAGCTTCTGAGCAGAGACCCCACCACGCAGCGTGTCGAGCGCACTCTGCAGAGCACCTAGATCCGTCCCGACCACCTGCGGCCGAGGAAGCAGCTGGTGCCGGCCCTCGGCCAGAGCGCGCGGGAGATAGCCGGACCAGACGGCAGGTCCGACGTCGCTGGTCGCGATCGCGCTCCCCCAGACGAACCGCGCCCGCACACCGTGCCGCAGGCAGCGGGCCTGGAGCGCGACGTTCGACCAGACCAGGCGAGTCATCAGGCGCACCCGCGACCAGGCGAGCCCGGGGCGGCGAGGCTGGTCGTAGAAGGACACCGACGGGCTGGTCAGCGCGACCCGCCGGGCGCCGGTCTTCGCAGCGATCTCGACGCAGGGCTCGGCCGAGCCCACGGCGATCGCCACGACGCCCACCACACGTGCTCCGCGGGTCGCAGCGACGACCGACGCGACGACGTCGTCGGCGCGGTAGTCGAAGACGGCCTCCGCTCCGAGCGTTTGCATCGTCCCGTGGTGCTGCGGCGAGGCTGTGGTGATCACTCGGTACCCGGCAGCGCGGGCGAGCTGGACGGCGTTGCCGCCCACGCTCGTGGACCCGCCCCACACCACGACGACCTCGTCGTCGGCGGTCCGGTCCTGGTCGAGCCGGATGTCGTCGAGCCGGGTGTGGTCGAGACCCAGCTGCGACGTCTCGAAGAGTGCAGCCGCAGCCGTGGACAGTGCGAGCGGCAGCACCACGGCATCCTCGAAGGCGACGTGGTCCGGTATCGGTGCCGCGAGCGCCTCGTCGACAGCCACGAGGTGCTGGAACCCTCCGCCGGACACGTGGTCGCGTCCCTTCTCCAGACCCGTCGCGTAGGCGACCAGCCGGTCTCCGGCGGCGAACCGGTGCACCCCTTCACCCACGGCCACGACCACCCCCGCGACGTCTTCACCCAGCACCACCGGGTAGTCGAGCCACCTGTACATGAGGCGACCGTTGGACTGGATGATGGCGTCGAGCGGGTTGACCGCGACGGCACGCACCTGGACCACCACCTGACCAGGGCCCGGAGTGGGGACCGGTGACGGCCGGACGACCAGGTCGGCGAAGGGAGCCTCGATCCACGCGGCGGAGTTGCTGGTCATGAAGAGCTCCAGAGATTGGTGATGACACGATGTGACATCACTCTAGATCCGATGTCACTCCGTGTCATCATGGGGTCATGCCCCGATGGTCCCCCGACGCCGCCCTCGTCCTCGAAGAAGCCGCCATGGCCCTGTTCGCCGAGCACGGGTACGCAGAGACGACGGTCCCGCAGATCGCCGAGCGCGCCGGGCTGACGACCCGGACGTTCTTCCGGCACTTCGCCGAGAAGCGGGAGGTCGTGTTCCTGCGCGACCGCGAGCTGCCGACCGCGGTGCGCACGATCCTCGAGGCCCTCCCCACAGGCCTGGGCAGCAGTCAGCTCGTCGAGCAGGGGCTGAGCCGGGCTGCGGTCGAGCTCGAGCAGTGGCGTGCGCCGATCAGCCGACGAGACGCGATCATCCAGACCGACGAGCACCTGCGCGAGCGCGAGCTCCTCAAGCTCGACCACCTCGCGGCCGCGATCGAGCAGGGACTCGTGGCCCGAGAGGTACCGGCGGCAGAGGCGCACGTGGCCTCGAAGGTCGCCGCGCTCGCCTTCGACCTCGCCCTGCGGCGGTGGCTGGATGCCGAGGGATCGTCGCTCCAAGACGAGCTCGACCGAGCCTGGTCCGCTCTCCGTCAGGTGTAGTGCTTCTCCCCGCGCGCCGCCTTCTCGACGACGTCCTGGATCCGCGCGGCCCGGACCGACGGCGTCTTGATGCCGCTGAGCCGGAAGTAGATGCGGAACTTCTCGACCTTGGTGAGGCCGTCGATGAAGGCCGCGGCAGCGGGGTGCGTGGCGAGGGCCGCGAGGAGGTCGGCGGGCGCCACGGCGTCCTTCTGCCGGTACGCGGCATCCCAGCGACCGTCAGCCTGAGCCCGGGCGATCTCGGCAAGGCCACCGGGCTGCATGCGCCCCTCCTCGATCAGCCGCGCTACGTGCTCACGGTTGATCTGCGACCACGGGCTGTTCTTGCGGCGCGGGGTGAACACGTTGAGCATGAAGTTGTCGTCGAGGCGCTGAGCCTGACCGTCGATCCACCCATAGCAGAGCGCCACGTCGAGCGCCTCGGACCAGGTCATGCCGACGGCCTTGGACGTCTTCTTCCGCAGCTTCAGGCGCACTCCGCCGGGATCGGGCGACCCGGCGAGGTACTGCTCCCACTGCTCGACGGTGACATCGAGCACGGGCTTGTCGGCGACACTGACCATGGTCGTCATCGTAGCGACGGGTGCTGACAGGGGTACCAGCAGCCCCTCCCGGGCTGCACAGACTGTGCCTAGGTTGGGAGGCATGGCACAGACACCCATCCCCACGCTGACCCTCAACAACGGCGTCACCATGCCCGCCCTGGGCTACGGCGTCTTCCAGACGTCTCCTGACGAGACGCGCACCGCGGTCCAGACCGCGCTCGAGACCGGGTACCGCCACGTCGACACGGCTGCTGGCTACGGCAACGAGCGCGAGGTCGGCGAGGCGGTCCGTCAGTCCGGCCTGGCTCGCGAGGACGTGTTCGTCGAGACGAAGGTCTGGATCAGCGACTACGGCACCGACGCGACGCTGCACGCCTTCGACAAGAGCGCGGGCAAGCTGGGGCTCGACCAGATCGACCTGCTGATCCTGCACCAGCCGCTCACCACCCGGTTCGACCTGACGCTCGAGGCCTACAAGTCTCTGGAGACGCTGCTCGAGGCCGGCAAGGTCCGGGCGATCGGCGTCAGCAACTTCATGGAGCGAGACCTCACGGCCCTCCTCGAGGCGACGACGGTCGTCCCGGCCGTCAACCAGATCGAGGTGCACCCGTACTTCAGCCAGCCCGAGGTCCGCGCTCTCGGCGAGAAGCACGGGATCCTCACCCAGGCGTGGTCACCGATCGGTGGGATCACCTTCTACCCAGGCTGGGGCGAGCAGCGCCGCAGCACCCTCGACGACCCGGCCATCACCGCCGTCGCCGAGGCGCACGGCGTGACCCCGGCCCAGGTGATGCTCGCGTGGCACCTGCAGCAGGGTCGCTCGGCGATCCCCAAGTCGGTCACGCCGCACCGCATCACCGAGAACTTCTCAGTCACCGGCATCGAGCTCACCGCAGCAGAGCTGGCCTCGATCGACGCACTCGACACCGGCGTGCGCGGCGGTCCAGACCCCGCCACGATGACGCTCGAGAGGTACCACCTCGAGATCCCGGAGGCCTGAGCGCGCCTGGGACGTCAGGAACTGAGGCGCGGCGCGAGCGTGTCCTCGTCGCCGTCGTGCCCCGATGCTGTCGCGGGTACCGGAGGGACCGCGGGCACGGCTCAGGCCAGCCCGAGCGACCGCCGGACCGCCCGCTCGACGCCGCGCAGCTCAGCGAGCCCGCGCAGCCGCCCGACGAGCGAATAGCCAGGGTTCGTGACGCGCCTCGCGTCGTCGAGCAGCACGTGACCGTGGTCGGGCCGCATCGGGATCTGCTCGCCGCGCCGCTCTTCCTCGACCACCAGGGTGGTGATGATGTCGACCATGTCGGCGTCACCGTCGAGGTGCGGCGCCTCGGTGAAGGACCCGTCCGGGTCGAGCAGCACGCTGCGCAGGTGCGCGAAGTGGATGTCCTCGGCGAAGCGCGTCGTCATCGCAGAGACGTCGTTGTCCGCACGGGACCCGTACGACCCGACGCACATCGTCAACCCGTCGCTCGGCGAGGGCGCAGCGTCGAGCACCTGCTGGGCGTCGTCAGCGGTCGAGACCACGCGCGGCAGCCCGAACATCGGCCGGGGCGGGTCGTCGGGGTGGATCGCCATCCGTACGCCGACCTCTTCGGCGACGGGGACGACGGCCTGCAAGAACTCCGCGAGGTGGGTGCGCAGCCGTTCGGCCGGCACGTCGTCGTAGGTGGCGAGCGCCTCGCGGAACCGCACGAGGTCGTAGTGCTCTTCAGCCCCGGGGAGCCCGGCGAGGATCGTCGCCTGCAGTCGGGCTCGCGCGTCGGCGTCGAGGGAGGCGTGCAGCGCAGAGGCTCGTTCCAGCTGGGCGTCGGTGTAGTCGGCCTCCGCGCCGGGACGGCGCAGCTCGAAGAGCTCGAAGGCCGCGAGCGCCGTCGCGTCGAAGCGCAGCGCGAGGGCGCCGTCGGGCATCGGGAAGGCGAGCTCGGTGCGGGTCCAGTCGAGGACGGGCATGAAGTTGTAGCAGACCGTGTCGAGCCCGCAGGCCGCGAGGTTGCGCAGCGACTGCTGGTACGCGGCGACGGCCTCGTCGCGGCGCGGGCCGCCTGTCTTGATGTCCTCGTGGACGGGCACGCTCTCGACGACCGACCAGGTGAGCCCGGCCGCCTCGATCTCCTGCTGGCGCGCCCGGATCTCCTCGACGGGCCACACCGCCCCGTTGGGCAGGTGGTGCAAGGCGGTGACGATGCCCGTCGCGCCGGTCTGCCGGACCTCGGCCAGGGTGATCGGGTCGGTGGGCCCGAACCAGCGCCAAGTGTGCTTCATCGCAGAGTTCTCCTTGTGGCGGGGATGTCCTGATCCTATGAGGCCGGACAGTCGCGCGGGGCGGCCGTCCGGCCTGTGGTGCGGGGTGGTGGAGCTGGGTCCTCAGCCCTGTCGCGACACGAACCGCACGGACACCTCAGCCGTCGTCGCACGCAGCCGCGCGTTCGGCAGCACACCTGGCCCGCAGGCCGCGCTGCCGAGTCCGTGCTGGGCGGCGTCGAGGTGCATCCAGAGCTTCCCGTCCGGGACGAGGTCGTGCGGGTGCGCGGCCGCGTCGAGGGCGGAGTCCGACCAGGGTCGCAGCGAGAGCTCGACCCCGGTCACGCTTCGTCCGCCCAGCCGGCTGGGGCTCGCGTCGAGCGTGAGGTCAGAGCCGTCGGGGAACCGCAGCGCAGCGTGCGTGACACCACGCCGCGCGCCGTTCTCCTGCGGGTGCGTGTATCGCGTCTGCAGCTCGCGCACCGTGTGCACGTAAGAACCGCCGACCGCGGCGACGCGAGAGTCGGAGTAGGACTCCTCAGGCCCGAGGCCGTGCCAGCGCACTTCGACGTCTTCGGCACCAGGCTCGTCGAGCACGAGCAGCACACCGAGGCGCGCGATGCTCTGGCCCCAGCGTCCCTCCGGGACGATCGACACGTGGAGGTCGACGTCGTCGGAGCCGTCGGCGACCGGTCGCCAGGTGTACACGGTCCGGAATCCGTTGCGCGTCCGCGGTCCCGCGGTCCGTGCGGTGACGACGAACGCACCGTCGTCGGTGATCTCGGCGGAGATCTTCCGCTCCGCGAGCAGGTGCAGCCCGCTCTCCTTCCACACGCTCTCGTCGGAGAGATCGGTCCAGCTGCCCTCGCGGCGGTCGTTGTCGGTCGGTGCCCGCCACGCGTCGACGCGCAGCTCGGCGACCGGGCGACCGTGCAGCTCGAGCAAGGTGCCACGCGCGTCGAAGCGCGCATGCCCGACGGTCACGATGCCGTCGGCTGCCTGGTGCGCCCGACCTGTCGCGACGGGCTGGGCAACTGCCGGCGTCACCGTGACCTGCCCGGCCGAGACGACGAAGGGTCCGGCCGCGTCGTCAAACCACGACTCGTCGAGCGCGTCGGCCGTGTGCTGGACGGCTCGCAGGGTCCACCACGTCGGTGTGTGGTCTGGCGTCGGCAGCGGCAGGTCGGTCGGTGGGCGGACGATCGTCTCCTCCCCCGGCGCGAGCCGGAGGTCCTCGAACGTGCCCGAGGCGAGGACGTCGTCGCCGTGGTGCAGCGACCACTCGAAGGTCAGGTGCGAGGTGTCCCGGAAGGCGTAGCGGTTCCGGACGAGCAGCGCGTCACCACCCGGGACCTCGTCGATCCGGACGGGCGCGAAGACCGCCGCCACCTCGATCAGCGACGGGGCGGGCGTCCTGTCGGGCAGCACCAGACCGTCGGCGATGAAGGTGCCGTCGTGGAAGGCCTCGCCGAAGTCCCCGCCGTAGGCCGCGAACTCTGTGCCGTCGGCGTCGCGGCGCGTGAGGCCGTGGTCGATCCACTCCCAGATGAACCCGCCCATGAGCCGCGGATAGCGGTCGAAGATCGCGTCGTAGTCGCTCAGACCACCCGGGCCGTTGCCCATCGCGTGCGCGTACTCGCACTGCACGAAGGGCATCTGCCGGCGGCGGGCATCGGCCTCGGCGCGGGCGAGCGGTGCCTCGATGCCCTGCCCGATGAGCTCGGTCTCCTCGCTCGTGGCGTACATGCGGGAGTAGACGTCGACGTCGTCGGAGGACCAGTCGCCCTCGTAGTGGACCGGGCGGGTGGGGTCGAGCGCGCGCACCGCAGCCGCCATGGCGCTGACGTTGCGACCGCTCCCGGCCTCGTTGCCGAGGGACCACAGGACGATGCTCGGGTGGTGGGCGTCGCGGCGCACCGTGCGGGTCGCGCGGTCGACGAGGACGTCTTCCCACGCAGGGTCGTCCACGGGGTTGCCGGTCCATCCCCCGTCGATGAAGCCGTGGGTCTCGAGGTCGTTCTCGTCGACGACGTACAGCCCGTGCTCGTCGCAGAGGTCGAGGAAGTGCGGGTGCGGCGGATAGTGGCTGGTGCGGACCGCGTTGACGTTGTGGCGCTTCATGAGGAGCACGTCCTCGAGCATGCGCTCGGGTGTCACAGCCCGTCCGCGCAGCGGGTCGAACTCGTGACGGTTGACGCCGCGGAGCTTCACGGGGGCACCGTTGACGAGGAAGACGCCGTCCTCGATGGACACGGTGCGGAAGCCGGCGCGAAGCGTGATGGTCTCCCCCGGTGCTGTGACGATGACGTCGTAGAGCCGCGGGCGCTCGGCGCTCCAGGGCTCGACGGTCGCCGTGGCGGTCTCCCCCGCAGCGACGTCGATCCCGAGCTCGGGCACGGTGACGCGTCCGCCGGTCGCTCCCTCGACGTCCACGGTCAACGACCCCGTGCCGGTGAGGTGGTCGAAGTCCGCGAGCACGCGGGCGTGCGCGACACCAGCCTCCGGACGGTGCTCGAGCGTGACGCTACGGAAGATCCCCGACAGCCACCACTGGTCCTGGTCCTCGACATAGCTGAGCGCCGACCACTGCGTCACGCGCACCGCGAGCAGGTTCTCGCCCGGGACGGCGACGTCGGTGATGTCGATCTCCGTGGGCAGACGGGAGCCGTGGGAGGTGGCGATCGGTGTCCCGTTGAGCGACACCTCGAACCACGAGTCGACACCTTCGAACCGCAGGTAGGCGCGCCCGCCGGTCGCCCACCGCTCGGGGAGCTCGAAGGTGCGGCGGTACTCCCCCGTCGGGTTGGCGTCCGGGACGAAGGGCGGCTCGACCGGGAAGGGGTAGAGCACGTTGCTGTACGCCGGGGTGCTGTAGGGCCAGGCGTCCGGCGCACCGGCGAGCTGCCAGTGTCCGGGGACCTCGATGGTGTCCCAGCCGTCGCCACGGTCCGCCGGGTCTGCACCGGTGTCGGCCGACGGGAACAGCCGGAAGCGCCAAGGACCGTCAAGACTCACCGAGGCGGCATCCGACGATCCGGTCGGCGGGCGGAACCTCGCGGGGACGGTCCCGGTCGGCAGGCTGACGGTGTCGTGACGGGTCACGTGGGCTCCTCAGACGTCGGTGTCAGCGACGACTCCCGAGGCCACGGCAGCAGATCACGCCGCAGGTCAGAGCAGGGAGAGCCAGGGCGTCGTCGCCGTGTTCAACGATGAACACTATCCGGGTCCGTCGACAGCGCTCAACCGGCACGTCTCTCTGATCGAGACTGGCGACTCGATCCGATCGACCGTAGAGAGACAGCCCGTCACGTCCGCGAGCTACGGGGTCAAGACCTCGTCGAGGAGTTCCCGGCAGCACCCACGCCGTCCGGCACGCGGTGGGTCGAGACGGTCAGGAGGAGTAGTGGAACCGGCATGCGGCGACACGTATCTCGTCTCCGACCACCTTGTAGACGAGCCGGTGCTCGTCCGTGATGCGTCGCGACCAGTAGCCGTGCAGCCCGTGCTTGAGGGCTTCGGGCTTGCCGATGCCGACATTCGGGGAGTCGTCTGCGGCACCGCGGGCGATGTCCCGGAGCAGATCGTTGATCCGCCGGAGGACGCGTCGGTCCTGACCTTGCCAGTAGAGGTAGTCGGACCAGGCATCCTGGTCCCACACGTACCTCACTCGAGCAGCTCGCCCTCGGCCCCCTGGCCTGACTCGAGCCTCTCGATCGACGACAGCAACCGCCGCGCGTTCGCCGGGTTCTGCAGGAGGTACGCGGTCTCCTTGAGCGACTCGTAGTCCGCCAAGGACACGATCACCACGGGCTCACGCCCAGCCCTGGTGATGACGACCTCCTCCCGGTCGTCGAGGACCGCGTCGAGAGTCTCTGCGTAGTGCGCACGGGAGTGCGAGTAGGTCATGGTCTTCACGAGCACCTCCTGGGTACAGGATATTGTACGTCGGCAGACCAGGTCTCGGCAGCTCTTCTCCGGCACGATCACCACAAGCGCAGTGAGCGATTGACATCCTGGAGCTCAGTGAGAGCCTCGTGACGTCCTCCGGCGGCGAAGGCCGCTCCGGACACGTCCGGTTCGTCGGCGGTCCAGCGGTCCTCGGCTTCTGTGCCGACATCACCAAGGGCGACTTCCGGACGTTCGGAGCAGGCCAGTGGATCGAGCACGACGTGATGGTGGGCCCGGAGGGACTCGAACCCCCGACATCCACGGTGTAAGCGTGGCGCTCTAACCAGCTGAGCTACAGGCCCTTGAACGAGCGGTCGACACACTACCTGGTCGGACGGCTCTGCGGCAGCCACCACCCGTACGACGATCAGTACCTCTCGTCACCCGACTGGCGATGCCGGACAGACTGAGGCGTCGCAGCAGCCGAGCAGCACCGCCTCGGTGCCGTCAGAGCGCCGCGACAGCCTCGAGGTACCCCGAGAGGTCCCGTCGCTCCCCGCTGCCGTTGACGACAGCCCACCGCACGACACCCTCGGCGTCGACGAGGAAGCTCCCCCGCACCGACCGCCCGCGCTCCGCGTCGAAGACGCCGTACGCCCGGGCAGCCTCACCGTGCGGCCAGAAGTCCGACAGCAGGTCGAAGCCGAAGCCCTCCTGCTCGGACCACGCCTTGAGCGAGTACATCGCGTCGCAGGAGATCGCGAGCAGCCGCACCCCGGCCGTCTCGAGAGACGACAGGTTGTCGCGGAGCTCGCACAGCTCTCCTGTGCAGATGCCCGAGAAGGCGAAGGGGTAGAACACGACCAGCACGGGTGTGCCGCGCAGTGCGCTGAGGCGCACGGGGGTGCCGTGCGTGTCCTTCAGCTCGAAGTCGGGAGCGAGGTCACCGACGACGGTGGCTGCGACGTCTTCCGTGCTGGTCGTCTGGTTCACTTGCCGCGGCCGCGGGTGGCGAGCTTGGTCGCCGCCCAGTCGGGTGCGATCGCGAAGGTGGTCGTGGCGTGCAGGCCTGCCGTGGTGCCGGCTTCCTGGATGTCGCTGTGACCCACGTGGCCCTCGCGTCCGGGCTTGGGCGTGAAGATCCAGATGATCCCGCCGTCGTCGAGGACGGTCTGGACGTCGACGAGGGCGTCGGTGAGGTCACCGTCGTCTTCGCGCCACCAGAGGATGACCCCGTCGCAGACGTCGTCGTAGTCCTCGTCGACAAGATCGGTCTGCGTGATCTCCTCGATGGCCTCTCGGAGGTCGTCGTCGACGTCCTCGCCCCAGCCGAACTCCTGGACAACGAGCCCTGAGGCGAAACCGAGACGGTCCGCATCTTGAGGCTCAGTGGTCGCTACCACGGTGATGTCGTTCCCTTCACGCGAGTGCCGGTCGCAGGTCCGCGCCGGATAGATCGATGGTGGCAAACGTAGCCCACCTCACGCCACGTCGCTCCCGGTATGCCTCAAGGATCGCGAACGTGTCGCCCACCTGGCAAGCAGATCGCCCCTCTCGAGGTGCCGCCCGACCCGGGGAGCCCGGGCGCGCCGACGGGTCCGCAGCCCACGCCTCAGGCGCAGAATCACCGCAGACCGCCCCAGAACACCCGCTGTCACGAACGTCACGTGCTCTCCACAGCCCGGCAGGTGGCTTTACCCCTCGCGATGCGATGAGAATGGACGGATCGACCGGAGTTGACGAAGCCTTTGCGCGCAGCACACACGAGCGCGAGGGAGCGACGACCGGGCCAGGCGAGCGACGGGGCACACCGCCCCACAATGCTCTGAACACGATGTGAGGTTGCTGGTGGCAACGCATGACGAGACGAGGCCGTTGATCAACGGCCTGTTGAGCCAAGTCCCTGATATCGACCCCTCTGAGACCTCGGAGTGGATCGACTCCTTCGACGGGCTGCTCGAGGAGCGTGGCGGGCCGCGGGCTCGGTACATCCTGCTCAACCTGCTGAAGCGGGCTCGGGAGCGCAACGTCGCCATCCCGACCTCGATCAACACCCCCTACGTGAATACCATCGGTGTCCACGAGGAGCCGTACTTCCCCGGCGACGAGGTCATGGAGCGCAAGTACCGCTCCTGGAACCGCTGGAACGCCGCCGTCATGGTGACGCGCGCCCAGCGCCCCGGCATCGCCGTCGGCGGGCACATCTCGTCCTACGCGTCCGTCGCGACGCTGTACGAGGTCGGCCTCAACCACTTCTTCCGCGGCAAGGACCACCCGGGCGGCGGAGACCACATCTACTTCCAGGGTCACGCCTCCCCCGGTGTGTACTCGCGCGCCTTCCTCGAGGGTCGCCTCTCGGCGGAGGACCTCGACGGGTTCCGCCAGGAGCACTCGCACGAGGGCGGCGGCCTGCCGTCGTACCCGCACCCGCGCCAGATGCCCGACTTCTGGGAGTTCCCGACGGTCTCGATGGGCCTCGGCCCGGCGTCGGCGATCTACCAGGCGTGGACCAACCGCTACCTGCACAACCGCGGGATCAAGGACACCAGCCAGCAGAACGTCTGGGCCTTCCTCGGCGACGGCGAGATGGACGAGCCCGAGAGCCGCGGCATGCTGCAGCTCGCTGCCCAGCAGCAGCTCGACAACCTCACCTTCGTGGTCAACTGCAACCTGCAGCGCCTCGACGGCCCGGTCCGTGGCAACGGCAAGATCATCCAGGAGCTCGAGGCGCAGTTCCGCGGCGCCGGCTGGAACGTCATCAAGGTGATCTGGGGCCGCGAGTGGGACGTGCTGCTCAACGCCGACAAGGACCGCGCTCTCGTCAACCTCATGAACGAGACGCCCGACGGCGACTACCAGACGTACCGTGCCGAGGACGGCGCGTTCATCCGTGAGCACTTCTTCGGTCGCGACCCGCGCACCAAGCAGCTCGTGGAGAACCTCTCCGACGACGACATCTGGGCTCTCAAGCGTGGTGGCCACGACTACCGCAAGCTCTACGCGGCGTACGCGGCGGCGACGGCCCACACCGGCCAGCCGACGGTCATCCTCGCGCACACCATCAAGGGCTACGGTCTCGGTTCCGGCTTCGCCGGCCGCAACTCCACGCACCAGATGAAGAAGGTCGCCCTCGCGGACCTGAAGACCCTCCGCGACTCGCTGCACATCCCGATCACGGACGAGCAGCTCGACGCCGACCCGTACGCACCCCCGTACTACCACCCGGGTGCTGACGCTCCGGAGATCCAGTACATGCTGGACCGCCGCAAGAAGCTGGGTGGATTCGTCCCCGAGCGTCGCTCGGTGTCGACCCCGGTCACGCTCCCGGACGCCTCGCGCTACGACATCCTCAAGAAGGGGTCGGGCACGCAGGAGGTCGCCACGACGCAGGCCTTCGTGCGCCTGCTCAAGGACCTCATCAAGGACAAGGAGTTCGGCAAGCGCATCGTGCCGATCATCCCCGACGAGGCCCGCACCTTCGGTCTGGACTCGATCTTCCCGTCCGCGAAGATCTTCAACACCCAGGGGCAGAACTACCTGGCTGTGGACCGCGACCTCATGCTCTCCTACAAGGAGTCCGAGGCCGGGCAGATCCTGCACACGGGCATCAACGAGGCCGGCTCGGCTGCGGCCTTCCAGGCCGTGGGCACCTCGTACGCCACGCACGGCGAGGTCACCGTCCCGTTCTACATCTTCTACTCGATGTTCGGGTTCCAGCGGACGGGCGACCAGTTCTGGGCCGCAGGCGACCAGCTCACCCGCGGGTTCATCATCGGCGCGACCGCAGGCCGCACGACCCTCACGGGTGAGGGTCTGCAGCACGCCGACGGCCACTCGCCGCTCATCGCCGGCACGAACACCGCGATCGTCCAGTACGACGCGGCCTACGGCTACGAGCTGCGCCACATCGTCCGCGACGGCATGCAGCGCATGTACGGCACCGACGAGTCCCGCGACCAGAACGTCATGTACTACCTCACGGTGTACAACGAGCCGATGGTCCAGCCGGCCGAGCCGGAGGACGTGGACGTCGAGGGCATCCTGCGCGGCATCCACAAGGTCGCGACCGCCGAGGGCGAGGGCCCCCGGGCCCAGATCCTCGCGTCCGGCGTGGGTGTGCCATGGGCCCTCGAGGCCAAGGAGCTCCTGTCCAAGGACTGGGGAGTCCAGGCCGACGTGTGGTCTGTGACGAGCTGGAACGAGCTGCGCCGCGACGGTCTCGCCGCCGAGCAGCACAACTTCCTCAACCCGTCCGAGCCGGCCCGCGAGGCGTACCTCACGGAGAGGCTCAAGGACGCCCAGGGTCCGTTCGTGGCCACGAGCGACTTCGACCACCTCGTGCCCGACCAGGTCCGCCAGTGGGTCCCGGGCGACTACGCGGTGCTCGGTGCGGACGGCTTCGGCTTCTCCGACACCCGCGCAGCAGCACGCCGCTACTTCAAGATCGACGGCCCCTCGGTCGTCGTGCGCACGCTCCAGCAGCTCGCCAAGCGCGGCGAGGTCCCCGCTGAGGCAGCCGCCCAGGCGATCGAGAAGTACAAGCTCCACGACGTGAACGCCGGCACCTCCGGCAACGCGGGCGGCGACGCCTGACCGGTCCCCGCTGACAGCGCGAAGGCCCGCACCCTCCTCGGAGGATGCGGGCCTTCTGCGTCCGTGCCGGGCACCGGGCATGCCCGAGCCCGCTCACGCACGACGAGATCGGCACTTCGGAGCGAGATCGACCCTCATAAGGACCGATCTCGCTCCGAAGTGCCGATCTCGCACGTTTGCCTACCCGGACATCAAAACCAGCCGACCCAGCTGGCCGGCGGAGCTACCGCGGCCGAGCTGAGCCATCAGAGTCTCAGGTCCCGGAGAGCTTCTGCTCGGCCTGGGCGATGGCCTTCTCGAGCTCCGGACGGATCTTCGCGACGGCGCGCTTGTCGGGGCTGTACGAGAGCGAGTCGAGGTGGTGACGGGCGTCGAAGAGCCTGTCGGCCTCGAGGGCTGCCAGGACCACCTGACGGCCGACCTCGGGCGTGTGCTCCTTCGCGCGCCAGTGGCCGACACCGAGCCCGAGCCCCTCGACGGGCTGACCGGCATCACGGAGCGTCGAGATGGCCTCGACGAGAGCCTCGCCGCTCGGGTCCCGGTCTGCGGCCGTCGCGAGACGACGGATCGCTGCCTCAGGGTCGTCGTCGAGGGAGAGCCGGGCCAGCTCGACGAGCGGGTACCAGGCACGCGGGTTGCCCGCGAGCTCTTCGGCGAGGGCCCACACCGCGAGATCAGCAGCGCGCTGCTTCTCGTGGTCGGCGACCTCGGCCGCGAGCGGGTCTTCGTTGTGGGTGCTGTCCGCCGCACGACGGCGCACCACCTCGGACAGCGCCTGGAAGGCGCGGATGTTGTTGGGGTCGTCGACGAGCATCGCGCGCAGCGCGTCCTCGTGGAGGGTGTCGCCGCGGCGGTCACCCTTGGTCGGTCGACGGGTACCGATCGTGGACGCCGAGTGGTTGCGGCGCATGAGCTGACGGAGTCTGGGCATGAGTGCCATACGCCGACGATAGCCGGTGAGGGCCGAGAGCACCGGTCGGAAGGCTGTGACCGGCCCTCGTCAGAGGCTCGCGACGCGCCCGCAGGCACGAGTCGTGAGGCCGTCACCGCGAGGTCGGACGGGCCCCACCTTTGTCGCTTCCCCACAACTCTGCTCCCGCCTGCGACCTCGCAGGTCGTATGCTCTGGGGATGCCACCCGCTGCTCAGAACGCGAACGTCCCGGCGGCCAGCACCCCCGGGACTGCCGCGAACCTGCAACGCGTCCGTGACGGCAGCGGGCTGCTCACCGCTGCCGCGCTGCGACGTCTCGACGAAGACCTCCCCTGGTACCGAGCCCTGCCGGCCGACGAGCGGTCGTGGGTAGGGCTCGTCGCGCAGTCCGGCATCACGTCCTTCGTCACCTGGTACGCCGACCGGACGATGACACCCCACGGGGTCGGGGACATCTTCGCTGCGGCGCCGACAGACCTCACGCGGTCCATCTCGCTCCAGCACACGCTCCAGCTCGTCCGGATCGTCGTGGAGGTCGTCGAGACCCACTCTGACCAGCTCGCGGCCCCCGGCGGCGAGCGCGACCTGCGCGAGGCAGTGCTCCGGTACTCCCGCGAGGTGGCCTTCTCGGCCGCCGAGGTCTACGCCCGCGCCGCCGAGGTCCGCGGCGCGTGGGACGCCCGCCTCGAGGCGCTCGTCGTCGACGCGATCATCCGCGGAGACCAGGACAACTCGCTGCGGTCACGGGTCTCCGCCCTCGGGTGGTCCGGCCTCGGCGAGGTCCTCGTCATGGTCGGCACGACGGTCTCCCCCCTCGACGACATCCGCGCGGCCGAGCTCCGCAGGGCCACGAGCCGCGCCGCCTGCGACGTGCTCGTCGGCATCCAGGGCGACCGTGTGGTGCTGGTCCTCGGCGGCGAGGGCGACCTCATCGGGGTCGCGAACTCGCTGCTCCCGCGCTTTGGTCCCGGGCCGGTCATCATCGGTCCGTCGATGCAGAACCTCGACGACGCCTGGCGCTCGGCGACCGCAGCCCTCGCCGGGCTGCGCGCGGTGCCCGCGTGGCCGCAGGCCCCGCGGCCGGTGCTCGCCGACGAGCTGCTGCCCGAGCGTCTGCTCACCGGAGACCACGAGGCGCGCCGCACCCTCGTGCGCCTGGCCTACACGCCGCTGTCCGAGGCGACGGGCTCGGTCCTCGACACCCTCTCGGCCTACCTCGGCAACGGGCGCTCGCTCGAGGCCGCGGCGCGCGACCTCTACGTGCACCCCAACACCGTGAGGTACCGCCTGCGCAAGGTCGCCGAGCTCACGGGCTGGGACCCGCTCGACGCGCGCGAGTCCTTCGTCCTGCAGGTGGCCCTGGCCGTCGGCAGGCTCGCCGCAGCGCGCTGACCCTCGCGTGCGTGCGCCACGGCCCACGGCCAGAGCGCACGCACCGAGGCCAGCCGTCGGCGACCGACCCGTGAGCGGCTCGGCCGCCTGAGCACCCTCCACTTGTAGGGTGTGCACAAGGACCGCAGAGACACTTCGTGCGGGTCGTGACGGCCCGGACCCCCAGAGAATCGGGCAGAGTAATACCGTGCTTGCCATCGTGTGCCCTGGACAGGGCTCCCAGACCCCCGCCATGCTCGCCCCGTGGCTCGAGCTGCCGGGTGTCTCCGACCAGCTCGCCTCCTTCTCGACCGACGGGCTCGACCTGCGTGCCCTCGGCACCGAGGCCGACGCCGACGCCATCCGTGACACGCGCGTCGCCCAGCCACTCATCGTCGCCTCGTCGATCATCGCGCTGCGCGCCGTCCTCGACGGCCGTGACGCCGCGGACGTCGTCGACGTCACGGCTGGCCACTCGGTCGGCGAGCTCGCCGCTGCGGCTGTCGCCGGGGTCCTCGACGACGTGAGCGCCGTCGCCCTCGTGACGCGCCGCGCCGCCGTCATGGCCGAGGCCGCAGCCGCCAACCCCTCGGGGATGTCCGCCGTGCTCGGCGGAGACCCTGACGAGGTGCTCGCCGCGATCGAGGCAGCCGGGCTCTGGCCCGCCAACGTCAACGGAGGCGGCCAGGTGGTCGCCGCCGGTTCCCTGGACGGCCTCGCGGCCTTCGCGGCGAACCCGCCGGCCAAGGCGCGTGTCATCGCCCTCAAGGTCGCCGGCGCCTTCCACACCCCCCTCATGGAGTCGGCTCGTGCCGCCTTCGCCGAGGTGACCGCCGGGTGGGCCGCCGCCGACCCGCGCGTCACCTTCCTGTCGAACGCCGACGGTGCGTCCTACGCGAGCATCGCCGACGACGCCTCGCTGCCCCTCGGCAGCGGCCGGGACGTGCTCGACCGCCTCACGGCGCAGATCACCGCCCCGGTCCGCTGGGACCTCTGCCAGGAGAGCCTCGCGGCTGCCGGTGTCACCGGTCTGCTCGAGCTCATGCCGGGCGGGGTGCTCACAGGCCTGGCGCGCCGCGCGCTCCCCGGTGTCGAGACCGTCGCCGTGAAGTCGCCCGCCGACCTCGACGCAGCCCGTGACCTCGTCGCCCGCCACTCCGGCACGACCACCCTCCCCACCGCAGAGGACGCGCAGTGACCCTCCAGATCAAGCAGTCGACAGGTCCCGAGTTCTCCCGCATCCTCGGCCTCGGCGCCGCGCGCGGCACGAACGTCGTCACCAACGACGACATCGCCGGCCCGATCGACTCCTCCGACGAGTGGATCCAGCAGCGCACCGGGATCATCACCCGCCGCCGCTCGGACGCCCACGTCACGGTCATCGACCTCGCGGAGGAGGCCGCCCTCAAGGCGATCGCCGCCGCGGGCATCACGGCGCAGGAGATCGACGCCGTGATCCTCTCGACAGTCACGTACTTCCACCAGACGCCCGCCGGCGCCGCGCTCGTCGCGGACCGCATCGGCGCGACGCCCGCAGCGGCCTTCGACATCTCGGCCGCCTGCGCCGGGTACTCCTACGGCATCGGGCAGGCCGACGCGCTCGTCAGGTCCGGCGGCGCCCGCAACGTGCTCGTCATCGGTGCCGAGAAGATGAGCGACTTCATCGACCCGACCGACCGGTCGATCTCCTTCCTCCTCGGCGACGGCGCCGGCGCTGCAGTCGTCGGCCCCTCCGACACGCCCGGCATCGGCCCGACCATCTGGGGCTCGGACGGCTCGAAGGCCCAGACGATCCGTCAGACACACTCCTGGCAGGACCTGCGCACCCAGCCCGAGCTCGGCTGGCCGACGCTGCGCCAGGAGGGCCAGACGGTCTTCAAGTGGGCCGCGTTCCAGATGCCCGTCGTCGCCCAGCAGGCGCTCGACGCCGCCGGTGTGACGGCCGACGACATCCAGGTGTTCGTGCCTCACCAGGCCAACATGCGGATCATCGACCAGTTCATCAAGCAGCTGAAGCTCCCCGACACGGTTGTCGTCGGACGTGACATCGCCGACACCGGCAACACGTCGGCGGCCTCGATCCCGCTCGCGACGGACCGGCTGCTCGCCGAGGGCCAGGCGAAGTCCGGCGACCTCTCGCTGCAGATCGGCTTCGGTGCCGGCCTCGTCTACGCCGCGCAGGTCGTCGTCCTGCCGTAGGTTTCACCAGTACCTCTTTCTCGACCCCCCAGCAGTTCACCAACACAAGGAGACACACCCATGGCTTACACCGAGCAGGACATCCTCGCGGGCCTCGCCGAGATCGTCGCCGAGGAGACCGGCCTCCCGGCCGACTCCGTCACGTCGGAGAAGTCCTTCACGGACGACCTCGACATCGACTCGCTCTCGATGATGACCATCGTCACGCACGCCGAGGACAAGTTCTCCGTCACCATCCCCGACGACGAGGTCAAGAACCTCTCGACCGTCGGCGACGCCGTCAGCTTCATCAACGGCGCTCAGGCCTGACGAACGCCTGACCGCGGGGTCGGAGGTCTCACCTCCGGCCCCGCGCCCAGCGGTCGCCCTGGCAGCACACCCGCGCCGGCGCCGCCCCTCACACTTCGCCCCTCTCCCCCCGTTACCCAGGAGCACTTCATGAGCAACGCCCGCGATGTCGTCGTCACCGGTCTCGGCGCCACCACGCCTCTCGGCGGCGACGTGGAGTCCACCTGGAAGGCCGCTCTGGCCGGTGAGTCCGGCGCACGCACCCTCGACAACGACTGGGCCGAGAAGTACGGCATCGCCGTGGACTTCGCCGCGCAGCTCAAGGTGACCCCCGACCAGGTCCTCCCCCGCCCCGAGATCAAGCGCATGGACCCGTCCGCGCAGTACGCGATCATCGCGACCCGCGAGGCCTGGGCCGACGCCGGCAGCCCGGACACTGACCCCGAGCGCATCGGCGCTGTCGTGTCGTCGGGCATCGGCGGCATCTGGACGACCCTCGACGCGTGGGACACGCTGCGCGAGCGCGGCGGCCGTCGTGTGCTGCCCATGACCGTGCCCATGCTCATGCCGAACTCCCCGACGGCCTACGTCGAGCTCGAGATCGGTGCCCGTGCGGGCGCGCACGCTCTCGTCTCCGCGTGCGCCTCGGGCGCCGAGGCCATCGGCTACGGCATCGAGATGATTCGCTCCGGTCGCGCCGACGTGGTCGTCGCCGGTGGCACCGAGGCAGCCATCCACCCGATGCCCCTGGCGGCCTTCGCGGCCTCGCGCACGCTCTCCCTCCGCAACGACGACCCGGCGGCTGCCTCGCGGCCCTACGACGTCAACCGTGACGGCTTCGTGCTCGGCGAGGGTGCGGCTGTCGTCGTCCTCGAGAGCGCCGAGCACGCCGCAGCCCGCGGAGCCCGCGTCTACGCCCGTCTCACGGGTGTCGGCCTGAGCTCGGACGCGTACCACATCACCTCCCCCGAGCCCACGGGTCGTGGCCAGATCGCCGCCATGAGGTCCGCTCTCGCCGACGCCGACCAGACGACGCGCGACATCGTGCACGTCAACGCCCACGCGACGTCGACCTCGGTCGGCGACCTCATCGAGGCCCGCGCCATCCGCACGCTCCTCGGCGACGAGGCGGACCACGTCGCGCTCTCGGCGACGAAGTCGATGACCGGTCACCTGCTCGGTGGCGCGGGTGCGCTCGAGACAGTCTTCACGGTCCTCGCCGTGCACAACCGGACGGCCCCGCCCACGATCAACGTGTCCGACCCGGACCCCGAGCTCGACATCGACCTCGTGCGCGACACCCCGCGTGCGCTGCCCGAGGGTGACATCGCTGCGATCAACAACTCCTTCGGCTTCGGCGGCCACAACGTCGCGCTGATCGTCCGCAACGCCTGAGACCTGACGCGGCCGGCTGACGAGCGGGCCAGGAGCCCGGACGGCACCCACGGCGGCACGACACGAGAGCGGTTCCGACCTTCGAGGTCGGGGCCGCTCTCGTCGTCTGGACGACGGTGCCGCAGCCGGGTTGCCCGGGCCCCTGGGCAACCCGTCTGGACGCCCCTCCGCTTCTCGAGGGACTGCCCCCGCGGTCTTGCGAGGCACGACCTCTGACCCGGGGGGCCGGACCGGCCTCGGAGGCGCGCTCGGCTCTCTCAGCCGGCCGAGGCCGGGTCGACGACCTCGCTGATGCTCTCCCACACCAGCGGTGCGAGCGTCCGTGAGTACGCGGGCGTGATGTGGTGGTAGTCGCGGTAGACCAGCACGCTGCCGATGACGGCCGGGCAGGTGTCGTCGGCGCAGAACCAGCCGAGGGTGTCGACCAGCGTCACGTCGGCCTCCGCCGCAGCCTCGACCTGGAGGTCGAGCGGCAGTGCCTCCGCAGCAGGCCGTGCGCAGACCGTCGGGTCGTCGGCGTTGGCCACCACGCACTCCGTCGTCGCGTCCTCCTGGAGCATCTGGGGGTTGTCAGCGAGCACGACGACCGGCAGGCCCTCGTCGACCAGCCCGGTCCAGGCCTCGACGAAGCCCTCGACAGGCCCGACAGCTCCGTCACCGACGACGAAGTCCACGTCGGTCCGGTTGGACGTGACGACGACGTCGATGCTCGCGTCGTCGAGGAGCGCCTGGGTGGTTGCCTCGTTCGACCGCTCGCAGACCCCGTCACGCTCCACGTCGGAGACCGGCTGGGCAGTCGTGTACGGGCAGCTGCTGCGGAGGTACGTGACGACCCGGACACCCTGCTGCTCGGCGACCTCCTGGAGCGCTGGCAGGTACTGCTCGGCGTGCGAGTCGCCGACGAGAGCGACCACGTGCTCTGCATCTGCCGGACCGAACTCGCAGCGTGGGGCGGGCTCGGGGCTCTCGGACGCCTTGCAGCGCCCCTCAGCGCCCTCAGGGAGCTCGTCGCGGGCGTCCTCCGGTGCCGGGACGATCACAGGGTCGCCCGGGGCGAAGGAGACGATCCCGGCCGACGAGAGCGATCCGGCCCCCAGCTCCGTCGGCGCCGAGGCGAGCAGGGTCTCGGCCAGCGCCGAACGCTCCTCGGCGCGTGCGGCCCCGAGCGCCCCCGGTACCTGCACGGTAGCCACACTGACCAGGAGCACCGCTGCGGCGACGGCGAGGACCCGCCGAGCGCTGGCCTGCGGGGCGAGCCCTCGGTGGAAGGGCACCTCGACGACCCTGCGGGACACCCCCGCGAGGACGAGCGAGAGGACGAGCACCACGCCCAGGACGACGGTCGAGGCCTCGCTCGTGGTCGAGCTCCCGACCAGCCGAGCCACCGCGTAGGGGGCCAGGACGAGGAGCGGCCAGTGCCACAGGTACACCGAGTAGGAGACGTCACCCAGCCACAGCACCGGCCGGACAGAGCTGAGGCGCCTGACGGCCGGGGTGCTGCCAGCGCGCGCGGAGAAGATCACCAGTACGGCCCCCACGGTGGGGACGAGCGCGAGGGCCCCCGGGAAGCCGTCGAGCGGGACGAGCACCATGCCACCGGCGATGAGCAGCAGACCGACCCACGCAGAGACGGCGCGGGCTGCAGCCCCGGGCGTGCGCAGGGCGCTCAGCGCGAGCAGAGCACCGACGCCCAGCTCCCAGAACCGGGTGTGGCTGACGAAGTACGCCGCAGGGTCGCCGCTCCGGGTGATCACCACGGAGCAGGCGAAGGAGACGACGGTCAGCACCAGGACCAGGGTCAGAGCGGCTCTGCGGGCGTCGGCAGATCCCGAGGCCGCGCGTGCCGTGCGGGTCCGGGAACGCCACCACAGCAGCGCGACGAGCAGCACGGGCCAGACCACGTAGAACTGCTCTTCGATCGACAGAGACCAGAAGTGCTGGAAGGGGCTCGGTGCCGTGCCCTCGGCGAGATAGTCGACCGAGTCGGAGGCGAGCAACCAGTTCTGCACCCACAGGAGCGAGGCCGTGCCCTGGCGGGTGACCTCGGCCCAGCGGAGCTCGGGCAGCAGCGCGAGAGCCGCGACTGTCGTGGAGACGACCACGAGGGTGGCGGCCGGCAAGATCCGTCGGGCGCGTCGGGCGTAGAAGCGGGCGAGGCCGAGCCGTCCGGTCCGCTCGACCTCGCCGATCATGTGCGAGGTGATGAGGTAGCCGGAGATGACGAAGAAGACGTCGACACCGACAAAACCAGCAGGCAGCAGAGTCGGCCACAGGTGGTACAGCACCACCCCGGCGACGGCGAGGGCACGCAGCGCCTGGATCTCCGGGACGATCGTCGTCGACCGCCGCGGGACGCCGACGGCTGTCGTGGCGTCCGGGTCGGGACGCGAGAGAGCGCTAGCGATGACGCCCTCCCGGGCCGCGTGCGTCAGCCGACGCGGTGCAACCAGCGGACCGGTGCACCGGCACCGGCGTAGCGGAAGGGCTCGAGCTCGTCGTCCCAGGCCTGGCCCAGCGCGAGGCCGAGCTCTTCCTGCAGACGGTGCGGGTCGTGAGCGTGCACGAGGGCCGCACGGATGCGGTCTTCGGGCACGACGACGTTCCCGTGAGCGTCGGTCGCAGCATGGAAGATGCCGAGCTCAGGGGTGTGGCTCCAGCGTGACCCGTCGACGCCAGGGCTGGCCTCCTCAGTGACCTCGTAGCGCAGGTGAGTCCATCCGCGCAGCGCCGAGGCGATGCGCGAACCCGTGCCCTGGGGGCCCTGCCACGAGTACTCGGACCTGAAGAGTCCGGGCGCAGCAGGCTGCTCGATCCAGTCGAAAGACACACTGGAGTCGAGGACGTTGCTCGCCGCCCACTCCAGGTGCGGGCAGAGCGCGCGCGGTGATGAATGCACAAAAAGCACGCCGCGGGTGATGGCACCAGCCATGTGTGTCCCTCCTAGAGTCGAGATTCGTCTTCCCCAACGACCTCGAGCATCTGGACGAGAAGTCACATGCTCCACGACATATATGTACTGCTGAGGACATCATGCCTCACGGACCCGCGGTTGACCAGCAGGGCGGCGCGCCCTGTGCACAGAGCGCGCCAGGCTTGCCGGCCGACGCCAGCGTCACACGACGGTCTGCGTGCACTGGGTGCTGGCCGGGTCCGGCGGAGATGTCAGAGCGACTCGCGGAGCGCGCGCATCGCCTTCTTCCGGACGGCCTTGTCCAGGCGGTCTAGGTAGAGGTAGCCGTCGAGGTGGTCGACCTCGTGCTGCAGGCAGCGCGCCATGAGCTCCGTGCCCTCGACGACGACCTTGTTGCCGTCGAGGTCCGTCCCCTCGACGCGGGTGTACCAGGCGCGCTCGGTCGGGTACCAGAGACCGGGGACCGAGAGGCAGCCCTCGTCGCCGTCCTGGTACTCGTCCTCGGACAGCTCGACGATCTTCGGGTTCAGCACGTAGCCGATCTCGTCGTCGATGTTCCACGAGAACGCCCGGAGGCTGACACCGATCTGGTTCGCGGCGAGGCCTGCGCGCCCGTCGTCGTTCACGGTGTCGAGGAGGTCCTCGACGAGGCCCCTGACCCTGTCGTCGATCGTCGTGATCTCTTCGCACGGGGTGCGGAGCACGGGGTCGGGGACGACGCGGATCTCTCGGATAGCCATGGCTGTATCTTCCCACGACAGCACCGACGTCTGCATCACTGACCGCGCGCATCGGCGCGTCCCCAGCGATGCCGCCGCCATCTCGCGAGCGGACGCCGTCCAGCCCTGTCCACGGCGAGCCCACGCCCGGCGGACCGCGCACCACGCACCCGCCGACCTGCGCCGACTCCTGCACCCGCCCGCTAGGATCGTGCGCGAGCCCCGTTAGCTCAGATGGTCAGAGCGTCCGACTCATAATCGGCTGGTCGCCGGTTCAAGCCCGGCACGGGGCACCGAGCGCGTGGTCGAGCTCGAGCCGCGCGCGCTCAGCACCATCTGCGCAGCACTCTTCGCCGACGCGCACGGACCTGCGCGGCGGGCCCACTGCAGGCAGACAGCCATAGGCTCGCGGTTCGAGGTGGATCGAGCACTTCTCAGACCTTGCGTGAGCCGGAGAACAGTGCACTCAGGCCTGAGATCATCATTCTCGATTGTTGGATGACGAGAAGGCGCAGGGAACGAGTCCCGACATAAGTCGAGCATCGTGGTCCCTTGATTCCCTCGACCGACGACGCTACGGTCGTGCAATCAGGGCCACAAGCAGGGGAAACGTGAGTAGCCACGATGCGCGTCTGCACGCGCACCGTCATTTCTCGACGCCCCTTTCTCGCCAAGGAAACTCGCCACGGGGGGCGCCGCCACAGAGGGCACGAATATCTCTTGTCCACGGCCGTCTCTCTCGCGACATCGGATCTCGAGGCGAGGCGCTCGCTCCTCCAGCCAGCCGGCCTCGCGTTCTGGACGCTCGAGCACAGAGGCGGGACTGGCGTCCTGAGATTCGGAGACCTACCGAGTGACTGATCCACCCATTCCCCCTCTCCACGGCGGACTGACGCGCAGGCAAGCCCTCAAAGGAGCAGGGACCCTCGCTGCCCTCAGCGGCATCGGTGCGCTCACAGCAACCTTTGCGCCCACAGCAGCCGCAGCGGGCAGCTCCCAGAACACCTGGCCCTACATCGACAACGCCGGTGACCCGCTCCTGCGGTCCATCCAGGCCGGAGATCGGTTTGCGCTCGTCCGTGCTGGATCGGTCGCGACACTTCTGTCGTACGTCGCGAACCAGTTCCACGCCAGGGTCGAGCCGATCGTGACCATGAGCGGTCACAGGACACAGAAGGACAACGCCGCCTCTGGAGGTATCCCGACCTCGAACCACAGGTCGGGCACCGCCATAGACATCAACGGCTTCAAGCACCCGTACAAGCAGCCGACGGGTTTCACCGCCGCCCAGGTTGCCACCATCAACAAGATCTGCTCAGAGACCTCAGGGGTCGTCTACTGGGGTGGGAACTTTACTGCCGCCTATCTCGACGGCATGCACTTCGAGATCAACGGAACCGCGGCACAAGCCGCGGCTGCAGCAGCCCTCGTCGCAGGAGGGGTCGTCACACAACCTATCGAGGAGACACTCATGGCTGGTCCCGCCCGCATCGTCGACGCACGCACCGGGAAGAAGTACTTCGTCGACATCTCGACAGGAGCATTCGTCCACATCCCCTCGCCCGAGTTCGACACCGTCCTTGGAGATACCTTCGGCGGGCCCAATGTCGGGGTGAACGACCGCCAGTTCGACGTCCTGAACGACTTCGCCACGCGAATCCGTCAGCAAGCACGTACCTCCTGATCATCGACAGCGTGGGTGGCGTCGAGATCGCGCCACCCTCGCTGTCGACGGCTCACACAGCACTCTCTGCACTCTCCAGCGCGCTACGGTGGCTCGATGGGCCTCCTGTCGCGTTCCGAGAAGCTCCCGCCCGACGTGCGCGCTGCGCTCAGCCTCGACCGGGCAGACCGCGTCCTCGCCCACGGTCGCCTCGACGACGGATCGTGGGCGGTGGCCACCAGCGCCTCGCTGATCCGGTCCGACGGCACCTCGACCGCCTCGTGCACGTGGTGCGACGTCGATCGTGGCTCGTGGGACCCCGAGTCGTCGACCCTGACGGTCACGTGGGTCGACGGCCACGCCCCGCTCCGGCTGCGCATCGCCGAACCCACGAAGACCTCCCTGATGCGGGTCTTCCGGGAGCGGGTCCAGGCCTCGGTCGTGATGTCGGAGACGGTTCCTCTGGGCGCCGGTTTGACCGCACGTGTCGCCGTGCGCAAAGATCACGTCGGCAACCTGCTCACCCAGGTCGTCGGAGACGCGGGAGCAGACCTGTCTGCCCCGCTCGCCCAGGCCGCGGTGCGGTCCGCGCTGGCCCGTCTGAGGTCGGCGTCAGGAGCACCACCTGAAGCCTGGTAGTGTTTTCTCCGGTCGATCCCGCGTAGCTCAGTTGGCAGAGCATCCGACTGTTAATCGGACGGTCACTGGTTCGAGTCCAGTCGCGGGAGCCACACAGAAGGCCCTTGATCAGCAGCACTGCTGATCAAGGGCCTTCGTCGTGTCCGCCGAGCATCGGCCCTATGGTGAGGTCAGAACGGCGCCGGAGTCACCACCGCGACACTGCCCCGAGTGGCTTTGGTCACCATCGCGTTCTCTCAGCGGCGTGTCCCTCGCCCCAGGAGCGCACGCGAGGCCAGACGGAGCGGAGCCGTCCCGAACCTCGCGTCGACGATCTCTCGGTAGGCGGCGCGCATCGCTGAGCGTCCGCGGTCGTCCTGCGCCAGATAGGTCGCGCCGATGGCCGCGATCCCTGCCTCGACCCCTGTCCACAGCAGATCTGCGTCCATCTCGAAGTCCCAGGTCACCACGTGCGCCTCGGCCTCCAGCCCGGCCCCGGCCAGCAGCTGGGTGAGCCCGTCCTCGGTACGGGCGAAGTCGTCCCGCGCGGGCGTCGCGGTCGACGCAGGCCGCTCGACGCCTGCGCGCTCCACGACCTCGGCCCACATCGCGTTCATCGCCGTGAGCTCGGAGGGCCAGATCGTCACAGCGAGATCACCACCGGGACGCAGCACCCTGACCATCTCCGCGACACCTGCTCGTGGGTCACGGAGATGGTTGACCACATATCCGGCGACCACGGCGTCGAAGCTGTCGTCGTGGAAGGGCAGATCAGGCAGCGCCGCCTCGATGCACGTCGCGGCAGGAGCGGTCACCGACGCGATCGCGAGCATCTGTGCCTCGGGGTCGACGGCTGTGACGTCCCATCCCCTCCCGGCCGCTGCCAGCGGCAGACGCCCAGGCCCCGTGCCGACGTCCAGCAACCTGCCGCCGGAGGGCTCGACCTCGTCGAGGATCGGGTCGATCGTCCCGTCGCACAGCCGCCCGAAGGTCCGTGCGTAGGTCGTCGCGTCGTTCCATCCTCTGGCCAGGCCTGTCGTCGTCATGCCGGGAGGCTAGACCAGTGGCCGTCACCTCCCCCTCGTGGCCTCGAAGTGTGGGACGTCTGTGCTGGGACGGGCCGTCGTCACACTCTCACCCCGACATCACCCCGATCTCACCTCCCTCTCACCTCTGTCTCGCCTGTCGTGCTCCGCGAGCCACGGCTACTGTCGGCCCATGAGCGCCAGTGACCCGTTGAAGGCCAGCACGGTCTACCTCGACGCGCTGACCGCCAAGGACAGCGACCACGACGCCTCGGTGCTCGGGATCGCCACGGCGATGTCGGGCCTCGAGTCGTTCATCACCCCGACCCCGGACACCAGCACGGTGTTCTTCGGGGGTTTCATCGCGCTCGAGGCTGCGGTGACCATGCTCAGCCATGCACGAGAGGTCGACAGGCTCCAGGTGATCGCGGAGCTCCGCAACGTCATCGAACGAGCTGACGGGTACTGAGACCCAGACCAACCCGCTCGACGACAGGCGTGAGCAGCAGCACGACCACGATGACCTCGTGCGGCGCGTGGACGCCTTGGAGCACACGTCCTGCACCCGCGCCCGCGGCGAGCGCCACGACAGCCCAGCGCGCTGCTGGAGGCCACCGACGCTCGAGGAGCAGGATCGCCGTCGCACCCGCCACGGCGACGACCGTGTGGTTGCTGGGGAAGCCCCAGTCCCCCGGGGCCGGGCAGTCGACCGCCGTGATGTCCCTGCACACACGGTCCGCCGCGACGACGGCCTTGATCCCTTCGCTGGCGGCGTAGGCCGCGACGACCCCGACCGCGCCGGAGACCGCGAGCGCTGCAGAGTGGACGCCGGAATGCAGTGCACGCCACCCGACGGTGACAGCAACCAGGCCCAGCACGATCACGAGGATCTCGGCTAGGCGGTCAGCACCCCAGATCCCTGCAGTCGTCGGGGCGATGCTCCGGGCAAGCTCGCTGCTGGGTCCGCGCAGTGCCCAGGCGAGGCCGAGACCGGCGGCGCACACGACCAGGAGCGCCGTGACGCCCAGCACGCGGGTACGGGCGGACTTCCGTGTCCAGGTCCGGGTCGGCGTCCTGTCCGGTCTCTTGTCGGCGTCGGGCGTGAGGGCAAGCGGGCCCCCCGGGTGTGGCTGGGTCATGGCGCGAGGCTACGAGGGCCGTCGACAGGGGCTCGGGAGAGTCGGTGTCGTGCCTGCGAAGGGTCTGCACATCCGCTCGGTCACACCTGTCTGGAAGAGGCCGTGCCTGTCCTGACGAGGCCGAACCCTTCCCGACGACCTCGGGAGAACGCGCGTCAGTCCCGGGCACCCTGCTCGCGGATCTCGCGGCGCTGCTGCTCGAGGGTGAGCAGGTCGGTGAAGGCCTGGTTGTAGGCCTCAGCCTCGGCGACGGGGTCAAGGCGCTGGAGACGGCTGCGGGCGTTGCCGATCTTGCGCGTGATGCCGAGCTCGACGAAGGCCCGGACGACGCCCTGGACGTAGTCGTCGATCGCCCCGGGGCGGTCTTCGGGCAGGGGCGCGACCGAGAGCTCGTTGACGAGGGCGAGCACGGGTGGCGAGCACTCTTCGGTGATCAGGCCGACCCACTCGGAGTCCTGACGCTGAGCGGCGGTCGCCAGCCCGCCAGCCGCGCGGATCGCCTCGTGGACGGCTCGCCAGGCAGGCACGGTGAAGGCGTCGCCGGGGAGGTCGTCGACAGCAGCAGCCGGGATGTGGTGGGGGTACTGGAGGATCACCTCGAGGGTCTGGCGCTCGAGGCGGGCGATCGGGTCGGACTGGCTCGGCCGCTGGAACCCGTCGCCGGTGTCGGCTCCGGGCAGACGTGAGCCACCGTCGCCGCTCTGCTCGGTGCCCGACGGGCGGCCACGGTCGTTGCCTCGCTGCTGTGAGCTCTGCCCGCCCTGACCGCGGCCGGCGGACTGGACGGCGCGCAGCACAGACTCTCCGTCCATGCCCAGCCACCCGGCGAGCATGCGCGCGTACTCGGGGCGCAGGGCAGTGTCCCGGATTCCTGCGACGACCGGCGCGGCGGCCCGCAGTGCTGCGACCCGCCCCTCGGCCGTGTCGAGGTCGTAGGTCGCGAGGGTGGTCTTGATGACGAACTCGAAGAGCGGCTGGCGTCCTTCGACAAGAGCCTGGACGGCCTGGGGGCCGCGAGCCTGGCGCAGGTCGCAGGGGTCCATGCCGGAGGGCTCGACGGCGACGAAGGTCTGCGCGTAGAACTTCTGGTCTTCGCCGAAGGCGCGCATGGCGGCCTTCTGCCCGGCGGCGTCTCCGTCGAAGGTGAAGATGATCTCGCCACCCGAGGAGCCACCCCCGGCGAGCTGGACGCCGCCGCCAGCGCTGGTGTCGCCGACGAGGCGACGCGCGAAGCGCACGTGGTCGGAGCCGAAGGCCGTGCCGCAGGTCGCGACCGCTGTGGTCACCCCTGACAGGTGCGCGGCCATGACGTCGGTGTACCCCTCGACGACGACGATCTGCTTGTTCTTGGCGATGTCGCGCTTGGCGAGGTCGATGCCGTAGAGGACCTGCGACTTCTTGTAGAGCGCGGTCTCCGGGGTGTTGAGGTACTTGGGGCCCTGGTCCTCGTCGTACAGCTTGCGTGCTCCGAAGCCGATGGTCTCGCCGGTGACGTCGCGGATCGGCCAGATGAGCCTGCCCCGGAAGCGGTCGTAGATCCCGCGGTTCCCCTGGCTGACCAGACCGGAGGCCGTGAGCTCGGCCTCGGTGAAACCCTTGCCGCGCAGGTGCTTGAGGAGCCCGTCCCAGCCCTTGGGGGCGTAGCCGATGCCGAAGTGCAGCGCGTCGTTGCGGTCGAAGCTGCGCTCGGCGAGGAAGGCGCGGCCGGCGGCCGCCTCGGGGCTGAGCAGCTGCTCGGCGAAGAAGGCCCCGGCGATGCGGTTGGCCTCGAGCAGGCGCTGGCGCTTGCCCGGCTCTTCGGTGCGACGCGGGCCGCTGCCCTCTTCGTAGCGGAGCTGGATGCCGACACGACCGGCCAGGTACTCGACAGCCTCGGAGAACCCGAGCCCGTCGATCTTCTGCACGAAGGAGATGACGTCGCCGCCCTCGTTGCAGCCGAAGCAGTGCCACCGGCCCACCTGGGGGCGCACGTGGAACGACGGGGAGCGCTCGTCGTGGAAGGGGCACAGGCCCTTCATGGAGCCCACGCCGGCGGGACGCAGGGTGACCTGCTCGCCGACGATCTCCTCGATGCGCGCCTTGTCACGGACAGCGTCCACGTCTTCGCGTTTGATGAGACCAGCCACGTCGTCGAGTCTAGGCGTCCCCGACGCTCCGGATGACCTCGTTGCTGCGGCCTGTGGACGCCGGGGCGTCCAAGTTCCCCTGTGGACGCGGCTGGAACGCACGTCCGGCCCTTCGAGCTTCCGCGCCTGCCCGGAGAGACGTCTACGCTCGCGGGGCAGCACAGCCCTCGCTCCGGCTCGCGCCCTCCTTGTGCACATCGCGCTGAGTCCACAGGGCCTTCTTCTCGTCCGACCTCGGCACGTCGGCGCAGGTACAGTCGCTCAGAGCTGCCCTCGCCGTCGCAGGCACCTGCCCAGAGCCTTCCCGAGTGCTCTGGAGCGGTCGTCACAGGCCGCGATCAGGTGCCCGCCGCGGCCCGCCGGCAGCACGACAGACAGAGAAGGCCGGGCGCGCCCGGGAGCGGAGGACACATGACGTGCGAGGCGATCAGCGGAGCCCTGGACCGGGCCGAGCAGACCGGCACGACGACGCAGGCAGACGCTGCCCTGCTGCTCGGCGCGCGCGGCGACGACCTCGAACGGCTGCTCGTCCTGGCCTCGCGGATCCGCGACGAGGGTCTCGAGCGCAACGGTCGCGCTGGCATCATCACGTACTCGAAGAAGGTCTTCGTCCCGCTCACCAAGCTGTGCAGGGACCGCTGCCACTACTGCGTGTTCGTCGAGACGCCCGGGAGCCTGCGCGCCTCGGGTGAGCAGTCCTTCATGGAGCCCGAGGACATCCTCGCCGTGGCGCGCGCCGGCGCCGCGCTCGGCTGCAAGGAAGCTCTCTTCACCCTCGGTGACCGTCCGGAGGACCGCTGGCCGTCGGCGCGAGAGTGGCTCGACGAGCACGGCTACGGCTCGACCCTCGAGTACGTCCGGGCCATGGCTGTCCTGGTCCTCGAGGAGACCGGTCTGCTCCCCCACCTCAACCCCGGGGTCATGTCGTGGGCCGAGCTCCAGCGGCTGCGGCCTGTCGCACCCTCGATGGGCATGATGCTCGAGACGACCGCGACCCGTCTGTGGTCGGAGAAGGGCGGCGTGCACTACGGCTCCCCGGACAAGGACCCGGCGCTGCGGCTGCGCGTGCTCGAGGACGCGGGTCGTTCGAAGGTCCCCTTCACCACCGGTGTGCTGCTCGGCATCGGCGAGGACGACGCCGACCGCGCCGAGGCGCTCTTCGCGATCCGTGCGTCGCACGAGCGGTACGGGCACATCCAGGAGACGATCGTCCAGAACTTCCGCGCCAAGCCGCGCACCGCGATGCAGAACGACTCCGACCTCGAGCTCCAGGAGTACATCGCTGCGGTCGCCGTGGCACGTGTGATCATGGGTCCTGACGCGACGGTCCAGGCACCGCCGAACCTCACCGACCCGCACGAGCTCGGGCTGCTCGTCCGCGCCGGGATCGACGACTGGGGCGGCGTCAGCCCGCTCACCGCCGACCACGTCAACCCTGAGCGTCCCTGGCCGCACATCGGCGACCTCGCGGCGCTGACCGCGACCGCCGGTTTCGACCTGCGCGAACGCCTCACGGCCCACCCGCCGTATCTCGCCGACGCCAGCACGTGGGTCGACGACCGCATCCGCCCGCACCTCGACCCTCTCGTCGACCCCGAGACCTTCCTCGCGATCGAGGACGCGCCCGTCGTCGGTCGGCCCTTCGACCCACGGGTCACCCCTGTCCTGGCGACCCGCGCGTCGACAGCCGCACTCAGCCCCGCTGTCGCCGATGCCCTCTCCCGGGCCGCGAGCGCGCCTGCAGGCCTGTCGGACGACGACTATCTCCTGCTGCTCGAGGCGGACGGAGCCGACCTCGACGCCCTCGCGGCCCTCGCCGACGAGGTCCGTCGCGAGACCGTCGGTGACGACGTGACCTTCGTCGCCAACCGCAACATCGACGCGTCGCTGTTCTCCCCAGACCGTCTGACGGTCGAGCGGGTGGGTGCCCTCGTCGCCGAGGCACGCTCGCTCGGCGCGACAGAGATCTGCGCGCAGGGCGCCGTGAGCGGCGGACCCGGTTACGACTACCTCGACCTGGTCGAGGCGATCCGCGCCCAGGCACCGGAGATGCACCTGCACGCCTTCAGACCACCCGAGGTGCACGAGGGCGCGGCACGGCTCGGGCTCTCGCTCGCGGAGTTCCTCGCTGCGCTGCGAGCAGCCGGGGTCGACACCGTGCCGGGTACAGGTGCCTTCGTGCTCGACCAGCGCGTCCGTGAGGTGCTCGGTGGTCCGTCGGTCCTCACGGTCGAGCAGTGGGAGCGGTCCATCACGACAGCCCACGGGGCGGGGCTGCGGTCGACCGCGACGATCGTCTACGGGCACGTCGAGTCGCCCGAGCAGCAGCTGGCGCACCTGCGTCGTCTCGGCGCGCTGCAGGACGCGACGGGCGGGTTCACCGAGCTCATCGCGATGCCCTTCGTCCCGCTGGACGCCCCGGGCGTCACCGGGACGAGAGGCGGGCCGACGCTGCGCGAGACACGCGCGCTGCACGCTGTCGCGCGCCTCGTCCTCACCGGTCGGATCGACAACATCCAGACGGCGTGGACCAAGCTCGGCATGCGCACGAGCCAGACGCTGCTGCTCGGCGGGGCGAACGACCTCGGCGGGCTGCTGCTCGACGGCACGCTCCACCCCGAGGCTGGTGCAGAGGCCTACAGGGCACTGGACCGATCCGACGTTGCCCGTCTCGCCGACGAGATCGGTCGCCCGGTCCGTCAGCGCACGACGGACTACGGTCCGGTCACCACGCCCTCCGTCTCCACGTCTGGGGCTGCCTCTGCGGACCAGGATCCGGCAACAGTACGCGGGGCAGACGCCGCTCGAGAGGCTGGCGCAGCTGGCTCGGCCGGCACCGGGGCACACGGAGGAGACGGCGGCGCAGGAGTCGCCGTGCCCGCGGACCGCGAGCGCACCGACCTCATCAGCGGGGCACGCCTGCCGTGATGGCGAGCCCTCGGCCGAGCACGGTCGTCCTGGTGCCCGGGTTCTCCGGGAGCCCTGACGACTACGCCTTCGTGCACCCGATGCTGGCTCGCCGCGGCCCTGTGGTCACCGTCGACCTCTCGACAGAGGCTGCTGGTGTCTCCTTCGACGCGCAGGTCGAGCACGTCCGCCGCACGATCGACGACCTCGCCGACCAGCGCCACCAGCACGACGGCGGGATCGGAGAGCAGGAGGACGACGGCGCCCACCCGATCGTCCTCGTCGGCTCGTCCTTCGGTGCGCTCGTCACGACGGCCGTCGCTGCGGCCGACCCGCGTGTGACCGGGCTGGTCCTGCTCGGCGGGTGGCTCGCGCCGGACGACCGTCTCCGAGACGCCCTCGACCACCTGCTCGCCGTCCGCGAGCGCACCCCGGACCTTCTCGATGCCGTCGCACGTCTCCTGCTGCTGAGCCCGTCGGCTCCGAGCGGTGCGGCGCCTCCTCTCCTCCCAGCAGACGAGCTCACCGGCCGACGCCTGGCGTGGGCACGCTCCGTCGATCTGCGCCACGTGCACGTGGCAGCCCCGGTCCTCGTCGTGACCGGGCGAGCAGACGCGCTCGTCTCCCCCGCCCTCACGCAGGAGCTGGTCGGCACCTTCGACGACATCCGCCACGCGGAGCTCGACGCCGGTCACGCGCTGCTCGCGGAACGTCCCGCCGAGGTCCTCTCCCTCGTCGAGGCCTTCGTCGACGGCCGACTCGCGCCAGGTCCTGTCCAGGTGGCCCAGGTATGAGCACCGCTGCGACCGTGACGCAGGTCGAGACCGTAGTCGTCGGCGCCGGCTTCGCTGGTCTGGGGACAGCCATCCGGCTCCTGCGGTCCGGGCGCACAGACTTCGTCGTGCTCGAGCGCGGCGACGGCGTCGGCGGTACGTGGCGGGACAACCACTACCCGGGGGTCGGGTGCGACGTACCGTCGCACCTCTACTCGTACTCCTTCAGGCCGCGTGCGGAGTGGTCGGCGGTCTTCGCGCCAGGCGAGGAGATCCGCAAGTACCTGACCGAGGCTGTCGAGGACGAGGGCCTCGGCCCGTACCTGCGGCTCGGTACCGAGGTCCTGTCGATGCTGTGGGACGCCGACGTCCAGCGGTGGTCGGTCGAGACGACGACAGGCGCGTACAGCTGCCGCACCGTGGTGGTCTGCGCGGGGCGACTGTCCGAGCCGCGTGTCCCGGCAGCTCCTGGCCTGGGGTCTTTCGACGGGCCCGTGTTCCACTCCGCCCGGTGGGACCACAGCGTCGAGACGGCAGGGAAGCGCGTCGGGATCGTCGGGTCCGGGGCGTCTGCAGTGCAGATCCTGCCGCAGGTGGCCCGGGACGCCGGCTCGGTGGTGCTGTTCCAGCGCAGCGCTCCGTACGTCGTCCCGCGGGAGAACCGTCAGTACTCACCCGCCGAGCGCCGGGGTCTGAGCAGGGTCCCGGGTGCCGTCGAACGGCTGCGGTCCCGGATGTTCTGGGACATGGAGCAGGGTCTAGCAGCTCGTCGCGCCGTCCCGGGCTTCATCGACCGCCTGCGGGCGACCGCGCTCGGGCACCTCGCCCAGCAGGTGCCCGACGAGTCGCTGCGGGCAGTCCTCACCCCGGGCTACGAGATCGGCTGCAAGCGCGTGCTGCTCTCCGACGACTACTACCCCGCTGTCGCGTCGAGCACCGTCACCGTGGTCCCGGCTGCCCTGCGGGAGGCGCACGGGTCCACTGTGGTGGCCGAAGACGGCAGCGAGCACGAGCTCGACGTCCTGGTGCTCGCCACAGGCTTCGAGTCGACCCGGCCACCGTGGGCGGAGCGTGTGGTCGGACGGGACGGCAGGACGCTCGCCGAGCACTGGGACGCGGGGATGAGCGCCTACGCGTCGACGAGCGTGCACGGGTTCCCGAACCTGTTCGTCATCAACGGACCGCAGGCGAGCCTCGGGCACAACTCGGCCGTATTCATGATCGAGACGCAGATCGAGCACGTCCTCGGGGCGCTCGAGCACGTGCGGTCCTCCGGGGTGCTCGAGGTGTCGCGCACCGCCGAGGAGGAGTACTCCGCGTGGCTCGACGAGGCTGGGGAAGGCACCGTGTGGCGCACCGGTGGTTGCACCAGCTGGTACCGCGACGACCGCAACGGGCGCCTCACACTGCTGTGGCCGGACTTCGCCTTCACGTTCCGCGAGCGCTTCGGCACCTTCGACCCGGCGGGGTACGCCGGCGCAGGTAGTGTCCTGGGGTGAACGCGACCCACCCCGACGAGTCCCCCACCGCTGCTCCCCTCACGGAGGCGCCGACCACCCACGTCGCAGGCGACGCCCATCAGCCGGACCCGCGCACCGACGCCCTCGCCGACGTCCTCACGTCCTGGGAACCTCGCGCAGAGCACCTCCAGGTGCTGCGCACCGAGTACCTCGCGTATCTCGCCGGCGGCGGGACCGCTGACCGGGACGCGTCGCCCCAGCACCTCACCGCGAGCACCTTCGTGCTCAGCCCCGACCTGCGGCACGTGCTGCTGTGCTATCACCGCAAGGGCCGGTTCTGGGTCCAGCTCGGTGGTCACGTCGAGCCCGGCGACAGGTCGGTCGCTGCGGCAGCAGCGCGCGAGGCCCACGAGGAGAGCGGTCTGACAGGTCTCGAGCTCACGGGCCTCGTCCCGGTCGACCTGGACCGGCACAGTCTCGGCGACGGCTTCGGCCGCTGCGCCGTTCACTGGGACGTCGGCTACGTGGCGTTCGCGCCCGCGGACAGCGTCCCGGTGGTCAGCGACGAGAGCGACGACGTCGCCTGGTGGCCCGTCGACGCTCTGCCTGTCGAGGTGCCAGAACAGTTCGTCGGGCGTCTGACCCGCGTCCTCGCAGAGCTCAGCATCGGTCTCTGAGCCGTCAGTCGTCCGTCTCACGCCGCCAGCAGCGAGACTCCCGGCAGCTGCGGCCTGTGGTCGGTCACCCGTCAGTCGTCGGACGCCAGTCCACCGCGGTCCGCTGTCAGTCGTAAGTCCTCAGTCGTCAGTCGTCAGTCGTCGAGCTTCCCAGGCTGGACGAGGCGAGCGTGCCACTGGGCTGCCGAGACGTCGGTGAGCGACGCCACCTGGTCCACGACGACGCGCAACCGTGCGGCGTCGTCGTCGGCCTCTTTCCAGTCGATCGCGAAGGCCGGCTCGAGGGCGATGGGGGCCCGGTCGCTCAGCACCTCGACGAGATCGGCGATGAGCTCGCGCTGGTGGATGTACAGCGGCTCGCCCTCGCGCGGCGCCATGATGTACGCGACGGCCAGCCCCTTGAGCACGAGGATCTCGGCGAGGGTCTCCTCAGGCACGATCAGCATGGCCGCATAGCGGGTGAGCGGACCGTCGCCGTACTGCGCCCGGGTCGCACGCTCGGCAGCCTTCGCGAAGCGCCCGATGAGCTGGCTCGTGGTGTCCTTGAGCGTCGCGAGCGCCCGGCGCGACCCGTCGAAGCCCTGCACCAGCAGACCGGCAGCGTCGAGGCGGTCGATCGCGTCGCGCAGGCCCTCGGGCGAGACGAGGTGCCCGTACCAGGTCTGCACGGCGTCGATGACGCGAGCCCGCTCTTCGTCGCCCTCGAGGATCTTGAGGTCGAAGCGGCCGCCGACGATCCCGTCCTCGACGTCGTGCACGGAGTACGAGATGTCGTCGGCGAGGTCCATGACCTGCGCCTCGAGGCACTTGACGCCCTCAGGCGCCCCCTCGCGCAGCCACTCGAAGACCGGCATGTCGTCCGCATACACGCCGAACTTGTGGGTCGGTCGCCCGTCGAGGCGCAGGGGCCCCTGCTTGTAGGCCCACGGGTACTTGACCGAGGCGTCCAGGCTGGCGCGCGTGAGGTTGAGACCGACGGCCCGGCCGTCGTCGGCGAAGACCTTGCCCTCGAGCCGGGTGAGGAGCCGCAGGGTCTGGGCGTTGCCCTCGAAGCCACCGATGTCCTTGGCGATCTCGGCCAGGGCCCGCTCGCCGTTGTGCCCGAAGGGCGGGTGACCGAGGTCGTGCGCTAGGCATGCTGTGTCGACGACGTCAGGGTCGCACCCGAGGGCCTTGCCGAGCTCTCGCCCGACCTGCGCGACCTCGAGGGTGTGCGTCAGGCGGGTCCGGATGAAGTCGTCCGAGGCAGGGCCGAGCACCTGCGTCTTAGCACCGAGCCGTCGCAGCGCTGACGAGTGCACGAGCCGCGCACGGTCCCGCTCGAAGGGGGTCCGCGCCTTGCTCTTGGGCGCCTCGTCGACCCAGCGCAGACGGTCGGCCTGCGTGTAGCCGGACTCGGCAGTCTCACGTTCGGTGGTGTGGGGCACGAGACAAGCCTAACGACGCGAGGCGCGCACGGGCGACGCCCGCGCACGCCCCGTGATCGTCGGCTAGCGCAACCGCCACACGTGCACACCAGGACCGTCGCCGGGAAGCCTGTACCCGTCGCCATCCCCGACCAGCTGCACGTCACCGTAGACGGTCACGGGCAGTGCATCGGGAGCGACGGCCTCAGGCAGCACCGCCCCGCCCCACGGCGCACGGGCCACGAGCACGAGCACGGTCTCCTCAGGCGACTCGCGCAGGAACGCGACGGCGTCGTCCTCGACGAGGACCCAGCGCAGACCACCGGTCTGCAGCGCGACGCTGGACCTGCGCAGAGCGACGAGGCGGCGGTACACGTCGAGGGTGTCGCCGTCCCAGCGCTCGGGCTCGTCCCACGGCATGGTGACGCGCGCGTGCTCGCCGTTGACCCCTTCGGCCCCGATCTCGTCACCGGCGAAGACCACCGGCGTCCCCGGGTAGGTGAACAGCAGCCCTGCCGCGACCTCGACCATCTCGAGGCTCCCGACGAGGGAGCGAAGCCGCGGGGTGTCGTGCGAGCCGAGCATGTTCCACTGCGAGGCGACGACCTTCCACGGGACGACCGAGTCGAAGTCGCGCATGGCGGCCACCATGTCGTGGCCGGACCGGCGCGGCAGCGTGCTGGGGAGCCCGAGCGCGGGCACCTCGCTGTCCTCGGCGACCACCCAGGACCACACAGGTCGGGTGAAGGCCGAGTAGTTCATGTTGGCGTGCCAGCCGTCGCCCATCATGTCGAGGCCGGAGTCGTGGAAGTGCTCGGAGACGAGCACGGCGTCCGGGTTGATGGCCTGCATCGTGCGCCGCACGGTCCGGGCGACCTCGTGGGTCATGTCCTGGTCGGCGTAGCGGCCGGTCATGTTGGCCACGTCCACCCGCCAGCCGTCGAGGGCGAAGGGCTGGGCGACCCACCGACCGATGACGGAGTCGGGACCCTCGATCATCCGGCGCGCGAGCTCCTCCGAGGTGTAGTCGAGCTTGGGCAGCGAGGCGTGCTCGAGCCAGCCGACGTAGCCGGGCTCGGCGTCCTGCCAGTAGTAGAAGGACGCCTCGGGGCTGGACCTGTCGGCCTGCGCACGGACGAACCACTCGTGCCCGTCGCCCGTGTGGTTCGTGGTGATGTCGCCCATGATCCGCATGCCACGCTCGTGCACGGCTGCCGAGAGCGACACGAGCGCCTCGTCGCCGCCGAGCAGCGGGTCGACGTGGTCGAAGCTGCTCGCGTCGTACCGGTGGTTGGACCGCCCCGGGAACACGGGTGTGAGGTAGAGCGTGCCGACGCCGAGGTCGACGAGGTGGTCGAGGTGCTGCTCGATGCCGGGCAGGTCACCTCCGTACAGCTGGGTCCCGACGCCCGGGCCCGAGCCGATCGGCTCGTCGCCCCAGTCGGCGTCCTGCGCCCACGCAGGCGTCGGCTTCTCGGCGATGCCCCGTGCGAAGCGGTCCGGGAACACCTGGTAGACGAGCGACCCGGTCATCCACGACGGCGCCGGGTCGTAGACGGTCAGCCTGAAGTCCGAGACGTCGGGCACCTCGCGCGCGAAGAGCCCCTTGCCGTTGAGCCAGCGGTAACCACCGGGCTCGTCGACGAAGAACCTGTAGCTCGTCACGGGGTTGTGCACCAGCACCTGGGCCTCGTACCACCGGTCTGTCGCCGTGGTCTCCACGAGCGCGGCGGCCGACATGCGCGGCTCGCCGTCCCGCACGACACGCAGGTGGATGCCGCGCTCGGTGCAGGCGAGCGGGACACGCACCCGCACGGTGACCGTCTCCCCCAGGCTCGGCGTCTGGTTCGAGACGTAGAGCGCCGAGCCGTCGTGGTGCGGGTGGTCGAGGAGGTGCGGCACGGTCATCCCTTGACGGAGCCGGCCGTCAGGCCGGAGACGATGTACTTCTGCAGGAAGATGAAGAGAGCGACGACGGGGATCGCGCTGATCACGGCGCCAGCCGCGAACAGACCCCAGTTGGCCGAGAGCTGGTCCGAGACCCACTGGTACAGACCGACCGCGAGAGTCCAGTTCTTCTCGGACTGCAAGATCAGCTTGGCCAGCAGGAAGTCGGAGAAGGTCCCGACGAAGGACAGCAGCGCGACGACAGCGAGGATCGGTGCAACCAGGCGCAGGATGATCGTCCAGAAGATCTGGGCGTGGGTCGCACCGTCGATCTTCGCGGCCTCGTCGAGCTCACCCGGGATCGTGTTGAAGAACCCGTACATGAGGAAGGTGTTCACGCCGAGCGCCCCACCCAGGTACACCATGATGAGTGCGACCCGGGAGTTGAGGCCCAGCAGCGGGACGACCTCGCCGAGGCTGATGAGCAGCAGGAACACGGCCACGAAGGCCAGCACCTGCGGGAACATCTGGATGACCAGCAGGCTGGTCAGGCCCAGACGTCGGCCCTTGAAGCGGAAGCGCGAGAAGGAGTACGCGGCGGCCGCGCCCATGAGCACCGTCGCGATCGCCGTGACTGTGCCGATGACCAGGGTGTTGACGGCCCAGGTCCAGAACCGGGTGTCCCCGAGCGCGGTGAAGTTGTCGGTCGAGAAGGTGCTGAACAGCGTGGTCGAGCCTGTCAGCGTGCCACCGTCGGAGACGGAGGCCGAGATGATGTAGAGGATCGGGAAGCCGGCGTAGGCGATCGCGAGCACGCCCACGATGTAGCGCCACCCGACCTCGCGCCACCAGCGGCGGCGGGAGGAGCGGACGCGGTCCGGGGCGAGGGCAGTCTGAGACGCTGTGGTGGTCGACATGTCAGTTGATCTCCTCGAGGGTCCGCGACTTCTTGAAGCTGATCACCGAGATCGTCGCCACGATGACGAAGATGATGATCGAGAGGGCGCTGGCGAGGCCGTAGTTCTTCGGCGCTCCTCCGTCCAGCCCGGAGATGGAGTAGACCATCGTGATGAGGATGTCGGTCGAGCCGATCGGCACCGAGGCATCCGAGAACATCGGACCACCTGCTGTCAGCATCTCGATGATGTTGAAGTTGTTGAAGTTGAACGAGAACGACGCGATGAGCAGCGGTGTCACGGCGATGAGGAGCAGCGGCATCGTCACCGAGCGCCAGATGCGCAGCGCGCCGGCGCCGTCGATCTTGGCCGCCTCGATGGTCTCCCCCGGGATCGACTGCAGAGCGCCCGTCGCGATGAGGAACATGTAGGGGAAGCCGACCCACATCTGCACGCCGAGGACTGCCAGCCGCGCTAGCGTCGGGTCGCCGAGCCAGTTGATGTCCATACCGCCGAAGAACGTCTCGTTGATGAAGCCGTACTTCGTGTTGAGCATCCCTCGCCAGAGCAAGAAGGACATGAAGGCCGGGAAGGCGTACGGCAGGATCAGCAGCGAGCGCATGATGCGCCGGTACTTCAGGCGCGGGTCGTTGAGGACGATCGCGAAGAAGAGACCGATGAGGAAGGTCCCGACGACCGAGGTGATCGCGAAGACGAAGGTCCAGATCAGCACCTTGACGAAGGGCACGGAGTAGCGCTCGTCGCCGAAGGCCGTCTTGATGTTGTCGAGCCCTGTGAACACGCGCCAGCCGACGTTGAGAGTCTCGCCGTCGGGCGAGGCGAACTGGCCCGAGTCGTTCTCGGAGTAGACCACTCCGGTCTCGGTGTTCGTCATGGTGTCGGCGGCCTCGTCGTACTCGAGGATCGACTCGTAGATGTAGCCGTTACGGCCGTCCTGAGTGCGGATCGAGCCGTCGTTCGGGTCGTCGGAGAAGGCCACCCGCAGCGATGCGACGGCCTTCTGCTCGGCGAGCACACCCTGACGGTCGAGGATGTCGAAGCCGGAGATCGAGGTGATCGCACCGTCGGAGACCTCGGCATCGACCTCGGCGAGGGGCTCCTCGGCCGTGCCCGCGCGGACCTCGTCGCCGTCGATGATCGCGAAGCCGAGCTCGTCGCCGTCGCGCACCACGACGAGCGGGTAGGCGTCGGTGCCCTCGACCCGCTTCTCGTTCTGCGCGAGGAGAGCCTCGATGGCCTGCGGCTTGGTGCCGTTGTGGCCGTCACCGTAGTTGGTGAACGCGATGTAGCCCGTATAGGCGATCGTGAACACCTGGTAGACGAAGAGGAAGGCGAGCCCTGGCAGCAGATACTTCATCGGCAGCGCGCGCTTGGTGAAGTACACGACATTCGCCACGAGGAGGAGCACGATCATGCTCCAGGCGATGATCGTCGACCCGACCGTGAAGGCGGTGATGACGACGTAGACGCCGAGGGCGTCGATGACGGCCATGACCGCCAGCTTGACGAGGAATCCTGGACGGAAGTCTCGCGCGTGCGAGAGCAGGGACGAGGGCGTCCGCCGAGGGCCGTCCACCTGCGCCTCGGGCTTCTGCTGGGTCGAGCTCATAGGCCGTCGTTGGCGATGAGCGTCTTGCCGGACTGGAAGCGCTGCTTCGCGTCGCCGCTCTGGTCGGCGACGGTGAGGACCGGGGCGATGTGTGGCGTCGATCGCGCCCTGGATGTCGCTGACCATCTTGTCCCAGGCCTCGGCCGGGGCGGCCTTGCCGGAGATGATCGCAGCCTCCGTGTTGCCCCAGAAGGTCCAGACCGATGCCATCTCGGGGATGGACGGTGCCGGGACGGCGTCGGCGGCAGCGTCACGGAAGCCCGCGACGATCGGGTCCTTGGCGGCGACCTCGTCGGCAGCAGCGGTCAGCGCCGGGAGACGGTTGCCGGCTTCGTAGAGGGCGACCTGGGCCTCGGTGGTCGACATGTAGTCGACGAGGAACTCGTTGGCGAGCAGCTGGTTCTCGCTCTGCGCGTTGACGAAGAACCCGGGAGCACCCATGAACGGCTGCGACGGCTGGCCGCCGGCCGAGGGGATCGGGTCGATCGCGAGCTCGAGGCCCTCGAAGGAGTCGACCATCCACGGTCCACCGATGATGAACGGCGAGTTCCCGTTCTTGAACTCCTCGACGACGATGTCGTACGTGGTGTCGATGTCGAGGATCCCGGCAGCACCCTGCTCGGCGAGCCATGCGGCGTAGGCCTGGCCCTCTTCACCGGCGAGCGTGAGCTCGGAGGTGTAGCGACCGTCGGCGTCCTGGGCGAAGACCTTCGAGCCGAAGGACGTCTGGAGCGGGTAGTGCGTGTACGGGTCGCCGGCCTCGCCGTTGCTCTGGATGAGCACGGGGAACTTGGTCCCGGCGGCCTGGCCTGCGGCGACCATCTCGTCCCAGGTGGCGGGAGCCTCCGGGGCGAGCGCGGTGTTGCGGATCAGCGCGAGGTTCTCGACACCGTAGGGAAGGCCGTAGAGCTGGCCCTCGAGCGTGTAGACCTGGAGCGCGACCTCGTCGAACTCCGAGGCCTTCTCGCCGATCTCGATCGGGGCGACCACGCCGTTGTTGACGAACTCGCCGAGCCAGTCGTGCGCACCGACGGTGATGTCGGGGCCTTCGCCGGTCGGGACCTGGGCGAGGAAGTCGGGGCGGACGTCGTCGAAGTTCTTCTGGACGAGCTCGACGTCGACGCCGGTCTCCTCCGTGAAGGACGCAGCGGCAGCGGCGACCGCGTCCTCGCGGGTGTCGTCCACCCAGATCGTGAGCGAACCGGCGCCGCCGGCGGCAGCCGTCGTCGCGTCGCCCGAGGCCGTGTCGTCGTTGCTGTCGTCGCTCGACCCGCAGGCCGCGAGGGTGAGGCTGGTGACCAGCGCACCGGCGAGAAGGATGCTCCGTCGCATCGTTGTGCTCCCAAAGATGAGTGATGAACCCGGCCTCCTCCGGCGAGATCCACCGTCCTTGGCCCTGATGGACCAGACCGTAGCCCGTCCCGGCGTCCCCTTGCAAGCCGTTGCAGTAACTTTCAGGCAACGATGCGAGAGTCCTTGCAGGCCAGAGGGTGAGATCGCCCAGTTCTTCACTGATCACGCGGATCTGTCGTAGCATGAGGCGCCGGTCGTCGCTCTGCAACGTCTTGCAACATGCCTCGGGGGCCACCCTCCGTGGCCACGCCCATCAGCGCTACGACAGCCCTGACGCACGACAAGGAGGTCTGGTGTGTCTCTCATCCCGCCCGAAGGCTCAGGTGCCGGCAAGACCCGCCTGACCGACCTCGCCCAGCAGGCCGGGGTCAGCACCGCGACGGTCTCGCGCGTCCTCAACGGCAAGGTCGGCGTCGCGTCCGAGACGCGTCAGGCCGTGCTCGCGGCCCTCGACGTGCTCGGCTACGAGCGCCCCGAGAAGCTGCGCAACCGGTCCGCGGGTCTCGTCGGGCTGATCGTCCCGGAGCTCACCAACCCCGTGTTCCCGGCTTTCGCGCAGACGATCGAGAGCATGCTGTCCCAGCGCGGCTACACCCCGCTGCTGTGCACCCAGTCCCCCGGCGGTACGACCGAGGACGAGTACATCGAGATGCTGCTCGACCACTCGATCGACGGCATCATCTTCGTCTCCGGGCTGCACGCGGACACCCAGGCCAGCCGCGAGCGCTACGACAGGCTGCTGGCCCGGGGCATCCCGCTCGTCTTCATCAACGGCTTCGCCTCCGACATCGAGGCTCCGTTCGTCTCGGCCGACGACACCGCCGCCATGGAGCTGTCCGTGCGCCACCTCGTCTCGCTCGGGCACCAGAAGATCGGTCTGGCCACAGGCCCGGACCGCTTCATCACGGCCCGCCGCAAGCTCGAGGGCTTCCAGGACGCCGTGCAGCGCCACCTCGGCATCGAGGACGCGAGCCCGCACGTCGCGACGTCGCTGTTCACCGTCGAGGGCGGCCAGGCCGCCGGCGGCGACCTCATCGACTCCGGGCACACCGCGATCGTCTGCGGCTCCGACCTCATGGCCCTCGGCGTCGTGCGTGCCGCCCACCAGCGCCGGTTGACCGTCCCGCACGACCTGTCGGTCGTCGGCTACGACGACTCGCCGCTCATCGCCTTCACCGACCCGCCCCTGACCACGGTGCGCCAGCCCGTCTCGGCCATGTGCCACGCGGCCATCAGCGCTCTCGTCGCCCTCCTCAACGGGGGCAGCGCACCGAGGTCCGAGCTGCTGTTCCACCCCGAGCTCATCGTCCGCAACTCCACGGGCGCCTCGCCCGACATGCGGATCCACGCCGCCCAGCGCCCGAGCTGAGCCCCCACGCCACCCCCCCGATCCACCGTCTCCGACCACGAAGGACCTCTCCGCCGTGACCAACCTCGACTCGACCTCAGCTGCCGCCCCGGCCGCCGACGCCCTCGAGCTGACCAGCACCAGCCCCACAGTCTCCGTGATCCACGCGGCGAGCGACGCAGCCCGTGAGTGGTGGCGCACCGCCGTGATCTACCAGGTGTACCCGCGCTCCTTCGCCGACGCCGACGGCGACGGCATCGGTGACATCCCCGGCATCACCTCGAAGCTCGACCACTTCGTCGACCTCGGCGTCGACGCGATCTGGCTCTCGCCGTTCTACCGCTCCCCGCAGGCCGACGCCGGCTACGACGTCGCCGACTACCGCGAGGTCGACCCGCTGTTCGGCACGAACGACGACTTCGAGGCTCTCCTGGCCGGCGCGCACGAGCGTGGCCTCAAGGTGATCGCCGACCTCGTCCCGAACCACACCTCGGACGAGCACGCCTGGTTCCAGGCCGCTCTCGCCGCCGGCCCCGGCAGCCCCGAGCGTGCCCGCTACCTGTTCCGCGAGGGCCAGGGTGAGCACGGTGAGCTCCCGCCGAACAACTGGAGGTCGATCTTCGGCGGACCGGCCTGGACGCGCGTCAGCGAGCGCGCCGCAGCCGCGACCGACGGCATCACCGACGGCCAGTGGTACCTGCACATATTCGACACGCGCCAGCCCGACCTCGACTGGAACCACCCCGAGGTGCGCAGCGAGTTCGAGGACATCTTGCGGTTCTGGCTCGACCGCGGGGTCGACGGCTTCCGCATCGACGTCGCCCACGGCATGGTCAAGGCCCCGGGTCTGCCCGACTGGGACGGCGAGGTCGCGATGGTCGAGGGCTCCTCCGAGGCCCCCGGCCCCGAGGAAACCCACGAGGCCGCCGACGACGGCTCGACGGGTGCCGGCAACTCCGGCCCGATGTTCGACCAGGAGGGTGTCCACGACATCTACCGCGCCTGGCACAAGGTCCTCGCACCCTACGAGGGCGACCGTGCCCTCGTCGCCGAGGCGTGGGTCGAGCCGCTGAGCCGCCTCGCACGCTACGTGCGCAGCGACGAGATGCACCAGGCCTTCAACTTCTCGTACCTGACGACGGCCTGGGACGCCGCCGCGCTGCGCGGCGTCGTCACCGCGTCGCTCGAGGCCTCGGACGCCGTCGGCGCGCCGACCACCTGGGTGCTGTCGAACCACGACGTGGTCCGTCACGCCTCCCGCATGGGCCTCACCGGTGCTGCGGTGCGCCCGAACGGGATCGGCAAGACCGACCCGCAGCCCGACGCCGAGCTCGGTCTGCGCCGCGCCCGCGCCGCGACCCTCCAGATGCTCGGCCTCCCCGGCTCGGCGTACGTGTACCAGGGTGAAGAGCTCGGGCTGCCCGAGCACACCGACCTCGACGACGACCTCCGTCAGGACCCGGCCTGGTGGCGCTCCGGCTACACCGAGGCCGGCCGCGACGGCTGCCGCGTGCCGCTCCCCTGGGTCGCCGACGCGCCCGGCTACGGCTTCGGCCCGACCGGCAAGACCTGGCTGCCCCAGCCCGACACCTACAAGGAGTGCGCGGCCGACGTGCAGCGCACGACCGAGGGCTCGACGTACTCCATGTACAAGGCGGCTCTCGCCACGCGTCGTGCGAAGGACCTCGGTCTCGGGTCGCTCGGCTGGGTCGAGGACTTCGCAGGGTCGGCCTCGGTGCTCGCCTTCGTCAACAACGACGTGCTCGTGCTGACGAACTTCGGCGAGTCGCCGGTCGCCCTGCCCGCTGGCGCCCAGGTGCTCATCACGAGCGGTCCGCTGACCACGGTCGGCGAGCAGACTGCCGTGCCGCAGGACACCACGGTGTGGGTCCAGGCCTGACGGTCTCTCGGTCGCTCGACCTCTAGGACGCCCGCAGGGGGCGGTCCCGTCTGGGGCCGCCCCCTGCGGCGCGTCTGGCCGGTATCTCCTGCGGCGGGTCGGGCGGACCGCCTCCTGACCACGGGTGGTCACCGCACGGCGGCGTACCGGGCGTATGCCTCGGCGACCGTAGGCTCGAGCCATGAGCCACGTGTTCGTCAACGGTCCGGCGTCCTGGAACACCCTCGTCGAGGTGGAGTCGCTCCCGGGACCGGTCAGCCAGACCATCTTCGCCTCCGGGTACCGCGACGGTCTGGGTGGTACCTCGGCGGGGAAGGCCGTCTCGCTCGCCGCGCTGGGCGTCGACGTCGTCCTGCGGACGATCCTGGGAGACGACGAGCCGGGCGCCCTGGTCCGCGCCGCCCTCACGCACGAGCGCATCAGGCTCGAGACCGCTGAGGCTGACGGTGGGAGGTCTGAGCGCCACCTGAACCTCATGGCGGCCGACGGAGGTCGGCTCTCGATCTACCTCGAGCTGCCGCACGCTCTGGGCGCGCCCGACGCAGGTGCCTCCCTGCACGGAGCTGCCGTAGCCGTGCTGGACCTCGCCGTCAGCAGCATCCCGTTGATCGCGCAGGCCCGGGCCCTCGGGGTGCCGGTGTGGTGCGACGTGCACGACGACGACGGGCAGCAGGACTTCCAGCGCCCCTTCGCCGACGGGGCCGACGTCGTGGTCGTCAGCGAGTCGCGCTTGGACGACCCCAGCGCCTACCTGCGCGACCGCGTCTCGCGCGGAGCCAGGCTCGCGGTGTGCACTCGTGGCTCCCGCGGCGCGCTGGCCCTCGACGAGCACGGCTTCATCGAGGTCCAGGCCGCTCCTGTCGACGTCGTGGTCGACACCAACGGCGCTGGCGACGGCTTCGTCGCGGGCATGATCGCCGGGCACCTGGGCGGCGGGACAACCCTCGAGTTGCTCGCGCTCGGCTCGGCGACAGGCGCGATCGCCGTGACGACCACTGACCTCGGCGCGAGGACCGCGACACCCGAGGGCGCGGCAGCGCTGGCTCGCCGGGTCGAGGTCCGCCGGGTCTGACAAAAGCCTGCTGCGCGGAGACGGTCGACCCCACCGAGGCATGAGACGCCTGGCGGGTCAGCCGCCCGAGACGCTCAGCTCGGCCTCGAGGAGCTTGGCGCGGTGCTCGTCGCTCAGCTCGCGGGACGAGAGCCAGCCGTCGGGGACGTGCGGCTTCTTCGGGCTGCCCTGGCGTCCGCGCTGACCCTCCGCGTCCTTGCCGGGGTACGGCTGGTCGTGGTCGAGGGTGTCGAGGTGCGTGCGCAGCTCGGCGAGGGTCGAGACCATCGCAAGGGCGCGGCGCGCGTCGCCGCCGACGGCGTAGCCCTTGAGGTACCAGGCCATGTGCTTGCGGAGGTCGCGGGTGCCCTTGTCCTCGTCCTGGAAGAACTCGGCCATGAGCTCGCCGTGCCTGTAGATCGTCTCGGCGACGTACCCGAGCCCGGGCGTGACCCGCTCGTCGGAGCCGTTGAAGGCGGCCATGAGGTCGGCGAAGAGCCACGGCCGCCCCTGGCAACCACGTCCGACGACCACGCCGTCGCAGCCGGTCTGGCGGACCATCTCGAGGGCGTCCTCGGCCGACCAGATGTCACCGTTGCCGAGCACGGGGATGCTCGTGACGGTCTCCTTGAGCTGACGGATCGCGGACCAGTCGGCCGTCCCCGAGTAGTACTCGGCAGCGGTCCGGGCGTGCAGCGCGACGGCTGCGACACCGGCCTGCTCGGCGATCAACCCCGCCTCGAGGTACGTGAGGTGCTCGTCGTCGATCCCTTTGCGCATCTTGATGGTCACCGGGACGTCGTGCCGCGCGCCGGCCTCGACCGCGGCGTCGACGATGCGGGTGAAGAGCTCGCGCTTCCACGGCAGGACCGCGCCACCGCCCTTGCGGGTGACCTTGGGGACCGGGCAGCCGAAGTTGAGGTCGACGTGGTCGGCACGTCCCTCCCCCGCGATGATCTCGACGGCCGCGCCGACGGTCGCCGGGTCGACGCCGTACACCTGCGCGGAGCGGGGTGACTCACCGTCTTCGAAGGTCACGATGCGCAGTGCCTGCTCGTTGCGCTCGACGATCGCACGCGACGTGACCATCTCGGCGACGTACAGCCCACCCGGTCCGTGCTCGCGGCAGAGCTTGCGGAAGGCGGTGTTCGTCACGCCCGCCATGGGTGCCAGGACCACCGGCGACGGAACCGTGTGCTGACCGATGCGCAACGGCGGGAGGAACGGCGTGGCCTGCGCAGACGCGTCCGACCCGTCCGTGGGCGTGCCGGTCGCTTCGAGGGTGGTCGCGGAAGTCATTGCTCCAGTATCCCACCACCGGCGTCAGCCTCGTCGAGCTGCTCGACGCTGGTCGCACGCCACGAGCTCCACCGGGCGGGCTCGACACCCCGCACGCAGGCGTGGGTGTCCGGTGCGCCCGGGGTCGGTTTCCTCTCGGCGCAGACCACGAAGGTCGTGGACCGGTGACGGATCTCGACGCGTGCGCTCGTGCCGTCGTCGCTCACCTGCTCGGCGAGGATCGTGAAGCCGTCGACCTCGGTGATGCCTGTGCGTCGCCGCACGGCGTGCTCGGCCACCTGGGCGGGTTGGCTGAAGGCCGAGCGGCCGCGCAGGTGCTCGGAGACCACCCGACCGTCGACGTAGGCGTCGAGCACCTCGGCGGCGCTCTGGTCGACGAGGCGGCTGTAGTGCAGCCCGTGCGGCAGCAGCACGACGTTGGCCGCGAAGCGGTCTCCTCCCACGTGGGTGCACTCCCACACGTCGACGTCGTCGCGTGCGGCCATGCCGGGGAGCAACGGCCGACCGAGCTCGGCGCAGCACACGTCGCGGCGCCCGTGGGTGCACACGAGGACGAGAGGGAGGTCGTGCGGCTCCCCCGCTGCGGGTCGGTCTCCAGCGACGGCTGTCGCAACGTCGACGGTCAGCAGGTCGTCGTAGGTCTCGATCTCGAACCGGCGGACCCAAGGGCTGTCGGGGTGCGTCGACGCGACGAAGCAGACGGGACGGGTGACGGTCCGCGAGCGCGGGCGGCGGATCAGCACCACCCGGACGCCGGGCTGCTCGAGGTGCGCGAGCACAGCGCCGGGCAGGATGCCCTGCGGAGCCTCCGAAGGCCACGGGCCCGGGTGCTCGACGAGCACCCACGCGTCCGACCGGCCGGCGGCCCCGGCCATCGGCTCGTCGAGGTCGCGGGAGATCCGGGCGCAGCCGACGCGGGGCGGCCGGCGAGATGCGCCGTCGATGGTGCTGCTCACCGACGGCAGCGGAGCACGTCTGTGGTGCCCACAGCGACAGTGTGCGCATCTGGTACTGAGGAGGAGAACATCGCGGCAAGGCTACCCTTACCGGCGCCGCGGACGCGAGCGACCAGAACACGCTCCAGCCGGCACCCCAGGCGAGGCTGCGACGGCCGTCAGCTGCTGCCGAAGCCGGCCCGTGTCATGGTCCCCCAGACGGCCTTCTTCTTGCGCAGGCTGGCCCACCAGCCCTGCAGGCGCCACAGCGCGGTGAGCTGCCTGTAGCCGATGTTCTCGGCGACGGAGGCGAGGACGATCGCGCCGAGGTCGCGCCACCGGGCGTACCTGTGGAACGAGATCTCCTCGACGAGCAGCGCTGCGCAGGTGACGAAGAAGGCGTACACGTAGGCCACGAGGAGGAAGGCCACGGCGAACGGGACGTTGACCACCCCGAGGAGCAGCCCGAGCGGCACGACGATCACGCCGACGACCTCGAGGAGCGGGGCGAAGAGCTCGAAGAACCAGTAGTACGGGAGCGCCACCATGCCGATGCGCCCGTAGCGCGGGTTGAAGGTCATGCGCCTGTAGCCCCAGAGGACCTCCCACAGACCACGGTGCCAGCGTCGGCGCTGGCGCCCGAGGACCGCGAGGGTGTCGGGGACCTCGGTCCAGCTCACGGGTTCGGCGACGAACACGACCCTGTAGTCGCGCTTCGAGTCCTTCATCATCTTGTGGATACGCATGACGAGCTCGAAGTCTTCGCCGATCGAGTCGGCGTCGAGCCCGCCGGCCTCGAGGAGGATGTCCCGGCGGAACATGCCGAAGGCCCCCGAGATGAGGATGAGCGCGTCGGCCTGCGACCACCCGGCACGGCCGAGCAGGAACGACCGGAGGTACTCGACCACCTGGATGCGTGCCACGACCGAGCGTGGCATCCGCACGTCGACCACACGTCCGCCGACCACGCGGCAGCCGTTCGCCGCGCGGATGACCCCACCCGTCGCGACCACGTTCTGCGGGTCGTCGGCGAAGGGCTTGGACACGACGAGGAGTGCGTCAGGGTCGAGGACGGAGTCTGCGTCGACCATGACGACCAGGTCGCGCGAGGCGACGTTGATCCCCATGTTGAGGCTGTCCGAGCGCCCGGAGTTCTCCTTGTCGACGACCACCAGCGGGATGCTCTCGTCGGCAGGGACCCACACGTCGCGCACAGCCCCGCGGACCTCGATCCGCCCCGCCACGTCCCGCCCGCTGCGGACGAGGCCGAAGGTCTCGACGAGCCTCTCGAGGGTCGCGTCGGTGCTGCCGTCGTTGATGACGACGACCTCGTGGTCCGGGTACCGCAGGTCGAGGACCGAGCGCACGGAGTCGAGGATGACGTTCGCCTCGTTGTACGCGGGCAGCAGGACGGAGACACCGGGGGTCAGTGGAGACCTCGCAGCGCTCGTCGTGCCGGAGAACTGCGTGCGCCGCAGGTGCCTGCCGAAGTTCACGCTCGCCAGGATGATGAGCACGAGGTACGAGGTGTTGATGAGGAAGAAGTAGAGCAGGAGCCACGGGCCTGAGACGTCGAAGAACGTCAGGAGGGCGTCCCGCACCGGGTCGAGCGTCATCGGTCGCCTCCTGCGGTCTCGCGGGACGGTGTCGCAGCGGTGGCGAGCCGGCGGACGTCGGGGTCGTGGTCGTCTCGGAGCAGGGCGAGGTGCGCCCTGGCCGGCGGGAAGGGCATCTCGGCCAGGGTGCGCGTCGCCGCGACCCTGACGACAGACGCCTCGGTCGGGACGGTCGCGGCCGCGAGTGCCGGGACGGCCCAGGCACCGCCGAGCCGCGCGAGCGCTCGGGCAGCCTGGACCCGGACCGTCACCGACGGGTCGGTCAGCCCGCGGTCTGCGACGGCTCGGGCTGTCGCGAGGACGAGCAGCTCCGCCGACACGGCGATGGCTGTGAGCCGGACGACCTCGTCGTCGGCGGCGAGACCGGCCTCGAGGGCGGCCGTGTCGGTCTCGCCCGACCCGAGGAGCGCCGTCCCCACGACGCTCGGCGGGACGTCGGATCCCGGGCGCAGGGAGTCGAGGAGGATCGACGTGAGGTGCGGGTCGCCGATCTGCCCGAGAGCACGGGCGGCGACGGTGCGGACCTCGATGTTCGGGTCGGACAGCAGGCGGACGAGAGCTCGTCGTCCGGAGACGTGCCCGACGATCCCGATCACCTCGGCGGCCCGAGCCCGCCTGACGGCGCTGCGGGACTGGGTGGCGGCCAGGGCGCGGTCGAGCGTGCCCCGCGCGATGAGGACCTGGACGAGGGCGTCACGGACCTCGCCGCGCACAGAGTCGAAGGCGGCCAGGACGAAGGTCTCAGCGGTCGGCCACAGCGTGTCAGGGAGCGCTGCGACGGCCTCGCAGGCCGGCGCGACCTCCTCGTCCTCGGCCGTGAGCACCTCGAGGACGAGGGGCTTCACCTGGGCGGTGCGCTCGTCGTGGCGCCGTGCCCGGCGTGCGCGAGAGAGCCTCACGGCGACTGTCGCGACCAGCAGCGCCGTGCAGCACACGACGAGCACCACCAGCGTGCCGATCAGCACGGACCAGGAGAGCGTCACCACGTCAGGACTGACTGCGTGCGAGCATCGCCTTGACGCGCACGAGCAGCTCCCGGGGGCTGAAGGGCTTGGTCATGTACTCCCCGGCGCCTGCTCCGAAGCCCGACTCGACGTCGCGCTCCTGGGTCTTCGCGGTGAGCAGCAGCACCGGGGTGGTCGCGGTCTGCTCGGCGTCACGGAGCCTGCGGAGCACGTCGATGCCGGACATGCCCGGCATCATGACGTCGAGCACCACGAGGTCGAAGGACCCGTTCAGCCCGAGCTCGAGACCGGTGATCCCGTCGTTCGCCTGGGTGACGTCGAAGCCCGCGTTCGTGAGCTTGAGCGCGAGCAGGTCGCAGATGTCGTGGTTGTCGTCGACGACGAGCACCTTGCCCAGTGTCATGTGCCTTCAGCCCCCTGGAAGATCATGCCGACCACCCTAGGCCACGTCGTCGCACCTGGCACGGGGAGGACGACATGTGTCGGTGGCTCGACGTGGCCTGACGTGGCCGTCCGCCAGCTCTGCACAGAGGGACCGAGGCGGGCTCTCGCGAAGCGGTCACGAAACATGCCTGAAACACTGGGGCCCTTCCATGAAACACACGGGCCTTAGCGTGCCCAGAGCGAATGTCACCGATGGAGAGCTGGATCATGACTGCCAACCACGTCCGAAGCCAGGCGATCACCGAGGTCCTCAACCGCCCCGCCGTGCAGACGGCCGAGACGCAGCCGCTGAGCGAGACCTGGGCGACCGACGTCTTCAACCTCGCGAAGATGGAGGAGGCGCTCTCCAAGACCGCCTTCAAGGCCGTCAAGAAGACCGTCAAGACCGGCGAGCCGCTCGACCCGGCCACGGCTGACATCGTCGCCGCCGCGATGAAGACCTGGGCGATGAGCAAGGGCGCGAAGTTCTTCTCGCACGTGTTCTACCCGCTCACCAACATCACGGCCGAGAAGCACGACGGGTTCATCGTCACCAACTCCGACGGTCACGCGATCACCGAGTTCACGGGCAGCCTGCTCATCAAGGGCGAGCCCGACGGCTCGTCCTTCCCCAACGGCTCGCTGCGCATGACGAACGCTGCGCGCGGCTACACAGCCTGGGACCCCACGAGCCCCGCGTACATCATGTGGACCGCCAACGGCGCGACCCTGATGATCCCCTCGGTCTTCATGTCGTGGACCGGAGAGTCCCTCGACAAGAAGATCCCCCTGCTCCGCTCGATCTCCGCGATGGACGCCTCGGCGCGCCGCGTGCTGACCCTCATGGGCGAGACCGACATCGCACCGCTCGACGCGAGCTGCGGCCCTGAGCAGGAGTACTTCCTCGTCGACCAGCACTTCGCCGCCGCCCGCCCGGACCTGCTGCTCTCGGGCCGCACGCTCTTCGGCGCCCCGCCCGCCAAGGGCCAGGAGTTCGACGACCACTACTTCGGGGCGATCCCCGAGCGCGTCCAGGTCTTCATGCAGGCCTTCGAGGAGAAGCTCTACCGCCTGGGCATCCCGGCCAAGACCCACCACAACGAGGTCGCCCCGGGGCAGTTCGAGATCGCGCCGTACCACGAGTCCGCCAACGTCGCCGCGGACCACCAGCAGCTGCTCATGACCGTCATGAAGGCGACCGCGGCCGAGCACGGGTTCCTCTGCCTGCTGCACGAGAAGCCCTTCGCCGGCCTCAACGGCTCGGGCAAGCACGTCAACTGGTCGGTCGGGAACTCGACCCAGGGCAACCTGCTGGACCCGGGGACCTCGCCCGAGCACAACCTCAACTTCCTGCTCTTCTGCGGTGCGGTCATCCGCGGCGTGCACAAGTACGGCCCGCTCCTGCGCGCCGTCATCGCGTCGGCGTCCAACGACCACCGCCTCGGAGCCAACGAAGCTCCCCCGGCGATCCTCTCGGTCTACCTCGGCGACCAGCTCGAGGGTGTCTACAACGACATCAAGGCCGGCAAGATCTCGGTCTCGACCGACGGCGGCATGATGGACCTCGGTCTGTCGCAGATCCTCAACTTCCAGCGTGACCCGGGCGACCGTAACCGCACCTCGCCCTTCGCCTTCACGGGCAACCGCTTCGAGTTCCGCGCTGTCGGGTCCTCGCAGTCGATCTCCGGGCCGCTCACAGCCCTCAACACCATGCTGGCCGACTCCCTCACCTGGGTCGCCGACCAGCTCGAGAAGCAGCTCGACGCCGGGCTGACGCGCCCCGAGGCCGTCGCTGTCGTCGTCAAGGAGCTCATGGAGCTGCACGGCGACGCGGTCTTCGGCGGCGACGGCTACTCCTCCGACTGGCACGAGGCTGCCGTGTCGGAGCGAGGGCTGCGCAACCTGCCGACGAGCGCCGAGGCGCTCCCGGTCTACACCGAGCCTGATGTCATCGCGCTCTTCGAGCGGACCGGCGTGCTCTCCGCTGTCGAGCTCAACGCCCGGTACGAGGTGTACTCCGAGCAGTACATCAACTCGATCGCCGTCGAAGCCCGCCTCGTGATCGACATGGCACGGACGGTCATCTACCCCACCGCCCTCAAGTACGCCGCAGACCTGGCGACCACGTACTCGGTCGCCAACGAGGTCGGGGTGTCCTTCGACACCACGCAGGTCAAGGTCATCGCCGAGAACGCGAACCTGCTGCTCTCGACCGTGACGGAGCTGGAGTCCGCGCTCGCGCAGCACGACTTCGCGGACACCAAGGCCCACATGGAGCACTCGGCGTCCTCGGTCCGGACCCTCATGGAGACGGCCCGCAGCTATGCGGACGCCCTCGAGGCCCAGGTCGACGACGCCGTCTGGCCGCTGCCGAAGTACCGCGAGATGCTCTTCATCAAGTAGTGGCTGCGGTCCCTGGAGCAGGCTGAAGACGCCTCCCAGGGACGAGCCGATCAAGCCTGGCCCGGCGCGCCGAGATGTGCGCCGGGCCACGCTTGCTCTCTGAGCAGAGGCATGGGAGGGCTCCTCGTGGCACGCTCACCGGACGACCACGGCTCGGTCGCCCTCACCTCTCAGGTGGACCGATGCCCCTAGGCCGCCTGTTCTCCGTGCTCTGGAGTGCGAACGCGCTGTCCAACCTGGCTGACGGGATCGCCTTCGTCTCGATGCCGCTCCTTGCGGCGTCCCTGACTGACGACCCTCGTCTCGTGGCGGGGCTCGCGACGCTCTACGCCCTCGTCCGCCTCCTGGTGGCGCTGCCCGTCGGCGTGTGGGTCGACCGGGCAGACCGCCGCACGCTCATGGTGACCGCCAACCTGCTGCGGGGTGGGTTGCTCGTGGCCCTGGCGCTCACGGTCCACCTCGGCGTCTCGTCGCTGGTCCTCCTCTACGCGACGATGGCCGTCGTCGGGACGTTGGAGAGCATGGTCGACAGCGCGGCCCTGACCATGGTGCCCTCGCTCGTCGGCCGCGACCGTCTCGACACCGCCAACAGCCGGATCGCTGCGGGTCAGCTCATCGCCGACGAGCTCGCCGGTCCACCGCTCGGTGGGTTCCTCTTCGCGCTCGCGGCGGCTGCCCCCGTCCTCGCGATGGGAGGGCTGTGGGCGCTTGCGGGCCTCGTCGCCCTCGCTCTGCCAGTGCGTCGCCCGTCGAGGGCATCTGCGGACGCCGTCGTGCCCCGCCCGTCGGTCTCCGCAGAGGCTCGTGCCGGCATCGTCTGGCTCGCGCACCACAGGGTCGTGGGCAGCCTCGCGCTGGTCGGGGCGCTGGCCAGCGTCGGGTACATGCTGCCGTTCTCGATCCTCGTCCTGGTCGCCGAGGAGCGGCTCGGGCTGGACGGCACCGGATACGGCCTGCTGCTCGCCTTCTCTGCGCTCGGTGGGCTCCTCGGGTCTGCCCTCGCGCCTCGGCTGCGGCGTCGCCTGGGCTACAGGTGGACGATCGTCGCCAGCCTCGCCCTCGCCGCGGTGACGCTCACAGGGCTCTCCCTGACGAGGGACCCGCTGGTCGCAGGCGTGCTGCTCGCGCTGTACATCCTGCACGCGGTCATCTGGAGCATCTGTGCCCTCTCGCTGCGCCAGCGTCTGGTCCCGGACGAGCTGCTCGGACGCGTCGGGGCCACCGCGCGCGTGCTCGGGCTCCTGGGGCTGGCGGTCGGGTCGGCCCTGGGCGGCGTGCTGGCAGCGGTCGACCTGGTGATCCCTGTCGTGGCCGGTGCCGTCGTCTTCGCGGGGTGCTGCGTGCTCGCGGCGGTCACGCTGCGCGGCGACCTGACGGCGGACTCGTCACGCCACTCGGACGGCCACCCGGTCGCCAACACGCCCGTCGAGGGGCACTGACACCTGCTCTGCGCCCTGCCCTGCCCTGCCCTGCCCTGCCCTGCCCTGCCCTGCCCTGCCCTGCCCTGCCCGTGCAGCAGACCACCGGTCCGGCAGGTCAGCGCCGGCGCGTCCCATCCCGCAGCAGGGTCGCGAGGGCTGCGGCGCCGAGGAGCGCGGACAGGGCACCGAGCGCGCCGACGGGTCCGTCGCCCGCAGTCCCCACGAGGAGCACGATCCCGACGACGAGCGCTGCGCCACCCAGAGCCGCACGCCACCGTGCCGCGCGCCGCGGGTCGGGGCGAGCCTCAGGCATCGGCCACGGCACCCGGCGACCGTTGCGGGGCCAGCCCGGGTGGTCGAGGGGACCAGGACCGTCAACCACGCGACCGGCGGCGTCGACCCACGCTCCCGTGCCGACCTCGGGGCAGCTGTGGTGCACGGTCCGCGACACCGTCTCGAAGTCTGCTGGGGACCGTCGGTACATGACGGTGAGCCGCACGTCGGTCTCGACGTGGCCGTCGTGGTGCAGCGCGTCGTAGCGGCACATGCGCAACTGTCGACCGCGCCACCGCGAGGTGCGCACGGAGGCGACGGCGCGGACGGCGAGCGGGAGGTCGTCGAGGTGGGCGTCGGAGGGCACCCGACGATGGTCACACGACGACACCCGCCGGGCACGGTCTGCCACACCTCTCCCCCGGACGACGAGCGCCCGCGCCACGACCCGTGGAGGGCCGAGACGCGGGCGTCAGACGTGCAGCACCGGGCGATGCGTGGTGCGGCGCCCAGCAGGCGTCAGGCTCCGAGGAGCCTGGCGCCGAGGTACGCGGTGACCTGGTCGAGGGCGACGCGCTCCTGCGACATGTCGTCGCGGTGGCGGATCGTCACGGCCTGGTCCTCGAGGGTGTCGAAGTCGACGGTGATGCAGAACGGCGTGCCGATCTCGTCCTGGCGGCGGTAGCGGCGCCCGATCGCACCGGCGTCGTCGAAGTCGACGTTCCAGTGCTTGCGGAGCTCGGCCGCGAGGTCGCGCGCCTTGGGCGAGAGCTGCTCGTTGCGCGACAGCGGCAGGACTGCGGCCTTGACCGGCGACAGGCGCGGGTCGAGCTTGAGCACGGTGCGGGTGTCGACGCCACCCTTCGCGTTGGGGGCCTCGTCCTCGGTGTACGCCTCGGCGAGGAACGCCATGAGCGAGCGGGTCAGACCGGCCGCGGGCTCGATGACGTACGGGACCCAGCGCTCGTTCTTGCCCTGGTCGAAGTAGCTGAGGTCCTTGCCGGAGTGCTCCGAGTGCGTCTTGAGGTCGAAGTCGGTCCGGTTCGCGATGCCCTCGAGCTCGCCCCACTCGCTCCCTGTGAAGCCGAAGCGGTACTCGATGTCGACGGTGCGCGTGGAGTAGTGCGACAGCTTCTCCTGCGGGTGCTCGTACAGGCGCAGGTTGTCACGGCTGATGCCGAGGTCCACGTACCAGGCCGTGCGCAGGTCGATCCAGTACTGGTGCCACTCGGCGTCCGTGCCGGGCTCGACGAAGAACTCCATCTCCATCTGCTCGAACTCGCGCGTGCGGAAGATGAAGTTCCCGGGCGTGATCTCGTTGCGGAAGGACTTGCCGATCTGGCCGATGCCGAAGGGCGGCTTCTTGCGGCTCGCACCGACGACGTTGGCGAAGTTCACGAAGATGCCCTGCGCGGTCTCGGGGCGCAGGTAGTGCAGCCCGGACTCGTCCTCGACGGGGCCGAGGTAGGTCTTGAGCATCATGTTGAAGTCGCGCGGCTCGGTCCACTGCCCACGGGTCCCGCAGTTGGGGCAGGCGATCTCGGCGAGGCCACCCTCGGGGGCGCGGCCCTTCTTCTCCTCGAACTCCTCGAGCATCTGGTCTTCGCGGAAGCGCTTGTGGCACGAGAGGCACTCGGTCAGCGGGTCGGTGAACACACCGACGTGGCCGGAGGCCTCCCAGATCTTGCGCGGCAGGATGACTGCCGAGTCGAGGCCCACGACGTCGTCGCGGCTGGTGACCATCGTCCGCCACCACTGGCGCTTGATGTTCTCCTTGAGCTCGACACCGAGGGGCCCGTAGTCCCAGGCGGAGCGCGAACCTCCGTAGATCTCGCCGGACTGGAAGACGAAGCCACGACGCTTCGCGAGGGAGATGGCGGCATCGAGACGGGAGGGCGCTTGGGCCACAGTGATCACTCCAAGAACATCGGTGCCCGCACGTGGCTCGTGGGGCAGAGGTGGTCGACGCACGTCGTGCGCCGGCTCCCAGGTTACTCGCCGGCGCGTGCCCGACCTGCGTGGGGCTCGCCCGCGACGGCCCGGCCGTCCACACCGAGGCCACACCGGCTGCCCGTCCACATCCTGCGCGGACGAGCACCCGCGCCCCCGGCTCACCTCGCTAGCCTGGCCAGGACAGATCGAGGACGACCGAGAACCTGACCCACCAGCGACCAGCACCTGGAGCACCATGACGACACCACGACCGGCAGGCGCCTGGCACCGCACCGCCCGGGCCGCAGGGTTGCTCGCACCCGACGGGTCCGTGGCACCGACGATCTTCGCCGAGATGTCAGCGCTGGCGGCCTCGACCGGGGCGATCAACCTCGGGCAAGGGTTCCCCGAGGACGACGGGCCGGAGTTCGTCCGTGAGGCTGCGGTCAGCGCGATCCGTGCCGGGGTCAACCAGTACCCGCCAGGACCGGGCACGCCCGAGCTGCTGCGCGCTGTCGCCCAGCACCAAGAGCGCCGCTACGGGCTGCACGTCGACCCGACCTCCGAGGTCCTCGTCACGGCCGGAGCGACCGAGGCGATCACCGCGACGCTGCTCGCGCTCTGCGAGCCCGGGGACGAGGTCGTGACCCTCGAACCCTTCTACGACTCCCACGCGGCGGCGATCGCGCTCGCCGGGGCCGTCCACCGGACGGTGCCGCTGCGACGGGCTGCCGTCTCGACGAGCACCGACGTCCGAGAGCACAGCGCAGGTCGAGAGCACGCCGAGCCGCCCGCCCGCTTCGCGCTCGACGTCGACGCTCTGCGGGCGGCCGTCGGACCGCAGACCCGGATCATCCTCGTCAACACCCCGCACAACCCCACCGGGACGGTCCTGACGCGGGAGGAGCTCGAGGAGATCGCGGCCGTCGCGCGGCGCCACGACGTGATCGTCGTGACCGACGAGGTGTACGAGCACCTGACCTTCGACGGCGCAGAGCACGTCCCCGTGGCGACCCTGCCAGGGATGGCAGACCGGACCGTGACGATCTCCTCGGCTGGCAAGACCTTCTCGCTCACGGGATGGAAGATCGGCTGGCTGCACGCGCGCGCCGACCTGGTCACCGCGATCCGCACCGTGAAGCAGTACCTCACCTACGTCAACGGTGCGCCGTTCCAGCCGGCCGTCGCACTCGCGCTCACCGACCCTCGCGGAGAGGAGGCGGTCCAGGCGCTCGCGTCGTCCCTCGCACGGCGCCGGGACCTGCTGTGCGACGGGCTGGTGACGGCCGGCTTCGACGTCGTCGTGCCGCAGGGCACGTACTTCGTCGTGGCCGACGGCGCTCCCCTCGGCTACGACGACGGGGTCGACCTCGCGCGGCGGCTGCCAGAGCTCGCCGGGGTGGTCGGCGTTCCCGTCAGCGCGTTCTGCCGCGCCGGCTCGGAGACTGCAGCACTGTTCAGGTCGAGCATCCGCTTCACCTTCGTCAAGACCGAGGCGAGCATCGAGCGTGCGACGCGGCAGCTCGCCGCGATGGGCGGCCGGTGACACCAGCACGGCGTTGACGCCAGCAGGCTGGTCGGCGACGACGCTCGCCGCCCGTGACTCACGAGACAGCGCAGGGGTTTGACACCCCTCCCCCGCACAATTGAGAATGATGCTCATGAACATGTCCCGGTCTCGTGTCCCAGCTGCCCTCGCGGTGAGCGCCCTCGGCGCTGCGCTCGCCCTCACCGGCTGCAGCAGCTCGGACACCCCGGACGACGGACGCCTCCAGGTGCTCGCCTCGTTCTACCCGCTCCAGTTCATCACCCAGGAGATCGGCGGCGACCTGGTCGACGTCAGCTCGCTCACGCCGTCGGGTGCCGAGCCGCACGACCTCGAGCTCTCCCCTGCCGCTGCACGCGGCGTCGGCGAGGCGGACCTCGTCGTCTACCTCTCCGACTTCCAGCCGGCCGTGGACGACGCGATCGCCCAGCGCGAGCCCGCCCACGTCGTCGACGCCGCCGACTCCGCGAACCTCGAGGCGCACGAGCTCCAGGGTGAAGAGGGCGACGAGCACGAGGGCGAAGAGCACTCGGCCGACGACGGGCACGACCACGGCGCGCTCGACCCGCACTTCTGGCTCGACCCCGAGCGCCTCGCGGCCGTGAGCGCCGACGTCGTCGCCGAGCTGTCAGCGATCGACCCCGACAACGCCGACACCTACGCGCAGCGCGGCGACGAGCTCGCAGCCTCGCTGACCGAGCTCGACACGACCTTCACCGAGGGCCTCGCCCAGTGCGACTCTCAGCTGCTCGTCACCTCGCACGAGGCCTTCGGCTACCTCGCCGAGCGCTACGGGCTCGAGCAGGTCGGGATCTCGGGCATCGACCCCGAGGCCGAGCCGTCGCCCGCGCGCCTCAAGGAGGTCTCCTCGATCATCAAGGACCGCGGCGTGACGACCATCTACTTCGAGACGCTCGTCAGCCCGAAGGTCACCGAGACCCTCGCCTCCGACCTCGGCATCACCAGCGCCGTCCTCGACCCGATCGAGAGCCTGTCCGACCCCGACGGGGACTACCGTTCTGTCATGCTGACCAACCTCGAGGCGCTCCAGGCAGGCCTGGGCTGCGCATGAGCCAGACCATCACCTCCGACGAGACCAGCGCGAGCGACGGCCCCGGCTCGTCGGCAGCCCCAGCGATCGAGGCGCACGGCATCCACGTGTCGATCGACGGCAGCCACATCCTGCGCGGGATCGACCTCACGGTCCGCTCGGGCGAGGTCGTGGCGCTCCTCGGCGCCAACGGCTCGGGCAAGTCCACGCTCGTCCGCTCGCTCGTCGGCATCTTGCCGACCACGCACGGCACCGTCGCCATCCACGGCACCCCGCTCGGCCGCGACGTCCCCTGGCAGCGCATCGGCTACGTCCCGCAGCGTGTGAGCGCCTCGACCGGTGTTCCCTCGACGGCTCTCGAGGTCGTCTCCTCGGGGCTCCTCTACGGGCGACGCATCCGGCTGCCGCGCTCGGCACGCGCCGACGCCCTCGACGCCCTCGAGCGCGTCGGTCTCGCCGACCGGGCCGACCGGGCCGTCGGCGAGCTGTCCGGCGGGCAGCAGCAGCGCGTGCTCATCGCACGGGCGCTCGCGCGCAAGCCCGACCTGCTCGTCCTCGACGAGCCCGTCGCCGGCGTGGACCACCCGAGCCAGGAAGCCTTCGCGGCGACCCTCACCGACCTCGTCGAGCGGGGCACGACCATCCTCGTGGTCCTCCACGAGCTCGGGACCTTCGCACCGCTGATCTCCCGCACCGTCGTGCTCCAGCACGGCACCAAGGTGCACGACGGAGCGCCTCTGGTCCCGCTCGGCGACCACGGCGCCCCCGGCCACGACCACGTGCACCCGCACCACGACGAAGAGCCCGGCTCGTCGCTCATCCAGGACACAGGATTCCCCTCATGACGACCTTCTTCGCCGAGCTCAGCGGCATGCTCACCGACCCCTTCATGCGCCGCTCGCTCACCGCTGCGATCATCGTCGGCCTCACAGCGCCGGTCATGGGGACCTACCTCGTCCAGCGCAAGCTCTCGCTGCTGGGCGACGGGATCGGGCACATCGCGCTCACAGGTGTCGCCGTCGGCTGGCTCGTCGGCTCGACGATGGGCCTCGTCAAGAGCGACGCCCTCGCGATCCCCGGCGCCGTCGTCGCCGCAGTCCTCGGCTCGGTCGCGATCGAGCTGGTCCGCGAGCGCGGACGCACGAGCGGAGACGTGGCACTCGCGCTGATGTTCTACGGCGGCATCGCCGGCGGTGTGCTGATCATCGGGATCGCTGGCGGGACCAACGCGAACCTCATGTCGTACCTCTTCGGGTCCATCTCGACGGTGACCATCACCGATCTGTGGTTGACGATCGGCCTGGGCGCGATCATCCTGCTCGTCGGGGTGGGGCTCAGCTCGGCGCTGTTCAGCGTCTCCCACGACGAGGACTTCGCACGTGCCTCAGGTCTGCCGGTCCGCGGGCTCAACATCGCGATCGCGATCATCGCGGCACTGACCGTCACGGTGTCGATGCGCGTGGTCGGTCTGCTGCTCGTCAGCGCGCTGATGATCATCCCTGTCGCCGTGGCGCAGCTGGTCACCACGTCGTTCCGCCGGACGATGATGGTGGCTGTCGGGATCGGTGTCGCCGTGTGCGTCGTCGGGCTGTCCATCACGTACTGGCTGCCGCAGTCTCCCGGCGCGATGATCGTCGTCCTGGCGATCGCCCTGTACGCCGTCGTGGCGGCCCTGCGGCCGCTCGTGGTGAGGCGCCGCACAGAGTCGCGCGACCCCCACCCCGATATACTCGACGACGTCACACTCGACCAGGGAGCCCCCAGATGCAGCGCATGACCCGGCAGCGGACCGCGATCGCGGACCTGCTCGAGTCCGTGGAGGACTTCCGCAGCGCGCAGCAGCTCCACGAGATCCTGCGGGCCCGCGGCGACAGCACAGGCCTCGCGACGGTGTACAGGACCCTCCAGGGACTGGCCGACGCCAAGCAGGTCGACGTCTTGCGGACCGCTGAGGGCGAGAGCCTCTACCGTCGGTGCGAGCGCTCCGAGCACCACCACCACCTGGTCTGCCGCAGCTGCGGTGCGACGGTCGAGATCGACGGCCCGACCGTCGAGTCCTGGGCGACCCTCGTCGGCTCGACCCACGGCTTCACCGAGATCGAGCACACCATCGAGCTGTTCGGCACTTGCTCCGACTGCGCCGCCGCCGCAGCCACGTCCTGATCCGAGGGCGTGCGCACCATGCCTGATCAGCTGGAGAGCGCACCGTTCGCCGGCATCTTCGGGTTCTTCTTCGCTGTGGCCTTCGTCCGGACGCTGGTCACCTACGGGGTCGCGCGCGCCGTCGCCGGCACGACCCTCGACGGCGCCCGACCCGACAACCGGGTCCTGGCACGGGTCCACGCCTGGTCGCTGACGCCCGGAGCGCAGCGGGCCACGACCTTCGTCCACCGCTGGGGTGTGCTCGCCGTGCCGATGAGCTTCTGCGCTGTCGGCACCAAGACCGTGGTCAACGCCGCCGCGGGTCTGAGCCGCATGCCCTTCGCGACGCGGTACCTGCCCGCGCTCGTGGTGGGCTGCCTCGTCCACGCGACGATCTACGCGACCGTCGGGTGGGCGGCGTGGACCGCGGCGCTCGCCGGCGCGACCGGGTCGGGGTGGGTCGCCGTGGCTCTCGGAGGGTTCGTCCTGCTCGTCGTGCTCGTGGTGCTCCGCGCACGGCGCGTGCGCCGGAGCCGGACGACGTCCGAGACGTCAGGGTCGTGAGCAGCCAGCCCCCCAGGTCAGGACGGCGCTAGGCCGCAGGGCAGCGCGCAGCAGTCCCCAGCTGCGCGCAGCAGTCCCCAGCAGGGCTCGCGCAGGTCCCGTCGCTGTCCTCCCCCTCCCCGACGACGGGTCCTCGCACCGCCTCGGTCGCACGGTCCTACTCGGCCGAGAGCGCGAGGGTGGGTGCGAGCCGCGCGGCCCTCACGGAGGGGGCGATCCCCGCGAGCACCCCCGTGACCAGCGCAGCCGCGATCCCGACGCAGACCACGCCGAGGGGGATGACGACAGGCCACCCGCGGGAGGTGGCCCAGACCACCGTCACGACTGCCCCGCCTGCGCTGCCGAGCGCACCGCCGGCCAGGCACAGGCAGAGCGCCTCGGTCATGAACTGCGTCCGGATGGACGCACGCTGGGCGCCGAGCGCGCGTCGCAGCCCGATCTCGCGCCTGCGCTCCAGCACGGAGGCGAAGAGCGTGTTCGCGATCCCGACGCCTCCGACCAGCAGGGCGACGCCGGCGAGCCCGACGGACATGCCCGCGAAGGTTGCACCGCTCGCCTGCTTCGCTGCGATGACGTCCGACGGGCGGCTGACGAGCACCCGTCCAGGAGACTCGGGCGACAGCGTCGAGGCCAGGACTGGACGCAGCTCACCGATGGTCTCGACGGGTGCGGCGACGTAGGCGACGGTCGGGCGGACGTCCGGGTCGAGCCAGGCCTCGGCGTCCTCCCAGTCCATGAGGACGGCCGACTGGAGGTCGACCGCGAGCGGGCTCGGTGCCAGGACGCCGACCACAGTGAAGGCGACCCCACCGATGTCGATCGTCACCGGTGCTGACGGCAGACGGTCGAGCCCGAGGCGCTCGGCTGCGTCGGAGCCGAGCACGACGGTCGGTTCGACGTCTCCGTCGAGCGCCCGACCGTCGGCCACCCTGAGCCGCAGCAGCTCGTCGAGCGAGCCGCTCACAGCGAGCGCCGTGATGGCCCCGTCACCCTGCGAGCGCAGAGCGCTGCTGCGGACCTGGGCGTGCGTGTTGGCGACCACCGCCGCACCGGTGACCGGGCCGACGCGTTCGAGCATGGCCTGGCTCTCGGTCGGCAGGGTGCGGACCTCGTCCCCGGACTGCACGGGGTCGGCCCGCAGGAGGTCCGCTCCGAGCGCCGACAGACGACGGTCGAGGTCCGCCTGCGACGAGGCCGGGATGCTCGTGACCAGGACGACCGTGGCGATGCCGATCGCGATGCCGAGAGCGGCCAGCACGGACCGCAGGCGGCGGGCGCGCAGCCCGACGGTCCCGACCGCGAGGGTGTCGAGCACGGACAGGCGCGCGCGGATCATCGCTGCTCCTCGCTGAGGCTCGCTGCACCCGCACCCGGGTCGCCACCACGGGCAGCAGCCACAGGACGGGCAGGGTCGCCAGGCCCGGCGACGTCGGCAGCACGGTCAGCGCCGACGATCACGCCGTCGTGGAGCGCGACCCTCCGCGGCGACCGGGCGGCGACCGTCGCGTCGTGGGTGATGACGGCGATCGTGGCACCCTCCGAGCTGAGCTGTTCGAGCAGGCCCATGACCAGCTCGCCGTTGCGGCTGTCGAGCGCACCGGTCGGTTCGTCGGCCAGGACGATCGTGGGGTCCTTGGCGATGGCGCGGGCGATCGCGACCCGTTGCCGCTCACCGCCCGAGAGCTGGGGCGGTCGGTGCAGCAGCCGGTGGTCGAGCCCGACCCTGTCGAGCGCCTCGGCTGCGAGCCCTCGACGCCGCCGTCGCGGCACACCGGCGTAGAGCAGACCTGTCATGACGTTCTCTGTGGCGGTCTGGCCGTCGTCGAGGTGGAAGCTCTGGAACACGAAGCCGATGGACCGCGCCCGCAGCTCGGTGGTCTCTCGGTCTGTCAGGCCGCTGGTGTCCTGGCCGTCGACGCGGACGGTGCCAGAGGTCGGTGCGTCGAGGGTGCCCATGATGTTCATGAGCGTCGACTTGCCCGAGCCGGAGCGTCCGACGATCGTGAAGAGCTCGCCGCGCTCGACCCGGAGCGACACCCTGTCGAGCGCCACGACGTCGGGCCCGTAGGTCTTGGTCACGTCCTCGAGCTCGAGGACGCTCACGAGGCGGTCACGACCTTCAGGCCCTCGTGCACGCCGTCACCCGAGACCTCGACCCGCGTGTCGGTGAACATGCCGGTCTCGACCGGCACCAGGGTGCCGTCCTCGAGCTGGAGCGCGTGCCCGCCCTCGCGCAGGGCGAGCAGCGCGGCCGGAGGTACGGCGAGCACCTGGTCGTGGCGCTCGGTCGTGACGCGCACGGTGACGGGCCCGCTGTCCACCCCGGTCAGCGTCTCCTGGTCCGCGACATCGACGAGCACCGACGTCGTGGCGTCGCCGGCCTCGCTGGTCGTGCCGACCTCGGTGACGGTCCCAGGGACCTCGGCACCGCCGGGCAGCAGGACGGTCACCTCGCCCCCCTGCTGCACGGCAGCGCTGGGGACGTCGTCGCCCTGGAGCCGGATCACCTTGTGCGTGCTCGTGACCCGCAGGACGGCGGCCCCCTCCGCAGCGTCTCCAGGCTGAGCCAGGACCGCCGAGACGCGCACGTCCTCGGGGAGCACGACCACCTCGCCGGTCTGGACCGAGGTCGTGCTCGTCGTGCGGACAGGCGGGGGCTCGACGGCGCCGGCGTCAGCCGCGGCTGAGGGCTCACCGCCCTGATCGTCGGTCGGCACGACGGGCTCCTGGCTCTCACCGTCGGTCGAGGCCGTACCCTCGGCCCCGGCCCCTCCCTGGTCGCCGTCCACGGCACCGGGCAGCGCCGGAGCCCCGGTCGGCTCGTGGTCGGTCTGCGAGCCCGTGGGCCCCGCACCGTCGGGCGAGGCGGTCTCGACGGGACGGAGCCCGTTGGCCGTCCGCCACCGGCTGACGGCGGCGGCGAACCGTGGGCCGGTCACGTCGCCGGGCGGGAATGCGGCGAGATGCCCGAGAGCCACGAGGTTCTGCGCGACCACGTCGACGTCAGACCCACGCATCCCCGAGCCGTCCAGGGTCCTGTAGAGCGGGGTCTCCCCGAGGAAGAGGACGACGGGCTGGTCGTCGGTCCGCAGCACCGTGGACCCTCGGGTCAGCACGGTGCCGACGTCCGGCAGCCAGGTGATGGTGCCCGGTCGTGAGCTCTTGATCTCCCGGGAGCCGGAGAACTCGACCACCCCCTGCGCCTCCTGCGTGACGACGAGGTCTTCACGCGTCACCTCGACCGTCGCCCGCGCCGGTCGCTCGACCGCAGTCGGGCTCGCCCCACCGTCGGAGGAGCCGCTCGGCCAGGCGGTCGTCACCAGGGCGCCGACCGCGACGAGAGAGGCGGCGGCGACACCTGCGGCCACGACCGCCCGGCGGCCGGGGCGGGCTGTCCTCACTGCCACGACCCGGCGTCGACGACGCTCGTCTCGCACTGGTCGTAGAGCTCCATGCCGAGGCTGATCGACCGCGAGTCGTTGGACGGCCCTCCGAAGGCGACCCCGATCGTCCCGAGGTCCTGGACGACCTCGACGTAGGTGACCCCGCGGTCGTGCAGGCAGTCCACGACAGCCTGCACGAAGTTCAGCGCGTCGGGGTTCTGAGGGTCGTGCTCCCACGGCGGGAGCGCGGCGAGGGGTGCGCAGACCTCGCTGGCGGCCGCGTCGGCGGCAGCCTGCTCGGGCGAGGCGGGGCCGACGCCCCCCTCGATGCTGCCGCCTGTCGAATCTGCTCCCGAGGGGATGCCGGTGCGGTCGGTCATGCAGCGGTCGTACCCGGCCTGCGCCTCGATCTCCTCAGCCTCGGTCATGTCGAGGCGCAGCCGGACCGGTTCGCCGTAGGTGGCCACCAGGTCGTCGGCGGACGGGCCCGCCTGCGTCGGGTCACCGGACCCGGTCTCGGGCGGCGCCGCGGGCTCGGCGGGCGCAGCAGTCGTCGGGATGCTCGCGATCTCGCCCGCGCCGGTCTCGGCCGCGCCGCCCTGCGCTCCAGAGCAGGCGCTCAGGGCGATGACGAGAGCGAGCAGCGGGACGGCTGCCCGTGCGTGGGTGGTACGGAGGTGGACGTGCATGGTCGCTCCAGGGGTCGCAGGTGCTGGGAGGTGCGCGACGAGACGCTAGCGAGCGAATGTGAGGAACCTGTCTGGTGCTGTTGAGGTGCTCGTGAGCCGTGCTCCCAGGCGCTCTCCCAGCGGTCCTGCGCCCCTAGGATGGCGGCGTGACGACGATCGTGATCGCAGAGGACGACGAGCTCCAGGCAGAGCTCGCGCGGCGCTACCTGACCCGCGAGGGCTTCGAGACGACGGTCGTCGGCGACGGGCGCTCCGCCCTCGAGGCGGTCCGCAGCTCGGTCGTCGACCTGCTGGTCCTCGACGTCATGCTGCCCCAGATGGACGGCTTCGCCGTGTGCCGGGCGCTGCGCGCCGCAGGCGACGAGACGCCGATCCTCATGCTCACCGCCCGCTCCGAGGAGGACGACCTGCTCGTGGGGCTCGAGCTCGGGGCCGACGACTACCTGTCGAAGCCGTACTCTCCCCGTGAGATGGTGGCCCGGGCGCGAGCCCTGCTCCGCCGCCGCCGCACGGTCGACGACGGGCCCGTCACGGTCGGTCCGCTCGTCGTGGACCCCCGACGCCACGAGGCGTCCGTCGGCGGCGCCCCGATCGACCTCACCCGGGCGGAGATGCAGCTCCTGACCCTCCTGGCGGAGCACGCGGGCCTGGTCCTCAGCCGACCACAGCTCTTGCGGCACCTGCACGGCTCCGACGAGTACACGACGGAGCGCACGATCGACACCCACATGAAGAACCTGCGGGCCAAGGTCGACGCGGTGTTCGACGGGCCCGAGCTCCTGCGCACCGTCTACGGGGTGGGCTACAAGCTGGTCGACCCGACCGCGACGGAGCCCGGGGCCGATGCGACGTAGCCTCGTCGCGCGGCTGCTCATCGCCGTCGTCGCGGTCGCCCTGGTCGCGGTCCTCGGGACCGTCTGGCTCACCCATACCACGCAGCCCAGCTACAGCATCGAGCAGGCGGGCACCAACCTCGAGGCGGACGTCGCGATCGTCGACGAGCTGCTCGACTGGGGCGGGTCGCACGCGACCTGGGACGACGTCGGCCCCCTCGTCCACAGGCTCGCGCGCGAGCACGGGCGCCGCATCGCGGTCGTCGAGCAGGGCCGCACCGTGGTCGACACCCGCCCAGGGCTCCCCCACCCCGACCACGCCCGCACGGAGGTCGACCCGTGGCAGGACCTCGTCGACCAGGTCCTGGCACCTGGCGGTTCTCCGGGGGCCGGGGGCGACGACCTCGCCCCGCTCCCCGACCACCTCAGCGGTGCGCTCGCGCTCGACGACGAGCAGCGTGCAGAGAGTCTGCGCAGGGTGTCGGCGGTCGTCGAGTGCCTGGGGCTGGCCCCGGAGACGTCGATCGGATTCTGGCCGACCGGCCGGGCCGTGCTCGACGTCACGCCACAGCCGGAGGGCTGCGACGCTCCGGGCCTGGCGCAGCCGATCGGCCCGGAGCAGCGCGTCCTCGACCAGCTCACGGACCTGACCAACCCCTGCCTCATCGACGCTGGGCTGCCGCCTGTGGACCGTGTGGTGCTCCGGCCTGTCCGCGCCGACCCGGCGGGCATCGTGCTGGGGCTCGAGACGGGCGCAGCCCCGGTCCGTCGGCCCGCGGCCGGAGACGAGCTGCGCTGTGTCGCGGCAGCCTTCACGACGGCCTCGGCCGGGTCGGTCGCCCCGTCCGTCGAGGTGTTCCTCACGGACGAGCGCGGAGACCAGCGTGGTGCGCTGGACCTCAGTCCCGGGTCGCAGGCACGCATCGCCCTCGTCTCGGCGGTGGTCGTGACGCTCGTGCTCGCCACGGCGGGACTCGTGGGTGTGCCGGCGGTCCGCCGGGTCCGCTCCGTGACACGCGCGGCACGCGAGCTCGCAGCGGGCGACCTCTCCGTGGTCGTGCCGGTGCGCGGGGGCGACGAGGTGTCCGATCTCGCCCGGGCCTTCAACACCATGGCTGCCGAGCTCGCGCGTGCGCGGGAGCAGCAGCAGCAGATGGTCGCCGACGTCTCGCACGAGCTCCGCACCCCGCTGACCACGCTGCGCGGCTGGCTCGAGGGCGCGCAAGAGGGCGTGGTCCCGACCGACGCGCGCCTCGTCGACCTGCTCCACGGCGAGACGATGCACCTGCAGCAGATCACCGCGGACCTGCACACCCTCACCCGTGCCGACTCCGGGCACCTCGTGGTGCGCCCCGAGCCGACGGACGTCGCCGCCCTCCTGCTCGACGTGCGCCGCGCGTCGAGCGGCAGGGCCGCCGTCGACGGCGTCGAGATCGTGGTCGACGCACCCGACGGACTGGTCGCCGACGTCGACCCGGGGCGCGTGCGGCAGGTCGTCGACAACCTCGTCGCCAACGCCCTGCAGCACTCGAAGGGCACTCGGGTCGATCTGCACGCCTCGCAGGTCGACGGGGCTCTCGTGCTGGAGGTCGCCGACGACGGGGTCGGGATCAGCGCGGACGACCTCCCCAGCCTGTTCGACAGGTTCTGGCGTGCGGACGACTCGAGGACCAAGGGCTCGGGCGGCTCTGGCCTGGGTCTGGCGATCAGCCGCACGCTCGTCGAGCTGCACCGCGGGACGCTGACCGCGGCCAGCGGGCTGGGCGGCGGCACCGTCTTCACCGCCACGTTCCCGGGGTCGGTGCCCCCTGGCGGACCGGACGCACAGCGTCCTGCCTCTCTCAAGGTATAGCCGGGCCGGGGGCTTGCTGCAAGGCCCCCTGCGCGGTGGAGGATCGTCGCCCGAGACACTCGACACCTCGGGCAGAGGAGCAGCACCGTGCACACCACCACCAGCGTCTTCGACCTCCCAGAGCACCTCTCTGCGAAGGCAGACCCCCGGCTCGTCGAGCTCGACGAGCAGCACTTCGCAGCCCTGAGCAGGTCGCTCGAGCAGACCGTCACCAGCCTCACTGCGCGCCTGGCCGCCGTGCGGCGCTCCCCCGCGGGCAGCGGCCAGACCGCCGTGGAGCGTGACGCGGAGATCCACCGCCTCGTCGCCCGGCTGCGGGGACTGCGCAGCTACGGGCCGGACCTCTGCCTCGGTCGCACCGTCTCCGACGACGCGGCCGACCACCACGTCTACGTGGGACGGCAGGGCCTCGTCGACGCTGCAGGCGACCCGCTCCTCGTCGACTGGCGCTCCCCCGCCGCCGAGGCGTTCTTCGCCGCGACCCCGGCGCACCCGATGAGCCTGGCCAGCCGCCGTCGCTACAGGTGGCACCTCGGCCGGGTGCGCGACTACTGGGACGAGCCGCTCACCGCCGCCGTGGTCGACGGCGCTGCGGTCGACGGCGCCGCGGAGGACGGGCACGGCACGCTGCCCGACGCGCGGTCGGCCTTCGTCGCCAGCCTCGGCGGGAGCCGGACCGGTCGCATGCGCGACGTGCTCGGCACCATCCAGGGCGACCAGGACGCGATCATCCGTGCCGGCTCGCGCGGCACGCTCGTCGTCGACGGCGGGCCGGGGACCGGCAAGACCGTCGTCGCGCTGCACCGCTGCGCCTATCTCCTCTACACCGACCCGTCGCTCGGGCACCGGCGCGGCGGGATGCTGGTGGTCGGACCGCACGAGCCCTACCTCGACTACGTCGCCGACGTGCTGCCCGACCTCGGCGAGGACGGCGTCCTCACCTGCACCCTCGCCGACCTCGTCCCCGAGGGTGCGGACGCGGTACCGGAGGCCAGCCCAGAGGTCGCGCGGCTCAAGGGGACCACGCGGATGGTCGAGGCTGTCGACGCCGCAGTCCGGTTCTTCGAGCAGCCACCAGCCGAAGGCCTCCTCGTCCAGCCCGCCTGGGCCGAGGTCTGGCTCAGCCCGGGTGACTGGACCCGGGCCTTCGGCTCCCCCGACCCCGGCACCCCGCACGACGAGGCGCTCGACAGCATCTGGGAGGAGATCCTCGACATCCTCGTGGGCAAGCACCAGGACGAGGTCGCGCGAGACGACGACGTGGAGGGCTCGCACAGGCTCGGTCGTCTCGACGGTGTCGACGAGTTCGACGTCGTAGACGACGTCGTGGACGACGGTCTCGACGTCGACGACGGCAGGTACGACGGCAGAGGGCACGGCGACAGCTCCTGGCCCGACGATGGCGCGGGTGGCGCGAGCGGCGCAGGCGGCGTCCCGACCGAGGTGCTCCGCGCGGCACTCCGCCGCGACCCTGAGCTCGTCGCAGCAGTCGACCGAGCCTGGCCGATGCTCGACGCCGCCGAGGTCGTCGCCGACCTCTGGTCGGTCCCGGCGTACCTGCGGCTGTGCGCACCGTGGCTGAGCCCGGACGAGCGCGAGGCGTTGCGGCGCCCGGCGGGCAGCCCGTGGACGGACGCAGACCTCCCCCTCCTCGACGCGGCACGCCACCGCGTCGGCGACCCGACAGTCGCGGCTCGCCGGGTCCGCCACGACGCGACCGTCGCGAGCGAGCGCGAGTACAGGTCGCACGTCGTCGACTCCCTCGTCGAGGCGGACGACGACCCGGAGGGCACCTCCGTGATGCTCCGCAGCAGCGACCTCGCCGACGCGCTGGCCGGTGCCTTCGACACCGTCGACCGGCGGCACGACGCCCTCGCCGGGCCCTTCGCGCACGTCGTGGTCGACGAGGCGCAGGAGCTCACGGACGCCGAGTGGCAGATGGTGCTGCGGCGCTGCCCGTCACGCAGCCTGACCGTCGTCGGCGACCGCGCGCAGGCACGCCGCGGCTTCCGCGAGCCCTGGGGAGAGCGGCTCCAGCGGGTCGGGATCGACGAGGTCACGGTCGCCCCGCTCACGTACAGCTACCGCACCCCGGCCCCGATCATGGCCGCGGCCGAGGCGGTGGTGCGCGCCGAGATACCGGATGCGAACGTGCCGGTCTCCGTGCGGACGGGCGGGCTGCCCGTGCTCTACGGTCGCCTCGCAGACCTCCATGCCATCGTCGACGACTGGCTCGACAAGCACCCCGACGGCACAGCCTGCGTGGTCGGCGCACCGGACTTCACCACGACGGAGCGCGTCCGCTCGCTGCCTCCGCAGCTGACCAAGGGTCTCGAGTTCGACCTCGTCGTGCTCGTCGACCCAGCCGCGCTCGGCACCGGCCTCCAGGGAGCCGTTGACCGTTACGTCACCATGACCCGCGCGACCGAGCAGCTGGTGCTGCTCACGCCCGACCCGACCTAGCCGCGACGAGCATCCCCAGCGCAACCTGTCCCGCCGTGGCCGAGCAGTCTCCGTCGACCCCGGCCGTGGAGCCGGTCGGTCCCTGAGAACACCGCCACGGACGAGGGTCAGTCCTGGTCGGTCTCCTGGACGTGACGCAAGGTGGTCACCCAGCCGGCGCTTCGCTCGCCCTGTCGACCGCTCCCCCGTACCGGCGGTCCCGCTGGGCGAACTCCTCGACGGCGCGCCACAGCGTGCGGCGGTCAACGTCGGGCCACAGCTGGTCCATGAACACGAGCTCGGCGTAGGCCGACTGCCAGATCATGAAGTTCGAGATGCGCTGCTCGCCGGAGGACCGCAGGAAGAGGTCGACGTCGGGCAGGTCGGGTTCGTCGAGGTACTTCGCGACGGTCTTCTCGGTGATCTTGCTCGGGTCGAGGCGCCCGGCGGCGACCTCCCGGCCGATGGCCTGGGCGGCGTCGGCGATCTCGGCGCGTCCCCCGTAGTTGACGCACATGGTGAGGGTGCAGACCGCGTTGTCCTTGGTCACCTCCTCCGCCGTCTCGAGCTCGGCGATCACCGAGCGCCACAGACGTGGCCGTCTGCCAGCCCACCGCACCCGGACGCCCCAGGAGTTCATGGTGTCGCGCTGGCGGCGCAGCACGTCGCGGTTGAAGCCCATGAGGAAGCGGACCTCCTCGGGCGACCGCTTCCAGTTCTCGGTAGAGAAGGCATAGGCCGAGATGTGCTGCACACCGATCTCGATCGCCCCGGCGACCACGTCGAGCAGCGCTGCCTCGCCAGCCTCGTGGCCCGCGGTGCGCGGCAACCCACGGGCGTTCGCCCACCGCCCGTTGCCGTCCATGACGACGGCGACGTGCTTCGGCACGAACTCGAGCGGGATCGCTGGCGCCGTGGCACCCGACGGGTGCGGGTCGGGACGGACCGGCGGACGCCGGTCGGCGGGCTCAGGGGTTCGGGTGCGAGCCATAGAGAGCTCCTTCTGTCGCCGAGATGGAGGAGGGGGCCGCTGGGGCCGTCGCTGACGGTGGAGCCGGGCTGTCCCCGTCGGGCCGCGCCGCGGTGGGATCGGTGAGGGCTGACGCGGGAGCGGCTGGACTCGTCCTGTCGACCATCCGCAACGACCGCAGCGCGCGCTCGAGGTGGTACTGCGAGTAGGCGGCGACGATCCCGTTGGCCTCACGGCGGCACCGGTCGTCGGTCGCGTCGGCGACGGCCCAGTCGCCGCTGAGCAGCGCGGCCAGCAGGTCGACGGTCTCCTGGGCTGGCGCTGTGGACCCCGGTGGGCGGCAGCGCGGGCAGACGGTCCCACCCTGGGCGACGGAGAACGCCCGGTGCGGGCCGGGCTCGCCGCAGCGGGCACAGTCGGAGAAGGTCGGTGCCCAACCGGCGACGGCGAGCGCGCGCAGCAGGTACGAGTCCAGGACGAGCCCTGGGGCGTGCGCGTGCTCAGACAATGCACGCAGCGCACCGGCGAGGAGCCAGAACTGCTGGACGCTCGGCTCGCGCTCGGCCTCGACGAGACGGTCGGCAGTCTCGAGCATCACGGCACCCGCGGTGTAGAGCCCGTAGTCGGCGAAGATCGCGCGGGCGTAGGGCTGGACGGTCTCGGCCTGGGTGACGATGTCGAGGTTGCGTCCGACGTGCAGCTGGACGTCGACAAACATGAAGGGCTCGAGGCGGGCGCCGAAGCGCGACGACGTCCGCCGCACGCCCTTGGCGACAGCCCGCACCTTGCCGTGCTCGCGCGTCAGGAAGGTGATGATGCGGTCTGCCTCACCCAGCTTGTGCGTGCGCAGGACGAGCGCTTCGTCTCGGTAGAGGACCACAGGCACCATTCTCCGTCATCCCACCGACAAGCGGAGCCGTCGCCGCGCGCCGTCACACGACGTCCACAGCACGAGCAAGCACAGCGAGGCGACACCGGCACGCGAAACGGGACCGGACCGACAGACGAGCAAGAGACAGCGGAGCGACACCGGCAGGCCAGCGCGCCGGTGCGAGACCGGCAGGAAGGCACAGCGGGGCCGGACCAGCTCCGGACCCTCAGGTCCGTCTGCCAGGTCCGGCCCCGCTGGCTGCGTGTCCGCTCGTGCGTCAGGCCGTGCGGCCCTGCCGGTTCACTGCCGAGATGATCGCCTTGAGCGAGGCGGTCGTGATCGACGGGTCGATGCCGACGCCCCACAGGACCTCGTCACCCACGGCGCACTCGACGTACGCAGCCGCCGTCGCGTCTCCACCCTCGGAGAGTGCGTGCTCGGCGTAGTCGAGGACCCGCACGTCGACGCCCACCTTGCTGACGGCGTCGACGAAGGCCGCGATCGGACCGTTGCCGCTGCCCTCGAGCGTCACCGGCGTGCCAGCGTCGACGAGGTCGACCGACAGCGTGTCGAGGCCACCTTCGACGCTCGACGCGCGGGTGCCACGCAGCGACAGGCGCCCCCACGGCTCGAGCGGACCGCCGGCCGGGGCCGGGAGGTACTCATCCGCGAAGATCTGCCAGATGTCCTCGCCCGTGACCTCGCGGCCACCAGAGTCGGTGACCGACTGCACGACGCGGGAGAACTCGATCTGCAGGCGACGCGGCAGGTCGAGGTGACGCTCGGTCTTGAGCAGGTACGAGATGCCGCCCTTGCCAGACTGCGAGTTGACCCGGATGACAGCCTCGTAGGAGCGTCCCAGGTCGCGCGGGTCGATCGGCAGGTACGGGACGCCCCAGACGAGGTCGTCGACCGTGACGCCCTTCGACTCGGCCTCGGCCGCCATCGCGTCCAGGCCCTTCTTGATGGCGTCCTGGTGCGAGCCGGAGAAGGCCGTGAAGACGAGGTCGCCTGCGTAGGGGTGACGCTCGTGGACGCCCAGCTGGTTGCAGTGCTCGACGGTCCGGCGGATGTGGTCGATGCCGCCACCGACCGTGAAGTCGATCTCGGGGTCGACACCCTGGCTGAAGAGGTTCATGCCGAGGGTCACCAGGTCGACGTTGCCTGTGCGCTCGCCGTTGCCGAAGAGGCAGCCTTCGATGCGGTCGGCGCCGGCCTGGTAGCCGAGCTCCGCGGCGGCCACGGCGGTCCCGCGGTCGTTGTGCGGGTGCAGCGACAGCACGACGTTCTCGCGGTGCACCAGGTGGCGGTTCATCCACTCGATCGAGTCGGCGTAGACGTTGGGCGTCGCCATCTCGACCGTCGCGGGCAGGTTGATGATCACCTTGCGGTCCGGGGTCGGCTCGAAGATCTCGATGACCTCGTTGCAGATCCGCGCGGCGAACTCGAGCTCGGTCCCGGTGTAGGACTCGGGCGAGTACTCGTAGAAGACCTGGGTCTCGGGGATCGTCTGCTCGAACTTGCGGCACAGGCGCGCACCCTCGAGGGCGATGTCGACGATCCCGTCCATGTCCGTGCGGAACACGACGTCGCGCTGGAGCGTGGACGTCGAGTTGTACAGGTGCACGATGGCCTGCTTGGCGCCAGCGATCGCCTCGTAGGTCCGGGCGATGAGGTGCTCGCGAGACTGGGTCAGCACCTGGATGACGACGTCGTCGGGGATCAGGCCGTCGTCGATGAGCATGCGGACGAAGTCGAAGTCTGTCTGCGAGGCCGACGGAAAACCGACCTCGATCTCCTTGTAGCCCATCGAGACGAGCAGCTCGAACATGCGCAGCTTGCGCTCGGGGTTCATCGGCTCGATGAGCGCCTGGTTGCCGTCGCGCAGGTCGACCGCGCACCAGCGCGGTGCCTTCGTGATGACCTTGTCAGGCCACGTGCGGTTGGGGACCTCGACGCGGAACTGCTCGGAGTACGGCACGTACTTGCCGAAGGGCATCGGCGAGGGCCGCTGGGCGGAGGCTGAGCGGATGCTCGTCGCGCTCGTGCTGCTGGCTGAAGACTGGGGGTTCATGGCGGTGGTTCCTTCGTCGTCCTGTGCTCGAGTGGGTGTCGTTCGTGTAAGCCGGCACACCAACCACCGCGACGAGGAGACGGCCTACGAGGCCTCGTCGCGGCACAGAAGGAGGAGCTCAACCCGCTGGACGCCAATCACGTCGTCCACTGTACTCCTCGGTGCGCGTCGCGCCAGGGCGTCTCACGGTCGCCCGTCCGACAGGTCGGTGACGCAGGACGCCCGCCCCGCGCAGGCGCGAGACGGGCGTCGTGGTCCGGCTGGTCTGGGCCTCAGAACATGTCAGCGAGGTCGCCGAGGCTGTCTTCGAGCCACTGCGGGTCGTCGAGCTTGCCCTCGTCCTTGAGACGCAGGACGTTCGACAGGATCAGACCTGACGAGTCGCCCCACGTGGCCGCACCGCTCATGTACCAGGAGCCGTCTTCCTCGACCGCGACGAGCGAGAGGTCGGTGACACCGAGCTCTTCGAGCAGCGGCACCTGGTCGGCGCAGCCCTCGACGGTCTCGCCGTCGGCCTCGGCCTCGATGCACTCGGCGTCGAGGGTCACCGAGAAGTCCGTGCCCTCGACCGAGCCAGAGACCTCGAGCGACTCGAGCCTGAGCCACGCCACGCCGTCCTTCTCGTCGCGCACCGAGAAGGACGCGTCGACGTCGACGTCCTTGAGGTCCTCCTGGAAGTCCTGGAAGAACTGGTCGTCGATGCTGCTCAGGTCGCCGTAGAGCGTGAGGGCCCGACGGTCGGCGAGAGGCAGCGCCTTGGCGAGCTCAGACGTCGTCCCCGTCTCGAGGTAGTCCTTGATGCCGACGACCAGTCCCTCCCCCGCAGCCTCGGGGGAGTCGAAGGCCCCTGCGAGGTCGTCGCCGGGCATCTCGCCCCGCTCGACACCCGCAGCGAGCGAGGAGTACTCGGCGAGGGTGAGGTACGGGCTGACGTACCAGTCGCCGCCCTCCTCGACCACGACGAGGAAGGGCGCGATCGGGTCGTCGCCCAGGTCGAGACCGAGGTCTCCCCCGAGGTCCGCAGGGTCGAGCATGAGGTCGTCGGCGGTGACGGTCGTGGGCAGGGACTCGGCGATCGCCTCGTCGATCGACGTCCGGATCTCGTCGTCGCTCGGGATCTCCGCACCCTGCTCTTGGAGCGTGGCCCACAGCGAGGAACCCTCGATCTCGTCGAAGAGGTCGATCGTGGCGTCGGCGAGCCTGTCGGCGTCGGCGTCGACCGTGAGCGAGCCGCTCGTGATGCTCACCTTCGCGAGTCCGTCACCCAGGTCTTCGCTGCTCACCTCGAGGTCCTCGAGGGTGAGGTCGAGGGCATCGAGGTAGTCCTTGTAGGACTCGGTGAGGTCGCCGACGTCGTCGCCGTCCGGCATGCGCGCGTCGAAGAGGTCAGCAGCCGTCGTCAGCTGGGAGATCTCCGTCGGAGACGTGACGCCGTACACGGAGACGAGGTCCTTCGAGGCGATCCCCTCGATCATCTGCGTGGCGGCCTCTTCGGGGGTGGCAGCGCCGCCCACCTTGGAGAACCAGAAGTGGTTCGCGGCGAAGGCGCCTGCTCCGACGAGGACGAGGACACCCGCACCGACAGCGATCCACAGGCCCTTGCGGGACTTCTTGGGGCTGGTGCCCGCAGGCGGCTGGCCCCACGCGGCGTCCTGCGGTGGCTGCTGGCCCCACCCGGCGTCCTGCGGGTTCTGCTGGCCGTAGCCCTGGGGCTGGCCCGTCTGCTGCTGCCAGGCGGACTGGGCCGGGTAGCCCTGCTGCGGCTGCTCACCCTGCTGGGCGGGCGAGCCCTGCCACAGCTGCTGGGTCTGGTCCTGCTGACCGGGCTGACCGCCCTTCTGCCAGACCGGCTGGGTGTGCTGAGCGTCCCCGCCCTGCTGCGCGTCGGGGGTCGGCTGCCAGTCGGGGACGGGCGGGGTAGGCGGTGCGGGCGGCAGCGCAGCCGTTCCCTGCTGCGCGCCCCGCGCGTCGATCGCCGCCGCCACTGCTGGGTCGCCCTGGGCACGCAACCACGCGAGCAGCTCGGGGTAGGCCACAGGGTTCGCTGCGACAGCCGCACGGAGGTCCGGGCGCTGGGTCGCGATGTCCGCGAGGACGGCGGGCGGGGTCGATGGGTCGGCCGCGGTCGCCGCGGTGAACTCGCTCGGGGTGGTCATGGTGAACCTGTTCTGGTCGGTCGTCAGCAGGGAGGGCGGTGGTGGACCGGCGGGCGGCGCGGTCCTCAGACGGGAAGAGCCCACCCGCCTCGAGGGCGGCTGGGCTCTTCCCGCACGTCGTCGGTGACCTGGGAGGTCAGCTCTGACGGTTGCGGAGCGCCGCGTCGACGGCCGGGTCGCCGAGCTGGCCGAGCCAGTCGAGGAGCGCCGGGTAGGTCGTCGGGTTGGCCGCGACCTGCGGACGCAGCTCGGGGGCCTCCTGGACGATCTGCGACAGGACCAGACCCGTGGTCGACGGGTCGAGGGCCTGCTGTGCCGTGTAGCCGTGCGACGGGGCGGCGGCCGGGGCCGGGGCGTGCTCGGGCTCGGAGGCCTTGGGCTCACCCGGCTGCGGAGCGTGCTGCTCGTCGTGCGACGCACCGTGCTGCGGAGCGGCCGCGGCGGACACGCCCGGGGCGTGGCCCGCGAGGTGGGTGTCCTGGTCGATCTCGCTCTCGGGCGTGGTCGACGGTGCCTGCCACGCAGACTGACCAGCCGGGTTCTGCGCGACCGGCGCCGAGCCGTAGCCGCCCTCGGAGGCGGCCGGGGTGCCGTAGGACGGCTGGACCGCCGGGGTGCCGTAGGCACCCGTCGGCGCGCCGTACTGACCCTGCTGCGGGGCACCGTACTGACCCTGCGGTGCACCGTACTGACCCTGGGGAGCGCCGTACTGTCCCTGCGGTGCCTGACCGCCCTGCGGCTGGCTCCACTGGTAGGCAGCGTCACCCGCAGCGCGAGGTGCGGGACGGTTCTGCGCGAAGTACGTGCGGATCTCCTTGGGCACCGTCAGCGCGATGACGACGATGGCCGGGAGGGCGAAGGCGAGGAGCAGGTGCCCCTCGGAGACGATCTTGTACTCGGCGTACCCGGTGCCCACGGTCGGGGAGATCACGAGGATCACGATGCCCAGCACGAAGGCGAGACCAGCGGCCGCGAAGGCGACGTTGCGCCCGTTCGCCGGACGGGACGCGAGCGAGAGGCGAGCGAAGACCGCGGCAGCGGCGACGACGAGGCCGAGGATGATCGACGTGATGAGACCGCCGAGGCCGACGTCGAGGCTCTCGCGCTGCGGGAAGCCGATCCACAGTGCAGAGAGCACCACGGTCGAGCCCGCGACGAGCGCGAGGTAGTCGAGGGCGTGGACAGCAGCGCCGATCCAGGTCGCGCTCGGCTCCTCGGTGCGCACGGTGCGGCGGAAGGCGGGAGAGGAGACCGCAGCGGCGAGCCCCGGGAGGAAGATCGCGCCGAGGCCGGCCTGGAGCGACAGGCTCGTGGCGGGGGCGAAGGGGAACAGCGCGTGCACGGACTGCGCCTGGATGAAGGAGCTGCTGTCGCCGGCGCCGAACAGGAAGATCACGGCGAGCGCGGCGCCGAGCGCCACGAGGAACAGCCGCCAGGAGGCCGAGCGCTGGACGAGGACGCCGTAGACGGCCCAGCCGAAGAACCCGACGAGGAACAGCCAGGAGACGATGCCGATGGTCACGATGATCGCGCTGTCGTAGTCGCCGGCGTCGACGAGGAACATGATGAGCGAGAGGACCATCGTCACGGCCGCGAGGCCGGCGATCGACAGGGTGACCAGGCGCCACGTCTTGGGGGCGGCGAGGTCGAGGTGCTCGGGGCCCATCTCGGTCTCGCGCGGCTGCGCGGCGAGCAGGGCGCCGGCGAGCCCGAGACCGAAGGCGGTCCCGACGCCGTAGCTGTCGCCGACCTTGAAGATGTCGAGGACGACGTAGACCACGACGGTGATCACGTACGGGGCGTTGGCCAGCTGGCGGGCCAGGCGCGTCTTGTGGACCGTCCAGGATGCGGGGAAGATCCCGCCGCGAGCGAGGTACGGGATCGCGAGGGACAGCACCGAGATCACCGTGACGATGATGACGACGAAGTTGAAGCTGTCGCCGACCTTCGCGCCGGGCGTCACCCAGAGGGCGAGCGAGACGAGGAGCAGCAGCGCTGCGACCCCGTCACGGACGAAGTCGGACACGGGGATGCCCGTGAAGGGGTTGGGGCGAGGGGCCTTAGGAGCCTGGGGCGCGTAGCCACCCTGCTGACCGGGGGCGTAGCCACCCGGCTGGCCCGGCGCGTAGCCGCCCTGCGGGTACCCGTTCGGGCCCTGCTGGCCGGGCTGCGGCGCGTACTGGCCCTGCTGCGGGGCGTACTGCCCCGGCTGGCCCTGCTGGCCGGGCTGCGGTGCGTACTGGCCCTGCTGTCCGGGCTGCGGGGCGTACTGGCCGGGCTGGGGGGCCGAGGCCTGAGGGTTCTGCGGCGGCCCCTGGTGCGGGTACCCGCCCGGCGTAGGCGCCTGGCCTTCGTGGCTCATGTTCTCCCTTTCGTCGTTGCCGTCCGTGCGCGAGCCGGGCGCCGGGCGCGCCCACCCTCGCGGGGGGCGCGGCCCTGCGGCGACCGCGTCGGTGACGGGCGGCTGCCGTGCCTGGCCGACGCGCTCGTGACCGGCACTGATGTGCGTGCACGACACGTCTCACGGACGAGCATGGACCAGATCCGGGCTGCGTGCACCGTCTGACCCCCGGTAGAACTCCCCATGCGGGCCCCGACGGGCCCGTCAGAATCCGAGGCGGCGCATCTGCTTGGGGTCGCGCTGCCAGTCCTTGGCCACCTTGACGTGCAGGTCGAGGTAGACGCGGTTGCCCAGCAGCGCCTCGATGCCGCGGCGTGACTCGGTGCCGATGTGGCGCAGGCGGGATCCTCCACGGCCGATGATGATGGCCTTCTGGCTGTCGCGCTCGACGAAGATGTTCACCCGCACGTCGAGGAGCGGGTTGGACCCGTTGCTGCCCTCACGCGGCAGGATCTCGTCGACGACGACCGCGAGGGAGTGCGGGAGCTCGTCGCGCACACCCTCGAGGGCTGCCTCACGGACCAGCTCGGCGACCATGACGGCCTCCGGCTCGTCGGTCAGCTCACCGTCCGGGTAGAGCTCGACGCCCTCGGGCAGGTGCGTGACGAGGACGTCGGCGAGGGTGCTCACCTGGTAGCCGCCCTTGGCGGAGACGGGGACGATGTCAGCCCACTCCCCCAGCTGGTCGACGGCCAGCAGGTGCATCGCGAGCTCTTCGTGGCTCACGAGGTCGGCCTTGGTGACGACAGCGATGACGGGTGTGCTGCGGCGACCGCCCTTGAGCTCGGCGAGCTGGTTCGCGATGTACCTGTCGCCGGGTCCGATCTTCTGGTCGGCGGGGAGGCAGAAGGCGATGACGTCGACCTCGGACAGCGTGTCGCGGACGAGGTCGTTGAGGCGCTCACCGAGGAGGGTGCGCGGCCTGTGCAGCCCGGGGGTGTCGACGAGGATCAGCTGGGCGTCCGGGCGGTTGACGATGCCGCGGATCGTGTGACGGGTCGTCTGGGGGCGGTCCGAGGTGATGGCGACCTTCTGCCCGACGAGCGCGTTGGTGAGCGTCGACTTGCCGGCGTTGGGGCGGCCGACGAAGCAGGCGAACCCCGACCTGTGCACTGTGCCCTCGGGCGCGTCGGTGGGTGTGCGGGTCATGAGGCGTTCTCCTGCTGGTTGCGGTGCGTGCGGAGGTCGTCGCGCGCACGGTGGTCGTCGATCACTCGTCGTTCCTGGGTCGTGACCGGGTCTCCGGCCTCGCTCCTGGAGACGAGAAGGGTGGCGAGCTGGCGCCTGCGTCCGTCGACGCGCTCGGCCACGAGGTGGACCCCGTGGACGTCGGCGGTCGCACCGGTGAGCGGCACCTTGCCGAGGGCCTTCGCGAGGAGGCCACCGGCGGTGTCGACGTCGTCGTCGTCGATCTCGAGGTCGAAGAGCTCACCGAGCTCGTCGACGGGCATGCGGGAGGAGACCCTGTAGGTCCCCGGTGAGGTCTCCTCGACCTCGGGGGCTGCGGCGTCGTGCTCGTCGGTGAGCTCGCCGACGATCTCCTCGATCGCGTCCTCGATCGTCACCAGGCCGGCGATCCCGCCGTACTCGTCGACGACGAGCGCGATGTGCGACGAAGCACCCTGGAGCTCGCGCAGCAGGTCGTCGACAGGCTTGGACTCGGGCACGAAGGTCGCCTGGCGCATCACCTTGGCGACGGTCCGCGAGGCACCGTCCTCGGCGTCGTTGAGCACTCTGACGACGTCCTTGAAGTACACGACGCCGAGGAGCTCGTCGACGGAGTCGCCGACCACCGGGACGCGGGAGAACCCTGACCGCAGGAACAGCGAGAGCGCCTTGGGCAGCGGGGTGTACGCGGCGCAGGTGACCATGTCGGTGCGCGGGACCATGACCTCGCGGGTCAGGGTCGACCGCAGGCCGAAGACGGAGCGCAGCATGGTGCGCTCGTCGTCCTCGATCGCGTCGGAGTCGTTGACCCTGTCGACCATGTCGCGCAGCTCGTGCTCTTCCTCGGCCTCGGCCGTGGCGCGCGCCGAGGACGTCAGCGCGGTGACGCGGCCCGCGAGGGCGAGGGTGACCGACAGCAGCCCGCTGAGCCGCACGAGGGTCTGCGCCGGCCGGTGCCGCCCGATGGTGCGCGGGCTGATGCGGACCAGCACGAGCGCCACGAGGGCGCTGCTGAGCACCGCCAGGATCAGCACCAGCCACCACTCGTCGACGAAGGCGGCGAAGCACACCGTGATGCACGCCGTCGAGAGCATCTCGGCGAACACCCGCAAGAACGCCGCCGAGGCGGCGGTCTGGCCAGGTTCTGCGACGAGGCGCTGCACGCGCGACGCGAGGTCTGAGCGGTTGTCGACGATCTCCGCGACGGCCGACCGGCTGATCCGGGTGACTGCTGCCTCCCCGGCGCTGAGCAGCGCCGCGAGCAGGATGCCGACGACGGCCAGCACGACGAGCAGGCCGACCGGTGCGTCGTCGAGGATGTTCATCTGGTCGGACGCCCCGCGAGGAACGTGAGCAGGAGCCGGCGCTGCAGGCCGAACATCTCCTTCTCCTCCTCGGGCTCGGCGTGGTCGTAGCCGAGCAGGTGCAAGATCCCGTGCGTGGTGAGCAGGAGCATCTCCTCGACGGTCGAGTGCCCGGCCACGGCGGCCTGGGCGGCGGCGACCTCGGGGCACACGACGACGTCTCCGAGCAGGCCGGCCGGGGTGACCTCGCCCTCGCGCCCGGGACGGAGCTCGTCCATCGGGAAGGAGAGGACGTCGGTCGGGCCGGGCTCGTCCATCCACTGGATGTGCAGCTCGGTCATCACCTCGGTGCCCACGAAGAGGATCGACAGCTCGGTCTGCGAGTGCACGTGCATCTCGTCGAGGACGAACCGTCCGAGGGCGGCGAACTCGGCCTCGTCGACCTCGTAGCCGGACTCGTTGTTGACTTCGATGCTCACCTGCGGTGGCCTTTCTCGGTGGTCCGGTCGGTCGACCGGGCGTCGTGACGGGTGGAGTGACGGTCGGTGGTGAGGTCCCACCGGGAGTAGGCCTCGATGATGTCGCCGACCAGCCTGTGGCGGACCACGTCGGTCGAGGACAGCCTGCAGAACTCGATGTCGTCGACGCCTGTCAGGACGTCTTCGATGACCCGCAGGCCTGACTGGGTCCCGCCCGGGAGGTCCACCTGGGTGACGTCGCCGGTGATGACCATCTTCGACTGGAAGCCCAGGCGGGTCAGGAACATCTTCATCTGCTCGGTCGAGGTGTTCTGCGCCTCGTCGAGGATGATGAACGCGTCGTTGAGGGTCCGGCCGCGCATGTAGGCGAGCGGGGCGACCTCGATGGTCCCGGCCTCGATGAGCTTGGGGATCGACTGCGGGTCGAGCATGTCGTGCAGCGCGTCGTAGAGCGGACGCAGGTACGGGTCGATCTTGTCCGAGAGCGTGCCGGGCAAGAACCCGAGCCGCTCCCCGGCCTCGACGGCCGGGCGGGTCAGCACGATCCTGTGGACCTGGCGGGCCTGGAGCGCCTGGACGGCCTTGGCCATCGCCAGGTACGTCTTGCCGGTACCGGCCGGACCGATGCCGAAGGTCACGGTGCTCGCGTCGATCGCGTCGACGTAGTGCTTCTGCCCGGCGGTCTTGGGGCGGATGCTCTTCCCGCGGCTCGACAAGATGTCGAGGGAGAAGACCTCGGCCGGGCGCGACGTGCTCGACGCCGTGAGCATCGCGATGGACCGGGCGACCACGTCGGCGGTCAGCGGTGCACCCGACTGGGCGACCTCGACGAGCTCGTCGACGAGGCGCGCGGCGAGCGCGACGTCTCCGACAGGGCCCCGCAGCACGATCTCGTTCTCCCGGACCCTGACGTCGACCGTCGTGAAGCCGGCCTCGAGGGCCCGCAGCACCGAGTCGACAGGCCCCAGCAGGCTGGCGATGGACACGTCGGCCGGGACGACGATGCGGTGCTCGACGTCGGTGGGTGACGTCCCACCTGTGCTCTCTGCAGCTGTCATAGGGCGGTGTGCTCGGTCCTTCGGCTCGTGGTGCGGTGATCGTGCGGGTGGGGTGCAGCGGACGGGGGTGGTGCGGGGCCTCAGTCTAGGCGGCTCAGCCGACGAGGGCGCCGAGCTGTGTGCCACCCAGGACGTGGGCGTGGACGTGGAACACGGTCTGCCCGGCGTGCGGTCCCGAGTTGAAGATCAGCCGGAACTGCCCGTCGGCACGTTCGCCGGCGACCTGCTCGGCGACACCGACCAGCTCCGCGAGCACGTCGGGGGCTGCTGCCGCGAGCTGCGACACGTCTCCGTGGTGCATGGTCGGGACGACGAGCACGTGCATCGGCGCGCTCGGGTTGATGTCCTCGAAGGCCACCACGTTCTCGGTCCGCGCGACGATGGTCGCGGGCACCTCCCCCGAGACGATGAGGCAGAACAGGCAGTCGGGCTCAGGTGCGCTCGTGGTCATCCTCCGAGGCTATCCGGTCGACCGGGCGGCGTCAGCCTGAATCGTGTGCGCTGCGAGGCGCTCACGCCCAGCGCCCCAGGCGCTCGGAGAGCAGCGCCACGGCGATCGGTCCGGCGGTCGAGGTGCGCAGCACGTGCGGGCCGAGCCTGACGAGCGTGGCACCAGCCTCGGTGAGCAGCGTGCACTCCCGCTCGCTGATCCCGCCCTCGGGTCCGACGACCACCAAGATCTCACGCGGTGCGTCCGAATCCGTCGCGCTGTCCTCGGGCGTCTGGGCAGCCAGTTCTTGGGCCCCTGCGCCGAGCGCCGGGAGCGCAGGCAGCGCAGCCTGGGCGATGGGCAGCGTCGCCTCTTCGTGCAGGACGAGGACCGTGCCACCTGCGGCGACCACCTGGGCCGTGCGGGCGGCGAGGCCCTTCGCGTCGACGACGTCGCCGACACCCGGCAGCGAGGCACGCCGGGCCTGCTTGGTCGCCGCGCGGACCGTCGCAACCCAGCGGGCCCGAGACTTCGCGGCACGGTCCCCGCGCCACACCACGACAGACCTCTCGGCCTGCCACGGCAGCACGGCGTCCACGCCGGCCTCGGTCGCCGCCTCGATCGCGAGCTCGTCCCGGTCGCCCTTGGCCAGAGCCTGGACGAGCACGAGGGACGCCCCGTCGGACGGCTCGCGCTCGACCGAGACGACCTCGAGGGTCACCTCGGAGGCCTGCACAGCCGTCACCCGACAGGTGAGCCGCAGGCCCGCGCCGTCGACGACGTCGATCCGCTCGCCGACGCCGCGACGCTGGACGACACCTGCGTGCCGCCCCTCGAGACCGTCGAGGAGGTACGTGTCACCCGGGGCCAGAGACCCCAGGTCCCCGGCCTCGGCCAGGAAGACCGGTGCGCTCATCAGCGGCCGGTGAGCTTCTCACGCAGCCGGCTGAACACACCCGGGTGGGCCGCAGCGACGCGCCCCTCGGGACGCTCCTCGCCGCGCAGGACCGCGAGCTGACGCAGCAGCTCTGCCTGCTCCTCGGACAGCGACGTGGGGACCTGGACCTCGACGTGCACGTTGATGTCTCCGCGACCGCCACCGTGCAGGTGACCGACGCCGAGGTTCTTCAGCGTGACGACCTGGTCGGGCTGCGTGCCCGGGCGCAGGTCGACCGACTCGGGACCGTCGAGGGTCTCGAGCTCGATGACGGTGCCGAGGGCGGCAGCGGTCATCGGCACCTCGAGCGTGCAGTGCAGGTCGTCCCCGCGGCGCAGGAAGGTCTCGTGCTTGCGCTCGCGGATCTCGAAGTAGAGGTCACCGGCAGGACCGCCGGCAGGACCGACCTCGCCCTGCGAGGTGAGCTTGATGCGGTTGCCCGTCTCGACGCCCGCAGGCACCTCGACGCTGACCGTGCGGCGGCTGCGGACGCGGCCCTCGCCCGAGCACTCGGCGCAGGGCTCGGGGATCGTCGTGCCGAAGCCCTGGCAGGCTGCGCACGGGGCCGTGGTCATGACCTGGCCGAGGAAGGAGCGGGCCACGCGCTGGACCGTGCCGCGTCCGTTGCAGACGTCGCAGGTGCGCGGGGAGGTGCCGGGGCGGCAGCACGAGCCGGAGCAGGTCCCGCAGACCACCGCGGTGTCGACCTGGATGTCGCGGCGCACGCCGAAGGCTGCCTCGGAGAGGTCGATGTCCAGGCGCACGAGGGCGTCCTGGCCGCGGCGCGAGCGCGGGATCGGGCCGCGCTGGGTCTGGCCGCCGCCGAAGAACGTCTCGAAGATGTCCTGGAAGCCGAAGCCGCCGCCACCGTTCATGCCGCCGCCCGGAGCCGACGGGTCGTGACCCATGTCGTAGGACCGGCGCTTCTCAGGGTTCGAGAGCACCTCGTAGGCGCGACCGACGTCCTTGAACCTGTCCTCGGCGTCCGGACCTGCGACGTCAGGGTGCAGCTCGCGGGCGAGCTTGCGGTACGCCTTCTTGATCTGGTCCTGGCTGGCGTCACGGTCGACGCCGAGCACCTCGTAGTAGTCGCTCACTGGTTGGTCTCTGCCGTTCGTCGAAGGGGGCTGGTGCGGCGTCCTGTCGCGGCACCACGGTGCTCGCTCTGAACTCTGCAACGTCTGGACGGGGGTTCTTGTTTCATCGCGTGCGTCACGTCGTGGCCAGGCCGCCGGGCGACGGGGCCACGACGGGCCTCATGCACCGAGGATCCTGGACAGGTAGCGGGCGACGGCCCGCACCGAGGCGATCGTGGCGGGATAGTCCATGCGGGTCGGGCCGATCGACCCGATAGTCGCGACCGAGTCGCCGTCCGAGCCGTACCCGGTCGTGACGACCGAGGTCTCGAACAACCCTGTCAGCTGGGTCTCGTGACCGATCCGCACGTTGACCCCTGAGGAGTCGTCGCCCATCTCGGTGAGGAGGTTGAGCAGCACGACCTGCTCCTCGAGGGCCTCGAGGACAGGGCGCAGGGCGTGCTCGAACCGCATGCTCGCGTGCGCGAGGTTCGCGGTCCCGGCGAGCACGATGCGCTCTTCGCCCTCCTGGGAGAGCGTGTCGGTGACGACCTCGGCGACCCGCGCGACGAGCGCCTGGTCCTCGGGGTCGAAGGTGGCCGCGAGCGCGTCGAGCGCCGTCCGCAGCTCCGGGAGGCGCCGGCCGGCTGCGGCGGCGTTGAGCCGGGCGCGCAGCGCGACCAGGACGATCTCGTCGGGGGTCGCGTCGAGCTCGAGGGTGCGCTGCTCGACACGGCCCGTGTCGGTGATGATGACCACGAGGAGCCGGCGCTCGCCGAGGACGACGAGCTCGAGGTGGCGCAGGCCGGAACGGCGCAGCGAGGGGTACTGGACGACGGCGACCTGGCCCGTCAGCTGGGCGAGCAGCCGCCCGGCCCGGGTGACGACGTCGTCGAGGTCGACGGCGCCGTTGAGGAAGGTCTCGATCGCGTTCTTCTCGGCCGCGCTGAGCGCCTTCACGCCCGCCAGGCGGTCGACGAACATGCGGTAGCCCTTGTCGGTCGGGACCCGTCCCGCGGAGGTGTGGGGCTGCGCGATGAAGCCGCCCTCCTCGAGGACCGCCATGTCGTTGCGGATCGTCGCGGGCGAGACGCCGAGGCTGTGCCGTTCCGCGAGGACCTTGGAGCCCACGGGCTCGCGGGTGTGGACGTAGTCCTCGACGATCGCGCGCAGGACGTCCAGCCGTCGCTCGTCGCTCGCCGCCACGGACCTCTCCTTCACGTCGTCGCCTGCCTGGGCCTCTGCGCTGCCTGCGCGGTCTGGCCTGTCATCGGCCTGTCTTCGGGCTGTCGTCAGGCCTCCATCAGCACTCGGGAGGCCTGAGTGCTAATTCTACGACAGGGCACCGTCACGGTGCACGCGGCGGTCACGCATCCCCTGGAGACAGCCGTGCGGCCCGGAGCTATCGTGTGAGCAGACCTGGACCGGCACGCGACGGAGCGTGCCGGCGACGACGGGAGGTCCAGCGCATGCACACTCCGTCGGACGCACCGGCGGCGCTGCCGGTCCTGTCCGCCCGCTCTGGTCTGCCCGTCCTCCCCCCGCTGCCTGCACAGCCCGGCGGGGTGCGTGATCTCGTGCAGGCCTCGTGGGTGCGCTCGTCGGCCTCACGTCTCGACCCTGACGCCGTACCCGAGCCGACCCTGCTCGACGACTCTCTCCGGGCCGTCCGAGACGAGCACCCGCTCACGCGCGTCCTCGGCACGATCCAGACGCTCCTCGTGCGGCACACGACCGACACCGGTCTCATGGTGGCCGTCGGAGACCAGGCCGGCCGGCTGCTCTGGGTCGACGGTGACCACGACGTCCGCCGTCGGGCGGAGAGCATGGGTTTTGTGGCCGGGACCGACTGGTCCGAGACCGCCGTGGGCACCAACGCCCCCGGGACGGCGCTCGTGCTCGACCGTGCCGTGCAGATCCGACGGACCGAGCACTTCGCGCGGATCGTGCACCCGTGGAGCTGCACAGCCGTCCCCGTGCACGACCGCGCGACAGGCTCGCTGCTCGGGGTCATCGACATCACCGGGGGTGACGACGCCGTGGCGCCCACGACCCTCGCCCTCGTCGAGGCGACCGCGCTCGCCGTCGAGGCCGAGCTGCACCTGCTCACCCTCGAAGACCGGCTCGCGCGCAGACCGGCGCGGCGGCCGTCGGGCTTCACGCTGAGGCGGCTCGCAGCACCCACCGCGGCGAAGGCCGCACCAGCAGCCGAGACGGCGCAGCCCACGGGGCAGGCTGGCACCACCCGCGGGCACGCCCCGCTGCTGCGGGTCCTCGGGCGGGACGACGCGCTGCTCGAGGTCGACGGAGACAGGCTGGTCCTGAGCGGGCGGCACGCCGAGATCCTCACGCTGCTCGCCTGGCACCCGCGCGGCCTCGGCGCCGAGGAGCTCGCGACCGCCGTCTACGGGCGCGACGACGCCCTCGTCACCCTGCGCGCGGAGATGGTGCGCCTGCGCAGGGCGCTCGAGCCCGCATCGCTCCAGGTCCTCTCGCGTCCCTACAGGGTGGGCACGCCGCTCGACCTCGACGCCTCTCAGGTGCTCGCCTTCCTCGACCGCGGCGCTCACAGGGTCGCCTTCGCGGGGTACGTCGGCCCCGTCCTGCCAGGGTCGGCCTCGCCCGGGGTCGCCGCTGCGCGCAGCGAGGTGAGCCGACGGTTGCGCGAGTCGCTGCTCGCCGACGCCGGGGTCGACACCCTCCTCGCCTTCGCCCGGACCGCCGAGGGCGCCGACGACGTCGAGCTGTGGACAGCGTGCCTGCGGCTGCTGCCCGGTCGCTCGCCCCGCCGGGCTGCTGTCGTCGCGCACCTCGAAGACCTCGAGGTGAGGCTCGGCCGGGCGACGCCCTGACGACCTGGGCGAGAAGTCGCGGCGCGCCCGGCGTTCGACCGCTCGACCGCTCGACCGCTCGTGCAACTCGATGCAACCTCGGCGGACCTAGCGTCGAGGAGAGCCCGGTCACCGCCGGGCGCTCATCAGACAGCGTCGTCGAAGGAGCACACATGACCGTCTACGCAGCCCCCGGCACCCCGGGAGCACTCGTCACCTTCAAGCCCCGCTACGAGCACTGGATCGGCGGCACCTGGGTCCCGCCCGTCAAGGGCCAGTACTTCGAAGACATCTCCCCCGTCAACGGCAAGCCCTTCGCCGAGGTCGCCCGCGGCACGGCCGAGGACATCGAGGCAGCCCTCGACGCCGCGCACAAGGCAGCCCCCTCGTGGGGCAAGACCACAGGCACCGAGCGCGCCGACGTGCTCAACAAGATCGCCGACGTCATCGACGCGAACCTCGAGCTGCTCGCCGTCGCCGAGACCTGGGACAACGGCAAGCCGGTCCGTGAGCCGCTCAACGCCGACCTCCCCCTCGCCGCGGACCACTTCAGGTACTTCGCGTCGGTCATCCGCGCGCAGGAGGGCGAGTTCACCGAGCTCGACAACGACACGGTCGCCTACCACTACGCCGAGCCCCTCGGCGTGGTCGGGCAGATCATCCCGTGGAACTTCCCGATCCTCATGGCGACGTGGAAGCTCGCACCCGCGCTCGCGGGCGGCAACACGATCGTGCTCAAGCCTGCTGAGCAGACACCCGTGTCGATCCTCGTGCTGATCGAGCTCATCGGCGACATCCTCCCGCCGGGCGTGCTCAACGTCGTCAACGGCTTCGGCCTCGAGGCCGGCAAGCCTCTCGCCTCCAGCCCCCGGATCCGCAAGATCGCCTTCACGGGCGAGACGACCACGGGCCGGCTGATCTTGCAGTACGCGAGCGCGAACCTCATCCCCTCGACGGTCGAGCTCGGTGGCAAGAGCCCGAACATCTTCTTCGAGGACGTGGCCGACAAGAACGACTCGTACTACGACAAGGCGCAAGAGGGTTTCGTGCTCTTCGCCTTCAACCAGGGCGAGGTGTGCACCTGCCCGTCGCGGTCGCTGATCCAGAAGCCGATCTACGACACCTTCCTCTCCGACGCCCTCGACCGGACGAAGAAGGCCGTCCAGGGGAACCCTCTCGACACGGACACGCAGGTCGGCGCTCAGGCCTCGAACGACCAGCTCGAGAAGATCCTCAGCTACATCGACATCGGCAAGCAGGAGGGCGCACGGCTGCTGCTCGGCGGGGAACGCGTCGACCTCGGCGGTGATCTCACCGACGGCTACTACGTCGCACCGACGATCTTCGAGGGGCAGAACTCGATGCGGATCTTCCAGGAGGAGATCTTCGGACCGGTGGTCGCGGTGACGAGCTTCGACGACTACGCCGACGCCATCGCGAAGGCGAACGACACGCTCTACGGCCTCGGGGCCGGCGTGTGGTCGCGCAACGGGAACCTCGCCTACCGCGCAGGGCGAGACATCAAGGCGGGACGCGTGTGGGTGAACAACTACCACGCGTACCCGGCCGGGGCGGCCTTCGGCGGGTACAAGAGCTCGGGCATCGGACGGGAGAACAGCAAGCTCGCGCTCGACCACTACCAGCAGACGAAGAACCTGCTGGTGAGCTATTCGGAGTCGGCGCTCGGGTTCTTCTAGGAGCGTGCAGTGAGTCGTCGAGGAGCCATCGAGGAGGATCCATGATCGACGCCGACGTCGTCATCGACGGCGAGACACAGTCGCGGGTCGCCGCGACGGACAGCGCTGTCGAGCTGCTGCGCAGGTTGTGGGAGCAGCACGGGCCGCTGATGTTCCACCAGTCTGGCGGGTGCTGCGACGGCTCGTCGCCCATGTGCTACCCCGCGGGCGAGCTGTTCACCTCGGCGGCCGACGTCCTCCTCGGGCGCTTCGACATCGCCGACCAGGGAGCCGGCGGCGCGCAGTCGCAGACCATCGACTTCTGGATGTCGACCGAGCAGTTCGCGTACTGGCGCCACACGCACCTGACGGTCGACGTGGTCCCAGGGCGCGGTTCGGGCTTCTCGGTCGAGAGCCCCGAGGGGGTGCGCTTCATCATCCGGTCGCGGCTGATGGACGTGGCGGACGCCTTCGCCTGATCGGCGCACGGCCCCGCGTGCGACGGACGGCGAGGCTCCGCTCGTCCGTCGCACGCGGGGGCTAGCCTGCTGCGGTGAGCTCAGACCGCTACTCCCAGGACGTCCTCGCCGCCGGACCGCACCCCTCGGCGCGCCGCCCCACCTCTCGGCCCGTGCCCGCCGACCGCGGGCTCGTCGTCGAAGAGGTCATGACCGGGTGGGTCGGGGCTGTGACCCGTGTCGAGAAGTCCGGCGGCCTGCACGTCGTCGTCCTCGAAGACCGCGCCGGGCGCACCCGCACCTTCCCGCTCGGCCCTGGGTTCTGGGTCGACGGCGCCCCTGTCACGCTCACTCCCCCGGTCACCTCCACGGCCCCCGCGGCACCCACCCGCACGGCGAGCGGCTCACGCGTGGTCGCCGACGCCCGGGCGCGCGTCGCCCGCGGCAGCCGCATCTGGGTCGAGGGACGCCACGACGCCGAGCTCGTCGAGAAGGTCTGGGGCGACGACCTGCGCGTCGAGGGTGTGGTCGTCGAGCTGCTCGAAGGAGTCGACAACCTCGCCGACGCGCTCGCCGACTTCAAGCCGTCGAAGGGCCGACGGGTCGGTGTGCTCGTCGACCACCTCGTCCCGGGGAGCAAGGAGCAGCGCATCACCGACGACGTGCTGCGCGCCTTCCCCGGCGGCAACGTCAAGGTGCTCGGCCACCCCTACGTCGACGTGTGGCAGGCCGTGCGCCCGCAGCGCATCGGGCTCGACGCCTGGCCGGTGATCGACCGTGGCACCGAGTGGAAGTACGGGATCCTCCAGCGCCTCGGCTGGCCCGCCGAGAACCAGACCGACGTCGCCCTCGGCTGGAAGAAGATCCTCGGGACCGTCCGCAGCTACGCGGACCTCGAGCCTTCGCTGCTCGGCAGGGTCGAAGAGCTCATCGACTTCGTGACGGTCACCGACTGACCCGGCCGGTCCAGACACTCCTGCGGTCCTGCGGTCCTGCGGTCCTGCGGTCCTGCGGTCCTGCGGTCCTGCCGGGTGAGGGTCTTGCCGTGCCATCCTCGGAGACAGCGCGTCATCGACGAGAGCCTGCACCCCGGGGGGGGTGCAGGCTCTCGTCGGTCGCGCGTGGAGCTGGAGGTCGTCAGACGGGCTGCTCGTTGATGAGCTTCCTGTAGACGTACGCCGAGGCGATCATCGACACGGGGATCGCCACGAGCAGGCCGACCAGCAGGAGGATCGCGCCGACGGCGTTCGCGAGGTAGACGAAGACGTACAGCAGGATCGCGGTCGACAGGTTGTCGAGGACCAGGCGGATGCTCGCCTTGATCGAGTCGATGACCCCGAGACCCTTGTCGATGATGAAGAACAGCGCGAACTGCCCGAAGAACGCGACGATGATCGACCCGATGAAGGTGAAGCTGACGATCGTCGACACGAGGGAGACGAGCAGCGACGTGAGGATGATCGTGCCGAGGCGCGAGGTCGAGAAGAAGTCGGCGAGCGTCGGGCGGCGGCCCTGGGTGATGACGAGCGCACCGCGGATGATGCCGGCCTGCGCGAGCATCACGAGCACGAACATGATGAGCGTGAAGACGACAGCACCGAAGCCGAGACCAGCGATCCCGGCGGCGCCGACCCCGTCGTCACCTGCGCTGAGGCTGCTCCCGACGAGGATGGCGAAGAAGATGCCCCCGACGACCGCGAAGACCGCGAGGTAGGCGAGCGCGGCCAGCAGGAACACGCCGATGTTCTGCGTGAACTTCTGCCACCCGTAGCGGAAGCCGTCAGGGACCGGAGACTCGGGGGCACCGTACTGGCCCGCGGAGATCGGCGGGGCGCTCGGCGGTGGGTAGGCGGACCCGGGCGGCGGGTAGCCGCCGGTCGAGTACTGGTCCTGAGCGCCGTAGGCAGGCTGCTCCGGGGTGGTCTTCTCCCAGCCCGAGGGCTGACCCGGTGCCGGCTGACCGTAGGCGGGCGGCTGCTGGCCCGCTGCGGGCTGGCCGTAGGCCGGGGGCTGCTGGCCGTACCCGGGCTGCTGACCCTGGGCCGGCTGGCCGTAGACGGGCGGCTGCGCCGGCCCGGGGGGCGGCGGATATCCCGACTGTGCGTAGGGGTCCTGCGTGCCGTCGTCCGGCGTCTTGTCGCTCATGCGATCTCCTCGGTCCTCGGTCCCGGCGGACGACCGCGGGATGCGGTCGGACCACGGCCGGGGGCTGTCTACCTCACCCTAGGGGGGCGGCAAAGGTCCAGGCTAGAGCCCCCGACGACCGTGCGCCTGCGCAGACCACACGCTGGCACGTGGTCTCTGAGCACTCAGAGGACGAGCGCCTGCACTCAGAGGACGAGCGCCTGCACTCAAGGGACGAGCGCCTGCGCTCCGGTGAGGGCGTCCGCCACGGTGCGGGCGTAGAGGTCCTGCCCCGCGGGTGCCGGGTGGACACCGTCCTTGCCGAGGACGTCGGGCTGGGCAGCGACCGCGGCGGCCCAGTCGGCCACGACCACGTTCTCGGGGTGGCGGGCCGCAGCGGCCCGCATCTGGTCGTTCGTCGGGCCGATCCAGCTGCGGTCCGCGGAACCCGTGACGAGCACGAGCACGTGGTCGGGACCGACGGCGGCGACGACGTCCTCCATGACCCGCTCGGTCACCGTGCTGTTGGTCCCCAGGGACACGACCACGTACGTGCGCAGGGTGCCCGCGTCCCGCATCGCCGTGATGATCTCGGGTGCCGTGCTCATCTGGCGCGAGACCTCGGCGTCGACGAAGACCCCAGGCAGCGCCGCCTGGAGGGCCGGCACGCTGATGAGGCTCACCGAGTCGCCGACCAGGGTCACCTGGTCGCCCGGCGGCGGGACCGTCGGGACGGGGGCTGGGGTCGGCTCTGCTGGCGCTGTCGGCTCGGGCGTGGGCTCGACCGTGGGCGCAGGCGCTGGCTGCGCCGCGTTGGCCTCCTGCGCAGCCTGTGCCCCCTCGAGGATCTGCGCCTCGAGCGAGGACGTGGCGGGCTCGCGGACCCCGGCGAGCACGAAGGCGCTCACGAGACCGAGGGCCAGCACCGCAGCCACCGCGAGACGGACCCGGGCGAGGGGCGAGCGGCCCGGTGCTGCCTGCTCGGCGCGCGCAGCGACGACCAGCCGCCGTGCGCGGCCCGCGACCCGCGTCCACAGCGCCCGGATGCCGGCGATCATCACCGGACGCTCGAGGTACTTGTACGACACCCAGGCGGCGACCGCGGTGACCACGGTCGCCACTGCGGCGACCGACCACGACGTCGACCGACCCGGGTTCTCCGCGCCCATGAGGCTCGCGACGAGCACGACGATCGGCCAGTGCCACAGGTAGATCCCGTAGGAGCGCACGCCGACCCAGCGCAGGGGCCTGACCTCGACCCGTCGTGCGAGCGGCTGGCTGCGGATGAGGAAGGCGATGAGCCCGAGGGCGAAGAGCGAGGCGAGCACGAGCCCGCCGCGGTAGGTGAACGCGTCGTCGACGGACATCGTGAGGGTCAGGACCACGAGGCCCACAGCGCTCGTGAGGCCGAGGGCGTGACGCCACCACCGACGGCGCGACGTCGGGAACCAGCGCGCGAAGCGGCTCTGGACGGGCAGCAGAGACTGGCTCGCGAACTCCACGTCAGGCACCTGCGGGGTGTCGCGCGGGGTGCGTGGGGCGAACCAGAGCGCGAAGAACGCCCCGGCCATCAGGCCGAAGAGGTGGGTGTCGGTGCCGAAGTACACCCGCGACGGGTCGCCCGACGGGTCGTACGCGACGGCCATCCACACCGCCGACCCCACGGCGAAGAGCCCCGTGACCACCAGACCGGTCACCCGGGAGCGGCGCACCGAGAAGACGGCCAGCAGCACGAGCGGCCAGAACAGGTAGAACTGCTCCTCGACAGCGAGGGACCAGAAGTTGGCGAAGAGCTGCGGCACGAGGTCGGCCGAGTACGAGGTGCCCTGGGCGATCGCGAACCAGTTGCTCGCGAAGGTCAGCGCCCCCAGGACCTGCAGCTTGATCCCGACGAGGACGTCACCGCCGATCACCCCGGCCGCAGCTGTGCACACCACCACCACGGCCACCATCGCCGGGATGATGCGTCTGACCCGCCTCGTCCAGAAGTGCCGCAGGGACACGCGCCCGGTCTGCACGCGCTCGCGCACGAGCAGGGTGGTGATGAGGAAGCCGGACAGCACGAAGAAGACGTCCACGCCGACGAAGCCGCCCGGGAGCAGCGCCGGCAGGAAGTGGTAGACGAGGACCGCGAGGACGGCGACGGCCCGCAACGAGTCGAGGCCGTAGATGCGCGGCGGCCGCGACGACGAGCGGGGCGCGACAGGCTTGCGGATCGTCCCGAGCGGCACCGCCGGACGGTCCATCCGTTCGAGCCCTTCGGGCAGCGTGACACGGCCGAGCTCGCGGACCGTGGTCGACGGTCCGCGGTCCGAGCGTGGCTGACGGGGAGTCGAGGCAGCCATCGTCAGTCGGTGAGGTCTCTGACGACGGTGTCGGCGAGCAGGCGCCCGCGGCGGGTCAGCACGACACGGCCGGCGATGGCCGCGCGCCCGTCGACGAGCCCGTCGGCCACGTGCTGCGCGACGGCCGTGCGAGCACGGGGCGACAGGTCGGCCGTCGCGAAGCCCTCGCGCAGGCGGACACCGAGCATGACGCGCTCGAGCTGGGCCGAGGCGTCGTCGAGCGTCTCCTGCCCGGCCGACGGGCTCAGGCCCTGACCGAGCCGGTTGGCGTAGCGCACGGGGTGCTTGACGTTCCACCAGCGCAGGCCCCGGGTGCCCGGGACGTCCGAGCCGAGGTAGGAGTGCGCACCAGGACCGACGCCCCACCAGTCGTCGCCCCGCCAGTAGGCGAGGTTGTGGCGGCACGCCCGCTGCACGCCGTCGACCGTGCGCGCCCAGTTGGACACCTCGTACCAGCCGAGGCCAGCCTCGGTCAGCAGGTCGTCGGCGAGCTCGTACTTGGCGGCCTGGTCGTCCTCGTTCGGCAGGGTCAGCTGACCGCGACGGACCTGGGCGGCCATCTTGGTGCCCTGCTCGACCACGAGCGCGTAGGCCGACACGTGGTCGACACCCGTCGCGAGCGCCGACTCGACGCTCGTGCGCCAGTCGTCCAGGGTCTCCCCCGGTGTGCCGTAGATGAGGTCGAGGGAGACGTCGAGACCGAGGTCGGTCGCCCACCGGACCACGTCGGGGATGCGGCGCGGGTCGTGCGTGCGCTCGAGGGTCGCGAGCACGCTCGGGACCGCCGACTGCATGCCGAAGGACACCCGCGTGAACCCGGCGTCGGCGAGGACCTTCAAGGACTCCGGGGTCACCGAGTCCGGGTTCGCCTCGGTCGTCACCTCGACGTCCTCGGCGAGCCCCCACGTGCTGCGGACAGCGCCGAGCATCGTCGCGAGGTCGCGGGCCGGCAGCAGCGTGGGTGTGCCGCCGCCGACGAACACCGTCGACACCTCGCGGCGCGGCAGACCTGCCGCGTCCATGAGGCGCCCGGCCATCTCGATCTCGGAGACGGCCGTCGTCGCGTACGCGGACTGGCTCGCGCCACCGCCGAGCTCGCTCGCGGTGTACGTGTTGAAGTCGCAGTACCCGCACCTCACGGTGCAGAACGGGACGTGCATGTAGACGCCGAACCGGCGGTCAGCCGCACCGGACGCCACCCAGGTGGGCAGCGTGCCGTCGTCGGGAGCCGGGTCGCCGTCGGGGAGAGCCGGGGTCACGACTGCCTCACTTCTTCTTGTCTCGGGACTCCGTCTGCTCGGAGGTCAGGGCGGCGATGAAGGCTTCCTTCGGGACCTCGACAGACCCGATGGTCTTCATGCGCTTCTTGCCCTCCTTCTGCTTCTCGAGGAGCTTGCGCTTGCGGGAGATGTCTCCGCCGTAGCACTTGGCGAGGACGTCCTTGCGGATGGCACGGATGGTCTCGCGCGCGATCACGCGCGCACCGACGGCAGCCTGGATCGGCACCTCGAACTGCTGACGGTTGATGAGGTTCTTCAGCTTGCCGACCATCGACAGGCCGTAGGAGTACGCGTTGTCCTTGTGCACGATCGCGCTGAAGGCGTCCACCTGCTCGCCCTGCAGCAGGATGTCCACCTTGACGAGGTCGGCCGCCTGCTCGCCGATCACGTCGTAGTCGAGCGAGGCGTAGCCGCGGGTACGGGACTTCAGCTGGTCGAAGAAGTCGAAGACGATCTCCGCGAGCGGGAGGATGTAGCGCATCTCCACGCGGTCGGCCGAGAGGTAGTCCATGCCCTGCAGCTCCCCGCGGCGGCCCTGGCACAGCTCCATGACGGCGCCGATGAACTCCGAGGGGGCGATCACCGTGGCCTTGACGATGGGCTCGCGGACCTCGCCGATCTTGCCACCCGGGAACTCGCTCGGGTTGGTCACGGTGACGATGCTCTTGTCCTCCATCGTCACCTCGTAGATGACGTTGGGGGCCGTCGAGATGAGGTCGAGGTTGAACTCGCGCTCGAGGCGCTCGCGGACGATCTCGAGGTGCAGCAGACCGAGGTAGCCCACGCGGAAGCCGAAGCCGAGCGCGACCGAGGTCTCGGGCTCGTAGATGAGCGCTGCGTCGTTGAGCTTGAGGCGGTCGAGGGCGTCGCGCAGGACCGGGTAGTCCGAGCCGTCGACCGGGTACAGGCCGGAGAAGACCATCGGCTTGGGGTCGGAGTAGCCGCCGAGCGCGTCCTCGGCAGGCTTGGCCGCGTTCGTGACGGTGTCACCGACCTTGGACTGGCGCACGTCCTTGACACCGGTGATGAGGTAGCCGACCTCGCCGACGCCCAGTCCCTTGGTCGGGATGGGCTCGGGGGACGAGACGCCGATCTCGAGGAGGTCGTGGGTCGCCCGGGTCGACATCATGATGACGCGCTCGCGCGGGGCGAGGTTGCCGTCGACCACGCGGACGTAGGTGACCACGCCGCGGTACGTGTCGTAGACGGAGTCGAAGATCATCGCGCGCGCCGGGGCGTCGGGGTCGCCGACGGGCGCGGGCGTCTTGAGCACGATGCGGTCGAGCAGCTCGGGGACGCCGACACCCGTCTTGCCCGAGATCTTCAGCACGTCCTCGGGCTCGCAGCCGACGAGGTTCGCGAGCTCTTCCGCGTACTTCTCGGGCTGGGCGGCCGGCAGGTCGATCTTGTTGAGCGCCGGGATGATCGCCATGTCGTTCTCCATGGCGAGGTACAGGTTGGCGAGCGTCTGGGCCTCGATGCCCTGCGCAGCGTCGACCAGCAGCACCGCGGCCTCGCAGGCCGCGAGGGAGCGCGAGACCTCGTAGGTGAAGTCCACGTGGCCCGGGGTGTCGATCATGTTGAGGGCGTAGCCGGTCGGCACGCCGTTCTCGTCGGCGACCTCCCACGGCATGCGCACGGCCTGCGACTTGATGGTGATGCCGCGCTCGCGCTCGATGTCCATGCGGTCGAGGTACTGCGCGCGCATGGCGCGCGGGTCGACGACGCCGGTCATCTGGAGCATGCGGTCGGCCAGGGTCGACTTGCCGTGGTCGATGTGCGCGATGATGCAGAAGTTTCGGAGCAGCTCCGGAGCAGTGGCCGCGGGCTGGATGCGGGCGAGGTTGGCCGCTGAAGGGATGGGAGTCACGTGGTCGATTGTCCCACGGACCCGCCGCGGGGCGGCACCCTCTCGACGCGCCGTCGAGCGGTGCCGCCCCGCGGGGCCCCGGCCAGGTGCCGGGGACCGCCGGGACTCGCGGCTGCGGACGGGGTCAGTGCTCGGTCGCGGCCTTCTCGGAGCCTGCACCCGTGAGCGACCTCACCTCCATCTCGGCGAACTTCGCCTTCACGCCCTTCTCGCGGCTCGTCAGCGTGCCGACCACCCCGAGAAGGAACCCGAGCGGGATGGTGACGATCCCCGGGTTCTCGAGCGGGAACCACGCGAAGTCGATGCTCGCGTCGCGGATCATCGACAGGCTGTTGCCGGCCTCGTCAGTCTTGCCCGAGACCACGGGCGAGAAGGCGATGAGCACGAGGCACGAGCCGAGCCCGCCGTACATGCTCCACAGCGCGCCCCGCGTGTTGAACCTCTTCCAGAACAGCGAGAAGAGGATGGTCGGCAGGTTCGCGCTCGCCGCGACGGCGAAGGCCAGGGCGACGAGGAAGGCGACGTTCTGGCCGTTGGCGAAGACGCCGCCGACGATCGCGAGGAGACCGATGACCACGACGGTCATCCGGGCGACCTTGACCTCGCCGTCGGGGTTCACCTCGCCCTTCTTGATGACTGAGGCGTAGATGTCGTGGGCAAAGCTCGCCGCGGCCGTGATGGTCAGTCCTGCGACAACGGCGAGGATCGTCGCGAAGGCGACGGCCGAGATGAGACCGAGCAGGATCTCCCCGCCGAGGGCGAAGGCCAGCAGCGGGGCCGCCGAGTTCACGCCGCCGGGTGCGGCGTTGATCGTGTCGGCACCGACCAGGGCACCGGCCCCGTAGCCGAGCACCAGCGTGAAGAGGTAGAAGATGCCGATGAGCCAGATGGCCCAGACGACAGACCTGCGGGCCTCTTTGGCTGTCGGGACCGTGTAGAAGCGCATGAGGACGTGCGGCAGGCCGGCGGTGCCGAGCACCAGGGCGAGCGCGAGGGACAAGAAGTTGAGCTTGCTCGTCTCGCTGCCGCCGTACTGCGCACCCGGCTCGGCGAGCCCGGGGATGCCCGAGGTGGTGATCGCCCCCTGGATGACGTCCGAGAGGTTGAAGCCGAACTTCGCGAGGACCCAGACCGTCATGATCCCGGCCCCTGCGATGAGCAGGATCGCCTTGATGATCTGCACCCAGGTGGTGCCCTTCATGCCGCCGATGAGCACGTAGACGATCATCAGCGCGCCGACCACCGCGATGACGAGGCCCTGGCCGGCCCGGCTGTCGATTCCGAGCAGGAGCGCGACGAGACCGCCCGCCCCGGCCATCTGCGCGAGCAGGTAGAAGAACACGACCGCCAGGGTGGTCAGCGCCGCCGCCATGCGGACCGGGCGCTGCTTGAGGCGGAAGGAGAGGACGTCGGCCATCGTGAACTTGCCGGTGTTGCGCAGCAGCTCGGCGACGAGCAGCAGCGCCACGAGCCACGCGACGAGGAAGCCGATCGAGTAGAGGAAGCCGTCGTAGCCGTTGATCGCGATGGCGCCGACGATCCCGAGGAAGCTCGCGGCCGAGAGGTAGTCCCCCGCGATGGCCGTGCCGTTCTGGGGGCCTGTGAAGGACCGGCCGCCCGCGTAGTAGTCCTCGGCGGTCTTGTTCGTGCGGGAGGCCCGGAGCACGATCACGAGGGTGACCGCGACGAAGGCGAGGAAGATGCCGATGTTGACGACAGGATTGCCGATGTCCTCGGAGGCGGCGACGACGTCTGCTGCGTGCGGCTGCCCGGCGAGGTCGAGCGGGAGGCGGCCCGAGAGCTGGGCCGGGACGGCACCGGAGAGGCCCGGCAGGACGACGGCGGTCATACGAGATCACGTCCCTCGATGCGCTGACGGAGCTCGTCCGCCATGGGGTCCTGCTTCTTGTTGGCCCAGCGGGCGTAGATCATCGTGATCGCGAAGGTCGTGACGAACTGGCCGAGCCCCATGAGGAGACCGACGTTGATGGTCCCCCACACCTTCGTGCTCATGAAGTCGTGCGCGTAGTCCGCGAGCAGCACGTAGGTGAGGTACCAGAGGAAGAAGAAGGCCGTCATCGGGAAGACGAAGCGCCTGAAGCGCCGTCGCAGCGCCTGGAACTCCGGGCTGTCCTGCACCTGCTCGTAGTCGAGGAGGTCGCCGGTGCGGTCGTGCGGTCCGGGTGGGCCCGTGGGGGGCCGGCCGTCGGGCGGGTTCGGGGACTGGGTCGAGTCGGTCATCGCGCCTCCTGTGGCTGCCCGGGCGTCGTTGCACGGAGCAGGCTGAGTTGTGTGACCCGGGCCACACTGCCGCAGGTGCGGATGGGTCGCAACCAGGGCTACCGACGCGGCGGCAGCTAGTCTGCGGTCATGGCGAAGACTCCCTGGACCTCGACAGCCGTCCGTCTCGCGCGAGCCGTGATCGGCAGCCTGACGCGAGCCGGGACGGCGGGAGGGCGACCGGCAGCGGGAGCTCCTCGCGGCGGTGGGCCAGGCGCGCGCGACGGTGGGGGCCGAGGCAGCGGCAGCCGTACGGGCGCGTCGGCTGGGGGCACGACGGGCGGGGGCACGACGGGCGGGCCGACCGCAGCAGCTGCGTATCCCGGCGACTTCACAGGCACCCTGCGGCCGCAGTACTCGCCTCAGCTGGACGGCGCCCCCGACCCTGGCGAGATCGTCTGGACCTGGGTCCCCTACGAAGAAGACTTCTCCCGCGGCAAGGACCGGCCAGTGCTGCTCGTCGGGCGGGACGGTGCCTGGTTGCTCGGGCTGATGCTCACGAGCAAGGACCACAGCCGCGACGCCGCCGACGAGGCGCGGTACGGACGCCGGTGGGTCGACGTGGGCTCGGGTCCGTGGGACTCGCAGGGCCGGGACAGCGAGGTGCGGGTCGACCGCGTCGTGCGGGTCGACCCTGGGGCCGTCCGCCGGGAAGGTGCGATCCTGCCCGAGGCCGTGTTCACGAAGGTCGTGACGGCCGCTCGACGCTGAGAGCGTCTCGCTCAGCGCAGGCCCCGATGAGCAGGGGTCTCGGTGAGTGTCGGCTCACACGGTCGCAGGCCGCCAGACCTGTCGTCGGGCGGGGCGATCTGGTAGGTTCGGTCATTGCGTGCTCCGCCCGGGTCGGCGGGCACCATTCCAGTACCTCTCCACGGGTTCCCCACCCCAGTCCCGGTGCTGGAAACGCCTTCTACGACCTGTTCACTCGCTCAGGCGAAATTATCAGAGAGTCCTCACGTGGCTAACATCAAGTCTCAGATCAAGCGCATCGGCACCAACGAGAAGGCTCGCCTTCGCAACAACGCCGTCAAGACCGAGCTCCGCACGCACGTTCGTCGTGTGCGGACCGCGATCAACGCCGGCGACAAGGATGCTGCTGCCGCTGCACTGGTCATCACGTCCAAGAAGCTCGACAAGGCCGTGTCCAAGGGCGTCATCCACGCCAACCAGGCCGCGAACCGCAAGTCGGCTCTTGCAAAGGCCGTCCACGGCCTGTGAGTCTCACTGATCCCTGACACCTCGGTGCCAGAGATCGCGCCCAAGGCGTCGCTTCCCGTGTCGGGGCGGCGCCTTCGTCGTACCCGAGGTCGGCGGGACGGGTGCCGAGGTCACCACATCCCTTCACACGTTTATCTCATCTATGAGATACGGTGGCGAGCATGACGACGATCGATGCCGCGCGGATCGGTACCCTCATCCGCGACGCCCGCAAGCTCCACGGTTGGACCCAGGCGCACCTGGCCGAGAAGATCGGGACCAGCCAGAGCGCTGTCAACCGGATCGAGAAGGGTGGCCAGAACCTCTCGCTCGAGACCGTCCGGCGGATCTCCGAGGCCCTCGACGCCGAGCTCCTCACGCTGGGCCGCAACGACGTCATGCACCTGCGGGTGCATGGTGGCCGTGAGCTCAACGGCGCCGTCGACATCCGTTCGTCGAAGAACGCCGCCGTCGCGCTGCTCTGCGCCTCGCTGCTCAACCGCGGACGGACCACCCTGCGCGGGGTCGCACGGATCGCCGAGGTCGACCGCATCCTCGAGGTGCTGCGCAGCATCGGCGTGAGCGCCGAGTGGACCGAGGACGGCCGCGACCTCGTGCTCCAGCCGCCCGTGACCCTCGCCCTCGACGAGATGGACCAGGAGGCGGCGCGCCGCACCCGCAGTATCCTCATGCTGCTCGGCCCGCTCGTGCACGACCGCCCCGCCTTCCAGCTCCCCTACGCCGGGGGCTGCGACCTCGGGACCCGGACGGTCGAGCCGCACATGCTCGCGCTGCGCCACTTCGGCGTCGAGGTCCGCGCGACCGAGGAGAAGTACCACGTCGAGGTCGACCACGAGCGCCGGGCAGACGGCGCGATCGTGCTCGTCGAGCGCGGCGACACCGTCACCGAGAACGCGATCCTCGCAGCCGCCCGTCACGACGGCGCCACGACGATCCGCAACGCGAGCCCGAACTACATGGTCCAGGACCTCTGCTTCTTCCTCGAAGACCTCGGCGTGAAGATCGAGGGCATCGGGACCACGACGCTCGTGGTGCACGGTGTGCCCGTGATCGACACCGACATCGAGTACGCACCATCGGAGGACCCCGTCGAGGCCATGACCTTCCTCGCGGCTGCTGTCGTCACGAAGTCGTCGATCACGATCCGCCGCGTGCCGATCGAGTTCGTCGAGATCGAGCTCGCGATCCTGCGGACCATGGGCTTCCGCTACGACATGACCGAGGAGTACATGTCGACCAACGGGCGGACCAGGCTGGTCGACCTCACCACGCACGTGAGCGAGCTCAAGGCACCGATCGACAAGATCCACGCCATGCCGTTCCCGGGTGTCAACATCGACAACCTGCCGTTCTTCGCCGTCATCGCGGCGTCGGCCGAGGGCGGGACCCTCATCCACGACTGGACGTACGACAACCGGGCGATCTATCTCACCGAGCTGACGAACCTCGGCGCGAACGTCCGGCTGCTCGACCCGCACCGCGTGCTCGTCGAGGGGCCGACCCGGTGGCGCGGGGCGGAGCTCATGTGCCCGCCCGCGCTGCGCCCGGCCGTCGTGGTGCTGCTCGGCATGCTCGCCGCGCAGGGCACCTCGGTGCTGCGCAACGTGTACATGATCCGGCGTGGGTATGAAGACCTGGCCGACAGGCTCACGGCGCTGGGTGCGCAGATCACGGTGTTCCGGGACGCCTGAGCCGAAGAGCGGGCCGCTTCCTCAGCGGCCCGCGCTGCGGGCGACGGTGAGGACTGCGCGCTCGACGGCGAAGACCGGGTCACGGCCGGCACCCTTGACCTCGGCGTCGGCCTGGGCCGTCGCCGTGATGGCTGTCGCGAGGCCCTCCGGCGTCCAGCTCGCGAGGTCCTTGCGGGCACGGTCGACCTGCCACGGCGCGAGCCCCATGTCAGAGGCGCTGCCGCCCCGGCCGCGCATCCCAGCCACCTTGGCGAGGGTGCGCAGCTTCATCGCGAGGGCGGCGACGACAGGGACGGGGTCAGCCCCGGTGTCGAGCGCGTGGCGGAGCAGGGCGACAGCCTGACCGGCGTCGCCGGCGATGGCAGCATCGGCGACCCTGAAGCCCGTCGCCTCGACCCGTCCGCCGTAATAGCGGGACACGGCGGTCTCGTCGATGGTCTTCTCGGAGTCGGCCATGAGCTGCGAGCAGGACGCCGCGAGCTCGCGCAGGTCGCTGCCGACGGCCTCGACGAGCGCGCGGACCGCACCCGCTGTGGCTCGGCGTCCGCCGCGCTTGAACTCGGCAGCCGCGAAGGCCACCTTCTCGGCATCCTTCTTGATGGGGTCGCAGGTGACCACAGGAGCGCCGCTGGCGCGGATCGCGTCGAGCATCTTCTTGCCGCGCACTCCCCCGCGGTGCTCGAGGACGAGGAAGACGTCGTCGGCCGGCGCGGAGAGATAGGCGATGACGTCGGTCATCAGGGCGTCCGTCGTCGCCTCGACGCTCTCGACCACGACGATCCGCGGCTCGGCGAAGAGCGACGGGCTGGTGAGGACCGAGAGCATGCCGGACTGGTAGAGCGCGGCCTGGACGGTCGTCTTCTCGGTCTCGGGGTCGAGCTCACGGGCCAGCCCGACGAGCCTCTCGACAGCCCTGTCGACGAGCAGCCCCTCGGCCCCGTGGACCAGGACGACAGGTGCGAGCGTCGCCTCGTCCCACGCGAGTCCAGGGGTCTTGCCACGTGCTGAGCTTCGGGGGGCGGCCATGGTCCAAGGGTGTCACGAGCAGCGGTCGGTGACCAAGGTCTGTCCCCCGCGGACGAGGACTCCCGAGGTGCTGCACAGGTCGGTGCGCAGGATGGTCGCGCCGTGGGACTCGTAGAGGTCGAGGGCGTCCTGCGTGGGGTGCCCGTAGGTGTTGTCGGCGCCGACGCCGACGAGCACGACGTCAGGGCTGAGCAGGCGGGCGAGGTCTGGGTCCTGCGCTCGGGAGCCGTGGTGCGCCATCTTGACGACGTCGACAGGGCCGAGGCTCACACCGTCGTCGGTCAGGCTCCGCAGGAGGGCAGCCTGGCCTCGGGCCTCGAGGTCACCGAGGGCCACGACGCTCAGGTCTGGGGTGCGGATCACCATGACGACGCTCCCGTCGTTCGCCGCCCCGTCCTCGGCCGTCCCAGCTGTCGGTCGATCGGCAGCTCGGCCCTCCGCGGCGCTCGCAGCGGGGGCCAGCACCCCCCACGCGACCTGGTCGGGCGCCGGGCCGGCCAGCAGCCCCAGCCCGTCCGGGTCCGCGCTCACCACCTGCCACGGGATGCTCGCGTCGTCGAGCAACCGTGCGACCCCCTCGGCGTGACCGGCGGGCTCCCGGACCGGACTGACGTAGGCCTCCTCGACCACGCGCCCGTCGAGGACCTCGGCGAGCCCGCCGACGTGGTCGTCGTGGAAGTGCGTGAGTACCAGGAGGTCGAGGGTGGTCACTCCGAGCTCGTCGAGGCAGCGAGCCGCTGCGTCACCAGGCGGTCCGACGTCGACCATGACCGCCCGACCCGGCCCGGTCTGCACCACCAGGGCGTCACCCTGCCCGACGTCGCACACCACGACCTGCCAGTCGGCGTCCCAAGCCGCTCCCCCACCGCGCAGCACGTCGGCCAGCCACGGCGGCTGCGTCTGCCACACCACGAGGAGCCCGACGAGGGCGCAGGTCAGCAGGCCGGCAGCACGCGCGAGCGGTCGTGCGGCCGCGTGCACGGCCCCGGTCCCGCGTGACGCTCCGGTCCCCAGCCTGGCGAAGAACGTCGTGGCCCGGCCCGAGCGCGGTGCGCTCGGCGGTGCCCCGATCCCGGCGACGAACATCCCGGTCCGTGCCGTCCACACGATGCTGCTCCACCGCCAGACGAGGACGACCGCTGCTGCTGATACGACCGCGAGCAAGACCGCCCCCGGCGCCCCGGCCGCCCACGGGATGCTCGCGAGGGGTGCTCCTGCGAGGCGTTCGGCGACCTCGGCGATCCACCAGGTGGCCCAGCCTGCGACCTGCGCGAACAACCCTGCCGCACCCGGCCACCACGGCGCGAGGAGCGCTCCGACGACGCCGAGGACCGTGGCCGGGACGAGCGCCGGGGCGGCCAGCACGTTGGCCGGGACAGCGTAGGTCGCCACGACAGGGTCGAGCAGGACGATCACCGGAGCGCAGGCGAGCTGGGCGGCGAGCGGCACCGCGACAGCCAGCGCCATCCACCGCGGCAGTGCGCGTCCGAGCCAGGTGGCGATCGGCCGGGTCCCGACGACCAGCCCCGCGGTCCCCAGAGCGGAGAGCACGAAGCCGTACGAGCGCACGAGGAACGGGTCCACCGCGAGCAGCACGAGGACCGCCGCGCACAGCGCCGAGAGCGCCTGACCAGGACGCCCGAGCAGCACGGCGACCAGGGCGACGGCGGACATCGCGGCAGCCCGGACGACGCTCGGCTCCGGGTGCACGAGCAGCACGAACCCGGCCATCGCGAGCCCTGCGACCACGACCCTCATGCGCCGAGGCAGCCGGACGAGCGTGCACAGCCCGGAGACCGTCGCGAAGATGATCGCGAAGTGCGAGCCCGAGACGGCCGTGACGTGGGTGAGCGAGGTCGTCTTCATCGCGGCGTCGAGACGAGGCGAGAGCATCGACGTGTCCCCCACGGCGACACCCGGCACGAGGCCGCGCGCCTGCTCGGGCAGGGTGGACGAGACGTCGACGAAGGAGGACCGCACCGTACCGACTGCCCGCAGGAGCGGACCTGGTGGCTCGAGGACCCGCAGCGCAGGGGACGAGGGTGTCGCCTCCCGTAGCGCGAGCATCGCTGTCGTCGCGCTCCCCGGGTCGACCGCGAGCAGCCTCCCGTCGACCTCCACGGTCGAGCCGTAGTCGACGTCAGCCAGGGCCGTGCCTCCGAGCACGACCACGTCCCCGTGAGCAGGGCCGGTCGACAGCACGCCGCCGGACCAGCCGGTCACCGTCGTCAGGGCGATCGTCCGCACGACCCGCGGCTCGCCACCGAAGCCCGCGGAGGTGGTCCGCGGCTCCGACACGACCGACCCGCGGACCGTCCCGCTCGCCCCCGACCCGACAAGACCGGGCAGGAGACCCGTGCTCCCGGCCTTCAGCTGCGCTGCGACCACAAGACTCAGCACCATCACGACAGCACCGACGAGCACGAGCTGACCGAGACTGGCACGCAGCACCGGCGGCGGGGCGGACAGCCGCCGGAGCAGCACGGCACGGACCACGACGAGCAGGAGGATCGTGACACCCGCAGCCGCTGCGACCACGACGACAGGCCGGACCTCGGAGGCGACCGACCACCAGGTCACCGACGAGCCAGCCAGAGTCGCCGGGACCAGCCGGAGGTCCCGCGGGATGCCGCTCATACCGTGACCAGGGCGCGGAGGCCCTCGAAGACGACAGGGCCGATCCCCGAGACGTCCTGGAGCTGGTCGATCGACCCGAAGGTGCCGTTCGACTCCCGCCAGTCGAGGATGCGCTGCGCGAGCGCCGGCCCCACCCCGGGAAGAGTCTGGAGCTCCTCCGAACCCGCGCTGTTGAGGTTTACCGATGCCGCACCTGGAGTCCCGCTCGTGTCACCTCCGCCCGGTCCACTCGCCGGAGCTGGCCCGGCCCCGGGCACCGGGGCCACCTCCCCGGGCGCGGGCACGTAGACCTGCTCGCCGTCGACGGCCTGCCGGGCGAGATTCACCGCTGCGGTGTCGGCCTCCGCGGTCGCGCCGCCCGCCGCGGCGATGGCGTCGACCACCCGTGAGCCCGTCGGGATCTCGACGACACCGGGCGCGTTGACCTGCCCGACGACGTGGACCAGTACCGTCTCGCCGCTCGCCCCCGCATCAGACGAGACGCCGTCGCCGGCAGCAGACGACCCGTCTCCCTTCTCGCCGGAGGTCGTCTGCTTGGCATCGCCCTGGTTCTCTCCGCCGTCCTGACTGTCTCCGGTCGTCTGAGCCTGCGCACCACCCACCTCAGCAGCCGCGCCGTCACCCTCGCTGACGGCGACAGGCTCGACCGACATGGTCCTCAGGTCACGCACCACCACGACACCTCCGACGAAGAGCAGCGCCACGGCGGCTGCGAAGGCCGCCCGCAGCCCGAGCGCCCAGCGTCGGCGTCCTGTCTCGCGGTCCACGAGCGTGTCGTGCTCGGCCGGGTGGCCGTGGGCTGCGGTGTAGGCGGCAGCGACCGACCGGACGAGCGCGCTGCCCGGGGCCTCGGGTGTGTCCCGCGCGTCGGACACCGCCGACAGGTCGTCAGCCCAGTCGTCAGCCAAGCCGCCGGGCCGCTCGTACCCTTGGACATGATCCCGCTCGCGCGAGTCCCCGTCGTCCTCCCACAGGCGGCCGCGGGACCTGGTCGGAGGTCCACCGGGGAGCCCGTGCTCGTCTGGTCCGTCAAGAGATCGAGGTGCAGTCACCCGCCAGACGCTAGATCTGGGCGCGTGCCTCGGCACTCGCCCTCGCGCCGTCTGTGGAAGCCCCGGCTACCCGAAGGCCTGTGGACACAGAGCAAGCCTGTCGAGGCCCCAGGGGCTCGGCCTACTGCTCCCCAACCCCGACGTCGACAGCTCCCGGGTCGTCGACCGCCACGAGCGCGAGCAATCCCGGTCCGACGTGCGCACCGAGGACAGCGCTCACCGGCGACACGAGGACCGACCGACCCGTCACGTCCTCGACCCGCCGCGCGCACGCCCTCGCCGCCGCGTCGTCGCCCAGGTGGTGCACGGCGAAGCGCACGTGCGGGCTCGCCGCCAGAGCATCCTCAGCCGCAGCGACCAGCCTGTCGGCACCGGCCCCGCGGGACCGGACCTTCTGGACCACCTCGATCCGCCCGTCGCGCACGCCGAGCACGGGCCGCAGCCCGAGGGCGGTGCCGATAGCCGCAGCAGCGGCACTCAGGCGTCCGCCCCGTCGCAGGTGGTCGAGGGAGTCGACCACGAACAGCGCGCGGGTCGACGCTGCCACCCGCTCGGCGACGCGCACCACCTCGTCGGTGGGCGCGCCGGCCGCGGCGGACCGGGCGGCGGCGAGGGCGGCGAAGCCCAGGCCTGTCGCGACGGTCCGCGAGTCGACCACCTCGACGGGGACAGGGCTGTCGGCCGCGGCGAGGGCGGCTGCCCGGACGGTCCCTGAGAGCTCACCCGAGAGGTGGACCGAGACGATCCGCTCGGCTCCGGCAGCCGCGGCCGCCCTGTAGACCTCGAGGAAGGCACCCACCGAGGGCTGCGACGTCGTGACGACGGCATGCCGGTCGAGCGCCGCGACCAGGGCAGCCGAGTCGAGATCGAGACCCTCGTGGAAGGTCTCACCGTCGATCCCCACCTGGAGCGGGACCACCCCGACCCCGTGCTCGGCCGCGAGGCCGGCAGGCAGCGAGGCCGTCGAGTCCGTCACGACCAGGACACGGCTCAGGGCCGTGCCGGCTGCTGCCGGCACGGCCCCGTCGGTGCGGTCTCCCGCCACGTCTGCTCGAGCCGCTACTTCGCCGGGACGATGTTGACCAGCTTGGGCGCGCGCGTGATGACCTTCATGACCGCACGGCCGTCGAGCGCACGCTGCACCCCGGGGTCGGCGAGGGCGAGAGCCTCGAGGTCCGCCTCGGAGATCGCCGGCGGCACGTCGGCGCGGCCGCGCACCTTCCCCTGCACCTGGAACACGCAGGTCACCGAGTCCTGGACGAGGTACTGCTCGTCCGCGACAGGGAAGGGCTCGTAGGTGAGCGACTCGTCGTGGCCGAGGCGCTCCCACAGCTCTTCCGCGATGTGCGGGGCGACCGGTGCGGTCATCAGCACGATCGCCTCGGCAGCCTCGCGCGGCACGGCCTCGAGCGTGGTCAGGTGGTTGTTGAGCGTGATGAGCTTCGCGATCGCCGTGTTGGTGCGCATGTTCTCCATCTCGACGCGCACGTCGGCGATGGCACGGTGCACGTGGCGCAGCGTCTCGTCCGAGGCTGGCTCGTCGGTGACGGTGAGCTCGCCGGTCTCCTCCGAGACGACGTTGCGCCACAGTCGCTGCAAGAACCTCTGCGAGCCGACGACGGCGCGCGTGTCCCACGGGCGGGACACGTCGAGCGGGCCCATCGACATCTCGTAGACCCGGAAGGTGTCCGCACCGTAGGCCTCGTACATGTCGTCGGGCGTGACGACGTTCTTGAGCGACTTGCCCATCTTCCCGTACTCACGGGTGACGGACTCGCCGTTCCACACGTACATGCTCGAACCGTCGCCCGCAGTGATCTCCTCGACCTCGTCGGCCGGGACGTAGGCGCCGCGGGCGTCTACGAAGGCGTAGGCCTGGACGTAGCCCTGGTTGAAGAGCTTGTGGAAGGGCTCGACGCTCGACACATAGCCGAGGTCGAAGAGCACCTTGTGCCAGAAGCGCGCGTACAGCAGGTGCAGCACAGCGTGCTCGACGCCACCGACGTAGAGGTCCACGCCCCCGGCAGCACCGGCCGTCGCGTTGTGGTTCGGGCCCATCCAGTAGGAGTCCAGGCTCGGGTCGACGGGCACAGTCGCCGACGGTCCGTCGTTCTGCGGGTCGAGGTAGCGCAGGTAGTACCAGCACGACCCGGCCCAGTTGGGCATGGTGTTGGTCTCGCGGCGGTACTCGCGCGGACCGTCGCCCAGGTCGAGAGTGACGGTCACCCAGTCGTCGTTGCGGCCCAGCGGCGGCTCGGGCGAGGAGTCGGCGTCGTCGGGCGCGTAGGTGCGCGGCGAGTAGTCCGGGACGTCCGGAAGGTCGACCGGGAGCATCGCCTCGGTGAGGGCGATGGGCTGGTCGTCGTCGCCGTAGACGATCGGGAAGGGCTCGCCCCAGTAGCGCTGGCGGCTGAAGAGCCAGTCGCGCAGGCGGTAGGTGATGGTGCCCGAGCCGTAGCCCTTGGACTCGAGCCACTCGATCATGCGGCTCTTCGCCTCGGTGACCGAGAGCCCGTCGAGGGAGACCTCGTCGTTGGCGGAGCCGACGATCGCGCCGTCACCCGTCCAAGCACCACCCTCGAAGCCCTCGGGCGTCGCGACCGTGTAGACGACGGGCAGGCCGAAGGCTTCCGCGAAGGCGAAGTCGCGCTCGTCGCCGCCGGGCACGGCCATGATCGCACCGGTGCCGTAGCCCATGAGGACGTAGTCCGCCGTGAAGACGGGCAGCAGCTGGCCGTTGGCAGGGTTGGTGGCGAGGTGACCCGTGAACACTCCGGTCTTCTTGCCGGCGTCGGCCTGACGCTCGACCGCAGTCTTGGCGGCGGCCATCGCGCGGTAGGCGGCGACAGCGTCCGCGGGGGTCGCGTGCTCACCCGTCCAGACGTCCGCCGTGCCGTCAGGCCACTCGGCCGGGACCTCGTCGAGCAGCGGGTGCTCGGGCGAGACAACCATGAAGGTGGCGCCGAAGAGCGTGTCCGGGCGCGTGGTGAAGACCGTGACAGGCTCGCGCCCGCCGACCACGTCGAAGACCACGTGCGCACCCTCGGAGCGGCCGATCCAGTTGCGCTGCATCGCCTTGACCTTGTCCGGCCAGTCGATGTCCTCGAGGTCGTCGACCAGGCGGTCGGCGTAGGCGGTGATGCGCATGTTCCACTGGCGCAGGTTGCGCTGGAACACCGGGAAGTTGCCGCGCTCGGAGCGGCCGTCGGAGGTGACCTCTTCGTTCGCGAGCACGGTGCCCAGGCCGGGGCACCAGTTGACCGGGGCGTTCGAGACGTAGGCGAGACGCTGGTCGTTGATGACCTCGCGCTGCTCGGCGCTCGTCAGCTCGGCCCACGCGCGGCCGTCAGAGGCCGTCCGCGTCCCGGCCGCGTACTCCGCCTCGAGCTCGCTGATCGGGCGCGCGCGGCCGGTCCCGCCGTCGGGACGCACGGCGTCGACGTCGTACCAGGAGTTGAACATCTTGAGGAAGATCCACTGCGTCCAGCGCACGAACTCTGAGTCGGTCGTCGCGAAGGAGCGGCGGTCGTCGTGGGCGAGACCCAGACGGCGGAGCTGCCGGCTCATGTTGGCGATGTTCGCCTCGGTCGTGATGCGCGGGTGCTGACCCGTCTGGACCGCGAACTGCTCGGCCGGCAGGCCGAAGGCGTCGTAGCCGAGAGCGTGCAGCACGTTGTCACCGGACATGCGCCGGAAGCGGCCGACGACATCGGTCGCGATGTAGCCGAGCGGGTGGCCGACGTGCAGGCCTGCGCCCGAGGGGTACGGGAACATGTCCATGACGAAGAAGCTGGGGCTCGACGGGTCGGCGTTGCGGCCCTTGCCGTCGGTCAGCGGTCCTGTCGGGTTGGCGGCGTGGAAGGTCCCGCGCTCGGCCCAGCGCTCCTGCCACCGGAGCTCGATCTCGCCCGCGAGGGCAGCGGTGTAGCGCTGCGAGGGCTCTCCCGGTCCTGTCGAGGAGGGAGTCTGGGCGTGGGTGGCATCCTGCGTGGTCACCCGGACAACTTTACCGCCAGGCTCCGACGCCTCGGACCCGCGTCCGTCGGGGAGCGGGCTCCGTCCGCCCGGCAGCGCGTGGACGGTCCGGAGTCCTCCGCGGTCAGGAGTAGCGCAGGTGGTCCGCGATCGCCGGGGCCAGCGCGATGACGACCCACGCCGTGACGACCAGGTACAGCGCGACGAGCAGCACGAAGCGGTTGCGGACGATCACGCTGCGGATCTTCTCCGACGCCGGGACCATGCGCTCCTGGACCGAGTAGACGAGCGAGTACCAGAACAGCGGGATCACCGCGAACCACACGACCATGCAGTAGGGGCAGAGCTTGCCGAGCTCGGCGACCGACGTGTAGACGAGGAAGACGACGAGCCCGAGGGCCGCGACGGTCCCCCCGAGCAGCGAGCGCCAGTACCAGGCCGGCAGCCGCGCCCCGGCCAGCAGCACGACGCCCGAGGTCACGACGACGGGGAAGGCGGCGACACCGATGAACGGGTTGGGGAAACCGAGCAGGCTGCCCTGCCACGAGCCCATCGCAGCCGAGCAGTCGAGGAAGAGGTTGAAGCTGCAGCTCGCGACGTGGTCCGGGTCCTGGAGCTTGAGCACCTTCTCGATCGACAGCGCGAGAGACGCCGCGAAGCCGATCAGACCGAAGACCAGCAGCACCCAGCCGTAGCGGCGGTCGCCGAGAGTCCTGCTCCGGGCCTGCGGGAGGGCCATCTCGGCGGCGAGCAGCTCGTCGTCGGTGAGGTCGGCGTCGGGGTCGACGACGTCGGCGTCCGCGCCGGCCGCGCGTCCCTCAGCGCCGGACCGCCCGGACGAGCCGGGAGCGGTGTGCTCGTTCCTGGTAGCCACACGGTCTCCTAGGTCAGCGGTCGGACGGGGCGGTTCACCGTAGCCAGCGACGCTGGGGGTTTCCTGAGACTGCCACGACAGGATCTGTCACGCACGGCGGCGCACCGCAGCACGCTGCCGGTGCGCACGTCTCAGTGCGCGAGGAGCTCGGCCGGGACCCGGGTGATCTTCTGCCGCCCGAAGAGCACGATGACCGCGAGCCCGACGATCGTCAGCGCGGCCCCTGCCCAGGCGAGCGAGAGGTAGCCCCAGCCTGCGGCGATGACCAGCCCACCGAGGAAGGCGCCGTTCGCGTTGGCCGCGTTGAGCGAGGAGTGGCACAGCGCCGCCCCGAGGGACGGGGCAGCCGGCGAGAGGTCCATGAGCCGGGCCTGGAGCGCGATCCCGAGGATCTGCGACGTCACCCCGATCGCGAAGAGCGCGACGACCGCGGGCACCGGCGAGGCACCGACCAGACCGAAGGCCACGAGCGCGAGGGCCGTGCTCACGAAGCCGAGGTAGACGGTCCGCATGACGTCCCGGTCGACCAGCCTGCCCCCAATGAGCACCCCGAGCGTCATACCGATCCCGAAGAGCGCGAGGATGCCCGGGACTGCGCCGACCGACAGACCGGTGACGTCGATGAGGGTCGGCTTGACGTAGGAGTAGACGGCGAACATGCCGCCGAAGCCGATCGCGCAGCCCGCGAAGGCCACCCACAGCGGCCCGTTGCGCAGCGCGCCGAGCTCAGTACGGGGGGTCGCACCGGCGGCGGCCGGGGTCCGCGGCAGCAGCGCGAGCAGCCCGACGACGGTCACCAGCCCGAGGCCTCCGATGATGACGAAGGCGACCCGCCATCCCAGGTGGTCCCCCACCCACGAGGACAACGGCACCCCGACGATGTTCGCGACCGTCAGACCGGCCATCATCATCGCGACGGCGTGCCCGCGACGCGCGCGGCCCACGACGGCTGTGCCGACGATCGCGCCCGTCCCGAAGAACACGCCGTGCGGCAGCCCGGTGACAAATCGCCCGAGGAGCAGCAGCTCGAGGTTCGGGGCCGCAGCCGAGACGAGGTTGCCGATCGCGTAGGCGATCATCAGCCAGACGACGAGGGTCTTGCGCTCGACCTTGGCCGCCAGCACGGTGATGAGGGGCGCACCGAGGACGACACCGAGCGCGTAGGCCGTGATCGTGTGACCGGCGGCCGGGATGGACGCCTGGAGGTCGTCGGCGATGTTGGTCAGCAGCCCCATCGTCGCGAACTCGGTCGTGCCGATGGTGAAGCCACCGAGGGCGAGGGCGAGGAGCGCGAGGCCGGGGCGGCTGCCGCGAGCCGGGCCGCTGGTCGTCTGCGGGTCTGCTGCCGTCGGAGCGTCCTTGGCCAGCGACACCGAGGGGTCGGGGGTCGTCACCGCGTCACGACCCACACGGCGTCAGCGGCACGCAGGCCGAGGTCGACCGTCGTCGTGCTCTCGGGAGCGTCGCTCGGGGCCCACTCGATGCAGAGCACACCCGCGAAGTCGCGACGCTCGACGACGGTGAGCTGCACGTCGAGACCGAAGCCGATCTCCGCGAAGTACCGCAGCACCTCGGCGTCCGCGTCGGAGATGCGGGCGACCACGGCCTGCGTGCCGGCCTGGAGGGCCGCGAGCGTGACAGCCGGGGGCGTCGGGACCGTGCCGTCGGGCGCCGGGATCGGGTCGCCGTGAGGGTCCCGGGTCGGGTGTCCGAGACGCTGGTCGATCCTGTCGACCATGAGGTCGGAGACGGCGTGCTCGAGGACCTCGGCCTCGTCGTGCACCTCGTCCCAGGTGTAGCCGAGCTCGGACACGAGGAAGGTCTCGATGAGCCTGTGCCGGCGGACGATCTGCACGGCGTGCCTGCGGCCGACCTCGGTCAGCTCGACCGAGCCGTAGCGCGGGTGCTCCAGCAGGCCCTGGGCCGTCAGGCGGCGCACGGTCTCCGAGACTGTCGACGCACCGACGCCGATCCGCTCGGCGAGGAGCTTGGTGGTGACGGGTTCGTCCGACCACTCCTGGGCTCCCCAGACCACCTTGAGATAGTCCTGGGCCACAGCGGTCAGCTCGAGTTCATCTGTCACCGGTCAAGCGTAGGGCACCCTGACCGGCCTCCAGCGTGATGTCCGGCACGGGAGGCGGGCCAGCACCTGCGTTCGTCCGAACGCCCCTCAGCCCAGGGCAGACGAGCACCGGCCGCGGTCAGACTCGCACCCATGGTCGACGGACGAGCACCCGCGTGGCCACCAGCCGCGCAGCTGGCGGCCGCGGTCAGGTACCCACGTGGCGGCCGCGCTCAGGCGCGCACGCGACGGGTCCGCCAGGTCGCCGCGTAGGCCACCCCGAAGGCGATCCCCTGCATGAGCACGATCATCCCGGCGCTCGACGCGTCGAGGTAGTAGCTCGCGTACATCCCGGCCACGGCGCAGAGCGCCGCCACGGCCGGGGCGATCACCAGCATGCGCGAGATGCGGTCGGTGAGGAGGAAGGCCGTCGCACCCGGGGTGATGACCATCGCGACCACGAGGATCACCCCGACGGCCTGGAGCGCGACGACGACGGTGATCGCCAGCGCCGCGAGCAGCAGCGCCCGCAGCCTTCGCGGCGAGAGGCCGATCGCGTGCGCGTGGACGGGGTCGAAGGCGAGCAGCGTGAGGTCTCGGCGCTTGACGACGAGGACCGCCGTGGTGAGCGCACCGAGGACGACCACCTGCCAGATGTCCGCGTCGGTCACACCGAGCAGGTTGCCGAAGAGGATGTGCGACAGGTCGATGTGGCTCGGGGTGACCGAGACCAGCACGAGCCCGATCGCGAAGAGGGTCGTGAAGACCACCCCGATCACCGCGTCTTCCTTGAGCCGCGTCGTGTCGCGCACCGCACCGATGAGCGCGACGGCACCGAAGCCGAAGACGAGCGCACCTGCTGCGAAGGGGATGCCGACGATGTACGAGAGCACCACGCCCGGAAGCACGGCGTGCGAGACCGCGTCACCGAGCAGGGACCAGCCGATGAGGACGAGCCAGCAGCTGAGCAGCGCGCAGACGATGCTGGCGACGACGGTGACCAGCAGCGACCGCTGCATGAACTCGTAGGTGAAGGGGTCGGTCAACCAGGTGAGCGCTGTCATCGCAGGTCCTCTCCGCCGAAGGCGCGGGCCAGGTTCTCCGGGGTCAGCACGGCGTCCGGCGTGCCGGAGGCCAGGACCGAGTGGTGGACGAGGACGACGTGGTCAGCGAGGGACGGGAGCGCGACGAGGTCGTGGGTCGAGAGCAGCACCGCGCCGCCCCGGGCGACGAGGTCACGCAGGACCGCGACCACGAGGGCCTCGGAGCCGCGGTCGACCCCTGCGAAGGGCTCGTCGAGCAGCAGCACCTGCGCCTCCTGGCACAGGCTCCGGGCGACGAACACCCGGCGCCGCTGCCCACCGGAGAGCCGTCCGATCTGGCGGTCCGCGAGGTCGGCGAGCCTGACCTGCTCGAGCGCTGCGTCGACGGCGAGCCTGTCCGCGCGCCCGAGGCGACGGGTGGTCCCGAGCCGTCCGTAGCGACCTGTCGAGACGACGTCGCGGACCGTCAGCGGGAAGGTGTCGTCGATGGCCTCGGCCTGCGGCACGTAGCCCACGAGACCGGCACGCCGCGCGGCCTGGGGCGCCTGGCCGAGGATGCTCAGGTGCCCGGTGTCGGGCTCGATCATCCCCATGAGCGCCTTGAACAGCGTGGACTTGCCGGCGCCGTTGACCCCGACCAGCCCGGTGATCGACCCCGTGCGGACGGTGAGCGAGGCCCTGTCGAGGGCGGGTCGGGCAGCCCTGCCCCGGCCAGAGGACGAGGGATAGGTGTAGCTGAGGTCGTCGACAGTCACAGCGTCGGCGGCGGTCGACCAGGTGACCGTCGCGCGGTCCGCGCGGCTCATCGTCCCGCCCCGGCGGACGCGGGCTGCGTCGCGCTGCTGTTCACGAGCTCAGCACCGGTCGTGCCGGTCAGCCCCGCGATGATGACCTCGACGTCGTGGGTGAGCAGGTCCTTGTAGGTAGGGACGGGCCCGTCGGGCTCGGAGAGCGAGTCGACGTACAGCACCCCTGCGAAGGTCGAGCCGGACTCGCGGGCCACCTGCTCCTGGGAGTCCGAGGAGACCGTCGACTCGCAGAACACCGCCGGCACCTGACGGTCCCGGACCGTGGAGATCGCGGCCTCCATGCGGCGCGGGCTCGACTGTCCCTCGGAGTTCACGGGCCACAGGTACACCTCGTCGAGTCCCGCGTCCCGGGCCAGGTAGGAGAAGGCACCCTCGCAGGTGACGAGCACCCGGGACTCGGCGGGGATCTCGGCGAGCGCCGCGGTGAGCGTCTCCCCCACGGCGAGCAGCTCGCCGGCGTAGCGCTCGGCGTTCGCCCTGTAGGCCTCCGCGTGCTCGGGGTCCTGCGCGGCGAAGGCCTCGGCGGCGGCGTGCGCGTAGTGGGCACCGACAGCCGGGGACATCCATGCGTGCGGGTTCGGAGCGCCCAGGTCGTCGCTGGGCGGCGCCTCGCCCTCGACGCCGACGGACTCGACGACGGGGAGCGCCTCGATGCCGTCCGACAGCGTGACAGTCGGGACGTCGAGGCCGGCGACGAACCTGTCGAACCACGCCTCGAGGCCCAGGCCGTTCTCGAGGACGAGGTCCGCGTCCGAGGCCCTCCTCAGGTCCGAGGGGGTCGGTTCGTAGCCGTGGATCTCTGCCCCGACCGCGGTGACCGACTCGACGTGGACGTGGTCGCCCCCGACCTCGCGGGCGATGTCGGCGATCACCGTGAAGGTCGTCAGGACGAGCAGCCTGTCACCGGCCTCGTCCCGCACCGAGGCCGTCGGGGCGCAGGCAGAGACGGCCAGGGCGAGCGTCGTGGCGGCTACGACCACGAGAGGCCTTCGGCGTGGGCGGCGCACCACAGAGTCGACGGGTCTGCGGATCGAGAAGTTCGGCATACCGAACTTTCTCATCCGCGCACCCGGATGTCGAGTCGTCCCCTGTGGACGACGGCGTCAGCCCGACGTGTCGACCTCCCCCGGGGTCTCCTCGCCAGGGTCGGCAGCAGGGGCAGTCGGCGTGTCGCCCGGGGCGAGCGTCGAGACGTCGGTCGGTGCGTCCGTGGGCGCGTCGGACGAGCCGTCGCCCGCGGTGCCACCCGACCCGCTCGAGGCGCCGCCGGGGATCGGCGGGAAGGTCATGCGCTCTCCGACCTGGACCGAGCGGTCGGGCTGGACGGCGATCACCTGGTAGTCGAGCATGACGCGACGCTCGCGGTCGAAGCGGAAGACCGTCATCTCCGCGGTGCCGTTGAGCGGGCCGATGGTCGGCTGACCGGAGGCCGCGCCGGCCGTCGTCGAGCTGACGTACCGCACGCCCTTGCCGAACTGGAGCGGACCGGACCTGTGGTGGATGTGCCCGGACAGCTGGATCGGGACGCATCCCGAGGCCATGACGGGCTCGCCTACGCCCGGGGTGTGGATGAGCAGGATGTCGGCCGGGTCGTCCTCGGAGCAGGCGACGTCGCGCAGACGGTTCCCGGCCTCCTCGTAGCTCTCGCCCGCGACCGACGTCGACCCCTGCCCGATGCGGGTCTCCTTGGGGTCGGAGTCCCCGAGGAACCTCACACCGTCGATGTCGACGACCGAGCCGTCGAGCACGGTCGCCCCGGCCGAGCGCGCCTGGTCGGAGGTGATCGAGCTGTCGTGGTTGCCGTCGGCCTGGACCCAGTCGACACCGTCGGGCGCGGCCCCGATGAAGGAGTCGACGCAGAACCTCTCGACCGCCGTGCCGTTGATGGTCGAGTCACCGCCGTTGATGATGACCGACGCCTCGGACAGGATCGCAGCCGTGGTGATGAGCGGGCTCATGCCGGTGTTGCAGTGCAGGTCGGAGACCATGAGCATCGTGACGACGTCGTCGGGGTCGCTCGTCGACGGGGTCTGCGTGGGCTCGTCGCCGGGTTCGTCCGTCCCGTCGCCCTCGGCAGGGCTCGAGGCGTCTGCCGACGCGTCCGACGCGGCGTCCGAGGACGCTCCGTCGGAGGGCGTGCCGTCGGAAGGTGTCACCGAGGCGTCGGCCTCGCCCGCGTCGTCACCCGCAGGACCGGCGAGCAGCTCGGCGCGCCCCGAGACGCCGTTGTCCCAGAGCAGGGACGTGCGCTGCTCGTCGAGGGCCTGGCGGTCCGCCCACGCGGTCTCGAGGTTGCGGTCGGCCGTCTCGTAGAAGGACTCGTTCGACCTGTACACGTTGACCAGCTGGCCGCCGTAGGTGTCGATGACCCCGGAGAGCCGCCCGGTGATGCGCGCCCCCTCGAGAGCCGTCCCGTCGAAGACCGGGGACGCCTGGGCGTCGACCCTGTCGAGCGCTGTGCTCGCACGGTCGGTGACCACGAGCGTCGTCGCGACGAGGGCGACAGCCACACCGCCGGCGACGACCACCGACGCGCGGGCGAGGGGCTCGCCGAGCTCGCGCCGCCGGGTCGCACCGAGCGCGAGATACCCCGCGCAACCCACCACGAGGATCGCCGCGAGCGCCCCGGCGGCCCGCCAGGCGGCGTCGGTCAGCAGCGTGCGGGTGACGTAGGAGATGGTCGCGTCAGGGCCTGAGAAGAACTGGAGATACCCGTCGACGTCGCCCGCGAGCGCGTTGAGCGTGGTCGCAGAGTCGACCGCCGTGAGGTCGGCGGGGATCTCCTCGATCGTGACGCGCACGCCGAGCATGAGAGGCAGGGGCGACTCGAGCTGGACGGTGCCGAGGGGACCGAGGTCGACGGTCACGAGGGAGGAGGTGGTGACCTCGTAGCGGGCGTTGTGGGGTCCGAGGCTCGCCTCGGTCGACGCCGTGGTGATCCCGAACCAGAGGCAGGAGATCACGGCGAGCAGGCTGACGAGGGTGTACCGGACCCAGCGCGGGGGCACCGGGAGCCTGTCGGAGAAGCTGGAGATCTTGCGTCGGACGGTGTCGCGCTGAGCGGTCATCAGTTCCCCGCAGCGCGGTACTGCGCGACGACGTCGTCGGGGATCTTCTTGCCACGGGCGGGCAGCGCGATGCCGCGGGCGTCGGCCCAGGCGCGCAGGGCAGCCGGGTCGTGGCCGGTGACCACGCGCGTGAAGCCGCGGGTCGAGCCGAGCGAGGAGGCCTTGCGGCCGTGGCCGACGTGCTGGGCGAGGGCGTCGCGCAGCGCGCGGGCGTTCTGGGCGGAGAGGTCGATCTCGTACTCGCTGCCGTCGAGCCCGAAGCGGACGGTCTCGGTCGCCGGTCCGCCGTCGACGTCGTCTGTCAGGACGACCTTGGTGTGCTGTGCCACGAGCGTTCTCCCGACGTGTCCGTGCTGCTCCCCGGTCTGGTGAACCCGACGATCCTAACGTGACGGGCGGGGGCCCGCGCGGGGCTCGGACTTGTCCACAGCCAGCGGTAACGGGTTGCCGCAGCCCAGCGCACCGGGCAGGCTCGTGGGCATGGCCAGAACTGTCGCACGCGCCGAGCGTGCCACCCGCGAGCAGCTGCTCGACTTCGTCCGTCCGCGCCACCGCGCGGTCCTCACGACCTACAAGCGTGACGGGTCTCTGCAGACCTCCCCCGTCGCCTGCGGCCTCGACGCCGAGGGCCGGGTCGTCGTGTCGACGTACCCCGAGCGCGCGAAGGCGGCCAACGCCCGCCGTGACCCGCGCGTCATGCTCTGCATCCTGTCCGACGACTGGGACGGTCCCTACGTCCAGGTCGACGGGACCGCCGAGGTGCTCGACATGCCGGAGGCGCTCGAGCCGCTGGTCGAGTACTTCCGGGTGATCGCCGGGGAGCACCCGGACTGGGACGAGTACCGCGAGGCGATGCGCGCGCAGGACAAGTCGCTGATCCGGGTGACCATCACGTCGTGGGGCCCGCTCGCCTCGGGCGGCTTCCCGGCGCGGCTCGCATGAGCGGCGCGAGCACGCAGGTGCCGGACAGCAGGATGGTGATCGGCGAGACCGACTTCCTGCTCGACGGGAAGCCTCTGCGGATCCTCTCCGGGGCGCTCCACTACTTCCGTGTGCACCCTGACCTCTGGGCCGACCGCATCCACAAGGCCCGGCTCATGGGGCTCAACACGATCGAGACGTACGTGCCCTGGAACGCGCACGCACCCCGCCGCGGCGAGTTCCGGACCGACGGCGGTCTGGACCTCGAGAGGTTCTTGCGGCTGGTCGAGGCCGAGGGCATGCACGCGATCGTGCGCCCCGGACCCTACATCTGCGCGGAGTGGGACAACGGCGGTCTGCCGGGCTGGCTGTTCCGTGACCCTGCCGTGGGTGTGCGCCGCGACGAGCCGCTATACATGGAGGCTGTCTCGGAGTACCTCGGCACCGTCCTCGACCTCGTCGCACCCTTCCAGGTGGACCGGGGCGGGCCGGTGGTCCTCGTGCAGGTCGAGAACGAGTACGGCGCCTACGGCTCCGACCACGTGTACCTCGACAAGCTGGTCGCGCTGACCCGGTCGCACGGCATCACCGTGCCGCTGACGAGCATCGACCAGCCGAGCGGGACGATGCTCGCCGACGGGTCGGTCGACGCGCTGCACAGCACGGGCTCCTTCGGCTCGCGCAGCGCCGAGCGCCTCGCCACCCTGCGCGAGCACCAGCCGACGGGTCCGCTCATGTGCGCAGAGTTCTGGGACGGCTGGTTCGACCACTGGGGCGCGCACCACCACACGACCTCGGCCGAGGACGCCGCGCGCGAGCTCGACGAGCTGCTCGCCGCGGGTGCGTCGGTCAACATCTACATGTTCCACGGCGGGACGAACTTCGGCTTCACGAGCGGCGCCAACGACAAGGGCGTCTACCAGCCGACCACGACGTCCTACGACTACGACGCCCCGCTCGCCGAGGACGGCAGCCCGACGGCGAAGTTCTTCGCCTTCCGCGACGTCATCGCCCGCTACGCGCCGGTCCGCGACGAGGCTCTGCCCGAGCGGGTCCCTGCGCCGACCCCCGCGGTCGACCTGGAGTTCTCGCTCTCGGTCCTCGACGCTGCCGAGGGTCTCGGCTCGTGGACGGCGTCGGAGCACGTGCCGACCACCGACGAGGTCGACAGCTATACGGGCTTCGCGCTCTACCGCACGACGCTGGCCGCCGCGCAGCAGCGCGTGCTGTCTGTCGGTGAGGTGCGCGACAGGGCCCAGGCCATGCTCGACGGGTCAGCCGTCGGCACCCTCGACAGGTCGCGCCACGAGCGGACGCTCTCGCTCCCCGGTGGCCCAGAGGGTGTGCTGACCTTCCTCGTCGAAGACCAGGGCCGGGTCAACTACGGACCGCGCCTCGGCGAGCACAAGGGGATCATCGGGCCGGTGACTGTCGGCGGCACCGAGGTGACGGGGTGGGAGGTCCTGCCCCTCGACCTCGACGACGTCGGGCCGCTCACCGAGGACGTGCGCGCCCACGGCGGACCCGTGGTCAAGGGCGGCGCCGTGCTCGGGCCGTCCTTCGTCGCGGGGAGCTTCGAGGTCGACGAGCCCGCCGACCTCTTCCTCGACGCCGCGCGGCTCGGCAAGGGTGTCGTCTGGGTCAACGGCTTCAACCTCGGGCGGTACTGGAGCGCGGGACCGCAGCAGACGCTCTACGTCCCGGCACCTGTCGTCGTGGCCGGGCGCAACACCGTGCTGGTGCTGACCCTCGACGGTCTCGACGAGGCACCTGCCTTCGTCCCGGGTCTCGACCTCGGGCACGAGGAGCAGTAGCCCGCCGCGGTCCTGCGACGCCTCCGGGCCGTGACCACGAGCGGCAGTCGGCCGCGGGTGGTCGCGGCACGCGGGACGTCGTGTCGGACCCCGAGCCTGCGAGCACAGAGCGGCACCGCTGCCGCCCTGTGCCCGCGGGTGGGTATCGTTCTCCCATGCACCCCGGCACCGACGTCGCCCCTCGCTCGTGACGGCCCTCCCCCCGCGCCAGACGCTGCTGACCCCCGACACCCCTGTCGACCTCGACAACTGCGCGCGCGAGCCCATCCACATCCCGGGCCGGGTGCAGCCCCGCGGGTGCCTGCTGGTCGTCCGCTCGAGCGACCTCACCGTCGTCCAGTGCTCCGTCAACGTCGCCGAGCTGCTCGGCCGCCCCAGCGAGACCCTGCTCGGCTCGACGCTGCGCGAGGGGCTCGGCACGTACTTCGAGGGCGTGGTGCGCCGTCACCTGGCTGCAGGTCCGCGCCTGCACGACCGCAACCCGCTGCTCGTCGCCGTCGAGGTCGACGGCCAGCTCCGCGAGATGGACGCGATCCTGCACAGGATCCCGCTGCCCGACGACCTCGACGACTCGCTCCTGGTCATCGAGCTCGAGCCTGCCGAGGGCCTGCGCCCCTTCACCTTCGCCAACACGTACCAGGCCGTCCGCGACGCCGTGAACGACCTCAACCGCGTCTCGAGCCTCGCGGAGGTCTTCGACATCGCGGCCCGTCACGTCCGGGACCTCACGGGCTTCGACCGCGTGATGATCTACGCCTTCGACGAGGACTACAACGGCGAGGTCGTCGCGGAGGTGCACAGGGAAGGTCTCAACTCCTTCCTCGGTCTGCACTACCCGGCGACAGACATCCCCGCCCAGGCCCGTGCGCTCTACGAGAAGAACTGGATCCGGCTCATCTCGGACGTCGACTACGTCCCGTCCGAGATCGTCCCCACGGCCAACCCGATCACCGGCGCCCCCCTCGACCTCACCCACGCGACCCTGCGCAGCGTCTCGCCGATCCACCTCGAGTACCTCGGCAACATGGGCGTGCGGGCCTCGATGTCGATCTCGCTGCTGCGCGACGGCAAGCTCTGGGGCCTCATCGCCTGCCACCACTACTCCGGCCCGCACGAGCCGCCCTTCGGCGTGCGCGCCGCCGCAGAGTTCCTCGGGTCCACGCTCTCCCTGCGGCTCGTCGCGCAGGTCGAGGAAGACCGCCTGGCAGCCTCGCAGCGTGCCGCGGGGATGCTGGCCGACCTCGTCGCCCGCAGCCGCGACGAGGAGCTCCCGCTCGGGCAGGCCCTCACGGGTTCCGACCTGCTGCTCGACCTCGTGCAGGCCGACGGCGTGGTCGTCTTCGCCGACGACCAGATCTCGACCCGGGGTGAGACCCCCGACGCGCAGAAGAGCCGTGAGCTCGCCGAGTGGGTCCTGGAGCAGGACGACGACCTCGTGCGGACCGACAGCATCGTCGCCTCGGTACCCGAGCTCGCGGGGACCGACGACGCTGCGGGCCTCCTCGGGATCACGCTCCCCGACGGTCAGGCCGTCGTCTGGCTGCGGCACGAGGCCACCCGTGACGTCGACTGGGGCGGCGACCCGCACAACAAGACCATCGAGCGCCTCGAGGACGACTCTGTCCGTCTGAGCCCGCGCAAGTCCTTCGAACGGTGGCGCGAGGTCGTCCGCGACCACAGCATCCCGTGGCAGGACGATGTCGTCGTGTCAGCCACCTCGTTGCGCGCCCACCTCGTGGAGGCCTTGTACCTGCGCGGGCAGCGCGACCTGCGCTCGGCCCAGGCCATGCAGCGGTCCATGCTGCCGTCCTCGCTCCCCCAGCCGACAGGGTGGCAGGTGACCGCGCGGTACGAGCCCGCCGACGGTGGACGGGTCGGCGGTGACTGGTACGACGCTCTCGTCCTCCCGAGCGGACGGCTCGCTGCGGTCGTGGGCGACGTCGCTGGCCACGGGCTGCCCGCCGCAGCCTCGATGGGTCAGCTGCGCAACGCGCTCCGCGCGATCCTCGTCGGCTCAGAGTCGCCTGCCCGGTCGATCGCCGAGCTCGACCGCGTCGCGCGCTGGACCCTCCCGGACCAGTACGCCACGGTCCTGGTCGCCGTGCTCGACCTCGCGACGGGCGAGGTCGAGTACTCCTGCGCGGGCCACCTCCCGCCGCTCCTGCTCGCCCCGGACAGTTCGTCGACGTGGGACCGTTCGCTCGGCACACCGCCGCTCGGGATCCTCGACAGCGAGCCCGCGACGCGGCGCGTCACGGTCCCCAAGGGTGGCGGGATCGCGCTGTTCAGCGACGGTCTCGTCGAGCGACGCACGGAGTCGATCGTGGTGGGCGTCGAGAGGCTCCAGTCCGCGCTGGCCGGCGGTGCGGGGGTCGACGGCGCCATGGAGCTGTCCCACGCGGCCGACTCCAACGACGACGCGACCTTGCTGCTGCTCTGCCGCGACGAGGACTGTGCCTGACGGCAGGAGACGTCGGACCGCGTGACGGGTCGCGGCTGCGTGCCGAGCGCTAGCCCAGGTCCGCGAGGGGCAGGTCGTCGTCAGACGGCGACGTCGACGTCCGGAAGTCGAAGCGCGAGGTGAGGCCTGTCACGTCGATGATCCACTGGGCGCGCTCAGGCACGTCCACCAAGACCGGGCGCTGGCCCTCCGGGGTCACCTTGAGCGCCTCGTACAGGATCCGCAGACCGCTCGAGTCGATGAAGGTGACGTCCCCCATGTGGACCTCGACAGGCTCGAGGGAGCGACGGTCCGCGGGCCACACCTCACGGAACCGCGCGTTGACCACGACGTCGACCTCGCCGCTGAGCACCCACAGGTGCGGTGACGCGTCGTCGAGCGAGAAGCGCCCGCTCGTGGTCTTGCGGTTGTCCATGAAGTCTCCCCAGGTACGGCTGCGAGCACGTCGGTGCTCGGCACACAACTATCTCAGACCCTCGCTACCTCGACCACACGAGACCGTGCACATCAGCGCCGCCCAGGGAGTCGTCTCAGCGGGGGCGTCCGCGGGCCGGGTGAACCGTGACCAGGACGGTCGAGCCACGTCCCGCGTTGAGCGCGCACTCGGCGCGGACCGGTGGCAAGATGGCCGTTCACCGCAGACACCAGCGCGGCGACGGCGTCCCCGAGCGTCGACCGCCCGAGACCACGAAGGGCCTTCCTTGTGAGCGAGATCAGGTCAGCACGGCCCCCAGCCGACTTCACCGAGGTGCGCCACTGGATCCTCGACTCTGTCGACGGGCTTGCGAAGCTGCGCGGCTCGCTGTTCCGCGAGCTCACGGGCACCCCGTACCTCGGCAGCTCGTCGCTCGACGAGATCCCCGAGAAGATGGTCCTGGTGACGAGCGAGCTCGCGACGAACGCGCTGCGCCACGGGAAGCCGCCGACGATCGTCACCCTCATGGTCAACGGAGACGAGCACCTCCTCGACGTCGCCGACCACGACACGTCGAGCGTCCCTGCGCTCGCCGAGGAGCGGGAGCCAGGCGAGGGTGGCTTCGGCCTCATGCTGGCCCAGCAGCTCGCGCTCGACGTCGGCTGGTACGTCTCGGAGACCACCAAGCACATCTGGGCGCGATTCTCCCCGGCCCACGCCACGCCCGAGGGTCGGCCCGGCGCCTCGGCCGAGATCCCTCAGTCCTGACGACGGTCCGCCCCTGGGCTCAGCTCTTGGTGGCCTCGGTCGCGCCCCGCAGCACACTTCGGCCGCCTGGTCCGACCTGCCCCTCAGGCGTCGTCAGACCTGAAGCCGTTGACCTTGTGCGTGCCGTCGCACAAGGGCTTGATGGCTGAGCCACCGCACCTGCACAGCGCGACGACGTTGCGCGACCGCGGCAGCGGCTGACCGTCGGGGCCGAGGAGCGTGGCCGGTCCACGCAGGAGCAGCGGCCCGTCCGGGCACAGGGTCACCGTGACGTCGCCCTCGAGAGGCGCGACGGCGGCCAGCGGCGCACCCGTCTGACCTGCGTGGAGATCCGGCGCTGCACCCGACCCCGCGGCCCAGGTCATGCCACGGACCGCAGCGCGAGGGATCCGCGTTCCCACGAGGCGAGGAGCGCGGCAGCCGCCCACCCGTCGACCGCGAGGCAGGCCGCGGCCCCGAAGACGATGTCGGGCAGCAGTGACGGGTCGTCCTCGGCGAGGCGCCCGGCCAGGTCGCGCCCGGCGATCTGCTCGTGGACGGCGTCAGCCTCGACGTGCTCGTCGAAGTACCGCGTCGTCGCGGCGTCGTGCCCGGTGCGCCTGAAGCCGTTGCCGTAGAGGCGGTTGGGGATCGACGAGGTCATCTCGAAGGCCGCGAGGTGCCCCACGATGGCCCCGCGCAGCCGGCGGTGCAGCCCGAAGAAGGACATGAGGTTGACCGAGGCGAGGGTCGCGGCGTCGACGTGGTCGACGTACGCGCCGTAGGAGTCGTCGAGGCCCATGCCACGCATGGTCTGGGCGAAGAGTGCTGCGTGCATGAGCGCGGGGTCGCCGCCGCCGTACTCGTCGGTCTGGATCTCGACGAGCGCACCCTTCGGCGCTCCCCCGAGCCGGGGGATTGCCCAGGTGTGCGGGTCGGCCTCCTTGAGCTGGTAGACGGACCTGTGCACGAGGAGGTCGCGGAGCTGCTCCTCGGTCGCCTTCTTGGCGACGAAGTGCGACAGCCCAGGGCCGGAGTCCTGCGAGGTGAGGTCGAAGAGGGCCTCAGCAACCGAGGCGCGGTCCGGCGCGGGCAGCTCAGGCATCTCGACACGGCTGCGGAGCTCTGCCTCGAAGGCGCGCTCGATCACCGCACGGGCGGCCAGGAGGGACGGGTCCCACTCCCAGTCGTCGCTGACGTCCTCGATGCCGCGGTAGTGGAGCTCGTAGAGGCAGAACAGCGCGAGCTGGACATCGTGGTCCTGCGTCAGGAGGACGTCAGGGTCGACGACGGCCGGTGCGGACCGGACGGCCTCGTCGAAGGTGTCGCGGGCGGACTGCGGGGCGTCGACAGGGTCGAGGACGAGCAGCGCGAGCAGCGCCTCGCTCACCGGACCTCGGGGGGTCGGCAGCGGGAGGGTGCGCGCACCGTCGCGGGCAGTCGTGGACACAGGGGGCTCCCGTACGTCGGAGGACATGGAGAAAGGACAGTCGACCTGACCGTAGGTGCGACCTCCCCCTCTCGCGACCCGGCGCCTGTGGACAACTCCGGGTGCACACGACCCGGTACCGGGACGACGCCGCAGGTCACAGCTGGGCACCGGCCAGGTGGTCGCTGGTGTCAGGCGGCTCCACTACTGTGTCGACGTGGATTCACTGTGGTTCGCCGAGGCGACGAAGAACAGCGTGATGGGCATGGCGGCCAAAGAGCTCGCCTGGGACCAGACGCCGCTGGGTCGTCCCTCGACCTGGCACCCTGCCCTGCGGCAGGCCGTGCAGCTGTGCTTCTCGACGACCTTCCCGGTGATGATCGCCTGGGGCCCCGAGTACACGATGATCTACAACGACGGCTACCGGGACATGCTCGGGACCGACAAGCGCCTCAACGCCATGGGCCGTCCGTCCAAAGAGGTCTGGGCGGAGATCTGGGACTACGTCGGCGGGCTCTTCGAGGAGGTCGAGCAGACCGGGCGCTCCGTGGGCGAGGTCGACCAGCTGCTCGTCATGAACAGGTCAGGATTCGACGAGGAGACCCACTTCACGTTCTCCTACAGCCCGATCACCGACGAGACCGGCGCCGTCCTCGGGATCCTCAACATCACCTCCGAGACCACGGCCTCGGTCGTGGACCGCCGCCGTCTCAAGACCATCGACCAGCTGCACGCCACCATGACCGAGCACCGCAGCAGCATCACGGGGCTGTCGGCGGCTGTGCTCGACGTGCTGCGCGACAGCGACGACATCGCACGGGCCGAGCTGCACCTGGCCGAGGGCGGCGACCTGGTGCTGGCCGGGGCGACAGACCTCGTGCACAGCGAGCTGGTCGACGCAGAGGTGGTCCGCAAGGCGTGGACGACCCGGCTGCCCGTCTCGCTGAGCCCGACGCTCGTCGCCCCGCTCTCGCGCGCCGACGAGCAGGCCGCGCACGGTGTCCTCGTCCTCAAGGGGAGCGTGCGCAGGCCCTACGACGCAGCCCAGCGTGCCTTCCTCATGCTCGTCGCGTCCACGGTGAGCGCCGCTCTCGGAGCAGCGACCGACCTGCGCCGAGAGATCGACCTGCTCAACGCCTACGCCGAGCTCGCCGCCCGCGAGGCAGAGCGCACCCGCGAGTCCTCTGTCGCGCTCCAGCACTCGTTGCTGACCTCTCCCCCCGAGCCCGACCACCTGCACATCGTGGTCCGCTACCACCCGGCCTCCGACGACCTCGAGATCGGCGGCGACTGGTACGACTCCTTCCTCACCGACGACGGCTCGACGGTCCTCGTGATCGGCGACGTCACCGGGCACGACCACCACGCGGCGGCCGCGATGGGGCAGATCCGCGGCATCATCCGCTCGATCGCCTACGACCGCGGCGAGGTGCCCTCGCAGGTGCTCATGCGATCCGACAACGCGATCCACGGGCTCAACCTCGGGCAGACCGCGACAGCGAGCGCGATCGTCGCGCGGATCGAGCAGGACCGTGCCGACCTGCGGTCACGGGTCCGCACCATCCGCTGGTCGAACGCCGGTCACCCGCCGCCCGTGATCCTGCGCGCCGACGGGTCCGTCGAGGTGCTGCGGCGTCAGAACGACCTGATCCTCGGGATCATCCCCGACCACCAGCGTCACGACTTCACGATCACCCTCGCCGACAACGACACGTTGATCTTCTACACGGACGGGCTGATCGAGCGCCGCAACCGGACGATGACCGCGAGCGTCGAGGCGCTGGTCCGCACGCTCGAGAACCGTCAGGACGACGACCTCGACGAGCTGTGCGACCACGTGCTCACGACGCTGGTGCCAGGTCGCGCCGACGACGACATCGCGATCGTCGCCGTGCGGGCCTACCCGCAGGACGAGCCGCGGCCGCCCGAGGCTGGCCCGAACGAGAACCTCCCGCCCGAGCTCGACGACGGGGACGTCGGTACCACGTCGGTCTGAGCGAGGCACTCCCGGATAGCGGGGCCCTCCCCCTGAGCACGGGCCCCGTGGTGGGCCGGGGAGCGCCTCCCCATCGCGGCTCTCCCCACGGACCTGCGCCCGGGCCGACCGCCGACGAGGCCGGGACTCTCAGCCCGTCTTCTTCGCCGGGGTCTTCTTCGCGGAGCCTGACGTCGCCTTCGTCGCGGTCGCCCGCGCGGTGGTCTTCTTGACCGGGGCCTTCGAGGCCGAGCCGGAGTCCTTGGTGCCTGAGGCACCAGAGCCTGCTGGCTTCTTCGCAGCGCTCGTCTTCGCAGTGCTCGTCTTCGCCGGTGTCTTCTCGGCCGGGCTGCGTCTGGAGCTCGAGCTCTTCTCAGCACCGTCACCCGAGGAGTCGTCCGAGCTGCCGTCGCCCGACGTGCCCGACGACCCTGACCCGCGCGAGCGCTCGACGCTGCGGCGCAGGACCTCCATGAGGTCGATGACCTCGGCCCCGTCCTCCTTCTCCTCGTCGGGTTCTTCGCCGAAGGTCGCGGCCGTGTCGACGGCGTCGCCGTGCTCGAGCTTGGCGTCGATCAGGGTGCGCAGCTGCACCTGGTACTCGTCGGTGAACTTCTCGGGCTCGAAGTCGCTCTCGAAGCTCGCGACGAGCGCCGAGGCCATCTCGAGCTCTTTCGCGGTGATGCGCGGCGTCTCGTCGAGGGAGGGGAACTCCGGCTCGCGGACCTCGTCGTCCCAGCGCAGGACCTGGAGCAGCAGCACGTCGCCCCGCACGCGCAGCGCCGCGAGCCGGGTGCGCTGACGCAGGGAGAAGGACACGACGGCGACGCGGTCGCTCTCCTCGAGGGTCCGCACGAGCAGCCTGTACGACTTGACCGACTTGGAGTCGGGCTCGAGGTAGTAGGCGTGCTCGTACATGATCGGGTCGATCTGGTCGCGCGGCACGAACTCGACCACGTCGATCTCGCGGCTGCGCTCGACGGGCAGCGCGTCGAGGTCGTCCGGGGTGAGGACGACCGTGCGCTCCCCGTCGTCGTAGGCCTTGGCGATGTGCCCGTAGTCGACGACCTTGCCGCACACCTCGCACCGGCGCTGGTAGCGGATCCTGCCACCGTCGGTGTCGTGCACCTGGTGCAGGCCGACGTCGTGGTCCTCGGTCGCGCTGTACAGCTTGACGGGCACGTTGACGAGCCCGAACGTGACGGCACCCTTCCAGATCGCTCGCATCACCCCATGATGCTCCCGGATGCCGAGGGTCGCACCCGTGGCCATGATGGGTCTGTCAGCAACGGTCCGCCGCACGACGCGGGCGGACCCACCCGGGCGGCACGGCTGCCGAGAGACGGTCCACGTACCCGACACCCGACGGAGGTCCCTGTGCCCGACGACGACAGCACCGGCGGCTCGCGGCGCGAGACCGTGACCATCGACGGGCACAAGGTCACGCTGACCAACCTGTCCAAGGTGATCTACCCGGAGACGGGGACCACCAAGGCCGACGTGCTCGCCTACCTGGCTGCGGTCGCCCAGCCCTTCGTCGCCCACGCGACGGGGCGTCCGGCGACCCGCAAGCGGTGGGTGCACGGCACGGGCGGGCCGGTGTTCTTCCAGAAGAACCTCGACGACTCTGCTCCCGACTGGGTGCACAGGCGCGACATCCAGCACTCCGACCACGTCAACACCTACCCCCTCGTCGACGACCTCGCGACGCTCACGTGGCTGGGTCAGGTCGCCGCCCTCGAGATCCACGTGCCGCAGTGGAGGTTCGGCCGGACCGGGGTCGAGCACAGGCCCGACAGGCTGGTCCTCGATCTCGACCCTGGCCCGGGGACCGGCCTGGACGAGTGCGTGCAGGTCGCGCTGTGGGCGCGGGAGATCCTCACGGGGATGGACCTCGAGCCCTTCCCCGTGACGAGCGGGTCCAAGGGGATCCACCTCTACGCGGCGCTCGACGGGGCCCACGACTCCGACGCCGTCAGCGCCGTCGCGCACGAGCTCGCCCGGGCGCTCCAGGCCGACCACCCCGACATGGTGGTCTCAGACATGAAGAAGTCGTTGCGCGAGGGCAAGGTGCTCGTCGACTGGTCGCAGAACAACCGCAACAAGACGACGATCAGCCCGTACTCGCTGCGTGGCCGGGACAAGCCCTACGTCGCCGCGCCCCGCACGTGGGCCGAGCTCGAGGCAGGAGGCCTCGAGCACCTCCTCGCCGACGAGGTGGTCGCCAGGCTCGAGCGCGACGGCGACCTGCTCGCGCCGCTGCTCACCGGCGGGCACGCGGCGCTCGAGCCGACGGCCGAGCGCATGGCCGGCTTCGAGCGGACCGACCGGCTCGAGGTGTACAGGTCGAAGCGCGACGCGTCGAAGACACCTGAGCCGGTCCCCGAGGCTCCGTCCGGGGGACCTGCTGCGACGTCCGACGGCGAGGAGGCTGCCGCGCCGACCTTCGTCATCCAGGAGCACCACGCGCGGGCGCTGCACTACGACTTCAGGCTCGAGCACGACGGTGTGCTCGTCAGCTGGGCGCTGCCCAAGGGTGAGCCCGTCGACACGACCCACAACAGGCTCGGTGTGCAGACCGAAGACCACCCGCTCGAGTACGGCAGCTTCGAGGGCACCATCCCGAAGGGCGAGTACGGCGCCGGCACAGTGTCGATCTGGGACCGCGGCACCTACGACCTGCACAAGTGGCGCGAGGGCGAAGAGGTCATCGTCACCCTGCACAGCGACGGCTCGGGCGGGACCGACCGTGGGTCGCGACGCCTCGCGCTGATCCACACGGCGCACACCGGGGGTGGTAACTCGTGGCTCGTGCACAAGATGGCCGACGAGGGTGCAGGCTCCCACGGCGCCCGGCGTCGCGCGGGCGGTGGCACGGGTGGCTCCTCGGACGGGTCTGGAGAGGGCACGGGCGACGGGGCGGCCGAGGACACCGCGACGGAGGTGCGCGACGGTGCGAGCGGCAGTGGCGGCAGCAGCAGCGGTTCTGCCAAGCCGATCACGCCCATGCTCGCGACCCCCGGGTCGGTCGAGGACCTCGACGAGGACGACTGGGCCTTCGAGATGAAGTGGGACGGGATCCGCGCGATCGCGACAGTGGTCGCGGACCGTGAGGGGTCCCCAGGGTCGGTACGCCTGACGAGCCGCAACGGCAACGACCTCACGGCCTCGTACCCCGAGCTCGAGGTGCTGTCGTCGTGCGTGACGGAAGACGTGGTGCTCGACGGCGAGATCGTCGCCCTGGACCGCGGGGGCCGACCTGACTTCGGCCGGCTGCAGACGCGCATGAACCTCACGGCCCGCCGGGACGTCGCCGCGGCGCAGAAGGCCCAGCAGGTCGACTACATGGCCTTCGACCTCGTCGAGCGTGCTGGTCGCCGGCTGACGCGGGTCGGGTACGACGGGCGACGCGCAGCGCTCGAGGAGGTCGTCACCGAGTCCGGACCCGTGCACGTGCCGCCTGCTTTCACCTCGGACGCCGCGACCGCGCTGGCAGCGAGCAAGGAGCTGGGTCTCGAGGGGATCGTCGCCAAGCGCAGGTCGAGCACGTACAGGCCGGGGCGACCGGCCCACACCTGGGTCAAGGTCAAGCACGTGCAGACGCAGGAGGTGGTGGTCGTCGGGTGGCGCACCGGAAACGGCGCACGTGCCGAGACCCTCGGCTCCCTGCTGGTCGCCGTGCCCGACGACTCCGGGACGCTCCGGTACGCGGGCCGGGTCGGCACAGGCTTCACCGAGGCGACGCTCGGACGGCTGGCCGAAGAGCTGGCCCGCCACCCGCGTGCCACGCCACCGGTCGACGACGTCCCCGCGGCCGACGCGCGCGACGCGCACTGGGTCCGTGCGGACAGGGTCGGTGAGGTCGCCGTGAGCGGCTGGACCGCCCAGGGACGACTCCGCCACCCTGTGTGGCGCGGGTGGCGGACGGACAAGTCGCCGTCTGACGTGGTGCGGGAGAACGCCTGAGCCGTGAGCGCGGAGCAGGTCGGTCGCCGGTGCATCAGACCACGTGCCGTCGCAGCGTGCGGCTCCACCGGTTCGAGGGCAGCGCGGCGTCGAGGGCAGCCAGACCGACGCAGTACTTGCTGAGGCTCACCGGGCGGTGACCGCGTGCCCACAGCCACCGGTCGACGGCAGTGGCGGTCCCGGGCGACTTGCTCTCGAGCACCACCTGGTCGCCCAGGCCTGCGTGACCCGCCGTGCTGTACCCGCCCTCCGCCGCCAGCTCCGACCGGTCCTGCGGCGCAGGCGTGCACAGCAACGCCGCGTCGCAGGTCAGTCGTGTCCCGGCGACAGGGTCGACGAAGGTCGTGCGGTCGTAGGTGGTGACGAGCGTCGGCGCGAGGGCTGCCACGACGCGTCGCGCGTCGGGGAGCGCCTGCTGCAGCACCGTCGCTGCGAAGGCGCGTGCCTGCGGGTCGATCGACGCGGCCGAGGCACGGTCGTAGGCGAGCCGCTCTTTGACCGTCTCGCCGCGTCCACCCTTGACCTTGACCTCGAAGACGCACTCCCCCGAGTCTGCGTAGGTCCGGGTCCGCACCTTGAAGCGGCGACGGCGCCCGTGGGCAGCGCTCCGGTACGACTGGAGGGCGGGGGTGTCGAAGTACACCGACTCGTAGCCGAACCTGCGCCGCCCGTCGATCTCGAGGACTCGCAGACCCTGGTGGTCCGCGAGCAGGTCGGCGAGCACGCTCGTCGGGACGACGTACTTGCGGTCGACCCGCGTCTGCAGGTCGGCAAGCTCCTGGACCTCGGTGAGGTCGACGGCCCCGAAGCCCGAGACGAGATCGGTGAGCCTGAGGTCAGCGGCCGACGATGCCGAGGGCGCCAACGGTGCCGAGGGTGCCGTGGGTGTTGTAGGCACGACGTCGGGCGTCGTCACGAGCGCACCGCCGCGTCGGTCGCGCGGTCTGCCGCGAGCAGGGCGTCGGACGAGGCCCCGCCTGTGTGCCCCGCGCGGCGGGCCGCAGGGCGCAGCGACTCGGGGACGTCGGAGGCGAAGGCCCCGGCGCCGAGGGACGGGGCGTCAGCGGTGCTACGGGCCGGCAGGGTCGAGGCCAGCAGCGGGGAGCGTGTCGTCACCGTGGGCCGGACGACGTAGCGGACGTCGACGCGCTGCAGGTCTCGCACCAGGTCTGTCTCCTGGACGACGACGCGGCGCACCGTGCCGCCGAGGAGGTCTTCGAGTCGCGCGGTCAGCTGGGGCTCGTCGGGGTAGACCGTGTCGAGGGTGACGACCTGGCGCCTGTAGCCGGCAGTCTTCGGGTTGGAGTCGACGAGGAGCATCACGACGATCAGCGCGGCGCTGAACAGCGGTGCGATCCACCACGGGTCAGGCTGGAGCCCGGCGATGAGCCCCAGGGCGAGGGAGGCGAAGAAGTACGCGACCTCCTCCTGGGCGAGCTCGGAGGACCGCAGCCTGATGATCGACAGCACCCCGAAGAGCCCGAGCCCCAGACCTGCACCCACCGTCGACGTCGCGAGCACGCTCGTCACGGCGAGGACCCCGACGTTGAGCCCGATGTACGCGAGCAGCATCTCGCTGCGGCGGTGACGGCGGAAGTAGACGGCATAGGTGAGGACGAGGATGGCGACGAGGTCGACCGCGACGATCCACAGGTTCGGCATGAGGGCTCCAGGGTTCAGAGGGTGGTGCTGGCGTGATGGGTCATGTCTAGGCAGCAGACCTATGACCCGGCTGTGCAGGCCGTAGGTGCAGCCGAGGAACCCCGGGTGGCACGGAGATGGACGGCAGGTGGACACCCACTGAGGGTGCCGCCAGCACCCACCCCGAGACGGTCCGCCGTCGCGCCGTTGTTCGCTCACAGCGAACGGATCCTGGCTTGGCACTCGCCGATCTCGAGTGCTAAAAAACTGTCTGTAGCCACCTCGGGCGGCAGGCGCCCGAGACCACGACCGGTCCCGAGATCCGGGACCTGTGACGAGGAGGTGATGCGTGATGGCTGCACGGATCGACCCGTTCACGGAGATGGAACGACTCCTGACCTCGGCCCTGCCGACAGCCCGCACCGCGACCAGCATGCCGATGGACCTGCTGCGCGAGGGCGACCACTACGTCATGTCCGTCGACCTGCCGGGAGTCGACCCTGGGACGATCGACGTGTCCGTCGAAGACCGCACCCTGACGGTCCGCGCGGAGAGGTCGGCCCGCTCGTCGTCGGCAGACTGGCTCGTGCGCGAGAGGCCTTCGGGGACCTTCGCCCGTCAGCTGACCGTCGGACGAGGGCTCGCCCTCGACAAGATCTCGGCCTCCTACGCCGACGGTGTCCTCTCCCTGACCATCCCGGTGAGCGAAGACGCCAAGCCGCGCAAGATCGAGGTCTCCCACGCCGGGACGGCCTCGCAGATCTCCCCGGCGCACGCCGTCGAGGCCTGAGCACCCGGTCCCCCGCCCACCCCGAGGGCCCCGCCGACGGCGGGGCCCTCTCGTCTGCACAGCCTGCGCACAGCCCACGCTGACGGTCCGCGAAGGCGCAGGCGGTGAGGTGGTGCCCTTCCCAGACCGCTCCGCAGAAGGGCACCAGATGTCGACCGACCTGTCACGCACGTCCACCCGCAGCCGCAGCCGCAGCCGCACTGTTCGCCGCTTCACGGCGCTCGCCGTAGGGTCCGTCCTGGCCCTCGGGTCTCTCGCCGCGTGCAGCAGCGACGACTCCGCGAGCACCGCCTCGGGCACGGGGACCGAGTCCACGGGGACGTGGGGCGACTCCTCGGTGCGCACGGCGAGCGACGTGGAGGACACGGTCTGGGACTCCACGGCTGTGCACACCATCTCGGTCGAGGTCGACGAGGAGGAGCTCGCGGCGATGATCGCGACCTACTCCGCCGAGGACAGCAAAGAGTGGTTGACCGCCACGGTGACCATCGACGGCCAGACCTTCGAGGACGTCGGCCTGCGCCTCAAGGGCAACTCGTCCCTGCGTGCGGTCAGCACAGACACCCCGGCACAGGACGTCCCGTGGCTCATCCGGCTCGACAAGTTCGTCGACGGGCAGGACCTCGACGGGACGACAGACTTCGTCGTGCGGTCCAGCACGTCCGAGACGTCGCTCAACGAGGCCGTGGCCCTCGAGATGCTCGGCGCTGCGGGGCTCGCGACCGAGGAGGCCATCGCGACGCGCTTCTCGGTGAACGGCTCCGACGAGACCCTGCGCCTGGTGGTCGAAGACCCTGACGACGCGTGGGACGCGGCGTCTTTCGACACCGACGGCATCCTCTACAAGGCGCAGTCTGGCGGCGACTACAGCTACCGCGGCGACGCCCCCGAGTCGTACACGGACGTGTTCAGCCAGAAGAGCCCCTCGGGCGAGGACGACCTCACGCCGCTGATCGACTTCCTCCAGTTCCTCGACGAGTCGGACGACGAGACCTTCGCGGCAGAGCTCAGCGACCACCTCGACGTCGACGCCTTCGCGACGTACCTCGCGATGCAGGACATCGTCGGAAACTCTGACGACATCGACGGTCCGGGCAACAACTCCTTCCTGCGGTACGACTCCGAGACGGGTGCGTTCACCGTGGTGAGCTGGGACCTCAACCTGGCCTTCGGGCAGATGAACGGGATGGGCGGCGGTCAGCCCCGTGCAGACATGCCAGAGGGCTTCACACCTCCCGACGGAGCCGAGCTGCCCGAGGGCTTCACGCCTCCCGACGGCGCGGAGCTGCCTGGAGGCGTGAAGCCGCCGGACGGCGCCGCCGGCGGGCAGCGCCCCGACGGCGGGATGGGTGGCGGGATGGGAGGTGACAACGTCCTCGTGACCCGCTTCCTCGCGGACGAGGACTTCGCAGCGCTCGTCGACCAGGCGACGGCTGAGCTCACGTCGTCCCTGGTCACGGACGGGACGGCCCAGGAGATCCTCGACCGGTGGACCACGCTGCTCACCGACGAGGCCAGCGACCTGGTCGACCAGGCCACCATCACGTCGGAGTCGGAGAGCATCACGAAGGCCCTGACGTCATAGGACTTCCGACCCTTGATCACGGCCCTCGGAGCATCTTGCGAGGGCCGTGATCTTCATCACTCGACCCCTGCTCTCAGCGCGCAGAGTCTTAGCATCGAAGCCGTGGCAGACAGCACAGCAACCCCCAGCACCCCGGTCGACGTCGTCCTCGTGGGTGGCGGAATCATGAGCGCGACGCTCGGTTCCATCATCCGGCTGGTCGAGCCCACCTGGTCCATACGCATCTACGAACGCCTCGACGCCGTGGCGCAAGAGAGCTCCAACGCGTGGAACAACGCCGGCACCGGGCACGCCGCCCTCTGCGAGCTGAACTACACGCCCGAGAAGGCCGACGGCTCGATCGACATCACCAAGGCCGTCGCGATCAACGAGCAGTTCCAGACCTCGCGTGAGTTCTGGCAGCACCTGGTCTCCGCCGACCTGCTGCCCGAGCCCGAGGGCTTCATCGCCTCGACGCCGCACATGACCTTCGTCCGCGGCGCGGCGAACGTCGACTACCTGCGACGCCGGCACGCTGCGCTCGTGGTGCACCCGCTGTTCAGCGACCTCGAGTTCACCGACGACCCGGCTGTCGTCGGCGAGTGGGCGCCGCTGCTCGTCGCCGAGCGGTCGGCCGACGAGCCGATCGCCGCGACCCGCTCGACCTCGGGCACCGACGTGAACTTCGGCGCCCTCACCCGCAAGCTCACCGACTACCTCGAGTCGACGGGTGCAGAGCTGCACCTCCAGCACGAGATCACGTCGCTGCGCCAGCGCAAGGACGGCACCTGGCGCCTCAAGGTCGCCGACCGCACCTGGAACGCCGCCGAGCGCCGCAGCACCGTCGACGCGAAGTTCGTGTTCATCGGCGCCGGCGGAGGCGCGCTGCCGCTGCTCCAGAAGGCCGGCATCCCCGAGGCCAAGGGCTACGGCGGCTTCCCGATCAGCGGGCTCTTCCTGCGCACGACCAACCCCGAGCTCGTGGCCCAGCACCAGGCCAAGGTCTACGGCAAGGCCGACGTCGGCTCCCCGCCCATGTCGGTGCCGCACCTGGACACGCGCGTCGTCGACGGCGAGACCTCGCTGCTCTTCGGCCCGTACGCGGGCTTCAGCACGAAGTTCCTCAAGAAGGGCTCGCTGCTCGACCTCTTCCTGTCGATCCGCCCGAGCAACATCGTCACGATGCTCGCGGTCGCCAAGGACAACATGGACCTCACGAAGTACCTCATCAGCGAGGTGACGAAGTCCCGCTGGAACAAGTTCAAGACGCTGCGCGACTTCATGCCGACGGCCGACCCGAAGGACTGGGAGTTCATCACCGCCGGGCAGCGCGTCCAGGTGATGAAGAGCCACCCCGAGAAGCACGGTGTGCTCGAGTTCGGCACCGAGCTCATCACCGCAGCCGACGGGACCATCGCCGGTCTGCTCGGTGCCTCGCCGGGCGCGTCGACGGCTGTCCCGGCGATGGTCGACCTCCTCGAGCGCTGCTTCCCGCAGCAGTTCCCGGCCTGGCACCGCGAGCTCGCCACCATGATGCCGAGCCTGGCACCCCAGGAGTGGAGCTCCGAAGAGGCCTTCGCCGAGCTCGAGGCCGACGACGCGGACTTCCAGAAGACAGCCTGAGCACCACCTGACCAGAGGGACCGCTGCGCACGAGCAGCGGTCCCTCTGTGCGTGGGGCGCTGCCGCTGCCACGCGGCCGTCGGCCGCACGGTGACAGGTCTCACCCTGCGCCCGCGGGACCTGCGCTGCTATGATCTTCTGCGGTGCGAACGGTCCTCCAGGGGCCGCACCTGAGCCTCACAGGCTCGAGACGTACCGATGTGCAACTACCTGCTGACAGAGCAAGGCGGCACCCAGCTGCCGCGGAGGCTCTCTTGGCACAGCAGACATCACCCCTCACCCTGATCCAGCACACAGGCCGGTGGTACTTCCCGCTCGCCTTCGTCGCCAGGCTCCCTTTCGCCATGATGGTCGTCGGAGTCCTCACGCTCGTCACCGAGGTGCACGGGTCGGTCGCCCTGGGTGGTCTCGCCTCGGCTGCCGTGGGCATCGGCGTGGTGATCGCCGGTCCCTTCATCGGAGACGCCGTCGACAAGTTCGGCCAGCGCAAGGTCCTCGTCCCTGTGGGGCTGGTCAACGGCCTGCTGCTCGCAGCCTTCCCGCTGGTCGTCTTCGCAGGCGCCTCGACGGGCATCGTGCTCGGCCTCGCCGCACTCATCGGGCTGAGCGCCCCGCAGGCCGCCGCGATGAGCCGCAGCCGCGTCATCGCGATCATCCGCGACCGCCTGCTCCCCCAGCAGCGCCAGCGCACCTACTCCCGCGCGATGTCCTACGAGTCGGCAGCCGACGAGACAGCGTTTGTCATCGGGCCGTTCCTCGTCGGGATCTTCGCGTCCTTCCTCGCCCCCTGGGCACCTGTCGCGATCGCCGCTGCCCTGAGCCTCGTCTTCGTCACCGCCTTCGCCCTCCACCCGACGGCGCGTGCCACCAGCTCGGAGGCCGAGGAGGCCGTCGAGCGCGCCCCCTTCACCGCCGTGCTGCGCCCCCGGGTGATGGTCCTGGTCGGCGGGACCTTCGCGATCGGGTTCTTCTTCGGCGCGGTCCTCACCTCGCTCACCGCCGACATGGAGGCGCAGGGCGAGGGCTCGCAGGCAGGGCTGCTCTACGGGATGCTCGGCATCGGCTCCGCAGCCCTCGCCCTGGCCGCTGCCGCCCTGCCGGAGCGCTTCTCGCAGCGGTGGCGCTGGCTCGTCTTCGCCGCGGTGATGACCGCCGGCTCGGTCGCCTACGCGACCGCCGACAGCCGCTCCGCGACCGTCGTCGCGCTGCTCGTCATGGGGCTGGGCGTCGGTCCCGCGCTCGTCACGATCTTCTCCCTCGCCGGGCACCGCAGCCCTGCCGGCCGCTCGACGACCACCATGACGATGCTCGCCTCCGGGCTGACCCTCGCCCAGGCTCTCGCCTCGGCGATCACCGGCGCCGTCGCCGAGCGTGTCTCGGTCGACGTCGCGCTCGTGCTCCCCGTCGCAGCCGCTGTGCTGCTCGTCGTGCTGGGTGGGCTGAACGTCGCGATCGAGCGAGGTGAGCGCAGCTCCGGCGCGGCCTCGGCTGCTGGCTCGGGTCTCGGGCCGGTCCCTGTGGCCGACGACCGGGAGCCTGTCCTGGCCGGGGCCTCGGTCCCGGGTGCGACGACCGCCTCCGACGCACTCACCGACGGTGCTGGACGCTCCTGACTCTCGTCAGCCGATCCGCCGGTGCATGGAGATCGACCCGTTGGTCGGCCTCTCGAAGCCCAGCTGCTCGTAGAGGCGCTGGCCCGGTGGGTCGGCCATGAGGGTCACGTAGGCGCCCGCCGGGGCACGGTCGCTGATCTCGTCGAGCAGGGCGCTGAGGACCGCGCGCCCGAGGCCCTTCTTCTGGTGCTCGGGCAGCGTGGCCATGTCGGCGACGAGGAAGTACCAGCCGCCGTCGCCGACGACCCGCCCCATCGCGACGGTCTGCCCCGACTGCGTCTGCACGGTCCGCCAGGCCCAGCTGTTCGCCAGGGCCGGTCCGGCCTGCTCCGCGCGCTTGGGGGTCAGCCCGGACAGCTGCCGCAGGGCGAGATACTCCTCGAGCGGGGGCGGGGCTGTCGTGAGCGTGTAGGTCGAAGCATCCATCCCTGAATTCTGGCAGGAGCCGTCGACCCCGTGGTCCACCATGTCGAAGGGTCCTGCGCGGGGGCAGCACGCGCTGACGGGACAGCCCCCGTTCCTTGTCTAGTTCACTAGTGGATTTTTCGACTAGTCCGTGTCACGATGAGCGCATGGACGACATCGACCTCACCGGGGAGTGGCTGCGCGGGCTGCTCGGCACCTGCGCCCTCGCCGCCCTGTCGCGTGGCAGCGCCCACGGCTACGCCGTCGTGCAGCAGCTGCAGGCAGCGGGCCTCGGCCCGATCAAGGGCGGCGCGCTGTACCCGGTCCTCAACCGGCTCGAGCGCGACGGGGCCGTGACCGCCCAGTGGCGCGAGGGCGAGGGTGGACCTGGGCGGAAGGTCTTCACACTGACCGACGCCGGGCGCAAGCACCTCGCCTCTCTCCGCGGCGCCTGGGCACCGTTCGCCGAGACCGTCGGGCTCTTGCTCGAGGAGCCTGAAGCACCTGGCGCAGCTGGCGCAGGCAGCGCACCTGCGCCGACGAGCATGGCGACCGTCGTCCCTGCGCCGACCACGACCACCTCAGGAGATCGCTCATGACCTCGACGAGCACCCGCTGGCCCACCGACGACGACCAGGCGTGGGGTGACAGGCTCCTGCTGCGCCTCGGTCTGGACAGCACGGTCCCCGCAGGGGTGGCCGACGAGGCTGTCGCCGACGCGCGTGACGCCTGCCACGAGTCAGGGCGCCCGGCCGCCGAGCTCTTCGGCGACGCCGACGCCTATGCCCGCGAGGTAGCACGCGAGCGCGTGCCGGTCGACGAGCGGGCGAGCGTCGACCTCGACGGCGGGACACCCCGCAGCCGGATGACGCACCTGCTCCTGACGGTCGGTCTGGCCGGCACCTTCCTCTGCCTCACCCTGCTGGTCACCTCCGGGTGGACGGCCGGTGTCAGTCCCGCGCACGTGGTGCTGTTCGCCGGTGTCCTGCTGTCCTGGGTCGCGGTGCTGTGGGGGTTGCTGGACCGCCGGGCCGGCCTCGTGCGCAGCGGTTGGGCCTGGTGGGCCGGGGCCGCCGTCGGGATCGCCGGCTCGGCAGCCGCAGCAGTCTCGCTCAAGGACCACGAGCGGTTGTTCGAGATGCCCCTGCTGGTCCCGCTCGCCGCGTCCGTCGCACTCGTGGTCGCGGCCGTGAACCGGACCCCGCCTCCTCCACCGGCGGACGCCTCGTCGGCACTGACGGCCGACGCGTGGTTCGACCGCCTGGCCGGACTCCTCCGGGGTCGCTACTACCTCCCTCGGGCGGCTGTGCGCCAGCACGTGGCCGACGCACGCGCCCACTGGCAGGACAGCGGGGCGTCGCACCCGCGGGACGAGTTCGGCGCCCCCGAGGTGTACGCCCTCGAGCTGCTCGACGGCTCCCCCGAGCCGCGACGCAACCGCCAGCTCGCGTCGGCCTGGGGCTACACAGCCTTCGCAGGGTTCTGGACCTACAACCTCGTCATGGCGGTGGTCGACGGAGACGGCACGTGGGGAGTCGTGTGGCGGACCGCAGCGCTGCTCCTGACCGCCGGGCTGGCGGCCCAGACCTGGCGGCAGCACCTGGCGGACCGGCCAGACCCAGACCACGGCTGACGCAGAAGACGCGGCACCGGCAGGCCACCACAGGGCTCGTCACCCCGGCCGGCGCGCCTCTGCGGACCCCACCGGGCTGCGGCACCGGGCCGGGGCGCCGCGCAGCCCCTAGGCTGGGGCGATGGACACCCGATCAGCCTCACGCCTCCCGTTCCCTGTCAGCCCCGTCGGCCTCGGCTGCTGGCAGCTCGGGGGTGACTGGGGCGAGGTGACCGAAGGGTCGGCACACGGTGTCCTGGGCGCCGCTGCCCACGCCGGTGTGACGTTCTTCGACACCGCAGACGTCTACGGCGACGGCCGCAGCGAACGGCTCGTCGGGTCCTTCCTCGACGCCCGCGGGGTCGACGACGTCCGCGTCGCGACCAAGATGGGACGCCGTGCCGACCCGCACGACGCCTCCGCCTACACCCTCGACGCCTTCCGCGACTGGACCGACCGCAGCCGCCGCAACCTGGGCGTCGACACCCTCGACCTCGTCCAGCTGCACTGCCCACCGACGGAGGTCTTCTCCTCCGACGCCGTCTACGACGCGCTCGACACCCTCGTCTCCGACGGTGCCATCCGTGCCTACGGCGTCTCTGTCGAGACCTGCGCCGAGGCCCTCACAGCGATCGCCCACCCCAACGTCGCGAGCGTGCAGATCATCCTCAACGCCTTCCGCCGCAAGCCTCTCGAAGAGGTCCTGCCTGCCGCGCGCGAGGCTGGCGTCGCGATCATCGCCCGCGTCCCGCTCGCGAGCGGCCTGCTGTCGGGCAAGTACGACGAGTCCACCACCTTCGCGGCCGACGACCACCGCACCTTCAACCGCTCGGGCGCAGCCTTCGACGTCGGCGAGACCTTCGCCGGGGTGCCCTTCGAGGTCGGTGTCGCAGCCGCTCGCGAGGTTGCGGCGCTGCTGCCCGAGGGTTCGACGGCCAGCACGTCACAGCTCGCTCTCCGGTGGATCCTGGACCAGCCCGGCGTGACGACGGTGATCCCGGGCGCGCGCAACGCCGCACAGGCGGAGTCCAACGCGGCTGCCGCCGACCTCCCGCCGCTGACCGACGAACAGCTCGCACGCTTCGAGGAGATCTACGACGCGTCGATCCGCGCGCACGTGCACGACCGCTGGTGATGCTCGTCAGGTGACGCCCGACCGGGTGAAGGTGCAGGCCACACCGGTCCGGCACTGCCCTGGCGCGCGCCAGACCTGCACACTGGGAAGATGGCCGACGCCGAGGGTTTCGAGTACACCGTGCGGGGTGATGCGCTCGTCGTCATCACCCACCACGGACGCGCTGCGGCGCGCCTTCGCGGCGACGCCGCCCGCGCGTTCCTGAGCGAGCTCGAGACGTCTGAACCTCAGCTGCTCATGGCCAGGGCGACCGGCAGCTACAAGCGGGGCAACGAGCGCGCCGCGAAGATGCACCCGCGCAACCTCCGCAGGTTCATCTGACCTGACCTGTCGCAGGAACGTGGTCGCCGACCCGAGCAGCCTCAGGGCGCGACAGGGCTCCGGTGCTCGTGCTCGTGCTCGTGCTCGTGCTCGTGCTCGTGCTCGTGCTCGTGCTCGTGCTCGTGGAGATGGTCGAGCCGTGCGCGGACCTCGGGTCTGCGCAGGGGCGGGACTGTCGTCGGCGGCTGTCGGCGGGCAGGCAGCTCGTCGAGCAGACGCGCGACGATCGCCGCGATCTCGTCGACCGCCCGGTCGAGAGGTTCCGCGGTCGCCGTGCTCGGCGACTGGACCCCCGTGACCTTGCGGACGAACTGGCGGGCGGCGGCCGCGATCTCCTCGTCGGTCGCCGGTGGCTCGAGACCCCGAAGGGTCGTGATGTTCCGGCACATGGACCCACGGTAAGGCTGTGACGTGGGTCACGCCAAGGTCGGTCGTCGGTGTGCTGGTCAGCGCGTCGGCGCTCCCTCGGACCACCGGGCCGCGGCAGCACGCTGCGGGCTGCGAGCTGCGAGCTGCGGGGGTCGCCAGCCTCTCGGGCCCCTCCCGCTCGGCTCAGCGCGTGAGGTGACCGCCGCTCTCACGGAGATAGCAGGCCGCGCACAGCGACTCGTAGGCGACCTCGACCCCGTCGATGGCGACCTGCGCGCCGTCGAAGATGAACACCCCGTCGACCGAGCGCGCGTTGAAGATCGCCTTGCGACCGCAGCGGCAGATCGTCTTGAGCTCTTCGAGGCTGTGCGCGATCTCGAGGAGGCGGCGGCTGCCGGGGAAGGCAGCCGTCTGGAAGTCTGTGCGGATGCCGTAGCAGATCACCGGGATCGCATCGAGGGTCGCGATGCGCAGCAGGTCGTTGACCTGCCCGGCCGAGAGGAACTGCGACTCGTCGACGAGCAGGCAGCTGACGTCGCGCCCCGACTCGGTCTGCACGTGCGCGCGGTGCTGCTGGAACAGCGCGTAGGCGTCCTGCCCCTCCCCCACCATGAAGTCGACGTCCCTGTCGAAGCCGAGCCGCGACTGGATCGCCCGGCCCGCCTTGGTGTCGATACCGGGCTTCGCGAGGAGGACCTGGTGGCCACGCTCCTCGTAGTTGTACGCAGCCTGCAGCAGAGCCGTGCTCTTGCCGCTGTTCATCGCCCCGTACCTGAAGTACAGCTTTGCCATCGGGTCCCTCTCGTGAAGCGGTCGACGGACATCCCATCACATCGCGCGCCCGGGCGTCGGCGCGGCGGCCGATCGTGGGCGCGCTCCCGCCCGGGACGGGCTCTCTCGCAGGTCCCGCGCGACACGACCTGGAGACTTCGGTAACGTCGACGGCTCACGACCACTCGGGTGTGAGGACCGCTGCACCCGTCGCCTCTGACATCGCAGCGCACACGGATCCACGGGGGACCACGTCCATGAGAGCCACGGCGGCACCGAGAGCACGCTGCGCCCGGCTCTCACCGCGAGCACGGCTGCAGGTCGGTGCCTCGCTGCTCACCGCGGGCGTCGTCGTCGCTGCCCTGCACCTGATCGTGGACGGACCGTTCGTCGTCGCCGTGCTGGGGCTGCTCTGTGTCGCGTCCGGGAGCTCGATGATCGGGACGCAGCTCCAGCGCCGCAGCGTGGAGCGGGACCGCCTGGCACGAGAACGGCGGATCGCGGTGCAGCGCCGCCCGTGGCCCGGCACCGACGGAGGATCGGGCGAGGACCAAGGACCGCGCGACGACCAGGGCTGAGACCTCAGGCCGCGAGCACGAGGGTGCCCCTGAGCGCACCTCGCACGGCCACCCCAGGTGGGGCGCACGGTCAGCGGTCGGGGGACGGCGCCTGCTGCGCGACCGTCATGCGCTCTCCGTCCGCCGGGAGACCGACACCCGGGTCTCCTTCCTCGACCGCCACATCGGCGAAGGCGAGGGGGACGCCCTGGCCTGTCCAGGCCGACCGGCGGTCCATGAGCTGCGCGTGGACGTGCGGCTCGCTGCTGTTGCCCGAGTTGCCGCAGGAGCCGACACGCTGCCCGGCGCGGACCCGGTCGCCCTCGCGCACGGTCACGGACCCGCGCTGGAGGTGGGCGACGAGCGCGAAGACGCCGTCGTCGCTGCGGACCACCACGTGGTTGCCGACGATGAACCTGGGCCCGCCGAGCTCGCGCAGCATGCCCTCGACCATCATGTAGACCACCGCTGCTGTGGACGAGCGTGCGCGGTGGTCGCGCTGACGATCGTGCACGGTGACGACGACACCGTCGACCATGGCCCGGACGTCCTGCCCGAAGGCTGGGTACTCCGTGGCGTCGCGCATCGCGGCACCAGCACCGAACTCGGGACGGGCGCCGTCGTCAGGCTCGTGGACCAAGTCGATCGCGTAGGCCTGGCCGTAGGCGCGCACGCCGTGGCTCGGCACCTTGGTCGCCGGGCTGTTGAGCGCCGCCCAGCGTCCCACGACAGGGCTGCGCACGACGACCGGCTCCCCCACCTGGAGGTGACGCGACGCTGGCAGCGCGACCAGGAACGCAGCCAGCATCCCCACGAGACCCACCAGTGGCAGCAGGGCGACCACCGAGGCCACAGCCCCCGAGGGCAGGACGAGCGACAGGAGGGTCCCGGCGAGGATGGTCACCGCCGACCCGAGCAGCAGGGGTGTCCGGACCCGATACAGCGCCATCACGGCCACGCTCATCGCTCGACCGCCACGAGGCAGACCAGGAGGGGCACGACGCGCGACGGCGGGACCTCGTAGGAACCACGGCCGCTCTGCCGCAGCCACCCGGCGGTGAGCAGCTGCCGCAGGTGGTGGTGCAGCTGGCCTGTCGTGCCGAGGGAGTCGATCGCGGCGAGGTCGGCCGTGGCCCTGGTCCCGGACAGCACGTGGCGCAGCAGCTCGACGCGGACGGGGTGGCCGAGCGCCGCGAACGCGGCAGCCCTGTCGGTCCAGTCGACCTCGAGGAGGCCAGCGCTGCCTGCGCCCTGCTGCCACTCGACGGGTGTGCCGTCGGGCAGTGTCACCGATCCGGAGAGCATCACGGCGCCGTCCTCGGTCGACGGGTGCTCGGGCCGCCGAGCACGCAGGCCGTCGAGTGCCCAGAACGTGTCGTGTGATGCTGACGACCCCGCGCCGCTGGCAGGCGGCACACCCTCTCCGGGCCTCCCGTCGTCGTGCCTCTGCCGGGCCTCGGCCTCGAGGGCGGCGACCCTGTCGTCCAGCACCTGGATCGACCGCAGCAGTGCGTCCATGTCATGTCCCATACCCGTACGCTACGTCAGAACGTTCCTACGATCTAGTGGAGCATCGCTTCGCACAGCTGCCGCCCGGTCATCCCCGGTCACTGCGACAGGTACAGCCTCCGCACCACGTCCTCGATGTCCGGCTCTTCGATCGCGACGTCGCGAACGGTCGCGCGCGCCGCGACTGCCGCGATGACCTCGGCGGCCGTCGTCAGCCCTGGCGTGAAGGCGAGCCGCTGACGCAGGCCGTTCGCCTCGACCGCCACGAGCGCGGTCCCTGGGATCCCGTGCAAGTCAGGCACCCCGGCAGCTCGGGCTCCAGCCTGCCCCGCACCGCCGGCACCACCACCGACCTCGGCTCCTGCTCCATGAGCACCACCGAGCAGGTCCACCACCACGACCCGCTGCGCACCGACCCTGTCCACGAGACCGGCGAGCGTCCCGTCGAAAGCCATCTTCCCGTGGTCCACGACGAGGATCCGCTCGGTGAGTCGCTGCACGTCGTCCATGTCGTGGGTGGTGAGCAGCAGCGACGTGCCGTGCGCGGCACGCTCTTCGACGAGGAACCCGCGCAGGCGCTCCTTGGACAGCACGTCGAGACCGATCGTCGGCTCGTCGAGGACCAGCAGCCGCGGCGAGTGCAGGAGCGCGGCCGCGATCTCTCCGCGGATGCGTTGCCCGAGCGAGAGCTGACGGACGGGAGTGTCGAGGAACTCACCGAGGTCGAGCCTGTCGACGAGCTCGACCTGCCGCTGCGCCGCGCGGTCTGACGGCAGCCTGTGGATGGCGGCCAGCGCGCGGAAGGACTCGTGCAGGGGCAGGTCCCACCACAGCTGGGTGCGCTGACCGAAGACGACGCCGATCTCGCGGGCGAGCTCACGGCGCTGCCGGTGCGGTTCCTTGCCGCAGGTCCGCGCGGTTCCCGCCGTCGGGACGAGGATGCCTGTGAGCATCTTGATGGTCGTCGACTTGCCTGCCCCGTTCGCGCCGATGTACCCGACGGCTGCGCCCTCGGGGACGGAGAACGTGAGATCGCGCACGGCACGGACCGTGCGGGACGTCCGGCGCAGCCGACCGGCCGGGGCGCGCACCGTGAAGTCTCTCGAGAGTCCGACGACGTCGATGATCGGCTCGGTCATGATCCTGTCCCTGTGTAGTGGCGGAGCCCGGCCTTCCAGCCGGTGAGGGCGACGACCCAGGCGACGACAGCGGCGACCGGCGCGAACCACCCGAGCCAGGCGGGGGTCCACGCAGGTCCTGGCTCGCCGAGCAGCAGCAGGGTCGGCAGGTATGCGGTGAAGGCGGCCGGCAGCACGAAGGTCACGGCAGCGCGCAACGGCGTGGTGAACACCGATGTGGGGTACGAGGCAGCGTTCGACCCGCCGTAGACGAAGGCGTTGGTGAACTCGGCGCCGTCGACGAGCCAGAACTGGGCCGCCGCGGCCGCGACGAAGACCGCCGCGAAGATCACCGCCCCGACCAGCGGGATCGCGACCACGAGCAGGGCAGCGCCCCACCCCCAGTCGATGCCTGCCTGCGGCAGCGCGACCGCGAGGATCGCGACACCCACGGCGCAGCGTCCGAGCCTGCGCAGCTGCACGTCGCTCGTGACGAGCTGCCCGAGGACCGACAACGGTCTGAGCAAGAAGGCGTCGAGCGTCCCCGACCGCAGGTACGTGGGCAGGGCGTCGACGTGCCCGACCACGATGTCGGCGAGCGAGAAGCCGAGGTTGGCGAAGGCGAAGACGAGCGCGACACCGGCGAAGTCGAGGCCGCCGAGCTCCGTGACGTTCGTGAAGATCACGTACACCGAGAGGAACTCGAGGAGACCGACCCCCGCAGAGCCGGCGACGTCGAGCGCGAAGGACCGCCTGTAGGCGAGCTGGGACCGGATGCGCAAGGACAGGACCGCGCGGTACGGAGCGAGGTCAGCCACCCTGGACCACCAGCCTGCGGACGCCGCGGGCGAGCACGACGCGGCCGAGCAGCAGGACCCCGAGGAACCACGCGACCTGCACACCGATGACACCAAGCGCCTCGATGCCCTGCACCCGTCCGGCGAGCAGGTCGACAGGCGCCTGGACCATCGAGGGGAAGGGCGAGGCCGCGGCGATCCGCGCGAGCCAGTCGGGGAACCAGTGCACGGGCACCGTGAGCCCGCTGAGCGCACCGACGGCGACCATGTGCAGCGTGAGCACCCCGCGCAGCTCGACCAGCCAGAAGGCCGCGAGGTTCACGAGCCAGCGGCAGGCGAAGGACACGCAGACCCCGAGCGCCAGGGCGATCAGGCCCAGGACGTAGGGCAGGACTGTCGTGGGCAGAGCCAGCCCCGTCACCAGCGCCCCGACGAGCAGCGGCGGGAGCCCGCGCGGGAGCACCTGGAAGGCAGCGCGCCCGAGGTCACCCGCGAGGTAGGTCATCTGCAGGTCGACAGGCCGCGCGAGGTCGACGGCGATGTCCCCGCTGCGGATGCGCAGCGCCAGCTCGTTCCAGGTCCACACGTTGACGGGCGTGAGGACCGCCTGGGTCAGCCAGGCGTACGTGGCCCCCTCGAGAGCCCCGTACCCTGCGAGCTCACCACCCGCGGCTCCGATGACCGCCATGGTGATCGGCGCCCGCAGCAGCCCGAAGACCGAGTTGGTGAAGGCCCCGGCCGCGGTCGCCAGACGGTACGCCGAATAGCGCCGGAAACCGAGCGCGGCGAAGACGACGTACGTGCGGAGTTGGTTCATGAGGACCGGTCACGCTACCAGGACCAGGAACCTGACCGCCACGCTCGTGCAGCCGGTACCTGCCGTCTCTCACCATCGTCTGTACGCCTCCGCCCGAGACTCGAGCGGCGGTCCCGGCGGGCTCGTCACCCACCCTTCTTCCGCGAGCACCTCGGCAGCCTCGCCCTGGAGGTCGCGGACGACCGACCGGAGCTGGCGTAGTCGCCACCGCTCGCGCCCGGACGCGAGGACGGCTTCCCAGCCAGCCATCGCATCGACTCCGCAGTCGCGGACGAGCATCTCGAGGACGTCTTCGAGACACGGTCGGAATCGCTCCCCTCCGACGGGGAGGTGGACCATCGAGAGGTCGTGCGGGCTCGGCACCCGTCGCGGACGGACCGCCCCAGCGATCGACAGCAGCTTGGTGAAAGCTCCACGCTCCGCGTGGAACTGCCAGTGACAGACTGGGTCTGACGTCATGTCGCTGCGGTAGTCCAGCCTGAGGAGCGGCGTCCGGTCGCGCGTCGAGTAGACCTTGAACTCGGTCCTGGTCGTCACCAGGCGCCGGCCAGACTGATCGACATCCTGTAAGAGGGCGACCGAGAGGTCTGCCAGGTGCTCACCACGCACGCGAAGAGGAATGTGCTCGGGGGCGTTCCCCTCCCCTCCGGGCCGGATGGCGAATCTCCCGTCCCGGTCTACAGAGGTCATCGACGCCTCGTGCCCCAGGACCGCACGGATCAGGTCGTTGACCTCCGTCGCGAGCTGAGCCGAGTCGGCCTTGAGGTCAGATGTCATCGACTGCGTCGTCGAGCAGGAAGGCGATCTCTGTGAGCGACTCCAAGGCTGCCCACTCGGCACCAGACAGGCTGCCGACACGGACCCTCGCCCGTAGCTCCTCGCGCGACATGCCGAGCGAAGCGAGGACCTTGGCCCTCCTTTCCTGCAGGCTGTCCCACGTCTCGGTGATCCTCTGCACTGCCATCTCATGCCTCCGAAAGTGTCGTCATGCCCAGATCCTGCCCCATGGGGCTTTTGTCGTCTAGACGACTAGGTGGGCTGGGGACAACTACGGTGGCGGTGATGGGTGTGGACAACCCGCAGGCGTCAGTCGCGGCTCTTCATGTCCCGGGGGCGGGGGGCGTGGAGGTCGTACCGGACCCCGAGAAGGCGGACCGCGAAGCAGACGGCGGCGGCCACGACGGTCCACGGCAGCAACGGCAGACCGCCTGCGTCGAAGGCGGCGGTCAGCCCCGCGGCGATCAGCGCGGGCACGGCATAGAGGCCCGAGTGCAGGACCGCAGGCACCTGACGCACCATGACGTCGCGCAGCGTCCCGCCGCCCACGGCGGTCACACCGCCGAGGATGATCGCCTGCGTCGCGCCGAGCCCCCACTCGAGCCCCTTGAGGGTGCCCGTCACGGCGAAGAGGCTGAGGCCTGCGGCGTCGAGCACGTTGATGGGTGTCGCGAGCTTCTCGAGCCGCTGCCCGAGCACGAAGGCGATGAGCCCACCGAGCGCGGCGACCGCGAGATACCGGCCGTCGAGGAAGGTGGTGGGCGGCAGGTCGTCGAGCAAGATGTCACGGATGAACCCGCCACCCAGGGCGGTCATCATGCCCAGGGTCACGATGCCGACGATGTCGAGCCGCGCCGTGCGGACCGCGGTCATCGCCCCGTTGATCGCGAAGGCCAGGGTCCCCAGGAGGTCGAGGGAGACCAGGGCGGTCGAGGCTGAAGGCATGGGGGCAGGTCTACCGGAGCGCGATCCAGATGAGCAACTGCGTGACGAGGAAGCCCGAGACCATGTTGAGCCAGAGGAACCTGCGCCAGCCGGCGTTCGCCCGCTCGCAGTCTGCGTCGGCCAGACGCCGAAACGGGGCGATGTTCACGAGGTAGATCACCGGCACGACGGCCGCGAGGACACCGGGCCACCCGGCGCCGATCATCAGCAGCGCCGACGCCGCGTACGCGGCCATCGCGAAGAGCACCGTGCGCGAGGCACCGAAGACTGTCCCGATCGACGCGATGTCGGCCTCGCGGTCTGCCTCGATGTCCTGCACGGCGCCGAAGGCCTGCGAGGCGACGCCCCACAGGAAGAAGGCCGCGAGGGTGAAGACCACAGGCGCCGAGAAGGACGAGCCTGCGTACACGAGCCCCACGACGGCAGGGCTGACGAAGTGGGTGCTCGACGTGAGCGAGTCGAGGACCGGCCGCTCCTTGAACCGCAGACCCGGGGCCGAGTACGCGACGACGGCGAAGACGCTCACCGCGAGAGTCACCAGGCATGCGGCCGGACTGATCCCCTCAGGCCCGCCGAAGGTCGGCCAGGCGAAGGCCGCGGCGACGAAGAACACGAGGAAGGGCAGGTTGCTCAGCACCGCGGACCACAGCGTCACCCTGTGCATGCGGCGGTCGAGCACGATGCCCTCGACACCGCCCTTGCGGGGGTTGCGCAGGTCCGACTCGTAGTCGAACACGTCGTTGATCCCGTACATCAGCAGGTTGTACGGGATGAGGAAGTACAGCGTCCCCACGACGAAGGTCGCCGAGATGCCGCCGCCGCTCATGAGGTACGCAGCCGCGAAGGGGTAGGCCGTGTTGACCCAGCTGATAGGGCGCGAGGACCCGATCACCGAGGCGACGACAGGACCGCCCGAGCTCTGCGGGGTGTGTGCGGTGCTGCTCGTGGGGGTGCTCACCGTTCGTCCTTCCGTCCCAGCCAGGTCCACAGTGCCGGCAGCAGGAGCCCTGCGGCGATCGGCCACGCGAGATCTTCGACAGGTGTCAGCCACAGGTCGAGGCCGATCATGAGGTCCTCGTCGTAGCGGAACAGGTCCGCCATGATCATGAGCGAGTCGAAGACGACCGTCAGCACGGCGAGGACGACGACCACGAGGGCGACCGCCTGCCACCACCGGGGTCCGGCCCCGGCGCGGCGCGCGAGCACCACGGCGACGACACCGGCCACCGCGAGGAACACGAGGTTCAGCTGTGCGTAGCTCATCCGCGCACCTCCGCCCGCGGCCGGACGACGAAGCGCCGCACGATGCCGAACAGCACCATCGTGCAGTAGCAGAGGAAGGTGATGAAGACGAGCTCTTCGGGCGGGAAGTCCGGCGCGATCTCGAGGCCTGTCATCCCCGGGCTGTCACCCCTGTAGAACACGCCCGACAGGATGCCCGACACGTCCCACAGCAGGAACATGACGATGCCCGCGCCGAGCACGATCGAGGCGCGCCGCGCGTCTGCCCAGAAGAACAGCTTCCAGCGGTAGTCCATGAGCACCATCGCACCGAGCGACAGGAGCAGCGCGCCGAGATACTCCCAGCCCGTCACAGAGGTTCCGCCAGCGGTCCTGTCGACGTGTCCCCGCGCAGGCGCTTGAGCGCGATCTCCGCGGAGATGAGGCACATCGGCAGCCCGATGCCGGGGATGGTCGTCCCGCCGGCGTAGAGCAGCCCGTCGACGAGGGCTGAGGCGTTGCTCCCGCGCAGGAAGGCGCTCTGCTTCCAGGTGTGCGCGGGGCCGAGGGCGCCGCCGGACCAGGAGTTGTAGTCCGCCACGAAGTCGGCCGGCCCGACGGTGCGCCGGACGGTCACCCGCGAGGCGAGATCGGGGATGCCCGCCCACTCGGCGAGCTGGGCGATCGCCGCGTCTGCGGCCTTCTCGACGAGCGGGTCACCCGAGCCGTCGTCGCCGCCCCGGCCGATCGTGGGGTCCGGCGGGACGGGCACGAGGAAGAAGAGGTTCTCGGAGCCTGCGGGCGCGACGGTCGTGTCGGTCGCCGACGGGCGGCACACGTAGATCGACGCAGGGTCGGGGACGGCTGTGTGCTCGCCGAAGATGTCGTCGAAGTTCTTCTGCCAGTCGGCCGTGAAGAACAGCGAGTGGTGCGCGAGCTGAGGCAGCTCGCCCTCGACGCCGAGGTAGACCAGCACGGCGCCCGGGCCGGACTCGCGCGAGTCCCACCACCGCTGCGGGTAGGTCTGCAGCTCGGGCGGAAGGAGCGTGGTCTCGGTGTGGTGCACGTCGGCTCCGCTCACCACGACGTCGGCGTCGATCGTCTCGACCGAGCCGTCGGCGAGGGTGTACCGGACCCCGGTCACGGCAGCACGCCGACGCCACCCAGCCGTGCGGCGGCGGCCCGAGACCGCGGTCCCGAGCGGCCCCGTGACGATCTCGGTGACCCGTGCACCGGTCCGCACCTCGACACCCTCGGCCCGGGCGAGGCGCTCGATCGCCGTGATGATCGTGGTGAAGCCGCCCTGCGGGTACTGCACGCCGTCGGCGAGGTCCAGGTGGCTCATCAGGTGGTACATGCTCGGTGCGCGGTCGGGCGAGGACCCGAGGAACACTGCCGGGTAGCCGAGGATCTGGCGGAGCGTGCGGTGCCTGAACGACTTGGCGACGAAGCCCTCGAGCGGGCGCAGCAGCAACGAGACGAGCTGTCCGGCTCGCGCGACGACGTCACGCCGGGCGAGCACGAGCTTCGACTGGAAGGACGTGTAGAGGAAGGTCTCGACGGCGATGTCGTAGGTCCGGCGCGCCGACGCGAGGTACCGGCGCAGCTGTTCCCCGGCCCCGGGCTCGATCGACTCGAAGGTCGCGACGTTCGTCTCTAGGTCAGGGCTGACGTCGACAGGCGCGTCGGCACCCTCGGCGAACACCCTGTACCCGGGGTCGAGCACCGTGAGGTCGAGCTGCTCCGCGGCGCTCGTCCCGAGCAGCCTGAAGTAGTGGTCGAAGACCTCGGGCATGAGGTACCAGGACGGTCCGGTGTCGAACCTGAAGCCGTCTTTCTCCCACGACCCTGTCCGGCCGCCGACGACGTCGTTCTTCTCGAGGACCGTCACCTCGTGCCCGTCCCGCGCGAAGAGACCGGCGGTCGCCAGCCCTGCGATCCCAGCGCCGATGACGACGACCTTGCTCATGCGATCGATCCTCTTCTCAGTGCGGCCGCGAGGATGCGGGCCTTGGTCGGCGCCGGGACGCGGACGCGTGTGCGCAGCAGCTCCGCGGCAGGGACTGCCGCGACGCGACGGTTGAGCTCGGAGAACAGGCCGTGGGCCGCGGAGACCGCGGTCCGGCTGTTCGACGGGAGCCGTGGGATCACCGTAGCGGCTCGGTCGAGGTCGGCCTGCACGTCGGCGACGAGCAGGTCACGGTCCGCGTCCGAGAAGGCCGTGAGGTCGAGCCCGGGGAAGTACGTACGACCGAGGTCGTCGTGGTCGGCCGCGAGGTCCCGCAAGAAGTTGATCTTCTGGAAGGCCGCGCCGAGGCTCCGGGCACCCGGGGTGAGATCGGCGACGTCGGTCCGCCCCTCGGCCCCGAGGAACACGTCGAGGCACATGAGGCCGACCACCTCGGCCGAGCCGTAGATGTACTCGTCGAGAGACTCCGGCGTGTGGACCGAGCGGGTCAGGTCTGTGCGCATCGAGGCGAAGAAGGCCCGCACGTGGTCGCGGTCCAGACCGAAGCGCCGCGCGGTGATCGCGAAGGCGTGCACGACGAGGTTGGTGCTGTACCCCGTCTCCATCGCCTCGTAGGTCTCGCGCTCGAGGTCGTCGAGCTGCCGGGTGCTGCGGGCAGGGTCGAGCGCCGCGAGCGGACCGTCGACGATCTCGTCGGCGAGGCGCACGAGCGCGTAGATGTTGCGGACGTGACCGCGCACCGGGCGGTGCAGGAGGCGGCTCGCCCACCCGAAGGAGGTCGAGTAGCCCTCGATGACCACCGCAGCGCTCGCCTGCGCGACGGCGTCGTAGCGCGGGTCGCGGAGCTCCTGCGGCTCCTCGCCGCGGCGACCTGCGGGCTGGTTCTCCCGTGTCACGGGCCGGTCCCCCGTCACGCTGCTCGGCGCGCGAGGTCGCGCGTGACGGACTCGAACCAGCCCGTGAAACCGTCGGGCAGGGAGATCTCGTCGGCGAGCCGGCGCGCCGAGGCGAGGTGCTCGGCGGCGAAGTCTTCGATGAAGGTCTTCGAGCCGGCTGCCTCGAGGGCCTCACGGACGGCGTCGACCCCGTCGTGGGTGAGGTCGGCGTCGCCGACAAAACGGCTGATGGTCGGCCACGCGTCGGTCTGGCGGGCGTGGGCCATGAGCGGCGTGAGCTTGCCCTCGCGCAGGTCGGTCAGCGCGCTCTTGCCCGTTGTCTGCTCGTCGCCGAACACGCCGTCGAGGTCGTCGAGCAGCTGGAAGGCCGTGCCGAGCAGCCGCCCGACGTGGCTGAGCCAGTCGATCGTGCGTAGGTCGGCACCCGCGAGGACAGCGCCGGCCTGGAGCGGCAGCTCGAAGGAGTACACGGCGGTCTTGTGGGCAGCCATCGCGACGATGTCGGCGAGCCCGACAGGTGCCAGGTCGAGGCTGTAGCGGACGTCCGAGAGCTCTCCGGCGGCCGTCACGTACACGGCGTGGTCGAAGAGCCTGACGAGGTCGCGGCGGGTGCCCGACGGCGCCGCGCTGAAGGCGACGAGCCTGTGCGCGCCGGTGAGCGCGAGGTCTCCGGCGAGGATGCCTGCGGCGGCGCCGAGGTTCTCGGCGCGCGCCTCGTCGGCGCCCTCGGTGCGGGCACGCTGGGCGAAGGTCCCTGACACGTTGAGCCGCCCGCGACGGACCACGTCATGGTCGATCACGTCGTCGTGCACGACGAAGGCGGTGTGCAGCAGCTCGACCGCGGCACCGATGGTCGCAGCCAGAGCCGGGTCAGATCCTCCGAGCTGGTCGTACACGCCGGTGAGCAGCAGCGGGCGCAGGCGCTTGCCGCCCTCGGAGGCGGAGCGCAGGCTGTGCCACAGCGCCGTGTAGTCCGGGCCGTAGGCGTCGGCGTGGCTGATCGCGTCGTCGAAGAACTCGTCGAGCACGCTGTCGACGGTGACGCTCTGGGGCGCAGCACCCTGCCCGTCCTGCGCCGTCGCGGCGTCAGGCCGCGAGGTCGGGGCAGGTCCGGCCGCCAGGGTGTCCCCCGCCGGGTGCGGACCACCCGGGTGCGGGTGGTCCGTCGTGCTGGTCATCGACGCTCCGCCCCGAGGTCGATCTCGCCGAGCTGGTTGAGCTGGCTGACCATCCACGGGCTGAAGGCCCACGGGGTCGCGGTGATGGCCGTCCCGAGGTCCTGCATGCTCGTCCACGCGAGGTCCATGACCTCGTCGGGGTTCGGCTCGCAGTCCTGGGTGGTCGTGGCGAAGAAGACCGGGCAGATCTCGTTCTCGACGACGCCCGACGCGTCGACCGCGCGGTAGCGGAAGTCGGGGAGCACCATCTCGATGCCGGACACCTCGAGGCCGAGCTCGTGCGCGGCGTGACGGCGGATCGCGTCGGTCATCTCCTCGCCGAACCGCGGGTGCCCGCAGAAGGAGTTGGTCCACACCCCTGGCCACGTGCGCTTGGCGAGCGCGCGGCGGGTGAGCAGGACCTGACCGTCCTCACGGAGCAGGTAGCACGAGAAGGCGAGGTGCAAGGGGGTGTCGAGACCGTGGACCGTGGCGCGGGGCGTGTGCCCGATGCGGCTGCCGTCCTCGGCGAGGAGGATCACGTGGTCGTCGGCGGGGGCGGCGTCGGTGGCCTGGGCTGGGGCTGAACCCTGGTCGGACGTGGCTGTCGTCACGGGTGACCTCCTGGTGTCTGCGAGGACCTGTTCGGTCGGTCGGTCAAGCGTTCGCTAGCCAAACTACTTACTTCTCAAGGTAACATAATGGTGTGACCCCATCGGAGCAAACCGACGACGGCCCCGGGTACTGGTACGACAACAGTGACTCTGTGGTCGAGATCCTGCACGCGCTGAGGCGTTTCCGCCAGAGCGACCAGGGGATGCGTCGTCGCATGAGCGCCGACATGGGCATGAACGAGACCGACATGCAGGCCCTCCAGTACGTGGTCATCTCGACGAGCAACGGAGAGCACGCGACCCCGCGCGCGCTGTCCAAGTTCCTCGGTATCTCGAGCGCGTCGACCACCAAGCTGCTCGACAGGCTGTCCGCCTCGGACTTCCTCGAGCGCCACCCCCACCCGACAGACCGCCGCGGGCTGGTGATCACCGCGACCCAGCACGCGCACGACGAGCTGCACGCCCGCATGACAGGCATGCACCGAGCGCTGCGCGAGCTCGCCGAGAAGGTACCCCCGGCCTCGCGCCGAGCCGTGGTCGACTTCCTCCTCTCGGTCTCCAGCCACCTCGAGACCGAGGGCGGGGTCAAGGCCGAACCTGGAACGGCAGGTCCGACGAGCGTCGAGGCCGTCGCGGCCCTCGGCTCGGTCGACTGACGTCGGGGCCGCTGGGGTTCTCCTCCACAGCGCCCGGACGGCTCGCGAGAGCCACCGAGACCGCAGATAGGGTGGCGGGATGACACTGAGCCTCAAGGCGTCCGCCGCCGTCTGGTCACCGTCCGCGCCTGCCCGGGACGACGCTCCCCTGCTGGTCCTGCTGCACGGCTACGGCTCGCACGAGCACGATCTCGTCGGCCTCGTGCCGCACCTGCCGCGGTCTCTGCGGTCGGTCGCGGTCCGGGCGCCGCTGACCGCCGGACCTGGGTACGCCTGGGTGCCGATCGTCGACCCCGGCCGTCCCGACCCTGCTGCCACGCAGGACGCGGCCGAGGCTGTGCTGACCTGGCTCGACGAGCACGTCCCGGCCAGCACGCCAGTCGCGCTGCTCGGGTTCTCCCAGGGTGGGCTCATGGTGACGCACCTGCTGCGGAACCGTCCGGAGAGGTTCTTCGCCGGTGTCGTGCTGTCAGGGTTCACCGCTGACGTCAAGCTGCCGGGCGACGCTGCCCTCGCCGAGACCGCTCCCCCGGTGTTCTTCGGCCGCGGGGATGTCGACCCCGTCATCACGCCCGAGGCCTTCGCCCGGACGAGCGCGTGGCTGCCCGAGCACACGACGCTCACCGAGGTCGTCTACCCGGGGCTCGCGCACGGGATCTCCCAGCAGGAGCTCGCCGACGTCGCCAGGTTCCTCACCGGGGTCCTGCCAGGCTGAGCCTCTTGCCTGCGTCAGGCCTCGCAGGTCCGATCGACGTCAGGACTCGCTGGTCTGGTCGACGTCAGGCCTTGCAGGACTGGTCGACGTCAGGCCTCGCAGGTCTGGTCGACGTAGTCGTAGACGGCGGTGCGAGCGGCCATGAACTCGTCAGCGAGCAGCGCCTCGGTCGCGTCGCTGACCTGCTGCTCGTGAGTCCCGCTGGTGAAGTACTCGCCGACCTGGACGACCGTCGCCGTCATCGTGTCCCACGCGTCGGCGATCTCCTCGGGGGCGTCGACAGACTCCATCTGCTCGCCCGCCTCGGTCCAGGCTGTCGCAGCCTCTTCCATCGTCTGGTCGCCGGTCTTGGAGATGGCGGTCCGGGCGTCGGTCGCGACGGTGCAGAAGTCGTCACCGCTCGAGCAAGCGGCGGGGACGAGGAGGACTGCGCACCCGAGGAGGGCCGCTGCGGTGCGCTGCGGGAGGTTCATGGGCTCATCGTCGCCCGACCCGCAGCGATCGCGCCACGGGGAGAGGTCTCCATGCGACCCGTGAAGCGCCCTACTCCAGCGTGTTGTGCCCGAAGCCCTGCAAGAACTTCGGTCCGCCGGTCGCGAGCTCGTGCGCGAAGGCGTCGGACCACCCGCCGAAGGGCGTGTGCGACAGGGACTCGTTCGAGAACCGGCGGTCGTCGGTGACCTCCGTGACGCAGAACGACGGGATGCTGAGGTCCGTCACGGGACCTCCTCGCTCGCACTCTGCGACGATCAGCGGCCGGTTCGCGCCGCCGAACACGTCGACCACCCACCCGTCACCGCCGAGCCACAGGGCGTAGCGGTTCTTGATGATGCGCTTGCCACCCAGCCGGATCATGTCGAGGCCGACGTTGACGTCGATCTCACGCTCGGCCTCGTAACGGGTGCCGCCGTTCATCGGTCCTTTGACGGTGATGGCGCAGAACTCGAACTCGCTCGCGAAGTCGCCGAGCACCTGGAGCTCGTCCTCGGTGCCGTCGAGCGGCAGCAGGACCGTGCTCGACTGCACGCGCATCCGCATCGCGTAGCCCTCGGCCGCGAGGTAGTAGCTCTGCACGATGAGCTCTGGGTCGGGCTCGGTGAGCACAGCCGGTGGGAGCTCGTCGACGAAGAACCGCCGCTCGAACTCGAAGTCACCAAATCCGCAGTCGCTCATCGTCTCCCTCCCTCTCCGTCGTCTGTCTCTGTCATCAGTCTCGTGCGTGCAGACCGGCAGTGCGTGCAGACCCGCCGCCGGGGCTGAAGGGCGCCCGACCGGCCCGGACACGCCGGAAGTACCAGTCTGCCCCTCCCCGCCTCAGGGCACCAGGGGCTGTGGACGGCGCTCCGGGGTACGTGGCGCCCCGGGGTGCGCCCGGGGGCAAGACGCACGAGACTGGGCCGATGATCTCCACCGACCTCGCCCGCGACCTCGCACTGGCCGGTCTGCGCTGGCACCCCGCCCCCGGCGACAGGTTCACCCTCGAGGCCGAAGACCTCGACGAGGTGGTCTACACGGTCAGCGAGCTGACCATCGAGGTGCACGAGTACCCGACCGGCACCATCCTCGGCTTCAACGGCACGACCGAGTGGGCCCTCGACTCCGTCGACATGGACCAGACGCTCTGGCTGCCCTCCGAGGAACAGCTCCGGGCGCTGCTCGGCGCGACCTTCAGGTCGCTCGCCCGGACCGATTCCGACGACTACGTCGTCACGATCACCCTGCACGGCGAGCCCGCCGAGTTCCGCGCCGACGCGGCACCCGACGCCTACGGGCAGGCCCTGCACTCGCTCATCTCGGCCGCCTCAGCCGTCGACGCCTGACCGACCCGTCAGACTGCGGCGAGCGGGGGCAGCGCGACGAGCACAGGCGCGAACCACTCTGGCGCGACGTCGACGGAGACGTCGCGGACGAGCGACACGGGGCGCTCGGGCACGAGCACGGGCCTCGACGCAGCCCCGACCACCTGGGTCACGGGGACCAGCTGCCCGGGCGCGTCGGCCCTGGAGGCGAGCACCGACACCAGCAGCCAGAAGGCTCCCGGTGGGACGTCCATGAGGATGAAATAGCCCTCGGGCCCCATGAGCGTCCCCGCCACGGGCACACCGTGCGCCGCACGCCGCCGGAACAGACCGACGTACACCGCAGGGCTGGGTCCCACGCTGGTGCGTGCGGCCGGGCTCAGGTGGACCGCTCCTGTGATCACCGTGCCGTCGGTCTGAGGGCCGCGGACGCTCACCGGGCGCGGCTGGCGGTCGGCGAGGGTGTGAGGCAGCCGACGGAAGTCCGTCGGGCTCAGGCCGACCACCTTGACGAACCGCGTGGTGAAGGTGCCGACCGAGCTGAAGCCCACGGCGTTGCAGATGTCGATCACCTTGTCCTCGCCCGCGAGCAGCATCTGCTTGGCGCGCTGGAACCTGTGGGCCGCGAGGAACTGACCGGGCGGCATGCCGACGTACCTCTCGAAGGACCTCGCGACGTGGAACGGGCTGTAGCCGACGTGGTCGGCGAGGTCGTGCAGGGTCACCGGCTCGTCGGAGTGCTCGACGAGGAAGCGTGCGGCACTGACGATCGTCAGGTACATCCGCCCACCCCGCCGAGCCGCCGGATCTGCCGTGGTGTCATGATCCCGATCATGCCCAGGTGTGCCATGGATCACAAGACCTCCATGTCCGGCCGGTACTGTGCCTTGACGCGCGCGACGCGCGTCACCCTGCTGGGGTCTCCCCCGGCAGGGCAGGGGGCGACACCGAGGAGATCGACCTGTGCCTGAGCAGCTCATGTGGGAGCCCGACGTCTCGCGGGGCGAGTGGTTGCGCCCGATGGAGTCCGAGCCCTTCGCCTCGATCCTCTCGGTCGTGCCGCGGGGCTTCGAGGCCTACGCACGGATCTTCCACACGGTCGAGCGAGACCGACCCCGCGCGACCGGGACGTGGCACGGGGTCGAGGAAGAGTCGCTCTTCGCAGGGGTCACCGACATCGACGCAGCCCTCGAGACCAGACGCAGCACGTGGGCGGAGGTCGCCGCAGCCTTTGGCACGACCATGCACAGCGAGGCGCAGTTCGCGCGGCTCGTCGGGCTCGGGGAGTGGGACAGGTCCGGCGTCGTCGCCCCCGACGGCTGGCGCTACGAGACTCCCCCGGAAGGCACCTGCGACCCTGACTCCTTCAACGCTGCAGCACGTGTCCTCGCACGTCACACCACCACGCCGTCCGCCGGCGTCGCCGCGGTCTGGGAGGGCTGGGGCGGACTCATGAGCTCTGCGGGCTTCGCCACGTACACCGCCGAGATGCCGGACCCGACCACCGACGACCGTGGTCTCCGGTCGGCGGTCCGGGCTGCAGGCACACGACTGCGCGCCACGCTGCGCCGAGCACTCACCCGTGTGAGGTGGGCGACGACGGACCGGATCGCTCTCTTCCACCGAGACCCCGAGCCTGGCACCGGCCTGCTGTCCCGCGAGATCGCGAGCGGACCGACCTTCGCCCTGCACGGCGGCACCGGGCGCACCTACGTGCTCTTCCAGGCCGGCGCAGACGACTTCACCGACCCGGCGTGGGGCGACCGGGCTCCCTGGGTCCGCCCGGGCTGGTCGCCCCAGACGCCCAGCATGGTCTGGCCCGACGACCACGCATGGTTCCTCGCGACCGAGATCGACTGGGACTCGACCCTCGTGGCCGGCTCGGCCGGGCTGGTCCGAGAGCTGGTCGAGACACCGGGCCTCGAGGTGCTGGCCATCGACCCCGACGCCCGCCTGACCAGCGACGGCGACACGATCAACCCGGCCCCTGAGACGGAGACAGCATGAGTGCCGACGACTACGACAGGTTCGCTGACGACTACGAGGCGGAGAACGCGACGAGCCTGCTGAACGCCTACTACGAGCGCCCCGCCGTGCTGGACCTGGTGGGCGACGTGCAGGGCAAGCGCATCCTCGATGCCGGGTGCGGGTCCGGCCCGCTGGCCGCCGAGCTCGTCGCCCGTGGCGCGGACGTCACCGGCTTCGACGGGAGCCCGGCGATGATCGACCTGGCTCGCCGCAGGCTGGGTGGCACGGTCCCGCTGACCGTGCACGACCTGGCGGAGCCGTTGCCCTTCGAGGACGAGTCCTACGACGTGGTCGTCGCCTCCCTCGTGCTGCACTACCTCGAGGACTGGGACGGGCCTCTCGCCGAGCTCCGCCGCGTCCTGCGGCCGGGCGGCCGGCTCGTCGCCTCTGTCAACCACCCGTTCGCCCAGGTGCTCAACGCCCCCGAGGACGACTACTTCAGGACCAGGCTCTACTCCGAGGACGTCGAGCTCAACGGCCAGACGACCGAGCTGACGTTCTGGCACCGCCCGCTCCGGGAGGTCGTCCGGGCCGTGACCGAGGCGGGTCTCGACCTGCGCGTCCTCGACGAGCCAGGACCGTCGAAGGACACCCCGCCCGAGCTCATGCCCCCACGGATCGCGAGCGGGGAGCGGAGCGCGTTCTTCTGCTTCTTGTTCGTCGTCGCCGAGCGCCCCGGTGTGGTCCACTAGGGCATGCTCTCTCAGGTCGCCCTCGCCCGGGCCTTCGCCTCTCTCCACGTCTCCGGCTCGCCGCTCGTGCTCCCCAACGCCTGGGACGTCGCCTCGGCGCGGGTCGTCGCGGCGGCCGGAGCGGCCGCTGTCGCCACGACGAGCGCGGGGGTGGCCTGGGCGCACGGGTCGGCCGACGGCAACCGGCTGGCCAGGCCGGACGCCCTCGCAGCGGTCGCCGCGATCGTCCGGGCCGTCGAGGCGCCGGTCTCGGCCGACATCGAGAACGGTCTCGGCGGTCCTGCCGAGGAGGTCGCGCAGACTGTCACCGCGGTCCTCGAGGCGGGCGCGGTGGGCGTCAACATCGAAGACTCGATGCGTCCGGTCGCCGAGCAGGTGACCCGGCTGGCTGCGGCCCGCGCGGCCGCCGAGGACGCGGGTGTCCCGCTGTTCGTCAACGCCCGGATCGACACGCACCGGCTCGGCGGCGTGGGCAGTCTCGCCTGGTTCGACGAGACGCTCGACAGGGCGCTCGCCTACGCCGAGGCAGGAGCGAGCGGCATCTTCGTGCTCGGCGCGCTCCAGGCCGACGTGGTCCGGGCCCTCGTCGCCGCGTCACCGGTCCCCGTCAACGTCGCGTTCGGCCCCGGCACGCTCTCCGTCGGGGAGCTCGCTGCGGCCGGCGCGCACAGGATCAGCGCCGGGTCGTCGATCGCCGAGGCCGCGTACAGCCTGGTCGGCGAGATGGCCGCAACCATGCTGGGAGACGCCTCGGCTGCTCCCGGGCCTGCCCCGACGCTGGGGTGGTCGGCGCTCAACGCGCTCGCCGAGTAGCCCGAGGTCGACCCCCGCGCCAGCCGTGCTCGGCGGGCGGCCGAGGGCAGCTCAGCCGAGGAGGAGCGCCAGGACGATCGCGACGAGCGGGAAGAAGCCCTGGACGGACCCGGCGCGCAGCTTGGTGCTGTCGCTCGTGACGAGCACGAGGGCTGCGGCGACCATCGACCCTGTCGCGAAGAGCAGGATCGACGAGCCTGCCACGGCTGCGGAGCCGTCGGCTCCGAGCGCGAGAACCGCCCCGCCGATCGCCCCGACGGCCAGGAACAGGTTGTACCAGCCCTGGTTGTAGGCCATGGAGCGTGTGGCGAGCGCCTCGTCCTCGGAGGTGCCGAAGGTGCGCCGGGTAGCGGGCGCGGTCCAGCGCAGGCTCTCGAGCACGAAGATGTAGACGTGCACGAGCCCCGCCAGGACGGCGAAGACTGCGGCGGCGACAGGCAGGTTCTCGAGCACTGTGGTTCTTTCGTCAGGAGGATCCTCCGCCCGGACGGGCGGACGGCACGTGGAGCACGGCCGTGCGGCGGTGCCGCTGCGCCCAGGGTACGCCGGACGCCCGCTCGTCGGAGGTGCCCGCGGCGTCGTGGTGACCGCTCCGGGCGGACCTGGGCTCCGCCGAGACCTTCCCGCGCCGGTCCGTCGTCGCTAGATTGCGTCTGTACCCAGCCGTCGGCCACGGCGGGGCCACGTCACCCCCGAGGAGGCACCATGCGATATCTGCTGCTGATCTGCGACGACCCGACCGGTGAGCCCTACGACGCCGACGGCGACGACGCCGGAGCGTGGGTCGAGCGCCTGCAGGCAGCCGGTTCCTACGTGCTCGGCGACCGCGTCCGCCCCGAGGACGACGCGGTGTCTGTGCGGGTCCGAGGAGGCCAGAGCACCACGACAGCTGGCCCTGTCACCCGGGGCAGCAAGCGGGTCGTGGGCTTCGACGTCATCGACGCTGCCGACCTGGACTCCGCGGTCGCAGCGGCCGCCGCCCACCCGATGGCCCGGTTCGGGGCCGTAGAGGTGCGTCCGGTGTGGCCGATGGGATGAGGACCTCTCCCCTGACAGACGACGCTCCCGGTCAGGCCAGCGTGAGGAACATCTTCTCCAGCTCCTCGACCGTGAGCCTCGTGGGCCCTGACGTCGAGCCCTCGCTGTCAGGCTCGTCCCCCTCGACGAGGCACTGCCGCATCGCTGTCGAGATGATCGCGAAGCCGGCACGGTCGAGCGCGCTGGAGACGGCCGCGAGCTGCGTGACGACCTGACGGCAGTCTCCACCCCCTTCGACGGCGGCGATCACGGCCGCGAGCTGGCCGTGAGCGCGGCGGAGGCGGTTGGCGACCTTCTTGACGGCCGCCGCGTCGTGCAGCGTCGCAGCGGAGGTCTCGGGACCGTCGGTCTGGGACTGGCTCATGCTCTCGGTGCCTCTCGGGGTAGGAGTGGGGGCCGGCTCATGCTCTCACCCCTGCGGCGACCGACGCTGCGGTGATGTGCTCGCCGGCACGGCGGGAGGCCGTCCCGGCGGCCCAGGTCTTCCACCCGCCGTCGAGGTTGCTGACCTCGTAGCCGAGCTGCGTGAGCAGACGAGCCGCGGTGTGACCTCGCTGCCCGACCTGGCAGTGGACGATCAGCGGGCCTGCCGGCAGGTCGTGGAGCCGGCCGCGGAGGTCGTCGAGCGGGACGGACAGGGCACCGGGGATCGCTCCGCGGGCGTGCTCGTCGGCGGACCGCACGTCGACCAGCATGGCCCCGTCTCGCCGCTGCTCGTCGAGCTCGTGCCACTGGACCGTCGCCACGACGCCGTCGGCGACGTTCTCCGCGACGTACCCGAGGAGGTTGACCGGGTCTTTGGCGGAGCCGTACTGCGGGGCGTAGGCGAGCTCGAGGTGGGCCAGGCCCCGCGCGGTGATGCCGCCGACCATGGCTGTCGCGATGACGTCGATCCGCTTGTCGACCCCGTCGGTCCCGACGATCTGCGCCCCGAGGATCGCGTCGTCGGCGGGGTCGACGAGGAGCTTGATCGCCATCGGCGCCGCGCCAGGGTAGTAGCCGGCGTGGGAGGACGGGTGGGTGTGCACGACCCGGTGCGCCCGCCCCGCTGCGGTGAGCCGTTTCTCGTTCCAGCCGACGGTCGCGACCGTGAGCCCGAGGATGCCGATGATCGAGGTCCCGAGAGCCGGCAGGGCGTCGTCTGGGTCCAACCCGGCGATGTCGTCGGCGGCAGCACGTCCGTGCCGGTTCGCCAGTCCCGCCATCGTCACGAGCGTCGGCTCGGCCGAGATCGCGTCGACCTTCTCCACACCGTCTCCGACAGCCCAGATCGACCTGTCGCTGGTCCGCTGGCGCCCGTCGACGGCGATCCCGCCGGTCGGTCCGATCGTCAGCCCGGCTGCGACGGCCAGGGTGGTCTCCGGCGTGACACCGGAGGCGTCGACGACCAGATGAGCCGGCAGGCTGGAGCCGTCGCTGAGGTCGACGTGACCGGCGCCGCTCGCGACGACCGTCACGCCCGTCCTGACGTCGACGCCTGCCCCGCGGAGCGTCTCGACGACGGGTTGCGCCATCTCCGGGTCGAGCGGGGAGAAGATCTGCGGCCCGCGCTGGACGAGCGTCACGTGGGCACACCGTGCCCGGAGGTTCTCGACAGCCTCGAGGCCGATGAACCCACCTCCCACCACGACGGCTCGCACCTCTGCCCCGGCCGCACCCAGCAGCGCGCTGATGTGGTCGACGTCGTCGACCGTGCGGAGGGTGTGCCAGGGCAGGTCGCCCGAGCCGGCGCGTGGGGCGGCCGACGACCCGGCGGCGAGCACCAGCGAGTCGTAGGTCTCGGTCGTCGTCTCGCCCGAGGCGAGCTCGCGCACGGTGACCGTCTTCGCCGCGGGGTCGATCGCCACGACCTCGTGCCCGACCCTGACGTCGAGGGCGAAGCGAGCGGCGAGCGACTCAGGCGTCTGCAGGAGCAGCGAGTCGCGGTCCTCGATGACGCCACCGACGTAGTACGGCAGCCCGCAATTGGCGAACGAGACGTAGCGTCCGCGCTCGAGCACCACGATCTGGGCGTGCTCGTCGAGCCTGCGCAACCGGGTGGCCGCGGACATGCCTCCGGCCACCCCTCCGATGATGAGTGTCTTCATGTGGAGGACTGTATACCCCCGGGGGTATATTGTCTGCAGTGCCGGCACGCCGTCGGCACCACCACGAGAGATGGAGCCACCATGTGTCGAGCGACCCGATGCACGACCTGCGGGAAGACCACCTGGGCGGGGTGCGGGCAGCACGTCGACCAGGTGATGAAGGGCGTCCCCGCCTCCGACCGCTGCCCCGGCCACGACCAGCCCCCGGCGAAGAAGGCCGGGCTGTTCGCACGCCTGCGAGGCCGCTAGCGAGCAGGGCCACGTGCTCGTCCCCGCCGTCAGGTCCCCCTCGACAGGGCCTGACCGCTCAGGGCAGGGCGGCCGCGTGAGACACGTCGAACCCTCTGGACACCTCGGCAGGTTAAGGTGCCCAGCAGCACCCCCTCCTGACCGTCTGACGACGCCGAACCGACCGGAGCCCGCGATGACCGAGGCAGTCCCGCACATCACCTTCGTCTGCCAGAAGAACGGCGGGAAGTCGCAGATGGCGGCGGCCCTCCTGCGCGACCTGGCCGGGGACGCTGTCGTGGTGACCTCCGCCGGGACTGCGCCGGGCGCCTCGCTCAACGCTCAGTCGGTCGAGTCCCTCGCGGAGATCGGCGTCGGGGTTGGCGACGAGCACCCGAAGGCCCTGACCGCCGCGATGGTCGAGGCCTCCGACGTCGTGGTCGTGCTCGGCTCCGAGGCACAGGTGGTCGTAGGTCCCGGGACACGGCTCGAGACGTGGATCACCGACGAGCCCTCCGAGCGCGGTGTCACGGGGATGGAGCGGATGCGCCTCGTGCGCGACGACATCCGTGCCCGGGTCGAAGACCTGCACCGGAGGATCCGCAGAGCCTGACACGCGTCGTCGCCGACTTCACCCAGGCGCCGCGGGATCGCCGCACGCCCCGAGGGCTCCAGGTGGCTGGAGCCCTCGGGTGCGTGGTGCTCGTCGCGACGCTGCCACTGTCCTCTGTGGTGGCGGGCACCGCAGTGCTGGCGGCAGGCGTCGTCTCCAGGCTGTGGCGCGCGCGGGCCCGCGCCCGTCCGCAGCCGTGAAGGCTGACCCGCTGGGTCAGCCGGCGTAGCCCTCGACGTAGGCGTCGACCTCGGCCAGGAACCTCGCTCGGTCTGCGTCCGAGACCCACGAGGCCTCGAAGGAGTTCTTCGCGAGGGTCACGACCTCCTCGCTCGTCAGGCCCGCCTTCTCGACGAGGGCGACGTAGTTCTCGGCCACGTAGCCGCCGAAGTACGCGGGGTCGTCGGAGTTCACCGTGACCTTGACGCCCGCCCGCAGCAGCTGGGCGATCTCGGTGGCCTTCATATCGTCGGTGACGAAAGAGTTGGACACCGGGCAGCACGTCAGGCCCAGGCCGCGCTCGCGCACGACCTCGACGAGAGCGGGGTCTTCGACGACGTTGGTCCCGTGGTCGATCCTGTCCACACCGATGTCCTCGAGCACCTGGCGGATGTTCTCGATGCTCCCCACCTGGTCGATGTCGCAGTGCATCGTCAGCCTGTAGCCGAGCTCACGGGCGCGGGCGAAGACCGCGCCGAACTTCGACGGCGGGTTCTCGCGCTCGTCGGAGTCGAGACCGACGCCGAGGATCTTGTCGGCGAAGGGCACCGACGCCTCGAGGGTCTCTGCGGCGCTCTCGGCCGAGAAGTCCCGGAGGAAGCAGAGGATCAGGCGGGCGTCGACACCGAGCGCCGCACCGTCGACAGCGGCCCGGTGGTAGCCGTTGACGACGTCAGCGAAGGGCACGCCTCGGCTCGTGTGCGCCTGCGGGTCGAAGAACATCTCGACGTGCGTCACGCCGTCTGCGGCCGCCCGGCGCAGGTACGCCGTGGCGAGGTCGTAGAAGTCCTGCTCGGTGACCAGGACGTCCATCGCCGGGTAGTACACGGCGAGGAAGCTCGCGAGCGAGTCGAAGACGTAGCTCGCCTGGACCTCTTCGACGGTGCTCTGGGCGAGCTCGACGCCGTTGCGGCGCGCGAGCTCGAGCTTGAGGTCGGGCTCGAGGGTGCCCTCGAGGTGCAGGTGGAGCTCGGCCTTGGGCAGGCCGGTGACGAACTCGCGGGTGGGGGAAGCAGGCAGTGCCACGGGGGGTCCTCTCGGTCAGGGGTCCTCCCAACTTATCCCTGCGGAGCCCCGTCGCTCATCCCTGCGGAGCGCCGTCGACGCCGTCGAGGTACAACCACCGGCGGGAGCCGTCGTCGGCGCGGACGAACCGGCTGACCTCGGTCTGCGTGCTCCGCTCGCCGTCGTGGCGCGAGTGCGCACGGAAGGCCACGGTCCCGGTCTCGTCGGACTCGCCGCCGTCGACCGTCTCGAGCACCCGGAGGCGGGTGAACACCGTGTCGGGGTCGAGGTCGAGGGTCTCCGGCCGGGTCTGCGGGTGCCAGGAGGCGAGGAGGTGGTCGACGTCCCCCACGACGAAGGCCGTGTACCGGGACCGCATGAGGGCTTCGGCGGTCGGGGCCTGCACAGCCCCGGAGTGGACGGGCGCGCAGCAGGACTCGGCGAGGCGCCCCGTGCCGCAGGGGCATGGGCTCGAGAGGTCGAAGGCAGGGCTCATGGGACCAGTATCACCGCAGGTGCGCCTGGTGACGAGAGGTCTGCACGGGTCCAGGCCTCAGAGATACATCCCCGGGCGCGGGCGCTCGGGGGCCACCGGGAGATCGCCGGGCACGTCCTGCGGGGTGATCGTCCGGATGTCCTGCGGGGTCGGTGCGTCGAGGGCGACCACGCGCTCGGCCTGGATCGAGGCGGCCTCCTCGAAGACGTTCCGCACGAAGCGCCCGTTGCCAAATCCTGCCGGGCGCGGGTGCGGCAGCAGGGCCCTGATGCGGTCCTCGACGCCGTCGGCGAGCACGAATCCCTGCTCGGTCGCCATCCCGCGCAGGATGGTCAGCAGCTCGTCGTCGGAGTAGTCGTCGAAGACGAGGGTCTTGGGGAACCTCGACGCGACCCCGGGGTTCGACTGCAAGAACCTGTGCATCTCGGCCGGGTAGCCGGCGACCACGACGACCACCTCGTCGCGGCGGTCCTCCATGAGCTTGATGAGGGTCGCGACGGCCTCGGCGCCGAAGTCGCGGTGCGAGTCGGCAGGCATGAGGGCGTAGGCCTCGTCGATGAACAGCACACCGCCCGACGCCTTCTCGAACACCTTGCGGACCTTGGGGGCGGTCTGCCCGATGTACTCGCCCACGAGGTCCATCCGGCTGACCTCGACGAGGTGGCCTCGCGAGAGCAGCCCGAGCTGGGCGTAGGTCCGGGCGAGGAGACGCGCGACGGTGGTCTTGGCGGTCCCCGGGTTCCCCGTGAAGACGAGGTGGCGCGAGCGGCCCGAGTCGGGCATGCCCGCCTCGGCGCGCAGCTGGTCGGCGCGTGCCTCGGCCTCGAGCCGGCGGACCTGGACCTTGACGGGTTCGAGTCCGACGAGCCTGGCGAGCTCGCCCTGCGGGTCGCCGATCTCCACGGCGTCGGGCAGCAGGTCGTCGGTCTCCTCGTCCTCGGTCTCGTCGCTGTCGCGCAGACGCATCGGGCGCCCGGGGACGGGGTGCCGCACAGGCTTGACCCTGCGCGCGAAGTCTTCGAGGAGCGGGTTGCGGGCCCGGCTGCTGCGCGCCGTGTAGGTCTCCTCGACGTCCTGGATGAAGTCGACCAGGCTCGGCGAGGCCGACGCGACCGGGGCGCCGGGCAGCCCGGCGAGAGACACGGCCGTCTGGCTGGTCGACGCGAGCCACGTGCGGCACACGTCGATCTCGCCGCGGAGCAGACCGCGCGCCACCCAGTCCCGGGTGCTCGACAACCAGACCTGCTTGTCGAAGGACGCCTGCCGGTCCGCCATGTCGGCGTTGACGGCGTCGGCACGCTCGCGGCCCAGTGCGACAGCGGCCGCCGCGGGCAAGGCGGTCCGGCCGTCGGCGAGGGCGATCGAGGCGAGCACCTGGTCCGAGGTCTGCGAGCGCTCGAGCATCGAGGCGAGGTGGTCGTGGACGACCGTGAAGCCGGCGACGGACCAGGAGAAGGTGTCGGCCCACCCGCCGAGCTCGGGCAGGACCGCGCGCTCGTCGTCGGTCAGGAGGTCCTGGCGCCAGAGGCGGGCGAGGTCGGCGTAAGGGCTGAAGGCATGCAGCCTGCGGAGCTCCCGGTCGTCCATGACACGCTCGAAGATGCCGCGGAGCGCGTCGCGACGCGCGGCGAAGGGCTCGACGTCGTCGAAGACGGCGAGGGCGTCGACGCTGGCCTCGAGGGCGTCGAGGCGCGCCTCCGGGTCTCGTCCGGCGTGGTCGAGGAGCCGGAGCGGCCAGTCTGTCGCCGACGGGAAGTACCTGTAGACGGGGCTCTCGCCCAGTCTGGACACCGGAGGCAGGTGGTCGGCGATGACCTTCTGCGGGAAGGTCGGCTCGGTGCCGGACAGCAGGGCGCTCCACCCGCCGAGGCGTTCCCCGAGGACGAGCAGGTAGATGGCCATGTGCGGGGTCCCGACGGGCCAGTCGTTCCACGCTGTCTCCCGGCGCCCGACGCGCTCGTCGTCGACGAGGGCCTGGACGTGCGCGCGGGTGGTGTCCCACCAGCCGTCGGGGAGAGGCCACGGGGTCGACCCGATGACGTCGAGGTGCGGCCGGGTCGACTGGAGGACGGCGAGGTGCTCAGGAAGGGCCAGGGAAGGCACGGGACTCCTCGGTCGAGTTCAGATGTCCTGCAGCATAGCGACGGCGGGCGCGACCCTGCTCCGGACCCACTCGGGTCCGCTCGTCGGGGGTGTGGCCACGATGACGGTCTCCACGCCGAGCGCCGCGTAGGGGCGCAGGCTCTCGGCGAAGGCTGCCGGGTCTCCGGCGTGCAGCTCGTCACCGCTGTGCATCATGGTCACCCGGATCTGCGAGACGTCGCGACCGACGTCGTCGCAGTGCCTCTTGAGGACGTCGAGCTTGTGCGCGATGCCCTCAGGGGTCGTGGCGAAGAGGTTGCAGGCGTCGGCGTACTGCGCGACGAGCCGCAGGGTCTTGCGCTCTCCCCCGCCGCCGACCATCACCTCGGGGTGGGGCGTGCTGAGGGGCTGGGGCGAGCAGAGCGTCTCGGCGAGCTGGTAGTGCTTGCCCTCGAAGGGGCCGTCGTCTGCTGGGTCCCACATCTGGTGGCAGATCTGCAGGGTCTCCTCCAGGCGCTCGAACCTCTCGGCGAGCGGCGGGTACGGGACCCCGAGCGCCAGGTGCTCGCGCTCGTACCAGGCGGCCCCGAGACCCAGGGTCGCCCGACCGCCCGAGAGCACGTCGAGGGTGGTCGCGATCTTCGCGAGGAGACCGGGCTGACGGTAGGTGACGCCCGTGACGAGCGCCCCGAGCTGTGCCTGCTCTGTGCGCCCGGCGAGGAAGCCGAGCGTCGTGTAGGCCTCCAGCATGGGGTCGCTCGCGGGGAACCCGGCGCTCTCCATCTGGAAGTAGTGGTCCATCACGGACACCCACGAGACGCCGGCCGTCTCGGCCTCGGCTGCGGTCCCGGCGAGCTCGGCGCGGAGACGGGCGGGCTCGACGGCGTCGAACCGCCAGAGGTGGACTCCCAGGCGCATGCGATCTCTCCAGACCGTGAGGGTAACCCGGCGGCGGACGCGCCGTGCCGGAGTCCATCATGTGCCTGGTCGCCGGGGCGCGCCACGGGAGCGATGCCCGGGATCGCCCAGGTCGCCAGACGAGGCTGCCTGGAGACCGCGAGGCAGAGAATGGGCACCATGACCTCGTCGCCGGCCTCAGGCCCCGCAGACCTCGCACCCCCCGCCCGCACGGCGCGCTTCGGTACGGCGCTCGCCGTCGCGATCACGAGCGGCGCCGTCATCGCCGTGCAGGGAAAGCTCAACGGCGAGCTCGCGACCCGCGGTGCGGGTGCCCTCGTGTCGTCGTGGTTCGCCTACGTCGGGGCCTTCGTCATGGCCGTCGTGCTGCTCACGGCGCTCGGGCGTCTCGGACCTGCGGTGCGCGCGCTGCGCGGTGCGCGGTGGTGGTGGTTCGCGGTCGGGCTGTGCAGCGTACCCCTGGTCATGTCGATGGCCGTGGGCATCCCGGTCGTCGGGGTGGCCCTCGCCTCGGTCTGCTCGGTCGCCGGGCAGACCGTGTCCGGGCTGGTCCTCGACTCGCGCGGGGTGGGCCTCGACGCACCGATCCGGCTGACGGTGCGCCGCGCGGTCGCCGGGCTCGGAGCGCTGGTGGGGCTCGTCGTCGCGGTGCTGTCCAGCCCCGGCCCGAGCACCGGGACCGTGCTGGCCGCGATCGGCACGGGTCTGTTCCTCTTCGTCGGGGGTCTCCTGCTGTCCGTCCAGTCCGCCGGCAACGGTGTCGTGGCCGCCCGCACGGGTGACCCCCTCGTGCCGACGGTCGCCTCGGTGGTCGGCGGGCTCGCCGGGATCTCCCTCGTCTGCGCCGTGGCCGCAGTGGTCGGCGGGCTGTCGGAGGTCACGCTCCCACCCCTGAGCACCGACTGGTGGGTGTACCTCGGCGGGCCGCTCGGGGCGATCATCACGGTCTCGGCCGCGTACTCCGTCCGGACGCTCGGCACCTTCGCGCTGACCCTGTCGATCGTCGGTGGGCAGCTCGTCATGGCTCTCGTGCTCGACATCGGTGGCGGGGTCGGCGCGAGCTGGTCGACCATCGTCTCGGTCCTGATCATCGCGGCGTCGGTGTCGCTCACGGTGACGCGGTCGCGCGCGGCGGGGACGGACGACCGCGCGGCGTGACCCTCGGCACCTGCGCAGCGGGAACACGACCCGACCCCGCTCTGTTGACGCAAGCATGACGCTCCCTCTCTCGATCCTCGACCTTGCCCCGATCGCTCCTGGAGAGACGGCCCGCGACAGCTTCGCGGCGTCGGTCGCGCTCGCCCAGCAGGCCGAGAAGAGCGGCTACAGGCGTGTCTGGTACGCCGAGCACCACAACATGGCGTCGATCGCCTCGAGCGCCACGTCGGTCCTCATCGCCCACGTGGCGAGCCAGACCTCGACGATCCGCCTCGGCGCGGGCGGCGTCATGCTGCCCAACCACTCGCCGCTGACCATCGCCGAGCAGTTCGGGACCCTCGAGGCGCTGCACCCCGGACGGATCGACCTCGGTCTCGGGCGCGCTCCGGGCGGCGACCAGGCGACCTTCCGGGCCCTGCGGCGCGACCCCGCAGCCTCGGACCAGTTCCCGCAGGACGTCGTCGAGCTCCAGGCCTTCCTGTCCGGCGACTCGCGCGTCCCCGGGGTCAGCGCGACCCCGGGTGCCGGCTCCCACGTGCCGCTGTACATCCTCGGGTCGTCGCTCTTCGGTGCGCACCTCGCCGCCGCGCTCGGGCTGCCGTACGCCTTCGCCTCGCACTTCGCCCCCGACGCGCTCCACGCCGCGGTCGCCGCGTACCGCAGCGAGTTCCGCCCCTCCGAGCAGCTGCAGCAGCCCTACGTGATCGCCGGGCTCAACGCCATCGCCGCGGACGACCACGACGACGCGCTCGAGCAGCTGACGCTCGCCCGCCGGTCGAGGCTGCTCATGATGCTGCGGCAGAGCCGCCAGATCCCGGTGACCCAGACCTTCAGCGACGACGAGCTCGACATGCTGCTCGACTCCCCCGCAGGCGCGCAGGTCGCGAGCATGATGACCTACACGGGTGTCGGCACCGGGGCCGAGGTCGCCGACTACGTAGCCCGGTTCGGTGAGAGCGTCGGCGCCGACGAGCTGATCGTCGCGCACACCTCGCTCGCCACCCCCGCACGACTGCGCTCGGTCGAGCTCCTCGCCGAGGCGTACGCCACGGTGCCCGCCTGACGCGTCCCCGCTGAGCTGTGCACCCTGCTCCGACGCAGCCGCCTCGGGGAGGTCGGCTCTGCGTGCTCTCCCCTGAGGCCCTGTTCCCCCTGCCGGAGCAGGGCCTCAGGGCGTGAAAAGGGTTCGTCGTGACCGTGGCTGGCTGCCAGGATGGCGCGATGACGTCTGCCATACCGATCGACCTCTCCACCTGGCCCCGGCGACAGCACTTCGAGCACTACAGGTCCGTCGTCCCGTGCACCTACGCGATCACGGTCGAGCTCGACGCGACGGTCTTCGTCGAGACTCTGCGGGCGTCGGCCCGGAAGAGCTACGTCGCGCAGGTGTGGGCCCTCGCGACCGCCGTGAACCAGCACGACGCGTTCCGCATGTGCCTGACCTCGGACGGCGCCCCGGCGACGTGGCCCGTGGTCCATCCCTCGTTCACGGTGTTCAACCCGGAGCTCGGGACTTTCGCGAGCATCTGGGCACCGTACGACACGAGCTTCGCGACCTTCCACGACACTGCAGCAGCACTGCTCGTCGAGCACCGCACGGCGACTGAGATGTTCCCGCAGGGACCGGCGCCGGAGAACTCCTTCGACGTGTCGAGCCTCCCGTGGACGTCCTTCACGGGGTTCACGCTCGCGGTCCAGCAGGGCTTCGACCACCTCGCGCCGATCTTCACACTCGGGCGCTACGTCGAGAGGGAGGGCGAGGTCCTGCTCCCCGTCGCTCTTCAGGTCCACCACGCCGCTGCGGACGGGTTCCACGCGGCGCGTCTGCTCGGGACAGTCCAGGAGCTGCTCGACGACCCCACCTGGGTCGACTGACCTGACGACGCCGTTCGTGCTCTTCGAGCCTCAGGCTCACGAGCCCGAGCCGAAGGTCGTCGGGTCGACAGGTCGGAGCCTGCGGGGCAGCCCCTCGACGACCAGCAGATACGACTCCGTGACGAGGTCGTCCACGAGCTCTTCGTCGAGGTCACCGCCGGGGTGCAGGGTGATCCAGTGCTTCTTGTTCATGTGATAGCCCGGGCTGACGTCCTCGTGGGCCTCCCGGAGGCTGCGGGCGTCTGCGGGCGCGGCCTTGAGGACGACGATGGGCTCCTGCGTCACGGCGGTCGCCAGCATGAACACCTTGCCGCGCACCTTGTACACGTCCCAGTCCTCCCCGAAGGGATGGGTGAGCTCCGCCCCGGGCAGCTCCTGCGCCCGCTCGGCGGCGCGCTCCTGCAGTGTCGTCCCGTGCACAGACCTCACCCTTCCAGCTGCTCTCCGGTCCTGGACGTGCCCCACGGTACGCACAGCCTCAGACACCGCACCGCGTGGCCCCGGCACGTCGGGCCACGCGGTGCGGCACCCCTCCACGACGCACCTCGTCAGTGCGCCGCGCCCAGCTCGATGAGGATCACGCCGAGACCGATGCACGCGATACCGAGCATCATCCGACGCGTGAGCGCGTCCCCGAAGGCGACCCGCGCGCCGACAGCGGTGAGCGCGACACCAGAGGCCGCCCAGATCCCATAGGCGACGCCGACCGCCATGCCCGCGTCGAGCGACACCGTCAGGAGCACGAAGGCCAGCGGGTAGAAGATCGCCAGCGGGACGATCCACGCCTTCTTCCGGAGTCCCTCCGAGGCGCGGAGGCTGAGCGTCGCGGTGACCTCCGAGAGGATCGCCGCCACGAGGGCGAGCCACATCATGCGCCGACCTCGGTCCGACGCCCGGCAGGCCCGGTCGCGTCGCCGGGCACAGCGGAGCCGGGCGCAGCGGGCTTGTCGTCGGTGTGCCCGGTCTCGACGAGGACGACACCGACCATGACGACCACGATCCCGAGGACCATCGGCCAGGTCAGCGCCTCCCCGAACAACCACGCGGCGAGCAGTGCCGTCAGCGCGACCCCCGAAGCCGCCCAGATGCCGTAGACCGAACCGATCTTCGCCCCCATGCGCAGCAGGAGGGCGAGGAGCACGAAGGCTGTGGCATACCCGACAGCTGTGAGCGCGTACCACCCGGGCGAGTCGAGAGCGGCGCGGAGCGAGAGGGTCGCGACGACCTCAGCGACGATCGCGCCCATTAGGACCATCCACGTCGCGCGCCTCATCGGGTCGCTCCGTCGGTCTGGGAGGACGTGACCTGGGCCGCGCAGAGGGTGGCAGCAGTCGAGCCTGCGGCACCTCGCGGCGCCACGTCGCTCCGGGCCTCACCCACGACTGCAGCCGGCCTCCACATCGACATCGGCCGGGCACCGGGGATCCCGTCGATCGGCGCGACCTCCTGGAAGCCCTCCCGTGCGTACAGCCGACGGTTCCGCTCGTTCGACGACTCGAGGTAGGCGGGCGACCCCTCGGCGTCGATCCGCGCCAGGCGTGAGCCGAGCAGCGCAGAACCGACCCCGGTCCCCCGCGCGGAGGTGGCCGCGCCGATCTGCGCGAGATACCAGTGCTGCGCAGCCGGGCGGTGCGCGGCCATCCGGCTCTGCACCCGGGCGGCGTGCCGGAGCCCGCGCAGCCCGAGCGCGGCGACGAAGGCCGGGAGCTCGAGCACCTGGCTCAGCAGGTGAGAGCGAGCGCCCGGGGGCTCCCAGACCGCCACACCGACGATCTCGCCGTCGGCCCGGCGGGCCAGGTCGACGCCTCCGAGCGGCAGCGCACCGCTGCGGAGCACGGGGGCGAAGAGCCGGGCGAGGAGGTCCGCAGTGGGTGACGGCCGTCCTGTGACCGCAGCCAGGACAGGGTCACCGGCGAAGGCCTCGGCGAGGACTGCGGCGGCGGCGGGGACGTCGGCGAGAGACGCCGGGGTGATCGTGGGCATGGTGCTCCTTGCGTCGAGGGGTGGCTCTACCTAAACTTGGTCACGCGACCAAGTCAAGCGACCAAGTGTGATCGACACGGTGTCTTCACGACCCGGGGCAGGCACGTGAGACGCCCACCGCGACAAGACGGGAGAATGACCTGCATGGCAGCAGAGAAGACGTCACGACGCCGGTCCGCGCAGGAGCGACGCGACGACCTGATGGACGCCGCGATCGTCGTGATGAGCCGGGGCGGGGTCGCGGCCGCGACCACCCGGGCGATCGCCGAAGAGGCCGGTGTGCCCCAGGGCGTCTTCCACTACTGCTTCAGGTCGAAGGACGACCTCGTCACGGCACTCTTCGAGCGCGAGATCGCGCGGTCGACCGACCGCACCGGCAGCGCGCTCTCCACCTTCCCCGACGTCCGCCGCGGGGTCGCAGCAGCGCTCGAGGCGCAGCTCGCTCTGGTGCGCGCCGACCCCGAGTACTACCTCGCGATGGCCGAGCTCTCCCTGACCATCGCCCGGACTCCCGCCGGCCCCGCCCTTGCCGTGTGGGAGCAGGAGCAGTACCGCACCCGCGCCCAGGCGGGCCTCGAGGCCTGGTCGGCTGAGCACGGGCTGACCTGGTCGGCGCCCCTCGAGCACGTCGCGTCCTTCCTCGTCGCCCTCGGCGCCGGGGTGACGAGCACCTGGCTCTCCGACCGGGACGACGCCCGGGCCGAGAGCGCTGTCGCGGTCGCGACCCAGACCCTCGACGCCCTCGCGCAGCGCTGACGACACGAGCCCGCGTGCCGTGATCGCGCACGTCCCCACGGGACCGTCCATCGCCGGACCAGCTGCTCAGCATGATCCGCGTCAGTCTGCGGTCTGCGGTCTGCGGTCTGCCGCGGCCGCGGACCGCTGCAGACGCGCATCGACCGCTGCCTGCCGGTAAGGCTGGTCAGGCTGGTCAGGCGGTGACAGCCCGCAGGAGCCCGCCCACGAGGTGGACGCGTCCAACCACGGTGTCGACCAGCACGTGCTCGGTGTCAGCGTGCGCCCCACCCCCGACAGCACCGAGCCCGTCGAGCGTCGGGATGCCGAGAGCGGCTGTGAAGTTGCCGTCGCTGCCACCACCGACCGAGACCCCGCGGATCCCGGGCTCGAGCGAGGCCGCGAGCGCGAAGAGGTCTGTCGACGTCTCAGGGGTCATGGGCGGGCGCGCGACAGATCCCGTGACCACGAGCACGGCCTGCGGGTCGCGCGGGGTGAGCGAGACGAAGGCCTGCTCGACACGTGCTGTCTCGTCCGCGGTCTCGACCCGGACGTCGACGACGATCGTCGCCGCGTCGGGTACGACGTTGCTCTGACCTCCCGAGCGCAGGACCGTCGGTGTCACGGTGGTCCCGGCCTCGGGGCGGTTCAGCGCCGCGATCTCCAGCACCTGGTGCGCGGCCTCGACGAGTGCGTTGACGCCTGCTTCGGGTTCGAGGCCGGCGTGCGACGCCCGCCCGGTGACCGTGACCTCGAAGGTGCCGCAGCCCTTGCGCCCGACCTTGAGGTCGCCGCCGTCCCCGGCACCCTCCAGCACGAGGACAGTCCCGCAGGCCTGGGCCCGGTCTTCGAGCAGCGCCCTGGACGTGAGGCTGCCGTTCTCCTCGTCGGCGGTCACCAAGATCTCCACTCCGGACCTGTCGTCGAGCAGGGCCACAGCGTGGACCGCCTGCACGAGCCCGCCGAGCATGTCGAAGACCCCAGGGCCGGTAATCTTCCCGTCCGCCACGGTGAAGGGGCGGCGTGCGAGGGTCCCGACCGGGAAGACGGTGTCGTGGTGCCCCAGCACGAGGACCCTCGGTGCACCACCACCAGACCAGTGCACGTGCGGCCCGGCCGGGCCGTCGACGAGGACGGCCCGGCCACCGAGCCGACGCTCGAGGAGGTCGGCGACCACGCGCGCAGAGACGGTCAGAGACTCGACGTCCCCCGAGGGCGACTCCACCTCCACGAGGGTGCGGAGGTCGTCGAGGATCGTGTCGAGCGAGACGGCGAGAGTCATCGGATCACCGTAGTGGTGTCAGCAGCTCTCGCCGGACACGGAGTCTGGACCGCAGAAGGGCGGCTGTGCCTCGGGTGCGGTGTCGGCTGGGCCCTGCTCGATGAGGGTTATGCGCCAGACGACCGTCCCTTCGCCGTCGATGCTCTGCTCCTCCAGAAGCGTCCCGTCGCTCGGGTCGAGGATGTAGAGCTCTCTGTACCAGTTGTCCTTGAGCTGGTCTCGCTCTACCGCTACGCCCGGTCGCCCAGCGGCGTCTGTCATGTCGCCCAGCAGCTCGACGTCGGGGATCGAGGCTGCGACGTTCCAGGCAGCACGTCTCAGCGACGGGGAGGCTGGACTCTCGCGCAGGAGCTCGCCGATGCTCTCCCACAGCACGTCGTCCACGTCTCCCCCGCTCGTCTGGGCCACCTGCCTCAGGTACGAGCCGAGCTCGTCCGCGTCGGTCGGGAGGGCCTCGAGCTCGTCCCAGGTGATCTGCTGGTTCGAGATGAACACTGCAGGGCCGCCGAGTGACTCCGGTTGGATCGTCCTGACCTGGCCGCCAGGAGCACCGTCGTCGGTCACCGGAAATCCGTCGATGAGGATGCTGTCGGCAGTCCGGCCCATCCAGACCTCGCGGGTGAACTCTCCGGTCTCGGGGTACTCGACCTCCGAGACCACGTGCCAGTACTCGGCACCGATCGCCTCGTCGACCTGCTGGCCGGCTCCTTCTGCGGCGGCGAGCAGCACGGACTCGGCTGACGCCGGGGTGGCGACGACGAGGGGCACGGCGATCAACGCGGCGGTCACGGCCGCTGCACCAGCCAGGATGCTCGCGCCCCACCTGCGGGGTCGGCGGTTGCGTCGCACGGCGGCGACACGTGCGCCTGCCCCGGCGATCGCCTGGTCGAGCTGGTGGCGTCCGGCGAGGAGGGACTCTGTGGTGGGGTCTGCGACGTCGCCAGCGGTCTTGGCCAAGGTGTCGAGATTCATGATGGTCCTCCGTCAGACAGCAGAGATGGGAGTGGTGCTCAGGACGGTCCGGGCGCGCTGGCGCGCCCGGGTGAGCCGGGTCCGGACCACGGTCGGGTCCACGCCGAGGGTGCGGGCCGCCTCGGCGGCACTGAGCCCTTCCCAGGCGACCAGCAAGAAGGCCTCGCGCTCGGCGGGGCTCAGCGATGCCAGGGCCAGCCGGAGCTGGTCCCGGGCGGAGCGTGCGTCGACGCGATCGTCGACGGCGTGCCAGTCGACGCCGACGTCGGCGTCGACGACAGCGCTGGGACGCTGCCGCCGGAGGTAGGAGCGCACCACGTTGCCGCTGATCCCGTACAACCAGGGCAGCGCCGACCCGCTGTCGTGCGGCTTGTAGCGCACGCGGGCCTCGAGGGCGGCCACGAAGACGTCTCCGACGAGGTCCTCGGCAGCGGCATGCCCGGCGCGCCGGGCGATGAAACGAGACACCGCGACGGCGTGGCGCTCGTAGAGCAGGCCGAGGGCCTGCGGGTGCAGCACCGATCGGGCTAGCAGCTCGTCGTCGGTCGACTCGTTGGTCTTCATGTCTGGTCTATGCAGCGAGCGTCAGAAGCGTGACACCCGACGTCCTGCTCGCTGCGGTCCTGCACCCGGGTCTCGCCACTCCCTGCCGAGACCCAGGTCAGGACGGTCAGCTCGAGAAGTCCGCCACGAGGTCGTCGTACTCCTCCGAGGTGATCGCCTGGAGCGATCCGTAGGCTGTGCCCGCAAAAGACGACTGCAGGCTGTCGATCTGCCAGTCGTCCCCGTAGCGCAGGACCCCGACGCCGCCGAGGTACGTCTCGCCGTCCAGCTCGTAGAGGACGACGTACTCGCGGCGCTCGTCGGCCCCGACGAGCTTGGCTGCCTCGGCGAGGTTCTCGTCGAGCTTTCCGGGGCCCTTCACCTGGTCGATGCGCTGGGCGGTCAGACCGGCGAGACGAGCGGAGTCGAGTTCGTCGACGATGTCCTGGGCGGAGACGTCGCCCTTCTCGAGCGGGGTCGTGGAGTCGAGGTCGACGTCCGGCAGCAGGAGGCTGATGGTCATGCGGCGGTACTGCTCAGCGGCGGCGCCGGCACGGGTGGTCTTCGCGAGCTCGACGAAGAGCTCGTCGTCGGACGGGAGCGACGAGGTGTCGGCGGGCGTGAAAGCGCGCAGCCTCTCGAGCGTGCCGACGAGGTCGAGGTTCTCAGCCTGGGCATCGGTGGCCCACGCGGTGAGAGCACCGGCTGCGTCTCCCTCGGCGATCCGCTCGGTCGAGGTCTCGACGGCTTCCTCAGGCGTCGCGAAACCCCGCTGCTCAGAGTCCCCGGCCCCACCGGAGCCGACAGCCAGCAGCACCCCGAGGACCACGGCGACGACTGCGAGGACGGCGACCAGGACCCAGGGCAGAGCACCGACCCGGCGAGGCCCGGCGGGCGGTGCGGGGGGACCGGGGACCTGGGCGGGCTGTCCGTAGGCGGCACTCGAAGACGTCATGCTGCTGGACGCTACCCGCCCCGGGCTGCGGGCACGATGGTGACCTCTCCCCGGGGACCTGAGCCCCGCACGACCGCGCACGCTGCGAGGACACGGGGTCGAGGCCCCTGCCGACCACACGGGCTACGAGCCGGAGCGCCCGGCTCCTCTGGTCAGGTGCGGGCGTGCCAGATCGGTGTTGTCGAAGACCCAGGTGGCCCTCCGGCGCGGGTCAGCCTCGGCGAGGTACCGGCGCTGACCGCCGACGTACCGCCGGTTCGACGCGGCCTCGGGGTCTGGGTCGTGGGAGCCCTGCAGCCGCGCGTTGCCCCGCGGGACGGTGACAGCCAGCGGTGCGTCCACCCAGACCACGGCGTCCCAGACGTCGGCGAGCTCGGGCCGCTGCAAGAAGATCCCGTCGACCAGGAGGATCCCGGCAGGCGGGACCTCGAGCGCCGGGACGGTGACAGGCTCGTCGAGGTCCACGTCCCAGACGGCCGGGACCACAGGCTGCCCGGCGCGCAGGGGGTCGACGACGGCAGACCTGAAAGCCTCGTAGCGGTACGACCCGCTGTAGAACCCCTCGGCTCCGAGGCCCGCAGCCCGGCGCTCTGCTCGTGGCCTGTGGAAGCCGTCGATGCTGACGCGCACCAGGGGGCGTTCGTGGCGCGCTGCCGACAGCCCGGCGAGCTCGTGGGCCAGGTGCGTCTTGCCGACCCCGTCGACGCCGTCGAGGGCCACCAGCACACGCTCGCCGGGGCGCACGAGCTCGATCTCGTCGAGCAGGGCGGACACGACGGGCGATCGGTGGTCTGGGACGTGCATGCGCACGACTCTACGAGCGACGACCGACGGCGAGGCGGCTCGTCCACCTGCCGTGCGGACGACCACGGCACCGTCGCCGAGAGGCCACCGGGGAATAGAGGACGACCTCTCGCCCTTGTCGCCCTCATGAAGGCAATCGTCTACTCCAGCACAGGTCCCTCGTCCGTCCTCGGCCTCGTCGACCGTGAGGTCGCCAGCCCCGGTCCCGGGGAGGTGCGCGTGCGGGTAGTCGTCTCCGGGGTGAACCCGACCGACTGGAAGGCGCGCGCCGACGGCGACCTCGCCTTCCCCGAGGTCGTCCCCAACCAGGACGGCGCAGGGGTGGTCGACGCCGTCGGCGACGGGGTCACCGAGCTCTCCGTGGGCGACCGCGTGTGGCTCTACCTCGCGGCTCACCGTCGTCCGACCGGGACGGCTCAAGAATTCACGGTCCTGCCCGTCGACCGCGCCGTCAGGCTGCCCGACGGGATCGACCTCGACGTCGCGGCCAGCATGGGGGTCCCGGCGATGACGGCCCACCGCGCGCTGACCGTCCACGAGCACGGTCCCGCCCGCCTCGCACCCGGCGCGCTCGAGGGTCGTGTGGTCCTCGTCCAGGGTGGCGCCGGCGCCGTCGGCCACGCCGCGATCCAGCTCGGCGTGTGGGCCGGGGCGACGGTCATCACCACGGTCAGCAGCGACGCGAAGGCCGAGCTCGCGCGCGCAGCCGGCGCGCACCACGTAGTCCAGTACCCCGACGACGCTCTCGCCGACCGCATCCGTGAGATCGCCCCCGAGGGTGTCGACCACGTCGTCGAGGTCGCCCCTGCGCAGAACGCGGCGCTCGACGTCGAGGTGCTCGCCAACCACGGCAGCATCGGCTACTACGCCAACAACAACGGCGACGACTTCAGCGTCCCGATCGTCCCGAGCTTCATCAAGAACGCGCGGTGGCAGGGGCTGCTCCTGTACACGGTCGGCGACGAGGCGCTGCACGCCGCTGCGCAGGATGTCACGGCCGCGCTGCGCGACGGTGCGCTGCCGGTCGGCGAGGCCGCAGGCCTGCCGATCACGTGGTTCCCGCTCGAGGAGACCGCCGCGGCGCACGACGCCGTCGAGTCCGGTGTCACGGGCAAGGTCCTGATCCGCGTCTCCGACGAGCCGCTCGGCGAGTAGGTCTCGTGCGCGGCACGCCCACCTGGCGTGCCGCGCACTGTCGTCTCAGCCCATCTCGTCGCCTCAGCCCGCCCCGCCGGAGAACACCGTGTTGACGAGCACGACGTACAGCGCCGTCCCGCCGAGGATCGACAGCAGGGCGTTGCGCCGCCACAGGTGCAGCGCGACGGTGACGACGAGGGCCACGAGCTCGGGCACACCGTGCCACCTGTCGCCGAGCGAGACGTCCTTGAGCGTGTAGACGACGAGGATGAGCATGATCCCCACGGGCATGTACCGGCCGAGGAACTGCACGAAGGCCGACTCGCGCAAGGGCCCGATCACCAGGAACGGCAGGGCACGCAGCCCGAAGGTCACCACGAGGATGGTCGCGAGGGCCGCCAGGAGGTAGCCGTCGTCAGGCACGGGCCACCCGCTCTCCGCGAGCGCGCCGGAGCGCGAACCTCACGGTCAGGGCCGCGAGGAACAGCAGCATGCCCACCACGAGCATCTCGTCGCGGGCGACGAGCAGGGCCACGAGGGCGGAGCCGATCGCGAGCATCGGCGAGGTGAGGTCCCGGTTCTGGCGGAAGGCGTCGAGGGCGAGGACCGTGAACAGCGCGGTGAGGGCGAACCACATGCCCTGCGGCACCTGCGGCAGCGCCCGGCCGAGGAGCGCCCCGGCGACTCCGCCCGACACCCAGTAGGACTGGCAGAGCACCTGCATCCACACGATCCGGGCGGTCGTCCGCTCGGCTGCGGGGATGTGGTGGGCGAGGGCGTAGGCCTCGTCGGTGAGGGCGTACATGCTGTACGTCTTCGCGAGGGGACCGCGGACGGCGTGCAACGGGAAGGACAGGGCGTAGAAGACGTGCCGGAAGTTCACGAGGACCGTCGACAGGGCGATGCTCGCGAGCGGAGTCGCGGCGACCACGAGCCCGATCGCGAGGAACTCGAGCGACCCGGCATAGATGAAGGTCGAGAAGAGGGGTGCCCACCACCAGGAGAGCCCGGACTCGATGACGAGGAGCCCGAAGGCGACCCCGAGCGGGACCATGGCGACACCGACCGAGATCGTGTCCTTGAGCGCTGCCGCGAAGGCGTTCGCGTGGACGGGGGTGGTGTCGGGCTCGGGTGAGAGCTCGTCGGGGTTCGCGGGCACCGCACCACGGTAGCCGCGGGCTGACTGGAGGACGGCAGGTGTCCGGGCCCCGAGCAGGACGACCGGCACGAACCGCACAGGCCGCACGGGCCGCGCAGAGGCTCAGCCGAGGTGCGCCTTGAGCGCGAGCAGATGGTCACGGGTGAGCGTGGCGGCAGCCGTCCCGTCGCGGTCGGCGATGGCCTGGACGATGCGCAGGTGGTTCTGGTGGTCGGCGTCGCCGCCGTACTCACCGCGCAGCCGGAGCAGGTCGATCATCGCCTGCCTGCTCCGGGGCGTGAAGGAGTCGAAGAGCTCGACGAGGATCTCGTTGTGCGCCGCGCTGACGATGCTCCTGTGCAGGGCGGTGTCGGCGTCCACGTGGACCTCGATGCTCTCCTGCCGAGCCGCCCTCTCCCGCGCGGCGGCCTCCATCGCCCGCAGCTCGTCGGGCGTGCGGCGCTCGGCTGCCAGGACCGCAGCCTCGACCTCGATCGCGATGCGCGCCTCGATCACGGCGGCGACGTCAGCCCGCCGGACCACCCGGTCCCAGTCCTCGGGCTGCTCGAGCGCGGTGACGAAGACGCCGGCCCCCTGCCTGCTCGCGAGCACACCCCGGCCGGCGAGGTCCCGGATCGCCTCGCGGACCGTCGACCGTCCGACCCCGAGCTGCGGCGCGAGCGTCGTCTCGCCGGGGAGCTTCTGCCCGAGCGCCCACTCTCCGCCCCGGATGCGCTCGAGCAAGAGGTCGGCAGCCTGCTCGGCCAGCGGCGTGCGGTTCAGCTGCGTCATGGCACCATCTTCTCGCACTCCTCGACTTCTCTACTTGTCTGAGGAGTTGTGCTAGCGTCACGAGCGTGGCTCCTCTTCTCCTCCTTGGTCGCCGCGGCGAGGTCTGACCCGACCGGTCCCTCGCCGCGGGGCTGCGACGCGCGCCGGTCGACCACCTCACGACCCGAAGGACCGACCATGAGCACCACCTCTCGTATCTCGACCCCCGCAGGCCCCGTCCCCGACGGCTCCCCAGCCTGGAACCGGCAACGACGCTCGCAGATGCCCTCCCACCGCTACACCGACGCCTACTCCCGCGTCGAGGTCCCGCTCCAGGAGCGCAGCTGGCCGCTCCACAGGCTGACCGCAGCACCACTGTGGGTGCCTGTCGACCTGCGCGACGGCAACCAGGCGCTCGCCGAGCCGATGGACCCGGCCCGCAAGCGACGATTCTTCGAGCTCATGGTCCAGATGGGCTACAAGGAGATCGAGGTCGGCTACCCCTCCGCCTCGCAGACCGACCACGACTTCGTGCGGCTGCTCGCCGAGAGCGACATCGCCCCGGAGGACGTGACGATCGTCGTGTTCACCCCGGCACGCCGCGACCTCGTCGAACGCACCGTGGAGTCGGTCCGCGGCATCCGCAACCCCGTCGTGATCCACATGTACACGGCGACAGCGCCGACCTGGCGCGACGTCGTCCTGCGCCGTGACCGGGACTCCCTGCGCGAGCTGATCCTCGCCGGGGGCCGCGACGTCCTCGAGCTCGCCGGGCACCTGGAGCACGTGCGCTTCGAGTTCTCCCCCGAGGTCTTCAACCTCACCGAGCCGGACTACGCCCTCGAGGTCTGCGACGCCATGACCGGGCTGTGGGACGCGACCCCCGACCGTCCCGTGATCCTCAACCTCCCGGCGACGGTCGAGATCGCCACGCCGAACGTCTACGCCGACCAGATCGAGTACATGCACCGGAACCTCGCGCGGCGCGACGCGGTGATCCTCTCCGTCCACCCGCACAACGACCGCGGCACCGGGGTCGCGTGTGCGGAGCTCGCTGTGCTGGCCGGGGCGCAGCGGGTCGAGGGCTGCCTGTTCGGCAACGGCGAGCGCACGGGCAACGTCGACCTCGTCACCCTCGCGCTCAACCTCCACGCCCAGGGCGTCGACCCGATGATCGACTTCTCGGACATCGACGAGATCCGTCGCACCGTCGAGCACAGCAACCGCATCGAGGTCCACCCGCGCCACCCCTACGCCGGCGACCTCGTCCACACGGCCTTCAGCGGGACGCACCAGGACGCCATCAAGAAGGGCTTCGCCGAGCACAGGCAACGCGCAGCAGCCGAGGGTCTGGCAGAGGACCAGACCCCGTGGCGGGTCCCCTACCTGCCGATCGACCCGGCCGACCTCGGGCGCAGCTACGATGCCGTGATCCGCGTGAACTCGCAGTCGGGCAAGGGCGGCATCGCCTATCTGCTCGAGTCCGACTACGGCATCGAGCTGCCCAGGCGCCTCCAGGTCGACCTCGCCGGACGCGTCCAGCAGCATGCCGACTCGACCGGTCTCGAGATCGACGCACCGCAGCTGCTCGAGATCTTCGAGCACAGCTATCTGCCGCCGGCAGACGGCCTGCTCGAGCTGCTCGACCTGACGACCGAGACCCGCGACGGCACACGGACCCGGGTCGCGCTGCGCATCGCGGGTGTCGAGCGCAGCGGCACCTACGAGGGTGTCGGACCCGTCGAGGCCGTGACGTCGCTGCTCGGGGAGCACGGGATCGACGTCGAGATCCTCTCGCTCCACCAGACGTCCCTGCGGGCCGGTGCCTCGAGCGAGGCGCTGACCCTCGTCGAGCACGTCGGCCCTGCCGGGACGACCTGGTCCGGCGGGCGGCACCGCTCGGTCCTCACGGCGAGCGCCCAGGCCGTCCTCGGTGCCGCACGGGTCGTGATGGCTGGTCAGGGCACCTCTCCCCAGGCAGAGCAGCCCATCGCCCTCCAGCCGGTGCGCGGATAGCGTCACCCGCGTCAGACTCTCGCTCGACGGAAGGCCCGCTCATGCCCGCACACCACCAGCTCCGCGCCCCGGCGCTCGTCTCGATGCTCGCGGTGGTCTGCGGGGTCGTGCTGTCGGGGTGCTCGGGCTCGTCGGACCCTGAGCCGGGCTCGTCGGCGATGACCGGGACTCTGCACTACGAGAAGGGGTCGGTGCCGCCGCCCTACCACTACCAGCTGACGCTCGAGCTCACGGACGACGAGTTCACGCTCGTGTGGTCCGGCTACGACGACGAGGTGGGTCGCACGACGGGCACCCCCGTCGACCTCGACGCCGCCCGCGAGATCCTCGACGGCTCCGGCCTGCTCGAGGGCGACGACGACACAGGCGGCTGCACGGGCGGCGCCCAGGCCGAGGTCGACCTCGTGGTCGACGGCGACAAGGTGCGCACCTCGGGCGGGACCTGCGGCGGCGAGGGTGGGGCCGGTGACGTCGCCGACGCGATCCGTGCCATCGCGGGCGACGACGTCGTGGACGACGCGATCGACGAGGTCGAGTCCGCCTCCTGACCGCGCGCTGTCCCGCAGGGCGCGCACGGTGAGCGGCCTGGCGACGTCGGAGGACGCCGTCCCCCGCGCCACCAGGTCAGCGCGCGGCGGCGTCGCGGTGCGCTGTGAGCGCCTCGATCATGAGGTCGTGGTCTTCCTGGTCCGTCAGACCGGAGACCACCGCGACCCCCACGAGCGACCCGCGCACCCGGAGCGGGACCCCACCACCGGCGAGGACGTGCACGGCCGGGTCGAGCCCGAGGCGCGGCTCGGCCTGCGTGACACCCTTGCTGCGGAACCGGAGCCTGACCGCGAGCGACGGGGCGTCGAAGCGGCGCACGAGAGCGTGCTTGCGGTCCATCCAGCTGTCGTTGTCGGCGCTCGTCCCGGGACGGGCCGCGTGGAAGACCCGCTGGTCGCCGAGCCAGATCGCCACAGTGATGCCGAGGGCACGCTCGGTCGCCAGGGCGACGACGCGCTGCCCGAGGTCCCACGCCTCGTCGTGCCCGAAGCGCTCGAGGTCGAGCTCGCGGACCTCGGCGAGGATCTCCTCGGCGCGAGCGAGGTCGGAGAGGGAGTCGTCGGTCATGCGGCACCTCCCCCGGCGCTGGTGCTGGGCACAGAGCCGGCGAGGGGGGCGGTGGGCAACGACAGCTGCGCGACGAGCATGGATCGTCCTCGGTCTCGGGGGATGGGTCGGGCCACGAGCACTCTACGGCTCACCCGGCATGGGGTCGAGGGATCGTGAGCGCAGTCGCGACCGCAGGCAGACAGGCAGGCGCAGCTGCAGGTCCTGGCCACGTCGAGAGGCGTGGTCGACGACGTGGCCGGATGCCCCACAGGCGGACCGCGGGTACGTTCGCCCCATGGGACGGATGGTCGACACGTGGCGCTCTCACCTCCTCACGACCTTCTCCGGGGACGACGCCGGCAAGCCCGCCTGGGTGGAGAAGATGGCCGACGGCGACGACGCGGGGTTCTTCGGGCCCGGGTCGGCCGCGTGGGCCGTGCACGGCGGGACGGCGACGCTCATCGCGGGGATCCGTGCGCTGCTGCTCCAGACCCTCCATCCTGGTGCGATGGCCGGGGTGCACGACTGGTCTCGCTACCAGGAAGACCCTCTCGGCCGGTTGTCGGGGACCATCCGCTGGCTGCTCACCGTGACCTTCGGGGACACTGCGCAGGCTCGGGCGGAGTCGACGCGCGTCGGCCGGTACCACAACCGTGTCGTCGGCACCTACGTCGCGGCCGACGGGACCGAGCACCCCTACACCGCAGGAGACCCGGAGCTGCTGTCGTGGGTGCACGTCGTGTTCACCGACGCCTTCCTCACCTGCGACGAGATCTGGGGCGGGACCATCCCCGGGGGCGCCGACCAGTACGTCCGCGAGTGGGCGACGGCCGGCGAGCTGGTCGGCGTCGTCGACCCGCCGCGGTCGAAGGCTGAGCTCACGGCAGCTTTCGAGGCCTTCCGCCCGTCGATGAAGAGCGACGAGCGCGTCGCCGAGGCCGTGCGGTTCATCCGTAACCCGCCGCTGCGACGGACCATGATGCCCGCGTACAGGATCCTCTTCGCCGGGGCCGTCGCGTCGATCCCGGCCCAGCAGCGCCGCATGCTCGGCCTGCGCCGACCGTGGTGGCCAGCCATCACCGCGAACCGCGCGGTGCTGTGGGGTGTGGGGATGATCCTCGGGAGGTCCTCGACGTCGGAGGACGCGGCGCGGGCGAGGCTCGCGCGGCTGGCCCGCACAGCGGCCGACGACCCGACGTGAGGACCGGCGCGGGCTAGGGGATGTCGAGAGGGTCGACGAGCAAGCCGACCCTCTCGTCGACATAGGCACCGACGTCACGCACCGCGCTGTCACCGAGGGCGGCGTTCCACCGCACGACGAGCGAGCCGTCAGGCGCGAAGACGACCGGCCCCTCACCCGAGCGCAGGGACGCAGCATCGAGCGAGATCTCCCGCCAGCCGTGGTTGACGGTCTCGCCCGTCTCGAACTTGCCGCGCAGAGCGGCCGCCCGCAGGTCGCGGCGCTCCTCGGCCGACTGCGACTGGTAGTTACGCACGCCCGCCTCACGAGCCCGGACGATCGCACCCGTCGCGTAGAGCGTCCCGTCGCGCCCGAGCATGAGGGCTCCCAGCCGCCACGCCCGACCGACCGGGCGCAGCACGGGGTTGCGCTTCACGAGCAGCACCCGGTGCGCCTCGACGTACTCCGCGAGCGGCTCGTCGCGCGCGTCAGCGGCCTCGAGCCGGGCGACCGCACGGCGCAGGACCTCTCGGAGGGCGTCGACGGCTCTCTGGTCGTCACGGGGCGTCGCGCTCTGGTTCACCTGTCTATGATCGCGCACCCCGTACCTGCCGCGAGAGGAGACGGGTGGACTCGCGACCACCTCGGCAACCATCGCGAGAGGTCAGGCTGAGAGCAGCTGATGGGCTCGCTGGCCCGAGACACCGAGAACTGCACCGATGTCGCGCTGGGGTACGTGCCGTTCTGCGAGCGCCAACGCCAGCGCCCTGGTCTGCTGACGTACTCGCTGCTCGTACTCGGCCGCCAGACGACGAGCGTCTTCGATAGCCTCGAGCTTTGCTGCGACGTCGACACCGTCGACGGGTTGGTAGTGGATGGTCACCTGGACGTCGTCTTCGCTGACGTCTCGGACGACGGCTACAAGACCTCGTGCCATCGACTCGACCTCGGCGAGGCGTCGGGCCTGCGTGAGACCTATCCCGGGGACCTCGACCATCCACCAGCGACCGTCGCGGCTGACGTTGGCGATGACGTGCAGAGAGTTGTTCGTGGTGCCTGTGGACATGTCTGCTCCTCGCGGATGCTTCCAGCAAAAGTCTATCAAGGCTAGACAGTAACCATCTAGCAGCGCTAGGCAAATGTTGTCTAGCAGAGCTAGACGCGCTCCGTCGAGCCTCAGGGCAGCGCGCCCTCGACCGGCGCGAGCGCCTCGGCGAGCACCTCGCACAGCGAGGTCCGCACAGCGCCTGACCTCGACCACTCCCCGACGGCCGCGACGAGGGCCCCCGCATAGGCAGCGCCCGCGACCTCGGCGCGCAGCGGCTCGACGCCCTTCATCACGGCAAAAGACGTGAGCACGACCGCTACGTCGCTCGCGCGCACCGCGGCCGAGCGCCGGAGCTCGTCGGCGAGGCCCATCGTGTCGGCGTGGGTGAAGGCGAGCGACACGTTGTCGGGGCGCAGCGCCCCGGCGACCTCCATCAGGGCGGCCCGTGCCGTCCCGCGAACCGTCCCGTCGTCGTGCCGCGGGTCGGTCAGCGACTCCCCCAGCGTCGCGACCGTCGCGTCGAAGGTCGACCACAGGAGGTCGCTCTTGGCGCCGAAGTAGTTGAAGAAGGTGTTGCGGCTGACGCCCGCACGGGCTGTGATGTCCGCCACGGAGGTTGCCGCGTAGCCGCGTTCGAAGAAGAGCTCGCCAGCCGCTTCTTCCAGCATCGCGCGGGACGAGGCACGCGGACGGCCCGCTGCGCGAGCGGAGGGAGTGACGGGGCTCATGGGGTGATCGTAGCGACCGGACCTGAAGCGTGACTTATTGTGGGACGCAGTCCAAAAACTCGTGCGGCGATGCTCGAACCAGCCGCACCGTGCACCGCTGCACATCCGTGCCCGGTCTGCTGCTCATTCCTTGGAGACTCATGCTCGCCGCCCGACGCGCCCTCAGCCGGCGCGGAGCCGCCCTGGCCGCCCTCGTCCCTGCCGCAGCTCTCGTCCTCGCCTCGTGCAGCAGCGACGACTCGTCGTCGTCCGCCGAGCCGCAGGACGGGGGCACGCTCGTCTACGCGACAGGCGACGCCGAGCCCACCTGCCTCGACCCGCACGTGGGTGGCAACTACCCGCAGGCGATGCTCACCACCCAGGTGCTCGAGCCGCTCGTCGGACGCGACGCCGACGGCGAGATCCTGCCCTGGCTCGCGACAGGCTGGGAGATCAGCGAAGACGGTCTCACCTGGGACTTCACCCTCGCCGAGAGCATCACCTTCACCGACGGCACACCCTTCGACGCCGAGGCCGTCAAGGTCAACGTAGAGCACCTGCAGGACCCCGCCACGCAGTCCTCGACCGGGTACCTCGCGCTCGCCAAGGTCTCCGAGGTCGAGGTCGTCGACGCCACCCACGCGCGCTTCCACCTCACCGAGCCCGACTCTGCCCTCGCCGAGTCGCTCAGCCAGCCGTGGCTCGCGATCGAGTCGCCGACAGGTATCGCCCGGGGCATGGACGCCAACTGCGCCGCACCCGTCGGCACAGGGCCCTTCGTGGTCGAGAGCTGGACACCGCAGCAGCAGGTCGACCTGGTCCGCAACGACGACTACGCGACGGCCGCCCCCGAGGCGACCCACGAGGGCGCCGCGCACCTCGACCGCATCGTGTGGCGGTTCATCCCCGACGCCGCGACCCGGTACGCCGCGCTGCAGTCGGGTGAGGTGCAGGTCATCGACAACCCGCAGCCCGACGCGATCGCCACAGCACAGGCCGGCGGCGACATCAGCGACGTCGACGCGCCGCGCCCGGGCTCGGTCAACCGCCTCGAGCTGAACTCCGGCCAGGCACCCTTCGACGACGTCCGCGTCCGCGAGGCCTTCGTCCGCGCGGCCGACGTCGACCCCGGCATCGAGAGCCTGTACGCCGGGACCGTGACGCGCTCCTACTCGCCGCTGTCGAGCAGCGAGCCGACGGCCGTCTCGGACGAGTCGCTCTTCGGCACCGACCCCGACGCCGCGCAGGACCTGCTCGACGAGGCCGGCTGGACCGAGCGGGACGCCGAGGGCTACCGCACCAAGGACGGCCAGCGGCTCACCGTGCGCTTCCCCGTGAGCACCAACCAGTCTGTCGCGGCCGAGCAGTCGCTCTTCGAGCAGGTCCAGGCCAATGCCAAGGCCGTCGGCTTCGAGGTCGTCATCACGCCCCTCGACCTCAGCGGCTGGTACGAGGCCCTCGGCGCGAACGAGTACGAGATCGTCTCGGCCCCGTACACGAAGGTCGGACCTGACGTGCTGCGGATCCTCTACCACTCGAGCGGGATCGTCCCGGCGCCGAGCGGCTACTTCGCCAACCACGCGCAGGTCTCCGACCCGGCCCTCGACGAGATCCTCGACCGTGCGGCCGAGGTGACCGACCCCACCGAGCGCGCCGAGCTCTACGCCCAGGCACAGCAGACGGTCCTCGACGGCTTCTTCATCCTGCCGCTCTACGACCAGCAGAACCACTACCTGACGCGCGGCGTCGAGGGCGTGCGTACCCTGCACACTGTCGGCACGCCGACCTTCCTCGACACCCAGCTCACCTCCTAGGAGCACCCGCACCCCCATGAGCGTTCTCCGGTGGGCCCTCGGTCGGGTCGTGGCTGCCGCCCTCGTCGCGTGGGTCGTGACGACAGTCGTGTTCTTCGCGCTGCGGGCGGCGGGCGGCGACCCGACCGAGGCGATCCTCGGAGGCCCTGGGTCGCAGGCGAGCGCGGAGGCCGTCGCACAGGCACGGTCGGACTACGGTCTCGACCGTCCGCTGGTGGTCCAGTACCTCGTGCAGATGCAACGGATCGTCACGCTCCAGCTCGGCGACTCCTACGCGCGCAAGCAGCCTGTCGCCGACCTCGTCGGGGCCCAGCTGCCCTCGACGATCCTGCTCGCTGTGCTCGCCCTCGTGCTCGCCTGGGTGATCGCCCTCGCGCTCGCCACCCTCTCGACCCGCTCGCGCGGACCTCTCGGCCGAGCGGCCTCGGGCATCACGCAGGCGGGGGAGATCGTCGCGACGGTCGTCCCGCACTTCTGGCTCGGGGCCGTGCTGATCCTCGTGTTCTCCTCCACCCTCGGGTGGTTCCCGGCGACGAGCGTCGGGGCGTCGCCCGCCGGGCTGGTGCTGCCGGTCGTCACGCTCGCGGTGCCTGTCGCCGGGTTCCTCGGGCAGCTCATGCGGGACGGCCTCGACGAGGCCGCCGCGTCACCCTTCGCGACGACGGCGCGGGCGCGCGGGGCCTCGGAGTCCCGCGTGCTGTGGCGGCACACGCTCCGTCACGCGGCGCTCCCGGCGATCTCGCTGTCCGGGTGGGCCTTCGGCTCACTGCTCAGCGGGGCCGTCGTCGTCGAGTCGCTCTTCGGCCGGCCCGGGCTCGGGCGGCTGCTCCTCGACGCGACGTCGTCGCGCGACGTCCCCGTGGTCGTCGGGGCCGTGCTCGTCGTCGCCCTCACCTACACGGTCGTCATGACGATCGCCGACGGGCTCGAGAGGATCGTCGATCCCCGCCCGCGCGGAGCAGATCGCGACAGCGCCGCCGACCGCTCGGCCGCACCCGAGAAGGCGATCGTGTGACCCCCACATCCGGTCCCCCTCCGACCAGCGCGAGCTCGGCACCCGGGAGCGAGATCGTGCCCCCTTCGTCCGGTCACCCTCCCTCCGGCGCGAGCTCGGCACCTCGGAGCGAGATCGTGACGTCCACGTCACGAACTCGCTCCGACGGCACGATCTCGAAGGACCACGGGGCGGTTCGGCCGGAGCACGGCACGATCTCGAAGGACCACGGGGCGGTCCGGCCGGCGCACGGCACGGCGCCAGAGGACCACACAGCGGGAACGGAGAAGAAGCAGGTGACGCAGGTGCGCGGGACCACCAGGCCGCACGACGGTGCCCGGACCGGCCTGCGTCGGGCGCGCCTCGGGGCCTTCGGCGTCGCCGGGGTGCTCGCGCTGGCCGTCGTGCTGCTCATGGCCGTCGCGACGGTGTGGCCGGGGCTGATCGCGCCCGGCGACCCCGATGCTATCGACCCACGTGACGCCTTCGCCGCGCCGAGCCTCGCGCACTGGTTCGGGACCGACGAGTCCGGTCGTGACGTCTTCACGCGGGTCGTCCACGGCACCCGCCAGTCCCTCGGCATCGGAGCCGCCGCGACGGCGATCGGGGTGGGCATCGGGCTGGTCATCGGCATGCTCGCCGGCCTCGGGCCGCGGCTGGTCGACAGTGCGCTGAGCCGTGTCATCGAGGTGCTGTTCGCGCTGCCGTCCCTCGTCCTCGCGCTGCTGCTCGTCTCCGTGATGGGCGCGGGCGTGACGCCGACCCTCGTCGCCGTCGGCCTCGCGACGGCGCCGGGCTACGCCCGCATCTTGCGGTCCCAGGTGCGCTCCGTCGCCGCGAGCCCCTACGTCGAGGCCGCCAGGCTCGAGGGTCAGCCGGCGCTCTTCGTGTTCTTCAAGCACATCGCGCCCAACACCCTGTGGCCGCTCGTCGCGGTCGCGACCCTCGGCGTCGGGCAGGCGATCGTGTGGGTGTCGGCGCTGAGCTTCCTCGGCCTCGGCGCGCTGCCCCCCTCCCCCGAGTGGGGCGCGATGGTCAACGGAGGCCGTGTGTACCTCGTACGCGCCTGGTGGCTGACGCTGGCCCCCGGCCTCGCGATCACCGTGACGGCGGCCGCGCTGACGGTCCTCGGACGACGCCTCGGACGGGTGGGAGCAGCATGAGGGCCAGGCCCGAGAAGACGACGCGCGACCACGCCGGGGCGGAGACGCCGGCTGCTGACCCACCAGCTCAGGCCAGGTCGGCGGAGCTGCCAGCGCAGGTCGGCTCCGCAGCGCTCCCAGCCCAGGCCAGCACTGCGGACCGGACCGGCCCGGCGGCTGGACCGCTCGCCCTCGAGGTCCGTGGGCTCCAGGTGTCCTTCGCCGGGGTCGGCGCCGTGCTGCGCGGTGTCGACCTCACGGTCGCGCCCGGTGAGTGCGTCGCCGTGGTCGGCGAGTCCGGCTCGGGCAAGTCGGTCCTCGTGCGGTCTGTGCTCGGGCTGGCTTCCGAGGGCGGCTCGACCGCCCGGGTGGCCGCGCAGACCTTCACCGTGGGTGGGCGTGACGTGCGCCGGCTCTCGGAGCGCGGGTGGCGCTCGGTCCGCGGGTCCGAGGTCGGGCTCGTGCTCCAGGACGCCCTCCAGTCGCTCGACCCGCTGCGGACCGTCGGGGCGGAGATCGGCGAGACCCTCGCCCTGCGCAAGGTGCCGCGCGCCCAGCGCCGCGACCGCATCCTCGCGGCCCTCGACGCGGCCGGTCTCGACTCCCCCGAGCTGCGCATCGTGCAGCGACCAGGTCAGCTGTCGGGTGGCATGCGCCAGCGCGCCCTCATCGCCTCGGCCCTGGTCGCCGAGCCGCCGCTGCTGGTGCTCGACGAGCCGACGACGGCCCTCGACGCGACTGTCGCCGCGCGGGTCCTGGCCACCCTGGCCGCCCTGCGCGACGCCGGGACGGCGTTGCTGCTCGTCAGCCACGACCTCGCAGCGGTCGCCCAGGTGGCCGACCGAGTGGTGGTCCTCAGCGATGGTGAGGTGGTCGAGGAAGGTCCCACCGCGCAGGTGCTCGACGCCCCCGTGCACCCCGAGACCCGGCGCCTCGCAGCAGCCGTCCCCCGCGGACCAAAACCGGGACCTGCGAGCGCCCTCGGTCCTGTCGTGCTGTCAGGGCGTGGGCTCGGGCGGACGTTCCGGACCCCTGGCGGCGGGCACGTGCAGGCCGTCGACGGGGTCGACGTGGAGCTGCGACGCGGCGAGGCCCTCGGGATCGTCGGTGAGTCCGGGTCGGGCAAGACGACCCTCGCCCGACTGCTCCTCGCGGCGGACGCACCTGACACGGGCACGGTCACCCTCGACGGGGAGGCGTGGAGCGAGGCCGGGCACCGCGAGCGTCGCAGCCGGCGCCACAGGGTCCAGCTGGTGCCGCAAGACCCGCTCGGGTCTTTCGACCCGAGGTACACCGCCGGACGGATCCTGCGTGAGGCGCTCTCCCGAGGGCGATCGACCGCGACACCCGTCGAGCTGCTCGACGCCGTGCGGCTCCCGCCCGAGGTGCTCGGCCGGCGACCGCGCAGCCTGTCCGGCGGCCAGCGTCAACGGCTCGCGATCGCCCGTGCGCTCGCCCTCGAGCCCGACGTCCTCGTCTGCGACGAACCCGTGTCGGCCCTCGACGTGACGGTCCAGGCCGAGATCCTCGGTCTGCTGCTCGACCTCCAGCGCAGCCGCGACCTGTCGATCGTCTTCGTGTCGCACGACCTCGCAGTCGTGCGACAGGTCTGCGACACGGTCCTGGTGATGAAGGACGGCCGCGTCGTCGAGCGCGGACCCGTCGAGGACGTCTTCGCCGACCCCCAGGCCCCCTTCACCCGCGAGCTGCTCGCAGCCCGACGAGGCGCGGGGACCTAGACGAGGTCGCACCTGCGACGCGGAGGTCGTACCTTCGACGCCGAGGTCGTACGGACACGCCAGATCTCGTCTACCAGGCCTGGGTTCCGACGTGTCCGTACGACCTCGCGGGCAGAGATGCGACCTCGTCGACCGCGGGTGCCGCGGGTGCCGCGGGTGCCGCGGGTGCCGCGGGCAGCGTCGGGTCAGACGCCCGCTGCCTACCCGGAGCCTGCTGCAGCGCCCGGCGGCCGCCCTGTCGGGAACGGTTCCTGCGGGGCGTCGTCACCCCGGGTCAGGAACGACATGACGACGTGCGCCACGACGACGGAGACGATCACGAGCGGCATGACCGACAGCCCCTGGGACAGCAGCAGCGTGGCGAGCAGCACCGAGACGAGGGGCATCCGGAGCATGACGACGCACATCGCGCCGATCCCCATCGCTGCACCGGCCACCGTCTGGAGCCCTGGCGCGTGGGACAGGGCGATCCCGCCCGCAGCCCCGATGAACATCCCGGGGAACACCGGCCTCAGAAGGTGAGCGTGACGTCCTCGGCGGTGCAGGCACCGGCCGAGTAGGTGATCGCGTTCATCATCGTGCTCATGGTCTCGTCCTCGGTCCCGCCGGAACCCGCCTCGAGCGCCAGCAGCGACAGCACCGCGAAGAGCCCGTAGGTCTCGGTCGGAGCCGTGTCCTTCTCGTCCTCGGCGCGGAGGTAGATGTCGTCGTAGGCGTCGGTGTCTCCGGGCTCGACCGCGCGCAGGTCCGAGACGATCGTGTTGAAGCTCTCGCAGGAGGTCTTGATCTCCTCTGACGTAGCACCCTGGACACCGAAGTCCTCCGGTGCGCCCCCTGTCGCGTCGTCGTCGTCCGAGCTCGCGTCGTCGCTGCTGTCCGAGAGCTCGTCATCCTCGCCCGTCGTCTCCTCGGTGGCGTCGTCCGTCGTCCCCGTGCCTGCCGCGTCGTCCTGCGTGACGTCCGAGGTCGCGTCGCCCGATCTCGAGTCGTCGGACGAGCACGCACCCAGGGCGAGCACCAAACCTGCGGTGAGGGCCGTGGCGGTGAGAGAGCGTGCGATCTTCATGGGCTGGGATCCTGACGACGGGGCCGCGGAGTCGTCCCGCGACCAGGTGAACGGTGCCCCCAGAACGTACCTGCCGCTCTGCGGCAGCGGGCCGTCCGGCGATGGGGAGTTCTCCCGGTCCCCATCGCCGGGGCACGCGTGACCGGTGCGAGGGCCACGAGTGGTGCCTGGGCCGCAGCACTTTTGGTCAACCGGTTGACCATCCCGGCATCGGCGCATTACGGTGTGCGCAACCGCTTAACCACGATGACGAGGTAGCAATGGACCAGCGAGGGTTCTACCAGCCGGACGGCGCATGGGTGGGGGATGTCATCCCCTGGCAGGAGGACGGGGTCTTCCACCTCTTCTACCTGCACGAGACGCGCCGGGTACCGGCCGACGGCATGCCGTGGCACAGGGTCGTCACCGACGACCTCGTCACCTTCCGCAGCACGGGCGAGGCACTCCCCTCGGGAGGCCCGACCGCCGCAGACTTCAACGTCTACACGGGCAGCATCGTCGTCGATGCCGAAGGGACCCACCACGCCTTCTACACAGGGCAGAACCCGGCGGTCGTCGGTGCCGACGGACGAGCGCTCCAGCTCGTCATGCACGCGACGAGCCACGACGGCATGACGTCCTGGCAGGGTCACCCCGCTGAGACCTTCGGTGCGACACCGGGCTACGAGACCGGGGACTGGCGTGACCCCTTCGTCTTCTGGGACGCCGAGGCCGGTCTGTGGCGGATGCTCGTCACGGCCCGCCACGACCACGGACCCGACCGACGCCGCGGTGTCGTCGCGCAGTGCGTCTCCCGCGACCTCAGCACCTGGGAGCCCGCAGAGCCGTTCTGGGACCCGCGCAGGTACGTCGCCCTCGAGTGCCCCGAGGTGTTCCAGTGGGGCGGGTGGTGGTACCTCGTGTACTCCGAGTTCAGCGACGCCTTCACCACGCGCTACAGGATGGCCCGCTCCCTCGACGGCCCGTGGGTCGTCCCCGAGCACGACACCCTCGACGGGCGGGCGTTCTACGCCGCCAAGTCGGCGGAGCGCGACGGTCGGCGCCTGTTCTTCGGCTGGATCGCCTCCCGCGAGGGTGGGGCCGACGACGGCGCATGGCAGTGGGCGGGCACCATGTCCGTCCTCGAGGCCGAGCAGCGCGCTGACGGCACGCTCGCCTTCCACCCCACCCAGGAGCTGCGCGACACCTTCGCCGACCCTGCCGACGTGGTCCCGGCCGAGACCGTGCTGAGCGCACCCGACGGGTGCACGAGCGTCGTCTCGTCCGAGGACGCCCCGTCCGCGTTCAGGCTCTCCGCCCGGTTCGACCTCACCGAGGGCACCCGGGAGGCCGGCCTCCTGCTGCGCGCGAGCGCCGACGGGGACGAGGGCTACGTGCTGCGCCTCGAGCCGCACAGGCACCGGCTCGTCCTCGACAGGTGGCCGCGCCAGCAGACCGGGACCGAGCAGTGGCACATCTCCGGGGACGTGCCCTTCGTCGTCGAGCTCGAGCGGCCGTGCAGGCTCGACCCCGGTGAGCACGACCTCGAGGTGATCGTCGACGGCGACCTGTGCGTCGCCACGGTCGACGACGCGACCGTGCTGAGCACCCGTCTGTACGACCGCCCTGCGGGACGGGTCGGCGCCTTCGTCGGAGAGGGCACGGCCACGCTCTCCCACCTCACCCTCGCGCCTCGTGCCACACCACAGCCCGGGCGCCCGCTGGACGACGCCGCCACCCTCGACGGCGACGTCCTCGACGGCGACCTGCTCGCCGCCACCACCTAGACATCCCCCCTGCCACCCGACCCCCCCTCGATCAACGGAGATTCGACCATGGTCACCAGGAAGCGCACCGCAGCACTCCTCACAGCCGCCGTCACCGCCGCCGCCCTCGCCCTCAGCGGCTGCGGGGGCGCGGCCGGCGGAGCCGACCCCACCGACGTGAACCCCGAAGGAGAGATCGAGCCCCGCGAGATCTCCTGGCTCCTGTCACGGCCTGCCGACGGCGGTGTGATCACCGCGATGGAGCAGATCGCCGACGAGTACGCGGCCGACCACCCGGGGTTCTCGCTCAACCTCATCACCACGCCCGACAGGCCGTCGTACATCCAGAAGTACGAGACCCTCGCCGCGGCGAACAAGCTCCCCGAGCTCTTCGACACCGACGCCACGCCCTTCGCCCAGAAGCTCGCAGGCCAGGACCGCATGGTCGACATCGACCTGCTGCTCGCCGACCTCGGGCTCGACGACGACTACCGCGAGGCGGCGCTCAGCTACCAGCGCTTCGACGACGGCTCCCTGTACATGGTCCCCTTCGAGTTCCAGCTCGAGGTGTTCTGGTACAACACCGCGATCTTCGAGCAGGCCGGGGTGAGCGTCCCCGCCACCCTCGACGACTTCCCCGCGATGTGCACGGCGCTGCGCAGCGCCGGGGTCACCCCCATCGCGCTCGACGGCCAGGACCAGTGGCCCCTCGAGAGGTACATGGCCTACTACCCCTTCCGTCTGACCGGGGCCGACTTCATCCAGGACCTCAAGAACGGTGACGCGTCCTTCGCCGACCCAGCCGGTCAGGCAGCGGCCCGGTGGCTCGCCGACCTGGGCGAGGCAGGCTGCTTCGCCGAGGGCTTCTCCTCGACCGGCTACGCCGACGCCCAGGCGCTGTTCACCTCGGGCAAGGCAGCCGTGTACAACATCGGCACGTGGGAGCTGGGCAACCTCGCGACCGAGGCGCTCGACCCCGCCGTGCAGGGTTCGGTCGACTACTTCACCCTGCCGACGGTCGAAGGTGCGGTGACGGCTGAGGACGAGTACGTGACCCCCTCGGGCATCGGCATGGCGGTCAACGCGCAGACCTACGACCCGCTCGTGCGGGACTTCCTCGGCTACGCCCTCGAGCGCTACCCGGAGATCTACGCAGCCACCGGCGCGCTGTCCCCGACGACGACCGCCCAGACGACCATCCCGGCGGACGCGACAGACCTCTACTCCCGTCTGGTCACGCAGGCCGACGAGGTCGGCACAGCGATCGCGATGCCCTGGGACACCCAGCTCGACCCCGCGACCAACACCCGCCTGCAGCAAGAGCTCACCCTCCTGGTGCAGGGCGACATCACACCCGAGGAGTTCACCACGACGATGGACGCGGCCCTGGCGGAGAACCTGCGATGACCGGGCTCGCCCACGCCGGGGCGGGCGCTGCGCCCGCTGGCCCGGCGCAGGAGGCGGCGGCCGTCCGCAAGCCCGCGCCGGTCCGCTCCCGCTCGCGCACACCGATGCGGACGTCGATGCTCCCGCGCCGCTCGCGCCTGTCGGTGCTCGTCTTCCTCGTCCCGCCCCTGCTGGTCTACGCCCTGGCCGTCCTGCTGCCGATCGGGCAGTCGCTCGTCCTGAGCCTCTTCCGCTGGGACGGCATCACCGACATGTCCTTCGTCGGCATCGACAACTACGTCAAGATGCTCACCCGCGACGACGTCTTCTGGACCTCCTTCCGCAACGCTCTCGGCTACCTCGCCATCTGCCTGGTGCTCCAGCTCGGCGGCGCACTCGTGGTCGCGGGGCTGCTCACAGCGCTCCCCCGCGCCCGCGAGCTCGTCAAGACCCTCTACCTGCTGCCCGCGGTGATCTCGACGGTGGCCATCGCGCTGCTCTTCCAGCGCCTCTACTCCCTCGAGCCCGTCGGCCTGCTCAACCAGGCCCTCGCCTGGGTCGGGCTGGAGAACCTGCAGACCGCGTGGCTCTCGGACGTCAGCACGGTGCTCGCCGCCGTCTCGGTCCCCGAGGGCTGGCGCTTCACGGGGCTCTACATGCTCATCATCTACGCCGCCCTCATCGCGGTGCCGAGCGAGCTCGAGGAGGCCGCACGCCTCGACGGCGCGTCGTGGTGGCAGATCTTCTGGCGGATCCGGTTCCCGTACATCCGGCCCGTGTGGATCACCACGACCGTCATGGCCACGACCTTCGCGCTGCGCGGCTTCGACATCCCGTACCTGCTCACCAACGGTGGCCCCGGGCAGTCGTCCGAGCTCTTGACGACCTACATGTACAAGACCGCCTTCGTCCACACCGACTACGGCTACGCGAGCGCGATCTCGGTCTTCATCGTCCTCGAGTGCCTCGTCGCCGTGGGCCTGATCTTCCTCATCTTCCGTCGAAGGGACGACTCGTGACCGCGACAGTGCTCACCGCGCCAGCTGCACCCACCCCACCGGCCCAGCCCGCCCCGCGCCGGGCCCCCGCCCGCTCCTCGCGGCTGCGCGTGCAGCGCGCCCTGCTCACCGCGACGGTCGTGCTCATCGTCCTCGTCCAGGTGTACCCGCTCGTGTGGCTGCTGCTCACGAGCTTCCGCACGGCCTCCGACTTCGCCGGGGGCAACCCCTTCGCCCTGCCGTCGGACCTCACGCTCGACAACTACTCGCGCGCCTTCGCCACCGGGAACCTCGGGCTCAACGTCCTCAACAGCCTGATCGTCACGCTCGGGGCGAGCGCGCTCATCGTGGTGGCCGGCATGATGGCGGCCTTCGCCCTCCAGGTGCTCGGCTTCCGGCTCAGCGGCTTCGTGCGGGCCCTGTTCCTGCTCGGGATCATCGTGCCCGTGCAGATCGCGCTCGTGCCGCTGTTCATCGACTACTCCCGGGTGGGGCTGCTCGACACCCACCTGTCGATGATCATCCCGCTCGCCGCCTTCGCCCTGCCGATGGCCGTCTACCTGTTCTCGTCCTTCTACGAGTACATCCCGCGGGAGATGTACGAGGCGGCCTCGCTCGACGGCGCAGGCCCCTACAGGATCTTCGGGCAGATCACCCTCCCGCTGTCCCTCAACACGATCATCACCGTGGTGCTGGTCAACTCGATCTTCATCTGGAACGACTTCATCTTCGCCAACACCTTCGTCCTCTCCGACGGCCTCAAGACGATCCCGCTCGGCCTGCAGAACTACATCGGTGCGATGGGGAACACTGACTGGACGGCGACCTTCGCAGCCGTGTGCGTCACCGTGACGCCGCTGCTGCTGGTGTTCCTCGTGCTGAACAAGGCAATGATCAACGGACTCGAGAGCGGGGCGACCAAGGGATGACCACGGCAGGCAGCAGCAAGCACGGTGCGGCGGTCACGATGCGAGACGTCGCGAAGCTCTCCGGCGTCTCGGTCTCGACGGTCTCCCACGTCGTGAACGACAAGCCTGGTGCACGCATCGGCAAGGACGCCCGGCGACGGGTCCAGGAGGCCGTCGAGCAGCTCGGCTACCGCCCGAACGTTCTGGCCAAGACCCTCTCGCGCGGGACGTCGGCGTTCATCGGCCTGGTCGCCGACGAGATCGCCACGACCCCCTTCGCAGGCCAGATCATCCACGGCGCGCAGGACGAGGCGTGGAAGCACGGCTTCGTCCTGCTGGTCGCCAACACCGACGGCAACGCGGCCGTCGAGGACGACGCCATCGCGATGATGCTCGAGCACCAGGTCCGCGGGATCCTCTACTCGAGCTGGTACCACCGCGAGATCTCCGTCCCCGAGGCGCTCCACCAGACCGACACGATCTTGGTCGACTGCTACGCCGACGGCAGCGGCCTGCCCGCCGTGGTCCCGGACGAGGAGCAGGGCGGGCGGACCGCGACCGAAGAGCTCCTCGCCCACGGGCACCGGCGCATCGCCTTCCTCAACACCACCACCCCGTCCCCCGCCCAGACCGGACGTCTGGCTGGCTACAGGTCCGCGCTCGAGGCCGCAGGCATCGGGTTCGACCCGGCGCTCGTCCTCCCTGTCGCGCCCGACCAGGGCGGCGGCTACGCCGGGACGTCCCACGTCGTCGACTCCGGTGCGAGCGCGGTGTTCTGCCACAACGACCGCGTGGCGATGGGCGTGTACGACGGCCTGCGCGAGCGCGGGCTTCGCATCCCCGACGACGTCGCCGTGATCGGCTTCGACAACCAGGACGTCATCGCCGCCCACCTGCGTCCCACCCTGTCCACGGTCGCGCTGCCGCACTACGAGCTCGGCGCCGCGGGCGTGCGCATGCTCCTCGGCGTCGACCCTGCCCCGGACGACGAGCCCCGTCTCGTCGCCTGCCCGCCGGTGCTCCGGCACTCGGTCTGAGGAGAGGATCCCGTGCAGACGACGAGCACCGGCGCGCCGCGCCCCAGCTTCCACTTCACCCCACGGCAGCACTGGATGAACGACCCCAACGGGCTCGTGCACCACGGGGGCCAGTGGCACCTGTTCTTCCAGCACAACCCGGAGGGTCCCGACTGGGGCAACATGAGCTGGGGCCACGCCACCAGCCCCGACCTCGAGCACTGGACCGAGCTCCCCGTGGCGATCTCCCACAGGCCCGGTGAGCAGATCTACTCCGGCTCTGTCGTCGCGTCGCGCACGGGCGACGACGTGCTCACCGCGTACTACACGAGCGCCTACGACGACGGCCACCAGGCGCAGTCCCGCGCGACCAGCGTCGACGGGGGCCTCACCTGGGACCTGGACCCGGCCAACCCGGTCCTCGACCGGGGGACGACAGCCTTCCGGGACCCCAAGGTGATCCGCTACGACGACGACGGCACCCCGCGCTGGATCATGCTGACCGTCGAGGCCGACGACCGGCAGGTCCTGCTCTACTCCTCGACCGACCTGGTGACGTGGGAGCACCTGAGCACGACGGGCCCGCTCGGGGCCACAGGCGTCGTGTGGGAGTGCCCTGACCTGGTCAGGCTGCCGCTGGACGGGGACGCCGACGACTCCAGGTGGGTGCTGCTGCTCAGCACCAACCCCGTCGGCGAGGACCCTGATCCCGCGGGCTCGTCGATGCACTACGTCGTCGGGCACCTCGACGGGACCTCCTTCGTCCCCGACGTCCCCGAGCTCCGCAGGCTCGACCACGGGCGGGACTACTACGCGGCTGTCACCTTCGACGACGCCCCGGACGGCGAGGCCGTCACGATCGGCTGGATGAGCAACTGGCACTACGCCCGGGTGTTCCCCTCGGCACCGTGGCGGGGCGCGATGTCGCTGCCGCGCACCCTGGCGCTGCGCACGGTCGACGGGCGACCCACGCTCGTGCAGTCGCCGCCGGCCTTCGTCCGCGGGTACCTCGACCGCGTGCTGCCGACGGCGCTGCTGGTCGACGACCAGCCGGCTGATCTGCACCTCTCCGGGCACTCGCTCGTCGAGCTCCGCTGGGACCCCTCGGCCACGGGCGTGCTCAGCATCCGGCTGCGGGGTGACCAGGACGCCTTCGTGGACCTCGTGCACGACCCTCACGGCAGGACGCTGTCCCTGACCCGGGGTGGACCAGCGGCCGAGGCCGTGCACCCCGACTTCCCGTCGACGAGCACCGTCCCGCTGACCGGCGACGGCCCGGCCCGGCTGCTCCTGAGCCTCGACGGCCCGCTGCTCGAGGTCTTCGTCGGCGACGGCGAGGTGACAGCGTCCAACCTGGTCCTCCTCGGTGCCCGTGGCGTGACCCTGAGCCTCGAGGCGGCACGCCCCGCGACCCTGCACGCCACCGTGGTCGACATCAGCGCTTACCAGGAGACCAGCATGCCCGTCCCCGCCGCCGCACTCGGCTGACAACAGCCGCACTCGGCTGACCGCAGCCGCACTCGGCTCAGCGCAGCCGCTCCAGCACCCACCACGACGCCGGTCCGCCGGCCGCAGCACCCACCGCGATCCCCCTGCACAGCACCGCACCGAGGGGCCGATCCGTCGCGCCCACCACCTCCGAGAGGAACCCGCAATGATGCCGTCCATCTCACGCCGCACAGTGCTCCGAGGAGCCGGGACCGGGGCGCTCGCCCTGGCCTTCGGCAGCGCCCTCACCGGCACCGCCCGGGCAGCGCAGGGCTCGCTCCGCGCCGTCTACCACATGACCCCGCCGAGCGGCTGGCTCTGCGACCCGCAGCGCCCTGTCACCACGGGCGGCGCCTACCAGCTGTACTACCTGCACTCCGGCCAGAACAACGGACCCGGAGGCTGGGACCACGCGACCACGTCCGACGCTGTCACCTTCACCCACCACGGGACCGTGATGCCGCTGGAGCCCGACTTCCCCGTGTGGTCCGGGTCGGCTGTCGTGGACACCGCGAACACCGCCGGCTTCGGTGCCGGGGCTGTCGTCGCGCTGGCGACGCAGCCGACAGACGGCGTCCGCAGGTACCAGGAGCAGTACCTGTACTGGTCGACCGACGGCGGCTTCAGCTTCACCGCACTGCCCGACCCTGTCATCGTCAACACCGACGGGCGTGCCGCCGTCACGCCCGCCGAGATCGAGAACGCCGAGTGGTTCCGCGACCCCAAGATCCACTGGGACTCCGCCCGGGACGAGTGGGTCTGCGTGATCGGACGCCTGCGCTACGCCGCGTTCTACACCTCGCCGAACCTGCGCGACTGGACGCTGCGCCGCAACTTCGACTACCCCGACCATGCTCTCGGGGGCATCGAGTGCCCCGACCTCTTCGAGATGACGGCCGACGACGGCACCCGCCACTGGGTGCTCGGGGCCAGCATGGACGCCTACGGCGTCGGCCTGCCGATGACCTACGCCTACTGGACGGTGACCTGGGACGGCGAGCAGATGGTCGCCGACGACCTCACCCCGCAGTGGCTCGACTGGGGCTGGGACTGGTACGCGGCGGTCACCTGGCCGTCGCTCGACGAGCCCGAGACCAAGCGGCTCGCGATCGCCTGGATGAACAACTGGAAGTACGCCGCCCGTGACGTCCCGACCGACGTGAGCGACGGGTACAACGGGCAGAACTCGGTCGTCCGGGAGCTGCGGCTCGCCCGCCAGCCCGGTGGCTGGTACAGCCTGCTCAGCACCCCCGTCTCGGCGTTGCGGGACCACGTCACCGCGACCACCACCCTCCCCGACCGCACCGTCGACGGCAGCCTCGTCCTCCCGTGGGAGGGACGCGCCTACGAGCTCGAGCTCGACATCTCCTGGGACACCGCGACGAACGTGGGCGTGTCCGTCGGCCGTTCAGCCGACGGCTCGCGGCACACGAACATCGGCAAGCACGGCGCCGAGCTCTACGTGGACCGCGGGCCGTCCGACCTCGCCGGGTACTCGCTCGCGCCCTGGTCGCGAGCCGCCGCCCCGATCGACGCCGACGCGCGGTCGGTGCACCTGCGCATCCTCGTCGACACCCAGAGCGTGGAGGTCTTCGTCGACGCCGGCCACACCGTGCTCTCCCAGCAGGTCCACCTGACCGCGGCAGACACCGGCATCTCGCTCTACACGGACGGTGGCCCCGCAGCCTTCACGGGCATCACGCTGCGGTCCTTCGGCGACGTGGTCTAGCGGCGCGTGGCGGCGACGGGTCGTCTGCGTGCTCCGCAGACGACCCGTCGTCGCATCAGCGCAGCTCGGCGACCACGTCCCGGACGGCCTCGACGACGACCTCGGGCTGGTCACGCATCACCAGGTGCCCGCTCTCGGCGGCAACCACCAGCCGGCTCGCGCTCGAGAGGTCGAGGAGCCGGCGCTGCCCGTCCTGCCAGATCGCCTCGACCTCCTGCCCGGCCTCGGTGCTGAGCCCGGCCGCCGCGTAGTCCTGTGCGACGCCGCGGGCGACGACCACCAGGGGCAGTCCTCCCAGATCCTGGCCGCGGACGGCGTCCTCGGTCGAGCCGACGAGGTCCGCCTCCTCCTGGCGCACCCTGAAGAACTCCGGGTCTGCGACGACGTCGACGAACCTGTCCTGGTCCTCCGGATCGACGCTGCCGGCCAGCAGGGTCCCGGCGAAGAGCCGCATCACCCCGGTCTCGGTGAGCGCCGACAGCAACCAGACAGGTGGGTTCCCTGCGAAGCCCTCGGCCTCGAGGATCGGCGCCGTCCGGGCCGCGTCGTCCTCCGGGCGGGCGTCGACGAGCACGAGGCCCGTCACCTCGTCCGGGTAGCGCTCGGCGAAGAGCCTGGAGAACAGACCGCCCATCGAGTGCCCGACGAGGACGTACGGACCGTCGAGGCCTGCTGCCGTGAGGGCGTCGTGCAGCTCGGCGACGACCTGCTCGCCGGTCCGCGAGGTCGTGGCCGGCTCGCTCCACCCGGTGCCTGCTCTGTCGTACGAGACGACCGTCGCGACGTCGGCGAGCCCGGCCGGGACATCGCGCCACGACAGGCTGGTCTCCCCGCTGCCCGCCTCGAGCACGACGACGGGTGCCCCGGCGGGCCCCGGGGTCACCTGGAGGTGCAAGGACGTCGTCCCCACGTCGACGAGCACACCCGGAGCCGGGAACCTGTCAGCCGCCCCGGCCGAGGCGACCCGCTCGTAGACCACCCCGGCGAGGACCAGGAGGACGAGCACGACAAGAAGCCCGGTGACGGCCCTCGTGAGGCGGCGCCCGAGACTGCGGCGAAGACGGGAGGGACGGGGAGCGCGGGCAGGACGGGGAGGACGTAGGGCGTGTGAGGTCGACATCCCTCGATCGTGGTCGCCGGGGTGCCGTCCTCGCGTCGGCTGACCGGGCGACCCGACGTCGCCCGATCGGCCGACAGGCCGGCGGACCCGGCGCCCGGCAGGACCTCGGTCACCGCGACCGCGGCGCCCTCGGGCGACGATCTCGCCCCGATGCCCGCGGACTGGGGTCATGGGGTCATGAGGTCCTGCGACGACCTCAGGACTTGAGGGCCTGAGCCAGCATCACGAGGATGCCGCTCGGACCACGCAGATACGTGAGCCTGTACACGTCCTCGTAGGTGGCGACCCCGCGGAGCGGGTAGCAGCCGTGCGTCGCGGCGATCGCGAGGGCAGCGTCGAGGTCGTCGACCGAGAAGGCGACCCTGTGCATGCCGATCTGGTGCGGCAGCGTCGGCTCGGTCTCGAGAGCCACCGGGTGGATGTACTCGAAGAGCTCGAGGCGCCCCTGACCGTCGGGGGTCTCGAGCATCGCGATGCGTGCGTGGTTGCCGTCGAGCCCGACAGCGGTGTCAGCCCACTCGCCGCTGACGGTGTCCCGGCCGATCACGGTCAGGCCGAGGTCGGTGAAGAAGGCGACCGCGGCGTCCAGGTCTCGGACGGCGATCCCGACGTTCTCGAGCTTGATGGTCATAGGGGAACGCTAGCGCCGTCAGCGCGCAGCCGACAGACCCAGCCTCGGTCGCGGTCTTAGCTGCCGACGTCGGGCGTCAGAGCATCCCCGTGAGCACCCCGCCGTCCGCTCGGACCGTCGCCCCGTTCGTCGCCGACGCGAGAGGGCTCGCCAGGTAGGCGACGAGCGAGGCGATCTCGTCAGGGTCGATGAAGCGTTCGAGGAGCGTCGTCCGGTTCTGACCGATGATCGAGGCCTTGACCGCGTCTTCGGGCGCGGACTGGGCTGCTGCGACCGACCGGACCACGTCTGCGACACCGTCCGAGTAGGTCGGGCCGCCGAGGACGGTGTTGACCGTCACGGCTGTGCCGCGGGTCCGCTTGGCGAGGCCGTTGCCGAGTGCGATCATCGCGGCCTTGGTGACCCCGTAGTGGATCATGTCGGCGGGGACATTCACCCCGGACTCGCTGCTGATGAACACGATGCGGCCCCGACCGCGCTCGAGCATCCCCGGCAGCACCTGACGAGAGAGCCGGACCCCGCTCATCAGGTTGACCTCGAGGTAGCGCACCCACTCGTCGTCGGTCACCGACTCGAGCTCCGCGAGACCGAAGAGGCCGACGTTGTTGACGAGGACGTCGACGTCTCCGAGCTCGTCGACGAGCGACCTCACCGACGCAGGGTCGGCGAAGTCCGCGACGATCCCACGGTGATCAGCGCCTGGGTGCGCGCGCCGCAGATCGGCGACCACCGCGTCGACAGTCTCCTGGGTGCGCCCGTTGACGACGACCCTCGCGCCTTCGGCGGCGAGCCTCGACGCCACGGCACGGCCGATGCCCCGGGTCGACCCGCTGATGAATGCCGTCGTGCCGTGCAGCTGCAGATCCATGAGCTCTCCTCGGACGTTCCCCGACATGACTTGCCTGGGAAAGTCAGACTACGGAGAGTCACTTGCCTGAGCAAGTCCGTAGACTGGGCTCATGCCCGCCTCCCCGTCCGGTCTCAGCCGTGACCACCTCGCCGCCTGGGCCTCCCTGGCCACGGTGCTCGAACGCCTCCCGACGGCACTCGACGCCCAGCTGCGACGCGACCACGACCTGAGCCACTACGAGCACGGGCTGCTCTACGCGCTCGACAGCTCGACCGAGAGGTCGCTGCGCATGAGCACGCTCGCCGGCTACGCCAGCAGCACGCTGTCCAGGCTGTCGCGGGCGATCTCCCGGCTGGAGAAGAAGGGCTGGGTCCAGCGCTCCCCAGACCCGGACGACGGCCGCTTCACCCTCGCGATCCTCACGGACGACGGGCACGACCTCGTCGCCCGCTCGACGCCCGCGCACCACGCCCTCGTCGAGGAGCTCGTCTTCGCCCCGCTCTCCGAGGCACAGGTGCACCAGCTCGCGACCATCAGCGCGGAGATCGCGACGACCATCGACCCGACTGCCGCCTGGACGCCGCCGGAGCAGGCCTGAGGGAGGCGTCCGAGCACGCGGCACCGCGTGCGGCTCGGCGACCACGTGCAGCTCGGCGGCTGCTGGCCCTGCCACTCGGAGCGTCGCGACCTCGCGGTACGGTCTGCGGATGGCCACTCCCCCCGACGACGCGCGACGCGGCTCTCGCGTCGTCGAGCGGTGGGACCGCCAGCAGGTCCCGCTCTACCTCCTCGCCATCGCCCTGGGTGCGGCCATCGGCCTGGCCCTCCCCCAGGTGGCGTCGACGCTCGAGCAGGCGATCACCCCGGTGCTCGCGCTGCTGCTCTTCGCGACGTTCTCAGGGGTCCCACTCATCGAGGTAGGCCGGGCCTTCAGGGACATGAGGTTCCTGGTGACGGTCCTCGTCGCGAACTTCGCCGTCGTGCCCGTCGTGGTCTTCGGGCTCTCGCAGTTCGTCGCGGACGACCAGGGGCTGCTGCTCGGCGTGCTCCTCGTGCTCCTGACGCCGTGCGTCGACTACGTCATCGTCTTCACGGGGCTCGCAGGCGGGGCGCGGGCGAGGCTGCTGGCTGCCGCTCCCCTGCTGATGCTCGTCCAGATGCTCCTGCTGCCGGTGTACCTCTCTCTCTTCGCAGGTCCTGAGGTCCTCGAGGTCGTCGACGTGCGTCCCTTCGTCGAGGCCTTCGTCGTGCTGATCCTCGTCCCCCTCGCAGCGGCTGCCGGAGTCCAGGCCCTCGCCCGGGGCCGGCGGGGACAGCGTGACCGTCGGACCGTCGGGGTGACCGTCGGACGAGCGGTCGAGGGGGCATCGGCCGCAGCGATGGTCCCGCTGATGATGCTCACCCTCGTGGTCGTCGTCGGGTCGCAGGTCGCTGCTGTCGGCGCCGAGGTGCGCTCGCTCGCGCGCGTCGTGCCGCTCTACGTGGCCTTCGTCGTGGTCGCCGTGGCCGTCGGAGTCCTCGCGAGCCGCGTGGCACGCCTGGACGTCTCCGCAGCCCGTGCCGCAGTGTTCTCGGTCGCGACCCGCAACTCTCTCGTCGTCCTGCCGCTCGCGCTCGCCCTCCCGGAGAGCCTGTCGATCGCACCCCTCGCGGTCGTCACGCAGACCCTCGTCGAGCTCGTCGCGATGGTGGTCCTCGTGCGGGTCGTGCCTCTCGTGGTCCGCGAGACAGGAGCCGCGCACTCGCGCTGACGCCACCCGCCGCGTCAGCGGCTGGGCGCAGGCCTCAGCCCGTCGAGCAGCACCTGGACGAGGAGCGAGCGGTCGTCGGGCGAACCGAGACGCACAGCGTGCTCGATCCCGCAGACGAGGTGCGCGAGGTGGTCGACCGTGAGGTCGGCCCTGACGGCCCCGGCTCCACGAGCAGCCTCGAGCACGGAGGCGAAGGTCTCGAAGATCTCGCGCTTGGCCGTCCGGACGGACTCCGCCTCGTCCTCGGGCGAGAGCAGCACCGCCTGGAGACCGCCGTCCTCGAGCTGGAGTGCGAGGGCAGATCGCAGGTAGAGCGCGAGCCCTGCTCCCGGGTCAGGGTCTGCTGCCGCCCGACGAGACGTCGCGAGCATCTCGTCGAGGGTCTCGGCGGAGAGCGCCTCGACGAGGGCATGGACCGTCGGGAAGTGCCTGTAGACGGTTCCGACCCCGACTCCGGCGTCGCGGGCGACGTCGTTGAGCCGCAGGGCTGCGCGGTCGTGGGTCCGGGCGACCTCGAGGATGCGCGCCCTGCTGCGCGCGGCGTCGGAGCGGAGGGCTGACATGCGACCACCCTACTCCAAGCGGATGGCGTATCCGTTCTTGTGCTAGCGTCCAGATGGATAAGTCATCCACTTGAGAGACGAGGACTTCAATGACCTGGGACCCTGCACACCTGCCAGACCAGACCGGGCGCACCGTCGTCGTCACCGGCGCCACGGCCGGGATCGGCTACTTCGCCGCGGAGCAGCTCGCCGCGGCTGGCGCCGACGTCGTCCTCGCGTCCCGCTCGCAGGACAAGCTCCGACGCGCCGCTGACGCTGTCCGCAGCCGCGTGCCCCTCGCATCTGTGCGGACCGTCGCGCTCGAGCTCGGCTCGTCGGCCTCGGTCGACGCGGCCGCTTCAGAGCTCGCCGCGCTCCCCCGCCTGGACGCCCTCCTGCTCAACGGCGGCGTGATGAGCATGGACCGGACCGCCACGACCGAGGACGGGTTGCCGCTCATCCTCGGGACCCACGTCGCCGCGAGCGCGAGACTGCTGGGACGACTGCTGCCGTCCCTCGTCGCGACAGCCTCCGAGCACGGGAGCCTGAGCCGGGTCGTCCACACCTCGACGGGCTTCGTCCAGATGCTCCGTCTGCGCACCGACGACCTGCGGCACGTATCCAGGCTGGGGATCACGGCGTACACCAAGGCCAAGACCGCGACCGAGATCTTCGCCTTCGAGCTCGACCGCAGGCTCCGCGCCGCTGGCTCGCCCGTCGCCTCCGTGGTGACCAGGCCGGGCGTGGGGGTCGACGCGAAGACCCCCGAGCGTCCGGGGGTCCGGGATGCGACGACGCCCTACCAGCGCAACCCGTACACCCCGTGGGCGCAGGGGAAGGACACCGCTGCCTGGTCGGCGGTCAGGGCGCTCACCGACCCGCAGGTGAGCGGCGGCGAGTACTTCTCGCCGAGCGGGAGGCTGCGGGGCGCCCCCGTCTCGATCCCGCTGCCGGCCAGGACCGCCGCCCCGGCCGGCGACACCGCTGAGCGCCTGTGGCGCCAGGTCGAGGACCTCGCGGGTGTGACGATCGACGTCGCCGACCTCGCCTCACGTCCGGCTCCGTAGGCACCGCACCAGGTCAGCGCCCCCCGGTGAGCTTCCTGCTGCGCTGAGCGACCCCTGCGGTCCCGTAGGGGTAGTCGTCGACCTGCGGCACGCTCGCCTCGGTCAGCCGGGTGGTCTCGTCCTCGGTCAGCACGAGGTCGGCTGCCGCGAGGTTGTCGCTCAGCTGCTCGACGGTCCGGGCACCGAGGATCACCGAGGTGACGGCCGGCCTGTCGGCGAGCCAGGACAGCGCGACCTGGGAGGCGGAGACGTCACGGGCGTCGGCGATCTCGCGGAGCGCGTCGACCACGCGCCAGGTGCGCTCGTCGTCGTTGCGGCCCTGCCACGCCTCCATGCCGCGCTGCGGGTTCTCACCCAGACGCGTGGCACCCGAGGGCGGGACGTCACGCTCGTACTTGCCGGTGAGCCATCCGCCCGCGAGCGGCGACCAGGGCAGCAGCCCGATCCCGGCGTCGAGGGAGGCGGGCACCACCTCGTGCTCGATGTCGCGGACCAGCAGGTTGTACTGCGGCTGGAGCGTCACCGGCGCGGCCCAGCCGTGGGCGGCAGCCGTGTGCACAGCCTTGGTCAGCTGCCAGCCGAGGTAGTTGGAGAACCCGTAGTACGAGATCTTGCCGGCCGTCACGGCGTCGTCGAGGAACCTCAGCGTCTCCTCGAGCGGGGTCACGGCGTCCCAGGCGTGCATCTGGTAGAGGTCGACGTGCTCGACCCCGAGGCGCCGCAGCGACGCGTCGAGGGCGTCGCGCAGGTGGCGCCTGGAGAGGCCGAGATCGTTGGGGCCCTCTCCCATGGGGAAGCGGCCCTTCGTCGCCAGGACGACCTGCGAGGCCTCGGTCGGGTGCGCGGCGAGCCAGCGCCCGATGATCTCCTCCGAGGCGCCGCCGCTGTAGACGTCGGCGGTGTCGACGAAGGTGCCGCCAGCCTCGACGAAGGTCTCGAGGATCGCGCCGGAGGTGGCTTCGTCGGCCTCCGAGCCGAAGGTCATGGTCCCGAGGCAGTGGCTGGACACGACTGCGCCGCTGCGGCCGAGGGTGCGGTACTGCATAGAAGACTCCTGTGTCGTCGATCGTGTGGGACTCGTCCAGCCTCTCCCGCTCGTCGCAGGACCGCCAGCGGGCCGAGGTCTGCCCGCGTAGACTCGGGCGACCAGCCGCGCGCCAGCGGCCGAGAGCCGGGGGGCACGCATGGCACCACAGCAGGCACGATGACCGACTACCCACGCATCTCCACGGTCCCGGTCGAGGCCTGGACCGGCCCCGAGGACGATCCCGCGTCGGATCGCCTCCTTCGCCGTCCCCTTCGCCGTGGTCGCGCTCGTCTGGGCCTTCGTGCCGTGGGCTGCGCCGTGGGGCGTCGTCGCTGCGGTCGTCGTCGTGGCGATCGTCCAGACCGTCCGCGACGTGCGCAGGGCGCGAGGACGAGGCCGCCGCACCCCGTAGCCGCCGCGGCCCCGAGACCACCAGCGACCGCCACGTCGAACACCTGTACGATCGGTGGATGACCAGCAGACCGCTGCTGCACGCCGACGCCGACGCCTTCTTCGCCTCGGTCGCCCTGCGCGGGCGACCCGACCTCGTGGGTGTGCCTGTCGCCGTGGTCGCGCACGTCTTCGTCGCGAGCGCGAGCTATCCGGCGCGCGCTCTCGGCGTCACCAGCGGCATGCTGGCCGACGAGGCACTGCGACGACACCCCGGGCTGGTGCTGCTCGACGTGCCGCGCGCGGAGGTCGAAGAGGTCGGCGACGCCCTCTTCGACCTCTTCCACGAGTGCGCCCGGGCGGTCGAGCCCGGCTCGGTCGAGGAGGCCTTCCTCGACGTCGGGACCGACGACTGGGACGAGGCCGTCGAGGCCGGCCGCACGCTCAGGCGCCGTGCTGACCACGAGCTCGGCATCCCGGTGAGCGTCGGGGTCGGGCGCACCAAGCTCATGGCGAAGCTCGCCTCGCGTGCCGCCAAGCCCGACGGGCTGCACGTCATCAGCCCGCAGCAGGAGACGTCGCTGCGCAGCTCCCTCGCTCTCGCCGACGTCTGGGGCGTGGGGGCGACGACCCGCGAGCGCCTGACCCACCTCGGCGTCGAGCACCTGGCCGACCTCGACACCGTCCCGCGCGCCATGCTCCAGCAGTCCTGCGGCACGGCGATGGCACGCAGGCTCTGGCAGATCCGCGAGGGCACGGACGACGCGACCGTGCGCACGGTCGAGGCCAGGTCGACCCTCACCGCCGAGGGGTCGACCTCCGGCTACGGGCGCGCGGACAAGAGCACCGGGCAGGTCGTCGACGCGTGCGTCGAGAGGGTGTGCCACCGGGCCGCCCGGGCCGGCCTCGTCGCGACGGGTCTGGCTCTCGCGCTGCGGTCAGAGGGAGCCGGGGCGGCGACTGTGCTGCGACGAGGCGGCGATGCCACGGCCGACCCGAAGGTGTGGCGCGCGGTCGCCCATGATCTCCTCGGGCCTGACGACGCACCGACGGCCACGACGGTCCGAGCCACGCTCACCGGTCTCCTGCCGTCAGACCGGGTCCAGCCGACGCTCTTCTGAGCCTCGGTCAGGAGAGCGTCAGGTGACGTCTTCTCCCGTGCAGGTCCCGGCAGCCACGAAGGCCGCCTGGCCGAGAGTCTCCATCGTCTCGGTGGTGTCCTCGCCGAGCCCTGCGTCGAGGGCGAGCAGCGACAGGACGGCGAAGACGTCTGAGAGCTCCTGGGGGTCCTGTCGTCGGAGGGCGCCTCTGCCCTCAGGCACGACGAGGCCCCGACCGCGACGGTCGGGGCCTCGTCGTGCTGCGCAGACTCGCCCGCGTCGGCGAGACCTCAGGACTTCTCTGACGGCGGGATGGGTCCGTAGACCGGCTGGACCTCGGCCATCTCGATGTCGGCCGTCGCCTGGATGAGCGAGAGCAGCTCCGGGTCGAGGCCGGGTGCGAACTCTTCGAAGCGCTCCTCGGCGATCGTCGAGGGCACGCCCTCGGGGGCCTGCTCGGTCGCGTCGAGCTCGGTCCCGTCGTTCGACGGCGACATGCCGCGGAAGATCTTCCCGGCCTCGGAGAGCCCCGTGAGGTCGAAGGTGTACTGCTTGCTCTGCAGCCCGAGGTCCACGAGCTTCTTCACCTCGGGGAACTTCTCCGCGTTGGTCTTGGGGATCGGCAGCAGCTTTCCCCAGTCGACGCCGAGAGTCTCGAGGGCCTTGGCGTAGGCGTTCTCGTGGGCCTGGTCCCGGACGATGAGGTACGAGATGGTCGAGCGTGCCGTCTTGTTCTCGGTCATCTCGTAGATCCGGCACTTCTGCAGGCGACCTGTGGACTCCAGCATGAGGTTGTACAGCAGGTCGAGCACGAGGTTGCCCGAGTTGTAGACGTAGCTGCCGCTCCACGGGTTGCCCGCGGAGTCGACGGGCAGCGCGCCCTGGGCGGCGACGAGGTAGTGGTGGATGTTGCCCTCGTCGAGAGCCATCCGCAGCGGGATGTCGCCCCCGGCTCCCGGCGTGTCCAGCGGGTCGGTCTTCTTGCCGTTGTAGCGCGGGGAGCCGTCGAGCAGGCGAGAGATGGTCGTCCCGATGAGCTCGACGTGGCTGATCTCCTCGGTGCCGATCCCCTGGAGCAGGTCTCGGTACGGCTTCGCCGCAGCCCCGCGGAAGTTCATGCTCTGGAACAGGTACTGCATCATCGTCCGCATCTCGCCGAACTGGCCGCCGAGTCCCTCCTGGAGGGCGTTCGCTGCTGCCGGGTCGGGCTCGTCGGGGATGATCTCGTGGATGAGTCGCTGGACGTGCAGGTACACGGTGATTCCCTTCGTCGTGCTCCCGCGGCCTGTCGGGGGACGAGCGCACGAGGGTGCGCTCGACCACCCCGGTGGCTCGAGAGAGTCGGGGTGCTGAGGGTGGGAGAGGTGGTGCTGATCAGCGCGCTGCGTCGCGTCGCTCGGAGCCTCGCCGCCGTCATGACGAGGGATGACCGGCTGCCCTGTCCGGGTCTAGCGGGTCTTCACCCACTGTAGGACCGGCGGTGGCTCTGCGCGCGGCGAGGCCCGCGCGCACCCCTACGACGTCGCTCGTCGACGAGAGGAGCCAGGTCCGCACGGCGCGGTGACGTCGTGGCCCTGCACGGTCGGTCGCACGGACCGCTGCGCGGGTCCCGGCGGAGCAACCCGTGGGATCATGCTCGGGTGCGTATCTTCGTCGCCGGCGGGTCCGGTGTCCTCGGCCGAGCCGTCATCCCTCTGCTGGCGGGGCAGGGGCACGAGATCACCGCCACCTCCCGCTCGTCGAGCAAGGCTGGTCTGCTCCGCGGCCTCGGCGCGACCGCGGTCCCGCTCGACGCCTTCGACCGCGAGGCGACCATCGCGGCCGTCGCCGGGGCTCGCCCGGACGCGGTCCTGCACCTCATGACCGACCTCGGCACCGGAGACTCGGCGAGCAACGCCAGGCTGCGGACCGTCGGCACGAGGAACCTCGTCGACGCCGCCCGGGCGAGCGGCGTCTCCAGGTTCGTCGGCCAGAGCATCGCCTGGGTCTACCCACCTGCGGCCGACCTGGCAACCGAGACCGACCCCCTCGACCTGGACGCCGCAGAGCCTCGCCGGACGACTGTCGCCGCCGTCGCCGAGCTCGAGGGTGCGGTCCGAGAGCTGGCGGGCGGGGTGGTCCTCCGGTGCGGCCAGCTGTACGGACCGGAGACCTGGTACTCCCGCGACGGGCGGTACGGCCACGCCGTGCGTGACGGTGAGCTCGTCGCGACGGAGACCGTGACGTCCTTCGTCCACGTCTCGGACGTCGCCCAGGCCGTAGTCCTCGCCCTCGGGTGGGAGGGCGGGGTGTGGAACATCGTCGACGACGAGCCGGCAGCCGGGGTCGAGTGGGCCACGGGCTTCGCGCGCGCCCTCGGTGCGCCTGCACCTCGGCGGAGCACCTCCGGAGACGTCGGCCGCCCCGTGTCCAACGCTCGCGCCACCCGCGGCGGGCTGACCCTCGCCCATCCCTCCTGGCGCGACGGCTTCACCACTCTCTAGGCCCCGTCGCACGGCCCGGGCGGCTGGGCACGGTCTGAGGCTCGCGCGTGCCCGGGCGAATCTGGCGCGTCAGTCGATCGACTCCACGAGGCTCGGGTCCGTCGGGTCGGCCTTCTGCGTCGAGTTCACCCTGCGGTCGACACGGTGCGTGGTCATGGTCTGCGCGACCTCGTCGGAGGAGGCCGTGAGGCGGTCGGTCATCGTCTCCTTGTCGGCGAGAGCATCAGGGCTCAGCCACTCGCCCCAGAGGTCGGGGAGCAGGAACACCGGCATCCTGTCGTGGATCTCGCCCGAGGCGTCCCGGGCCTCGCGGGTGATCACTGTGTAGGTGAGCGCCCACTCCCCCGACGCCGGGTCCTTGCGGGCGGCGTAGAGCCCGGCGGCGGCGAGCGGACCGTCGGAGTGGATGTAGTGCGGCTGCTTGCCGCTCGGGGTGGTCTCCCACTCGTAGTAGCCAGTCATCGGCACGAGGCAGCGCTGGCTCGTGAACGCGGAACGGAACATGCCCGAGGTCGCTACGGTCTCGAGCCGCGCGTTGATCGGTCGTGGTCCGGAGTCCTTGGCCCACCCTGGGCGCAGACCCCAGCGGGCGTAGTCGACCTCGCGGTGCAGCTCGTCGTCGAGCAGCCGCTCCCGGACGACGGGCGCAGGGTCGCTCGGCGCAACCGAGAAGAGGCCGGCCCAGTCGTAGGCCGTACCGGGGCTCGCGTCGAAGAACGCCATGAGGTCGTCGATCGCGATGTCGCTCGCGTACCTGCCGCACATGCTCCTGAGCGTAGGGCGCACCGTGGCCGCGGTCTAGACCTCAGGCTGCACGTTCCTTAACGATGCTGCACGTTCGTGCGCTATTCTTCGAGCATGACGACCTCACTGATGATCTTGATCGCCGGCCCCTACGCCTCTGGGACCGGTGGCGACCCTGCTCTCATGCGCCGGAACCTCGACAGGCTCGAAGAGGCGGCCTGGCCCCTCTTCGAGGCGGGCCACCTGCCGATGATCGGCGAGTGGGTGGCACTCCCTGTCCTCGCCAGCGCGGGCGCGAGCGGGCCTGACCACCCGCTCGCGGCCCAGGTCATGTACCCGACGGCCGCGCGGCTGCTCGAGCGCTGCGACGCTGTGCTCAGGCTCCCGGGTGAGTCACGGGGTGCCGACCAGGACGTGGCGATCGCCCGCGAGCGCGGCATCCCCGTCTACACAGACCTCTCCGAGGTCCCCGGGGTCGGGGTCAGCCCTGCAGCGCTGTCACTCCCTGAGCCCCCGTCCCCGCAGACCGCGCTCGGACCTGGCCTGGCTGGAGGGGCTCAGGCCCGTGCAGCGAAGAAGGCGGCGAGCACGTCGTCGTCCTCGTAGGCCAGATGCATCTGCGCGACCTGCTCGGGCGTGAACCAGTCGACCCGCTGTCCTTCGGTGAGGACGATCTCGTCAGCCGGCACGTCGAGCGGGGCGGTGAAGGTGTGCTCGACGCCGTAGGACCGGACAACCGTCTCGAGGTGCACCACGACCTCCGGGGCGAGGTCGACACCCAGCTCTTCACGGACCTCGCGGACGATGCAGTCCAGAGGACTCTCGCCAGGCTCCAGCATGCCGCCGGGGACCGCCCACATGCCGGGGTACGGGATCCAGTCCTTGTCGTCCCGGAGCTGGAGCAGGACCGCACCGTCGGCGGCGACGAGGATGATCTGGCACCCTCCGCCCTCGAGAGCCTGGGACATGTCGTCTTCTCCTCGGATCTCGCCGGCGGCCCCTGACCGGGCACCGACCGTCAGTCTGCCACCTGCGGCCGGACCGTCGCCGGTCGACTCCCCCGTCCTGGCACAGCGACGACCGTCGTCGGGGTCGACTGCGGTATCAGCTCGACTCTGTGCGCACCGCAGGAGCAGCGGACGTAGACCACCAACCCCTCGCTCGTGGTGTGGGAGGACAGTCGGGACCACTCGTGGGTGTGCATGGATCCATGCTGAGGTCATGGGTCAGGGGCATTCAACCATTACAGTCGAGAGATGATCTTCGATCACGACCACCAGGTCGGTCCGCTGCTCGCAGCGGCTCTCGTCAACGCGGACGGCGAGGAGAGCCTGGAAGGGCTGCTCGTCGAGCACCGCATCCGTCGCCCCGCCCTGTCGCCGGCCGACGCTCACGAGGTCGGCAGCTGGGCGGTGCGCCTGCGGCAGGTCTTCGAGGCCGAGAGCCCCGACGACAGGTGCGACCGCGTGAACGCGCTGCTCGCCGAGATCTCGGGCGCGCTCTACCTCTCGACGCACGACAGCACCCCGCCGCACCTCCACCTCGCGCCCGACACAGACGGCATCACGGCACGGGTGCGCGCTGTCACCGCGGGAGGTCTGGCCTTCTTCATCGCCTCGGCGCACGGGCGACGCTTCGGCCTCTGCGCCCGCGAGCGCTGCGACCGTGCGTTCGTCGACGTGTCGCGCGGCGGACGCCAGCGCTACTGCAGCGCCCGCTGCGGCAACACCGACGCCGTCGCGCGGCACCGTCGAGCGCAGCGCTGAGGCAGCCGCGTCACCCTCGCAGGGCAGCGGGATGTCCTCGTCAGCCTCGCGCAGCACCGCAGCACCGCAGCACCCTCGTGCAGCGCCGAGGCCTCCTGGTCGACGGTGCCCGTCGGGCCGCACCCGTCTCTCCCGGGGACGGCCCGACGGGCCAGGCCGTCATCGCAGCGGGACGCTCCTGCGCGGCGCCCGGAGAGCTCCCACGAGCAGGTCGACGACCACGAAGGCCGCGAGAGAGAGGCCCATGAGCGGCAAGAAGACCCCGACCGCCCCGGCGCAGAGCAGCGCGAGCGCGGCACCCCACCACGGGGCGCGCCGCAGCACCCCGCGCTCGGGCGGCTTGCCGACGCGGCGGGTCCCGCGCCTGGGGCGGCGCTGCCACCACATGACGTAGCCCCACACGACCATCGCGGCGATCGCGGACCCGGCGACGAACAGCACGAGCTGGTTCACGAGCCCGAACATCGACCCCATGTGCAGGTCGATCCCCCACCGGCTGAGCTTCGCGACGAGCGAGAAGTCGTCGAAGTCCACCCTGTCGACCACGCGCATGCTCTGTCCATCGATCGCCACAGCATCCACCTCCGTGGGGTACGACCTGTGGATCTCCTGCACCACCCAGGCTGTGCCCGCCTCGGCGGGCGGGCGGATCTCCACGAGCCCGGTGTCCACGTTCACGTCCTGCGCGATCGTGAGCACCGAGTCGAAGGCACCCCGGCTGACGTCCGTGGTGGCGACCGCCCCTGCCGGTGCGCCGCCGCCGTGGTGGCCGGCGTGCTCGTCCGCAGCGCCACCCGCCCCGCTGAGGTCTGTGCTCACCGCCGGGGTCGTCCACCCCACGGCCGCGCGCAGGTCCGAGACGTTGCCGCCTCCGTGCTCGGACCAGGTGATGCCCGTCGCGGAGAGGAACAGCGCGACCCCCAGGACCCACAGGCCTGTGGTCGTGTGCCGCGATCTCGTCCTGGCGTAGCCCGGACCCGTCGCGGCCGGTCGCCGCGTCTTCTTCCGCCGGGCGCGCCAGCGCTGCGTCCCCCACAGCCCCAGGCCAGCCAGCGCCACCACTCCGAGCCAGGACGCCGCGAGCTCGCTGTAGAGCCGGCCCGGCTCTCCCAGGTGCAGCGACCTGTGCAGCTGGGTCACCCACGTCCGCACGGGCAGCGCACCCGAGGTGCCGTAGGCGGTGAGGTCACCACGGATCTCGGCCGTCGCCGGGTCGACGAAGACCGCGCGGGTCTCGCTCGCGCCGAGGTCGTCGCCCGCGTACATGACCCGCGTCGTGTCCCCGGGCTCGGGTGCCGGCCGCACGGCGACGAGCTGCTCGTCAGGCCCGACGTAGGCGTCGGCAGCGAGGATCTGCTCGCGCAGCGCGAGCTGGCTCGCCGCCGCCGGGGCGTGCAGCTCGTGGTCGTACACCGCCTGCTCGACCTGCGGGGTCAGCGCGTAGAGCGCGCCGCTCGCCGCAGCCACCAGGACGAAGGGACCGACGAAGACTCCGGCGTAGAAGTGCAGCCGCAGCAGGAGCGGCGAGAGCCAGCCCGCTCGGCGGGGCTGGCGTGCAGGGTCTGTCCCTGACGGCCGGTCTGCCGACGGTGACCCGTCGAGAAAGACCGGACCTCGAGGCTCACCGGCGTCACCGGTCGCGCTCACGAGCCGTCACCGAGCAGCGTCTCGCCGACGAACCCGCCCTCGGAGCACCCTGGCGGGATCGCGAAGACCGCCGACCCGATCGGCGTGGTCCACTCGTTGAGCAGGTCGAGCTCGTCGAGCCTGCGCTGGAGCGGGACGAACTGCGCGTCGACGTCGGCCTGGAAGGACACGAACAGCAGGCCCGAGCCCGAGATCTGGTCTCCCGTCGGGGCGTCGTCGTAGTTGTAGCCCCGACGGAAGATCCGCTCGGACGTGTCGTCCGAGCGGGCGCGCCGGACGTGCGAGAACTCGGGGATCACCGGGAAGCCGATCGCCGTGGTCGCCTCGAAGTCGGGCTCGTCGTGCTCACGGGTCCCGGTGAGCGGGGCGCCCGTCGACAAGAACCGCCCGGTCGACTGCTCCCGCCCGCTGCGGTCGAGACGGTCCCAGGCATCGAGGTCCATGCTGATCCGTCGCACGACCATGCTGGTGCCCCCCGCGAGCCACCCGTCGCCGATCCAGACCAGGTCGTCGAAGTCTGGTGTCGTCGGAGCAGGGTTGACCGTGCCGTCGACCTGCCCGAAGAGGTTGCGCATGGTGGTCCCGGACCTCTCCGAGCCGTGCGCGCGCCGGAACCCCGACTGGGTCCACCGCACGGTGGTCAGGCTCCGGGCGTCCTTGAGCAGCATCCGCTGGGCGTGGGCGACCGTGAAGGCGTCGTCGGCCCCGATCTGGAGCAGCAGGTCGCCGTCGTTCCAGGCGTCCTCGAGCCTGTCGACCCCGAAGGCGGGCAGCGGGCGCAGCCACGTGGGCATCGCCCCGGCCGAAGACCCGTCGGGCATACCCCGCCGGACCAGCTCGGGTCCGAAGCCGAAGGTGACGGTGAGGCGTGCCGGGACCTGCGCGAGCTCGGGCTCGGAGTCGGCGAGGGCTGGCGCCCCCTGGGTGAGCCTGGCCGCGTCGTCGGTGAGGATCCGCAGCAGGCGGCGCAGCCCGTCACGGTCGACCTCGGGCCGCAGGTCGAGCGCCACCAGGGTCACGTGCGCCTGGGGTGGGGTCTCGACGCCCGCCTGGTGCGTCCCGTAGAACGGGACGGTGAGCCCTCCGTGGAGGGCCTGCTCGGCTTCAGAGGTCTCAGAGCCGCGGCCGTCGCGCCGGACGAGGGTGTCGGTGCCGATCGCGGCGACGGCCCCGATCCCGGCGACAGCCCCTCCGAAGAGGAGCTGCCGCCGGGTGGGACCACCGCGACCGGGCTCGTGGGCCTGGTCGCGGCTCATCACTCGTCGCCCGCGTCGGGTGCGTCCGTGGCGCCCTGGGTCGTGGTGGCGTCACCTGAGTCGCCGTGGTCCATGCCCTCCATACCTTCCATGCCCTCCATGTCGTCGCCGCCCTCGTAGCTCTCGTTCGCGCCCGCGTAGTCCTTGGCGGGGGCCGTGAAGTCGAGGGTCGACTCGTCGGAGAAGGTCAGCGTGAAGGTCACCTCGTCGCCTGCGACGACAGGCTCGACGAGGTCCATGAGCATGATGTGGTTGCCGCCCGGCGCGAGCACGAGGTCGCCCCCGGCGGGGACCGTGAAGCCGCCGTCCTTCTCCCGCATGACCATGGAGCCGCTCTCGTTCTCGACGGTCTCGTGGAGCTCGAGCGCAGTCGAGGCAGGGGTCGTGACCGAGACGACGGTGACGTCCTGCGACCCGGAGTTGGTGATGTCGCCGAAGGCAGCCGACATGCCGCTGTCGGCCGCCTTGACCCACGGGTCGTCGACGGACACCGAGTCGGCGGCGGAGCCGCTCGTGGAAGACCCCGTCCCAGACGGTGCGGAGTCGTCGCTGCTGCACCCGGCGAGCGCGACGAGTGCCGCGACCGACAGTGCGACCGTTGGCAGGTGGCGTCGGCCGGGGGTGCCGGGACGGGTCGACGAGGAGAGACGGCGGGAGGTGAAGAGACGTGCAGACATAGGAGTTCCTTCAGTTCGATGAGAGTGAGCCGGACGGAGGCGTCAGAGCGACGCGTCGTCGGGCGGGGTGGGGCGGCGGCGCGAGGGGCGCACGGCCACCCAGAAGACGAGCGACGCGGCCAGTGCACCCAGGACGCCGACGACGACAGGCCGCACCCAGGCCGGACCGGCCGCCGGGTCCGCGGCCGAGACGGCGGCCTCGGGCTGGTCGCCAGCCGAGCCGGCTGCCGGGTCCGCAGGCGAGCCGGCTGCCGGGTCCGCAGCCGAGCCGGCTGCCGGGTCCGCAGCCGAGCCGGCAGCCGGGTCCGCAGCCGAGCTGTCGGACGGTCCCGCCGGAGGGGCCGACCCCGTCTCGGAGCCTGAGGTCGGAGCGGTGTCACCCACGGAGAAGGGGATGACCCCGGTGATGGGGTGCCCGTCGGAGGACACCACCCGCCACCGGACCTCGTACGACCCGTCAGGGACGTCGTCGGCGAGCTCGGTGACCACGTCGGGGCCGTCGAGCACAGGGTCGCCGACGGTCCAGGTGGTCCCGGCGTCGTCGGCGACGATCACCGCAGGGCCGATGGCGAGGATCTCGTCGGAGAACCTCAGCGTCACCTCGGTCGGGGCGACGTCGAGGTGCTCTCCCTCACCGGGAGAGCTGTCGAGCAGCTGGTCGTGCGCGGCTGCAGGCTGCGCAGCGACCGCGACGAAGAGCGCGAGGAGCGCTCCTGTCCCGGCCGTGCGCGAGGCAGCACGGAGTGAGCGTGCAGTCATGGGGGTTACGACCTTCGTCGAAGGTCCGCGAGCACCAGCGGGCACCCCGTCGAGCACGACGACCAGGCCCGTCGCCCGGAGGGCAGCGAGCAGCACCACCACGGCGCGAGGCGCACGGCAGTCGCCACGGAGCGAGACGCGCCGCGGTCACCGCCGTGCGGCGAGCGGCACCACCGTCGACCGTGGCCAGCACAGTGCGGGCCGCCCGTGGCAGGCAGGGAGTCGTGAGAGACGAAGAGTCCGGCAGGCAGGCGCGGAGACGTCAGGAGTCAGCACATCCCGCGCCGTCGAGGTGACGAACGGGTGCTGACAGGGGGTCTCAGGCCAGCGCGAGCGCCGGCGGACCGCGCCTGACGACGCACGACCGCACCACGGAGAGCGGCGCCGGGACCCAGACACCCTCGTCGCCCGACAGCGCGGCCCGCGGGTGGGCGGGCAGCACGGAGAGCCTGACGACGGGCAGGAGGAGGAAGGAGACGAGGCGGTCGGCCAGCCCGGTGAGCCTGGCGAGGACGATCTCACCGCGGCGGAGCGTCACGACGGTCAGGGCGGCAGCAGCGGCGTGCGCGAGCATCATCCAGAGACCGCCATGACCAGCGTGGCCCGCGTGGGTCGCAGAGCTGGCCGCGGACCCGACGGTCAGGACGACGGGATCGACACCGTGCCCGGCGTGCGGGCCGGCCCCGCCCACGACGGCGACGGTCGCGCTGCTCGCGGCACCCACGACGAAGAGCGTGTGGAACAGCAGCTGGCTCAGCGCGACGGAGACCGACAGGCGCAACCACGAGCGTCGCAGGCCGGCGAGGGCGATCGAGGCCGAGGTCGCGAAGACCAGCGGGACGAGGACGCCGAGCAGACCGGGCATCGCACCGCCCGCCAGCACGTGGGAAGCCAGGGCGACGAAGGTCGAGAAGGCTGCGGCGAGCGCGCCGCGGCCGAGGCGAGCCGGACGCGAGACGGCACGGGCGGGCACGGCTAGCACCTGCTCCCCGGTCGTCTGCATGACCTAGATCCTAGGGGACGCTCGATCTTCGGGGACGCTCGACGAGACAGGAGGGACGGAGAGCGCCCAGCTGTTCATCGCGTCGAGGACCGTCCGGAGCTGTCCGCCCACCTCGGTGAGCTCGTAGACGACCCGCGGCGGGATCTCGGCGTATGCCGTGCGGGTCACCAGCCCGTTGCGCTCGAACTGCCGGAGCCGGTTGGTAAGGGTGTGCGCGCTGATCCCGGGGAGGCGGTCTCTGATCTGGGTGAACCTGAGCGGCCCGTGCAGCAGCTCGCGCACGATGAGCGTCGCCCAGGGACCGTCGAGCAGGACGAGGAACCGGGCGACCCCGCACTCAGGGGCTTCGTCGACATCTCTCACGAGGCCGATCGTAGTCCCTCGGTGCAGTTGACGTAACCGATGCATCGTATGCACTAATGGCTCCCATGACCTACATCGTCCACGGCGCCACAGGCGCCCAGGGAACCCCCGTCGCCTCCCTCCTCTCCGCTGCCGGTCACCACGTGACCGCCGCAGTCCGCACCCCGAGCACCTACGCGGGACCCGGCACAGCCGTCGCCGTCGACCTCTCCGACACGGCCTCGCTCGTCGAGGCCTACACCGGGGCAGAGGGCGTCTTCGTCCACCTGCCGATCGGCTCCCCCGACCAGCAGGTCGCCTACGCCCGCACCATCGCCGACGCCGTCGACGCCGCCCGCCCGGGCCGCGTCGTCCTGTCGACGAGCGGGTACACCCTCGACGACCCCGCCAGCGCCGTGAGCATCCTGGCCGAGCGCCTGACCGCCTCGGGGGTGTCGAGCGCCGTCGTCCAGCCCAGGCTGTACCTCGAGAACCTCCTGCTGCCCGTCGTCGTGGGCCCGGTCCAGCAGGACGGCGTGCTCGGCTACCCGGTCCGGGAGGACTACGCGGTGTCGTGGAGCTCCCACCTCGACGTCGCCGACGTCGTGCTGCGCCTTCTGGAGGACCGGGCGATCACCGGGACCGTCGGTGTCGGCGCACTGCCCGGCCTGCTCGGGTCGGACCTGGCCGAGGGCTTCGCCGAGCACCTCGGACGCCCCGTCCGCTTCGAGGCCATCACCCCCGACGCCTTCGAGCAGCTCATCACGCCCCTCTTCGGTCCTGCCGCGTCGTCGGTCGTCGACTCCTACAGGTGGCGCGCGACACAGCCCCACGAGCTCGTCGACGAGGAGACCAGCGCGCAGCGCCGGCTCGGGATCACGCCGCGGACCGTCGCCCAGTGGCTGGGTGACATCGGCGTGTGAGCCGCGAGCGCCGAGGCGCGACGCACGAGAGCGGGGTCCTGGACCGTCGGCCCAGGACCCCGCTCTCGTCGGCTCGGCAGCCCCTGCGGGTCTCAGCCCGCGTGCTGCGCTCCGAGCATCGCCGAGGCGACGAGGTTGTCCTTCTCCAGCACGGTGCCGTCCGTGACCGCAGCCGCCCACACGTCGGTCGAGGCGACGGCCGCGAGGTTGGACTGGAAGATCGCCATGAGCGTCGTGTGCACGGTCTCGGCCGAGACCGACCCGACCGAGTTCGCGATGTGGATCGCGCCCGTCGCGTCCGAGAGCACCTCGGCGGCGAGGCCGTGCGTCTCGGTCTCGGCGACCGAGGCGAGGATGCAGTTGTTGGTCATGTACCCGGCGAAGGTCACGGTGTGGACGTCGTGCTCGCGCAGCCAGTCGACGAGGCCGGTCCCGGCGTAGACCGTGCCGTACTGCTTCGTGACGGACGTCCACGCCGGGGTCCGGCGCCGCTCGATCTCCGGGTGGATCTGGTACCCCGGGGTGGTCGGGTCGAAGACCGGCGCACCCTCACCCGCGACGTGCTGGACGGCGACCACCGGGATGCCTGCGGCAGTCGCGGCGTCGACCGCCTGGGCGATCCGGGCGAGGGAGTCCTCGCGCGGGGGGAACTGGATCTCGAGGGGGCCGTCGAAGTAGTCCTGCTGGACGTCGACGAGGACGAGTGCGCGACGAGGGGTGCTCATGGTGTCTCCTGGGTGCTGGTGGGGGTGAGGACTGGGGGCCCGGTCGGTCAGGCTGACGCGCCGGGCCGCGACACCCTCGATCCTGCCGCCCGGGACCTTCACCCACCACTGGCCCGTATGCTGACTTCCGATGAGATCAGGCCACGATCGGAGACCTCCTGTGCGCTTCGCCGTCTACGCCTTCGACGACATCACGATGTTTCACCTCGCAGTCCCCCAGATGGTCTTCGACGAGGTCACCCGGCAGGGCCTCGGCGACTGGTCGACCGTGCTGTTCTCCGAGCGCGCCGGCCGCGTGCGCACCGCCGAGGGCTACACGGTGTCCGGCATCGAGGGCATGCGCGCCGCGAGCGCGGCCGACGTGGTCGTCGTCCCCTCCTGGCTCGCCGACGGCCGCTCCCCCAGCCCGGTGCTCCTGCGGCTGCTCACCCAGGCCCATGCCCGCGGAGCCACAGTCGTCGGTCTGTGCCTCGGGTCGATGGTCGTCGCCGACTCCGGTCTCCTGGACGGCCGCAGCGCCGTCACGCACTGGCACGCCGTCGACCAGCTGGCCGCCCGGCACCCGGGCATCGCTGTCGACGCCGCGGCGCTCTACGTCGACCACGGCGACGTCCTCACCTCGGCCGGGACGGCCTCCGGGCTCGACGCCTGCCTCCATCTCGTGCGCACACGCCTGGGCGCGGCTGCAGCCAACACCGTCGCGCGGTCCCTCGTCGTCGCCCCGCACCGCGAGGGCGGGCAGTCCCAGTACATCGAACGGCCCGTCGCACCGCGCGCGGCGCCAGACCCTGTCGCGGCAGCCTGCGAGTGGGCGCTCGAGCACCTCGACGACGACCTGAGCGTCGACAACCTCGCCGCGGTCGCCCACATGAGCCGGCGCTCTTTCGTGCGGGTCTTCCGCGCCTCGACGGGCACGGCCCCGGCGGCCTGGGTCCGCTCGCGGCGTCTCGACGAGGCCCGCAGGCTCCTCGAGACGACGGACCTCGCGGTCGAGCGGGTCGCCGCGGCGTGCGGGTTCGGCAGCACTGTCACGCTCCGGCAGAACTTCGCGAGCGCCTTCGGCAGCACCCCGACCGGGTACCGCCGCCGCTTCGACGCCCGCGTGTAGCCGCCGGGACCGTCGAGCCGACGGGGTGCCCTCGACTCCCTGTCTCCAGGGGCGGTGACCAAGGGACGGTGGCGCAGAGCCTGGCTATCATCGGCCTGACGAGCGGCGACGAGCAGCGACGAGCAGCGACGGGGGCGGCATGGAGCAGGAGACGTCAGGACCCGTCCCACCCTCTGGCCTGCACGGGATCTTCGAGGGCGTCCTCTATCCGCTGCGGTTCCACAAGGGTGGCTGGGCCTTCAGGTCGGACCACCCGGCCGCGGGCTTCACGGCAGACGGCGACGTGCTCGTCCGGATGATCGCGGCAGACGACCACGTCGAGTGCTTCGGCTTCAGGCACACCGGGACGTACAGGGGTCTCGAGGTCGCCGTGCTGCCGCGCCCCGACGGCGACCTCGTGCTGGTCTCGACCGACAGGTCGGCGACCGAGCAGGGCTTCACGGCTCACGAGCTCCGACGCGGTGGCACGGACTGGCGCACGACCGTCCGAGCCGGGGACCCGGGTCTGCGCGTGACGAGCGTGCGCAGACCGCTGCCCGTACCGTGGGCCGACCACCCCGAAGAGGTCCTCCCACCCCGCGGCGGCGACCGGTCTGCAGCTGCTCCAGGAGCACGCCCGGACGGTCCCGCCCGCGGCCTGAGCCCCTCGGCGTTCCGGAAGAACGGTCTGTACGCACAGCGCGGGAGCGCCGAGTACAGGCTCGTGCGCCAGAGGGACGGATGGGTGCTGCACACAGACCGCCCCGAGGACGGCTTCACCCGTCGGCACGACCGCTACGTCCGGGCTGTCGCACCGGGCGAGCAGCTCGAGTGCTTCACCCTCGCCCACACGGGGGTCTTCCACGGGCTGGTCGTCCGCGTCGACCCCGGGAACGCCAGACTCGTCCAGCTCTCGACCCGCGACCGCCGTGCCCTCGAGGACGGGTTCATCCCCTTCGGCTTCGAGCGTCGGGAGATCCAGGAGTACGTGCGGACCGTCGCGGTCGACGACCCCGGCCTGAGCATCACGACCACCAGGACCCCGGTGCCCGCCCCGTGGATGCAGGAGGCTCCGCGATCAGCGCGGACCACGCCGCCGCCCAGCTGGGGAGCCTTCACCCACGCTCTTGCCGAGACCTTCCGTGACGTCTCCGACCGCACCTACCTCGTCGTCATGTCGGCGGCGGACCCCAGACGGTACGTCCAGGTCGCCGGCGGACCCAGCCTGCTGCACGCCGAGGCCCCCGGGACCGACGTGGTCGCCGACGCCGACGAGGACGCCCTGCACGCCGCGGACTGGGGCCCGCCCGGACCTGCGCAGCCGAGCTGGACGTGGGAGCTCGAGCAGCCAGCCGCGGGCGCCGACCTCACGGCCCTCGCCGAGCGCTGCGTCAAGGCGCTGCGCCACGCCTACGGCATCAGCGGTCCGATCGCGCTCGTGTACCGAGCCTGGCGCGACCCGGAGACCATGCTCCCCGGGGAGACGTGGTCGGCCGAGCGCATGGAGACCTACGACCGGGGTTCGAGCGCGCTCGCGCTGCCCTCCCTCGGCCTTCCGGCTGTCTGACCGGGCAGCAGCCCACCACGAATAGTTCGAGGGTTGACGGTTAGATCTCTAACTACTATTTTCATGAGCATGGACCCCGACGAGAACCGCTTCGACCGCAGCCTCGAGCTGATCCGCTGGATCGGCCTGGCGCAGCGCAAGGCGGCTGAAGAATGGATCCGCGAGCGCGACCTCAGCCATCCGCAGGGGTTCGTGCTCGGTCATCTCGCACGGTCCCCCGGGGCCATCCAGCGGGACATCGCCGCGGTCAGCCGCACGAGCGCGGCGAGCGTGTCGAGCCTGCTCCAGGGTCTCGAGCGCCGCGGTCTGGTCGAGCGCCGCTCAGAAGACGGCGACGAGCGTCGCAAGCGCGTCTACGTCACCCCAGCCGGTGAAGATCTCATCGCTGGTTTCGACGAGGCCCTGCTCGCGGCCGACGAGAAGATCTTGGCGCCGCTCGACGAGGACGAACGAACGACCCTGCACACCCTGCTGACCAAGATCACTGCCGAGCTGCCGCGCCCCACGCGCGACTGACCCCGCGGCTCTCCTAGGGCGACCGTCCTGACGGACGAGGTCGACCCTCTCTCCGGCGCGCCCTGATCCCTCGGGAGGGCGAGCCGCCGACTCACCGACCCCACATGCATCTTCGCCGCGCCGGCGCTCGTCGGCGTGCGCTCGAGCCTGCCCAGGAAGAGGCCTCTCATGAGCACCGACACCCCCACCAGCAACCGCTGGTACCTCTCGACAGCACCGGTCCTGCGTGCACTCGTGCACCTGTGCATCCCCATGGCGGCGGCGATGATCGTCAGCGCCGTCTACAACGTCGTCAACGCCGGGTTCATCGGCTCCCTGCACGACAGCGCCCTCCTCGCCGCCGTGACGCTCGGCGCCCCTGTCCTCGCACTCGTCATGGCCGTCGGCGGCGTCTTCGGCGTCGGCGGCGGAGCCCTCGTCTCGCGGCTCCTCGGGGCCGCAGAGCACGACCCGGCGAGCGCGCAGCAGATCAAGCACGTCTCGTCCTTCGCCGTCTGGGGAGCCGTCCTGACCGGGGCGGTGGTCGGTGGTCTCGGCCTGCTGCTCCTCGACCCGCTCGTCACGCTGCTCGGCGCGGACGCCACGGCCGCCCCCGCGACCCGGGCCTTCGTCGGGGTGATGCTCGCCTTCGTGCCGGTCCTCACAGCGGCCTTCTGCCTCGAACAGCTCGTCAGGGCCGAGGGCGCAGCCCGCCAGGTGATGACAGGGCTGATCCTGTCGACGCTCCTCAACGTCGTGCTCGACGTCCTCTTCATCCTCGTGCTCGACCTCGGGGTCGGCGGCGCGGCGCTCGCGACAGGCCTGTCCAACCTCGGGCTCGTCGGGTACCTCGGCCTCTGGCTGCACAGGAACAGCGAGCACACGAGCCTCGCCCCGCGCTGGTTCACGCTCTCCCCCGCAGTGCTCCGCCCGGTCTTCGGCGTCGGGGTCAGCGAGCTGTTCCAGGCGTCCTTCCTCGTGGTCACGGCCCTGGTCCTCAACAACCTCGCCTCGGCCTACGGTGACGACGCCCTCGCCGCGATGGGTGTCGCCGTGCGCATCGCGCAGGTCCCGGAGTTCCTGGTGATGGGCGTGACCCTCGGTGTGCTGCCGCTCTTCGCCTACGCCTACGGCAAGGGCGACCGCGAGCGCCTCAGGTCGGCCGTGCGAGTCTCCGCGCTGACCGTCGGCGGGCTCGTGCTCGTCGCCGCGACGGTGGCCCTCCTGCTGCGCGAGCAGCTCGTCTCCGTCTTCACCGCCGACAGGGCGGTCCTCGCGATCGGTGTCACGGTCCTCACGGCCCAGGTGGTCGCGATGATCGTCAACGGCTTCACGGGGCTGCTCACCTCGCTGTTCCAGGCGACCGGGCGGGCAGTCCCGGCGATCGTCATGTCGACGTCGCAGGGCGTGCTGTTCATCCCCGTCGTCCTGCTCGGCAACCTGTGGTTCGGGCTGCCGGGGATCATCTGGTCGCTGACGGTGTCGGAGGGGATGGTCCTCGTGCTGGGCGTCGTGCTCTGGGTGGCTTACCGCAGGTCGATCGACCGAGGCCTCGCCGAGGGCAGCGAAGAGCGCGCCGAGGCCGCGCTCGAGCAGGCCGAGGCGTAGCCGGGAACCTCCCAGCACGCACCCCCGGAGACCTCTGGCACGCGGGTTCCTGGGCCCCAGGGCGCAGGAACCCGCGTCGTCTTCGGCTCGTCCCCAGCATGCCTGCGCGGCCCAGGCCGCGGGATGTGCCACTCTTCCGGTGTGGAGAACTTCCCGGGGGCCCAGAGTCTCGAGGCGCGCGCCGAGCAGATGGTCGCGCTGTTCGGCTCGTCGGCCGTCGGTGTCGCGACGGGGTCCGTCGACAAGGTCCTCGAGGCCAACGACGAGATGCTCCGCATCTTCGGTCGCACCCGGGACGACCTCGCCGCAGGGCTCTCCTGGATGGACGCTGGCCGTCCGGCCGACGCCGAGCGCGACGCCGCGGCCTTCGAGCACCTGCGCCAGGACGGCAGCACTGTCGTCGTCAAAGAGCTCTTGCGCCCCGACGGCGTCGGCGTCCCGACGCTCGCCGTCCTCGTCGCGACAGGCCGCGGCCCGCTCCGGTGGGTCGCCGTCGTCGTCGACCTGTCGGGTGACGAGCGCCTCAAGCACCTGGCCTGGTCCGAGGCCGCGATCGTCTCGACCCTCCTCGAGGACGCCCCCGTCGGCTTCGCCTTCATCGGCACTGACCTGCGCTTCGTCCGGGTCAACCGCGAGCTCGCCGCGATGAACGGCTTCACGGTCGCCGAGCACGACGGCGCGCACGTCTTCGAGCTCCTGCCCGACCTCCGCGAGGGCGCCGAACCGCTCCTGCGCTCGGTCCTCGCGGGTGGCGAGCCCATCCGGGACGCCGAGATCGTCGGGTCCACCCCCGCCGATCCCGGCGTGGTCCACACCTGGCTCGAGTCGTTCTTCCCGGTCCGCACAGGCGACGGGCCCGTCCTCGGGGTCGCGGCCATCGCCCGTGACGTCAGCCGCCTGCGTGCGCTCCAGGACGAGCTCGCCGCCACGACGCTCAGGCTCAGCCGCGCCCTCCACGAGATGCAGGACACGCTCCAGCCGACGGTCCTGCCCTCGGCCGCCGGGTACACGGTGACGATCCGGCACCTGCCCGCCGACTCCGAGGTCGGTCTCGGCGGAGACTGGTACGACGTGACCCGCACGGCTCACGGTCAGCTCGTGGCGAGCATCGGTGACGTCGTCGGGCACGGCGTGGAGGCGATCGGTGCGATGGCTCGCGCCAGCTCGGCGCTGCGCGCCTACGTCCACGAGGGGCACTCCCCCGACCACGCGCTGGCCCACCTGGACAGGCTGCTCGGCGCCACCCGCGAGGCGATGGCCACTGCGGCCGTCGTGAGCGTCTCGGTCGAGGACGGCCTGGTCAGGTATGCGCGCGCCGGTCACCCCTACCCCTTGGTCCTCAGCCCTGACGGGACCGTCCGCACCCTCCGCGACGCCCGCGGCCCCATGCTCGGCGCCCTGCCCGACGCGACCTACAACCCTGCCGAGGTGGTACTCGAGCCCGGGCAGACCCTCTTGCTGCACACCGACGGACTCGTCGAGCGCCGCGGCGAAGACCCGGCCACGAGCGCCCGGCGGCTCGCCGACGCCCTCACCGAGGGTGCGTCCCTCGGCGTCGAGGCTCTCGCCGACCTCGTGCTCGAGCGGTGCGTGGAGCCCGGTCTGCGCCGCGACGACGCCTGCCTGCTGGTCGTCCGGCGCGACCCGGTCTAGCGTCGCCCGGCCGACGCCGCGACGAGGGCCGCCCTGACGAGTGCAGCGTCCACGAGCTGCGCCAGTCTCGGGCACACTGGTGAGGGCTCACCTCTCGCAGCCCACACCCCATCACGAAGGACGAGGACCCTCATGTGCCAGCCGGTGACGTGCGCACGCTGCGGCAAGACCACCTGGGCCGGGTGCGGCCTCCACGTCGACGAGGTCATGGAGCACGTCGCACAGGCTGACAGGTGCCCCGGGCACGACGAGCCCGGGGCCGGGCCCTCCGCGAGCGCCTGACCCGGACGGCACCCGCGTGAGCACCCCGGAGCACGACCGCGAGTCCCACCAGGGCGGTGCTCGCCTCGACCGCGCCACCCCTCTCCTGCCTGAAGAACAGGTCGGCGACGACCGCAGACGTGACGCGGCAGGACCTTCCGTCGGGGTCGTCGTCACAGCCTTCGACCAGGGACGGCAGATCTGCGAGGCTGTCGACTCGATCCTCGCCCAGACCCACACGGTCAGCGAGGTCGTGGTCGTCGACGACGGGTCGACCGACCGCGAGAGCGTCGCCGCCCTCGACGATCTCGGCGCGCAGGTGCACAGCTCGCCGAGGGTCCGGGTCCTGCGCCAGGCGAACTCCGGCGTGTCAGCCGCCCGCAACGCGGGTGTCGCAACGCTGAGCACCGAGCTCGTCGCCGTGCTCGACGGAGACGACCTGTGGGAGCCCACCTTCGTCGCGTCGACCCTCGCCGCGCTGGTCCAGGACCACGACGTCGTCGCCGCCTCGTCCTGGCTCTCGATGTTCGGGGTCGCCGCAGGGGTCGTCGAGCCTGCAGGCGGCTCCGTCGAGGCCTTCCTGCCCAGGAACGCCGCGCCGGCTTCCCTCCTGCTCCGCCGCGAGGACTGGCAGCGGGCCGGCGGGTACGACGAGACGATGACCCAGGGCTTCGAAGACTGGGACTTCTACCTCAGGCTGCTGCGCCGACCCGGCACCCGGGTCGAGGTCGTCCGCGAGCCGCTGCTGCGCTACCGCACCCACCCGACCTCCGCGAACGTGCGCAGCATGGAGGCACGCGTCGCCCGCTACGCCCAGGTGGTCGCGAACCACCGGGACACCTTCGCCGCGCACCTCGAGGCGGTGCTCCTCGGGCTCGAGGCGATCTCGACGGCGCGGCTCGCCGCGTGGGAAGACCTCGTGGTCGCCGACCCGTCCGCAGAGGTCGGCCCGGTGACCTTCGGTGACGGCGGCATGGCGTCTGCCGTCCGGATCGCGACGGCACGCGCGCGCACGACCTCCTGACCATGCTCGGTCGTGCTGCCCGGTCGTGCCACGCCCGAGCGTGCCGCGCTCGACCCCATGACCAGACCCGCAGGTCGTGGCGTCGCAGCCCTCGTCCTCGACTATGCTTGGTCACCGGTCAGGCAGTGGCCGTCAGAGTGAGAAGTCTGAGGAGCACTGTCATGCACGCCCGTCCGACCAGCAGGCGCGAGTCGCCGGACGCACCCCCCAGCACCGAGGGTCCCGTCGAGGTCCCAGCGGTCCCAGCGGCCCCAGAGACCGACCGTCAGCTCGCCGGCACGTTCCGGCTCGAGCTCCCCGCCGAGCGGTGGACGTGGTCGGACGAGGTCTACCTCATGCACGGCTTCGACCCGGGCGACGTCGTCCCGTCGACCGATCTCATCGTCTCGCACAAGCACCCCGAGGACTCAGCGCACCTTGTGGGACTGCTGCGCGAGGCCGCAGCGGGCCCCACTCCCTTCAGCTGCGTCTACAGGATGCTCGACGCCCGTGGCTCGAACCGCGTGCTGGGCATCGTCGGGAGCGGGCGGCGCGAGGGCGGCACCGACGAGGGCGGCCACGGTACGACGACGCTCGAGGGCTACTTCGTCGACCTCACCGACAGCTACCGCGAGGCCGTCCAGCGCGAGGCGACGGCGTCGATCCTCGCCTCGTCGTTGAGCCGGTCGACGATCGAGCAGGCCAAGGGCATCGTCATGGCCGCGCTCGGGGTCTCGGGCGACGAGGCCTTCGCGGTGCTGCGACGGTTCTCCAACGACTCCAATACCCCGCTGCGAGAGGTCGCCGACCACCTCGTCTCCGGGTTCCTCACGACCCCCTCGGTCCCGCTGCTCGACGACGTACGCAAGCACCTCGCCCGGGTCGACCCCAGGCGGGAGCTCGCGACGCCCGCGGGCGACCCCGACGTCTGACCGTGTCCCGGTGGTCTGTGGCGCTCTGAGCAGCACAGACACCGTCCAGCACGGCCGGGCCGCTCGCGGTGCGCCCGCGCGCGCGGGCGTGTAGCGTCAGAGCACGGGTCTAGCAGGCGGCTCGGACACCACCCTCACCGGAGGTCCGCCGTCATGCCTGTCGCCATGAACGAGTCCACCCAGCAGAACGCCCTCCAGCAAGGCCTCGCCGTCGGTTGCCGGGCCCTCGGCATCACCGAGATCACCGCAGACTGGGACAGCGTCAAGCAGTCCTTCAGGCGCGCGTGGCTCACCTGGGACCAGGCGCACACCATGCCCGCGATCCGTCACGACCTGGTCCACAGCTCCATCCGGCCGGCCCTCGTCAGGAGCAAGACCCGCCCGGGCAGCCTCATCGCCTCGTGGAGCTGCGAGGGGGCCTTGCGCCCCCTCGTCCGTGAGGACATCGCCCCGGGGGCGCTGCCCGACCTCCTGGCCCTGGTGACCGCCATCAGCCTCGAGGACTGGATCGAGCTGACCCGTTCGCTCGTCGCAGGCCTGGACGACCACGACGTCGTCCACGAGGACTACTCCCGGCAGGCGACGTCCGGCACGCCAGAACCGGCGATCTGACGAGCTCCCACCCGGAGGCGGCGCCGTCAGCTCTTCTCTGGTGCGGAGCCGCCGGGGGCGCTCGAGGACGTGTCGATGCCCGGGATGCGGCGCGTCGCGACGATCTGCTGCGCGACGTCGGCGAGCTTGGTGTTGGAGTCCTGAGAGATCCGGCTGAGCACCGAGAAGGCGTTGGGCGCGGAGAGCCCGTAACGCTCCATGATCACGCCCTGAGCCTGGCCGATGAGCGTGCGGCTCGCGACGGCCGACTCGAGCTGTTCTTCGGTCTGGGCCGCCTGGAGAGCTGCCGCGGCGACAGCGGCGAAGGTCCCCGCGAGCGCCTGGTCGGCGGCGCTGAAGGCACCTGGCTCCGTGGCGTAGAGGTTGAGCGCGCCGTGCTTGGTCTCGGTCGTGTAGAGCTGGAGGCAGAGCATGCTCCGCACCCCGAGACGCTCGGAGACGGCTGGTCCCCAGCGAGGCCAGCGTGAGTCGGCGACGACGTCGTCGGTCCGCACGACCTCTTCCGACCGCACGGCGTCGAGGCAAGGGCCCTCGTCGAGCTCGTACTGCATCTCGTCTCCGAGGCGGACCGCCTGGTCGGTCGCGGCGGCCGTGGTGATCTCGCGCCGGGTGATGAGCGAGATCCCCGCTGCGGCGCACCCGGGGACCATGCTCACGGCGAGCTCGACGATCCCGTCGAGCGTCTCCTGGACGCTCGGCTCGACCGCGAGCAACCTCGCGGCGGCGGCCACCCGGTCCGGGAGATCCACGTCGCCAGAGGTGGCTCGGTCGAAGGTGTCGTCGAGGCTCGTCGCGTCGGAGACTCTCTGGTCCTGGGTGCTCATCGGGATCCTCTCTGGCTGGCCGTCCCGGTGCACGTGCCTGGGCCACCGGAGGCCTGCGCCGGGACGGGACGTCCGTCGGACCAGCGCGAGTCTGCCCACGATACCGTCCCCGCAGCACCCCTTCCAAGAGACCGCCGTCCGGGTCCTCAGTCCCGCCGCTGCGCCTCACGGAGCACGGCGTCCGCGACCTCGCCGAGAGAGCGCGTCGCGGCCCGCTCGACGAGGGCGTCGTAGGCGGCGTCCATGTCGAGGTGCTCGGTCTGCGCGAGGACGCCCTTCGCCTGCTCGATACGCACCCTGACCTCGAGAGCCTCGCGGATCCTCGCGTGGATCGCGCTCGTCTCCCCCAGGCCCGGCCGGGCGATCGCGACCGTCGCGAGGTCGGCGAGGCTGTGGGCGACGGAGAGGTCTTCCTCGCTCCACGGGTCCTGCCCGCGGCCGAAGAGGTTGAGACCGCCGATCGCGTCCCCCCGCCAGGCGAGCGGGATGGCGTGCACGGACCTGAAGCCCGCCGCGACCACGGCCGCCCCGACCTCGGGCCACCGTCCGACGATCTCGTCTTCACCGACCGCCGTCACTGCCGTGCCCAGCTCGATGGTGTCGACGCACGGTCCGCTCTCGTGCATGGCCTGGTAGATCTCGAGCTGGGTCGCCGTGTGCGACGTCGCCGTGAGCAGCTGCAGCCCTGTCGACTGCTCGCTGACCAAGATCGCTGCAGCGTCGACCGGCAGCACGCGCAGGCACTCCTGCGTGAGCCTGGAGACCACGTCGGTGATCTCACGGTCCTGGACCAGGAGCGCCGTCATCTCGGCGAGCACCCCTGCCGATGTCGGTGCACTCATGATCGCTCTCTTCCTGTGCTGTCGTCGTCAGAGGCAAAGTTGAGCCGTCGTGAGACCAGGTCGTCGGAGACCGCCTCGATCGTGGTCCCCTGAGCGTAGGCCCTGGCCCTGATGAGGGTGAGCGCGTCCTCCGGCGACACCCGGAGCTGCGCGACCACCATCCCCGTCGCCTGGTGGACCCGCGCCCTGGCAGGCCAGGCCACGAGGTCGGTCGGGTCTGCGTCCATCGACTGCAGGAGCGCCGCCCCGACGATGTCGGCGAGGGTCTGGGCGTCCTCGGGCGGCCTGCTGAGCGCCCGGCGGCGCGAGGTGTACACGGCCAGGACACCGAGGACCTCGCCGGCCACCCGCATCGGGTACGCCGAGATGGTCACGTCTCCGGCGGCCTGACGGAGCTCGTCCATCACCAGGGACGGGGCGGCCGAGGCCGTGACGACGCTGACCTCGGCCAGGTTCGCCGTCTCCCGGGCGCTGCGGGTAGGACCTGCGTCGAAGATCTCCTGGACCGACTCGATCCTGCGCGCCACGGTATTGCTCGCAGCGAGCGGGAAGGCCGGCATGGAATCGGGCGTGAGGACGATCGACCCGCCGTCGGCCGAGAGCATCATGACCGCGGCGCGGCACAGCCTCACCGGCAGGGAGTCAGAGGGCGGGACCTGCGACATGTGCGTCGCGAGCTCGGCGAGGATGCTCACATCGTCCACTGGTGCCTCCACAGCGCCTGCCGGCCCGGTCTGTGCGCCGCGACCTGGCGCAGCGCACCGTGGGTCGCAGGACGCGCTCACCTCAGGAGGGTATCCCAGCGGGGCCTCTTCCTCGGGGCACTCCCGTGGATGCAGGCTCGAGTTCCTCGAGATGGGCTACGCCTCGGCGATGGCGTGGCGGCTGTTCCTCACCATCATCGCCGTGACCGCTGTCCAGCTCGTCGTGGCCAAGCGCCTCGTCCACTACCAGGGAGAGCGATGACCACCCCAGCGCTAGGCGACAGGTCCGGCGCCGACCAGCCGCCGGGGCAGGGCACCGGCGCAGCAGTCGTCGGCGCTCCTCCCCAGGCTCCGGTCCTCCCGCCGGCAGGGGCATCCCGCGAGCGCTCACGCCGATGCACCGGACGGATCGCGCAGCGCACCGCCGCGGTCCGACGTCTTCGACAACAGGCTGACGGGCTCGAAGGGCTGACCCGCCGCGGACGGCGGCTGCTCGGACTCGAGGCCGCCGTCCAGTCAACGGGTGCGGAGCCCCCCGTCAGCGGGGACGGAGCTCCCGCGGTCCTGACCAGATGTCGGCCATGCTCCAGGCGTCGATGCTGCTCACCTGCGCTGCCGGGCTGCTCCGGAGGACGAGGCCGTCGGCGCCCGGGTCTTCGGGGTACGAGCGGGCTGTGAGGGCACGCCCGTTCGCGAAGACCTCGATCGCCGAGCGGTCGACGAGGACCCGGAGGGTCACCGCACCGTCCTCGTGCGGGACCGGCCCGCTGCGAGGGGTGGCGTCGACCTCGGGGTCGAGGCTCGCCGCCGACCTGTCGAGCACCAGGTCGAGGTCGAGGTCGGGGTCCTGCGGCCTGTCGAAGCGGACGACGGTCTGCTCCCCCGACTCCTCGGAGACCAGCACCGCGAGCTCGACCCACGCACCGGGCGCGAGCGTCGCCGTGAGGACGAGGTCGCACTGCCGCCCGTCGACCCGGGTCGGGTCGAGCACTGTCGTCCCTGGGCGCGGCTCGACGACCACGTGGTCTCGGCGGAGCGCCTCGACCTCGCGGACGGGCGCGGAGACGAGCTCGCCGTCCGCCCCCGCGCTGACGTCGCGCGGCAGGGACATGACACCGGACCACCCGGCTGCGGCGGCCGCGTCGTCGCTGCGTCCCTCCTGGAGCCACCCGAACATCACCCGGCGGCCGTGGTCGTCCGTGGTGGACTGCGGCGCGTAGAAGTACCGGCCTCCGTAGTCGAGGCGTCGCAGCGCCGCCGGGGTGAAGGTGTCGCCCTCGTAGCGGCCGAGGAGGTAGAGCGGGTGGTGGGTCACTCCCTCGTCCCAGGCGGAGAAGACGAGCGCGTGCCCCCGCTCCGGCGGGAGCTCGGCGCGACCGGCCGGGACCTCGAAGAGGTCGACGCACTCCCACATCGTGCCCGTCCAGTCAGGTGCCCCGGGTGCTGGGTCGGAAGCGTCGCCGACCACCAGCGGGCCGACGTAGCGCCAGCTGCGCAGGTCGTCGGACTCGTAGAGCAGGGCGGTCCCGCCCTGCCCCCGCAGCCCCGAGCCGATGAGCTGTCGCCAGCGGCCGTCTTCGCGCCAGACCGAGTGGTCGCGGAAGGCGACGGTGTCGAGGTCCGCGGGCGGACCGGCGATCACGGGGTTGGCAGGATCTTTGGTCCAGGTCCGCAGGTCGGCGGACCCGACGGCGATCGCGGCGGACTCGCTCTCGCCGCGGCGCGCGGAGTAGACGATCGTCGGCACGCCGTCGTCGTCGACGAGCACACCGGACCAGCAGCCGTCGGAGTCGGGCGCGTCGGGGCCGCCCGGCTCGAGGGCGATGGGCGCGTCCTCCCACGTGACGAGGTCGGTGCTCGTCGCGTGCCCCCAGTGGATGCGGTGGTGCCGCGCCTCGACAGGGTTGTACTGGTAGAAGAGGTGGTAGACGCCGTCCCGCTGGCTCACGCCGTTGGCGTCGTTGAGCCAGCCTGCCGGCGACGTGAAGTGGAATCGGGGGCGGTGCCTGTCGGACTCGGCACGGGTGACGAGGTCTGCGCCGCTCAGGGCGATGGTCTCGGACAGCTCGGGGCTCCAGGGGGTGTCGTGGTGGTCTTCGTCGTGGTGACCGGTCTCGGCCTGCAGAGGCGGCGCGGGCGCTGAGGCCCGCAGCCCTGGAGGCGCTAGAGGTGCTGGGGGCGCAAGTGTGGCGGCGGGTGCGGGCGGTCTCATGCCAGACCGTCGACCGGCTCGGCCACCCAGTGCTGCGACGTCGCGTCGACGGTGCGTCGCACGACGGCGCGCGGTGCGTGCTCGGGGCCGAGCCACCGCTCGACCTCGCGTCGCATCTCGGCGCGGCGCACCGGGTCGTAAGACCCGCTGCGCTCCGGGTCTGGCACGGCGGAGAGCAGCAGCTGCGTGTAGGGGTGCACGGGGTCGCCGAGCAGCGCGAGCGACTCTCCGCCCTCGACCGCCCGTCCGCGGTACATGACCACGGTGCGGTCTGCGAGGTACCGCGCCGAGGCGAGGTCGTGGGTCACGTAGAGGATCGACACCCCGGTCTCGTCGCGCAGCCGGCCCAGCAGGTTGAGGATCCCGATGCGCACCGAGACGTCGAGCATCGACGTCGGCTCGTCCGCGAGGATCAGCTGTGGCTCGGCCCCGAGGGCGCGGGCGATCGAGACCCGTTGACGCTGCCCACCCGAGAGCTCGTGCGGGAACCTGTCGAGGTAGCTCGCGTCCAGGCCGACTGTCTCGAGCAGCTCAGCCGCGCGGGCCCGGGGGTCGCGCCGGGCCTCGGGCGAGCCGTGCAGCTCGACCGAGCGCGTGACGACGTACTCGATGCGGTGCACGGGGTTGAGCGAGCCGAAGGGGTCCTGGAACACCATCTGCACGCGCCCGCGGTAGGCCCGCGAGGCGCGTCGTCGCTCGGTCCGCAGCACGTCCTCGCCGTCGACCACGATGCGCCCAGACTCAGGGGCCTCGAGACGGGCGACGCACCGGGCGAGGGTGCTCTTGCCGCTGCCAGACTCCCCGACGAGCGCGACGATCTCGCCCGTGCCGATGTCGAGGTCGACGCTGTCGAGGGCTCGGACCTTGCGGCGCGAGAGCATGCCCCCGACGGTGAAGGTCTTGCTGAGCCCCTCGACGCGCAGCGCGGACTCCGCGGTCGGTGTGGTCTTCTCGGTCGTCGCGCTCATCGAAGTGCCTCCTCGGTCTGGTGCGTCGGTCCGCTGTCGGCGTCGAGCGCGACCCAGCGCCCGGGCCGCACCTCGCGGAGGTCCGGGACGTGGTCGAAGCGGACGCCCTCCGCGAGACCCGTCAGCGGGACCCGAGGTCCGCTGATCGGCGGGAAGGCGTTCATCAGCGCGTCGGTGTACGGGTGCAGCGGGTCCCGGAAGATCTCGCCGGCCGGGGCGCGCTCCACGATCCGCCCGCCGTGCATGACGCCGATGCGCTGGGAGAGCTCGATCATGAGCGACATGTCGTGCGTGATGAACAGGACGGCGAAGCCGAGCTCTTCCTGGAGACCGCGGATCTGCGCCATGATCTCCTGCTGGACCACGACGTCGAGGGCTGTGGTCGGCTCGTCGAGGATGAGCAGCGAGGGGGTGAGCGCGCAGGCCATCGCGATCACGACTCGCTGCCGCATGCCCCCCGAGAGCTGGTGCGGGTAGGACCTCAGCCGGCCCCGGTCGATGCCGACCATCTCGAGCAGACCGCCCGCCCGCCGCAGGGCGTCGCGCTTGCTGCTCCGTTCGTGGGTGGTGAACACGTCGGCCAGCTGGTCCCCGACGGTCATCACGGGGTTGAGGGAGTTCATGGCGCTCTGGAACACCATGGCGACCTCGCGCCAGCGGAACCTGCGCAGCTCCTCGGCCGACATCGCGAGGACGTCGCGGCCACGGAACACCACCCGTCCGCCGTCGATCTCTGCGGGGGGCTTGAGCAGCCGCATGATCGCGTTGGCGACCGTGGACTTGCCGCAGCCCGACTCGCCGGCGAGGCCGAAGATCTCACCTTCGCCGATGGTCACGTCGACCCTGTCGACGGCCCGGACCGTGCGCTCGGCCGTGCGGTACGTCACCGAGAGGCCCTCGATCTCGAGGACTGGTGCGCTGCTCATCGTGCGGTTCCCTTCGTGCTCCCGGCTGCGCCGGTCTCGGTGACCGCCCCAGGCCCGGTGGCCGCAGCCGTCACGGGCGTGGGGTCTGTGGCCGACCGGCGGCGGGCCGGTGTCCGCAGGCGGGGGTTGGTGATCTCGTCGACCGCGTAGTTGACGAGGGCGAGCGCCAGGGCGACGAGCGCGATGCAGGCTCCCGAGGGCACGAAGACCCACCAGGCTCCCGAGAGCAGCGCTCCGTCGTTGCTGGCCCAGTAGAGGTTGGTGCCCCAGCTCACCGTCGAGCCGTCGCCGAGACCGAGGAACTCGATCCCGGCCTGCGCGCCGATCGCCCCGATGATGCAGGCGAGCAGACCGCTCATGACGATCGAGGCCATGTTCGGCAGGATCTCGCGGAACATGATGCGGGACGGCCGCTCCCCGGTGACCACGGCCGCCGCGACGAAGTCCTTGCCGCGGATCGAGAGCGCCTGCGAGCGCAGCACGCGGGCCGAGCCTGCCCACCCGGTGATGATGAGCACCACGACGACGGTCCCGATCCCCGAGGGCAGGAAGGCCGCGAGGATGACGAGCAGCGGCAGGCTCGGGATGAGCAGGAACACGTTGGTGAGCAAAGACAGCAGGCTGTCGGTCGTCCGGCCCGCGTAGGCGGCGAGCAGCCCGACGACGACCCCGATGAGGGTCGAGGCAGCACCGGCGACAAAGCCGACGAGCAGCGAGCTGCGTGCGCCCCACGCCGTGAGGGCGAGCACGTCCTGGCCCTTGGCCGTGGTGCCGAGCAGGTGCTCGGCGCTCGGCGGCAGCGACCCTGTCGCGGTGATGTGCATCGGGTCTCCGGGGAAGACGACGGGTGCGAGGAGCGCCGTCGCGACGAAGACGAGCAGGATGACCAGCCCGGCGAGCGCCTTGCGGCTGCGCAGCAGGTAGGCGAGCAGACGGCGTCCGCCACGGGCGCGCCGGGCGGCGCCCGAGCCGTCCTGGAGCGCGTCGGGGCTGGAGGCCCCGGGGCCGTCGGGGGCGGGGACTGCTGGGGCGGCGGCGCCGCCTGTCGAGAGAGCCATGGTGTCTCTTCCTTCAGCTCAGGAGACGCGGACGCGTGGGTCGAGGCGGACGTAGACGATGTCGACGAGGAAGTTCGCGACGAGCACCGCGGCCGTGATGGTGAGGAACAGTCCCTGCATGAGCGGGTAGTCGAGGCCCTGGACCGCGGAGAGCAGCTGGTAGCCGACACCGGGGTAGGCGAAGACGACCTCGGTGAGGAGCGCACCGCCGACGATGAAGCCGAGCGAGAGCCCGAGCGACGTGACCGACGGCAGCAGCGCGTTGCGCGTCGCGTAGCGGAACATGATCCGCCCGGGGCGCAGGCCCTTGGCCTCGGCCATGAGGATGTAGTCCTCGGCCGTCGTCGAGATCATCGTGTTGCGCATGCCGAGCATCCATCCGCCGATCGACACGACGACGATGGTCAGGGCCGGCAGGAACAGGTGCACGAGGACGTCCTGGACGAAGGCCGGGGACCACTCGGGGACGAGCCCCACGGAGAAGGCGTGGTTGATGGGGAACCACCCGAGCGTCACCCCGAAGAGGTACAGCGCCCCCATGGCGAGCCAGAAGTACGGGAAGGACCCGACGAAGATGAGGATCGGCGGGAAGATCGAGTCGACCAGCCCGCCTCGACGCCAGGCGGCGACGATGCCGAGCAGGTTGCCGATCACCACGGCGACGATCAACGAGGTGCCGCCCAGCAGGATGGTCCAGCCGATCTGCCCGGCGATGACCTCGCTCACCGGGGTCGGGAACCTCGAGATCGAGACACCGAAGTCACCGTGCGCGATGTTGTTCAGGTACGACAGGTACTGCTCCCAGACCGGGCGGTCGTCGAGCCCGAAGAGCCGTCGGAGCTGCTCGATCTGGTCGGGCTCGAGGCGGGACTGCGCCCTGGAGACCATGCGGCTGACCGGGTCGCCCGGCATGACCCGCGGGAGCATGAAGTTGAGGGTCAGCGACGCCCAGAACGCGAGGACGTAGGTGCCCAGCCGACGCAGGATGAATCCCATGACGAGGACCTTTCGTAGGTGCGGTCGCCGCACCTGGGCACGCCGGACGTGCTGTCCGGCGTGCCCGGGCGCGACGCGCCACGGTCAGGAGACGACTGGCTCGAGGCTCGTGAGGACGAGCACCGTCGTGGGTGCACGGGTGGAGAGCGTCGCGTAGGGGTCGGCCTCGGTCGGCCACCCCGTGAAGCGGGTGTCCGTGTAGGCGCCCCACTCCGGGCCGGGGAACAGCGGGATCACCGGAGCGTTGTCGGCGAAGAGCTGCTGGAGCCCGTCGACGATCTCGGTCTGCTGGGCAGGGTCGGAGGTCGCGGCGAAGCGTGCCAAGAGCTCGTCGGCCTCGGGCAGCCCGAGGCGGTGGTAGTTCTCATAGGTCGTCTCGCCGACAGGCTTGACGGTCTCGGTCGACATGGTGCCGCGGTAGAACTGATACGGCGTGGGGGCGTTGTTGCTCCACACGATGCCGCTCTGGAAGTCGCCGCTCTCGTACCCTGCCGAGACCGCCGGCCAGTCGGGTGCGTCGACCGTGACGGTCACACCGATCTCGGCGAGGTTCTGCGCGATGATGTTGGCCACGGAGAGCCAGTCGGAGGACGCCGACCCGACGCTGATGTCGAAGGCGAAGGGCGATCCGTCCGCGAAGGTCCGCATCCCGTCCTCACCGAGCGGGTAGCCGGCGGCGTCGAGCATCGCTCCCGCGGCGTCGACGTCGCGGGAGGTCCAGTCGCAGGACTCGACCACGGTCTCGGAGCGCCAGGTGTCGTAGGCACCCGAGAGCCCTGTGCAGTCGGCCGGGACCGTGTAGCCGTTCATGCCGACAGCGACGATCTGCTCGCGGTCGATCGCGAGGCTGAGCGCCTTGCGCACCTCGACGTCGTCGAAGGGCGCGACCGTCGTGTTGAGCTGCCAGCTGATGGTCGAGCCTGTCGGCGGGAACCAGTAGGCCCGGTGCTCGGGGTCCTTCGCGACGAAGGTGTTCTCGATGTCTGCGATGTACTGCGGCGCCCAGTCGACCGACCCGTCGACGGCCGCGAGGTTCGCACCGTCGTTGCCTGCGAAGGCGAGCATCCGGACGCCCGCGATCTTCTGCTTCTCGGGCTGCCAGTAGTGCGGGTTCTTGCCGAGGTCGAAGGACTGCGTCTGGAAGGTCGTGACCTCCGTGTACGGACCCGTGCCGACAGGGTCCGGGTTGGTCTCGCCCGCGGGGTCGTCGATCTCGGACCAGACGTGCTCGGGGACGATCACCTGCTGGCCGATCTCGAACAGCGCGGGCGAGTACGCCCTGCTGAAGGTGAAGGTGACGGTGTCCTCGTCGGTGGCCGTCACGGAGTCGACGTACTCGAAGCCGCCGAGGATCTCCTTCTGCAGACCGAAGGTGTAGACGACGTCGTCGGCGACGAGCGGCTCCCCGTCGGACCACTGGACGTCGTCGCGGAGGGTGAAGGTCGACGTGAGGCCGTCCTCGGAGGTCTCCCACTCCGTCGCGAGCCACGGGACGGTCCCGCCGTCGGCAGGGTTGTAGACGAGCATCGACTCGTAGACCGCCTGCCCTGTCATGGGTGCGGCGTTCGGCGAGAACGGGTTGAAGTTGCGGGTGAAGGTGCCCATGTCTTCACGCGGGATGGTGAGCAGCTGGTCGCCGCTCGTGTCGGTGGCGGCTGTGCCACCCGTGCACCCTGCGAGGGCGAGCGATGCCACGGCGAGCCCGGCGACGATGCCGGTCCACCTTCTGCGGGTCGGAGATGTCATGATGGGGGTCTCTTTCCTCTCTTCATCAGTTCAGGAGAAGTGCGGTCAGGGGTGCTCGACGGGCGATTCACGGTCGCACCGACGAGCGTTCGACGAGCGGGCAGTCGACGACGACCTGCAAGGGTCCCGTCACCTGCCCGCTCGTCAGTTCCGACAGCAGGTCGACCCCGCGCGCACCCATCTCTTCGAAGGGGAGCGCGACTGTCGTCAGCGACGGTCGGAGGTATGCGGAGATGAGCTCCTGGTTGTCGAAGCCCACCACGGAGATGTCACCCGGGATCGTCAGACCCCGCTCCTTGATCGCGTCGTAGGCGCCCATCGCCATACGGTCGTTGGCGCAGAAGATCGCCGTGGGCGGCACGGGCAGGTCGAGCAGCCTGACGGCCGCGGCGTACCCGTCGGTCGCCGTCGCTCCCCCACCGACGACGAGCTCGTCGTCCAGGTCCCCGCCTGCCGCGCGGAGCGCGGAGCTGTACCCGTCACGGCGCCCAATCGCCGCAGGGATATCCGAGTCGAAGGTGATCAGCCCGATGCGCCGGTGGCCTGCGGCGAGCAGCCGCTCGGTGGCCCGGCGCCCTCCCGCGACCTCGTCAGGGACGATCGACGGGAGCACCCCGTCGGCGTCGAAGCAGTTGACGAGGACCGTCGGCACCTCGTGGGCGATGTCCGGGACCTTCACGGCGCGGTGCCAGGTCGCTGCGTAGAGCAGACCCTCGACGCGCTGCTCGAGCAGCTTCTCGACGGCCGCCTCCTCCATGTCGCCGTCGCCCTCGGAGGAGGCGATGAGCACGAAGCGGCGGTCGTGCCAGGCGCGGTCCTGGGCACCCTTGATGATGTTGACGGCGAAGGGCGCCGTGACGATCTCGGTGACCAGGCCGTACCAGTCGCTGCGGCGCGATGCGAGAGCACGCGCCCCAGCGTTGGGCCTGTACCCGAGGTCGGCGACAGCCTCGAGGATCCGCTGGCGGGTCTCGGCAGAGACGCTCGGGTGCTCGGGGTCGCTCAGGGCGAAGGACACGGCGGTCCGGGAGACCTTGGCATGGCGGGCGACGTCGCTCATGGTCACCTTGCCGGTCGCGCGGGGAGACGTCATCGTCGCAAGTCCTCGTCATCGTGAACTAGATGTAACGCGCGTTAGTTGCGCGCGTTACACACGGTATGGCGCGGATCCGCGGCTGTCAATGCCCAGCTCTCGCACGAAGCCGTCGGGCAGGTTGCTTCCGTGCGTAGGTCTCGGCGGCACGCACGCCACCGGACCGAAGGTCCCTCGCCCATGCCCCGAGACGCTCGATAGCGTCGGAGCATGGCAGAACGACGCGCATGGACGACCGACCTGGCAGCCACGCCCCGAGCAGAGCTCGACTCGTTCCTGCTCGAGCACTCCGGCCTCCCCGGGCCTCGCGCGAACCTGGCCCTCGTCGACGCCGCTGCGCGGAGCCTGCCTGGGCCGACCCTGCTCGACCTCGCCCGCTCCCCCGAGGAATACCTGCGGATGTGCGGCACGGCCGGGCTGGGACGGCTGCTCGCCGGCGGACCGGCGAGGACCGACGTCCTGACCCTGCTGCGTGAGCGCGCTGCCGATCCTCTGTGGCGGGTACGGGAGGCAGCCGCGATGGCGCTCCAGATCGTCGGCGACTCCGACGGCGCGGACCTGAGGTCCGTCGTCGCCGACTGGGTCACGGACCCCGACCCGCTCGTGCGCCGCGCTGCCGTCGCCGGCATCTGCGAACCGCGTCTGCTCACCGACCCCGCGACGGCGCGCGCCGCGCTCGAGGCGTGCCGCGCCGCGACGGACTCGATCCGCACGGTCCGCCGAGACCTGCGCACAGACCCCGACCTGCGGACCCTGCGCCAGGCGCTCGGCTACGCGTGGAGCGTCGCGATCGCCGCAGCACCTGAGGAGGGCCTGCTCGACCTCGACGCCCTCGGCACGGACGACGACCCCGACGTCGCATGGATCCTGCGCAGCAACCTCTCGAAGGCCCGGTTGTGCAAGGTCCTCGATCGGCGCTCCTGAGGCGAGGACGGCCGCCCGGCGACGGTCTGCTCGTCGGACCTCCGGCCTCGCAGCCGCACGTCGCGCCCCGCCGACCGGGCTGGACCGCGCGTGACGTGACGACGGCCCACCACGCGGGATCGCGTGATGGGCCGTCGTCGAGTCCTGGTGGGCCTGGTCAGCCCGCGTGCTCGGCGTTCTTCGCGTCGCGCCAGGCGAGCCAGTCGGCGACACCCGAGATGTCGTAGTCCGGGCCGGAGATGCCGATCGTGAAGAGGGTTGCGCCGAGGGCGTGCTGCTCCTCGACCTCCTCGACGCTGCGCTTGCCGATCTCTGTCGAGATCTCGATCTCGGTCACGTCGCGGCCGACAACACGGGCGTGCTCGGCCAGGATGCCGAGCTTGCGCTCGAGGGTCTCAGCGTCGCTGAAGCTGTGCCAGATGTCGGCGTGCTGGGCGACGATCCGGAGCGTCTTCTTCTCGCCACCACCGCCGATGAGGACGGGGATCTTGCGGGTCGGCGCCGGGTTGAGCCTCCCCCAGCGGTCGGCGATGGTCGGCAGGTCGCGGGCGAGGGCGTCGAGGCGGGTGCCTACGGTGCCGAAGTCGTAGCCGTACTCGTCGTAGTCACGCTCGAACCAGCCCGAGCCGGTCCCGAAGATGAACCGGCCCTGGCCACCCTTGGCGCTGATGTGGTCGATGGTCCGGGCCATGTCGGCCTGCAGGTTGGCGTTGCGGTAGCTGTTGCAGTTGACGAGCGCACCGATCTCGACGCGGCTCGTCTGCTCGGCGAGGGCGGCGAGCATCGTCCACGACTCGAAGTGCAGACCGTCGGGCTCACCCGACAGCGGGAAGAAGTGGTCCCAGTTGAAGAGGATGTCGACACCGAGGTCTTCGAGGGCACCCGCGGTCTCGCGGATCTTCTCGTACGAGGCGTGCTGGGGCGCGATCTGCACGCCGATGCGCACGGGACGGCGCGGGCCGCCTGTCGGCTGGGCGTTCTCGGTCGAGGATTCCGAGGTCATGGGGGCTCCGATCAGGTGGCCTGGACCACCGGGCGAGGAAGATGGCGCCAGACAGGCGTCGCAGGTCGGGACGGGTCACGGCTGCCTCGCCGTCGACCCTCGCGTCAATCTACCCCGTGCTGGTGCCGCCGGCTCAGGGATCCGTCGCCTGGCCCTGGGTCGCGCTGCGCTGTCGGCTCACGAGCCGATGTCTCGCCGGGCGGGCGCACCGGCCACGGACGGCCCCGCTCCGCGCGAGCCCTCCACCTGCGGGTTCGGACAGGTCAGGCCAGCTGCAGCCCCGTCAGGCAGGTGGCGCTGTCGGCGGTCGTGCTCAGGGGAGCCTCGACCGACCGTCCGTCGACGGTGAGGGCGACGGTCCCGGTGAGGTCGCGTGGTAGCCAGACACCGACAAATCCGTTCGCATAGGTGGTCGTGGTCTCCTCGAGCACGACCTCCCCCTGGTCGTCGCGGACGAGGATGTCGACGTCTGCGTTCATCAGCTCGCCCTGGCAGGTGGTGAGGCTGTGGAAGAAGCAGTCGTGCGTCTGGTCGACATACGGCGCCATCGAGACGTAGAGCTCGTCGGCGGGCATCGCCAGGGTGGTCTCGCGGGTCCCGTCGGACAGGACGACCTCGTCGGTCCGGATCGAGGCCATGAGGTCGGTCGGGCGCTCGTCGCCGCCCAGCCTGTCGAGGTGGTCGATCACCTCTCGGGTGTCCATGCCGTCGAGCCCGAAGTCACGCAGCAGAGACGAGGCGTCTGCCGCTGCCGGCGCACCGGTCTCGGCGTCGGAGGACGGGGTGCTGGACGACGAGCACCCTGCGAGCAGGAGGGCGACGGCGACGGGCACGGCGGCAAGGCGTCGAGAGATCATGCGTCCCATCATCACCCGCGGGCGCGCAGACCAGGGTAGGAGGAAGGTCCTGAGGCACCGTGCCTCGTCCCGGCGCCCGTACCCGTACCCGTACCCGAGGTCACCAGACGGGCGGGCGGCGGTCGGGCCAGCGCAGGCTGTCCTCGAGCTGCGCAGCGACCGCGAGGAGCGTGCGCTCCCCGCCGGGCCGGCCGACCAGCTGGATCCCCATCGGCAGACCCGCCGGAGCGTCCTGGTCGGGTGTCGTCCAGTGCGTCGGGACGGTGATCGCCGGCAGCCCGCAGACGTTGATCATCGACGTGTACGGCGTGTACTCGCACTGCTGCGCGAAGTTCCGCTCGGGGTCCGTCGCGTCGTACCAGCCGATCGGCCGCGGCGTCTGCGCCATCGCCGGGAGCAGGAGCACGTCGTAGACCTCGACGCGGGCGACCATCGTGCGCTCGAAGACCGCGAGCGCCCCGAGGGCCTCGACCAGCTCGCGAGCGGTGACGGCCCGGCCGCGCTCGACCAGCCACTGCGTCAGCGGCTCGAGCAGGGCGAGGCGCTCGGGCTCGTCGATCGGCACGGCTGCAGCACCACCCATCCACAGCGTCCTGAAGGCTGCCGCGTACGTCGGGTCAGGGTCCCAGGCAGGAGCGTCCACCACGTCGTGCCCGAGGGCTCCGAGTGCAGCGGCTCCGGCGGCGAGGGCGGTCTTGGCTTCCTCGCCGAGCGCGATGTCGTAGGCGCCGTCCCACGAGCTGAAGGTGCTCAGCCCGATGCGCAGCGGGCGACCCTCGGGCGTCTCTCCGCTCTCTGCGGCGGCCAGGTACGACCCGGCGGGCGCAGCAGGCGTCCGCAGAGTCCGCGGGTGCGGCACGTGGGCGTCTGCGGTGCGAGGCAGCATGCCCTCGAGCAGCAGCGCGGCATCGACGGCGGTGCGAGCGATCGGTCCGTGCACCACCAGGCCACCGAGCGACTCCACCCCTCCCCCGGCCGGCAGGAGACCGCGGGTCGGCTTGAGGCCGACAAGTCCGCAGGCCGCGGCAGGGATCCGGATCGACCCGCCTCCGTCAGACCCTGGCGCCACGGGCAGCAGCCCGGCGGCGACAGCGACCGCGGCACCACCGCTCGAACCCCCGGCGCCCCGGGTCAGGTCCCAGGGGTTGCGCGCGGGCGGACCGACGAGGGTCTCGGTGTACGAGGGGAAGCCGAGCTCAGGGGCGGCGGTCTTGCCGAGCGACACGACACCCGCGGTGTCGAGCACCTGGGTGATGTCGCTGCTCACCTCGGGGACGTACCGGAAAGGCCCAGAGAAGGCGCGCGACCCGAAGCCCGTCGGGACACCTGCGCGGTCGGAGAGGTCCTTGTCGCCGATCGGCAGGGCCCAGAGCGGGGCGTCGGTGACCGCTGACGGCGGACCCTGCGCCGCGAGATCCGCAGCTCGTCCCCTGGCAGCCTCGGGGGTCACGGTGACGAAGGCCCCGAGCTCCCCGTCCAGCCGGGCGATCCGACCCAGATAGTGCTCGGTCACCTCTGTCGGTGAGAGCTCGCCGGAGCGGAGCTGGCGGCTGATCTCGGTCGCGGTGCGCTCGTGCAGGCTGGTCATCGATCCAGCATAGAGACCCCTCCGGCCAGCAGGTGTGAGGCCTCTCACATCCCCGGATCTCAGGAAGCGCACGCCTTCCGCAGAACGACAAAAGACCCGGCCGTTCCCGGCCGGGTCTTTCATCTTCGGTGGAGCTGAGGGGACTCGAACCCCTGACCCCCTGCATGCCATGCAGGTGCGCTACCAGCTGCGCCACAGCCCCAAGAACTTCGGAAAGTTCCTGTCCCCGTTGCCGAGGCGTTGCTATCTTAGACCGAAGTTGGCTCCAAGTTCCAATCGGGTCCAGCGTTCCAGTGATCCAGCGGAAAACCGGCCCCGACGTTGTGCGCGAGGAGCCTCCACGGGGTCGTCGCCGCAGGTCCGGAGCGCTCGACGTGGCTCCAGTGGACGTTGTGCAGGCCGTTGAGCCCGCGCCACGCCTCCGGGTCGAGCCCGATGAGCGCGGTGACCCCGATCGTGATCGCGGCCCCGTGGGAGACGATCACGAGCGTGTCGTCAGACCCGAGGTCGGCCCCGTGCTCGTCGACCGCCGCGAGCATGCGTGCGGCGACCTCTGTGCGGGTCTCGATGCTCGCCCCGGAGGGCTGCTCGCCGCGTCGCCACTGGGCGAACTCCTCGGGCCAGCCCTCTTCGATCTCGGGACGGGTCAGGCCCTCCCAGTCACCGAAGCTGCGCTCACGGACGCGTGAGTCGATGACGAGCTCGTGCCCGCCCACCCGTGCGTAGTGCTCCGCCGTCACCCGGGCGCGCACGAGGTCGGAGGCGACCACGCGCGAGCAGGCGTGGAACGTGGCCAGAGCACGGGCGCCGTGCTCGGCCTGCCACTGCCCGACCTCGTCCAGGGGGATGTCGACCTGGCCCTGCAGACGGCCGGCCGCGTTGTACGCGGTCCGCCCGTGCCGCAGGAAGACGACGGAGCCGGCACTCATACGGTGTCGTCGCGGCTGTCGGCCGGCGAGGGGTAGCCGAAGTCGTCGGCGTCGTACTCGGGGGCGTGGCCGTCTCCACCACGAGCGTCCTCGGGGAGCTCGATGACCGGGCAGTCCTTCCACAGGCGCTCGAGGGCGTAGAACACCCTGTCCTCCTGGTGCTGGACGTGGACGACGATGTCGCCGAAGTCGATGAGGACCCAGCGCGACTCGCCCTTGCCCTCGCGCCGGATCGGCTTCACGCCGAGGCCGTGGAGCGCCTCTTCGACGGAGTCGACGATGGCCGACACCTGTCGCTCGTTGTTGCCGGAGGCGATGAGGAACACATCGGTCAGGACGAGCTGCTCGCTGACGTCCAGGGCGATGATCTCGGCCGCCTTGCGGTCAGATGCGGCTCGGGCCGCGGCGATCGCCAGCTCGACGGCACGTTCGGTTGCAGGCACAGCTCTCCTTAGAGGACTTCTTCGATGACGGTGACGCCGGAGGCGTCGTCGACGGTCCAACCAGCCTGGTCCGTCCAGGTCCCGGGGACCAGGGCTGCAGGCGCGGCTGTCGACGATGCTGAAGACGGTGCAGGCAGCGCAGATGCTGCCCCGCTCTCGCCCTCCAAGGCGACTTTCCAGAGTATCAGCCCGAGGACGAAGGCCAGGGCGACGAGGATCACGTAGTGCAACCACGTGTACTTGTGGTCCGAGTCGTCGTAGTCCTCGTCTTCGTCGTCGTCACGCTCCTCGCGGAGGGAAGGGTCGGAGGTCGTCGCTGAGCCTGCTCCGGCAGTGATCGCGTCCCACCGCGGAGCCTGAGTGAAGGACTCCGCCCCGTCGGCGAGGCCAGGCGGGACGTCACTGCCGGACGACGGCTCGGTCGTCGACCCAGCCGCACCGGCAGGCGCGGCTGCTGCGTCCGCCTCGGCAGCCGAAGAGCCCGCTGTCGAGCCGGGCTCGGCCGTCACCACGGCGTCCTCAGAGGGCTGCGTCGCAGGCGACACCGTCGGCACAGGCGCCCAGGGGACGTCCGCAGCGGCGACAGGCGCCCACGACGAGGTCCGCGAGACCGACCCCGGTCCGGCGGGGACCGAGGCAGCCTGGGCAGGGATGCCCTGGGCGGTTGGCGGCTGCGTCCGACCGTTCGCCGGCCGGGCGGACGGAGGGGCCGACGCCGCAAGGCGCTGCGAGAAGCTCATCGTCGACCCAGCGGCGTCTGCCGACGGCGCGGCTGCTGCCGGGCGCGCCGCGGGAGCTGCAGGCCTGGCGGCGCCAGGCGCCGTTCCCTGGCCCGTGGGCACGGGGCGCGAGGCGGTCAGCTCTCCGGTCTCGTCGACGGTGCGGATCTTGCCCGTCTGGTGCGGCGGGACGATCATCGTGCCCGTGTCGGTCAGACCGCCGGCCTGCTCACGCAGCGAGCGGCGCGACAGGGCTGGCTGACGCTCCTGCGCGGTCGGGCGCTGGACGGTCTGCGGGGCGGAGGCTGGCCCAGCGGCAGGCGGAGGGGTCGAGGTCTCCCCCGCGGCGGTCGGTCGAGCCGGTGCCTGCTGAGGGGCGGGGGTCCGCTGCGGTGCCGGGCTCCGCTGCGGGTCGCCGACCCGTGCTGCTGGACGCGCGGTCCCGGCAGCCTGCGCCGCCTGTGCGGGGCGTGAGGCCCCGGCGGGCGTCCCGCTCTCCGCAGGAGCAGCCGTCGCGGCGGTCGGTCCGGAGGTGGCTGATGCCGGACGGGGTGCCGAGGCCGCAGGCGGGCGAGGCGATCCCGCCTGTGCGGGTGCTTGTGCTGCACCAGCAGGACCGTCAGAGGGCTCGGGCGCCGGGGCCGCCGCGGGCTGCGCGTAGGCCGGCGGACCGGTCTGCCCGGCCTTGAGCGCGGCCTCTGCCTCGGCCCGTTCGCGGAGCTGGCGGCGCGTGAGTGGTGCGCCGTCCGCTGGGTTCGTCATGATGCCACCTTCACAGCCGACTCTCGGTACAGACGGTACTTCGTGATGTACTGCACGACGCCGTCCGGGACGAGGTACCAGACGGGGTCTCCTGCACGGGCGCGCGCCCGGCAGTCGGTCGAGGAGATCGACAGCGCCGGGATCTCCAGCAGGCTGACGTGCTCGCTCGGGAGGCCAGCGACCGACAGCACGTGCCCCGGGCGGGTGACAGCCACGAAGTGGGCCATCTCCCACAGCTCAGGGGCGTTCTTCCACGTGGCGATCTGCTCGATCGCGTCGGCGCCGGTGATGAAGAACAGGTCCGCGTCGGGACGCTGCGCGCGCAGGTCTCGGAGCGTGTCGACCGTGTACGTGAGACCAGGTCGGTCGATGTCGACACGGCTCGTGGTGAAGCGAGGGTTCGACGCGGTCGCGATGACCGTCATGAGGTAGCGGTGCTCCGCAGGGCTGACGTCCTGCCCCTGCTTGAAGCTCGGCTGCCCTGTGGGCACGAACACGACCTCGTCGAGGTCGAAGCGTGCGGCCACCTCACTCGCCGCCACGAGGTGCCCGTGGTGGATGGGGTCGAAGGTGCCACCCATGACACCGACACGCTGGCGCTCAGAGGTCATCAGCTCGAGGTCCTGACGACGGTCAGTGACGGGTCCACACGCTGCGGAAGGCGTAGGTCACCAGGAGCAGGCCGGTGAGGATCACGAAGGTCGTGATGCCGAAGGCGACGGGCGGGATCGCCAGGTGGTTGACGACCTCGTGCTCCTCTGCGGCTGCCAGCACTGTTGCGAACACGTCATCCTCCATCGGGTCGGGCATCGGCGGGTCGAGGGTGCGCCCCGCTGCTCACACGTCGTGAGCATCGCTCAGACGCCCAGTCTCTCATGTCATCCATCGGCACAGGACGTCTTGACCTTCAGCCTGGAGACGTACCAGGTTCGCACGGCAGGACGTCCGTGCAGGTCGCGCGGCGGGTCAGGAGCGGATGTGACCGTCGCCGTTGACGACCCACTTGGTGGTCGTCAGCTCGGCGAGCCCCATCGGTCCGCGCGCGTGCAGCTTCTGCGTCGAGATGCCGATCTCCGCACCCAGCCCGAACTGCCCGCCGTCGGTGAAGCGCGTGGAGGCGTTGACCATGATGGCCGCCGAGTCGAGCTCCGCGACGAAGCGCTCCGAGGACCGCAGGTCCTTCGTGACGATGGCCTCGGTGTGCCCCGAGGTCCAGGTGCGCACGTGGTCGATGGCCTCGTCGAGGTCAGCCACGACCCGCACCGCGAGATCGAGCGAGAGGTACTCCGTGGCCCAGTCCTCGTCGGTCGCCGGGACGACGGTGACACCCTCGGGGGCGAGCGCGGCGGTGAGCGGGTCGGCGTGGACCACGACGTCGGCAGCACCGAGCGCGGCGAGCACACCGGGCAGCAGCGCCTGCGCGGCGTCGGCGTGCACGAGCAGCGTCTCGGCGGCGTTGCAGACCCCGACCCTGTGCGTCTTGGAGTTGAGCACGATCGCGATCGACGTCTCGAGCTCGGCCGAGGCGTCGAGGAACACGTGGCAGTTGCCCACCCCCGTCTCGATGACGGGGACCGTCGACTCGCGGACGACGGTCTGGATGAGGTCCGCTCCCCCGCGCGGCACGAGGACGTCGACCAGGCCACGAGCATGCATGAGGGCGACAGCGCCGGGTCGCCCGTAGGCGTCGATCGACTGGACGAGGTCGGCCGGGAGCCCCTGCGCCGTGAGGGCGTCGGCGAGCACCCGCACGATCACCTCGTTCGAGCTGGCTGCGGCGCTGCCGCCGCGCAGGATCACGGCGTTGCCGCTCTTGAGCGCCAGGCCGGCAGCGTCGACGGTGACGTTCGGGCGTGCCTCGTAGATCATCCCGACCACGCCCATCGGGACGCGCTCCTGCCGCAGCCGGAGGCCGTTGGGGAGGGTCGAGCCGCGCACGACCTCGCCGACGGGGTCAGGGAGGGAGGCGAGCTCGCGCAGGGCGTCGGCGATCGCGCCGATGCGCTCGGGGGTCAGGGCGAGCCTGTCGAGCAGACCGGGCGAGGTGCCGTTGGACCGCCCCCTGTCGAGGTCGATCTCGTTCGCCGCGACGATCTCCTCGGCGTTCGCGACGAGGGCGTCGGCGAGGGCACCGAGGGCCGCGTCCTTGGTCGCACGGGTGGCCGTGGCCAGCGTCCGCGAGGCGATCTTCGCCCGGCGGGCCGTCTCGAGGACGGCCTCGGTCACGTCGTGGAGCGCTGCTGCGTCGGCTACCTGAGTCATCCCCCCAGGCTAGCCACCCGCGGTCGTGGAGTCACCCACGTCCCGCTGGGTGGTCCGGCCGAGACGGATGACCGGGCACCGACCGCGTCAGACCTTCCGCGGCCGACGGACGAGCACCAGGTCGTCGCGGTGGACCACAGCCCTGTCGTAGCCGGCCCCGAGGGCGTCGCGCAGGTCACCGGTGGTCTGGCCCATCAGGCCGGGGATCTCTGCCGCGTCGTAGGCCGACAACCCACGGGCGACCACCCGACCCTCGGTGTCGACGAGCTCGACAGGGTCGGCGGACTCGAACTCCCCCTCCACCCCCGTGATCCCCGCCGGGAGCAACGAGGCAGAACCACCGAGGACGGCGCGCACAGCGCCGTCGTCGAGCACGAGCCGGCCACGGCTCTTGGCCGCGTAGGCGAGCCAGAGACGCCGTCGCGTGGTCCGTCGCCCGGTCGCGTGGAACCAGGTGCCCACGGGCGACCCGTCGAGCGCGCCCTGGACGTTGGAGGACCTGGTGAGGACCACGGGGATCCCGGACTGCGTCGCGATCGACACCGACTCGAGCTTGGTGAGCATCCCACCCGTGCCGACCGAGCTGCCCCGACCTGTCACCTCGACGTGCTCGATGTCCGCGGGGCTGCGGACCTCAGGGATCTGGCGGGTGCCGGCCCGTGAGGGCGGTCCGTCGTACAGGCCGTCGACGTCGGTGAGGAGCACCATCGCGTCGGCGCGGACGAGGTGCGAGACGAGCGCGGCGAGGCGGTCGTTGTCGCCGAAGCGGATCTCGTCGGTCGCCACGGCGTCGTTCTCGTTGACGACGGGCACGACCCCGAGGTCGAGCAGCCGCTCGAGCGAGCGCTGGGCGTTCTTGTAGTGACCGCGCCGGACGGTGTCCTCGGCCGTGAGCAAGATCTGCCCGACCCGGATGCCGTGCGCGGCGAAGGCCTCGGTGTACCGGGCGACGAGCAGCCCCTGGCCGACCGATGCGGCAGCCTGGGCTGTCGCCAGGTCGCTCGGGCGTGAGGTCAGCCCGAGCGGGCCGAGGCCTGCGGCGATCGCGCCCGACGTCACGAGGACCACCTGGTGGCCGGCTGCGTGCCGTGCGGCGATCACCTCGACGAGGTCGCGCAGCGCCTGCACGTCGAGCCGACCGTCAGCCGCGGTGAGCGACGACGAGCCGACCTTGACCACCACGCGCCGGGCAGAACCCATGAGCGAGCGTGGCGTCACGGGGACCTCCCGAGGCGCCAGAGCCCCGCGCGGCGGGGCCGGCGGGGCTGCAGGTGCGGTCTGAAGGTCGTCGCTCGAAGTTCCGGTGTCGCTCACCGGACCATTCTCGCGCAGGCGGTCAGTCCTTGGAGGGGCTGTCCACAGGAGCGTCTGCGTCGATCTCGGGGTCGGTCCAGATGCCCTGCTCGCGCTCGGTCCACAGCTCGGCGCGGGCCTCGGCCTTGGCGTCCATGCGCTCGGTGTACTCGCGGCGCTTGTCGCCACGGGTCGGGCGGTTGGACTGCGACTCGGCGAAGCGCGCATCCGTGCCTCGCGGGCCACCGAGGAGCTCGGCGCCCGTCACGAGGGTGGGCTCCCAGTCGAAGATCACGGCGTTGTGCTCGGGGCCGATGCGCACCTCGTCACCCGCGACAGCGCCAGCCTTGAACAGCTGCTTCTCGACGCCGAGGACCGCGAGACGATCCGCGAGGTAGCCGATGGCCTCCTCGTTGGCGAAGTCCGTCTGGCGGACCCAGCGCTCGGGCTTGGTGCCGCGGATCTCGAAGTACGTCTGGCCGCCGGACTCCTTGCGCTGGACGGTGAACTCGGAGCCGTCGGCAGCCTTGGGCCGGATGATCGTGCGGGCCATGCTCGGCTTCGGGGCGAGCTTGCGGGCACGCTCGACGTACTCGGCGAGCACGTAGGTGAGCTGCTTGAGCCCTTCGTGGCTCGCTGCCGAGACCTCGAAGACCTTGACGCCGCGCGCCTCGAACTCGGGGCGGACGAGCTCGGCGAGGTCGCGTGCCTCGGGGACGTCGATCTTGTTGAGCACGACGACGCGGGGCCGCTCGTTGAGCGGGACGCGGGTGCCGTCGGACTGGAGGTCGGGCGCGTAGGCCGCGAGCTCCTGCTCGATGACCTCGAGGTCGCTCAGCGGGTCGCGGCCCGGGTCGAGGGTCGCGCAGTCGAGGACGTGCACGAGGACAGCGCAGCGCTCGATGTGACGGAGGAACTCCAGGCCGAGGCCCTTGCCCTCGCTCGCGCCCTCGATCAGCCCGGGGACGTCGGCGACCGTGTAGCGGGACGAGCCCGCCTGCACGACACCGAGGTTCGGCACCAGGGTGGTGAAGGGGTAGTCGGCGATCTTGGGCCGTGCGGCCGAGATCGCGGCGATGAGGCTGGACTTGCCGGCGCTCGGGTAGCCGACGAGCGCGACGTCGGCGATGGTCTTGAGCTCGAGGACGACGGACGCCTCCGAGCCGGGCTCTCCGAGCAGAGCGAAACCGGGAGCCTTGCGGGCCTTCGAGGCCAGCGCGTTGTTGCCGAGCCCGCCGTGCCCGCCCTCGGCGACCACGTACTCCGCGCCCATGCCGACGAGGTCGGCGAGCACGTTGCCGTCGGTGTCCTTGACGACGGTGCCGTCGGGGACCGACAGGATCATGTCTTCGCCGTTGGCGCCCTGACGGTAGTCACCCATGCCCTGGGTGCCCGAGGGGGCGCTGCGGTGCGGCAGGTGGTGGAACTCGAGGAGGGTGGTGACCTGACCGTCGACGCGCAGGATCACGCTGCCACCCATACCGCCGGCGCCGCCGTCAGGGCCGGCGAGGGGCTTGAACTTCTCGCGGCGGATCGAGGCGCAGCCGTTCCCGCCGTTGCCGCCTGTGGCGTGCAGGACTACGCGGTCTACGAACGAAGCCATCGGTCAACCAATCATCGAGCGAGCTGCCGCGAGGGCAGTGTGGGGCGTGCATGAGCAAGAGGGGCGCACCGAACCGGTGCGCCCCTCTTGCGGAAGATCTAGGAGTCTGAAGCTCAGACGCCAGCCTCGACGATGTCGATGACCTTGCGGCCACGACGGGTGCCGAACTGGACCGCACCGGCGGTCAGAGCGAAGAGCGTGTCGTCCCCGCCACGTCCGACGTTGTTGCCGGGGTGGAAGTGGGTGCCGCGCTGGCGGACGATGATCTCACCAGCGCTGACGACCTGACCGCCAAAACGCTTGACACCGAGACGCTGTGCGTTCGAGTCGCGACCGTTGCGCGAGGAGCTCGCGCCTTTCTTGTGTGCCATGGCCGAACCTGCTTTCCTGCTGAAGAGTGTCTGACGAGTTCGTTCGCAGGAGGCCAGGCCTACCGCGACGAGGAAATCACTTGATGCCGGTGACCTTCAGGCGGGTCAGCTGCTGACGGTGACCCTGACGCTTGCGGTAACCGGTCTTGTTCTTGAACTTGAGGATGGTGATCTTCGGGCCCTTCTCGTCCCGGACGATCTCCGCGGTGACCTTGACCTTGGCGAGGTCTGCTGCCTTGGTGGTCACCTTCTCCCCGTCGACCAGAAGCAGCGCGGGAAGTTCGATGGACTCGCCAGCGTCGCCGGAAAGTCGGTCGACGACGACGACGTCGCCCACGGAAACCTTCTCCTGGCGGCCACCGGCCTTGACGATCGCGTACACCACGTTGCTGCTCATCTCTCTTAGTGTCTGCGGCATGCTCATCACCTGAATCGAAGACGTGGTCGTTGACTGCGTCATGAGACTCAGGGAGCACACGGGGACCAGCGCGAATCAGTACGCGCCGACGTTCAAGATTACGGAATCTTGCGCTCAGGGTCAAATGCCACTGCTAGCACTGCCGCCAGCTCTCGGTGTCTGGCTCGCAGGTGCCTGCACGACCTGCGCACAGACGGAGCCGTCAGGCTCCGTGGACCATCATGCCCTACTCGGGGGCGAGTCTCCACCACCATGGGGCGGTCAGCCCTGTGAGACAGCACTCACCGGCGCCCGGGCTCGAGCCCAGCACCGGGCTCGACGTCTGTCGTCAGCGACCAGCTCCGCCGTCGTGGCACCACTGCGCCCACTCTTCCCGGAGCACGCCGTAGACGAGCGAGTCGTAGACCTCGCCGCGGACGACGCGCGCCTTGCGGAACCGCGCCTCGAGCGTGAACCCGAGCCTCTCGGCCACCCGGGACATCGCGTGGTTCCCCGACCACGTCGCGAGGTCGAGCCGCCGCCAGCCTGTGGCTGCGAAGAGCAGGGTGGTCCACTGCTCGATCGCGGCGGTCCCCGCTCCCCTGCCACGCACGGCCGGGTCGTGCAGGACGACACCGATCCGCGCCCACTCGGTCTCCTGGGACTCCCAGTACCAGCTCACGGTCCCCCAGAAGCTCCCGTCGGCAGCGCTCGCCACGACGAGCGACCGCGGGGGCAGGTCTGGCGTGGACGCCGCTGCCCCGTCCGTCTCGATCTCGCGAGCACGGCGGGCGACGATCTCGTCGGCCTCGTCGTCGGTGGGGCGCGCGTAGTACGGCCCGTCCCAGAGGTGCCACTCGTGGTGCGGGCGCAACCACTCCCTGTAGACAGGGAGGTCCTCCGCCTGCCACGGCCGAAGCACCACGGGAGACGCCGCAGGCGCGGACGACGGTGTCGTCCGCGCCTGCGGCGTCTGGGAGCCTGCGGGCTCACCGGTCCCCCGGTCCTGAGCCCCACGTCCCGTCTGGGTCACTGCTGGTCGGTCTGCTCTCCGCGGCCCTGGCCGGAGACCGGGCGACGCACGGAGCGCAGCTCGGCCACGACGTCGAGGACAGGACGCCGAGACTCCTGGATCTCACCGGCACCAGGCTGCTCGACGCTCTCCGAGGGCGCCTCGGTCACGCTCTCCGTGCCGTGCTGACGGACGTCGACGACCTCGGCGGTCTCGACGTCGACAGTCACGACCACACCCTGCTCGACGCCTGCGCCGTGCTCGTCGGCTCCGTGCTCGGCGCCGTCGGTGTGCTCGTCGTCGTGCTCGTGGGCGTGCGCCGCCGCTGCGGCGATCGTCGCGAGCGTGGCCTTGACGGCCTCGCGAGCCTCGGGCAGCACGGGGACCGCCGGGACGGTCTCGGTCTCCTTGGCACCCCGCTTGCGACGGGCGCGCTTGCTGTCGCCGTCGGCGGGAGCCGAGGCCGCAGCCTGCGCCGCGACCTGAGCACCCGACGGCTGGGAGCCGCCCTGGAAGTGCTTCTCGTTCGGCTCGTCGTGGACGATGAACCCGCGGCCGTTGCAGTGGTCGCAGGTCTCCGAGAACGCCTCGACGAGGCCCTGTCCGACACGCTTGCGGGTCATCTGCACGAGCCCGAGCGAGGTCACCTCGGCGACCTGGTGCTTGGTCCGGTCGCGACCGAGGCACTCGACCATGCGGCGCAGCACGAGGTCGCGGTTGGACTCGAGGACCATGTCGATGAAGTCGACGACGATGATCCCGCCGATGTCGCGCAGGCGCAGCTGCCGGACGATCTCCTCGGCCGCCTCGAGGTTGTTCCTCGTGACGGTCTCCTCGAGCGTGCCGCCCGATCCCGTGAACTTGCCGGTGTTGACGTCGACGACGGTCATCGCCTCGGTGCGGTCGATCACGAGCGAACCACCCGAGGGCAGCCAGACCTTGCGGTCCATGCCCTTGGCCAGCTGCTCGTCGATCCGCGCCTCGGCGAAGACGTCCTTCTCGCTCGTCCAGCGCTTGACGCGCCCGGCGAGGTCGGGGGCGAGGGCGTTGACGTACTCGGAGATCTCCGACCACGCGCCGTCACCCGAGATCGTCAGCGAGCTGAAGTCGTCGTTGAAGATGTCGCGCACCACGCGGATCGCGAGGTCCGGCTCGCCCTGGAGCAGAGCAGGCGCCGACGCGGTCTTGGACTTCTTCTCGATGGCCTCCCACTGCCCCTGCAGACGGGCGATGTCGGCACGCAGCTCCTCTTCGCTCGCACCCTCGGCCGCCGTGCGGACGATGACGCCGGCGGTCTCGGGGACGACCTCGCGGAGGATCTTCTTGAGGCGGGCACGCTCGGTGTCGGGGAGCTTGCGCGAGATGCCCGTCATGCCGCCGCCGGGGACGTAGACGAGATAGCGACCCGCGAGGGTCACCTGCGAGGTGAGGCGGGCCCCCTTCTGGCCGATCGGGTCCTTGGTGACCTGCACCAGGACAGAGTCGCCCGACTTGAGCGCCTGCTCGATCCGGCGCGGTGCGCCCTCGAGACCGTGGGCATCCCAGTTGACCTCACCGGCGTAGAGCACGGCGTTGCGGCCCTTGCCGACGTCGACGAAGGCGGCCTCCATGCTCGGGAGCACGTTCTGCACCCGGCCGAGGTACACGTTGCCGGCCATCGAGGCCTGCGACTGCTGCGAGACGTAGTGCTCGACGAGCACACCGTCCTCGAGCACGGCGATCTGCGTGCGACCGTTCCGCTCGCGGACGATCATGGAGCGCTCGACGGCCTCGCGGCGGGCGAGGAACTCGGCCTCGGTGATGATCGACCGGCGACGACCGGCGTCGCGGCCCTCGCGGCGACGCTGGCGCTTGGCCTCGAGGCGGGTCGAGCCCTTGAGCGCGGTGACCTCGTCGGAGCCTGTGCGACCGCTGCGGCTGCTGGTGCTGGCACCTGCGCTGCGGCCCGAGGACGCGGCTGCGGGAGCAGTCTCGCTGTCCGAGCCGCGCGACCCACGACGGCGACGACGACGGCGACGGCTCGACGCGGAGTCGTCCGAGTCGTCGTGCTCGTCGGAGTCGGTCTCCTCGTCCGAGGAGCTCTCGGAGTCGTCGTCCTGCGTGTCGGCGTCCTGGGCGGGAGTCGCACCACGGCCACGGCGACGCGAGCGCGAGCGCCCGTTCTCCGAGCGGCCGCGGGGCTCGTCGGAGCCTTCTTCCTCGTCGTCGTCCTCGTGGTCGGAGTCCTCGGAGGACTCGTCGTCCTGGCTGGCGCCACGAGAGTCTCGGGAGTCCTCGTCGCGCGAGTCCGAGCCACCACGGTTGCGGCGTCCGCGACCACCACGACGGCGGCGACGGCGCGGCTGGCCGTTGTCGTCCTCGTCCTCGGTGTCGTCGGAGTCGTCCTCGGAGGCGTCCGTGCCCTCGTCCTCGGTCGCCGGGGTCAGGGCGTCCAGGCTCGCGTCGAGCGCGAGGACGTCCTCGGTCGACTCGGCGTCTTCGTCCTCGAGCACCTCGTCTGCGGCAGCGGCAGCAGCCTCGGAGACCGCCTTGGGCGGACCTGCGGGAGTCTGCGCGCGGCGACGACGCGGACGCGCGGCCTCCGGGTCCGGAGCCTGGAACAGCAGCGCTGTCGTGCGGCGCGGTGCCTGAGTCTCCTCGGCGGGGGCCTCGTCGGCCTGGACCTGCTCAGGTGCCGCAGCGCGCTCGGCGACGGGTGCGGCGGGTGTCTCGACGGGCTCGGCAGAGCGCGAGCGACGGCTGCGCGTCTTGCGCGGGGCCTCGGCGGCCGAGCCTGCCTCCGGAGCTGTCGTGGCAGGAGCGGTCGTGGCCGCAGCGGCCACCGGGGCCTCGACGGGTGCCGAGGCCTCGGCGGCCTCAGCCTCGACGGGTGCGGGGGCGGCGGCCCTGCGGGTCGCGGCACGGCGCGGGCGGGTGACCTCGGCGTCCTCGAAGAGGGCCGGGGCTGTGGTCGTCGGCGCGGCGCTCGTGGCGCGGCGGCTCCGGCGGGCCGGTGCTGCAGGCTCAGCGGCGAGCGCCTCGATCGACGCGACGACGTCGAGGCTCGCGACCTCTTCCTCGTGGCTCGGGGTGGTCGCCGGTGCGGCGGCACGCGAGCGAGACCGGCGCGGGGCGCGGCCGCTCGTCGTGGTCGGCTCGGCAGGCTGGTCCGCCGTGGCGGCGGCCGGGGCCGCCGCTGCGGCCGGAGCAGGCTCGGCGGGCTCCTGGGCTGCCGGAGCCGTGCTGGTCGTCGGTGTCGCGCTGGTCGTGGGTGTCGCGCTCGACGCCGGACGGGTGGCGGCGCGGCGGCGCCGTGCCGGGGCAGCCGGGGCTGTCGATGCCGTGGGCTCGTCTGCGGTGGTCTGCGACGAGGTCGCCGGTTGCTGCGCCTCGGGCTGCGATGAGGCGACCGGCGTCGTCGGTGCTGCCTCGGCAACCGGGGTGGTCGTGGGCGAGAGCTCGGCGAAGACGTCGAGCTGCTCGGTCGTCTTGACGACCCTGCGCGAGCGGCGGGGTGCCTTCGCGGGTGCAGCGGGTGCAGAGTCTGCGGCAGGGGTCTCAGCAGGCGCCGTCGCGGCGGTCTGCGCTGCGGGGGCCCGCTGTGCTGCGGGGGCCTGCTCGGCTGCCGAGGTCTCGGTCGCTGCGGAGGTCTTCTTGCTCGTCGCGCGACGGCGGACGGGCTTCTCGGCGGGCTGCTCCGGGGCGGCCTGCGCGGCGGCAGGTGCCGCCTGGGTGTCTGAGGCCGCGGCCTGAGTGGCGGGAGGTGCCGCCTGGGTGGAGTCGGGGGCTGGCGTGCCTGCAGCATTTCCTGCGGCGCGGGTCACCCGGCGTCGCGCCGGCTTCTTCGCTGTCGCGTCTGTGCTGTCAGGGGTGGTCGTGTTGTCGAGCGTCACGTGGTGTGCTCCATGTGCCCTGGTAGGGCTCCGCCCCACACGTGCGGCGCCACCATGGCGGTTCAGTCGTCGTCAGCACAGGTGTGCCGCGACGGAAGTCGTCGGTGTGGATACGCGGCAGGGGCGAGCGACGGTGTGCGCCAGGCGGTCGGGCCATTCTCCCGACTGCGGCGCGACACAATCCGCGATTCGCACGTGCTGCGTTCACAAGCTCGGCATCGAAGGCGTGTGGGGCCCTTGAGCCTCGTTCAGTATCGCACAGGAGCCCTGCGGCGCCCGTCGTGCGTCCGCCCGAGGCGTGTCGGGAGCACCGGCCGACCCGGTCTGCCGCGCGGCCGCACCGGGTCTGGTGCCGGACCAGCCCGCGGGGCCAGACTGGCAGCACGTCCGAGAGCGCCCACGACGCCCTCGATACCAGGCAGCGCCGACCGTGCTCACACCACCTACGGCACCGCCCGAGACCTAGGTCACAGGACCGGGAGGCTCGTCCGCACGGAGCAGGGACCTTGGTCCCACGCCCCTACATCTTCACGGCATAACGTCATCTCGAGCCGTGCGGTGACACCCGCGCCCCCACCCACACACCAGGAGCACCGTGGACGTCTTGGACATAGCACGGTGGCAGTTCGCCATCACCACCGTCTATCACTTCTTCTACGTACCTCTGACGATCGGGCTCGCACCCCTGGTCGCCATCATGCAGACCGCCTGGGTCCGGACCGGCAACGAGCGCTGGCTCAAGCTGACCAAGTTCTTCGGCAAGCTGCTCCTCATCAACTTCGCGATCGGCGTGGTCACCGGGATCGTGCAGGAGTTCCAGTTCGGCATGAACTGGAGCGAGTACTCCCGCTTCGTCGGTGACGTCTTCGGCGCACCGCTCGCCATGGAGGCCCTCGCCGCCTTCTTCGTCGAGTCGACGTTCCTCGGGCTCTGGATCTTCGGGTGGGACAAGCTCCCCAAGAAGATCCACCTCGCGTGCATCTGGGCCGTCGCCCTGGCCACCAACCTCTCGGCCTTCTTCATCCTCGCGGCGAACTCGTGGATGCAGCACCCTGTCGGGGCGACCTTCAACGCCGAGACCGGGCGCGCCGAGATGAACGACATCTGGGCGGTGCTGACCAACAACACCCTGCTCGCCGCCTTCCCCCACACCATCACCGCAGCCTGGCTCACCGCCGGCACCTTCGTGGCAGGCATCGCCGCCTGGTGGATGGTCCGGGAGGTCCGGCGCGGACGCAAGGACGTGGCGCGCGACGTCTACCGCCCGGCAGTCATCCTCGGGCTCGTCGTCATGATCGTCTCGGGCGCCGGCATCGCCGTCTCGGGTGACGCGCAGGCGAAGCTCATGTTCGAGCAGCAGCCGATGAAGATGGCAGCCGCAGAGGCTCTCTGCGAGTCCTCGCCCGGAGGTGCGCCGTTCTCGATCCTGTCGATCGGCAACCTGGCGAACAGCTGCGAGGACGTCACGCACGTCCTCGAGATCCCTGGTCTCACCAGCTTCCTCGCCGACGGCTCCTTCACGGCGCCCCTGCCGGGCGTCAACGAGGTCCAGCAGCAGATGCAGGATCGCTACGGCGACACCGACGCCGCCGGCAACCCGATCGACTACTCGCCGAACCTCGCGCTGACCTACTGGAGCTTCCGCCTGATGATCGGCCTCGGCGTCGGGTCCGCAGCCCTGGCTCTCATGGCGCTGTGGCTCACCCGCAAGGGCCGTGTGACCGACAACCCGTGGTTGGCGCGGGTCGCGCTGATCGCGATCCCGACCCCGTTCCTCGCCTCGGCCTTCGGCTGGATCTTCACCGAGGCCGGACGTCAGCCGTGGGTCGTGGTGCCCAACCCCACGGGGATCGACCAGATCCGCATGCTCACCGAGCGGGGCGTCTCCCTCGCCCAGGGTGCCGGGGTCGTGTTCGCCTCCATGGCGATCTTCACGCTCGTCTACACGGTCCTGACGATCATCTGGGGCCGGCTCATCTGGCGCTACATGGTCGAGGGCGCTCCGGAGACCGTCCACGACGACTCACCCGAAGCCCGCTCCGACGACGACGCGGCCGACCGTCCGCTGTCCTTCGCCTACTGACCCGTCGCGCTCGCGAGAATAGGACACAGACATGGACCTCGAAACGCTCCAGGTGCTCTGGTTCGTACTGATCGCCGTCTTGTGGACGGGTTACCTCGTGCTCGAGGGCTTCGACTTCGGCGTCGGCATGCTCATGCCGATCCTCGGGCGCGAGGAGAAGGACCGCCGGGTCCTCATCAACACCATCGGCCCGGTCTGGGACGGCAACGAGGTCTGGTTGCTGACGGCTGGCGGCGCCACCTTCGCGGCCTTCCCGGAGTGGTACGCCTCGTTGTTCTCGGGGTTCTACATCCCGCTGTTCGTCATCCTCATCTGCCTCATCGTCCGCGGCATGGGCTTCGAGTACCGCTCGAAGATCAACGACGCCGCATGGCGCCGGCGGTGGGACGCCTCGGTGATCATCGGCTCGTGGCTGCCGTCGATCCTCTGGGGTGTCGCCTTCGCCAACCTCGTCCGCGGCGTCGAGATGGACGCGAACCACACGGTGACCGGCGGGTTCTTCGCGCTGCTCTCCCCCTTCGCGCTGCTCGGCGGCGTGGTGACCATGCTGCTGTTCCTCACGCACGGCGCCGTCTTCGTCGCCCTCAAGACCGAGGGCGACATCCGAGGCCGGGCTCGTCGCCTCGCCGGCACCACGTCTCTCGCGTCGGTCGTCGCCGCCGGCGGCTGGGCGCTCTGGGCCCAGCTGGCCTACGGGGCCACCTGGACCTGGGGAGCCGTCGCCGTCGCAGCAGCCGCGCTCGTCGCCGTCGTCGTCGCGAACGCCCGGGCACGAGAAGGCTGGGCCTTCCTCTTCTCGGCCGTCGCGATCCTCGCCGCCGTCGTGCTGATCTTCGGCTCGATGTACCCGGACGTCATGCCGGCCCGCAACGACCCGGCGAACTCCCTGACGATCCGCAACGCCTCGTCGACCGAGTACACCCTCACCGTCATGACGTGGGTCGCGCTGTTCCTCACCCCGCTCGTGCTGATCTACCAGTCCTGGACGTACTGGGTGTTCCGCAAGCGGATCGGGACGCACCACATCCCTGAGCCCATCGGGCTGCCGTCGCTCACACCGCCGCGCGGCGCCGAGGCACCCGGCGCCGAGCAGCAGGGCACCGAGCCGCAGGGCACGCGCTGACGTGAAGCCTCTCGACCCGAAGCTGCTCAGGTACGCGGCGCCCGCGCGCGGGTACGTGCTGCTGACCGCAGCCTTCGGCATCACCACGGCAGGTCTGGTCGTCGCCCAGGCTCTACTCATCGCTGCGACGCTCGCCCCGGTCGTCTCGGCCGGGGCGACCCTCGACGACGTCTCGGGCCACCTCCGGTGGCTCGCAGGCGTCGTCGTGGCGCGCGCCGTGGTCACCGGCCTGCAGGAGCGCTACGCGCACAGGGCGGCCACCCGGGTGGTCACGAGCCTGCGCGGTCAGGTGCTCGCGCACGCCGCAGCGATCGGCCCCCGCTGGCTCTCGACAGGACGGGGCGTCGACACCGTCACCCTCGCGACCCGCGGGCTCGACGACCTCGAGCCCTACCTGGTGCGGTACCTGCCCCAGCTGCTGCTCGCCGTGACGGTGACGCCGGCGACCCTCGTGGTGGTCCTCGGCCTCGACTGGATCTCCGCGGTCATCATCATCGTGACCATCCCGCTCGTGCCGGTCTTCATGATCCTCGTCGGACAGCTCACGCAGTCCTACTCCGAGCGGCGGCTCGCGGTCATGCAGCGGCTCGGCGCCCAGGTGCTCGACCTCCTCGCAGGGCTCCCGACCTTGCGCGCCTTCGGCCGCGAGCGCGGGCCTGTCGCCCGGGTCCGCGAGCTCGGTGACGCCTACACCCGGTCCACCATGAGCACGCTGCGGGTGGCCTTCCTGTCCGGGATGGTCCTCGAGCTGCTCACGACGCTGTCGGTCGCGCTCGTCGCCGTCGGTGTCGGGCTGCGGCTCGTCTACGGCGAGGTCGGGCTCGAGACGGCGCTCGCTGTGCTGGTCCTCGCCCCGGAGGTCTACCTCCCGATCCGGCAGATCGGTGTGCAGTTCCACGCGTCGACCGACGGCATCACCGCAGCGCAGAAGGCCTTCGACGTGATCGAGGAGCCGCTTCGTCCGCAGGGCACGGTCACTGCACCTGACCTCGCGAGGGCGACGATCACGGTCGACGGTCTCGGTGTCGACGCCCCGGGACGCGACCTCCGCGCGCCCGCAGGCCTCAGCCTGACGATCCGGCCGGGCCGGATGGTCGCACTGACGGGTCCGAGCGGCAGCGGCAAGACGACCACGGTGCTCGCACTGCTCGGTCTCGTCTCCCCCGACTCCGGGTCCGTCCGTGTCGACGGGACCGACCTGGCGGACGTCGACCTCGCGACCTGGTGGAGCCAGGTGGCGTGGCTCCCCCAGCGCAGCACCCTGCCCCCCGGCACGCTCCGCGAGGCGCTCGGCGTCGCAGAGGCCGAGCGGACGGCGAGCGTCGGCGCCCCGGCCTCCGAGGCCGTGACCCGCGCGATGCGGCTCACCGGGCTCGACACCGTCGTCAGCACGCTGCCCGACGGGCTCGACACCGTGCTCGGCCAGGGCGGGGTGGGACTGAGCGTCGGCCAGCGGCAGCGTGTCGCCCTGACAGCCGCCCTCCTCGGAGAAGAGCCTCTCGTCGTGCTCGACGAGCCCACGGCCCACCTCGACGCCCTTGCCGAGGACCAGGTCCTCGGCTCGCTCGCCGCGCTGCGCGACGCCGGGCGGACCGTCGTCGTGGTCGCCCACAGGCCGAGTCTCGTCGAGCTCGCCGACGACGTCGTCGAGGTCGCCTCCGCCCCCCGCACCCGTGACGAGGCCCTCGCATGAGCCGCACGACCGACCCGCTCCGCCGTGCCGTCAGGCTGCTCGAGGTCGACATCCGCCGGACGGCCCTCGCCCTGCTGCTCGGGGTCCTCGCCCTCGGCAGCGCGATCGCCCTGGCCGCGGTGTCCGCCTGGCTCATCTCGTACGCCTCGCAGATGCCACCGGTGATGACGCTCACCGTCGGTACTGTCGCGGTCCGCGCCTTCGGCATCTCGCGCGGTCTGTTCAGGTACCTCGAGCGGCTCGCCTCCCACACCGTCGCGCTGCGCGGCATGGCCTCGCTGCGCACCCGCATCTACGCCTCGCTCGCGGGCGGGCGTCTCGACGCCGTCGCCTCGTTGCGGCGCGGGGACCTGCTCGCCCGGGTCGGAGCGGACGTCGACGCCGTCGGCGACGTGGTGGTCCGGGCGCTGCTGCCCGCCGGTGTCGCCCTCGTGCTCGGGGTCGGCTCGGTCGCCTTCGTCGGGGTGTTCCACCTCGGCGCCGCCGCGGCGCTGGCCGCCTGCCTGGTGCTCTCTGGGATCGTCGGCCCGTGGCTCGCAGCCCGCGGTGCCTCGACGACCGAGCAGCGCACAGCCCAGGCCCGGTCCGACATGGCGTCCCTCGCCCTCGAGATCGTCGACGACGCCGCGCCCCTCACGGTCTCCGGCACGCTGACCTCCCGCACCGAGGCGCTCGCCGCAGCGGACCGCCGGCTGGCTGAGGCGACCGACGTGGGAGCCCGGACCTCGGGGCTGGCCGCCGGGATCGGCACGCTCGCGGTCGGACTGGCCGTCGTCGCCACCCTGTTCCTCGCGATCCCCTCGGTCGCCGCGGGGACTCTCGGACCGGTCCAGCTCGCGGTCGTGGTGCTCACGCCGCTCGCCGTCTTCGAGATCACCCAGACGCTGCCTGCCGCAGCGATCCAGCTGCACAGGTCCCGCCAGGCCGCCACGAGGATCATGGCGCTGCTGGACTCCGCCGAAGCCGCACCCTCGGATGCCGCGGTATCGAAGACCACCGGCGCGAGGGTCCCCGGCACGACCGCGCACAGGCCGTCCGAGGCCGAGGCGACGAGCACGACGGCGACCCGGCCCGGGTCGGCGTCCGCGCCCACCGCGTCGTCCCTGGTCGCCCACGACCTCTCCTGCGGCTGGCCTGGTGCTGCCCCCGTCGTCCAGGGCCTCGACCTCGACCTCCGCCCCGGGCGGTCGGTCGCGCTCGTGGGCCCGAGCGGGACCGGCAAGACGACGACCCTCCTCACGCTCGCCGGCCTGGTCGCGGCGCGCGCGGGCAGTCTCACGCTCGACGGGAAACCTGCCGCGGGCCAGCCGCACGAGGAGATCGCCCACCACGTCGTGCTCACGACCGAAGACGCCCACGTGTTCAGCACGACGATCCTGGAGAACCTGCGCGTCGCGCGCGGTGACGTCGACGAGCAGCAGGCTGTCGACGCGCTCGGACGGGCTGGGCTCGGGGCATGGCTGGGCGGGCTGCCGGACGGGGTCCACACCCGGCTCGGGGCCGACGGTGCGACCATCTCGGGCGGTGAGCGACGGCGTCTGCTGCTCGCCCGCGCGCTGTGCTCCCCCGCCACCTATCTGCTGGTCGACGAACCCGCCGAGCACCTCGACCCCGCGACGGCCGACGAGCTCGTCACCGACCTCTTGCGCGCCGGGCGGGACTCCGCGCAGCCTCGCGGGGTCGTCGTCGCGACCCACAGGCTCTCGGCGCTGGCGGCGGCCGACGAGGTCGTGCTGCTCGACGCCGGGGGTGTCGTCGCGCGAGGCACGCACGCATCGCTCCTGGTCACGCAGCACGGATACCGTGCGACAGTAGACCGCGAGCACGGGACCGACGAGACGACGAGGAGCCATGGTGCGACCAGGTGAGGCAGACGCTGTCGAACGAGAACGGTGGCTGAGCGCAGGCGCGCACATCACCACGATGCTCTTGTCGGGCGCGCCGGAAGAAGACGTCCTCGAGCACATCGTCTCGGTGGCCCGCGAGATCGCCGAGGCCGACGCCGCGTGCCTCGTGCTGCCCGGTCTGGGCGGTGAGCTCGTCATGGAGATCGTCCGCGGCTGGAACGCCGACGAGCTCCTCGGTCTGACCATGCCGCACGGTGGGCTGTCCTGGACGGCGCTGCGGACCGGCAAGGGCCGCCTGGTGCCGTCGCTGTCGCTCGCCCGCAACCTCCAGCTGCCCCCGATGCAGAAGTACGGCCCCGCGCTCTACGCCCCGATGGGCACGGCCGAGAAGCCCGTCGGTGTCCTCGTGCTGCTGCGCAAGGTGGGCCAGGAGGCCTTCATCGGCAAAGACCTCGAGCGCGCCTCGACCTTCGCCGACCAGGCCGCACTCGCCCTCGTGCTCGCCGAGGCTCGCCAGGCACAGGGCCTCTCCAAGCTCGTCGAGGAGCGCGAGCGCATCGCGCGCGACCTGCACGACCTCGCGATCCAGCAGCTCTTCGCGACGGGCATGCAGCTCGAGACCGTGCGTCGCCGGGCAGCGCGCGGCCTCGACAAGGCCGGGCTCATCGCGATCCTCGACGAAGCCCTCGACAACGTCGACAACTCGGTCCGTGAGATCCGGTCGATCGTGCACTCCCTGCGCGACCCCGACGCCGCGACAGGGCTCGTCGAGAGGCTGCGCCGCGAGGCGTCGCTCGCCCGCACGGGGCTCGGCTTCGCACCGTCGCTGGTGATCTCGCTCAACGACCGCAGCCTCGGTGCGATCGACGACGACGAGGAGATCGTCGACCAGCTCGTCGTGCAGTCCCTGGCCGACGACATCCTCGCCGTGGTCCGCGAGGGCCTCGCCAACGCGGCCCGGCACGCCCAGGCCTCGTCGGTGTCGGTCCGCGTCACCGTGAGCACCCTCGAGCTCGGCCCCGGCGACGTGACCGTCGAGGTCGAGGACGACGGAGTCGGGCTGGGGGCCCCCACAGGCCGCAAGTCCGGCACCTGGAACGTCGCCGCCCGCGCCCGCCAGCACGGCGGCTCGTCGAGCCTCGAGAACTCCGACAGCGGCCGCGGGACCATCCTCACGTGGTCAGCGCCGCTCACCGAGCGGGGCTGACCGCAGGAGGGCGACAGGCCCACCGAAGGAGTGCCGGGTCCGGGAGCATCACGTCGCTCTGACTCGGGAGTCACCCCTGACCGTGACCGGGATGCTGCGTGGTCAGTCGCTGCGGACGGCAAGAGCAGGGCTGATCCGGGTGGCGTTCCATGCGGGGTACGCCGAGGCGAGCAGACCGATGAAGCCGCCGAGGGCGGGCCCGACCACGAAGAACCACGGATCGATGTGAGCGGTCCACCGGTTCGCCGCAGCGACAGCCACCACAGCGACGGCACCGACTGTGCTCCCTGTGGAGCCCCCGACGAACCCGATGACCAGCCCTTCCGCCCAGAACACTGCGGACACACCGGCGCGCGAAGCACCGAGGGCTCGTCTGAGGCCGATCTCCTCGGTGCGAGCCACGACCGAGACGACCATGGAGTTGGTGATCAGCAGGCAGGTCAGCACGAAGAGGAAGGCACCGACCCATGCCGCGAGCTGGGCGAGCTGAGTGTCGACTCCTTGGCGCAACGTGCTGAGCGAGGCGACCTGCGAGCTCGTGACCCGCTCTGGATGGTCTGGGCGGACGGCAGCGCGGATCACTCCGGCCACGGGTGCTCCAGCCCCAGGTGCAGTCCGGACGGTCAGCTGGGATCTCGAGTCGCCGCGCATCGCCTCGACCGCCTTCTGGTACGGGATGACGGCGGACGTGGACAGGTCTATCCGACCGGAGTCGACGAACCCGATCACCTGGTAGGACGTCTCGCCGATCTGAACCTGGTGTCCGCTCGGGTCGTCACTGACCGGGATCGACAGCTGGGCGGCTGCCGAGGTACCCAGGATGACGACGGCTTGGCTCGTGTCGAGCAGCCACGTGCTCGTCGTCGGGCGCTGTGCCGCGTCCGCGGCCTCCATGAATCCTGACGTGGCTCCGAGCAGAGGAGTCGGGATCTCACGAGGGTCTCCGGAGCGTCGCACCGCTGTGGTCTCGTCGCGGTCCACGGAGAGACTCAGCCCGGCCGCCTCGACGAGGTCGATCGACGTCGCGCGAGCTTCGACGTCTTCCGGGAAGCCGAGAGCCAGTCCCGAGACTCTGCCCTGCTGCGTGCCGACCGACTCTCCGTCGACAGGTGCGACCTGCACGGTGAGGAGGTCGAGCGTCGAGGCTGCGAGCGACCCGGCGATCTGCTGGGACGCTGTCGTCGATATCCCGAGCGACGCGAGGAGGGCACCGGTCGACAGTGCCACAGCCACGACGACGAGCGCCGTCCGGCTGCGGCGCGCCGACAGCTCGATGACGACGTCCTCGACGACGTCGACCACACGGGACGCCTGCCGCCGGCTCATGCCGCGTGATCCGCCACGAGACGACCGCCGTCGAGGATGAGCGCGCGGTCGGCCCACCCGGCGATACGGCGGTCGTGGGTGATGACGACGACAGTGGTGCCACGGCGTGCCAGCAGGTCGAAGACGTCGAGGACAGCGGTCGAGCTGTCCGCATCGAGGTTTCCTGTGGGCTCGTCCGCCAGCAGGAGGTCTGGGTCCGAGACGACGGCTCGGGCGATGGCCACGCGTTGCCTCTCCCCGCCGGAGAGGAGCCGCCCGAGAGCCTCACGGCGATGATCCAGCCCGACCTTCTCGAGCACCTCGGTGATCCTGGCGGGCCGTTCTCGTAGCGGGGTGCGAGTGATAGCCAGCTTGAGAGCGATGTTCTCTGCGACAGTTCGGTGCCCGAGGACGTGGGAGTCCTGGAAGACGAACCCGAACCGCTCAGCGCGCAGGCGGTCGCGCTCAGCGGCAGACATCGTCGAGGTGTCACTACCTGCCAGCTCGTAGCGGCCTGACGAGCACTCGTCGAGCAACCCGAGGATGTTCAGCAGGGTCGACTTGCCTGAGCCTGAGCGCCCGACGACGGCGAGCCGCTCCCCCATCTGGACAGTCAGGTCGACGCCAGCCAGCGCCGTGACAGGCGGCCGGGTCGGGTAGGTCTTGGTGATGCCGGTCAGCTGGAGGACCGGTGACGCGGTGACACGACGGGGATGACTCATGGCGCCCCGCTGATGAGGACGCTGTCTCCGTCGTGGAGGTCGTCGCTGCTGACCAGCGCGAAGCCGTCCGAGCTCATGTGCATGGTGATGTCGATCGAGCGGGTCGTGTCGCCGGTGACGACGACCAGATAGGCCTGTGCGCCGTCGGTACGGACGGCGACCAACGGGACAGCCAGACCAGCACGCGTCGCGGTGGCGCCAGCGGGCCGGACGAGGACCGCCGCCCCGTCGTCCAGACCGGTGGTGTCGGGTGGGAATGCCACGGTGAGGTCGAACCCTGGGAGCTGACCCTCGTCACCGGCTCCCTGGAAGTCGCCGACAGTCGAGATCACGCCTCCGACGTCTGGTCCGCCTGTCGTGGGCGTGACGGTGACTGCCGCGTCGACGAGGAAGGCCTCGGCGTCGTCGACCCCGACTCGTGCTGTGGCCGACAGGCTCCCCAGACGGAGTGTCGCCACAGGGGTCTCCTCTCCCGTCAGGGACGTGCCGACGGGCGCGACCTCGAGAACATCGACGCCAGGAGCGGGGACCCTGATGATCTCGGCCATGGGGAGCGGGGTGTCGGCTGCCAGGCGAGCCTCGTCCACGACTCGCTGACGCTCCGCCAGCTCTGCGGACGTGTCGGTGGCTGCCCCGCCCGTGCCGCTCCCGGTTCCCGCACTCTGCTCTGCGCCCTCGTCAGCTCCGCCTGGTGCTGAGACGTCTGAGCCGTCGTCGAGGTCTGGTGTCACAGCAGGAGCGGCGTCGTCAGAGGCGGTCGACAGGCCCGGCGGTGCCTGTTCGTGAGAGGTGCGGAGGCTCGCATCACGCAGGTCGGTGAGCGCGCTGTCGAGCGCGGCACGACTGTCGGTAGACGGCTCCGGAGAAGCCAGGGCGCTCTGAGCGTAGAGGGCTCGTATCGCGGCACTCGTGCGCGGCCCGAAGGTCCCGTCGACCGCGCCCGTGCTCAGCCCCGCGTCGGCGAGGGCCTGCTGAAGGGCCTCGACGTCCGGACCGCTGTCTCCGGGAGCGAGATCACGATAGAGGTCGAAGGGCAGAGCAAGGGCGACCAGAGGCCGACCAGAGATGTCCGCCAGTGCGTGCCCGGGGCGCAGGACCGAACCGGCTGACGCGTGGACCGCTGTGACGACAGCGCGGCCAGAGGCCGGTGGGATCGGCACGACGTCGGCCGTGACGCCCGCAGAGGCAGTCCCGGTCGCCGTGGCGACAGTGTCCGAGAACTCACGGGTGCTGACCTGCGCTGTCACCGCAGGATCGGCACTCGAGTTGAGCACCGCACCCTCCCACGGCGAGCGCATCAGCCCGCCGACGACGAAGGCGACGAGCCCGATCACGCAGGACGTCGCCACCCAGCCGACGAGGAAGCGCTTCGGCCTGCCGGGCCTGGGAGGAGAATCCGTCACAAGGAGACACCATGGTCGGCGAGAAGTGCCCGGGCCTCTGCGACGACAGCGTCCACACTGGCCCTGTAGGCAACGAGATCGGTGGCGTACTCGTCGATCACGGGGGCTTGGAACGCTGAGACCAGACCGGCGAGGCGATCCACGAGCATGACGTCGTCCTTGCACCCCACGACCTCCAGAGCGAGAGAGATCTGCTCTGCGTCGATCGCGTACAGGTCTTGACCCACGACAGCGAGCTCGTCGTCGGGATCCGGAGCGATGCCCTTGTCGGACAGGCATCCCCGGTACTCGTCGACCGCGTCGTCCCACTCTTGCGTCTGGCGTGCCGCGTCGAACGCGCTGTCCAAGTCCGCCTGCCACGGCCCCGCTGTCAGTGCCAGCTGATCAAAACGTGCAGCCCCGTCCGCAGACGAGCATGCCGCGATGACAGCCTGAGCCTCCTCCGAGCCGAGGTCGTTCGACCTCCATGCCGCAGGAGGTTCCGACGACTCCGGCACCGGCTCGCCGTCGACCATCACGTCGTTGGCCCGCATGTCAGCCGATGTCATCGGGCTGACGAACCCGAAACGTTCAGCGACAGGGACCGTCCACACACCGAAATAGCTGGAGACGTCGTAGAGCGGGTCCCAGGCGTCCACGGGCGGCGAGAAGCTGATCCCGTGGTCGTTGATGCAGTCCTTCACCACGTAGCCAGAAGCTGCAGCTAGGAGTACAGCTTCCGCATTCGTCACGTCGAACCTGTCCCCCGGGAAGACGATGGCGCCAGACTCACGGTCGAGAGTCGGTGAGACGTCCAGACCGCTCGTGCTCGCCTCTGTCGGAGGCGCCACGCGAGAATCTTCGTTGGTACTGCACCCGGCCAGCACCAGGGCGACGACGCCCGCGAAGACCGCCGACCTCGCCCCCCGGCCGCTTGACGCCGTCAGCATCCGCTGTACTTGTAGCACATCTCCCCGGTCGGCTGTGGCCAACAGGGAAGCGGCCTGTACGTTCGCGGACCGACCTGGAGATTGACCGATGATCTACCTGGGCCGATCACGATTCATGCTGCCGTGACTTCAGGCCTTCTCGCGACCTCACCCCTGCGCGAGTAGCACCAAACTACCCCTTGCGCACGTTATGGGCAACGGGTGGAAACGGGACATCTGTGAGGGTCTCGATGGGCGCACGCGGCACGCCTCCTGACGTCCGGCCGATACCGACGCAAGGTCGGCCTGTCGACCACGCCCGTGTGAGGCCGTCACGCGACGGCCCCACACGTCTGACGACCTAGCGCTGCGAGTCCTGCGCCCAGGCGTGGTGCTTGCGGGCTGCGACCCAGGCGGCGACCTGGGTGCGACGCTGCAGGCCCATCTTGGCCAGGAGCGAGGTGATGTGGTTCTTGACGGTCTTCTCGGCGATGCTCAGGCGCTCTGCGATCTCACGGTTCGACAGCCCTTCGCCGATGAGGTCGACGACGCGCACCTCGCTCGGGGTGAGGTCTTCGGTGGGGTCGTCGTGCTCACGCCGGCGGCGTGTGATGGTGCGCTCGTCGAGCAGCACCCGCCCGGCGGCGACCGCGCGGACGACGTCGGCGATCTCCGCGCCGCGCACGCTCTTGAGCACGTAGGCGGCGGCGCCGACCTCGAGAGCCGCAGCGAGCGCGGAGTCGTCGTCGAAGGACGTGAGGACGATCGCACGGGTGTCGGGCTGGGTCGCACGGACCGCACGCATGAGGTCGATCCCGGTGCCGTCGGGCAGCTGCAGGTCGACGAGCATCACCTGCGGGTGGACCAGGCTCGCCCGTCGCACACCCTCGGCGACGCTGCCGGCCTCGGCGACCACGCTCATCCCCTCGGAGCGGTCGATGACCTCGGCGATCCCTCGTCGGACCACCTCGTGGTCGTCGACGATCATGACGCTGATCTTGTCGTCGGGCTGGGGGGTCTCGCGTGTCGTGTCCACGACCACATCCTATCCGGGCGGCACCCCGCCAGACCGGTGGACGCGGCGGGAGATCTGGTCGGAGAGCAGCGGTCTTCCCTGAGGACAGACCACCCGGACCTGACAGGGCTGCACCGGACCGTCCTCCGGCGTCGCGAGCCCTCGCCGAGGCTCACCCCGGGGGCCCGTCGGGCGCTGGTCTGGATCTTTGGCACAGTGGAGGCATGAAGATCCTCCTCCCCACCAGCATCAGCCTCGACCTCCCCCTCGACGAGACCGTCGACGGCGTCGAGCACGTCTCCTACGACCCGACGCTCCCCGTGCCGCAGGAGCACACCGACGCCGACGCGCTCGTCGTGTGGGGCAACCCGGCCGACCAGCTCGCCGACGCCGCGCGCCGCCTCACCTCCGTGCGCTGGGTGCAGGCGCTCGCCGCCGGCCCGGACGCTGTCGTCGCAGCAGGCTTCTCCCCGGACGTCGTCATCACCTCGGGCCGCTCGCTCCACGACGGCCCGGTCTCCGAGCACACGCTCGCCCTCGCGCTGACGGCAGCCCGGCGCCTCGACCTCATGCTCGACGCCCAGCGGGAGTCCAGGTGGGCCGAGGAGCTCGGGGGGTCGCAGTCGGCCGACAGGTCGACGTACCCGGGCCTGGGCACCCTGGCCGGCGCCTCGGTGACAGTCTGGGGCTTCGGCTCGATCGGCCAGGCCCTGGCACCGCTGCTGAGCATGCTGGGCGCAGACGTCGTCGGGGTCGCCACGACCCCCGGGGAGCGCAACGGCTTCCCGGTCATCACCGAGGACGACCTTCCCGCACGCCTCGCCGAGACCGACCTGCTGGTCGCGATCCTCCCCGCGACGCCCGCCACCGAGAAGGTGATCTCCCAGGAGGTCTTCGACGCGCTGCCCCCGCACGCCTGGGTGGTCAACGTCGGCCGTGGCTCGACGCTCGACGAGGTCGCGCTCGAGAAGGTCTTGCGTGCCGGCACGCTCGGCGGGGCTGCGCTCGACGTCACCGCTGTCGAACCGCTCCCGGGGGACTCTTCGCTCTGGACGACCCCGAACGTCGTCATCACACCGCACGCCGCGGGTGGCCGTCCTCAGGGCGCCGGACGTCTGGTGGCCGAGAACCTCGCAGCGTTCCGGTCCGGTGACGAGCTCCGGAACGTCGTCTCGCGCTGACCGGCCGAGCGGCGCGCCTGCCGCGCAGGAGCCCCGGGATCAGTGGTCCACCGGGCCCGGCGGCCCGGGAGCCCCGCAGCCGAGGACGGAGGCCGCCTCAGACTGGCAGCTCAGGGCTCAGGTGAGGGTCGCGCGCAGACGGTCGAGGGACTCGACGGATGGCGTGCGCCACTCGTCGAGGCTGCCCGCCTCTTCCCAGAGCTCGTAGAGCTCCGAGGACTCGCTGTCGGTCAGGGCGCGGTCTGCCATCTCGACGATCCACCGGATCTTGTCCTCGGTGAACAGCGGGGCGACCTTCGACAGGTCCACGTCCGCGAGAGCCGGGTGCGCGGGCTCTGTCCCCTGCACCACGAGGGCGATCTCGACGAGAGCGATCGCGTACTGACCGCCGTCCACCTCGAGGTAGTCGTCCTCGAAGGCCCATCCGAGCCCTTCGAAGCTGAACTCCCCGTGCTGGATGTCTGCGACGAGGTCACCTGCTCCGTCGTTGCCGAACGGCTCGCTGCTCCACGCACCCATATGGCATTCCTTCGTCTCGTCCTGTGCCCCCGTCGGGCTGCGCGACACGCCCCTGTCGGGCCGCGCGGCACGTGTGCTGCTCCTCCGCCACCCAGACGCGCCGCTGCGTCCAGGCTGCGGTCGCCATCTTCCTGACGTGAGGCCCGCCTGAGCACCCTAGTCCCACAGGGCTCCCAGGTGAAGCCCGTCAGCGGGTGGCACTGCGCGGCCGTGGCTGGCAGACCGGACAGCTGAAGGACGAACGGTTCATGAACTCGTCCCGTCGGATCGTCGCCCCGCAGCGTCGGCAGGGCTTCCCGGCCTGCCCGTAGGCCGCCAACGACCTGTCGAAGTAGCCCGACGCGCCGTTGACGTTGACGTAGAGGGCGTCGAAGCTCGTCCCGCCCTGGCTGAGCGCCTCACGCATCACCTGCTCTGCCGCAGCGAGCACCGCACCTGCCTGCGCGCGCGACATCCCGGCGGTCCCGCGGGCATAGTGCGTCGAGGCACGCCACAGCGCCTCGTCGGCGTAGATGTTCCCGATCCCGGAGACGACGGTCTGGTCGAGCAGAGCGCGCTTGATCCCCGTGCGCCGGCCACGGATCCTGTCGACGAGCGCAGCCCGGCCAGGTGTCCCCTCGGCGACGGCGGGGTCGAGCAGGTCACGGGCGATGTGGCTGACGGGTTCGGGCACGAGCGGCATGTCGGTGCCCAGACCTCCGGGGAGGCCGTCGGGAGTGCTGGTGAGCTCGGCGACGCTGAGGTGGCCGAAGGTCCGCTGGTCGACGAAGTCGAGGGCGAGCGGCTCACCGTCGGCGGCGGTGAGGTGGAGGCGCACCCTGAGGTGGCTCGACTCGGTGGCCAGGGTGTCCCCCGAGCGCACGAGCAGCTGACCGCTCATGCCGAGGTGACCCAGGAGCGCGAGGCCGGGCTCGTCGAGGGTGAGCCACAGGTACTTGCCGCGCCGTGCCGCCTCGACGAGGCGACGGCCGGGCAGGCGGGCTGCGAAGTCGACGGGTCCGCCCTCGTGCCTGCGGACGCTGTAGTCGCGGCGGACCTCGGCACGGTCGATGCGCGCGCCCAGCACGTGGCGGGCGAGACCGTCGCGGACGGTCTCGACCTCGGGGAGCTCAGGCACGGTGCGCCTCGGCGACGGCGTCTACGCGCACAGGGCTCAGCGACCGGTGAGGGCTGCGTAGGCCTGCTGCGCGGCGATCTGCTCGGCGTGCTTCTTGGCTGTGCCCTGGCCTGTGCCCATGACTGTGCCGTCGATGATCACGTGCGCGGTGAACAGGCGGGCGTGGTCGGGCCCTTCGCCCTCGCTCGTGTACTCGGGGGCGCCGACCTCGTGCTCGGCGGCGGCCTCCTGGAGCGAGGTCTTCCAGTCGAGGCCGGCACCGAGGTCGGCGGCGGCGTCGAGGGTGCTGTCCAGGAGCCTGTGGACAAAGCTGCGGGCCTCTTCGAGCCCGTGGCTCAGGTAGACGGCGCCGATGAGCGACTCGACGGTGTCCGACAAGATCGAGTCCTTGTCGAAGCCGCGGGTCTGCGACTCCCCCTTACCGAGCAAGATGTAGTCGCCGAGGGACAGCCTGCGGGCCACGGCCGCGAGGGCGCGCTGCGACACGGAGGCCGCACGCATCTTGGCGAGGTCGCCCTCGGGGCGGTCCGGGTGACGCTCGAACAGCGCCTCGGCCGAGACCAGGCCGAGCACGGCGTCCCCGAGGAACTCGAGGCGCTCGTTGGTCGGGATGCCTCCAGCCTCGTGGGCGAAAGACCTGTGCGTCAGGGAAAGCACGAGGAGCTCGGGGTCCAGATGGACCCCGAGCTCCTCGAGAAGGCTAGAAGCCGGTGAGACCTGACGACGTGCGTGTGATGCCACCGGAACTTCTCCTTCGACCGACTCGTGACGCCAGCAGCGCCGGCGAATCAGTTAGCGTGCTCGGTGCGCAGCGCCTCGGCGTACTGACGACCCTTGTAGGTGCCGCACGTCGGGCACGCAGCGTGCGACAGCTTGTCGCCCTTGCACTGCGGGCACGTGGTGAGGTTCGCGGCGGTCGTCTTCCACTGCGAACGGCGCGCACGGGTGTTGCTGCGCGACATCTTGCGCTTCGGAACAGCCACGGCTAGCTCTCTTTCGTCTCGTCGATAATGCTCTTGAGTGTCGACCACCGGGGGTCGAGCAGTTCGTGCTGGTGATCAGGATCGTCCGCCAGGTGGGCACCGCACTCGGAGCACAGCCCCGGGCAGTCGGGCGAACACAACGGTTGGAATGGTAGTGCAAGCACCACCGAATCCCTAAGCACGGGTTCGAGGTCGATCATATCGTCCTCGAGCTCGTGCACCTCTTCTTCTTCGTCGTCGTCGCCCGCGTCCTCGGCGGCCTTGGCACGCTCGGGGTACACGAACAGCTCCGTGACGGAGAAGTCGACGTCGTCGACCACCTCGTCCAGGCACCGGACGCACTCGCCGACCGACTGGCCTGCGACGGTTCCGGAGACCAGGACACCCTCCATCACGGCTTCGAGCCTCAGGTCGAGGCTGATGTCGCTACCTTCGGGGATCCCGATGACGACGGTCCCGAGGTCCACCGGCGCCGGGACCGTGAGCGTGACCTCACGCATCGAGCCAGGACGCCTGCTGAGCTCACGAGTGTCGAGAACGAGAGGCGAACGAGGATCGAGAGTGATGAGGTGCTCCACGGTGTGTCCGAAGGTGATGGGTGCTGGGATCGTCGGCTGGCCACCGACGTGAGCCGGGGATCAGCAGCCCCGCCGTCACCAGCAGGGCCAACAGACAATACTACGCCATCGAGGGCTGTGCCCAGACCCCTGGAGAGCCAGACCTGCGGAGACCGGTGAGACCCTTCTCACCCTCGTGGCGAGCAGCGACCGACGCCGCAGCGGGCGCCCGCCAGAGCGGTCGTGCCGCCCTGCCTACCTCTGGTCCTGCCGCTGGCCTGCCTCGTCGAGGCGCTCCGCGAGCCTGTCGCGGCCCGCGTGCACCTGGGCGAGGACCTTGCCCAGGTCGATCTCGAACTCGGCGAGCCGACGGTCGCAGTAGTCGTCCGCCTCGCGGCGCAGCTTGGCCGCGGTCGCCTCGGCCTCGGCGACGAGCTCGCGGGCCTGGACCTGGCCCTGCAGCACCACCTGCTCGGAGGCGACGAGCTCGGCGGCACGGCGACGAGCCGTCTCGATGAGCTCTTCGGCCTGGGCGTGGGCGTCGTTGAGCACCTGGTCGGCGTCGGAGAGCACCTCGTCGGCGCGGGTCAGCTGGGTCGGCAGCGCCTCGCGGAGCTCGTCGAGGAGGTCGAGAGCCTCGTTCCGGTTGACGAGGACCGACGACGACATGGGCATCGTCCGGGCGCGCTCGACGAGGTCGGTCAGCGCGTCGAGGATCGCGGGCACACCGGCGCTCTCCCCCTCGACGAAGGTCTCGTGGTCGTCCTGCGGGCTCATGAGGCTCCTTGGTTCGGGTGGTCGGCGGGGCCGGGAGGGGTGACCCCGCCGGGAAGAGGTGTGGTTGGCGAGCCGGGCTGCGCGCCGGTCGGGACGACACCGAGGGCTCGTCGCACGGCGTCTGCGACACCCGCAGGGACGAGGTCGTCGACCTGCCCGCCGTGTCGGGCGACGTCCTTGACCATCGACGAGGCGATGTGGGCGTAGCGCGGGTCTGCGGTGAGGAACACCGACTCGACGCCCGAGAGGTGGCGGTTCATGAGCGCCATCGGCTGCTCGGCGTCGTAGTCCGCTCCCCCGCGCAGCCCCTTGACGACGGCGACGGCGCCCAGCTCGCGGCAGAGGTCGACCAGGAGCCCCGGCACCTCGACCACCCGGACGGAGGGGAGGTCGGCGCACGCAGCGCGGGCGAGAGCGACACGCGAGCCGACGTCGAGCAGCCCAGACTTCGAGGCGTTGCGGGCGACGCCGACGACGACCTCGTCGAAGAGCAGCGTCGCCCGACGGACGACGTCCAGGTGCCCCAGGGTGATCGGGTCGAAGGATCCCGGGCAGACGGCAAGAGTCACCCGCTCACGGTAGTACACCCCCACCTCGTGTCCCATGATTGAGCCATGACGTCCGAGAACGAGCAGCCGGCCCCTGACCCCGCTCCCTCGACGACGGACGGTCCAGGCACCGTCCCGGGGTCCACCGCCCGACCTGGGATCGACCTCGAGCCGTTGGTCACCGCCGCCGACCTGGAAGAGCTCCACACCGGTGTGCTGAGCCCGTCCTTCCCGCCCGAGGAGCTCGAGAGCCTCGCGTCGCTCGTGGAGGGCTGCACGAGCGGCCGGACCCGTGCGCTCGGCGTCCGGCGCGACGGCCGGATCGTGGCGGGTGCTGTCGCCGCGGGCTCCGGGGTGCCCGGCGACGTGATGCTGCTGGTCTACCTCGCGATCGCCCCGGGCCAGCGCGGCGGCGGCATCGGGGGCGCGCTGCTCGACGCCGCGGTCCAGACGTGGGTGGCCGAGTCCTCCCCAGGCCTGCTGCTCGCCGAGGTCGAGCACCCGGACCACCACGAGGCCAGCGAGGCGCACGGGGACCCCGCAGCACGGCTGCGCTTCTACGCCCGCCACGGGGCACGGGTCCTCGCGGTGCCGTACTTCCAGCCCGGGCTGGGGGCTTCCGGGGCTCGCGTGCCTGCGCTGCTCCTCACCACGCTGCACGTCGCGCCCGAGGTCGTCGCCGAGGGACCTGCCGACGCGCCGACAGCGGTGGTGGCCGGTCCGCTCCGTGAGTTCCTCGAGGCGTACCTCGTCGGCTCCGAGGGGTCGGTGCGTGACGACGCCGACACCCGGGCGCTGCTGGGCTCGGTGAGCGGCCCGACCGTCGGGCTCGTCGACCCCGCGAACCTCGCGAGCGTGCCTGTCGGCATGGCCTGGGCCACCGAGGGCCTGCAGGCGTCGGACGGAGACGACAGCTGACCTGAGCGAGCCGCAGACCGGCGCTGGAGGGCTGCCGCTGCCCTGGTCAGTCGGTCGGGTGCTGGTCGGCCGAGCTCTCGTCGTCGGGCGAGCCAGCGCTCGAGAGGTCGGCGTCGTCGTCCGCACCGGGCTCCGCGTAGTGCACCAGCGTCTCCCCGTAGGGCTTGGTGACGATGAGCCTCCACGACGCCGGCCAGCTCGGCTCGGGGGTGCGTGACGACCGCTCGACCACGATCACCGCGTCGTCCGACACGTGCCCCTCGAGGGCGAGGAGCAGAGCGGCGACGTCGTCGTCGCTCATGTCGTACGGCGGGTCGAGGAACACGAGGTCCCACGGCTGGGTGGGCGGCTGGGCGACGAAGCGCTCGGCGCGGTCCGTGACCACCCGAACCCCGGGGAGCCCGAGGGAGTCGACGTTCTTCTGGCACACCTGGGCGGCGACCCTGCCCGCCTCGACGAGCACGACGGTCGAGGCCCCGCGACTCGCGGCCTCGAGACCGAGCGCCCCCGACCCCGCACACAGGTCCAGCACGCGCGCGCCGTCGAGCACCTCGTAGTGCTCGAGCCTGGAGAAGATCGCCTCGCGCACCTTGTCGCTCGTGGGGCGCGTGCCCTTCGGTGGGACGGCGAGGCTCCTGCCGCCGACGAGCCCTGCCACGATCCGAGTCACCGGACCAGCGTAGCGATCACCGAGCCGTGGTCGGGCCAGCCCGCAGCCGCGCGGGCCGCGAGCGAGGTCCGAGCCGGTCTCGCAGTGCCCGACCGTCCGAGCGGTCCGAGCCGTCCGAGCGGTCCGGCGGGCTCTAGGAGGGCGGGGCACCTCACGACCTGTCGAGGTACTCGGCCCGCTCCCCCGTGACCCGCTCGGTGATCTCGGCGAGCAGCAAGGGATGACCGGCGAGGGTCGGGTCGGCAGCGACGAGGGCCGCGGCGTCTTCGCGCGCCTGCTCGATGACAGCTGTGTCCCGCACCACGCGCAGCAGCTGGAGCGACGTGGACCTGCCCGACTGGGCAGCCCCGAGGACGTCGCCCTCGCTGCGCATCTCGAGGTCCGCCGCAGCGAGCTCGAAGCCGTCGGTGGTCGAGGCGAGGGTCTTGAGGCGGGTGCTCGCCGGCGCTGCCTCGGCCATCTCAGAGACGAGGAAGCACAGACCTGCGTCGGCGCCACGCCCGACCCGGCCGCGCAGCTGGTGCAGCTGGGAGAGCCCGAAACGGTCGGCGTCGAGCACGACCATCGCTGTCGCGCGAGGCACGTCGACCCCGACCTCGATCACCGTCGTCGAGACGAGCAGGTCCACGTCACCGGCGGTGAAGGCGGCCATCGCCGCCTCTTTCTCGGCAGGGGGCATCTGGCCGTGCAGGATCCCGATCCGCACACCGCGGAGCACCTCGAGGTCGGCGAGCTCCTCGGCCACCTCGAGGACCGCGCGCAGGGGACGGCGGTTCGTCGTGGGGGGCGCGGCTGGCGCGCCAGCTCGCACGTCGAGGCCGAGCGTCCCGTCGTCGGCGCCCGGCTCCTCGGCCCCGTCGGCCTCGTCGGTGTCGCCTGTGATGCGCGGGCACACCACGTAGGCCTGCCGCCCGGCGTCGATCTCCTCCCGGACCTTCGCCCAGGTCCTGGCGATCCACGCCGGCTTCTGCGCCGGGACGACGTGCGTGGTGATCCCCGAGCGGCCAGCCGGGATCTCGCGCAGCGTCGAGGTCTCGAGGTCCCCGAAGACCGTCATCGCCACGGTGCGCGGGATCGGCGTCGCAGTCATGACGAGCAGGTGCGGGACCGTGCGGGCCTTCGCGCGGAGCATGTCGCGCTGCTCGACACCGAAGCGGTGCTGCTCGTCGACGACGACGAGCCCGAGCTCTGCGAACTGGACGCCGGCGCTGAGCAGTGCGTGGGTGCCGACGACGATCCCGGCGGCTCCCGAGGCGGCGTCGAGCAGGTTCTTCTTCTTGACGGCGGCAGGCTGCGACCCGGTGACGAGGGCGACACGGGTGCCGTGGGACGCACCGCCGAGCATGCCACCGGCCGCGAGGTCGCCGAGCAGACCGGAGAGCGTCCGGGCGTGCTGGGCTGCGAGGACCTCGGTCGGGGCCAGGAGCGCGGCCTGCCCGCCGGCGTCGACCACCTGGAGCATGGCCCGCAGGGCGACCACGGTCTTGCCGGAGCCGACCTCACCCTGGAGCAACCTCTGCATGGGGTGCGGGGCAGCGAGCTCGGCCGCGATCTCGGCGCCGACCTCCCGCTGGCCAGCGGTGAGCGTGAACGGCAACGAGGCGTCGAAGTCGCTCAGCAGCGACGGGCCGTCGGTGCGCAGCGGTCGGGCTGTCGCCTCGAGCGCTGCGGCCTCGGAGCGACGCAGCGCGAGGGCGGTCTGCAGGACGAAGGCCTCTTCGTAGCGCAACCTCTTCTGCCCGCGACGCCACTCGTGCTCTTCGGCCGGGACGTGGATGTCGCGGAAGGCCTGGTGCAGGCTCTCCAGCCCGCGACGCTCGAGCACCTCGGCGGGGATCGGGTCGGGGATGTCCGCAGGGGTCAACGGGTCGAGGACGGTCCGGACGGTCTGGTGGAGCTTCCACGTCGGCATGGCGGCGCTGGCCGGGTAGATCGGGGTGAGCAGGCTGGCCTCGACCAGCCCCGCCTCCGCGCTGTCGACGTCGACCCCGTGCAGCAGGTAGTCGGGGTGGGTCAGCTGGCGCTCGTTGCGGTACTCGGAGACGACGCCTGTGAATAACCCGGTGCGGCCAGGCTTGAGGCGCGCCTCGTGGGTGCGCAGCGCACCCTTGTGCTTGGCGAAGAACGTGAGGGAGAGCCTGTCGGTGCCGTCAGAGACCACGGCCTGGAGCATCGCCCCGCCGCGGCTGCGCATCTCGCGGACCGTCGCGCTGACGACCTCGGCGACGACAGTCACGTGCTCCCCGACCACGAGGATCGAGATCTCGGTCATGGTGCCGGGATCGGCGTAGCGCCGCGGGTAGTGACGGAGCAGGTCGCCGGTGGTCTCCAGGCCGAGCTTCGCGAGCGGCGCCGCGGGGCGCTTCCCGAGGAGCCTGTCGAGGCGTTCGTCGAGGCTGAAGGGGCTGTCGATGCTCACTGCTGCTCTGCTCCGATCACGAGGGCGGTCGACCGGCGGCCTGAGGGCAGCACGACGACCTCGACACCGGGCACGAGGTGCTCGGCGCGGGAGACGAGGTCGTCGACCACCTGCCCGGGGACGAGCTCCCCGACGAGGACGGTGAGGACGGTCAGGGCTGGCGAGGACGCGTCGCCGGTCCGGCGGTCCGGCTCAGCCGGCGCGAGGTCAGGACCGGTGGCTGCCGCACCAGCAGCAGGGCCAGGTGCTGCGGAGGCGCTGAGGAGACTGTCGATCCCGTCGCGCACCCGCGCAGGCCGCGAGGCGTCGAGCCGGACGGCGCGGACAGCACCGACGGCGTCGACGACTGGGGCGAGCGCCGCAGCCAGGTCGGCTGGTGGGGCTGGGGTGCCGACGACCCAGGCGGACAGGGCGGCCACCACGTGCAGGTCGCTCGTCGAGCCGACCACGGTCGTCTGCGGGTGCGAGAGATCAGACAGCCCGCCCGCCACGGCCAGGGTCTGCTCGTCGGCCGGCAGCACGACGACGTGCTCGGCGTCGGTCTCGTGGACAGCCCTCAGGAGGTCCGAGCGCTCGATCTCACCGTCGCCGCGCAGCACCACGACGGCCCCCGACCGGGCGAGGTCCATGACCAGTCCCGGCGAGGCCGTGCACGCCACGACACCCACGGGCGCGGAGGTCCCAGCGGCACGGGTCGAGACTGCGGAGACCTGGTGGGACAGGCAGCGGACGACGACCGGGCCGACGTCCCAGCGGTCCAGCACGCGCAGGGCCTCGAGGGGATGGTCGGTGTGGACGTGGACCTGCCAGAGCCCGTGGAGGTCACCTGACGCGTCCGCGACCTCGTGGTCTGCGCCGCCGACCACGACGACTGAGTCACCGACCTGCTGGAGCCCGGACCGCAGCACCGGGGCCACAGCGGCGAGCGCGTCGGAGCCGTCGAGACCGCCGACGCCGTCGGAGACTCCGAGACTGTCGATGCCATCGATGCCATCGATGCCGTCGACACTGCCGGATGGGCGCTCGAGAGCAGCGGGCGCAACCGCAGGGTCTCCCGAGGCGGGCGTCGGCGAGCGTCGCACAGCGTGACGGACGACGCACATGAGCTCGAACTCGCCGTCGACGGCGTGGTGCTCGCCGTGGTTCGTGTGGTTGCTCGTGTTCTCCCGGTTCCCGTGGCCCTCGCGCTCGCGCTCGCCCGGGCGGCCGTCGCGCTCCTGGTCGTCAGGAGACGTCCTGGATCCGTGGAGGTCGTCGCCCCCGGGGGCTCGAGCGCCCGTGCCGCTTCCCGTGCCGGCTGAGGTCCCTGACCCCGCAGGGGCGTCGGCGACGGCCAGAGAGTCCATGAGCACGATCGTGCCGTGCCCCACCGACACGCGGTCGGCCGCGCTCTCCAGGTCCGGACCGAGAGCTGCGGCGAGGGCGTCGAGGACGAGCACGAAGCCGTAGGCCCCGGCGTCGAGCACCCCGGCCGCGCGCAGGACGTCCAGCTCGTCGACGCTCCGCCGGAGCGCCTGAGACGCCCCAGAGCGTGCGCTCTCGACGGTCTGGACGAGGTCTGCACCACCCGCAGCCGCATCGAGGGCCGCGTCTGCCGCACCGCGCGCCGCAGTGAGCATGGTGCCCGGGCGAGGGTCGACCACAGCCGCGACAGCGCGTCGCGCCCCGCGGTCGAGCGCTCGGGCCAGACGGGTCGCGTCGGTCACCGTGCCCGTCGCCCCGGTGCCGGACGGCGCCGCCCCGGCAAGACCACGGAGGAACTCGCTCAAGATCACACCAGAGCTGCCCCGCGCGCCCACGAGGGCACCCCGGGCGAAGGCCTGCAGGACCCGGTCTGCTGACGGAGCGTCCGACGCGGCCGAGGCGACCGCTGCGTCGCGAGCCGCACGGAGGGTGGCGGCGAGGTTGGTCCCGGTGTCGGCGTCGGGCACGGGGAAGACGTTGGCCCTGTCGAGGACGGGACGAGCGCGTTCGAGGACCGCGACGGCCCCGTCCGCCCACCGCAGCACCACCTCGAGACCGACGACGTCACCTGGACGGTCTGTGCTCAGAGGCGCGACCGGACCAGCAGGGCTGGCGTCGCCTGCGGCGTCGCGAGGGCTGGCGTCGTCGCCGGCGGGGTCGCGGAGCCCGTCAGCACCACTGCCTCTCGTGCCCACGCCCCACTCCCCTCTCGACCGTCCGACGTCATATGATGTCGCACATCGTCTCGTGCCACACTGGCCGGGGCCTCAGGGACCGGCTCTCGCAGCCGATCCCGGCAGAGCACGCGGGAACCTCCTGGGAGCCGTGCGTGCTCCTGCGTCCGCAGGCAATTTGGGTAGCGCGTCGAGGATCGGCTACTCTATCGAGGTTGCCCGCACACACCAGGGCATGCGCGAACCGCGACACCACCCTCCCGCAGACCTCTCGAGGCCTCGGCGCGGGTTCACTGCGGCTCCGCATCCACAGACCATTGAAGTCGCCGCACAGCGGCGTGCATGACGATCAGGAGAGACCGTGGCTGCCAACTGCGACGTCTGCGCAAAGAGCCCGAGCTTCGGGCACAGCATCTCGCACTCGCACGTGCGCACGAAGCGCCGCTGGAACCCGAACATCCAGCGTGTTCGCGCAATCGTCAACGGCGCTCCCAAGCGCCTCAACGTGTGCACCTCTTGCCTCAAGGCAGGCAAGGTCACGCGTCACATCTGAGACTCCCCTCGCGGAAGTTCTCTCGCACAGCCCGTCGGACCTCGGTCCGGCGGGCTGTCGGTGTTGGACCACCGAAACCCTTGGCCCTGACGCAGGTGACGTGCGACCCTGGCTGGCATGGACATCGAGCGTGACGACCTGACCATCCGTCCGGCCACGGCGGCCGACGCCCCGGCGATCGCCCGCATCCACGTCGCCTCCTGGCGCGAGGCCTACGCGGGGATCGTCCCGACCGCCTATCTCGAAGGGCTCGACGTCGACGCCCGAGAGCAGTGGTGGGTCGAGCTCCTCGACAGACCGGCGGGCCGGACGCTGGTCTCCGTCCTCGACCAGAGGACCGTGGGATTCGCGCACCTGGGGCCCGCGAGCGACGAGGACGCCGAGCCGGGCGACCTCCAGCTGTACTCGATCTACCTCGACCCCGAGACCTGGGGGCGCGGCGTCGCGCGCGACCTCCTGCGAGCGGTGCTCGACGGAGTCCCCGCGGACTCCGACGTCACCCTGTGGGTCCTCTCCGACAACGAACGGGCCCGCCGCTTCTACAGGCGCCACGGCTTCGAGCCGGACGGCGTCGAGAAGATCGAGGAGATCGGCGGGGCTCCGCTCACCGAGGTGCGCTACCGCCGACGCTGACAGCCCGACGACCGGTGCCCCGGCCTGCACTCTCGAGGCACGACGCACCTCAGTTCCCCAGGTCTCCGGAACTCCAGGTCAAGAGGTCCCGAGGGGTCAGGATCTCTGCGGGTCAGTCTCGCGGGTGCCCATGCCCCGCGAAGTGGTCCCAGCCCTCGTCGCCCTCGGGCGCGGCTCCTTGCACGGTGACGGACGGCGACCGGTCGGCCGTCGCAGCCACGACCCGGCCGATCACCCGGAACTCTGAGGGCAGCTCGGCATCAGGCGGGAACGTCGCGAGCAGCCCGTGGTCTTCTCCGCCTGTCAGGACCCAGCGTGACGGGTCCACGTCGAGCACGCGGCCGGCCTGCGCCAGGGCGGCGAGGTCGGTCTGCAGGGCGAGCGACGGTGGGTCGAGGTCGAGGACGACCCCGCTGGCCCTGGCGATCCGGCCGCCGTCGCGCAGGAGCCCGTCCGAGACGTCGAGCATGGCGGTCGCCCCCGCGAGGCGGGCTCGGGTCCCCGAGCCGATCGGCGGGTCGGGGCGCAGGTAGGCGGCGACGAGGTCGGGGTAGGCGTCGGTCTCCTCGGCGTCCGTCAGCAGGTCCAGCCCGGCGGCAGACCGCCCGAGGACCCCGGCGTGCGCGACGACGTCGCCCGGCCGCGCACCAGACCGCAGCACAGGGTCCCCACCGTCGAGGTCGCCGTGGACCGTGACGGCGACGACGATCGCGTCCCCGCTCGACAGGTCTCCCCCGACGACCCCCGCGCCGTAGGGAGCGCACGCCTCGGCGAGCCCGCGGGCGAGGTCGAGCACCCACTGCACCTCTTCGGTGCGGGGCAGCACGAGCGAGACCACCAAGGAGGTGGGCCGGGCGCCCATCGCGGCGATGTCGGCGAGGTTCTGCACGGCGGCGCGCCACCCGACGTCGTAGCCCGTCGACCAGTCGCGGATGAAGTGGCGGTCCTGGACGAGGACGTCCGTCGAGACGACGAAGCGTCCGTCAGGTGCGGAGATCACCGCAGCGTCGTCGCCGGGGCCCACCAGGGTCGCGGCGGTCGCGGGCAGCAGCGGGAAGATCCGCGCGAGCAGCTGCTCCTCGGCCAGGTCGCAGACACGCTCAGAGTCACTCACGCGGCCACCCTAGCCCAGGCCGGCTCCCGGGCTGACGTCCAGGCAGCGGCACTAGAGTGTCGGGGTGCTCACGAGTCTCCGCCACCGCCGCTCCGGCCTGCAAAGCCCTTCACCCGCGCCTCTGACGCCTGTGGTCCGCCGCCCGTCGGCGCGAGCAGCCCGGCGCACGGTCGCGGCGTCGCTGGGCGTGGCCGCCGTGACGGTCGGCCTGACAGCCTGCACCCCGACGATCAACGTCCCCGCAGGCGTCGATGCCGCGGAACCGATCTGCGCCACGGTCGTGCTCATGCTCCCTGACGAGGTCGGTGGCCAGAGCAAGGTGCGGGCGTCGAGCCAGGCGACGGCGGCCTGGGGTGAGCCCGGACGCGCGATCACGCTGCGCTGCGGCGTCGAGCCGCCGGCCCCGACCACGCAGGACTGCCAGTCGGTCGACCCCGGCATCCCCGGGCTCGGCACCTTCGACTGGATCACCACCCAGGACGACAACGGCTGGACCTTCACCACCTACGGCCGCGAGCCCGCAGTCTCCGTCCAGGTGCCCACAGAGCTCGGCGGCAGCCAGCCGACGGCGTCGCTCATCGACGTCGCCCGAGCCGTCTCCGAGATCCCCACCACCTCCCACGCCTGCCGCTGACGCCCGCCCGGCGAGCGGCAGCGGCAGCGGCAGCGGCAGCGGCAGCGGCAGCGGCAGCGGCAGCGGCAGCGGCAGCGGCAGCGGCAGCGGCAGCGGCAGCGAGATCGTGATGTCGGAGCGGGATCGACCCTTGCAGGTCACGATCTCGCTCCGAAGTCACGATCTCGACAGTCGGCCGACTACCCCGGCCGTCGGTCAGCAGACAGGCGGCCGACCGCTGACAGTCAGCGCAGGCCGGTCTCGCGCTCGAGGGCGAGCTCGACGAGCTCGGTGATGAGGTCCGCGTAGCCGATCCCGCTCTTCTCCCACATCCGCGGGTACATCGAGAAGGGCGTGAAGCCGGGCATCGTGTTGATCTCGTTGACGATGACCTCGCCGGCCTCCGTGACGAACACGTCGACCCTGGACAGCCCCTCACCGGAGACCGCCTCGAAGGTGCGGATCGCGACGTCCTGGACCTGGGCCACGAGCTCAGGGCTGAGGTCCGCCGGGCAGCTGAGCTCGACGCTCTGCTCGCTGAGGTACTTCGCCTCGAAGTCGTAGAAGGCGTGAGCCTCGTCGGTCACCTGGATCTCACCGGGCAGCGAGGCGCGGGCACGCTCGCCGCGGCGTCCACCGAGGACGGCGCACTCGATCTCGCGGCCGACGATCCCGGCCTCGACGATCACCTTCGGGTCGTGCCGACGCGCCTCCGCGACGGCCGCAGGCAGGTCGGCGAGGTCGTCGACCTTGCTGATGCCCAGGCTCGACCCGGCACGGGCAGGCTTGACGAAGACCGGCAGCCCGAGGTCTGCGACGCGCGCTGTCGCACCCTGCTCGTCACGGTCCCACTCACCCGGTGCGATCACCGTGTACGGACCGACGGGAAGCCCCTGTCCGGCGAGCACGAGCTTCATGAAGTGCTTGTCCATGCCGACGGCCGAGGCGAGGACGCCTGCACCGACGTAGCGGACGTCGGCGAGCTCGAGCATGCCCTGGAGGGTGCCGTCCTCGCCGAAGGGCCCGTGCAGCAGCGGGAAGACGACGTCGACGTCTCCGAGGATGCGTGGCATCTCACCGGCCTCGAGGACGCGCAGGGCGTTCTGCCCCACGGCGAGCGGCAGCAGCACCTCGGTGCCCGTCGCGTCGACCTCGGGCAGACGGCCCTCGGTGATGGCCCAGCGGTCGGGGTCGTCCTCGACGAGCACCCACTGACCGGTGCGCGTGATGCCGACCGGGACCACGTCGAAACGGTCGCGGTCGATCGCCCGCATGACGCCGGCAGCTGTCGCGCACGAGATGACGTGCTCTCCGGAGCGTCCGCCGAAGAGCAGGACCACGCGAGGGCGGCCGACGGTCTCGCCGGGTGCGACCGGGGCCACCGCGCCGAGAGCAGGGGTGGGGGTCTGGGATTCTGAGACTGTAGCCATCGCGTGCGACTTTACCGGAGGTGACGGCTTAGTCTCGGACGCATGGACGACGCGTCGACGACCCCTGAGCCCACCTCTCCCCGCACCGGCCACGGCCCGGTCTCACCCGCGACGGTCGCCGTCACGGCCGGGCGCCCGCCCCGGGTCCAGGGCGGGCCCGTCAACCCCCCTGTCGTGCTGTCCTCGACCTACGTCTCGGCCGGCGTCCCCTCCCCCGAGGACAAGCTCTACACCCGGTCCGGCACCGAGACCTGGGAGCCCTTCGAGGACGCTCTCGCCCAGCTCGAGGGGGCCACGCAGAGCGGTGTGGTCTTCGCATCCGGCATGGCGGCGATCGCCTCGGTCCTCGCGATGGTCCCGGACGGCGGCACGGTCGTCGTCCCGCAGCACGCGTACCAGGTGACCCTCGGGTTTGTCGACGACATGGCGCAGCGGCACAGGGTCACGGTCCGTCGGGTCGACATCGCGGACACCGAGGCGTCGGCCGCTGCCTTCGCCGGGGCCGACCTCGTGTGGATCGAGTCTCCGACCAACCCCATGCTCGAGGTCGCCGACCTGCCGGTCCTCGTCGACGCGGCCCACCGCGCCGGGGCTCTCGTCGCGGTCGACAACACCTTCGCGACGCCGCTGGTCCAGCGGCCGCTCGAGTCTGGCGCCGATCTCGTGGTGCACTCGGTGACCAAGTACCTCGCCGGACACTCCGACGTGGTCCTCGGGGCCGTCGTCACCAGCTCGGAGCACCTGGAGCGCTCGGTGCGTGCCTACCGCACGCTGCACGGTGCGATCGCCGGCCCGTGGGAGGTGTGGCTCGCGCTGCGCGGCATGCGCACCCTCGCGCTGCGGGTCGAGCGTGCCCAGGCGAACGCCGCCGAGATCGCCCTGCGCCTCTCCGCGCACCCGGGCGTCGCGCAGGTCCGGCACCCGTCCCTGCCGGACGACCCGGGCCACGAGGTCGCGACCCGGGTCATGGACGGCTACGGCGCGATCATCGGTCTGCGGCCCGTCGGCGGTATCGAGGCGGCCGATGCTGTGGTCGACGCCCTCGACCTGTGGGTCCCCGCGACGAGCCTCGGTGGGGTCGAGTCGACCCTCGAGCGTCGCCGCCGCTTCTCGACCGAGTCCCTGACGGTCCCGGAGGACCTGCTCCGCCTGAGCGTCGGGATCGAAGACGTCGAGGACCTCTGGGCCGACCTGGACCGTGCGCTGCGCCTCGTCACCGGAGCCTGAACGGCCTCGGCGGCTGGTCCCTGCGGCGGCTGTGCGCGCAGGGCACCAGCCGCGGCTCCTGCTCGGTCACGAGCCTGCCGCCGTCGGAGCTCAGCCGCCGGGACAGCGTGGTCGGCTACGAGCTGGTGGGTCACGAGCCTGCAGCAGTCACGCGTCTCCGCGCACGCCCTCGGAGCGCTGGGGGCGTGCGAGCAGCCCGCGGGCGATGTCGTCCACGGGCAGACCACCGTGCAGCACCCCGACGACGGCCTCGGTGATCGGCATCTCGACACCGACAGACCGGGCGAGCTCGAGGACCGAGCGGCACGACTTCACACCCTCGGCGGTCCCGCCCGTCGCGGTGATCGCGTCGTCGAGGGTCATGCCCTGGCCCACGTGCTTGCCGAGCGTGTGGTTGCGTGACGAGGGTGAGGCGCACGTCGCCATGAGGTCGCCCATCCCGGCGAGCCCGGGGAAGGTCTCCGCGTCGGCTCCGAGCGCGAGGCCCAGGCGGCTGATCTCGGCGAGGCCACGCGTGATGACCGTCGCCGTGGTGTTGTAGCCGAAGCCGCGGCCCTGGGCCATGCCCACGGCGAGCGCGATGACGTTCTTGACAGCGCCGCAGAGCTCGACACCGACGACGTCGGCGTTGGTGTACGGCCTGAAGTAGCCGGAGGAGCAGGCCTTCGCGACGAGTGCCGCGGTCTGCGGGTCGGAGGAGGACACGACAGTCGCCGTCGGCTGACGACGCGCGATCTCGCCTGCGAGGTTGGGCCCAGAGACGACGGCGACCCGGCTGGCGTCGATCGCGAGGGCCTCGGCGACCACCTCGCTCATGCGACGGTCTGTGCTGAGCTCGACGCCCTTCATGAGGGAGACCGCGACGGCGGTCGGCGGCACGAGGTCGCGCAGGGGTTCGAGGGTCGCGCGAGCGCTCTGCGACGGGATGGCGACGACCACGAGGTCGACCCCGTCGAGGGCCGCGGCGACGTCTGTCGTCGCGGAGATCGACTCGGGCAGCACGACGCCCGGCAGGTACTTCCCGTTGACGTGCTCGGTCGTGATCTGCTGCGCGACGTCGGCGTTGCGGCCCCACAGACGCACCGTGCAGCCCGCGTCGGCGAGCACCTGCGCGAAGGTGGTCCCCCAGGCACCCGAGCCGAGGACCGCGGCGATCACCTGCGTCCCTCGTCGGTCGTGGGCTGGTCGGGCTCGGAGACGTCGGAGGTGCCGTCGACCGGCTCGTCGCCAGGACCGGTGCTGCGGCCGGTCCCCTCGACGGGCAAGGTGCCTCCCGTCGGCTCGACGTCTGGGACGAGCTCGCTCGTGGCCTGCTCAGCGTCCGCGACCGTCCCCGGAGCGGCGTCAATGTCGGGCTCCCCAGCCGGGACCTCCGCCGAAGCAGCGGCAGCGGCCTGCTGGGCGCGGGCCGCCTTGCGCATGTCGTAGCGGACTGCAGGGGCCTTCTCGCCGCGGATCTCCTCGAGCAGGGCCGTGATGGCGGCCATGATGCGCTCGGTGGCCTCCGTGAGGACGGCGGCGTCCTGGGGGCGGTCGAGGAGGTCGGAGAGGTCGACAGGCGGTCCAGCGTGGACCGAGACCTTCTTGCGCGGGAAGGGGTGCAGACGCTTGGAGTACTGCGGGAGGATCAGCTGCGGTCCCCACTGGGCGACCGGGATCACCGGGACGCCGCTGCTGAGCGCGAGGCGGGCCGCCCCGGTCTTGCCGACCATCGGCCACAGGTCCGGGTCGCGGGTGAGGGTTCCCTCGGGGAACACGGCGACGCACTCCCCCGACTCGAGCTGGCGGACCGCGTCGGCGAGCGAGGACGCGGCTCCTGCGGTCCCCCGGTGCACGGGGATCATGCCTGTGCGGACCAGGACACCCTTGAGCACGGGGACCTTCCACAGGGACGCCTTCGCGAGGATCCGCGGCGGGCGGGACGAGTCGTAGAGGAAGTGCGCGAAGGTCAGGGGGTCGAGATTCGTGATGTGGTTGGCCACGGCGAGGTATCCGCCTGTCGTCGGCAGGTGCTCGGTGCCCTGCCAGTCCTTGACGCCCATCGCCACCAGGACGGGCTTGAGGATCCCGGCGGCCAACCTGTACGTGAAGGACCTGCCACTGCCTGTGGACGTGCTCGACTCAGATGTCACCGGGCAAGGCTACCGCCAGGGGTCGGCTGCGTCCCGCACGCGGTCGCGCGTTCACGCGTTCACGCGTTCACGCGTTCACGCGTTCACGCGTTCACGCGTTCACGCGGACACGATGCCGCGAGGGCTTGAGGCCACCAGGGCCCAAGGCCCAGGGCCGACCCGGCATCAGACGCACGACGCCCCGCGACCGTCGAGGGACGGTGCGGGGCGTCGTGCGCGGTGGCACCCGAGCGGCGCCAGGCCGGGTCGGTCAGCCAGAGCGTCGCGAGGCTGCCTCGGTCAGCTGCGGGAGAACTCCGCACCGAGGGCCTCGAGCTTCTCGGTGAAGCGCTCGTAGCCACGGTCGATGAGCGTGATGCCACGGACCTTGGAGGTGCCCTTCGCGGCGAGCGCGGCGATGAGGTGGCTGAAGCCTCCACGGAGGTCGGGGACCTCGATCTCGGCCGCGGCGAGCGGGGTCGGACCGGAGATCACGGCGGAGTGGTAGAAGTTGCGCTGGCCGAAGCGGCACGGCCGCCCGCCGAGGCACTCCTTGTACACCTGGATGTTGGCGCCCATGCCCCGCAGGGCGTCGGTGAAGCCGAAACGGTTCTCGTAGACCGTCTCGTGGACGATCGACAGCCCGGTGGCCTGGGTGAGCGCCACGACGAGCGGCTGCTGCCAGTCGGTCATGAACCCGGGGTGCACGTCGGTCTCGAGGACGATCGACTTGAGCTCGCCGCCCGGGTGGTAGAACCGGATGCCGTCGTCCTCAACCTCGAACTCGCCGCCGACCTTGCGGAAGGTGTTGAGGAAGGCCGTCATCTCGGGCTGCGTCGCGCCCTTGACGAAGATGTCACCCTGCGTGGCGAGCGCGGCCGAGGCCCACGACGACGCCTCGATACGGTCTCCGAGGGCTGTGTGGCGGTAGCCAGACAGCTTGGCGACGCCCTCGATGCGGATCACGCGGTCGGTGTCGACCGAGATGATCGCGCCCATCTTCTGCAGGACGTTGATGAGGTCCATGATCTCGGGCTCGATGGCCGCGTTCGAGAGCTCGGTGATGCCCTCCGCGCGCACGGCGGTGAGCAGCAGCTGCTCGGTCGCCCCCACGCTCGGGTAGGGCAGCGAGATCTTGGTGCCGCGCAGACCGTTCGGGGCGGTGAGGTGGATACCCTGCTCGCGCTTGTCCACCTGGGCGCCGAACTGCCGCAGGATGTCGAGGTGGTAGTTGATCGGCCTGTCACCGATGCGGCAGCCGCCGAGGTCGGGGATGAAGGCCTCGCCGAGCCTGTGCAGCAGCGGGCCGCAGAAGAGGATGGGGATCCGGCTCGACCCGGCGTGCGCGTCGATGTCGGCCACGTGGGCGGACTCGACGTTGCTCGGGTCGAGGCGCAGCACGCCTGCGGGTACGTCGTAGTCGACCGAGACACCGTGCAGCTCGAGGAGACCGGAGACGACCTTGACGTCGCGGATCTCGGGCACGTTGCGCAGCTCGCTCGGGCCCTCGCCCAGGAGCGAGGCGACCATGGCCTTGGAGACGAAGTTCTTCGCACCGCGCACGGTGATGGTGCCGTTCAGCGGGTTCCCGCCGTCGACGGAGAGCAGATCTGTCATGACGCTATGGTCGCCTATCGTTCGGCACTGCTCCTAACGGAGCGGTGGACATGCACGGTGTCTTCACTCAACCGGACGCTGCGTCTGACGGTCCGCCTGGCGATCCGTCGCGCGCGCCGGGGCCGCGGGGCACGGCGGTGCACAGCGCCCACGTCGTGCAACACGACGGAGGGGCCACCTGTTCCTCCAGGTGACCCCTCCGTGGTGATCGTCCGGGCGCTCGCCCGCGGCTCTCGTCAGGAGACGGGACGAGCCGCCTCGATCTCGACGGGCGGCAGGTGCTTGGCCGGCAGCGTCTTCGGACGCCACGCGGCGCGCGACGCCTCGAACTCGGTGATCTCGGCCTCGTGCTGGAGGGTCAGGCCGATGTCGTCGAGGCCCTCCATGAGGCGCCAGCGGGTGTAGTCGTCGACCTGGAAGGGCACGACCACGTCATCGGCGGACGCTGTCCGGTCGACGAGGTTGACGGTCACCTCGGTGCCCGGCTTGGTCTCGAGGACCTTCCAGAGCAGCTCGATGTCTTCCTGGGCGAGCTGCGCGGCGAGCAGACCCTGCTTGCCGGAGTTGCCGCGGAAGATGTCGGCGAAGCGTGCGGACAGCACGGCCTTGAAGCCGTAGTCCTTGAGCGCCCACACGGCGTGCTCACGCGACGAGCCCGTGCCGAAGTCCGGACCGGCCACGAGGACGGAGCCGCTCGTGTACGCGGGCTGGTTGAGGACGAAGGACTCGTCACCGCGCCAGGCGGCGAAGAGCGCATCCTCGAAGCCCGTGCGGGTCACACGCTTGAGGTAGACGGCGGGGATGATCTGGTCGGTGTCGACGTTGCTGCGGCGCAGCGGGACGCCCACACCTGTGTGCGTTGCGAACTTCTCCATGATGACTCCAGAAACCTTCGGGGCGGTCAGGCGGGCTGCAGGGCGTCGGCGCCGGCCGCGTCCTGGGCGAGGTCGGACGGCGAGGACAGCGTCCCGCGGATCGCGGTGGCTGCCGCGACGAGCGGCGAGACGAGGTGCGTGCGTCCGCCCTTGCCCTGACGACCCTCGAAGTTGCGGTTGGAGGTCGACGCAGAACGCTCTCCGGGGGCCAGCTGGTCCGGGTTCATGCCCAGGCACATCGAGCAGCCGGCGTTGCGCCACTCCGCACCGAAGTCGAGGAACACCTTGTCCAGGCCCTCGGCCTCGGCCTGCAGGCGCACGCGCGCCGAGCCGGGGACGACGAGCACGCGGAGCGTGTCGGCCTTCTTCTTGCCCTCGATGATCTCGGCGACGGCACGCAGGTCTTCGATGCGCCCGTTGGTGCACGAGCCGATGAACACCGTGTCGATCGCGATGTCGCGCAGCGGGGTCCCGGGGTTGAGGCCCATGTACTCGATCGCGCGCTCGGCGGTGACGCGCTCGTTCTCGTCGGCGATCTCGGACGGGACAGGCACGTTGGCCGAGAGCGGGAGGCCCTGGCCGGGGTTCGTGCCCCAGGTGACGAAGGGCTCGAGGTCGGCGGCCTCGAGAACCACCTCGGTGTCGAAGGTCGCGTCGTCGTCGGTGCGCAGGGTCTTCCAGTACTCGACAGCAGCGTCCCAGTCGGCGCCCTCAGGGGCGTGGGGGCGGCCCTTGAGGTACTCGAAGGTGGTCTCGTCGGGGGCGATCATGCCGGCGCGGGCGCCTGCCTCGATCGACATGTTGCAGATGGTCATGCGGCCCTCCATCGAGAGGGACCGGATGGCCTCGCCGCGGTACTCGAGCACGTAGCCCTGCCCGCCGCCGGTGCCGATCTTCGCGATGACCGCGAGGATGATGTCCTTCGCCGTGCTGCCCTCGGGCAGCGAGCCGTCCACGGTGATCGCCATCGTCTTGAACGGTGCGAGCGGGAGGGTCTGCGTGGCGAGGACGTGCTCGACCTCGCTCGTGCCGATGCCGAAGGCGAGTGCACCGAAGGCGCCGTGCGTCGAGGTGTGCGAGTCCCCGCAGACCACGGTGAGGCCGGGCATGGTCAGCCCGAGCTGGGGGCCGACCACGTGCACGATCCCCTGGTCGGCGTCGCCGAGCGAGTGGATGCGGACGCCGAACTCCTTCGCGTTGTTGCGCAGGGTCTGGATCTGCGTGCGGCTCGTGAGGTCCGCGATCGGCAGGTCGATGTTCAGCGTCGGGGTGTTGTGGTCCTCGGTCGCGATCGTGAGGTCCGGGCGACGGACCGGACGCCCGGCGAGACGCAGACCCTCGAAGGCCTGCGGGCTCGTGACCTCGTGGACGAGGTGCAGGTCGATGTAGAGGAGGTCAGGCGCTCCATCGCTTCCTCGACGCACCAGATGGGCGTCCCAAACCTTCTCCGCCAGCGTGCCGGCCATCACAGTTCCTCTCGTGCTCACGTCGCGCCGGTCTGCACCGGCCGGGTGACGCGTGCGTCTTTGGGGGCTTTCGGTCAGGCCGCTTGCATCTCAGCCTGCGAGACTGCAATATCGACCTATGGACAATTCTAGCGGAGTCGGAGTGCTCGACAAGGCAGCATCCGTTTTGGGTGCTCTCGAGGCAGGCCCGGCCACCCTCGCACAGCTCGTCGCAGCCACCCGGCTGGCCCGCCCCACCGCTCATCGCCTCGCCGTGGCGCTCGAGCACCACCGTCTGGTCACCCGCGACATGCAGGGCAGGTTCGTCCTCGGACCCCGCCTCAACGAGCTCGCCACGGCCGCCGGCGAAGACCGCCTGCTCGCCGCCGCGAACCCCGTGCTCACCGCGCTGCGCGACCACACGGGCGAGAGCGCCCAGCTGTACCGCCGCCAGGGCGACCAGCGCATCTGCGTCGCGGCCGCCGAGCGTCCTGTCGGTCTGCGCGACTCGATCCCCGTGGGCGCGACCCTGACCATGCACGCCGGCTCGGCCGCGCAGATCCTCCTCGCGTGGGAGGAGCCAGACCGCCTGCACCGCGGTCTCCAGGGCGCCAAATTCACCGCGACCATCTTGTCCGGTGTCCGTCGTCGCGGGTGGGCCCAGTCGGTCTCCGAGCGCGAGGTCGGCGTCGCGTCGGTCTCCGCCCCGGTCCGCGGACCGTCGGGTCGCATCGTCGCCGCGGTCTCGATCTCGGGTCCGGTCGAGCGCCTGAGCCGCCAGCCCGGACGCCTGCACGCAGGATCCGTGGTCGCCGCCGCGAACCGCCTCACCGAGGTCCTGCGCCGCTCCGGCGAGTAGCACCGCCCCCTCCCCCTCCTCCCCCTGCACCTGAGGCCCGGCCCGCACAGCGCGCCGGGCCTCGGTGCGTCCGGGGGCGCACCTTTCCCCGCCAGGTCGTGGCGACGGTCACACCTGCAGACGCCACTCGCTCCCGCCTCCTCGAGGGACGGTGGCGCGAGCGTGTCGGCAGCCGACCCCGAGAACGACAAAGGCCCGGTCAGGTTTCCCTGACCGGGCCTTGCGTTGTACCCCCAACGGGATTTGAACCCGTGTTACCGCCGTGAGAGGGCGGCGTCCTAGGCCGCTAGACGATGGGGGCCTAAGAAGCGTTTCCGCAGGTCTTGCGACCGGCGTCTGTACTTCCGAGTGAGAACTCTACCGCATGTTCTGAGTGCTTGTGACACCCGATCATGTGATCGAACTCTGCGCTGGGCTACCAGGACTCGAACCTAGAATGTCGGTACCAGAAACCGATGTGTTGCCAATTACACCATAGCCCAATGGAGAAGTGACCCGGTCTGACATCCCGCTCTCGCGTTCTGTCCCCGTGGGCTCCGCCGATCCAGAACATTACCCGACCTCAGGGGTAACGCCAAACCGCCACCTCAGCGCTCCGCACGAGCCCCGGTTTCCCGCGGTTCGCGCCTTCCCACGCTCGTCCTGCGCGCGTCGTGGACGTCGAGCAGACGGCTCTGGACCGAGGATCGCGCTCAGCCACGCACGCCAGAGACCTCCGAGACCTGCGTCACCCTCGGCACCGACCACACCCACCGCACCCACCGCACCGAGCGCACCCGCCAGACACGACCCCACGACGCGAGCCGGGCACGACCACCCGACCCGCGCACGACAGCGCGAGGCATTCCGATAGACCGCTCCACGCTTCCGTGGCACGGTCGTGGCCATGGACGCCATGATCAGCACCCGCACCAGCGACGCGCAGGACATCCTCGACTCCGCACGGTGGTTCACCGACCTCCTGCTCACCGCCACCCCCGAAGAGCTCGACGTCCCGGCGGGCGACGTCGAGTGGTCGTGCTGGCGCACGGCCGAGCACGTCGGCGACGACATGCTCGCCTACGCACTCCAGCTCGCCGCGCAGGCTCCTGACGACTATCTGCCGCTCACGGCCGCCGACGGCGGCGACGACGTGGTCCGCGTCGCCGCGACCGCAGGCACGCAGGGGCTCGCCACCACGGTCCAGGCGCTCGCCGCGCTGCTGGCGACCCAGGTGAGCACAGCGGGTCCGGACGCTCGTGCCTTCCACCCGCACGGGGTCTCGGACCCGACGGGCTTCGCGGCGATGGGCGTGGTCGAGATCCTCGTCCACGGCTACGACGTCGCCCAGGGGCTCGGTATCGACATCGGACCGGGGCGCCCGCACGCACTCCCGGCCGGACCCGCCGAGCGCGCGGTGGACAGGCTCTTCGACGACGCACCGGCGACCCGTCCCGAGGCGTCGCTCCTGTGGTGCACAGGTCGCATCGCGCTGCCGGGCGTGCCCCGCCGGTCCCGGTGGCGCTGGGACTCGAGCGTCCGCTGAGTCCAGGTGAGTCGAGGTGTGACCAGGACAGTGGTGCTCACGTACCAGAAAAGACGGGTCACAGCCTCGCCGCGTTGGTAGGTTGGTGGGTCGACGCAGCCCGCGACGTCAGCGAGCGACCGCGGCCCCTCCGAGCCGAGAGCCCATGGACCAGACCCGCGACACCACCACGCAGCCCGCCCCGACCGACGAGACGCCCGGGCGTCGCTGGGTCGTGCCCGCGGGCAGGCGCCTCGTCGTCCTGTCGCTCGCGCTGGCCGTCGTGACGGCCGGCAGCCTGTGGGTGACCCTGCAGACGGCCTCGTCGGCGGAGAAGGCTGGCGACGGCGTCCGCAGGACAGACATCACCTCGCTCACCGACCGCATGCCCGCTCTCGCGATCGGGCGGACTGCCGTCTGGTACAGCGGTTGGATGGACGGGCAGAAGGCCGCCGACGAGCCCGTGCCCACGTGGATGGACGCCGTGGTGACGCTGCCCGAGGGCCGCGCCGCTGACCTCGCGTCCGCGTACAGCACGGCTCCGGCGACCCGCTCCCCCGAGGTCGTCGACGACCTCGCGGGCGACGTGCCGACAGGAGAGCTGCAGTCGAGCGTCGCGCTCGACAACGCTTTGAGCACCCCGTACTGGCACGCCTCGGCGTACCTGAGCGTCGAGACCGACGAGATCGTCCTGGTCGTGGAAGGCCGTCACTCGGCCCGGTGAGCTGTCGCCCTCTCGACGCTGCGAGCCCGCTCACCAGAGCGCACCGTCGTCGGCCGCGCTCCTGACCGTCCAGCCCTCGCCTCAGCAGACGACATCCCTCTCCCCAGACGGTGTCGCTCACGGCAGGCGATGGCGCAGGCCTCCTCGCCCTAGATCATGCGAGGAGCAGCGTCCCGAGCAGCGCGACCCCGGCCGCCACGACTGTCGCGACAGCACCGAGACCGAGGGACCGCCCGCCGCTGCGGACCAGCCTGCGCAGGTCGACGCTCGTGCCGAGCGCGACCATCGCCGCCGTGAGCAGCACCCGCTGGAGGACGTCTGCGGCGGACAGCAGCGCGTCGGGCAGCACCCCGGTCGACCTCACGAGGACGGCACCGAGGAAGGCCAGCACGAAGGCCGGCACGAGAGGGGCCGCGCGCCTCGCCCCTGCCGCGGCAGGTCCACGGTCCTCCCCGGCAGGGCCGTCGACAGTCCCGGCAGGTCCGTCAGCCGTGCCGTCGTCGCAGCCGCGGACTGCGCCGTCGGCAGCACGAGCGGTCCGCCGACCGTGCGCGGCGACCAGTGCTGTGAGCGGTGCGAGCAGCACGACGCGCGCGAGCTTCGCGACGGTCGCTGCAGCGAGAGCCGGAGCAGAGACAGCGCCGGCGGCGGCGACGACCTGGCCGACCTCCTGGACGCTCGACCCGATGAAGAGACCGGCCTGCGCGTCCGAGAGGCCCAGCGCCGAGACGACCCAGGGCAGGACGAGCACAGCGAGGGTCCCGTAGAGCGTGACGAGTGCGAGCGCAGTGCCGACGGCGTCCCCGTCGCCTGGCACGTCCGGGCCTGGGTCGCCGTCGACCGTCGCCCCAGGCTCCTTGGCGCCCCGCCCGGGGACGGGCTGGCCAGCCGGCCCTCGGGCGCCGCCGACTGTCGCGCTCATCGCGGCGATCGCGGCCGCACCGCAGATCGAGAACCCTGTCGCGACGTAGAGGCGGGTGAGCGGGTCGACGCCCATCCAGCGGCCGAGCCGGAGCGTGAGCAGGAAGGTGCAGACCACGGTGACGAGCACGACGGTGACCCCGCGCCACCCGAGCCCCGCGAGCTGGCCGAGCGAGAGCTGGAGCCCGAGGAGCACGATCCCGGCACGCAGCACGTGCTTGCCAGCCCACGCCACCCCAGGTGCGGCAGCCCGCGGCACGGCGCGCAGCGTCCCGAGCACAGCCCCGATCCCCAGGGCGACGACGAGCGGAGACACCGCTGCCCCGGTGGCCGAGACGAGCAGGTCGGCGAGCGCCAGGCTCGCGGCAGCAGCACCAGCGACCAGCAGGAGCCCAGGGAGCGTCGGGACGACTGCGGCACGGCGGGTCGGGCGCAGGTCGGGCGGGAGAGTCGCGCGGCGCATGCGCCCGGGAGCTGAACGGTCACGAGGTGGGGTCACAGGATCCACCCTGCGCGGTCGGCCCGCCTGCCGGAACACCCGCTTCCCTCTCGCGACATAGCCCGAGGCTATGGCCAGCCGTAGGATCGACGGGTGGAACACACCGCTCCGACCCCGCGCACCTCTCTCGCCGCTCTCGACGTGCTCGTCGCGACCGACACCCATGGCTCGATCAGCGCGGCCGCCCGCTCCCTCGGCATCTCGCAGCCGAGCGCGTCGTCGACGCTCCGCAGGCTCGAGAGGTCGCTCGGCCTCGAGATCGTGGCCCGGTCCACCCGCGGCAGCCACCTCACCGAGGAGGGCCGTGCCGTCGCTGTGTGGGCACGGACCGTGCTCGACGCCTCGGACGCTCTCGAGAGGGCCGCAGCAGCCTTGCGCGAGGGTCCTGCGCACAGGGTCCGGGTCGCGGCGAGCATGACGATCGCCGAGCACCTCGTCCCACGATGGCTGGCACGCCTGACGGCTGCCGAAGACCGCGGGAGGCCTGAGGTCGAGCTCATCGTCCGCAACTCCCAGGACGTCATGGACCTGGTGCTCTCAGGAGCCGCAGACCTCGGCTTCGTCGAGGGCTCGACGGTGCGGCGCGGACTGCGCAGCCGGACCGTGCAGCGGGACAGCCTCGCAGTGGTCGTCGGACGACAGCACCCGTGGGCCCGGCGTCGCGGGCACAGCGTGAGCGTCGACGAGCTGCTCGCCGCACGCCTGGTCGTCCGCGAGTCCGGCTCAGGCACCCGGGACATCCTCGAGCGGGCCCTCGCCCGGGCCGGGTCACGCCTGCCCGACCACCTGCCGAGCCTTGGCTCGACGGCCGCGCTCGTCGCGAGCGTCCGCATCTCCGACTCGGTCACGGTGCTCTCCGAGCTGGCCGTCGCCGACGACGTCGAGCGCGGGACGCTCGTCCGCCTCGACGTCCCCGAGCTGGACCTCAGCCGGCGACTGCGCATGGTGTGGCGCGACGGGACCGAGATGACGGCACCGGTCCGCACGATCGCGGCACTGGTCTCCGCCCGGACCTGAGAGGCGGGACATCGCTGGACACCGCCTGCCGAGGTCTGCCGGACCACGCTGTCCGCCGCCGTCGGACGGCGACACCCTCTCGACGGGCCGCAGCCCGCGTCAGGCTGCCTGGTCTGCGCTGTCTGCGCTGCGCAGGCCAGGTCAGCCTTCCGTCAGGTACCCCGTCAGCTGGTCGAGGCCCGACAGGACCACCACCCCGTCGGCCGACGCCGCGGCCGGGTCTTCCTGGTGCACTCCCCCACGCCGGGTGCCCGGGCGGTCGAGCCAGGCGCCGTAGAGCCCGGCCCGGACAGCGGCGCGAGCGTCGAGGTCGAGCTCGTCGCCGACGTACAGGGTCCGTGACGGGTCCGTCCCGAGGCGTGTGCAGGCCTCGAGGAACACCCGCGGGTCGGGCTTGCCGAAGCCGAGGGTGTCGAGGCCGACGAGCATCGGGACGTGCCCGAGCCCCGTCGCCTCGAGCTTGGGCAGCTGGTGCTCGGTCGTCGCGTTCGACAGCGCCCCGACCCGCAGGCCGAGGGCCGACACCGCCGCGACGGTCTCGAGGGCGTCCTCGTGAGCCACCCAGCCGGCCCTGTACGACGCCTCGAAGACCTCGTCCCAGGCGACGAACTCGTCTTCGGTGAGCGGCTCGGCCCCGAAGGCCGTCTGGAGCTGGTTGGCCCGCAGGCGCCGCTGCTCCTCGAGGGAGATCTCTCCGCGGGTGTAGGCGCGGTAGTGACCGTCAGGGTCACGGCGCCAGAGCGCCAAGACCTCCCCGAGACGGTCTTCCGGCAGGTGCGAGAGGTAGACCCGGGCGATCCCGTCCATCGCCGCGCCGAAGGCCGCGCGCGTGTTGACCAGGGTGTCGTCGATGTCGAAGAGGACGCCGTCGAGGGCTCCGCGACCGTCGAAGACGACCTGGCCGGTCGTGGCCAGCACGCTCTCCGGCGCGCGCTCGCCCGTGGTCACGGCAGCACCAGCGAGGACGCCCGTCGCGGATGCCACCCCGGTCACGCCCGGGTCACCCGTCACAGAGAGGCCCGCAGCGCCCGCAGGCGGACGAGGGAACGCTCCTTGCCGAGGATCTCCATCGACTCGAAGAGCGGCGGCGACACGCGGCGACCCGTGATCGCGACGCGCAGCGGGGCGAAGGCGAACTTCGGCTTGACGCCCATGGCCTCGACGAGCTCGGCCTTGAGGGCGTCCTGCTGGGACGTCGGGCTGAAGTCCTCGAGGGCCTCGAGCGTCGCGATCGAGCGGTCGAGCACCTCGGCGGCCTCCTCGCGCAGGGCGGAGCGTGCAGCCTCCTCGACCACCACGGCGTCGTCGGCCACGAAGAGGAAGCCGAGCATGCCCGGGGCCTCGCCGAGCAGCGTCATGCGCTCCTGGACGAGCGGGGCACCCGCGTCGAGCAGCGCCTGGACCTCGGGGGCGAGGTCGGCGTAGGAGTCGGCCGGGACGAGGCCGGCGGCGTGCAGGTACGGGACGAGGCGCCCGCGGAAGTCGTCGCCGTCGAGGCGGCGCAGGTGCGTGGCGTTGATCGCCTCGGCCTTCTTGACGTCGAAGCGCGCCGGGTTGGGCAGCACGTCGGCGATGTCGAAGGCGGCGACGAGCTCGTCGACCGTGAAGATGTCGTTGTCGGCCGCGATGCTCCACCCGAGCAGAGCGAGGTAGTTGAGCAGGCCCTCGGGCGTGAAGCCGCGCTCGCGGTGCAGGAACAGGTTCGACTCGGGGTCGCGCTTCGACAGCTTCTTGTTGCCCTCGCCCATGACGTACGGGAGGTGGCCGAAGGCCGGCATGACCTTCGCGACGCCGATGTCGAGCAGGGCGCGGTACAGCACCACCTGGCGGGGCGTGGAGGACAGCAGGTCCTCGCCGCGGAGCACGTGCGTGATCTCCATGAGCGCGTCGTCGACGGGGTTGACCAGCGTGTAGAGCGGCTGGCCGTTGGCGCGGACGATGACGAAGTCGGGCACGGTCCCGGCCTTGAAGGTGACGTCGCCACGGACGAGGTCGGTGAAGGTCACGTCCTCGTCGGGCATGCGCAGACGGAGCACGGGCTCGCGGCCCTCGGCGCGGAAGGCGGCCTTCTGCTCGTCGGTGAGGTCACGGTCGAAGCCGTCGTATCCCATGACCTTCGGGCGGCCGGCGGCGACGTTGCGCGCCTCGGTCTCCTCGGGGGTCGAGAAGGACTCGTAGGCGTAGCCGCCCTCGACGAGCCTGCGGATGACGTCCTGGTAGATGTCCCCGCGCTGCGACTGGCGGTAGGGCTCGTGCGGGCCGCCGACCTCGATGCCCTCGTCCCAGTCGAGGCCGAGCCAGCGCAGCGCGTCGAGGAGCTGGGTGTAGCTCTCCTCAGAGTCTCGCTCGGCGTCGGTGTCCTCGATGCGGAACACGAAGGTCCCGCCGGTGTGCCGCGCGTACGCCCAGTTGAACAGCGCCGTGCGGATCAGCCCGACGTGCGGGGTCCCTGTCGGCGACGGGCAGAAGCGGACGCGGACGTCGCTGCCGGTGGGCGTGGCGACGGCTGCGGGGGTGGTCTCGACGGACACGTACACACCTGGGTTTCAGATCGGGGAGCTGGGGTCGCGTGGCGACGGTCCCAGCCTACCCAGTCCTCGGCCGAGGCAGGCTCGTCCAGGGCGGTAGGACTGCCCTGCCGTCAGCGCCGTCGGCTCCCGAACCAGCGCTTCTCGACGCTCGCCCCGCGGTAGAGCGGACCGGCCGCCGTGGCCAAGGCCTGCTGGAGCTCGGGGAGGTGACGCTCGATCCCGGCCCGCGGGAGGAACGGTCCGGTCCCCACGTCGATGCCGTGGGTGAACCCCTCGGCTGTCGTCCCCGTCGAACGGAGCCGCCGCAAGGCCGGGAGCGCCCTCTCGGCCGCGTCGGGGTCGCGGAAGGCGATCTCGAGGCGCGGATAGGACTGGCGGTCGACGAGGTCGAGCGGGGTGACGGCCCTGTCGAGGTAGACGCGGAACCGCACCGCCGCGATCTGCGACCACGGGAGGTGGATGGTCTCGCGCCCGACGCCGACGTCGATCCCGGCGGGACCCACGTCGACACCCAGCTGACGCGGCCGGCGCGCCGTCACCAGCAGCCACAGCGCACCGACCGCGAGCACAGCCCCGGCGAGGCCGAAGACGACGCGCAGCGGCACAGGCTGCGGCTCGACGCCGCGGCCGAGCGCCAGCAGCACGAGCATCACCGCCGTGCCGAGCCCGACGAGCGCCGCGCCGACGAGCAGCCCGGTCACCCGTTTCGGCGCGTAGCTGAAGGTGGCCCCCTGCGGCCCTGGCGCTGCCGGCTGGTAGCTCACACGCCTCGACGGACGACGGGGTTGCTCAGCACCCCGATGCCCTCGACCTCGCACTCGACGCGGTCGCCCTCGACGATCGGGCCCACGCCTGCCGGGGTCCCGGTGAGGATGAGGTCACCGGGGAGCAGCGTGAAGGCCTCGGAGATGTACGAGACGAGGAAGGCGATGTCGAAGACGAGGTCGCGGGTGTTGCCGTCCTGACGGGTCTCCCCGTTGACACGCGACGAGACACCGAGCGCCTCGGTGTCGAGCTCGGTCTCGATCCACGGGCCGATCGGGCACGAGGTGTCGAAGCCCTTGGCACGGGCCCACTGGCCGTCGGTCCGCTGGGCGTCCCGGGCGGTGACGTCGTTGGCGACGGTGTAGCCGAGCACGTGGTCGAGCGCACGCTCGGGCGTGACGTCCTTGGTGATGCGGCCGATGACCACGGCGAGCTCGGACTCGTAGCTGGCCTCGGAGGTGAAGTCGGGCAGCACGATCGGGTCGTCGGGGCCGATCACCGCGGTGTTCGGCTTGAAGAACAGCAGCGGGCTCGTCGGGACCTCGTTGCCCATCTCCTTGGCGTGGTCCGCGTAGTTGCGACCCACACCGATGATCTTGGAGCGCGGGATCACGGGGGCGAGCAGGCGCACGCCGTCGCCGATCTCGATGCGCTCGCCCGTGGGCGTGACCGGCATGTAGAGCGGGTCTCCGTTGACGACGGCGAGGAAGTCCTTGCCGTTCTCGGTCTGGACAAAGCCGAAGCGGGGGTCGTCACCTGTGGTGAATCTCGCGATACGCACGACGTCACCTTATCGCTGGAGCACGCTGTCGTCCTCGCCAGGTCCAGGTCGAGGTCGAGGCGAGAGCGCGGTTCAGGTCCACAGCCGGGCTCAGGTCCGGGCCTGGCCCGGGTCCTAGACCTGGACACCTGGTTCGAACCAGGTCCAGGTCCGGCACTCAGCGCGGTCCGGTCACCGGCGCGTCGGCGAGGAGGTCCTCCGTGCGACCAGATCCTGACGGGCCGTCCCACTCGAGCTGCACCGCCCCGCTCGACAGGTCGACCTCGAGCCGAGCCACGGCGTCGGGCACCTGCACACCACGCCTGACGAGCCGTAGCACAGACCCCTCCGACGAGACCTCGACGTCCCCGTCGAAGGCCGGCAGCGCGTTGCGGAAGCGGCAGAGGTCGAGCAGCGCTCGCACGACGGGGCGGTCGAGCGCGGCGCTGACCTCGTCGGCCGTGTACGAGTGCCTGTTGACGTCACGCCCCACGCCCGTCCGCTCGAGCAGCTCGACGTCGTTGTGCCCGGCGAGCGCACCCACGTAGTAGACCTGCGGGATCCCGGGGGTGCAGAGCTGGATCACCCGCGCCGCGAGGTAGCGGACGTCGTCCCGGCCCAGCGCGTCGTAGAAGGTCGAGTTCACCTGGTAGAGGTCGAGGTTCGAGGCGGCGGCGCCTGTCGCCGCCTCCGAGGCGCCGAGAGTCCGGGCATGGATCCCCTCGACCAGCTCGTCGATCTGCGCCGGGGTGAGCAGCCCGGGCCGCTCGGCCTCACCGGGACCGACGGTCTGGTCGGGCCCGACGTCGATCACGCCGATCCCGTCGTGGGTGTCCAGGACCGTCACGGCGTTGCGGGGCCTGGCCCGGAGCCAGTCGACGAGAGCGTCCGGGTCGCCCGTGTAGAGCGCGTGCAGCACGAGCGGCGGCAGGGCGAAGTCGTAGACGAGGTCGACCGAGCGGCCGATCTCGACCTGACGCTCGTAGTGCGAGTGCACCTCGACGAGCACGTCGACCCCGCGGCTGCGGGCTGCGGCCGTGAACTCTTCGATGAACGCGAAGGTCTCCGGGGTCATGAACGACGTGGTGCCGGGCGTCTTGACCGCATAGCCGACGGCGTCGAGCCGCACCAGACTGACTCCCGCCGAGGCGACGGCGTCCAGCACCGCGGCGAGGTAGGCGGCCCCGGGCTCGGACCGCACGTCGATGTCGACCTGCTGCGGGGTGAAGGTCGTCCACACGTACCGCAGCCTGTCGCCGAGCCGCACCGGCGTGAACGGCAGCCCGGGCCTGGGCCTGTAGATCCGGGCGAGGTCCTCCTCGGTGGCGCCGTCGGGGAACACCGAGGACATCGTGAGGAACATCGACGCGGCGGGCGACTCGTCCCCTCGGGCGCGGACGTCCTGGAAGGCCGCAGAGTCTGCCGAGACGTGGTTGACGATGAGGTCGACGACGGTGTCGTGGGTCCGCGACAGGTCTCGGACGTCGTCCCACGTGCCCAGGCGCGGGTCGACGGCCGTGTGGTCGACGGGGTCGAAGCCTGCGTCGGCGCCGTCGAAGGGCGTGAAGAACGGCAGGACGTGCACGCCGCCGAAGGCACCGGCGAAGTCCTCCCGCACCACGCGTGCCAGAGCGGCGAGGTCGCCACCGAGCCTGTCTGCGTAGGCGATCAGCTGTACCTCGTTGCGCATGGTCACTCTCCGTCGTGGTCCTGGTCTGCGGGTGCCGTGTCCGGGCGGCCCTCCAGGCCCCACGCCGTGGGGTCGGGCAGGACTGCCCTGTCGTCCGCGAGCTGTCCGCTCGAGACGAGTATGCACCTTTTCGGGGCATCACGGGAGAGACGGCGGCATTCGTGCCGCAGTGGCATGTCGACGTCGTGGGCTGGTCGGGCCCGGGAGCGGGCTCAGTCGACTCAGCCCCTGACAGGCTCCTCAGGCCCGGGCCAGGATCTCGCCGTTGAGGACCGAGAACCAGCCGTCGGGCTGCGCGGCCCAGCGCTGCCACTCGTGCGCGAGCTGCTCGAGGGCGACGTCGTCGGCCAGCCCGGCCTCCTTGGCCTGGACGGCGAAGTTGGACTCGATGCAGCGCTCGGCCCACAGCCCGCCCCACCACTCGCGCGACTCTGGGGAGGCGTAGCACCACACACCCGCCGACCCTGTGAGGGCCTCGGGGGTGAAGCCGGCCTCCTGGAACCAGCTGAGCAGGCGGCGGCCGGCGTCGGCCTGGTAGCCGTAGGCGGCGGTGACCTCGTGGTAGAGCGCGTTCCACTCCGTGAGGCCGTCGGACTCCGGGTACCAGGTCATGGCGCTGTAGTCGGCGTCGCGGGCGGCGACGATCCCGCCGGGCTTGGTCACGCGGCGCATCTCGCGGATCGCGGCGATGGGGTCCGACAGGTGCTGGAGCAGCTGGTGGGCGTGGACCACGTCGAAGGAGTCGTCGTCGAAGGGCAGCTCGTAGGCGTTGGCGTACTCGAAGCTCACGTTCTCGACGCCCGAGGACTCGGCGAGCTCGCGCGCGCTGTCGAGGACAGCTGTCGCGGCGTCCACGCCGACGACCCGTCCCACGGTGCGGGCGAGGTCGACGGTCACGGTGCCCGGTCCGCAGCCGACGTCGAGGAGCGTCATGTCCTTGCGCAGCAGCGGGACTAGGTGCGCCGCAGAGTTCGCGGCGGTGCGAGACCTGTGCGAGCGCAGGACCGACTCGTGGTGGCCGTGCGTGTAGGACTCGGACTCGCGGGACTGCTCGCTGCCGTGGGCACCTGTGGGCGCCTGACGGTCGGACTCGGTCGGCGCTCCGGTGCGCTCCGCGCTGTGCTGTGTCATGTGTACGACGGTAGGGGGACCGTGACGCTTCTGAGACATTGTTCTCGGATGGTGGGACTAGATCGTGGGTGAGGTTGGTCGCAGCACCGTGGCTCGACCGTCGCTGCCTGCTCGGACCACCGTCGTCGCGCGGTCGCGGCGCAGTCTGTGCGCGGTCGCGGCGCAGCCGACGCGAGGTCTCGCTGTCGTCCACGCGCGGTCGCGCTGTGGTCGCGTGGCTGCTCACGGCGTACGTTCGAGGGCATGACCTCTTCGATCGACCACCGCCACCTGGGCCGCTCCGGACTGACCGTCTCCGTCGTCGGGCTCGGCTGCAACAACCTCGGCCGCCAGCACTGCGCGACCGAGTCCCTCGACGGGAGCACGGCCGTCGTCACCGCCGCCCTCGACGCAGGGATCACCCTGTTCGACGTCGCCGACGTCTACGGCGCAGAGCCTGGGCGCTCCGAGGAGTACCTCGGGAAGGCCCTCGGCAGCCGACGCGACGAGGCCGTCGTCGCGACCAAGTTCGGCATGGACGTCCGCGGTGCCAACGGCCCCGACCACGGTGCGCGCGGCTCACGCCGCTACATCCTCGCCTCGGTCGAGGCGTCGCTGCGTCGCCTGGGCACCGACTACATCGACCTGTACCAGTTCCACACCCCCGACCCCGGCACGCCCGTCGAAGAGACACTCTCCGCCCTCGACTCCCTCGTGACGAGCGGCAAGGTCCGGTACATCGGGCACTCGAACCGGGCGGGGTGGCAGATCGCCGAGGCCGAGCTGCTCGCCCGACAGCTCGGCACCGAGCGCTTCGTGTCGAGCCAGAACCACTACAACATCATCGACCGCCGGGCCGAGCTCGAGGTCGTGCCCGCCGCCGAGGCCTTCGGGCTCGGGGTGCTGCCGTACTTCCCGCTCGCCAACGGTCTGCTCACCGGCAAGTACAGCCGCGAGGGCGGCCCTGCCGACGGTCGTCTGACGCACTCCAAGCCCGGGCTGCTCGAGTCCGCGCCGTGGGAGGCCCTCGAGAGGTACTCGGCCTTCGCCGCCGAGCGCGACCTCACGGAGGTGCAGGTCGCGTTCTCGTGGCTCGCCGCGCAGCCCGTCGTCTCGTCGGTCATCGCCGGGGCCACGCGCCCCGAGCAGATCGAGCAGAACGCTGCCGCGGTGCACCCGTTGACGAGCGAGGACCTCGCCGAGCTCGACGAGATCTTCCCGCAGCCCGACAAGATCGCGCTGTTCTGACGTCAGGCCCCTGCACGCTCCAGGTGCGTGTAGTCGGGAAGCTCGATGCGGTCGGCCGGCGGACGGAACAGCCGTGCGCCGACCGACCGCGCCACGGGTGTGGCCGCGAGCGCGAGCACGCCGTGGAGCGCGGCGACGCCGGCCCGGGTCCGCGGGTTCGCCAGCCGCGGCGTCCCCGGCGGGAGGTCTTGCGCCTGGTCGACGTACGGGCGCATGATCCGCTCGTAGCCGGCGAAGGCGTCGCGGTGGTGGATGTGCGAGGCGAGCTCTCCGGCCAGCACGTAGGCGCCGGTGAGCCCGAGGCTCGTGCCCATGCCGCTCACGGGCGACGCGCAGTAGGCCGCGTCTCCGACGAGGGCCGCACGCCCGTGGTGCCAGATGGGTGAGTGCACCTGCCCCACCTGCTCGAAGTAGTACTCCTCGGCGTGCCGCAGCCCGTCGAGCACCCGGGGCGTCTCCCAGCCGGCGTCGGCGAAGAGCCGGCACAGCAGGTCGCGCTGCGCGGCGTCGTCGAGGTCTTCGTAGCCGCGCGGCGGCGAGAGGAAGGACAGCGTCGCGCGGATCGTGCCGAGGTTGTCGGGGCGCAGCGTGACCGACCGACCGCCCGGGGCGGAGTACCAGCGCCACCAGTCGGTGTCGGAGGCGACCCTGGGGATGGTCAGGTAGGCGGTGTACATGCCCTTCGGCTGGATCTGGGCGGCGTCTCCGACGACGAGCCGACGGGTGCGGGAGCGCATGCCGTCAGCCGCCACCACCACGTCGAAGGTCTCCTCGCGGCCGTCGGCGAAGGTGACGTCGATCCCGTCCGCGCGGTCGTCGAGCGCCGCGATGGTCGTGCCGAACCTGTAGTCGGTCGTCTCACGGCTGCGGTCGACGAGGATCCGGGCGAGCTCGCCACGGAGGATCTCGAGCTCGGCGGTCGCCCCGTCGGTGTCTCCGGTGCCTGCGGGCAGCTCGGCCCGGGTGCGCCCGTCCCGACCGACGAACCGGGTCCCGAGCTCGCCGGTACCTGCAGCCCGGATCGCGTCTTCGAGGCCCATCTTCCGGGCGACCTCGCGGCCGGCACCTCGGACGTCGATGTTCTGACCTGCGGTCCGCAGCTCGTCAGCGCGCTCGACGACGACGGTCTCCCAGCCGTAGCGCTGCATCCACCAGGCGAGAGCGGGGCCAGCGATGCTGGCTCCGGAGACGAGGACTCGTCGTGTCGTGGTCATGAAGCACTCTCTTCTTTCGTGAAGTTATTTGATGCTGAAATAATAACGGCACGATAGGCTGACCGCATGTCCACAGGCGCAGACGACCCCTCGGGCACCCCGACCCACCCCGACGAGAGCCCCACGACGGATCGGCTGCTCGAGGCCCTCACCGCCTACGGCACCACGTACGCGCAGGTCGGCCGAGAGTTCGCGGCGGGGGCAGGGCTGCACACGACCGATGCGACAGCGCTCGTCGAGATCCTCGGCGCTGAAGAGCGCGGTACCCCGCTCACCCCCGCACGGCTGAGCGAACGGATCGGGCTGAGCTTCGGCGCGACGTCGAGCCTGCTCAACCGCCTCGAGACGGCGCACCACATCGAGCGCAGCCGCGGCCACGCGGACCGGAGGATCGTCACGCTGCACTCGACCTCGACCGTGCACGAGGTCGCCGACAGGTTCTTCGACCCGCTCGGCGAGCGCATCACCGCGCTGCTCGAGCCGTACTCGCAGGACGAGATCGAGCAGCTCACCCACATGCTGACCGGGATCCGCGAGGTCATGGAGACCTACGCGACCGAGGCAGACCACGCACGTACGACGACGCAGGGATAGACCGCCGTGCTCACCCAGACCGCCCTCGCCCACGACACCTGGGCCCCGCTCGCCGCGGCGCACGCCCAGCATGCCGACGCCCTCACGGCTGGCTGGCGCTCGCGCCGCCTCGCGGGCGAGAAGCACGAGATCGACGACTTCCTCTTCACCTACTACACGACCCGACCCGCGCAGCTGCGCCGCTGGCACCCCGGGGCGGGCGTCACCCTGCACGACGCCCCGGGAGGCACCGAGGCCTTCGCGGAGCGGGCGACCTGGCGCTGGTACGAGCCGACCCCCGACGGCGGTCTGACGGTCCACGTCCCGACCTTCCTCGCCGACCGCGGGTCGACTGTCCGCTACGTCAGGTCTCTCGTCGCGGCGACGGCCGGGCGCCCCACGAACGTCGGGTGCTTCGGCCTGCACGAGTGGGCGATGGTCTACAAGCAGGGCGACGACACCCGGCACATGCTCCCGCTGCGGCTGGGTGCCGAGGGGACCGATGCCGTCGTCGAGTCGCACCAGATCCGGTGCACCCACTTCGACGCCTTCAGGTTCTTCACCCCCGAGGCCGTCCCGCTCAACCGTCTCCAGCCGACCCGTGACGACCAGCCCGCCCTCGAGCAGCCGGGCTGCCTGCACGCCGGCATGGACCTGTTCAAGTGGACCAACAAGCTGGTCCCCGCCCTGCCGAGCGACCTGGTGCTCGACTGCTTCGAGCTCGCCCGTGACATCCGCCTCCTCGACATGCAGGCCTCCCCCTACGACGTCACACGCTTCGGCGAGGAGGCCGTGAAGATCGAGACGCCCGAGGGCAAGGCCGAGTACGCGCGCCGGCAGCGCGAGTTCGCCGAGCGCGGCGCTCCGCTGCGATCCCGCATCGTCGAGGCCTGCGACGCGCTGCTCGCGGCGGTCCCGGCCGTCTGACGCCGGACGTCCGAGGTCACCTCCTGACCGACGCGTGCTCGCCACCCCCGTCTCGGAGCACCGAGGCGAGCGCCGCGAGCTTGCGCGGTACGTCGTACAGCCCGCCTCCCTCGTGGCCGTTGTACTCGAACACCTGCATCTGCTTGGGTCCGGCATACCGGTTGTAGGCCGCGTAGACGGTCGACGGCGGGCAGACCGCGTCCATGAGACCGACCGAGAACCACGCCGGGCACGTGGCACGCCGGGAGAAGTTGACACCGTCCATGTACGAGAGCGTGGTCATCACCGTCTCGACCTGGTCGCGCTGACCGCTGAGGAACCTGCGGATCTCCGCGTAGGGCCCCGTGTCAGTGATCGTGGACGCCCGCCTGTAGTGGCACATGAAGGGCACGTCGACGACGGCGCCCCGCAGGTCGGAGCGCAGGCCGGCGACCGCGAGCGCGAGCCCGCCCCCCTGGCTGCCACCGAGCACGGCGACCCTGTCGGGATCGACCCTGGGCGCCTGCTTGACGGCGTCGACGGCCCGGACGGCATCGGTGATGAGCCGCCTGTAGTAGTGGTGGTCGGGCGACTCGACGCCGCTCGTGAGGAACCCGGGGGCGGAGGGTCCGTGGCCTGCGGGGTTGATGTCGGGGGTGTGCGAGACGGTCTTGCCGCCGCCGCCCTGGCCACGGTTGTCCATGACGAGGTGGGCGTACCCGGCGGCGCTCCAGGTGAGCCACTCGTAGGGGATGCCCCGGCCGCCGTTGTAGCCGATGTACTGGACGACGGCAGGGAGCAAGCCGTCGGCGGAGCCAGCGCTGTCAGGGCTCTCGACGCTGGCGGCCGGGAGCAGCAGCCAGGCCTTGACGGGTTGTCCCGCCCAGCCCGGGAAGGTCACGTCATAGACGTCGACCGTCGACAGTCCCACGTCTACGGGCTCGAAGGTCGCGGTGCCGACAGGTGAGGCGTCGAGGGTGCGCGCCCAGAAGTCGTCGAAGTCGGGCTGCTCCTCCACGGGTGGGAGGTGATCGACGAGGGTCTCGAGGGGTGAGTCGACGAGCACGGGGTGGTCCTCTCTCTGGTCAGGTCCCGCGGTCGGGTCCTGTGGGTCGTGCGGGCGGGTGGTGCGGCCGGGGTCACCTCACGGGACCGCCCCGCGGCGGCTGAGGAAGGCCGCGCAGAGCGCTCCCCACACGGCGAAGGCGATCCACGGGGTGAGTGCGACGAGACCGTTCGAGTCTGCGAGGGCGTAGAGAAGCCCGCCGCCGACGCTGCCGACGACCCCGCCGACGGCCTGCGCGACGCCCTGCACACCGAAGTACGAGGCTGTCGCGCCAGGTGTCGCGAAGTCCGCGACGACGCTGCTCATCACCGGTTGGGTGATCATCTGACCGACGGTGAACAGCCCCATCCCCACGAGCAGGCCCGGGAGCGTGCCCCAGGCCCCCATGACGCAGATGCCCGCGGCCAGGCAGACCGCTCCCCCGGCGAGGATGGTCCCCTTGCCGGCGCGTGCGGAGACGAACCGGGTGAGCGGCAGCATGGTGGCGACCATGAGCACGGCCGAGCCTGAGTAGAGCAGCCCGACACCGATCGCGCTCGGGAGCACGCTGGACGCCTGGAGCGGGACGACGAGGTAGAGCTGGGAGACGAGCAGCCACAGCGCGCCGGCGAGCACGCAGTAGCGGACGAACCCCCGATCGGCCAGGACGGTCCGCATCGACGGCGAGGTGCCGGGTGCCCCGGACAGCCCACCGGGCAGGCCGACGAGGGTGACCACGAAGGCCAGGAGGAAGAGTCCTGCGGCGGTGAAGCTCACCCAGCGGAAGTCGAGCCCGGCGACGGCGCTGCCGACCACAGGTCCGACGACGAACCCGAGGTTCGAGAGCAGCTCTCGGGTCGAGTAGACCTTCACGGTGTCGAGGCCGTCGCTGAGCGCCGCGTAGGCGGCGTAGCTCGCCGGGTGGAAGAGCGATCCGCCGAGACCGGTGAGGACCGACGCGACAGCGAGCGCCGGCACCGACCCGGCCGTCCCGAGGAGCGCGAATCCGACGGCCCGGACGAGGACACCGGCGCAGATGGCCCACCTGTAGTCGATCCTGTCCGCGATCCACCCGGAGAGGGGCATGAGCCCGTGCTGGCAGAACGACCTGACACCCGCGAGGAGACCGACCACGGCGACGGCGATCCCGACGTCGTCGACGAGGTGGATCGCGAGCAGCGGCACGAGCATGTAGAAGCCGACAGCCATGGTGAAGGTGTCGGTGTACAGCACCCACAGGGCGGCGGGTGTGCGTGACGGTCTCTGCGGGGCGGTGCTGCTCACTCCGGGTGCTCGGCCGACGGCTGGTGGCCGAGGGTGACGAGCGCGAGGTAGGCGGGGACGGAGATCGCGACGAAGGGGGCCAGCGTCGGGAGGAGCCAGAGGGTCGCGAGGAGAGCGACGACGAGTGCGAGGAGGACGACGGCTCGAACGGGACGACCGGCCACCAGGGCTGCGGCCTCGACGACCCAGGCGCGGGGCCCGGCGTCGGGGCTGCGGGTGGCGGCGACGGGGAGCGCCAGGACCAGCAGGGCGAGGGCGCAGGCGACGACGACGGTCGCCGCCCCCAGGATCAGTGCGGGACCGTCGGTACCGCCGTCGGACCTGTTCCACAAGAAGACCGTGTTGACGCTGAGCACACCCGTGCACAGCGTCGCGGCGGCGCCGAGCGGCAGGGACCGGCGCCAGGTGGCCCTGAGCTCGCGGAAGGTCCCTGTGAAGACGGCGTCCTCGCCGTCGCGCAGCCACGCGTCGAGGGCACGGCTGGCGGCCACCGCAGCCGGCAGCACCGTGATGATCCCGAGGGCGATCACCGTCGCGGCGAGCCCGGCCAGCGCGAGGTTCGCCGGGTAGGCGAGCCCGGCGAGCAGGCGCTCCTCCCAGCGGCGCCGCGGACCCGCCGCGGATCGTCCTGGAGGCCGCACCGGCGTCTGGGGCCGCTGCCGCGCCGACGGGCGGGGCCGTGGCTGGCCCGCAGGACGGGACCGTCCTCGTGTCACGGTGCTCACCGTCCCTCCCCGTGCTGTCCGTCGGCGGCGGATCGCTGGCCTGTCCCCGCAGTCTGCCCTGCGGCAGCCGCGTCGAGAGCCTCCGTCCGTCCTGCGAAGCCGACCCCGGTGACGTCGGCGGCGGAGCCTGTGCCGGCTGTGCCGCCCTCGAGGTCCAGCACGACCGTCTCCCGGGTGCCGTGGTGGTCGACCTGGATGGTCGCTCCGTCCTCCGTGATCTCGACCGTGCACAGGGGCTGGTCCGAGTCGTGCCAGGCGGCCGGGGCGAGCACCGTGGCGAAGAGCGCTCGTCGGGTCGGTCCGGTGGTCCGGCGGACGGTGTGCTGGACCTTCTCGATCGCGAGGCTCGGTGTCGACGAGGTGGGGTTCGCGTGGACCGTGGTCAGGACGACCTCGTCGTCCGACTCCGTGGGGGCGAGCCCCACGACGGTGAGTCGACCCGTCCCGGCCGGGACGTCCCAGCGACGCTGCTGGTCGCTGTCTCGGTCCGCCCCGATCTCGACAGGCTGCGCGGGGTTGTCGGTCTGCAGGAGCCACGTCCACCGCCGGTCGGTCGCGGCGCGCAGGTCGTCCAGGAGGACCACGACACCGCTCGGGGTCATCACCAGGTGCCTGCGCACCCGCTCGACGCCGAGGTCGGGCGCGTACATCGCGCCCGACTCGCTCACCGCGTGGGCCCAGCCCTCCGCGAAGGTGTGCGTGAGGATCTCGGCGGTCCGGTCGACCGGGAGGTCTTCGAAGACGTGGTACCGGTTCTCGTTGTCGAAGCCGAGACCGTCGACGAGGATCCCGTTGTGCTGGTCGGTGCGCTTGCGCGAGGCGTAGCCGTCGTCGACGGCGAGGTAGGCGCCGTGGCCGAGCAGCACGAAGCTGCCCGAGTCCGGGTGGTGGTGACCGGCGTTGAGGGTGACCCAGCCGGTGCGGGCGCGCTCGTCGTGCGACAGGCGCCAGGCCTTGTGCCCACCGCCCGGAGACGCCTTGAAGGACACGGCGACGGCGTCGGGCTCCCACGAGGTGCGGGCCGAGACGACCCCCAGGTCGGGGAAGAAGCGGGAGGTCGGCAGGTCGTCGACGCCCACGCTCGGGACGTCGGGGTCGTGCCAGAGCAGCTCCTGGTACGCCTCGGGGCGCACCCCGGGCTTCACGCCGGACTCGTAGGCCTCGCGCCACAGGTGCTCGGTCGCGACCTTGTGCGCCAACCACTGCGCCTGCGGGATCCGGTACTCGGCGGCGAGCTTGGAGTACAGCGCGACGCTGTGCCCGCTGCGCCTGTCGTGGCAGTCGCCGTGATCGACGATCCGTTCCAGGTCGGGGGCCGACTGGTACAGGCGGTACCAGAACGTCTCGCGCAGGTAGCTGCTGCGGTCGAACCAGTCGAGCCCTTCGGCGGCCCGCAGGACGTCGAGGTACGAGACGATCCACGGGACGCCGTAGCGCCAGTAGACGATACCCTCGTCGTTGGAGCCGTCCTCGGGGAGCAGGTCGAGGACCGTCGCGAAGTTGTCCTTGGCACGCTCGGTCCAGTCACGCGCGGCAGGGTGCTCGTCGACCAGCACGTACCCGGCCGTCGCGAGCCCGGCGTAGCAGATCCAGTTGTGGTTCTGCCAGTACGACGACGACCACCACCCGCCCTCCGACGCGACGGCGAAGTCGTAGAGGCGCGCGCCCTGCAGCACCAGCTTGTCGCGCAGCGCGTCGCGCTCGTCGGCGGGGAGGCCGTCCCCGGCCCAGGAGTACGCGAGCGAGAGGCCGTGCAGCAACCATCCCGCGTCGAGGTCGTGGTCGGGCAGGTTCGCCCGGCCCCAGTGGGGGAACGAGACGGCCGTCCGGAGCCAGCGTCGCAGCTCGGCGAGGTACTGCGGCTGCCGCGTCAGCCTGTACGCGAGCGCCAGGTTGGCGGCCCCGGGGCCGAGGTAGGTGATCGAGGCGAGCGGGTGCTCGGCGGGCAGCTCGACGGTGCTGTAGCGCTCGCACTCGTCAAGCAACCGCCGCAGCTGGGCTGCGCGCGGCCCGGACAGCTCGCCGCGGAGTGCGTCTTCGCGCCCGTCGAGCAGCAGCGCGGGGCGCAGCGACGTCGTCCGGGCAGGACTGTGCGGGCTCGTCATCGTAGGACCTCGTGATCTCTCGTCGTGAGCGGGCTGGTGGGTCCTGCGCGTCGGAGACCCACCCGGACCGTCAGCGCGCCCGCAGCCTCGCCAGCAGCGTCGAGCAGCTCGACCGACTCGACGGCACCCTGCGTGCTGTACGCACTCACGTAGGTGACCTGCGTAGCGCGCGCCTCCCAGTCCCCCACGGTGAGCACGCGGGCGGGGTCGTCGGAGGGGCCGCGCCCCGGCCGGGCGACCAGGGCCGCCCCGGACGACGAACGGTGCACTCCGTGCAGCTCGGGGCCCCGGCCGTCAGGCCCGGACCACCGGGTGGTCCAGCCGTCGCCGTCCGCGGTGACGTCGAGGCGCCCGGCAGGCCGCAGCGCGAGGGTGATATCGCGCTCGCGGTCGCAGGAGACCGTGACGACGTCGAGCAGGTACTCGTCCTCCATGACCACCTGGCGGGAGAGCCGGACACCCGGGTAGGCATCGTCGGCACGCGCCAGCACAGAGGTCGTCGGCATACGGCCGCTGGTCGTCTCCTCGTCTGTCGTCGGCGTCTGCCCGACGGTCGACGGGGTCGGTGTCGGTGTCGGCGCCGGCCCGTGACCCACCGACCAGGAGACGATCGTCCCGCTCGACTCCGCCTGGTCGAGGCCGTCGACCTGGACCGTGGGGTGGGCGAGGGTCCGCGCGTAGTAGCCCTTGCGGAGCGCGCTCGCGTAGGGCGGGACCCCTGGAGCCGGCTGCCACGGCCCGTCGGGTCCGTAGAGGTAGAGGCCGAGCTTGTCGAGGTGCCCGTGCGAGCCACCGTGCGGCCCGGCGTCGAGGACGGCCTGCCACGAGCCGTCGGGCGACCGCAGCACCGCGTAGCCCACGTCGTCGAAGAGCCGCGAGCCCCGGGAGGTCTCGAGAGCAGGCAGCGGTGGGCCGGCGAACCAGCCGCCCAGCAGGTCTTCTAGACCGTCATGGTCGGCCCCGGCGCGAGACCGGGCTTGGGCTTCGACGGTCTCCAGGCCCGTGGAGGCCCAGAGCTGACCGGCGAGCGCGCACACCTCGAGTACCTCCAGGTGCACACCCAGCCTGTCGTACGGCCCGTCGTGCAGCGCCGGGAGCGAGCCGTCGGGCGCGGCGAGCTCGACCAGCACCCGGACCATCGAGGCGATGGTGCGCAGGGCTGTCTCGTCGACGTCGCTCGGAGCGATGCCCCGGTGGGCCAGCAGATAGGCCCGGAGGACGAACAGGTGGTAGTAGGTCGACCCCTCCCACTCCCAGCCGTCGTCGCCGATCGCCAGGGCGGTGTGAGCCCAGGTCGCCTCGACCCACGGCCGCCCGTCGGGTCCGGCGGCGAGCCGGTCGTGACCGGCCCCGGTCTCAGCGGGCTCGGTCTCAGCGGGCTCGGCGACCGCTCTGGCGACGTCCCGTGCGGGGGCACCCGCCGATCCTCCGGCCGCACTGTCCGCACGGTCTCCCGTGAGCGCCCGGGCGGCACTGGAGAGCAGCCCTCCGGCGGCGTCGAGCCATGCCGTGTAGTTGCTCTGCGGGTTCTGCTGCTCGACGACGAGGACGTGCCGGGCGGCGGTCACCGTCTCCAGCAGCCCCTCGACCATCGCGACGGTCTCAACCCCGAGCCTGTCGGCAGCACCCGGGTCCGTGGCGAGCTCGGTGACGGCGTCCGCCACCTGGACGGCCCAGATCGCCTCGGTGAGTGCCTGGGAGAAGAGCTTGCCGCGCAGCATCCACGGTTCGCTCTGCTCGCTCCAGCCGCCCACCTGCGCATAGGTGGCGGCGAGCTCGCGGACGACGGCCTCAGCCTCGAGCCTGTCGTCCCGAGGACCCGCCACCCACCCGGCTGCGCCCTCGGCAACCTCGGCCGACACCGCGCGACGAGCCAGCAGCCGTGCGCGTCGCGCCCAGGCCTGGTGCTCCAGCACGGTCCACGCCGCGGCGTACCCGGGTCCGACCAGCGTGCACCCGTGCGGGCAGGGGTGCCGGTCGTCGACGGGGGCCCCGAGCTCGGTCCCGTGCGTGGGGCACACGTAGTCGTGCCACCAGCCGCCCCGGGACCGGCTGACCTGCGGGGTGGTGCTGGGGTGGCTGGTCTGCACGGTCACCGGAACATCGCTCCCCCGTTGATGTCGACGACCTGCCCGGTGACGAAGGACGCGAGGTCGGAGGCGAGGAAGACCGCCGTCCCTGCCACGTCCTCGACGGTCCCGGCACGCTGCAGCGGGATGGTCCCGACGATGCTCTGCTGCGCTGCCGTCGGGGTGAAGGTGTCGTGGAACGGGGTGTCGCCGATGAAGCCGGGGGCGAGGGAGTTGACGGTGACCCCGGAGCCGGCGAGCTCTTTGGCGAGCCCGCGACCGAAGCCGACGATCGCCGACTTCGCGGCCGCGTAGGCGACCGACCCGGCGCCGCCACCGTTCTCTGCGGCGAGCGAGGACATGAGGATCACCCGGCCGTGCTCCGAGGCCTCGAGGTGCTTGGTTGCGGCGCGGCACACGTAGAAGCTGCTGGACACGTTGACGGCCATGACCTGCGCCCAGTGCTCGTCGGTCATCTCGCCGACGGTGGCCCGTCCGACGAGGTGCCCGGCGTTGTTGACGAGGATGTCGAGGCTGCCGAGGGCGTCGACCGCGGCGGTGACCGTCGCGTCGGCCTGGGCGGGGTCGGTGAGGTCGCCGCCGACGACGACGGCGCGGCGGCCGGCCGCCTCGACGTCGCGGGCGACGGCGCGGGCCCCCTCGTCGTTGTGGGCGTAGTGGACGGCGACGTCTGCGCCGGCTGCGGCGAGCGCGCGGGCGATCCCGGCGCCGATGCCGGTCCCGCCGCCCGTGACGAGGGCGGTGCGTCCGGTGAGGTCGATCTGCATGGTGTGGGTCCTTGTCGTGTCGGGGATGGGTCGAGAGAGGAGCGTCCGGCTACTTGATGCCGGCGTTGGCGAAGCCCTGGACGAAGTACTTCTGGCAGAAGAGGAACAGCAGGACCATCGGGACTGTCGCGAGGGTCGTGCCTGCCATGAGGTAGTTCCAGGCGGTGCCGTCGAGCTGTCGGAACACCGCGAGGCCCACCTGGATGACGCGGAGGTCGTCGCGGGTGGTCACCAGCAACGGCCAGAGGAAGTTGTTCCAGCTCTCCTGGAAGGTCAGCAGCCCGACTGTCGCCAGGGCCGGCTTCACGAGCGGTGTGTAGATCTGCGCGAAGATCCGCAGCTCACCGAGACCGTCGAGGCGAGCAGCCTCTTCGAGCTCTTTGGGGAGCGAGAGGTAGAACTGGCGTAAGAGGAAGATCGCCGACGCGCTCAGCCCGCCGGGGATGATCAGCGCCCACCAGGTGTTGAGCCAGCCTGTGCCGCCCTGGCCGAAGGCGTCGTTCCCGCCGAAGAACGGCATGAACTTCACCAGCAAGAACTGCGGCACGATCTTCGTGTAGGTGGGGATCATGAGCATGGCGACGAAGGACATGAAGACGATCTCGCGTCCCCGGAACGGGATCCGTGCGAGCGAGTAGCCGGCCATCGCACCGAAGATCAGCGTGATCACCGTGTGGCCCACCGAGATGATGAGGCTGTTGCGAAAGTACGTGAGGAACGGTGCCGCGCGCAGCGCCTCGGGGTAGTTCTCCCACAGCCACTCGTCGGGCAGCAGCGAGGGTGGGAAGGCCGCGAGCTCGGCGGGGCTCTTGAGCGAGGTGATGATCATCCAGAGGAACGGGACGATCATCGTCAGCGCACCGACGGCCAGGACCAGACCGAGCACGACCCGGGTGGTCCGAGACCGGGCGGAGCGGCTGGTCGTGCCTCGTGCGGGGGGCGTGGGGGCCGCTGTGGTGAGGGCCTGTGCCTGGGCGACGGGGGCGGTCATTCGTCATCACCTCGGGTGAGTCGGCGGCTCGCCAGCGTCATGACGAGCAGGAAGGCGAAGAGGAACACCGACTGCGCAGAGGCCATGCCCATGCGGAAGTTCTGGAAGGCAGAGCGGTAGACCTCGTAGGTCATCATCGTGGTGGAGTTCGCAGGGCCACCGTCGGTCAGGACGTAGACCTGGTCGAAGACCTGGAAGGCACCGATGACCGAGATGACGAAGACGAAGAAGGTCGCCGGCTTGAGCATCGGCAGCGTGATCGAGAAGAACTTCCGGACGCTCGACGCCCCGTCGATCGAGGCTGCCTCGTAGAGGCTCTCGTCGATGTTCTGCAGGGCCGCGATGTAGATGAGCATCTTCATGCCGATCCCCTGCCAGACGCCCACGAGGATGACTGCCCACAGCGCCCAGTCGGGGTCGGCCAGCCACGAGCGTCCGGGGATCCCGACGACCGAGAGCGCACCGTTGAGCAGGCCCTGCTGCGGGTTGAAGATCCACAGCCACACCATCGCGATCGCGACCGTCGCGGTGACCTGCGGCAAGAAGAATGCCGCGCGGTACCAGTTCTGGAACCTGATCTTCTGGTTGAGCATGACGGCGATGACCACGGCGATCGCCATGGAGACCGGGACGGTCCAGAACGTGTAGACCACGGTGTTCCAGGTGGCCTTGCGGAAGGTCGGGTCGTTGAAGACCTCGACGTAGTTCTCGAGCCCGATGAACTTCGGTGCGTCGAAGACGTTGTAGTCGGTCAGGCTCAGGACGAAGGTCGCCAGGACGGGCAGCGCCGTCCAGAGGCCGATGTGCAGGATCGACGGGGCGACCATGAGCCAGCCTGTGCGGCGCAGCTTCTTGGTCCCCTGCGGGACGGAGCCACGTCGTCGTGCCGGTGCGGCGGGACGTTTCGGGGGTGGGGTGTCGGTGCCGGTGCGCGCACCGGTCGGTTCGGTCAACGTCATCGTTCCCTCACAGCAGTGGGATGGAACCAGGTCAGGTCAGGTCGGGTCAGGTCGGGTGGACGGCGCGGTCCGCGGGAGGCTTGGGCAGGGCCCGACCCCTCCCACGGTCCGCGTCGTGGGTCAGCCGCGGTCGATCGCCGTCTGGGCTGCCGCGCCGAGGTCGTCGAGCGCTTCTTCGGGGGTCTTCTGGCCGAGGAGGGCCGACTCGATCGCCGGCTTGAACTCGCCGCGGATCTCGAGCCAGCGGGCAGGTCCACCCTCGCGACGCGCCGACTCCAGGTTCTCCATCGCGAACTGGACGAGGCGGTTGCCCTGCACGTACTCGCTGTCGAGCAGCTCGGTGAGCGCGGGGACGTTGCCCCGCTGCTCGTTGGCCGCCAGCGCCGGGCCGGGGCTCGCGAGGAACTCGAGCAGGGCCTGCGCGGCCTCGGGGTGCTTGGAGGTCGAGGAGACCGTCGCGAGGGTCCCGCCGAAGAACATGCCCGGTGCGTCGCCCTCGAGGATGAAGGGCTCGAGGTCGTCGAGCAGCGCGGGGTCGGCCTCCTGGGCCTGGGTCCAGATGTTGTTGTGCGCGATCCCCATCGCCGCGCGCCCGTTGAGGAGCGGGTTGGTGTCAGCGTTCGGTGCGGAGAAACCGACGTCCTCGACCTTGTCGTCCTGGATCAGGCCCGTGACGAACTCGAGGGCCTCGACGCCCTCGGGCGAGTCGAAGGCCGGGGCGCTGAGGTCGTCGGTGAACAGGCTGCCGCCGGCCGAGTAGAGCATGGTGATGAACATCTGGCGGGGGTCGATCGAGAGCATGTCGAAGCCGGCACGCTCGAGCGTGCCGTCCGAGGAGCGCACGGTGAGCGCCTTGGCCATCTCCTCGAGCTCGTCCCAGGTCTTCGGCGGTGCGTCGTAGCCGGCCTCGCGGAGCAGGTCCATCCGCGCGACGCCGAACCGCGTGTCGAGCATGATCGGCAGGGCGTAGACGTCGTCCTCCCACATCCCCGCTGCGACGATCTCGGGGGCGTAGGACTCTTCGAGGGTGTCCTTGGTCAGTCCAGTCTCGGAGAGGTTGGCCAGGACGCCACGGTCGGCGAACCCCTCGACCCAGCCGACGCCCATCATCATGACGTCGGGCACCAGCCCCGAGGCGACCGAGGTGGTCAGCTTCTCGTTGAGCTGGTTGTAGGTGGTGTAGTCGACGTTGACCTTCACGTCGGGGTACTCGGCGTAGAACTCCGGGAGGAGCTCGTCCTCGAGGAGGCGCTGCCCGGCGCTCCCCTCGAAGATCGGCGTGAGCAGCGAGATCTCGCCGCTCACGGTGCCGTCTCCCCCGGACCCGCTGCTGTCTGCGCCACCGCAGGCGGTCAGCGTCAGAGCTGCCACGGCTGTCATCGCCACAGCAGCGGCGTGCACTCGTGTGATCTTCATGTGATGTGTGCTCCCTCCGGAGGCTGGAGTACGTGCGGTTCAGGGCCGCGCACTCCTCCACCGACGTCGTCGTCGTACGGTCCACCTCTCGGTCCGGCGCCACTGCCGTCCCGGTGTTGTCTGGTGCAACGTTGTACCAACCCTAGGAGAGAATGTGACGAGCGTCAACACCATCGGGTGGCGGCGGTGGCCGCCAGAGGCCTCCAGATGGCCGATTTCCGCGAGAAGCGACAGAGCAGGTCATCGAAGAACAGAGCCAGACACACGCAGTCCGGTCTCGCCCTGTAGTATGACGATGCACCGCACGACGAATCCTGGCAGCGAAGCCAGAGCGGCGCGGGACGAGGGGGACAGACCACAGTGGGACAGGCAACCATCCAGCAGGTCGCCGAGGCGGCGGGCGTCTCGCCGAGCACGGTCTCGAACCTCCTCAACGGCCGCGCCGAGCGCATGCTCCCCGAGACCCGAGAACGCGTCTCCGCAGCGATCACCCGGCTGGGGTACAGGCCCAACCGGGCCGCCCGCCAGCTGCGCACAGGCCGCACCCGGACGATCGGCCTCATCGTGCCGTCGGTCGGGAACCCCTTCTGGGGAGCCTTCGCCCGCGAGCTCGAGGCGAGCGCCCTCGCGCACGGCTTCAACGTGCTGCTGTGCAACTCCGAGCGCAACCCTGAGCGCGAGCGCGACTACGTCGAAGAGCTCTGGGACGACGGCATCCGCGGCATGGTGCTGTGCACGTCGCTGCCCTCCTTGGACCACCTGGCCCCGATCGTCGAGCGCGGCCTCGAGCTCGTGACCTTCGACAGGCCCGCCCAGGCGGACGACCCGGGCTCGGTCGTCTCGATCAGCATCGACAACGTCATGGGTGCCCACCTGGCCACCCAGCACCTGCTGGACCTCGGCCACACCGACCTGACCTTCGTCTCAGGCTCCCTCGGCTCGGTCAACCGCGCGGCCCGCTTCCGCGGCTTCTGCGCGGCGCTCGAGGCCGCCGGGATCCAGATCCCCGACACCCCGGGCTGGTCGGGTCATGACGACGTCCCCTTCGGCGACGTCGAGGCGGCCGAGGTCGGCCGGCGCGCAGCCCACGAGATCTTCGACCGTCCCGACCACCCGACAGGGGTGGTCGCCATCAACGACATGACTGCGCTCGGGGTCTGCCGCGGGCTGCGCGACCTCGGTCTGACCGTCGGGGTCGACGTCTCCGTGGTCGGCTTCGACGACATCATCCTCGCCGACCTCTACGACCCGCCCCTGACGACGGTCCGCCAGCCGATCGCCCAGATGGCACGTCTCGCCGTCGAGGAGATCTTGTCGCACGGCACACGGGCACAGACCGAGCCGGGGCGGTCGGTGCTGCTGCGTCCCGAGCTCGTGGTGCGGGAGTCGTCAGGTCCTCCTGCTCAGCGGCGTGCTGCCGACTCCTGAGCCGGCCACACGTCGCCCGGGAGCTTCCCCGGCATGAACTGGTTGCCGTCGACGAAGTCCTGGACGCCCGAGCCTGAGCGCAGCTGGTGCTCGTAGTCGCGGAGCGCCCCGAAGGCCCACTTGCCGAGGAGCGCGATCGCGACGAGGTTGACGATCGCCATGAAGGCCATCGCGACGTCTGCGAGCGCCCACACCACCTCGAGGCTGAGCAGGGCGCCGGCTCCGACGGCCGCGAGGACGAGCACGCGCAGGACCGTGAGCCCACGGCCACGGACCCCGAGGAACTCGAGGTTGCCCTCGGCGTAGGAGTAGTTGCCGAGCACCGAGGAGAAGGCGAAGAAGAACACGAGGACCGTCATGAGGGGGGTGGTCCAGGTGCCGAGGGACTCGGCGACGGCGTTGGCTGTCAGCGCGGCGCCGCTGGCCTCGGTCGTCGTGCCCGGGTCGTAGACGGTCGGTCCGGCGACGAGAATCATGAAGGCGGTGGCCGAGCACACGATCATCGTGTCGACGAACACGCCGAGGGACTGCACGAGCCCCTGCTTGGCGGGGTGGCTGACCGTGGCCGTCGCCGCGGTGTTGGGGGCGCTCCCCATCCCGGCCTCGTTGGAGAAGAGCCCGCGACGGACTCCGTTGAGCAGCGCTGCGAGGATCCCGCCGGCCGTCCCGGCCAGGGCTTCGTCGATCCCGAAGGCTCCCTCGACGATCTGCAGGAGGACACGCGGGATCTCGGTGACGTTGAGGGCCACGACGACGAGGGCCAGCAGCACGTAGACGAGGGCCATGATCGGGAGCATGATCCCGGCGACCGAGGCGATGCGCCTGACGCCGCCGAAGAGGACAGGGGCCGCGAGCGCCATGAGTCCCACGGCCGTCCAGGACGCGTCGACGCCGTGACCAGAGCTGAGCGCGTCCGAGATCGTGTTGGCCTGGACCATGTTGAACGCGAAGCCGAAGGCGAAGATCAGCAGTACGGCGAAGAGCACGGCCGCAGGCCTGGAGCCGAGGCCGCGCTGGATGTAGTAGGCCGGGCCACCGCGGAAGCTGCCGTCTGCCGAGCGGACCTTGAACAGCTGGCCGAGCGTCGCCTCGATGAAGGCTGTCGCCATGCCGAGCAGGGCCACCATCCACATCCAGAAGATGGCTCCGGGCCCGCCGAGGGTCAGGGCGATCGCGACACCGACGATGTTGCCCGTGCCGACCCTGGACGCGAGACCGACGCAGAAGGCCTGGAACGACGAGATCCCGCCGTCGGCGTCGCCGCGGGAACCGGCGACCACCCGCCACATCTGCCGTGCGAGGCGGACCTGGACGGCCCGGGTGCGCACGGTGAAGTAGATCCCCGCACCGACGAGCAGCGCGATGAGGATGTACGTGTAGAGGAAGTCGCTCACCGGGACGATGACTGCGTTCCTGAGGTTCTCCATGAGCGGTGCTCCTCGGTCGTGCGGGGTCGGGCAGGCTGACAGATCACCGGAGCGTACATGCGCCTCGGCCCGTCGGCAGGACTGTCCTGGTCAGCGGCACCCCCCTCCGGCGGGTCGAGAGACCTCAGGCTGGTGACGGCGGACCTGGTTGAGGGCTGCGACTGTGCACGTGAGTGGCGCCGCGCGAGGCACCGTGCACGAGGAGTCACCCCCGGCGGCGCCAAACCTGGGAGAATGGTCCGGGTGACCTCCACGACGCCGTACCAGATCAGCCTCCTCGACCACATCCCGCCCGCCACAGGCGGTGCCGCACCGGACCCTGTCGAGCTGTTCCAGGGCTTCGCGTCGTGGGCGCAGGACAAGGGCCTGAACCTGTACCCCGCGCAAGAAGAGGCGCTCATCGAGCTGGTCTCGGGCTCGCACGTCATCCTCAGCACCCCCACCGGCTCGGGCAAGTCCCTCGTGGCGACGGGCGCGCACTACGTGGCGATGGCCGAGGGCAAGCGGTCCTTCTACACGGCCCCCCTCAAGGCGCTCGTGAGCGAGAAGTTCTTCGCTCTCGTCGAGGTCTTCGGCTCCGAGAACGTCGGCATGATGACGGGCGACTCGTCGGTCAACCCGACGGCTCCGATCATCTGCTGCACCGCGGAGATCCTCGCGAACATCGCCCTGCGCACGGGCGGGGTCGACGCTGAGGACCCGGGTGTCGACCAGGTGGTCATGGACGAGTTCCACTTCTACGCCGACCCCCAGCGCGGCTGGGCGTGGCAGGTGCCGCTGCTCGAGCTGCCCAAGGCGCAGTTCTTGCTCATGTCGGCGACCCTCGGTGACACCGAGATGTTCCGCACCGACCTCGAGGAGCGCACGGGCCGCACGGTCGCCGAGGTCACGAGCGTCGACCGCCCGGTCCCGCTGAGCTTCAGCTACGTGGTCGAGCCCCTCGGCGAGGTCATCGAAGACCTCGTGCACACCCACCGCGCACCTGTGTACGTCGTGCACTTCACGCAGAAGGACGCCGTCGACCGCGCCCAGTCGCTGCTGAGCACCAACCTCGCCAGCAAGGAGGAGAAGGCGGCGATCGTCGAGGAGCTCGGTGACTTCCGCTTCACCTCGGGCTTCGGCAAGTCCCTCAGCAAGTACCTGCGTGCGGGGATCGGCGTGCACCACGCCGGCATGCTGCCCAAGTACCGCCGGGTGGTCGAGCGCCTCACCCAGAAGGGCCTGCTCAAGGTCGTCTGCGGCACCGACACCCTGGGCGTCGGCATCAACGTGCCGATCCGCACCGTGCTGCTGACGAGCGTCGTGAAGTTCGACGGCGAGCGCATGCGTCACCTGACCGCCCGTGAGTTCCACCAGATCGCCGGGCGGGCCGGGCGTGCGGGCTACGACACCATGGGCGACGTGATCGTCATGGCGCCCGAGCACGTCATCGAGAACCGCAAGCTCCTCGAGCGGGCGGGCGACGACCCGAAGAAGCTCAAGAAGATCGTCCGCAAGAAGGCACCGGCCGGCGCGGTCAACTGGACAGACAAGACCTTCGAGCGTCTCCGCGACGCCGACCCGGAACCGCTGACTAGCCACTTCACGGTGAGCCATGCCCTCGTGCTCAACGTGCTCGCCCGCAGCACGAAGACCAGCGGCGACCCTGTGAGCGCCATGCGTCACCTGCTCACCGCGAACCACGACTCGGAGCAGAACAAGGCCGCGCACGTGCGGCAGGTGTTCCGCATCTACCGCTCGCTGCGCCAGGCGGGGATCGTCGAGAAGGTCTCGGACGGCAAGGGCGGATACACGGTCCGGCTCACGGTCGACCTGCCGCGCGACTTCGCGCTCAACCAGCCGCTCTCCCCCTTCGCGCTCGCCGCCCAGGACCTCCTCGACCCCGACTCGCCCACGCACGCCCTCGACGTCGTCTCGGTCATCGAGGCCACCCTCGACGACCCGCGCCAGGTGCTCTACGGCCAGCAGCGCGCAGCCCGCGGCGAGGCCATCGGCGCCCTCAAGGCCGAGGGCTACGACTACGAGGAGCGCATGGCCGCCCTCGAGGACGTCTCGTGGCCCAAGCCCCTCGAAGAGCTGCTGACCGCGGCCTTCGAGACGTACAAGAAAACCAACCCGTGGGTCGCCGACCAGGAGCTCTCGCCCAAGTCTGTGGTGCGCGACATGGTCGAGCGGGCCATGACCTTCGCGGAGTTCGTGTCGAAGTACCAGCTCGACCGCACCGAGGGTGTCGTGCTGCGCTACCTCGCCGACGCGTACAGGACGCTGCGACAGACGGTGTCGACCGAGCACAAGACCGAAGAGGTCGAAGACCTCGTCGAGTGGTTGGGCGAGCTCGTCCGCGGCGTCGACTCGAGCCTGCTCGACGAGTGGGAGCGGCTGTCGAACCCCGTCGACGACGACGCCGACACCCTCACCGGTGACTCACCGCTCAACGGGACGTCCGTCGAGGCGCCGGTCCGTCCTGTCACCGGGAACGTGCGCGCCTTCCGCGTGCTGCTGCGCAACGCGATGTTCAAGCGTGTCGAGCTCGCCTCCCGCGAGGCATACTCGACCCTCGGCTCCCTCGACGGCGCCGACGGCTGGGACGCCGACGCGTGGGCCGACGCCCTCGACCCGATGTTCGAGCACTACGGCGACGACGCGATCGGCTTCGGCCCTCAGGCCCGCTCCCCCAAGCTGCTCACCATCACCGAGGGCGTCGACGGCAACCCCCGGTTCTGGACCGTCCGCCAGGTGCTCGACGACCCCGACGGCGACCACGACTGGGCCATCACCGCGACGGTCGACCTCGACGCGAGCGACGAGGCCGGCGAGGTCGTCCTGCACGTCACCGACGTCGCCGCGATGTAGCGACCGGTCAGGCCTCGACGGTCCCGCGGATGCAGGTGACGGCGCTGCCGCCGACCCAGATGTCGGCGCCGTCCTGCTCGACGTGCACGCGGCCGTCGCGCTGGAGGGCCCAGCCCTGACCGGCCACGTAGGTGCCGGGAAGTACGCCGAGCGGCACGAGCCACTGGGCGAGCCCCGCGTTGAGGCTGCCCGTGACCGGGTCCTCGGGGGCACCCTCGCCGGGGATGAAGGCCCGGACCTCGGCGGCGATGCCCGCCTTCCCCTGTGCCGACTCGGCGTCCCACAGCCCGACGACACCGAGCTTGAGGTCGTGCTCACCCATCACGGAGTAGTCGGGCGTCACGCGGCGCACCGTGTCGCCGTCGGCGAGCAGCACCCCGAGCCACCCTGGTCCGTTGTCGACCCACGCGAGGTCGCGCAGGTCGCTCAGGTCCAGCCCGAGAGCCGCGGCGACGTGCCCGCTCGTCACCTCGTCGACAGGGCCGGACCGTCGTAGCGGCGGCGCCGCGAAGGCGAGCCGAGACCCGTCGCGACGGATCCGCACGAGCCCCACCTCGCACTCCTGCACGATGTCGACGCCCCACTGGCGCCCTCCGGCCTCGAGCCACGCGTGCGCGCTGCCGAGGGTGGGGTGCCCCGCGAAGGGCAGCTCACCGCGGGTGGTGAAGATGCGCAGCCTGTAGTCCGCACCGGTCTCGCGCGCCGGGAGCACGAAGGTGGTCTCGGAGAGGTTGGTCCAGCGGGCGAAGGCCGCCATCTCCTCGTCGGTCATGCCGTCGGCGTCGAGGACGACCGCGACAGGGTTGCCCTGGTAGGGCACGGAGGTGAACACGTCGACCTGGGCGAAGTCACGGCTGCGAGTCATGACGCCGACCCTAGCCGTGGCGCTCGACCGCGGCCAGGTCCGCCCACCATCCGGCAGGACGAACCAGCCTCGGACGCTCAGGGCGTCACCCCCGGTCAGAGGGGCTAGCGTGGAGGTATGTCGAAGCACGCGAAGAAGGACGACCACGCCGCCCACGGCGCCACCCCTGCGATCGTCGCGCTCGCGAAGGCCGGTGTCGTGCACACCGTCCACCCGTACGAGCACGACCCGTCGAGCGACCTCGGCTACGGCCTCGAGGCTGCGCAGGCGATCGGCGTCGAACCCGCGAAGGTGTTCAAGACGCTCATGGCCTCGGTCGACGGGCGCCTCGTCGTCGGCATCGTCCCGGTCGACCGCACGCTCGACCTCAAGGCCCTCGCGCACGCCGTCGGTGGCAAGAAGGCCACCATGGCCGACAAGGCCGACGCCGAGCGCGCGACCGGCTACGTCGTCGGGGGCATCTCCCCCCTCGGGCAGCGCACACCGCACACGACCGTCGTGGACGCCTCCGCGCTCACCCACGACACCGTCTACGTCTCGGGCGGCCGCCGCGGGCTGGACATCGGCCTCTCCCCGACAGACCTCATGTCGGCGACGAGCGCCACGACAGCCGACATCGCCCGCGACTGAGGCACCGCAGGCTGGACCAGCCAGCGCGCCCCACGCCGGCCGGTTCCGCGCTCCCCTGCCGGCACGGATCTGCTCACCGACCCAGCCGGGCACGTCTCAGGTCGCCCCGGGTCAGCCTGCGAGCATCGGCCCGTAGAGCTCCGCAGGGTCCCCCGCGAGAGCGGTCTTGACCATCGCCGCGGTGTCGTCGACGAGCACCTCGAACCGACCCGCGGCCAGACCGTCGAGCGACGCTCGGGCCACGTCCCTCGGGTCGGTCTTCGGTCCGTCGTAGCCGGACATCATGTCGGTGTCCGCGGCTCCGAGGTGCACGCCCTGGACGAAGGTCCCCTGCGCCGCCAGCTCGAGCCGCAGCGCGTTGGTCAGGCTCCACTCGGCCGACTTGGCGGCCGCGTACGCACCGTTGCCCGGTGAGACGAACCACGACAGGGCCGACAGGACGTTGACGATGCTCCCCCCGCCGTTGGCCGCGAGCACCGGGGCGAAGGCACGGACCACGTCCAGCGTCCCCCAGAAGTGGGTGTCCATGTGCCGGTGGGCCTCGATGAGGTCCCCGGTGAGCAGAGGCGCAGACGTGCCGATCCCCGCGTTGTTGATCAGCAGCGTCACGTCGCTCGCGACGCGGGCAGCCTCGTCGACGGACTCTCGGTCGAGCAGGTCGAGCCGGACCACCTCGACGCCGGGCGTCGAGATCAGCTCAGGCTGGCGGGCCGTCGCATAGACCTTGCGGACCCCACGCTCGAGCAGCTCGGCCACGAAGTGGTTGCCGATCCCTCGGTTCGCGCCGGTGACCAGGGCGGTGTGCTCAGACAGGTTCACGTTGTTCTCTCTTCGTCCAGGGATGCGGCTCGGACGGGGCGTCGGCCACGTCCCGGTACCGTAAGACCTGACACCAGTGTCAGGTGCAAGCCCGTGACGAGGAGGACTCTGTGCGCATCGGTGACGTCGCCGCCAGGACAGGCGCGAGCGTGCGCTCGCTGCGGTACTACGAGGAGCAGGGCCTCGTCGAGTCCACCCGGACCTCTGGTGGTCAGCGCGACTACGCCGGCGAGACCGTGGACCGTGTCCGTCTCGTCCAGCACTTCTACGCCGCGGGCCTGTCGAGCCGGACCATCCGCGGGATCTTGCCGAGCGTGGACTCCGGCAGCGCCACAGAGGACGCCCTCGAGCTCCTCGTCCGCGAGCGCGACCGCATCGCGGCCACGATCGACGACCTCACCGCCACGCTCGGACGCCTCAGCACGGTCATCGGTCACGCGGAGTCGAGCAGCCCGGACCTGTGTGCGGCGCACAGCGCGACGGACCTCGACGCAGCACCTCGGCGCCCGCTCAGGTCAGGACCGAGAGTCTCCCGCTCCACCTGACGGGGACCGGGACGGCTCAGTACCGCCCGAAGGGCCTGTCCGTCGAGACGATCTCCTTGCCGAGGGGCAGCAGCGAGATCGGGATGAGCTTGAAGCTCGCGATACCCATGGGAATCCCGATGATCGTGACGCACAACGCGATCCCGGTGAGCAGGTGCCCGATGGCGAGCCACCACCCGGCGACGACCAGCCACACGATGTTCCCGATCGTCGACCACGCACCGGCGCCCGGGTGGTCGACGACGGTCCGGCCGAAGGGCCACAGCACGTAGTTCGCCATGCGGAAGGACGCGATGCCGAAGGGGATGGTGATGATGAGGACGCAGCAGACGATGCCCGCGACCGCGTACCCGACGGCCATCCAGAAGCCGGCGAACACCAACCAGATGATGTTGAGGATCGTGTTCATGGTCTGAGCGTAGGCCCAAGGCCTCTTGCGGGCAGGGTCTCAGCGCCCTCACCGCGAGATCCGCACCGCTCCCCCCGCGGCTCCGCACGGGTCTGCCCGGCGACCCAGCGCTCGAATCGGCCCACCGCGAGCCCCGTCAGCCCGCGGTGCGCTCGACGATCACGTACCCGTCCTCGTCGAAGACCACGGAGTACGTCGTCCCCGGGTAGGCCCGCTCGGCGTACTGCTCGACGTCGACAGGGGCGTTCCCGCCCCACGACAGCCTGTCGACGACCACGTAGTCGGGCCGCACGGACGGGTCCGTCGAGATCCAGTAGACCTCGCGGTCCGTCGCGAGCTGGACGATGAGCCCACGGTCGCTCGCGACGCTCGCACCGGCCGGGACCGCGGCGACGGCGCGCTCAGCCGCGGCGATCCGGTCGCTGCGCTCGTAGGTGGCGGGCGACCACAGGTCGCGGAGCGGGAACTGCGTCACGAGGACAGCCGCGACCACGGCCATCGCGGCAGGCGCCAGCCGGGCGTAGGTGCGCAGCAGCTCGAACCTGGACGCCCGCAGGCGCACGATCCCGTCGATCGCCGCGGCGAAGAGGATCGGCATGAGGATGACGGAGTAGTGCCACGTCGTCCCCCAGTAGAAGACCGTCGACCCCGCGAAGCGCCACACGAGGGTGGGCACGGCGACGAGGGCGAGCGGGGACCGCAGCGCGACCAGCGCCGTGATGACCACGAGCATCACGAGCGTCTCGATCTTGACCGCAGGCGTCAGCAGCCCCGCGAAGGTGTCGAGCAGCCCCGAGACCGTGCTCCCCGAGCTCGCCGCCGAGCCGTCCTCGCTCAGCTTGCCCCAGTAGTCGTAACGGCCCTGCGGGTTGAAGAACGGGATGATCACCGTGAGCACCAGCACGAAGCCGACGGCGCCGGTCGCCGCGACGACCGCACCGAGCCGTCGCTGACCGCGCAACCAGAGGACGACCCCGAAGGCGGCAACCGTGAGCCCGAGGTCTTCCTTGACCCCGAGCAGCAGGACGACCCAGATCGCGCTCGCCCGCCACCTCTCGGTGAGGAAGGCCGCCATGCCGAAGGCGAGGATCGGCACCGCGAGGGAGTACTCGTGGAACTGCACGTCGACAGCCGACTGGATGCCCCACGCGAAGGCGTAGGCGAAGCCGACGGCCAGCCCCGGCCAGGCACCGAGCAGACGTCGCGCGACGAGCGTGATCGGCACGATCGACACCGCGACGAGCACGCACTGCGCGACGAGCAGCGTCACGGGCGAGGGGAACAGGCGGTAGAAGGGCGCGAGCACCACGAGCAGCGGGGAGAAGTGGTCACCCAGCTGGTTGAAGTCCGGCCCCTTGATGGGCACGATCGGCGCACCGAGCCGGGCGTACCCGGCGACGGCCTGCTCGAAGATCGCGTTGTCCCACGACGGGTTCTCCCACCGGTACCAGCGGGCCAGCGAGAGCGTGAGGTACGCGGCGAAGGCCACGAAGGTCAGCAGCGTCACCGGCCAGTGGACGAGCGGGCCGCGCACGGCGGACCTCAGGGCCCTGGGGACGCGGCTCTCCGGCTGCGCACCCGGGTCGACGACCCGCCCGTCGAAGGTGCCGTCCCCGCCGCCTGCTGCGGGCGCCTTGGGAGGAACCGCGGCCGGCTCTGTCCTCGGCTCGGCGGTCTGCTCGCGTTCGTCGTACCCGTGGTCCACCGGGACAGTCTGTCGCACGACCACGAGAACTACGATGCTGTCCATGCCCCCGACCTCCTCGACACCTCAGGCTGCGTCGTCCCCGGCCCACGCGACGTACGCCGACGCGCTGGCCCGTGTGCACGACCGCATCGAGCAGGCGCGCAGCGACGCCGGGCTCGGGTCGTCTGGTGTCAGCGACTCGGATGAAGCCACCTCGTCGGTCCGCCTGCTCCTGGCCACCAAGACTCAGGATGCCGCCGCCGTGCGGGCTGCGGTGCAGTCCGATCGCGCCGCAGGTCGCGGGTCGCCGGTCCTCGTCGGCGAGAACCGCGTCCAAGAGCTCACCGAGAAGGCGCCGGCACTCGCCGACCTCGGGCTGACCGCGCACCTCATCGGCCCCCTCCAGTCCAACAAGGTGAACCACGCGCTGCGCGCCCTGGCCCAGCACGGCCGGGGCTGCATCGAGACCGTCGACTCTCTCGCCCTCGCCGAGAAGATCGGCAGCCGCGTGCTCGCCTCGGCTGCCGCGTCTCCGGCCGCTGCCCAGGCCGGCGGCCACCTCGAGCCCTCAGCGCCACCCGCGAGCGCCGTGCTCGACGTCTACGTCCAGGTGAACGTCTCGGGCGAAGAGTCCAAGGCTGGCGCCTCCCCCGACGCAGCCGTCGACCTCGCGCTCGCTGTCGCCGAGGTGGGCGGCCTCAGGCTGTCCGGCTTCATGACGATCGGCGCACGGTCGACCGACGAGGGCCTGGTCCGGGCCGGCTTTGCCCGGCTGCGCGAGATCCGCGACGAGGTCGCCGGCTCGGGGGCCCACGGGACCCAGGGCGCCCGGGAGCTGTCGATGGGCATGTCCCAGGACCTCGAGTGGGCCGTGGCCGAGGGTGCGACGATCGTCCGCGTCGGGTCGGCGGTCTTCGGGGCACGCTGACTCTCACGTGCGGTGCGCCGGGCCCGGGCAGATAAGGTCAGACCATGAAGATGCCCTTCTCCCGCAAGCCCGCCGTCACTGCGCTCCCGCCGGGTGTCACGGAGGTGTGGGACGCCGAGGGGAACAGCGTGGTCGTGCACCTGCCGTTCGACTCGAGCAGCCCTGACGCGAGCCTCGTCGCCGACACCCTGTCCGACGCGATCGTCGCCGTGGTGCGCTCGGTCCAGGCGGGCGACTTCGGCCACAGCATCCCGGAGGGCACCTCGGGCGCCGGCGTCCGGATCCAGGTCGACGCGACCACCCCGCTCGGTCCGCTCGCGAAGCGCAACGTCGAGATCTTGCAGGAGCGCCTGGGCCGGTCGATCCCGCTGTCTGTCGTCGAGACTCCGCTGCCGGTCGTCGTCGAGGAAGAGCCCGCTGCGGCCGCCGCGGTCACGCCTGCGGTCCCCGCGAAGCCCGTCGTCCGCGGCCCCGAGCCGAGCGAGGGTCTGGTGCCCGGGGTGTTCGTCTGGGACGAGGAGAACGCACGCCTGCGCACCGAGATCGTCGTGCTGGGCGAGACCGGGGCGGACGCCCAGACACAGGTCGACCTGCGCCGCCTCGTCGAGCTGACCATCGCGTCGCTCGCGACCCCCGCGGTCCGCGAGCTGATCCCCGCCGACGCCCCCGAGGACTACGCGGTGTGGATCACCGTGGTCGTCAACGACGACGCTGCGGGCCCCCTCACCGAGAAGATGTTCACCGACGGCGAGGAGCAGTTCGAGGACACCCGCGTGGACTTCGTCGCGATGACAGAGTCCCGAGAGACCGTCGTCGAGATGCTCGCCGGACGCTGACCGCAATCCAGGTGACCGGCTGCCGGCCGACCTGTCGGTAAGGCCGGACTCGGGTCGGCTCGTCTCTGGCGAGTCGAGAAGGGCAGGAAGTAGACCCCGGTCCGACGCCAGCAGCATGCCTCCAGATGCCCCGGACCTCCCTGCAGGGAGGTCCGGGGCGTCTGTCGTCCTGCAGGCCTCGGAGGTCTTCAGCACCGGCAGGCATGCTCGCGTCCTGTGCCGCACGTCCTCCCTTGCTCTTGGTGCCCCGGGGTGCGGGTCGCGGAGTCGGGGTCGCGGGGAGACGAGCACCCTTGACACCCCATTCGCAGTCAAGCATGCTTGACAGGAGTCAAGCACCTTTGACACCTGAACGGAGTACCCGTGAACGACCTCGTCTCGCACCTCCAGTCGCTCGACCCACCCGCCGCCACAGTGGTCCTGCTCGCCGTCGCCTCGCTCGTGCTCGTCCTGCGCGAGCCGATCACGGGCCGACGCTCCTTCGCGCGGTTCCGCGTCGAAGAGGCAGCCGAGGGCGAACCAGCCCGGCTGCGCCACTACAGGTCGTGGACGCTCCAGGGATGCACGTCCGCGATCCTGGCCGTCGCACTCGTCCTCGCCCTCCCAGGCGTGGGCCTCGCCGACATCGGCGCGCGCTGGCCGTCGTGGCCGAGCGGCGACTCGGTGGCCAGCAGCGCCGTGCGCGGGATGATCGCCGGCGTGCTGCTCATGATCGTCGTGGTCGCACTGGCGATGCTCGTCCGTAGGTGGCGCTCACGCCGCGCCGCGGCCAGCGCACCCACCACCGCGGCGGTCTCAGACGAGTCAGAGGCTCCCGCCGCGGAACCTCGAGGCCAGATGGCCGCCGTCCTGCCGATGCTCCCCAGGACCGCAGCCGGGAGACGCGGATGGGCGATGCTCTCGCTGAGCGCCGGTGTCACGGAGGAGATCACCTACCGCGGCCTGCTCCTGCTCACGCTCGCTATCGTCCTGCCGAGCGACGCCCCCACGGCCCTGCTCGTCGCGATCGCAGCCGTGTCCTTCGGGCTCGCCCACTGGTACCAGGGATGGACCGGGATCGTCAGCACGGGGATCTTCGGCGCTCTCATGGCCGGGCTCTTCCTCGTGACGGGCAGCCTCCTCCTGCCGATGGTCCTGCACGCGCTCGTGGATCTCCGGGCACTGATGCTCCCGGTGCCTGCCGAGCCCGCGACGACGCGGATCGGCACCGCCGCCGACGGCGAGGCCACGGCCGGTACGACCTCCTCTGTCAGCCCAGCACCCCGTCCAGACCCGAGCTAGGTGACCTGCATGCACAACGACGTCCGCACCCTGCGCGAGGCCGCAGGACTGTCCCAAGGGGCGCTCGGCACCGCCCTCGGTGTCTCACGCCAGACCATCAACTCGATCGAGACCGGGAAGTACGACCCGTCCCTCCCCCTCGCGATCGCCATCGCCCGCCACTTCACCACGACAGTCGAGGAGATCTTCCATGTCGACGCCTGAGAACCACCAGGACGGAGCCGGCTCGACCGCCCACGGAGCACGCGCCGGGTTCAGCACCCGCGCCCACCACGTGCTGCTGCTCGCGACCGTCGGTCTGCTCCTGGCCATCGCGGGGACCTATGCCGCCTTCGACGACTGGGCGACGGGCGCTGGGGTCCTCTGCGGCGGAGGTCTTGTCCTCGTCCTGCTGTGGGTCGCCGGCCGCCGAGCCACCCGGAGGGGCGCCGACGCAGCGACCGCAGAGCGGGTCTTCTCAGGTCGAGGAGACGAGCGAGACACCCGCGTCTACCTCGTGACCATGTCGGTCGTCGGCTTCGTCGCCTTCGTGGTCAGCGCCCTGCTACCCGCCGCCTCGGGTCTCGGCCTCGACGCGGACACCGCTCTGCGCGTCCTGCCCTACCTGCTCATCGCGACCGGTGTCATCACCTTCGTCGTCGTCGACCGCCGGACCTGAGGGTCACGCCCGCACCTCGACCGCAGCACGCACCGCCAGCACAGAGACGAGTCGACCCCGAGAGCATCGCTCTCGGGGTCGACTCGTCGTGCGCAGCCTTGGCCCGCTGCGAGGCCCGCGCACGGCAGCGAGCCACAGACGCCGGCCTCTCGGTGCCGTGCCCGTCACGGCACCCGTGCGGTCCACTCCGTCGTGGAGAACTTCGTCTCGACGAGCTCGCGCGCCCGGGCCCACTCGGCCTCGGTGACGCTCCCCTCGACGGTCTCGTAGCGTCCTCGGAAGTGCGCCTTGAAGGCCTCGATGACCTCCGCGCGGGACATGCCCGTCTGCGAGCGCACGGGGTCGACACGCTTGTTGGCGCTCTTGGTGCCCTTGTCGCTCATCTTCTCGCGGCCGATGCGCAGCACCTCGAGCATCTTGTCGGCGTCGATGTCGTAGGCCATCGTCACGTGGTGGAGCACCGCTCCCCCGACGAAGCGCTTCTGCGCGGCTCCCGCGATCTTGCCCGCGGGTGACGCGATGTCGTTGAGCGGCTGGTACGTCGCGGCCACGCCGAGCTCGGCGAGGGCGCCGAGCACCCAGTCGTCGAGGAAGGCGTAGGACTTCTCGAAGCTCAGGCCCTCGACGAGCGAGCTCGGGACGGTGAGCGAGTAGGTGATGGTGTTGCCGGGCTCGATGAACATCGCGCCACCGCCCGAGACTCGGCGCACGACGGTGATGCCGTGCTTCTCGGCGCCCTCAGGGTCGACCTCGTTCTTGAGCGACTGGAAGGAGCCGATCACCACGGCGGGCGCGCCCCACTCCCAGATGCGCAGCGTCGGCGGGCGGAGCCCGGCGTCGACGGACTCGGAGATCGCCTGGTCGAGTGCCATGTGCATCTCGGGGGCCTGCGGACCGTCGTGGACGATCTCGAAGGTGTGGTCGTGCCACCCCGTCGCCCGGCCGAGCGCGCGACGGGCCGCGATCGCGACGGCCTCGGGGCTGAAGCCCACGAGCACGGCTGTCGGGTCGAGCGTGCGACTGATCGACTCGGCGAGCGCCGCGACCGACGCGTCGACGGGCATGCCCTCGAGCGCCCTGTCGATGTCGGCGAGGGCCGTGTCGGGCTCGAGGAAGAAGTCGCCGCTGACCGCGACGTGCGCCAGCCGACCCTCCTCGACCTCGAGGTCGATCGCTACGAGCTTGCCACCTGGGACCTTGTATTCGCCTCTCACACAGGTCACCCTATGCCCACCCTCGGCAGAGGCGAGATGAGACCCCCGCCACACCACCTCCGCAGCGCGGACGCAGTGCGCCGATCCAGCCGGGCCAGACCAGACCGGACGTCCAGCCCAAGCCAGCGAGATCGTGACTTCGGAGCGAGATCGTGACTCCTTCGGATCGATCTCGCTCCGAAGTCACGATGTGGGTGCCGGTGCCGGTGCCGACCGCCAGGCCGCCGACCGGACCGGCCGCAGCCGACCAGCGACGACGCAGCCACCCCTGGTCCGCCAGCCTCTGCCCCCAGCTCCCCCGTCAGCCGTCAGCGCGGGTCGACCCCGGCGTGGATCAGGCCGTAGATCGCGGAGTCTGTCAGCGCCTCCCACGAGGCCTCGAGCAGGTTCGCGCCGACCCCGACGGTCGACCAGCTGCGCTGCCCGTCCGTGGTCTCGATGAGCACCCGGGTGACGGCGTCGGTGCCGTGCATCTGGTCGAGGATGCGCACCTTGAAGTCGATGAGCTCGAAGTGCGCGATCTCGGGGTACACGGTCGCGAGCGCGAGCCTCAGCGCGTGGTCGAGGGCGTTGACAGGCCCGTTGCCCTCCCCCGTGACGACCTGGCGCTGCCCGCCCGCCTGGAGCTTGACCGTCGCCTCGGACACCGGCACCGTCCCGCGGTGCCCTGTGCGCTCGACGATCGTCCGCCAGCTCTCGACGGTGAAATACTGCGGACGCTCTCCGCGGACCTCTTCGGTGAGCAGCAGCTCGAAGGAGGCGTCTGCGGCGTCATAGGTGTAGCCGTTCGCCTCGGCCTCCTTGACGCGGGTGGTCACCCGTGTGAGCACCTCCCCCTGCCCCGCGAGGTCGAAGCCGAGCTCCTTGCCCTTGAGCTCGATCGACGCGCGCCCGGCCATCTCGGAGATGAGCATGCGCATGTCGTTGCCCACGAGCGTTGGGTCGATGTGCTGGTACAGGTCGGGGTCGACCTTGATCGCGCTCGCGTGCAGCCCCGCCTTGTGGGCGAAGGCGCTCGCCCCGACGTAGGGCTGACGGGCGTAGGGCGAGATGTTCGTGATCTCGCTGATGGCGTGCGCCAGGCGGCTGGACTCGGCGAGCCCGTTCCCGGCGAGGAGGATGCGCCCTCCCTTGAGCTCGAGGTTGGCCACCACGGTGATCAGGTCGGCGTTGCCTGTGCGCTCGCCGTAGCCGTTCACGGTCCCCTGGACGTGCGAGGCTCCGGCGTCGACGGCCGCGAGGGTGTTCGCGACGGCGCACCCGGTGTCGTTGTGGGCGTGCATCCCGAGGATCGGGCCCTCGCCGACGGTCTCGCGGACGTCCGCGACGATCTCGCCGACCCAGTTGGGCAGCATCCCGCCGTTGGTGTCGCAGAGCGCGACCACCTCGGCGCCGGCCTCGAAAGCCGTGACGGCCGCACGCCGGGAGTACTCGGGGTCGAACCTGTACCCGTCGAAGAAGTGCTCGGCGTCGACCACCACCCGTCGTCCCTCGGCCACGAGGAAGGACACGGTGTCCGTGATCATCGCGAGGTTCTCCTCGGGCGTCGTGCGCAGCGCCCGCTCCACGTGGCGGACGTCGAACTTCGCCACGAGGGTGATGACGGGCGCCTGCGACGCGAGGAGCGCGAGCACCTGCGGGTCCTCGCTCGCCTGCAGGCCGACCTTGCGGGTCGCCCCGAAGGCGGCGAGCACGGCGTTGCGGAGCGTGAGCTCCTTCTGCGCCCGGGCGAAGAAGTCGGTGTCCTTGGGGACCGCGCCGGGCCACCCGCCCTCGATGAACCCCACCCCGAGCTCGTCGAGCAGCGGTGCGATGGCCAGCTTGTCGGAGACCGAGAGGTTCATGCCCTCTTGCTGGGCGCCGTCGCGCAGGGTGGTGTCGTAGACGTGGAAGGTCACTCGTCTGCTCTTCTCTCGGTGTGTCACATGCTTCGGGACTGCTGGTACCTCTCGGTGCCCCTCCCCCCCGCCGCGCTCGCTGCCCGGCGGGGTGTGCCGGACAAACAAAAAACCCCCCGGGGTACGGGAGGTCTGCGCGTCCGGAGGAAGGAACCGGACGCGCTACATGATGAGGAGCGCAGTGCTGACGTGGTGTGTCACGCCTCACATGATGCCACGTCTGCTCGCAGAGTCAACTTTGTGTCCGCGATGTGCGACTGGCGTCCCGACGGCGCAGGGACGGGCTCCACTCCCGGGCGGCATCGTCCCAGCTCTCTGGCGTGTTGGCCCCCGCGCAGACAGCAGGCTGACCGGCGACGATCGCTCGTCGCCGGGCAGCCTGTCTGGTCACCCTGAAGGGTCGCTCAGACGAGGCGCGTCATCCACCCGTGCGGGTCCGCGACCCGTCCGGTCTGGATCCCTGTGAGCTCGTCACGGATCGACAGCGTGAGCTCGCCCGGTCCGCCGCCCGAGATGGTCGCGTCGAACTCCGCTCCCGCCAGACGGCCGATCGGCGTGACGACAGCCGCGGTCCCGCACGCGAAGGCCTCGACGATCGAGCCGTCGGCCAGGCCCTCCTGGACCTCGGTGAGGAGGATGCGCCGCTCGACCACCTCGTGGCCGCGGTCCTTGAGCAGCTGGATGATCGACATGCGCGTGACGCCCTCGAGGATCGAGCCGGAGAGCTCCGGGGTCTCGACCGAGCCGTCGGCACGGACGAAGAACACGTTCATCCCGCCGAGCTCTTCGATCGCGGTGTTGGTCGAGGCGTCGAGGAACAGCACCTGCTCGAAGCCGTGCTCGTAGGCCTCGATCTGCGGCTTGAGGCTGGCCGCGTAGTTGCCGCCGCACTTGGCGTCGCCTGTGCCGCCGGCTCCTGCGCGGTGCATGTCCTGGGAGACCCAGATCGACACGGGCTTCACGCCGCCCGCGAAGTACGGGCCGACGGGCGAGGCGATGACGAGGAACTCGGCCTCGAGCGAGGGACGTACCCCGAGGAAGGCCTCGGAGCCGTACATGAACGGCCGCAGGTAGAGGCTGGCCTCCGCGCCCGAGGGAACCCAGGCGGCGTCGGCGCGCACGAGCGCGGTGATCGCCCCGAGGAAGTCCTGCTCGGGCAGCTCGGGGAGCGCGAGGCGACGGGCCGACCGCGCGAAGCGGGCGGCGTTCGCCTCGGGACGGAACGTCCAGACCGAGCCGTCGGCGTGGCGGTACGCCTTGAGACCTTCGAAGATCTCCTGCGCGTAGTGCAGCACCGCACTGGCGGGGTCCATCTGGAGCGGCCCGTACTTCTCGACGCGGTGGTCGGCCCACCCCGTCCCGGCGGTCCAGGTGACCCTGGCCATGTGGTCGGAGAAGACCGTGCCGAACTTCGGGTCGGCGAGGAGCGCCTCGCGCTCCGCGTCGGGCAGCGGGGCGTCAGAGGGGCGGATGTCGAAGGACGCGGCGCGGGCTGCGGCGTCGGACGTCTGGTCGAGCGTGGAACTCATGGTGGTAGGCCTTTCACCTGGCGACCAGACGAGTTTCCCACGCCGCGCCCCGTGATGGGGCACGGCGTGGGAAGAGGCCGTCCGGTCTGCGGAGACGCGCGTCCGGCGACGGGCGTCCGGTGGAGCAGTGGCGGTGAAGACGGCCGAAGGGGTCTGAGCGTCAGCCGCGCACGCGGTCTGCGAGCTCGGTGCCCACCTCGGCCGTCGATCGTACTCGCGCGCCGCGCTCGACGAGGTCTGCCGCGACGGCAGCCTCCACGCGACGCGACTCGTCGGTCAGACCGAGGTGGTCGAGGAGCATCGCGACCGAGAGGACTGTGGCCGTGGGGTCGGCCTTGCCCTGCCCGGCGATGTCGGGCGCAGAGCCGTGGACGGGCTCGAACATGGAGGGTGCGGTGCGGTCCGGGTTGATGTTCGCCGAGGCCGCGAGGCCGATGCCGCCGGTGATCGCGGCGGCCTGGTCCGTCAGGATGTCGCCGAACAGGTTGTCGGTGACGATGACGTCGAATCGCGACGGGTTCGTCGTGAGGAAGATGGTGGCGGCGTCGACGTGGAGGTAGTCCGTCGTGACGTCCGGGAAGTCGGCGTTGACGGCCTCGACCGTCCGACGCCACAGGTGACCTGCGTGCACGAGGACGTTGTGCTTGTGCACGAGCGTGAGGTGCTTGCGGGGGCGGGCCTGGGCGCGGGCGAAGGCGTCGCGGACGACGCGCTCGACGCCGAAGGCCGTGTTGACGGAGACCTCGTTGGCGACCTCGTGCGGTGTGCCGACGCGGATCGCGCCGCCGTTCCCGACGTACGGTCCCTCGGTGCCCTCGCGGACGACGACGAAGTCGATCTCGCCGGGCTCGGCGAGCGGGGACTTCACACCCTGGTAGAGCTTGCCAGGGCGCAGGTTGACGTAGTGGTCGAGGGCGAAGCGCAGCTTGAGCAGCAGCCCTCGCTCGAGGACGCCCGACGGGACTGACGGGTCGCCGATGGCGCCGAGCAGGATCGCGTCGTGCGTGCGGATCGAGGCGAGGTCCTCGTCGGTGAGGGTCTCCCCCGTCCGGTGCCAGCGCTGGGCGCCGAGGTCGAAGGTGGTCGGTGAGATCGTGGTGCCGGTCCCGGCCAGGGCTGCGTCCAGGACGGCGAGCCCCTGCTCGACGACCTCGATCCCGATGCCGTCGCCTGCGACCACTGCCAGCTCGATGTTCCTCGTCATGGTCCAGAGTCTAGACACAGTCCCACGTGTCGGGATACGGATCTCGCGATGCGAACCTCGCGCAGGTCACGGGAACGGCCGTCTGTGAGACGCTGAACCGCATGACAGTCGTGAAGATCAACGCCATCGACGTACCCGAGGGCTCCGGCCCCGAGCTCGAGAAGCGGTTCGCCGCCCGCAAGGGAGCCGTCGAGAACTCACCCGGGTTCCTCGGCTTCGAGCTGCTCCGCCCGGTCAAGGGCGAGACCCGCTATTTCGTCTACACCAAGTGGGAGTCCGAGGAGGCCTACCAGGCCTGGGCCGACGGCCCCGCCCGCGCAGCCCACGCCGGTCCCCCGGCCGGAGCCGACGGCGCCCCCGCAGCGCGACCGGCGTCGGTCGCCTCCGGAGCGAGCCTGCTGGAGTTCGAGGTGGTCCTGGGCGTCGACAGCGAGGCCTAGCGGCCTCCGGAGCCTCCCCGGCCGGTTGACCGCCGGGGAGACTCGGGCTCCAGCGGGACGCCCTCTGCCCGACCGGCCTCGACCGCCTCCACGTAGTCGGCGAGGTACCGGTCCTCGATCTCCTCGGCGGCACCCTGCCCGTCCCAGCGGTCTGCGGCCCGCTCGCCGTCGACGGTGCAGCGCTCCAGCCGGAGCGCTCCGACAGGAGGACCGCCTCCCCGGAGCTCGCACCGCTCGAAGGACGTGAGCGGCGAGACGACGGCCGCCTCGAAGCTGCAGTCGACGAACCGCCCGCCGACGAACCGCGCGTCGGAGAGGTCCGTCGCGTCGAAGGAGCACCGCTCGAAGGTCGCGTTCTCCCCGAGCGTGGCCCCTCGGAGCGACGCCCCGCCGAAGTCGCAGTCGACGAAGGTCCCGGCGAGCCTGACCTTCGGCATCCGCGCCGCGACGAAGCTGCACCGCTCGAGCCGGCGTCCGAGGATGCTCCCCACCGCGAGGGTGGCACCGTCGAGCGTGCACGCCACGAGCTCGGACTGGTAGACGTGCAGCCGGCCCTTCATGTGCGAGAGGTCGAGCGCCTCGAGCGTCAGGTAGTGGACGGCGAGGCCGTCCTTGCCAGCCGGGAAGCCCCGGAGGTCGACGGGCAGGTCCTCCTGGGTCCCCCAGGGTGAGACCACCCGGTGCGGACCACGCGCGATCTTCGCCTGCTGCACGAGCTGGTCTCGGACCTCGGCGACGCGGTCTTCGTCCCACCGGCGTCGCAGGGCTGCGGCGCCAGACGGTCGGGCGGTCTCGTGTGTCATGGCGGCACCCTAGCGGGTCGCTCCGACCGTGCGGGCTCGGTCGGGTGGGTGGACCGCTCGTGTCTCGGGACCGCGATCGGGCACCTCGGCTCCCTCAGCACCGTCCTCGACCTCCCCCTCGCTCACGCCGAAGCGGTCGTGGACCCTGCGCAGCGGGCCGGGCAGCCACCAGGTGGCGCGCCCGAGGAGGGCGAGCGTGGCCGGGACGAGCAGCGCCCGGACGACCGTCGCGTCGAGGGCGACCGCGAAGGCCAGCCCGAGGCCGACGACCTTGAGGAAGGTGACACCGCTCGTGGCCATCGCGGCGAGCACGACGACGAGCAGCAGGGCCGCACTCGTGATGGTGCTGCCGGAGCGGACGAGGCCCGTCGTGATCGCCTCGCGGGTCCCGGCACCGGAGAGGTGCGCCTCGCGGATGCGGCTGAGCAGGAAGAGCTCGTAGTCCATCGCGAGGCCGAAGGCGACGACCGCGACGAGCACGAGGTTGCCCGGGGCGACGGCCCCAGCGGCGGTGAAGCCCGCGACGCCGGCGAGGTGCCCGTCGACGAAGGCCCAGGTGAGCACACCGAAGGTCGCCGCGAGGGAGAGCCCGTTGAGCAGCACGGCCTTGACCGGCGCGACCACAGAGCCGAGGGCGAGGAACAAGAGGACCAGCGTCACGCCGGCGATGAACAACGCGGTCCACGGGGCTGTCGAGACGATCGCCCGGATCGAGTCGGCGCTCGTGGCGGCGGCGCCGCCGACGAGCACCTCGGTCTCGGTCGGGGCGTCGACGTCGCGGATCTCGGAGACGAGCGTGCGGGCACCGGACGAGTCGGTGAGCAGGTCGGTCGCGACAGACACGTGCGTCACCGAGCCGGCCTGCGCGACGACCTCGGCGCCGAGCACACCGTCGAGAGCTCCGACCTCCGCGAGGAACACTTCGGTCTCCCCCGGGTCGAGCTGCCCCTCAGCGCTGCGCACCGCCACCTCGACGACAGTCCCCGACTGCCCAGGGAACAGCTCGGCGACCCGTTCGGTCGCCTGACGTGGCCCCGAGGCCGTGGGCAGCTCGCGGGCGTCCCCGTCGGCCACCTGCAGGCCGAGGACCGGGAGCGCGAGGAGCACGAGGAGAGCGACCGAGGCCGTGACGACAGCCCCAGGGAAGCGCAGCACGAACGCAGCGACACGCGCCCACCCGCGGGCGCCGTCACGCTCCCCTCCCCGTCTCCCTCGCAGACCGGCCAGGCGCGCGGTGAGGCTGCGCGGCAGACGACCCGCGTCGACCCGGCGCCCAAGGACGGCGAGCAGGGCCGGCAGCAGCGTGACGGCGAGCAGCATGTCGAGGAGCACCACAGCCATGCCGCCGAGACCCATCGACCGCAAGAACATCTGCGGGAAGAACAGCAGACCTGCGAAGGCGATGAGCACGGTCACCCCGGAGAACACGACCGTGCGCCCGGCTGTCGAGACCGTCGTGCTGATGGCCGCCTCGACGTCGTCCGTCCGGGCGAGCTCTTCGCGGAAGCGGCTCACGATGAACAGCGAGTAGTCGATCGCGAGACCGAGCCCGAGGATCGTCGTGACGTTGACCGCGAAGGACGAGACGTCGGTGACGGTCGTCAGCACCCGCAGGAGGCCGAGGGCTCCGAGGATGGCCACCACCCCGATGGTCACGGGGAGCAGCGCGGCCACGAGGCCGCCGAAGATCACCAGCAGCAGGAGGACCAGCACAGGCATCGCGAACATCTCGGCCCGGACGATGTCGGTCTCGGAGAGGTGCTGCATCTCGGTCATGACGACGACGGAGCCGCCCACCTCGGTGGTCCAGCCGTCGGGCGCCGCGAGGTCGTCCTCGATGCCGTCGACCTGCGCCTGGCGCGCCTCCTCGGTGGTGCCGGACAGCGTGATCACGGCGAGGGCACTGTGCCCGTCGCTGCCGAGCAGGCTGGTCGCGACGTCGGCCGGGAGGCCGTCAGTCCACGGCGTGAGCACTGACAGCGCGACGCCGTCCGGGAGCCCGCCGAGGGCTGTGGCGACGGTCTGGGCGAAGACCGGGTCCTCGGTCAAGACGGTCTCCGACCCGTAGACCACCACGACGTCGGCCGCGCTCCGTCCGAAGGTCTCCTCGAGCAGGGCGTCGGCGGCAGCGCTCTCCGACCCCGGGTCGGCAAAACCACCGCTCTTGACGGACTCGGTGACGGCCGGACCCAGGACGGCGGCGATCACGGTGAGGAGCCCCGCGAGCAGCAGGACCAGACCTCTGCGTCTGTAGACGAAGGACCCGAGGGCTGAGAACACGGTGGACTCCCTGACGTAAGATGTGACAGCCGATCACTTCAGTGAACACTGTTTGCTAACGGCGTTCACTAGAACATCTGGTGTTTACATCTGTCAAGGCGGCGCACCCGTGCGCGGTGCGCCCGAGGAGGACGAGAGCGTGACGGCACAGACGACCCGCCGCGAGATGCAGCGGATGGCGACCGAGCTCGAGATCAAGTCGGTCGCCCGCCAGCAGCTCGCGCAGGACGGCGTCCAGGAGGTCACGCTGCGCGGTATCGCCCGCGACATGGGCATGACGGCACCTGCGCTCTACAGGTACTTCCCGAGCCTCGACGACCTCGTGGCCTCCATGTGCGAGGACTTCTTCGAAGAGATCACCGAGGCCCTCTCGGCGGCGGTCGTCGCAGCCGGTGACGACGGAGGACGTGCCATGCACGCCGCGATCCGCACCTTCCGCGCCTGGGCCGTCGGGCACCGCAACGAGTTCGCCCTCATGTTCCGCCACGGCGCGGAGAACCCTGGCGACACGAGCAGCACCGCGCGCTTCGCAGCGGTGTTCTTCGACCTCTACCTGCGCCTGTGGGGGACGCAGCCCTTCGAGGTCCCCGAGCTCACCGCCACGTCAGCAGCGACCTGCGGCACGATCCGCGACTTCGTCGAAGAGTCCTTCGACCTGGTCGCCGCCGGAGACCACGCTCCCCCGCCCGCAGCGCTCTTCGTGTTCACCCGCACCTGGGTCCGGCTCTACGGCGTGATCGGCATGGAGGTCTCCGGACAGCTGGCCTTCATGTTCGACGACGTCACGCCCTACTTCGAGAGCGAGCTCGAAGACGCGGCCACAGCCCTCGGCATCCCCTACGTCCCGTCCGACGCTCCCGCGTAGCCGGACCTGCGCAGCTCACGTGCGGTGACGGCCTCGCCCTCGCGCTCAGCCTGCGGAGCAGCAGCACGACAGAGGGGCCGAGGTCCTCGCGGACGTCGGCCCCTCTGCGCGTCCGGACGACGCGGGATGGTGCGGTGCGGCTCTCGGCCGCGTCAGCGCGGGTAGAGCAGCTCGAAACGCTCGGTGACCACCATGAAGTCCTCGGGGACCGTGACGAGCCCCAGCACCCGGGTGAAGAACTCGGTGTGGTCCGTCCGCCACGCCTCGAGGCTCCGGTCGCCCTCTCCCTCGGCGGCGGCGAAGTCGTCGCTCACCTCACCGAAGGGCACCACGGCGACGTCGGTCGTCCGGATGAGCGCCTTCGGGTGCCCCGCTCCGTCGACCACGATCGACAGGTCGCCCTCGCGAGGCAGCGGCGCGTCGTCGCCGTCGTACTCCGACAGGGCCGAGGACGTCGCGGTCTTCGTGCCGTCGAGGACGAGCCCGAGGAGCCTGTCAGCCTGCTCAGGGTTGTCGCCGAAGGACCAGGCGACAGGAGCGACGTTCTCGGCGACCGTCAACCCGCCCACGACCGCGATGCGCCCGAGCCCGGCCTGCACACGCGCGTTCTCCCAGAACTCGGCGATCTCGTCGTCGAGCTCGGTGGCCTTCTCGATCCGCTCGAGCTCCTGCTCGGTCTCCTCGTACGGGAGCCCTGCGTCCGCTGCGCCGGCGACCACGCCTGCGTCGGAACCTGCAGCAGCCGCGGTCCCTGCGTGGGTCTTTGCACCCGCAGCCGCAGCGCTGTCGTGCTGCTCCGCGACCTCGGGGTCCACGGGCTCGAGGACGAACACCGGGATCAGCCGTGACGTCTTGACCGCGTAGTCCGCGTAGTCGGGGTAGGCCTCGACGGACCTGGCCCACCACGTCTCGCGCTCCGCGCCCTCGAGCTCACGCGCCAGGTAGTCCCGCACCACGGCACCGTCGCGGAGCTCGACGTGGGGGTGGGCGACCAGGTTGTAGTACCAGGTCGGGTGCTTCGGGGCGCCGCCGAGCGAGGCGACCACCGCGTACTGCCCGTCGTGCTCGACGCGCATGAGGGGGATCTTGCGGATCTTGCCGGACTTCGCACCACGCGAGACGAGCACGATGACAGGCATGCCTCGCATCGTGGTTCCCTCAGCACCGTTCGTGCGCTCGATGAGCTCGACCTGCTCGCGCGAGAAGTCGTCGGTGCTGGGCTCGTACGTTCCGTGGAGAGGCATGACCCCAGTGAAGCAGGTCGGGCCCGCCTGCAAAAGCGCAGGCGGGCCCGACCAGGGAAAAGACGAGGATCAGCGTCCTGCTGAACCCCGATACCTACTCATCGGGAAGCCCCGGGCTTCGACTCCGCCCGGAGCTCCTCCGTCACTCCGCGCTGCGTCAGCGCCCGGCGCTTCCCTCGACGTAGTCGGTGTCCGAAGGCTTGACCCACGCGAAGAGCTTGCGCAGCTCGCGGCCGGTGGCCTCGATCGGGTGCGCCTCGCCCTTGGCACGGAGCTCCTTGAACTCGGGGGCACCGTTGTCCTGGTCGGCGATGAAGCGCTCGGCGAAGGCACCGTTCTGGATGTCCGCGAGGACAGCCTTCATGTTCTCCTTCACCTCGGGGGTGATGACGCGCGGGCCGGAGACGTAGTCGCCGTACTCAGCGGTGTCGGAGACGGACCAGCGCTGCTTGGCGATCCCGCCCTCCCACATGAGGTCGACGATGAGCTTGAGCTCGTGCAGCACCTCGAAGTAGGCGACCTCGGGCTGGTAGCCAGCCTCGGTGAGCACCTCGAAGCCGTACTGGACGAGCTGCGACGCACCGCCGCAGAGGACAGCCTGCTCGCCGAAGAGGTCGGTCTCGGTCTCCTCGGTGAAGGTGGTCTTGATGCCGGCGGCGCGCAGGCCACCGATCGCCTTGCCGTAGGAGAGCGCGAGCTCCCACGCCGAGCCGGACGCGTCCTGCTCGACAGCGACGATCACGGGCACGCCGCGGCCGTCGAGGTACTCGCGGCGCACGAGGTGCCCCGGGCCCTTGGGGGCGACCATGACGATGTCGTGGCCGGCCTCGGGCTTGATGTAGCCGAAGCGGATGTTGAAGCCGTGCCCGAAGACGAGGGCAGCACCCTCGGTGAGGTTCGGGGCGATCTCCTCGGTGTACACGTGACGCTGGACCTGGTCCGGCGCGAGGATGACGACGACGTCGGCGCCCTTGACGGCCTCCGCGACGGTCAGGACGCGCAGGCCCTCGTCCTCGGCCTTCTTGCGGGACGCAGAGCCCTCGCGCAGGCCGACGGTGACGTCGACGCCGGAGTCGCGCAGGTTGAGCGCGTGGGCGTGGCCCTGGCTCCCGTAGCCGATGACGGCAACCTTGCGGCCAGCAATGATGGACAGATCAGCGTCGTCGTCGTAGAACAGCTCAGCCACCGTAGATCTCCTTGGTTAGACGTGTGTGTCGTAGGTCGTGCATGAAGTGTGTCAGGCCGAGCGCGGGACGCGCTCGAGTGCCCGGTCGGTGATCGAGCGCGATCCGCGCCCGATCCCGACGGTCCCCGACTTGACGATCTCGCGGATGCCGAAGGGCTCGAGAGCCCCGAGGAGTGCCGAGAGCTTGTCCGGGTTACCGGTCGCCTCGATCGTCACGGCGTCAGGGACGACGTCGACGACGTGGGCGCGGAAGAGCTGCACGACCTCGAGCACGTGGGTGCGCGTGCTGAGGTCTGCTCTCACCTTCACGAGCATGAGCTCGCGCTGTACCGCCGCTGCCGGGTCCAGCTCGACGATCTTGATGACGTTGACCAGCTTGTTCAGCTGCTTGGTCACCTGTTCCAGCGGGAGGTCGTCGACGTCGACGACGACGGTCACCCGCGAGAGCTCTTCGTGCTCCGTCGGTCCGACGGCGAGAGAGTGGATGTTGAAGGCCCTGCGTGCGAACAGGCCGGCGACGCGCGCGAGCACGGCGGGCTTGTTCTCGACGAGGACCGAGAGGGTGTGACGAGTCATGGTCTGGGCTCCCGGTCAGTCTTCGCGGTCCCACGCGGGCGAGATGCCGCGTGCGTACTGGATGTCGTCGTTGCTCACGCCGGCGGCGACCATCGGCCACACCATGGCGTCGCGCGACACGTGGAAGTCGATGACGACAGGCTGGTCGTTGATCTGCTCCGCGCGCTTGATGGCCGCGTCGACCTCGTTCGCGTGCTCCACGCGGATGCCCACGCAGCCGTAGGCGTCGGCGAGCTTGACGAAGTCCGGGATGTGCCGCGTGCCGTGCCCGGTGTGCAGGTCGGTGTTGGAGTACCTGGACTCGTAGAACAGCGTCTGCCACTGGCGGACCATGCCGAGCGAGGAGTTGTTGATCAGCGCCACCTTGATGGGGATGTCGTTGATCGAGCAGGTCGCGAGCTCCTGGTTGGTCATCTGGAAGCAGCCGTCGCCGTCGATCGCCCACACGGTGCGGTCGGGCTGGCCGACCTTGGCGCCCATCGCGGCCGGGATCGAGTAGCCCATGGTGCCCAGACCGCCCGAGTTGAGCCACGTGTTCGGCCGCTCGTAGCGGATGAACTGCGAGGCCCACATCTGGTGCTGGCCCACGCCCGAGACGTAGATGCTGTCCGGGCCCGAGATCTCACCGAGGCGGCTGATCACGTGCTGCGGGGCGAGGTGCCCGTCGTCGGGCTCCGTGAAGCCGAGCGGGTAGGTCTCGCGCCAGCTGTCGATCTGACGCCACCAGGCCTCGAGGTCCGGCTTGCCGTGCGTCTCCTGCTCACGGGCGAGCTCGGGCAGCAGGTCGGCGATGACCTCCTTGAGGTCTCCGACGATCGGCACGTCCGCGGCACGGTTCTTGCCGATCTCGGCCGGGTCGATGTCCGCGTGGATGATCGTCGCGTGCGGGGCGAAGCTCGAGAGCTTGCCGGTCACGCGGTCGTCGAAGCGGGCACCGAGGGCGAAGACCAGGTCTGCCTTCTGGAGCGCCGAGACGGCCGGGACAGTCCCGTGCATCCCCGGCATGCCGAGGTTCTGCGGGTGCGAGTCGGGCAGCGCGCCACGAGCCATCAGCGTCGTGACTGCAGCGGCGCCGGAGAGGTCGACGAGCTTGCGCAGCTCGGCCGCAGCGCCGGAACGGATCGCTCCGCCGCCGACGTAGAGGACAGGCCGGCGCGCCGAGGCGAGCAGGCGGGCGGCCTCACGGATCTGCTTGCTGTGCGGCTTCGTCACCGGGTGGTACCCGGGCAGGTTGAGCTCGGCAGGCCAGTTGAAGGTTGTCGTCGCCTGCATGGCGGACTTCGCGATGTCGACGAGCACGGGGCCGGGGCGCCCGGTCGAGGCGATGTGGAAGGCCTCGGCGATCGTCCGCGGGATGTCGTCGGGGTCCGTCACGAGGAAGCTGTGCTTGGTCACCGGGAAGGTGATGCCGACGATGTCGGCCTCCTGGAACGCGTCGGTCCCGATGAGCGAGGCACCCACCTGGCCGGTGATCGCGACCATGGGGATCGAGTCCATGTTGGCGTCGGCGATCGGCGTCACGAGGTTCGTCGCACCGGGGCCCGAGGTCGCCATCGTCACCCCGACACGGCCCGTGGCGTGGGCGTAGCCCGAGGCTGCGTGACCGCCACCCTGCTCGTGCCGCACGAGGATGTGCCGGATCTTCTTCGAGTCCATGAGCGGGTCGTAGGTCGGGAGGATCGCTCCGCCCGGGATGCCGAAGACCGTCTCGACGCCCGCGGCCTCGAGCGAGCGGACGATCGACTCGGCGCCGGTGATCTCGGCCGTCGAGACGTCGGTGCGCGGCCGGCGGACGGCGTCGCCGGGGGCAGGCTTCGGTGCGGTCGGCGTCGCGGCGGGTGCCGCGCCTGCCGGCGCTCCGCCGCGAGGCGGTGCGGGTGTGGGGCCCTGGACCATCGGGTTCTCCTGGGTGCTGAACGACGTGTGCGGGAGTGCTTACTGGTCAGTGCTGGCGAGTGCTGGGAGCGCTGGTCGGGCTCGCCGGTCGTGCTGACAGGCACCGACGCTGGTGCGCGGTCCTGCCTGTGCGACCTGAGGTCCGCTGCCGGGTGGGCGAAGATCCTCTGGTCGCAGGTCGTCACATGAAAAAACCCCTCGTCCCCGGGTAGGGGCCTTCGAGGGGTGAGCGCGCTGACGAAACCGAAGTGCTGGGCCTCAGCCGGCGCGCTCGGTAAGTACTACGAGGATGTTCGTCTGCATACGAAGCAGAGTACGCCTCCCCTGCGGTGATGTCATGCGGCCCCCGAACCGTCTCGCCTGGTGAGATGTGAGTGTTCATCTCCGTAGGCCTCAGCGCTCGACCTCACGCCGCTCGCCCGCCTGGTCCCGCAGGGCTGCGCACGTCTTCCCAGACCGGCCGACGCCCGTCGGAGCGCCCCGGTCCAGACGCCCGAGAGCCCGCTCCTCAGTCCCGCCCGGCCGCAGTCGACACGCAGACCTCGTTGCCGTCAGCGTCGGCGAGCACCCACCAGCTCGGTGCGTGCTCGTCCGTGACGAGGGTGCCGCCAGCAGCCAGAGCGGCCTCGACCCGGCCAGGTCCCTCGTCGACCGCGACGGAGACGTCTACGTGGAGCCTCCCCCGTCCCGGGCGCGCTGCGTCAGCCTCCTGGAACCAGACCTGCGGGCCCAGCCCGTGCGGGTCGGCGAGCGCGTCCTCGTCGTCCGGTGCCGCGTCGTACCCGAGGACCGCGGCCCAGAAGGGACGGATGCGGGAGTCGTCGGTCGTGTCGACGGCGATCTCGACAGCCTGCGGTGCCCCCGGCGCCTGCTCGACCCCGAGCTCGTCGGCGACCTGGGCCACACGCCGCGCCAGCAGGACGTCACGGTCGGTCAGCCGCGCCACGTCGTGGCTGACCAGAGAGAGCGCGACGTAGCCGTGCTGCAGCTCGACGTCGGGATGGTGCCCGGCCAGCTCCGCCTCCTCCGCGACGCGCTGCACGAAGGCGAGGGCCGAGACGAAGTCGGGAGTGCGGAAGTGTGCGTGGAGCCGTCCGAGGACGACGCGCCAGGGTGTCCCGGCGAGCGCGTCCTCGATCTCACCGGTCGTCAGATCAGCCATGACAGCCACTGTCGCACCTAGAGTGGGACACCACAACGCCTTCAGCCACCAGCACGAGACTCCCGGGACCCGCCGGGCGCACGAGAGGAGCACCGCCCCGTGGCCGTCCAGCCCCGCACCCGGCGCTCCCTCGGCACCGCAGCAGCTCTTGCTCTCCTGCTGACGCTCGGCGCGTGCGGCGACGACCCCGAGACTCTCGAGCACGTGACGGTGTCCGCGTCGGTCACCGACCCCGACACCTCGCAGACGACCACGGTCCACGGGTACGTGCCGGACCTGGCCCTCCCGGCGGGGACGACGCTCGAGGTGCCCCTCGACGACCCGGTGATCCTCGCCGTCGACGTGACGGTCGCGGTCGGACCGGACCGTGGCTTCTCCGTGCGCCCGAGCGACTTCACGCTCCGGACGTCGTCGGGAGACTCCGTGGCCGCGCTGACCTCCGTGAACCGTGCCCTCGAGGACGAGTCGCTGTGGCCTCTCCTCGAGGTCGGCTCGGGAAGCACGCTGCGCGGGTGGCTCGCCTTCCCGGTCGAGCGCGGGTCGGTCGACGGCGCGACGCTCGTCGCGGCGCGTCCCGAGTCGATGACTGTCGAGGGCCGCGGCTCGCTCGAGGCCGCGACCTTCGAGGTCGCGCTCGAGCCTGCGGGCTGAGCCTGCAGCCAGCTGAGCCTCAGGTCAGCTGAGTCTCCTCCGACGAGAGCCTGAGCTCACGCCGACGCCTGCGCTGGCTCGCAAGCACCACGACAGGTCGCACACGCCGAGAGGGCGGGACCGGTCCTGTTGGACCGGCCCCGCCCTCTCGGCGTCTCGCAGCAGCACCTCTGTGGTGCCCCTCGCGTCCGTCAGTACAGGACGGCACCCTGCGAGGCGGAGTGCACGAGCTTGGCGTACTTGGCGAGGACTCCCCGCGTGAAGGTCGGGGCGAGCGGCTCCCAGCCTTCCTTGCGGGCCTCGAGGACCTCGGGGTCGACGAGCACGTCGAGCGTCGCGTTGGCGACGTCCAGACGGATCCTGTCACCGTCCTGCACGTAGGCGATCGGTCCGCCGTCGACGGCCTCGGGCGCGACGTGGCCGACGCACAGACCCGTCGTGCCACCCGAGAAGCGGCCGTCCGTGAGCAGCAGGACGTCCTTGCCGAGGCCGGCTCCCTTGATCGCACCGGTGATGGCGAGCATCTCGCGCATGCCCGGTCCACCCTTGGGGCCCTCGTAGCGGATGACGACGACGTCGCCGGCCTTGATGGTCCCGTCCTCGAGGGCGTCCATCGCCGCACGCTCGCGCTCGAAGACGCGGGCGGTGCCCTCGAACACGTCGGAGTCGAAGCCAGCGGACTTCACGACCGCACCCTCAGGGGCGAGCGAACCGTGCAGGATCGTGATGCCACCGGTCTTGTGGATCGGGTTGCTGAGCGCCCGGAGGATCTTGCCGTCGGGGTCGGGCGGCGCGATGTCCGCGAGGTTCTCCGCGACGGTCTTGCCGGTCACCGTGAGGCAGTCGCCGTGCAGCAGACCGGCGTCGAGCAGCGCCTTCATGACGACGGGGACACCGCCGATGCGGTCGACGTCGGCCATGACGTAGCGGCCGAAGGGCTTGAGGTCTCCGAGGTGCGGGACCTTCGCGGCGACGCGGCTGAAGTCGTCGAGCGTGAGCTCGACCTCCGCCTCGTGCGCGATCGCCAGCAGGTGCAGGACAGCGTTCGTCGAGCCGCCGAAGGCCATGACGACGGCGATGGCGTTCTCGAAGGCCTCCTTCGTCATGATCTGACGCGCGGTGATGCCCTTGCGGAGCAGCTCGACGACGGCCTCGCCCGACTTGTGGGCGAAGGCGTCGCGGCGGCGGTCCGCCGAGGGCGGCGCAGCAGAGCCGGGGAGCGACATGCCCATGGCCTCGGCCACCGACGCCATCGTGTTCGCCGTGTACATGCCGCCGCAGGCACCCTCGCCCGGGCAGATCGCGCGCTCGATGCGGTCGAGGTCGCCCTTGCTCATGAGCCCCTTGGCGCAGGCACCGACAGCCTCGAAGGCGTCGATGAGCGTGACGTCCTTCTCGGTCCCGTCCTCGAGCTTGACCCAGCCCGGCATGATCGTGCCGGCGTAGAGGAACACCGAGGAGAGGTCGAGACGAGCAGCCGCCATGAGCATGCCGGGGAGCGACTTGTCGCAGCCCGCGAGGAGGACCGAGCCGTCGAGGCGCTCGGCCTGCATGACGGTCTCGACCGAGTCCGCGATGATGTCGCGCGAGACCAGAGAGAAGTGCATGCCCTCGTGGCCCATCGAGATGCCGTCCGAGACGGAGATGGTGCCGAACTCGAGCGGGTAGCCACCACCGGCGTGCACGCCGCCCTTGACGGCCTTCGCGAGGCGGTCGAGCGAGAGGTTGCAGGGCGTGATCTCGTTCCACGAGCTGGCGACGCCGATCTGCGGTTTGACCCAGTCGTCGTCTCCCATGCCGACGGCGCGGAGCATGCCGCGCGACGCGGTGGCCTCGATCCCGTCGGTCACCTTGCGCGAGCGGGGCTTGATGTCGACACCTGGTGCGGCGGACCTGTCCGCGGCGGCGGTCTCGGGGGCGGTGTGTGGCGTTTCGGTCATGCTCCCGAGTGTAGGACCGCCCGTCCGTGCGCACGTCAGAGGGTCACCCTTCGGACGGGACCTACGTCCCCCGATATCGGGGACCTACGGCCCACAGATCCGGTCCCCAGGCGGTCAAAGATTGAACTACGAACACACCACAGCTTCACAGTTCATCTGAGGGGATGAGAGCAATGACCGCAACAACGAGCACTCGAACACAGGGGCACAGCGCAGTCGTCACGGGGGACGACATCGTGGTCCGGCCCGGGGCGCGACGCGCACTGGCCCTCGCCCGGCTGTCGACGGGGTTCATCTTCCTCTGGGCCTTCCTCGACAAGACCTTCGGTCTCGGCTACTCGACCCCGAGCGACCGCGCCTGGATCAACGGCGGAGAGCCGAGCCAGGGCTTCCTCAACAGCCCGGCCGTCGTCGGACCGTTCAAGGACTTCTTCGCCAGCATCGCCAGCCCCGCGACCGACGTCCTCTTCATGCTCGGCATGCTCGCCGTCGGCGTCGCAGTGATGGCAGGCATGGGCGTCCGCGTCGCAGCTGTCGCCGGCTCGCTCATCATGTTCCTCATGTGGGTCGCCGAGTGGCCCATGGAGGCCGGCACCAACCCGTTCATGGACTACCACATCATCTACGCGCTCGTCCTGGTCGTCGTCGCCTACACACTGGCCGGTGACACCTGGGGCCTCGGCAAGTGGTGGGCCAACCTCCCGATCGTCAAGAACAACGGATGGCTCCGCTGACCACATCTCCCGCGGGCTGCACCCAGTCCTGCAGGGCACCTCGAAGGGCCCCGTCGCTACAGCGACGGGGCCCTTCGGGCGTCCCGTGGCACCGGCGCTGCTCCCGTCCTGCCGAGCGACCGACGCCGCACTAGGGTGGCCCGATGACCACGATCCACTGGTTCCGACGCGACCTCCGGCTGGCCGACAACCCCGCGCTCAACAGCGCCTGGGAGGAGGCACAGGCCGACGACTCCCAGGTGGTCGGACTGTTCGTCCTCGACGACGGGCTGTGGGGTCCCTCCGGGTCGCCGCGCCGCGACTACCTGCTCGCCAGCCTGCGCGCCCTCGACGAGAGCATGGGCGGACGGCTCGTCGTACGGCGTGGGGACCCGGTCGACGTGCTGCCGAGCGTGGCGCACGAGGTCGGCGCCCAGACCGTGCACGTCGCGGAGTCCTTCGAGCCCTACGGCCGGGCACGCGACGAGAAGGTGGAGTCAGACCTGGCAGAGGCGGGTGTCCGGCTGCAGCGCAAAGGCTCGGCCTACGCGGTGTCCCCAGGACGCGTGCTGACACGCACCGGCACGCCCTACAGGGTGTTCACCCCCTTCCGCACAGCGTGGCTCGACCACGGCTGGCGCGGCCCCGCAGCAGACCTCGGTCCTGTCGACTGGGTAGACCTGGCCTCCGAGCCGTTGCCCGAGGCCGACGGCGAGCCGCTGCGCCCGGCGGGCGAGGCAGCAGCGCTCGAGCGGTGGCACGAGTTCCTCGAGGACGTCGACGGCTACGACTCCGACCGCGACCGCCCTGACCTCGACCTCACCTCCCGGCTCTCCGTCCCGCTCAAGTGGGGCGAGATCCACCCCCGCACCCTGCTCGCCGACCTCAAGCAGGTGAGGGGCGACGGTGCCGCGAGCTTCAGGTCCGAGCTCGCGTGGCGCGAGTTCCACGCGGACGTCCTCTTCCACTCCCCCGAGGCCGCGACACTCTCGATCCGCGAGGTCATGCCCGACGACGCCTGGGCCCCGCGGTCACAGGCCGACAGGTGGTTCCAGGCGTGGACGGAGGGCCGGACCGGCTATCCGATGGTCGACGCCGGCATGCGGCAGCTCCTCGCCGAGGGGTGGATGCACGGCCGGGTACGGATGATCGTCGGGTCGTTCCTGGTCAAGGACCTGCACATCCCGTGGCAGCGCGGAGCACGGCACTTCATGCAGCACCTGCTCGACGCCGACCGCTCGCAGAACCAGCTGAACTGGCAGTGGGTCGCGGGGACCGGTCTCGACGCGTCGCCGTACTTCCGGATCTTCAACCCTGTGACGCAGGGACTGAAGTTCGACCCCGACGGCGACTACGTCCGCCGCTGGGTCCCCGAGCTGCGCGCCGTGCCCGGCAAGGCCGTGCACGAGCCGTGGAAGCTCCCCGACCCGCCCGAGGACTACCCTGACCAGCTGGTCGACCACTCCCGAGAGCGCAAGGAGTCGCTCGACGCCTACGCGCGCTTCAAGGACGCCTGAGCGGGTCAGGCGTCGCGCGACCTGTAGTCGTCCTCGAGGACTGCCATGAGGAAGACGTCGCAGTACGAGTCGCCGTCGAGGGCGGCGTCCCGCTGCCTGCCCTCGAGGACGAAACCGAGAGACTCGTAGAGAGCACGGGCACGGGGGTTGATCGCGAGCACGTCGAGCTGGACCCTGTGCAGACGCGGTCCGTCGTCCCCCGCCCCGTCACCGTCGAAGGCGTAGCGCAGCACCTGGTCGATCGCGTCGCGCCCGTAACCACGGCCACGGTAGGCCGGGAGCTGAGCCAGTCGCAGGTTGGCGCAGCGGACGTCCTCGTCGATGTCGTTGAGGACGATCTCACCGATCATCTCGTCGCTCACCAGCTCGCCGCCACGTGTCATCGCGGGGGTGACAGCCCAGTCGTAGCGCCCTGGGCGGTCGCTGACCGTCCTGGCCCACTCGTCGATCTGCTCCCGGTCGAAGTCGGCCGTCGTCCCCGTCAGCCTCATCGCCTCGGGGTCCTGGAGGGACTCCCACATGCGGTCGGCGTCGGTCGCCTCGATCGGGCGCAGCCGGGCGATCTCACCGGTCAGTACGGGGCCGCGGGTCATCGGTTCTCCTCGTCAGGTGGTCCCGCCTGCGGGCCTCGGCCGAGCAGCGGGGCATCAGCGTCGATGCTGATGCATGAGTGCGGTGGAGCTGTGGAGCGGTGGAGCGGTGGAGCGGTGGAGCGGTGGAGCTGTGGTGCCGCCATGCCGTCCTGCGACAGTGCGGTGGTGTGGTGAGTCTGTCGTGGTGTCGAGCGAAGCGGTGCCCCGTAGCTGGATGCGTGCGGGGCGGGTACGACGGACGTCCGCCGTACCCGCCCCGCACGTGATCCTCGAGATGCCGTGCCGGTCTCCCGGCGGTGACGTGTCAGCCGATGCGCTCGACGACCAGCTCGCGGACGCGCCCGGCGTCAGCCTGGCCACGGGTGGCCTTCATGACGGCGCCGATGACAGCACCGATCGGGCCGAGGTTGCCGGAGCGGATCTTCTCGACGATGTCAGGCTGTGCGGCCAGGACCATGTCGATCGCCTCGAGCAGCGGGCCGTCGTCGGAGACGATCTCCAGACCGCGGGCCACGACGACCTCTTCCGGGGAGCCTTCGCCGGCGAGGACGCCTTCGAGGACCTGACGGGCCATCTTGTCGTTGATGCGACCCGAGTCGACGAGCGACTGGAGCTGACCGATCTGCTCCGGGGTGACGGGCAGGTCCGCGAGCTCGACCTCGGTGGTCTTCGCGGCACGGGCGAGCTCGCCCATCCACCACTTGCGGGCGGCGGCCGGGCTAGACCCTGCAGCGATGGTGGTCTCGATGAGCTCGAGGGCACCGGCGTTGACGACGTCGCGCATCTCCGGGTCGGAGAAGCCCCAGTCGCCCTGGAGGCGACGACGACGGTCCGCCGGCATCTCGGGGAGCGTCGCGCGGATCTCTTCGACCCACTCCCGGCTCGGCTCGACAGGGACCAGGTCGGGCTCGGGGAAGTACCTGTAGTCCTCGGCGTCGGACTTGACGCGCCCGGCCGTCGTGGTCGAGGTGTCCTCGTGCCAGTGACGCGTCTCCTGCGTCACCGTCTTGCCGGCGTCGAGGACGGCGGCCTGACGGGAGACCTCGTAGCGGACCGCGCGCTCGATCGACCGGAACGAGTTGACGTTCTTGGTCTCGGTGCGGGTGCCGAGAGGTGACTCGGGCGTGGCGCGGAGCGACAGGTTCACGTCAGCGCGGACGTTCCCACGCTCCATGCGAGCCTCGGACACGTCGAGGGCCCGGAAGATGTCGCGCAGCGTCTGGACGTACGCACGGGCGACCTCGGGGGCGCGGTCTCCGGCGCCCTCGATCGGACGCGTGACGATCTCCACGAGGGGGATGCCGGCACGGTTGTAGTCGACGAGCGAGTGGTCGGCTCCGTGGATGCGGCCAGTGCTGCCACCGACGTGGGTGTTCTTGCCCGCGTCTTCTTCCATGTGCGCACGCTCGATCTCCACGCGGAAGATCGACCCGTCGTCGAGCTCGACGTCGAGGTACCCGTCAAAGGCGATGGGCTCGTCGTACTGCGAGGTCTGGAAGTTCTTCGGCACGTCCGGGTAGAAGTAGTTCTTCCGGGCGAAGCGGCAGGACTCCGCGATCGAGCAGTTCAGCGCGAGGCCGATCTTGATCGCGGACTCCACGGCCTTGCCGTTGACGACAGGGAGCGCTCCGGGCAGACCGAGCGACACGGGGGTCGTCTGGGTGTTCGGCGCGCCGCCGAACTCGACCTCGGCGGCGCAGAACATCTTGGTCTTCGTGCCGAGCTCGACGTGGACCTCGATGCCGATCACCGGGTCGAAGCGCGCGACGGCCTCGTCGTAGTCGACCAGGTCGACGTGGGCAGAGTGGCTCATCAGCGGATCTCCAGTTCAGGTGCCTGGTCGAGGATCGGACCGCCCCAGACGTTCTCGAGGGCGGACTCGAGCGCCGCACCGACGCGGTACAGGCGCTCGTCGGCTCGGGCCGGGGCGAGGATCTGGAAGCCGACGGGCAGGCCGTCGTCCGACAGACCGTTCGGGAGCGAGAGCCCCGGGACGCCGGCGAGGTTCGCCGGGATGGTCGCGACGTCGTTGAGGTACATCGCGAGAGGGTCGTCGAGCTTCTCGCCGAACTTGAAGGCCGTGGTCGGGGCCGTCGGGGAGACGAGCACGTCCGCCTTCTCGAAGGCTGCGGCGAAGTCCCGCTGGATGAGCGTGCGGACCTTCTGAGCCGAGCCGTAGTAGGCGTCGTAGTAGCCTGCGGACAGCGCGTAGGTCCCGAGGATCACGCGTCGCTTGACCTCGTCGCCGAAGCCCGCTCCACGGGTGGCGGACATGACGCGCTCCGCGGTGACCGGTCCCTCGGTGGGCTCGACCCGCAGGCCGAAGCGCATGCCGTCGAACTTGGCGAGGTTGCTCGACGCCTCGGCCGGCATGATGAGGTAGTACGCGGCGAGCGCGTTGACGAAGTGCGGGCAGGAGACCTCGACGACCTCGGCACCTGCGGACTTCAGCAGCTCGAGGGACTCCTCGAACCGGGCTGAGACACCGGCCTGGTAACCCTCACCGCTGAGCTCTTTGACAACTCCGACGCGCACGCCGGTGAGGTCGCCGAGCGCACCCTGACGAGCAGCGTCGACGAGGGTCGGGACGGGCTCGTCGAGCGAGGTCGAGTCGCGGGGGTCGTGCCCACCGATGAGCTCGTGGAGCAGCGCCGAGTCGAGGACCGTGCGGGTGACGGGGCCAGCCTGGTCGAGCGACGAGGCCATGGCGATGAGGCCGTAGCGGGAGACGCCACCGTAGGTGGGCTTCACGCCGACGGTCCCGGTCACGGCGCCGGGCTGGCGGATCGAGCCGCCGGTGTCGGTACCGATCGCGAGAGGGGCCTCGAAGGCAGCGACGGCAGCTGCCGAGCCACCGCCGGAGCCACCGGGGATGCGGTCGAGGTCCCAGGGGTTACGGGTGTTGCCGTAGGCGGAGTGCTCGGTGCTGGACCCCATGGCGAACTCGTCCATGTTGGTCTTGCCGAGGATGGGCAGCCCGGCTGCCTTGATCTTCTCCACGAGCGTCGCATCGTAGGGCGGGATCCAGCCCTCGAGGATCTTGGAACCGGCCGTCGTCGGCAGCCCCTTGGTGACCACGACGTCCTTGACGGCGATCGGCACACCGGCGAGGGGGTGCAGGTCCTCCCCCGCGGCGCGACGGGTGTCGACGTCACGTGCCGTGGCTAGGGCCGACTCGGTGCTGACGTGGAGGAAGGCGTGCACGTCGGTGTCGACGGCGGCGATCCTGTCGAGGTGCGCCTGGGTGACCTCGACGCTCGAGACCTCCCCGGCGGCGAGGTGGGCCGCGAGCTGCGCGGCGCTCTGACGTGTCAGGTCGCTCATGAGTCCTCCCCGAGGATCTGCGGGACGAGGAATCGTCCGTCTTCGCTCGCAGGAGCGCTGGCCATGATCTCGTCGACGTCGAGCGGGGCGACGGGGACGTCGTCACGGAAGACGTTGGAGAGCGGCAGCGGGTGGCTGGTCGCGGGGACGTCGGGGGTCGCGACGGCACTGACCTCGGCGATCGCGTCGACGATCACGACGAGCTCGCCTGCGAGGCGGTCGAGTTCTTCGGGGGTGAGGTCGATACGCGCGAGCGCTGCGACGCGCGCGACCTCGTCACGGGAGAGTGTGGACATAGGTCCAGTCTAGGCCAGCAGCCAGGCGCTCCGGCAGGGCCGTCGGGACCCGTTCGCGTGACGAAGAACGACGGATCTGCAGCACGACGACTGCAGACCAGCGCCGAGCGACGTGCGACGTGCGACGTGCGACGTGCGACGTCAAAGTGTCCGGGTACGACAAGAGCCCACCCCCGTAAAGGGGTGGGCTCTTGTTGAATGGTTGTCCGGCGGCGACCTACTCTCCCACACAGTCTCCCGTGCAGTACCATCGGCGCAGAGGGGCT